>JBHGAL010000001.1:0-365008 GCA_041949685.1 Wolbachia endosymbiont of Folsomia candida
CTGTAGTTTTAATAGTGGCTATTCTGGTTTTTATTGCTTTATTAATGGGAGTTGTTCCTCAGTTTGAACAGTTTTTTTCTGACGTAGGCGCACAACTCCCATTAATAAAGCAATAAAAACCAGAATAGCCACTATTAAAACTACAGTAGGATATACTAATGCATTAATTATTTTTGCTTTTAACTTCATGCTTTTTTCTTGATATTCTGCAATGCGATCAAACATTAACCCTAAAGTAGCAGTTTTTTCTCCTAATGCAATTAAGCTACAATGAAATTTATTAAAATAGGCTTTATTTTCTTGTAACGCTTCACTTAATGAAAAACCTTCCTCTAAATCAGCGATTAATTTTTGTAAATATTCCTGTAAAATAGTGTTGTTGGCGCTGTTCTCTAGTAATTGTAATATTTGTAACAATGGAATTCCTGCTTGCAGTAACCGCGCTATTTGACGAGTAAGAAGAAAGGTATCCTGTGTCTTGACAGGTTTAGTAAATCGAATTATCCAACGCGTACGAATATAGCTTATATAAATGTTTTGGCGTTGTAATTCTAAGCGTAATTGAGCTTTATTTCGGAAAAATTCTTTACCTTTACACGACTCTCGTGTGTTAGTTAGCCCTTCCCAGATGAAAACTTTAGTAAAAGTCAACATACATTTAGTCTTTTATTACGCGTTTCATTTCTAATAAACTTATCTCACCTTGTTTAAGCTTATCTAAGGCAGATAAATATAAAGTTTGCATACCATTTTTTTTAGCAAATTGGTTAATTTTTAATGCATTATTTTTCTGAAGAATTAATTTTTTTATATCATTTGTGAGCGTTAATACTTCAAAAATTCCAGTACGGCCTTTATAACCTTCGGTACATCGCGGACATCCCTTTGCAGCAAAAATTTTAATCTCGGGTGAAAAATTTAACTTTAACAAAATTTTTTCTGGTAACTGCTCTTCAATTTTGCAATGCACACATAAACGTCTGACTAAACGCTGTGCAATAATTAACTGTACAGAAGCTGCAATATTGTAGGTAGGAATATTCATATTTTCTAAGCGGATCAAACTGTCAGCAGCACTGTTGGTGTGTAACGTTGATAAAACCAGATGACCTGTTTGAGCAGCCTTTATTCCTATTTCAGCTGTTTCCTGATCACGCATTTCTCCTACCATAATAATGTCAGGATCTTGACGTAAAAAAGCTCTTAACACGCAAGCAAAATTTAAACCCACAGCAGGATTTACATTAACCTGATTAATTCCTGATAGAATGATTTCTATAGGATTTTCCACAGTAGAAATATTAACGGTAGTTTTTTTTAAAAAACTTAAAGCTGTATAAAGTGTGATGGTTTTCCCGCTTCCGGTGGGTCCTGTGACTAAAATCATACCATGGGGACTTGTTAGAGCTTTGATAAATTCTCTTTTTTGCGTTTTGTTCATTCCCAATTTGTCTATTTCTAATAACATTTTATTACTATCCAAAATTCTAATCACTAATTTTTCACCATGAATGGTTGGGCAGGTACTCAATCGACAATCCACATTCCGACCATTAATATCCTTTAATTGAAAACGACCATCTTGTGGAATTCTTCGTTCAGCAATATCTAATTGCGCCATAATTTTTAAGCGTGTGATAATTCGTGAAATTAGATGCTTAGGTAGAACAAGCATTGAATATAATAATCCATCGATCCGAAAACGTATTTGTAATTGATGTTGGTAGGGTTCTATATGAACATCGGATGCATTATGAGAAATAGCCTCAATCAAGAATTTATTGACATAATTGATAATTGTTAAATCGTCATTGCTGGAATTACTTAACGTTGGCTCTTGATCATTGACGTCTTTTGTTTGCGCTACTTGATAACGACTTAAGGTTATCGGATTATTAATACCCGATTTTACTAAACAGGTATCTTTTATTTTTTTTAATAGTTCTACCAACTGTTTTTCGTCTGCAAGCTTATATTCCAACATTAGGTCAGTGGAAAATCTAATTTCGTCGAAAATTTGTTGCTGCGTGGGATCAACTAGAGCTAACGTTAATTTTTTTTTATCTTGTGATAAAGGTAATATTTTATATTTTAGTAATAACTTTTTATCCAATATACTGCTTGGTATTTGCATTAAATCAATAGTATCTAAGTCAATGTATGTAAGATAAAATTCTGCTGCTAGAAGATGGGCTAAATAGAAAGAGTCTATTTTTTGTGTTTGGATTAAATAAGTTATAAAAGAAATTTGCTGTTGTTTAGCATAAACTATCATTTCATCAACCAATTCTTTTTTTAATCCGCAATCGAGTATTAAATGCTTTAAAAAATTATTAACGGAAAATGTTTCCATTTTATTATATCCCTGAATTCGACCTTACCCAGTATACCGCAAATTACTAACAAAATGTATTGACACATTATTTTTTTAATGTTTATATAGATATTACTGAGTTTATGAATACCTTGCTGGTAGTAGTTCTTGGGGTTAAGAATAGAAATAGTTAAAAACAATAATAATTTCTATTTTTGGAACTTACTTATTTTCTTAATAGATAATACTTAGGAATAAATTAAATGCAGAATCTATTATTGCTTTGATATATTTTTTTTAGCTTTATCGTGTTGGAAGGTATGGAAATCCAGCAAGGTTTTTTAAGTTGTTAACGGCTATTCTGGCAAACACTCGCCCCCCTACTTCCCACTAAAGTCAAAATTTCGCATTTTCAATATCCTAGGGTATATTAAAAAATAAAATAATTAGCCATAAAACTAAGGAATTCATACCTATGGGCGGATTAAACCAAGCTATTATTCATGTTTGGCATACTAATCTCGAATTTCATGCACATGAATATGAGCTCTTTAAAAACTGGCTTTCCTCTGAGGAAAAAATACGTGCTGAAAAGTTAGCTCCCTATTATAGACTAGGCTTTATTATCGCCAGAGCTGTGTTACGTGATTTATTAGCGTATTATTCAGAACAATATCCACAAAATTTACAATTTGCATATTCAGATTCTGGGAAGCCCTCTTTATTAAATTCTAAGCAACGCATAGAATTTAATCTTTCCCATTCAAAAAATATCTTGGCTTATATTTTTACTATCGACACCCCTGTAGGTATTGATATTGAGTATATAAACCACAGAATACATCTTGACAAAATCGCCTATCGTTTTCTTCCTGCCTATGAATATGATCGACTACAATTACTACAAGGCATAAAGAAACTAGAGGGATTTTTTAATGCTTGGGTAAGAAATGAAGCTTTAATAAAAGCAATGGGATCTACCTTGCAGACTCATCCCTATTCACGATATAAACTTTCCTTAAATTCCCATTTAAGTACTTTAGAGTACAAAAAAAAGGGAATGAATGCTCAGTATGCTATTTCAAACTTATCCCTTTACCCTGATTTTGCAACTGCCATCGCTATAAAAGGAAACGAAAAGCCTATCGTTATTAAACAATACACTAAAAGCATGTTTAAATTAAATAACTAGTAATATTGAACAAAAATAATCTACTATTTATCAAAATTCCATTATCATAAAACGCACTACACCACATGTCGAATCATCAGCTTGCATTTCTGTCAAAGGATAGTGCTGGTTTAGCGCCTTTAGATAGCGACGATTTCCATCTATAACAAGTTGTCTAAAGAGTAGCGTACTTCCCGGATCTTGCTTTATTTTTGCTAAAATAAAAGCAGCATTATGTGCTACACAATCAGTATCTAATACAATAATACAGTTTTTAGGAAAACTTGGCCCTTGCGCGGTTTCCATACAATCATTTTCTACGCGTAGTGCAAAAGCATCAGAACTAAGCGGAATATTAGTGCTGAGATACTTAGAGTAGGTTTTTGGTGAAATTTTTATAAATTGCAGAAAACGTTCTTTCGCCTCTTGAGGCGTCAATAAGGGAACTTGATAATAAGGCTGACTATTCTCATACTGATAAGCACCTTCAGACTCTTCAGCAGCATGTTCATGATCCAGCCATCCATGAGGTTTATTAAAAACCTTCTCAATATGGCTAGCCAATCGATCGCCAATATTTTTAATCGGGCTATTGCCTATTAAATGACTAATCTGGCTTTGGGAGCGATCCAAATACTCAGATAAATCGGTGATCCCACCTACTGAGCGTGCTAATTTCCGTAAATTTTTCCGTCTAATGTCTTTTATATTCATGCCATAGCTTTATTAAAGTTTTATTATTATGACCCATAGAGTAAACTTATACTTTGTTTAAAGTCCTATAAATGTCAAAAAAAGTAATATGTATGATAATGCATATTACCTTTTTAGATAAGTAGCGGCATAATTATTTCAATTCAACAACAAAATTCCCTAGTTTTTTCTTCACTTTAATCTTTTTTAGCGATATATAATTTGGTAAACCTTTTTGATACCGAGGATAAGCTTCACCCTGAATTAATGGCAGCAAATAATCTCGACAACGCTGAGTAATATGGAAACCATCTTTACTGATGTAAGAACGGGGTAGTTTTTTTTCCTGATTGGCTACCGCAGCTAATTTTGCCTCCCCAATCGTCCATTGATAGCGCTTGCTTGCTGCTCTCACGATAGTTGGCATTACCGCATTTTTGCCTTTAAGCGCAAATTCAACGGCCGCTTTGCCTAAGGCATAGGCCTGTTCAACATCAACTTCAGCAGCGATATGACGTGCAGAACGTTGCAAGTAATCAGGTAACGCCCAATGATATTTATATCCTAATTTAGCTTTAATTAATTGAGCAATAACCGGAGCCGCACCACCTAATTGCTTATGTCCAAATGCATCGACAGTACCCGCTTCAGCTAAAAATTGTTGTTTGTCATCCCTAATCCCTTCCGCCAAAACAATAACGCAATAACCGTATTTTTTTACGGTTTTATCTACTTGCTGTAAAAATAAAGACTCGTCAAAGTTTATTTCAGGAAATAAAATAATATGTGGCGCATCTCCTTTTTTTTGCATTGCCAACCCACTTGCTGCAGCAATCCAGCCGGTATGTCGACCCATTACTTCCATAATGAACACTTTAGTCGAAGTTGCACACATCGAAGCTACGTCTAAACCTGCTTCTAAGGTAGAAATAGCTATATACTTTGCAACAGAACCAAAACCAGGACAATTATCTGTTATAGGAAGATCATTATCGACCGTCTTAGGAATCCCTATGCAACTTAAAGGATAACCTAGTTTTTGACTAAGCAAATAAATTTTATGTGCGGTATCTTGTGAATCCCCACCTCCATTATAAAAAAAATAGCCGATATCATGGGCTTTAAACACCTCCAATAAACGTGCATATTGCGCATGATTTTCCTCTAGGCTTTTTAACTTATAGCGACAAGAGCCAAATGCTCCTCCGGGCGTATAACGTAGTCCAGCAATTGCTTTGCTGCTTTCTTTGCTTGTATCAATTAAATCCTCAGTTAAAGCACCTATAATCCCATTGCAGCCTGCATAAACCTTACCGATTTTGTTTTTATATTGCCTAGCGGTTTCAATCACACCGCAGGCGGTTGCATTAATAACTGCCGTTACGCCGCCTGATTGAGCATAAAACACATTTTTCTTTGACATCCCGCGTATTCTCCAGGTAACTTAAAGTTAAGTAATATACTTGAAACATTCATACTTTTTCTAGGCTAATATGCGACTTCATATTTTAGGTATCTGCGGTACATTCATGGCAGGCATTGCTTTAATAGCCAAGCAAAAAAAATTAGAAGTGAGCGGCTCTGACAAAAATATCTATCCTCCAATGAGTATTCATTTGACCGAACATAAAATTCCGGTTTTTGAAGGCTATAATGAAAAAAATCTAATACCTCATCCTGATTTAGTCATCATGGGAAATGCCATGACACGTGGGAATCCATGTGTTGAATATGTCTTAAATCAAAATATCCCTTATGTTTCGGGGCCACAATGGCTAGCCGAAAATGTTTTAAGTCAATACCAGGTTTTAGCGGTTTCAGGAACGCATGGTAAAACCACAGTATCCAGTTTATTAAGTTGGATATTAGAATATGCTGGCTTAAATCCTGGATTCTTAATAGGGGGTATTTCTAAAAATTTCGATAGTTCTGCTCGTTTAGGAGAAGGTTTTTTTGTCATTGAAGCAGATGAATACGATACGGCATTTTTTGATAAGCGCTCTAAATTTATTCACTACCGCCCTAAAACCTTGATTTTAAATAATCTTGAATTTGATCATGCAGACATTTTTCCCAATTTAGATGCAATTAAAACTCAATTTTCTTATTTATTACGAACAGTGCCTAGCCAGGGGTTAATTATTTGCCCAAAAACCGATAAAAATTTACAAAATGTCATATCACGAGGGTGTTGGACACCGATTGAGTACACAGGAAATGAAGAAAATAAAGATATAACTTGGCGAACCGAATTATTAAAAGCAGATGCCAGTCAATTTACTGTCTATCATAAAAACAAAAAACAAGGCGAAGTAGATTGGTCGTTAATCGGGGATCACAATGCAGCAAATGGGATTATTGCCATAGCGGCTGCACATCATATCGGTGTTAATCCAAAAAGTGCAATTGCTGCATTGAATCAATTTCAAGGTATCAAACGTCGCTTAGAAATCTATAAGCAGGTCAATGGAATAACACTTTACGACGATTTCGCCCATCATCCTACCGCCATTGCCACAACGCTTGCCGGTTTACGTAAAAAAATTGGAAATAAACGCATTTTAGTTATTTTAGAATCTGGTACACATACTATGCGTTCTGGAATACATCGAGAAACCTTAGGTCCTTCTTTACAAAATGCAGATAAGGTATGGTTATTGCGACCAAAGCAAGATTGGGGTATTGAACGCTTAATTGAAACAACATCAATTCCTATTGTTATTTGCGACTCCGTAGCGGATATCGTCCAAAAAGTAGTTAAAGAAGCCCAGACTTCCGATCATATTGTGATTATGAGTAATGGTGCTTTTGATAAGCTACATGAAAAATTGGCTCAGGCCTTAGATACATGAATAACACTGCAACTCACTATCTCAAATCTGCCTTAGCACTGGCAGAAATCCGTCGCGGTTTTTGTGCACCAAACCCTTGCGTAGGCGCGGTATTAGTTAAAAATACACAGATTATCGCTACGGGTTATCACCAGAAAAGTGGCTCGGCTCATGCTGAAGTGGATGCCATTAGTAAAGTTGATCCTTCTCTTATCCAAGGCGCCACATTGTATGTGACCTTACAACCTTGTTGTCATACCGCCAAAAAAACTCCTCCTTGCACTGATTTGATTATAAAAAGCGGCATCGTTAAAGTTGTTTATGGTTACCGAGATCCTAATCCTGCTGTAAACAACCACGCAGATAAAATATTACAAGATGCAGGAATTGAATGTATTCAGCATCCTCTACCTGCTATCGATAATTTTTATGCGAGTTATAGCTACTGGTGGAAACATAAAAGACCTTTTACTACCGCAAAATTGGCCATGAGTTTAGATGGGAAAATTGCTAGCGAACATGGAAAACCTATTCGATTAACGGGAGATGAGGCGCAACAATTTACTCATCAACAACGTAAGAGAAATGACGCCATTTTAACTACGGCGAAAACAATTCATTTTGACAATCCCTTATTAAATAGCCGTTTAAATGATGAAGTATATAAAAAACCACTTTATATTTTAGATGCGCATCTCAGTATACCGATTTCAGCAAAAATTTTTAATTCTGCGGAATCCATTACAATTTTCCATGATGCTGATTTAAGTAAACAACATCAACAAAAACTACGACAACATAATATACGCTTCATTCCCATAAAAAGTGATAAAAATGGTCTTGATTTACTTGCGATACTGAATCAAATTGGACAAGATGGAAAGATTGATTTGTGGATAGAGGCTGGGGGTGTTAGTTTTCAAGCTTTTATTAAAAGCGGTTTATTACAACGTGCATTTATTTATGTGGCGCCCATATGGCTTGGAGAAAATACCCAACTAGCTTTTACTTCTCCTAACCCCTTAAAGCGGGCGATACCGATTAATACCACTCATTTAGGTAGAGATACATGTTTTGAGTTTAAATGGAGGGAACAATAGGGGTATAATACTGTCCCAATTCAGCAATAACAAAACAGATGATAAAGACCTCTGCATTCCCGAATATCGACCGCGCTTTAGAAGACCTACGCCTAGGCAAAATGATCGTTTTATTTGATCATGAAAACCGAGAAAATGAAGGTGACTTAGTCATTGCTGCTGAAAAAGTAACGCCCGAAGCTATTAATTTCATGGCCCAACATGGCCGTGGATTAATCTGCTTAGCTTTAGTTGAAGAAGATATTAAGCGCTTGCAAATTCCTATGATGGTAGAACACTCTACCAACCCTTTTCACACTGCCTTTACTGCGTCTATCGAGGCTGCCGTAGGGGTTACGACTGGCATCTCTGCCGCAGACCGTGCCCGTACCATTCAAGTAGCTATCAATCCCGAAAGCGGCCCTAAAGATATCGTCATGCCAGGCCACATTTTTCCGTTACGTGCCCGAAAAGGCGGTATTTTAGAACGCATGGGTCAGACAGAAGGCAGTACTGATTTAACCCGTTTAGCCGGCTTAAAATCTGCGGCGGTTATCTGTGAAATCATGAATCCAGATGGCAGTATGGCAAGATTCCCTGACTTAGAAAAATTCGCCAAGCAACATCAACTCAGTTTATTATCGATACGGGATTTAATCCAATACCGTTTACAAACTGAATCTTTAGTCGAGGAAATCGCCTCTATTGGTTTACCTACCGAAGATTATGGCGATTTGACAGTTAAATTGTTTGAAAGTTGCCTGGACAAGCATCATCATTTAGCACTTATTAAAGAAAAACCAGCAGCGTCCAAACAACCCACTTTAGTACGTATCCATTCAGAATGCTTTACCGGGGATCTTTTTGGCTCTGCCCGTTGTGACTGCGGTTGGCAATTACATGAATCTTTAGCGCAAATAAGTCAGCAAGGGGGTATATTACTTTACTTACGCCAAGAGGGTCGGGGTATTGGTTTATTGAATAAACTTAAAGCTTATGCCTTACAAGACCAGGGCCTTGATACTGTCGAAGCGAATCAAAAATTGGGCTTTGGCAGTGATGATCGAAATTATTGGATAGGCGCGCAAATGCTACAAACCTTAAAAATCTTGCAGATAAAATTACTAACCAATAATCCACAAAAAATTATCGATTTAGAGCAATATGGAATAGAAGTTGTGGAACGCATTCCATTAATTACCACACCCAACTCAATGAACCACACTTATTTAAAAACTAAACAAACCAAGCTCGGACATCTACTCAATTTATAAAAAAGGAACATCTTATGCAAAAAATAAAAGAAATCATTGCTAAACCCTTACATTTCAATCAACCGACTGATGAATTTAATATTGCTATCGTAGTCAGTCGCTTCAATCAAAGTATCACCGAAGAATTACTTAATGGTGCCTTACAACGATTAAAAGAATTAAATTTTCCCGAACAATGCATCACTATTGTCAGAGTTCCTGGGGCGATAGAAATCGGTCTTGCAGCTCAGCAAATAGCAATTTCCGATGAAAACTGTTTAGCTATCATCTGTTTAGGTGCTGTTATTCGTGGCGAGACCGATCATTATGATTATGTTTGCCAACAGGTGAGTTATGCTTGCCAAAAAGTTGCTTTGCAAGAATCTATACCTGTTATTTTTGGAGTTCTAACTACTGATAGTGAAGAACAAGCGTTAGCACGTATAGATGGAAAGCGTTGTCACAAAGGCCGCGATGCAGTAGATGCGGCGATGGAAATGATCTCAGTGTTGGAACAAATTGAAGCAGACTAGTATGCTTTTTCAAAATTAAGCAGTTATTCACTATAACTGCTTAATTTGCTAATTAGAGGAAATATACTTTTCACGCCGGATAATATCCGTAGGAAAAGCATAACTTTTGACTAAAAGCGTAAATACCTCATCTACCATATTGGGGTTCCCGCATAAATACACAATATCTTGTTTAGCGTTTGGTTTAATTTCACTAAAGGCATTTAATACATAACCGGTATGTTCATAACTCAATGCCTTATGGAGTTTAACTCGACTATAATAAGCGTGAAATTCAAACCAAGCATTTTTTTCTGCAAACGCAATAAACTCATCGCGATATAGTAAATCTTCCCGCGTACGCACGCCAAATAACAAAATAACCTTAAAACAGGGACGTAATTGAAATCGGTGTTCTAACTCAGCCAGCATCGTCCGGTAGGGCGTAACGCCGGTACCCGTTGCTACCAACACATAACGCTCCGGCATTTCTTCGCGCAAAATGAGTCGCCCAAAAGGGCCGGTCGCCGTAACTCTATCTCCTGGTTTTAATGTAAATAGCAGTTCACTCGCAATACCTGCGGGAACATAAGAGGCTGCAAATTCAATTTTATTAGTCGCCTGATGCGTTTTATTGGCGATACTATAGCTACGGCGTAATACTTTTTCAGCGGTAGGTATATGCAAGGTAATAAATTGGCCTGGAATAAACTCAAAGCTCACCCCCTCTTCATAGCGAAAAGTGAAATGCTTGACGTCTGGAGCAATCTGCTCACTGGTCTCGAGGATTAAGTAAAATTCTTTTCGTGACATAATCCGCGTAGTCTAATCAGCCCGGCCGGTTTCGTCAAAAAAATCTCTAAATTATAGAAAGTTTTCTCATATAATCATAATCATCTGGTGCTTCTGCCGATTTATGGGGAAGTTTAACTTCAGGAAGGACTTTCTTATGAATAGCCATGTCATCCGTCCAAACTCGAGGCTGTTTCACATTGTAATTACTTTCAAAAAAAGGTTCAAACATGGTCTCTAACAAAAAGTGGACCATTACCGAAGGATGTAAATCATCCCAGAATATGTCTTGCTGATTGGGGAAACTTTTCTTTATTGCCAATAATACGGAAGCATAAATATCGGCAAGTTGGATTTTTTCTCCAAATTTCTTTTTATAGGCTTGTACAGCAGATTGAACTAGATGAGTAGTCCAAGAGCTATGTTTATCTTCCATGCCAATTAATTGGCTTATTCCGTCTTTTAAAGGATGTTGCTTAAGTTTTTCTTGCAACTCAATTTTTTCTTCCTTAGAAAGGGTAAAGCTTGTAACACTGGCAATCCTAGTTGAATTAATATCGTGTTCCACCAACTTTCCATTTTGGACATAATAACAACAAAATTCCGAAAGAGATCCTTTCTTTTCATTATATTCTTGATTGATTTCTTTAAGTATGATGGCATTGCCTGATGTTATTTTTTTAGAAATACATTCCTTATCTTGATTTTTGTTTAAATAATAAACTGCACAACCACTAGTAAACCCATAAGCTTCAGGATTTTCATCTATTTTTTCAAACACTGCAGCAGCATCAAATATTTTTACATCTGTAGTTAATTTCGCTTTAGTACCTATTTTATGAACTAAATTCTCTATTTCTTGTAAATTTTTGCTATTCCCTGCAATTTTTCCTTTTTCTTTCCCAAGTAATTTTTTTTCCGCTCTTGATAGATTAATATCAATCGATACTTCCTTGCCATTTCTTAAAATAAAGCTTTCGTTATCGGCATAATAAATCTTCTTAGTATTTCCCGAGCCCGTTATGATAATTGCTTTTTTCTTAATCTTAGTTAGATCTACATCCTCCTTTTTAGCTACCTGATAGATATCACACAATCTAAAATCAAGATATTGGTAACTTTTAGCAAGATTTTTTAATCCTTCATTAAAGAAATGACAAGCTTCTTGGGCTTGCTTCCTTTCCTCTTTTGTTTTTTTGGAAAATCTAGGAGTTTTGCTAAAATCAGGCAAAGTAAAAGCTAATATATTTTTAGAATAATTTGAATCATCTTTTTGTTGAGATGTCGTTAAAATTTCTATCGTTTTAGCAATTCCTTGTATGGCTCGCTCAGCTCCGCCTTTATTACAATATCCTGCAGTGACGAGATCATTAGCTCCTGCAAAAATAATACATAAATCATCTGGATTAAGTTTACTATGTTTTTCTTTTTTTAATTTTTTTGCCTCGCTTTGTATGTTAGTCAGGGCAAGACTCAGAAAAAACCCTTTTAGATATCTAAAGAAATTTAAAAATCGTCCATAATTATAGTCCATGGCACCTCCTTGCGCCCTATTTTCAGATTTGAAGAAGCCATGAATGGGAGCTAAATTAGAATTTTCTAATGGATTATGCGATTTTCTTAAATATGTCATTTTTTTATAAAATGCATAATTCCAAACAAAACCATTGGTAAATTGTTTATGTGGTGATTTATGTAAAGTTAGGCCTAATGGGAAATGCCAGATTTTTTTTTCATACATCCCATATTTACCCCCCGGATCACTTAGGCTATCACCAAAAATCTTTACTCCAGCCACTTCAATCTTCGATGTTATATCTTCTAGATAAGCTTTTTTAAGCAGATCAGTATAATGATGTAAAGGGATTATATAGGGATTCATAATTGATTTTATTGTTATTTTCAGAAATACTTATCTATTTAAAAACAATACAAGCTAAAGATTAAGGATTTATTAAATGATAAAAATTAATAGATTAATTTTTTATAAAATAATTTTTAGCGATAGCCACATCTTGAGTAATTTGCTGTTTAAGTGCTTCTAGACTATCGAATTTTTTTTCATGACGTATTTTTTTTAAAAATTCTATTTCGACAGACCGGCCATAGATATTTTGATCAAAATCAAATAAATGAACTTCTAATAAATTTTTCAAGCCATTCACGGTTGGTCGTTTACCAATATTTGCCACCCCAGCTAATGGCGTTGCCCCTAAACCATGCACCTCTACAATAAATACGCCCTGTAAAGGTATGACATGGCGATGCAACCCCATATTAGCGGTCGGAAAACCGAGTAATCGTCCGCGTTGATCGCCATAAATTACGCGCCCACTGAGTTTAAAAGGACGGCCTAATAGTAATGCAGCCAATTCAAAATCACCTTGCTGGACGGCATTTCTTACTCGAGAACTACCTATGCGTTCATTTTCAAATAATACGGTTGGTGTAGAAAAAACTTGAAATCCATACTCCTGGCCTAATTTTTGCAAAAGTGGAAAATCTCCTTGACGTCCTTCACCAAAACGAAAATCATCTCCGATTATTACGCCTCTTATACCTAATTTATCGACTAGAATTTTCTTAACAAACTCTTCTGCGCTGCATTCTGCTAAACGTTTATTAAACCGTAAGCAAAGGACTCGATCGATAGCTAAAAATTGTAAAAATTTAATTTTTTCTCGGAGTCGCATTAAGCGTGCCGGCGCTTTCTCTGGATAGAAAAATTCTTGCGGATGGGGCTCAAAAAGAATCACGCAAGTGGGTAGATTGAGCTGTTTACCAAGTTTGATTAACGACTGGATAACTCTTTGATGTCCTTGATGTAAACCATCAAAATTACCAATAGTCGCTACACAACCTTTATGTCTCGCTTTTATATTATGGCTATTACAAATAAGCTCTGTCATGACTGGGCTTTCAAATCATCGTAACGCAAACCACTTATCCATAAACTAGAAATATAAATAATAATTGAAGTGATACCTAAAAAGAAAATATGTGAAAAACGTTGCTGCCAACCCCAATTTATCCAAACCGGAGTAGCGGCTGCCGCCCAGCACAAAAATAAACATAATGTACTATTAGCAAATAACAATTGTAATACAAACTTTAGCCATCCTGATTGCCATTGAAAAACTTGGCGAGTTTGCAAACCCCACAATAACAAACCCGCATTCAACCAAGCTGATAATGAACTTGCCAAAGCTAAACCCGCGTGCTTTAGCGGAAAAATTAATATGGCATTAAAAATCATATTCGCAACTATGGCAATAATTCCTATTCTCACGGGTGTTCTTATGTTTTGTTGTGAATAAAAAGCAGCTGCCAATACCTTAATCAGCATAAATGCTTGTATACCGATAGAATAAGCTACTACACTACGTTGGGTCATAAAGACATCATGGATAGTAAACTTTCCATAATGAAAAAGTGTAATTATAAGCGGTCCCGATAAAATCAACATGGTTAATGAAGCGGGGATTCCAATCAATAAATTACAACGTAAGCCCCAATTTAATGTGCTAGCAAATAATTCTGGTGATTTTGCTGCATGCTGACGCGAGAGATGTGGCAAAATCACCGTCATCAAAGCCACTCCAAACACACCTACAGGAAAATAAGCCAGTCTATCGGAGTAATAAAGCCATGTCACACTACCTGCAACTAAAAAAGAAGCAAAAACGGTATTAAGTAATAAACTAATTTGCCCTATTGAAGAACCAAATAAAGCCGGCAACATCAACTTTAACACTTTTTGCACGCCAGGATCGCGCCACTTAAATTGTGGTTTTTGCAATAATTTTAATCGATGTAGAAACGGTAATTGAAAGCCTAATTGTAGAAAACCTGCTAGCAATACACCCCATGCCTGCGCTTCAACAGGTACTTTAAAAAAACGTGTCACACCAAAAGCAGTCATGATTAAGGAGATATTTAATAATGCGGGCGTAAAAGCAGGCACCCAAAATTGTCCGTAACAATTCAAAGTCGCGCCCACTAATGCGGTTAATGAGATCAACATCAAGTATGGAAACGTTATCCTTAACATCTCTATTGCTAATTGAAAGCGATAAGGATCTAAGCCTGGTGCAAATACCGTCACTAAACCTTTACTACCTAAAACTCCTAGAATACAAATTCCCAATAAAATTAAGCCTAATGTACCTGCAATATGCGCAACAAATTGCTGCACTTGTTGTTGTGAACGAGTTTGCTTATATTCAGATAAAGTGGGAATAAAAGCCGTAGAGAAAGATCCTTCGGCAAATAATCCACGCATGAAATTAGGAATTTTAAACGCAATATAAAAAGCATCCACTGCTGCTGTCGCGCCAAAAATTCGAGCAGCAACCATATCGCGAACAAAACCTAAAATCCGCGAAATCAACGTCATGGAAGCGACGACAGAGGTTGATTTAAAAAGTGCCTTACTCATCGGTTCTCTAACCACATTTCAACGATTAATTGAGCCGCAAGACTATCGATAGATTTTTTTTTCAGGGCTTTATACCCACCCACAGCAAAAAGCCGTGAGCGCGCCTCAACGGTTGTTAACCTTTCATCAATAGGAAAAACTGGCATTTGAAAACGATCTTTTAATTCCATTAAAAAATCTCGCGCTAAATGGGTTATCGGTTGCTCTGATCCATCCATATTTAATGGGATACCAACTACTAAGACATCAGGAGACCAAACCTGTAACAACTGAGCAATTTCTTTCCAGGGAGGCTGGCCATTTTTCACGTTTAAACTTGTCAAAGGTTGAGCCAAAGAAGGCGATGTTTGCCCTACCGCCACACCAATATACTTAGAACCAAAATCAAACCCTATAACGGTCTTAATCTCAGGCATGACCACCCATATAAGCTAATTTAGTGACATCCACACCTAAGTGATTCATCGCTTTTAACCATCTTTGCTCGAAAGGAATATCAAACAATATATTAGGACTAGCTGGCAAAGTTAACCAAAAATTATTAACAATTTCTTGTTCCATTTGACCGGCTATCCAATTTGCATAGCCTAAAGAGAAAATAAACTTATCAGGCCCCTGCTGTTTCGCAATCGCGAGTAAAATATCCCTAGAAGTAGTTACGGAAATTTCACTGCTCATTTTAAGACTAGATTGCCATTCACCTTGAGGTGCATGTATCACAAAACCACGTTCCGGATGAACCGGCCCTCCACATAATATCGGAAAATCTGCCCCTGCAATGTTGTTAGCTGACTCCTCTGTCTTGCTATTCGTGATGTCTTGTAATATTTCTGAAAGATTAACCCGCAAGGATTGTAAGGGTTGATTAATAACAATACCCACTGCTCCCTTTTCTGTATGCTCGCAAATATACACCACCGAACGATTAAAATAAGCATCCGTTAAAACGGGCATAGCCACTAAAAAGTAATTTGTAAAATAATGTGCCGTCTGTATCATTAAACCCTTCTCGACTAAAATCTGCTCGTTAATCATAGCATCTGCTTTCATATCCAACCTAGTTTTTAAGTCAGAAAGCTACCTCCATTATGTTCCCAAGTTTAGGCCTGAGAAATATCTGTCCATCATGATACGATACTAATCGTTTTGGCGTTAAGCAAAAATTTGTATGAAGAAGAGGAGTTTATGAACATTAATTTTCGAGTAGGCCATGGCTACGATGTACATGCCTTTGAAACTGGGGACTATATAACGTTGGGAGGTGTCCAAATTCCTTATCGGATGGGACTTAAAGCCCACTCAGATGGTGATGTCGTCATTCATGCTCTAGTGGATGCCTTATTAGGGGCCTGTGCTTTGGGTGATATAGGTCAACATTTTCCTGATACTGATGAGCGCTGGAAAAATAAAGATAGTCGAGTGTTCCTACGAACAACTGTCCAAATGTTGGATGAAAAAAATTACTCTATTAATAATGTAGATATTACCATCATCGCAGAAGCACCCAAGCTTAAGGATTATTTAGCAGTAATGCGATTTAATTTAGCACAGGACATGAAAATCGATCTGGATCAGATCAATCTAAAAGCAACTACCACAGAAAAACTGGGTTTTATTGGGCGGCAGGAAGGAATCGCAGCAACTGCGATCACTCTTCTTCAAAGCAGATAATTTTTATGGTACCGAGAGTGGGACTCGAACCCACACGATGTCACCATCACCGGATTTTGAGTCCGGCGCGTCTACCAATTCCACCATCCCGGCAACAGCCGCCCAAGTATAACAAAGTATTTTTTAGGATCAATCTTTATGATAAAGATTGATCCTAAAAAATACTTTCTATCAGTACACATTATTAATCAAAATAATAAATAAGTCTGAAATCTTATGGACTTGCAATCAAAATCTCGATCACTTATTGTTTTCTACTAAGATTTTAAAATGCCGCATTATAGTGCGCAGAGTAACGTTAACTTGATCTTTTAAAAAAAGCTATCAACAATAAGGTCATGAGGAACATGATCTAAGAGGTAAATAATGTACAATAATGAAGCAATAATGTCACAAGATGTGCCACAATCTTTAACCACTAAGAAACAATTATTCCTCGCTTCTGTTATTTGTATACTTGCTGCCATGTTCTATATGTACGAGTATACTTTGCAAGTATCTCCTGCGGTTATGACCAATGAGTTAATGCGTGACTTAGGTCTTAATGCGGCGAGTTTGGGTACTATGGCAGCCTTTTATTACTATTCTTATACGCCCATGCAATTACCTGCGGGCTTACTCTTTGATCGGTTTGGTCCGCGGCGTTTAATAACCTTAGCTATTTTAATATGCGCTCTAGGAGCATTCTTTTTCGGGATTACGCCAAACGCGGTAATGGCTTCGTTTGGCAGGTTCTTGATGGGTATAGGTTCTTCTTTTTCATTTATAGGTGCTTTACTCCTTGTATCACGTTGGTTCCCTCCCCAATACTTTGCTTTACTGACCGGCCTCGTTCAATTAATGAGCTCAGTAGGGGCAATTGCTGGTCAAGTCCCCTTAGTTACAGCTATTAATCATTGGGGCTGGCGATCAACTATTATTTCTTTAGCTATCGTAGGTTGCTTATTAGCATTGTTAGTATGGACGGTGGTGCGAGATAGTCCCGAAGCAGTTTCGAAAGGGCATAAATTTCAGCCCCCATCTAATAAAAGTGAATTAAAACGGTTACAACAAGTCTGTAGTAATAAACAAACTTGGTTGATTGCCTTGTATTCTTTTTCTATATGGGCACCCGTTACTGCATTTGCGGCCTTATGGGGCATACCCTTTCTAGTTGCCAGTTATGGCCTTACTACAGAAGCTGCATCTGAGGCCAGCGCAATGATTTGGCTAGGTATTGGCCTCGGTAGTCCTTTGGCTGGTTGGTTCTCTGACAAAATCAGTTCGCGATCAAAACCACTCAGTTTTTCTGCTTTATTAGGGATAATTAGTCTTACCACAATTATATATTCCCCTCCATTACCATTACCTTGGCTATACTTTATTTTATTTGTCTTTGGTTTAGCTGCATCAGGGCAATCATTAGCTTTTGGAGTTGTCAAAGATAATAATACTTCTTGTGTAGTCGGCACAGCTATTGGTTTTAATAATATGGCTGTTGTTGCGGGGGGGGCTCTATTTCAACCCTTAATTGGAGTTTTGCTTTATGTTAATTGGGGGGGCATCATACATAATGGCACCCCATTTTATGGTATAGTAGATTATCAGAAAGCGCTTTTTGTATTACCTTTATGTTATATCATTGCGTTTTTTGTAAGCTATTTTTTGCTTCGAGAAACTTATTGTAAACCACAGTATTCCAATGAAACAGCTAATGCTATTTAAATTTTTTATTAGCATTGCTACTTTAATCAAACCTTATGTCTGAAAATAACAATAAAGATTTATCATCGCTTTCTTTAGCAAAGCAAAAACCAACTTTGCTCGCCGCTGTGATCTGTATTCTTGCTTCCTGTTTTTACATGTACGAATTCATATTGCAAGTTTCACCGGCAGTAATGACAAATCAGTTAATTAATGACTTAGGACTTAATGCCATTACCTTAGGAACAATGGCTGCCTTTTATTACTATTCCTATACCCCAATGCAACTCCCGGCAGGGTTTTTATTTGATCGGTTTGGTCCTCGACGCTTATTAACTGTAGCAGTTCTCACTTGTGCTGTAGGTGCTTTTTTGTTTGGCTCTACCACCAATATAGCTACCGCTTCCGCGGGACGATTTATGATGGGAATGGGTTCAGCTTTTTCATTTATAGGAACTTTAGTTCTTATCTCGCGGTGGTTCCCTTCCCGATATTTTGCTTTTTTAACAGGTTTAGTCGAGTTAATGAGCTGTGTAGGCGCTATTGTTGGCGAAACCCCGTTAACTATTGCTGTAGATCATTGGGGTTGGCGACAGACCATCATTTTTTTGGGTGTAATAGGCGTTATTTTAGCCCTGTTAATTTGGCTGGTAGTTAGAGATAGTCCAGAAGTTGTTTCAAAAGGACACAAGTTTCAACCTACTTCCAAAAAAAGCATACTACAAAGCTTTCATCAAGTAGCCGCTAATAGTCAAACTTGGTTTATAGCATTATATTCTTTTATGGTATGGGCGCCTATCACCGCTTTTGCAGCATTATGGGGCGTACCCTTTCTGGTTGTCGCTTATGGTATAAGCACTAAAGCCGCCTCTACTGCCTGCACCATGATTTGGCTAGCTATAGGGATAGGCTGCCCATTATTAGGTTGGTGGTCAGATAAGGTAAACTTACGTGGGATGCCTCTAAAATTTGCTGCGAGCTTGGGTATTATTGGGTTAATACCTGTTATTTATGTACCACATCTTCCCTTATTTTGGCTTTATATTTGTTTATTCTTATTTGGTCTTGCCGCTTCGGGGCAATCGCTCGCATTCGGAGTTGTCAAAGATAATAATCACTCTAGTGTAGCAGGAACAGCCATGGGTATTAATAACATGGCTACAGTGGCTGGAGGTGCTTTATTTCAACCGGTGATTGGTATATTTTTACATTTAAACTGGAATGGAAGCTATCATAATGGTAGTCCTTTTTATAGCGTCGAAAATTACCGAAAAGCCTTTATCATATTGCCTTTCTGCTATCTGATAGCTTTATTAATTGGGAAATTCCTAATACGGGAAACCCACTGTCAACAACAACCCGATGTCCAGGAGTAAAAGTAGTCCTCGCTGGTTAAAGCAGCATTTTAGCGATCCGTATGTGATACGTGCTCAAAAAGAAGGATTGCGATCGCGTTCTGCATATAAGCTTCTAGAGATTCAAGAAAAAACCAAAGTGATCAAGCCTGGCATGACCATCGTTGATCTTGGAGCTGCGCCTGGAGGATGGTCCCAACTTGCCTCTGGAATAGTAGGAAGCACTGGAAAAGTCTATGCTTTAGATATTCTGCCAATGGAAGCTTTGAACCATGTGGAATTTCTTCAAGGGGACTTTCGAGAAGAATCTGTTATGCAACAATTCTTACAACGTGTACAATTAAAACCAATTGACCTTGTAATTTCTGATATGGCCCCCAACTTTAGTGGAATGCGCAGTGTTGACCAACCTAGATCCATTTATTTAGCTGAATTGGCCTTAGATTTTGCTCAGAAAGTATTAAAACCAAAAGGTTGTTTTATAGTAAAAACCTTTCAAGGAGAAGGATTCGAAGTTTTTCTAAAAGACTTAAGAAGCTTATTTGCGAAGGTTACTATCCGAAAACCTTCCGCTTCCAGAGGAAGCTCTGCAGAAGTTTATTTAGTAGCCATAGGTTATCGTAAGGGAAAATAAACTGTTGGCTTAATTTGGTCCTTTTTTTGAGGCTAGAGCACTGAAAAAGAGCTTAAAATAATCGAAACCCCAAAAATTTAGTATATAATGCCCTCTTTGTGAGAAATGCGAGGTAGTATAGCTTGAACGACATGCTGAAAAATCTTTTTTTATGGCTAATTATTGCCGTAATACTTATCTCGGTATTTAATAATCTCGAGCCACGTAATAGCGGTGGCGATCGCTTAACGTATTCTGAATTTTTGAAAGACGTTCAGCAAGGTAATGTGCAGTCTGTAACGATACAAAGCAACCAAGTTATAAAAGGACAATTAAATGGTGACAAAGCTTTCACCAGTTACATGCCTATTCCTGATCAGTATTTACTCCCTGAGTTATTGAAAAATAAAGTTAATGTAAAAGGAGAACCACCGCAACAAGAAAGTTTCTTGATGCGTATTTTTATTAATTGGTTCCCTATGCTCTTGCTCATCGGAGTATGGATATTTTTTATGCGCCAAATGGGCGGTGCCGGAGGAAAAGGTGCTTTATCTTTTGGTCGTAGTCGTGCGCGATTATTAGGGGAAGATCAGGTTAAGGTTACTTTTGCCGATGTGGCCGGCGCTGAAGAAGCAAAAGAAGAAGTCAGTGAATTAGTTGAGTTTTTAAAAGACCCGGCTAAATTCCAGAAATTAGGTGGGAAAATTCCACGCGGCGTTTTATTAATGGGCCCTCCTGGAACCGGAAAGACACTCTTAGCTCGGGCTGTTGCTGGTGAAGCAAAAGTTCCTTTTTTCACAATCTCCGGATCTGATTTTGTCGAAATGTTTGTCGGTGTAGGTGCATCTCGTGTGAGGGATATGTTTGAGCAAGCTAAAAAACAAGCGCCGTGTATCATTTTTATTGATGAAATAGATGCCGTCGGTCGCCATCGCGGTGCGGGCTTAGGTGGCGGACATGACGAACGCGAACAAACACTAAATCAATTACTAGTTGAAATGGACGGCTTTGAAGGCAATGAAGGTGTTATTGTTATGGCCGCCACTAATCGACCCGATGTTTTAGATCCTGCCTTACTGCGCCCAGGTCGTTTTGATCGACAAGTAATTGTAGGGCTACCTGACATCCGTGGTAGAGAACAAATTCTAAAAGTTCATCTTAGAAAAGTTCCTTATGGAAAAGATGTAAAACCCGTGATTATAGCTAGAGGCACACCTGGCTTCTCCGGTGCAGACTTAGCTAATCTAGTCAACGAAGCGGCTTTATTTGCAGCACGCGAAAATAAATCTACTGTTGATATGGTTGACCTAGAAAAAGCCAAAGATAAAGTCATGATGGGAACTGAAAGGCGTTCTATGGTAATGAATGAAAAAGAGAAAAAATTAACGGCTTACCATGAAGCGGGACATGCGATTGTTGGACGTTTAGTCCCTGACCATGATCCTGTTTATAAAGTTACTATTATTCCACGTGGTAAAGCTCTGGGCGTCACTATGTTCTTGCCCGAAGAAGATCGTTATAGCTATACCAAACAACGCTTAGAGAGTCAGATTGCCAGTTTATTTGGCGGGCGTATTGCGGAATATCTCATTTTTGGGCCAGAACAAATCACTACAGGTGCATCAAACGATATACAACGTGCCACTGAAATTGCCCGAAACATGATAACTAAATGGGGTTTATCCGAACGTCTTGGTCCTTTAACTTACAATCAAGAAAATGAAGAAGTATTTTTAGGCCACCAAATAGCTAAAAACACTAAATTTTCTGACGATACGGCTCAATTAATTGATGAGGAAAGCCGAAATATTATTGATCGTAATTACAAACTTGCTGAAACGTTACTCCAAGAGAACATTGAAAAATTACACCTCATGGCAGAAGCCCTCATAAAATATGAAACCATCGATTCCAGCCAAATAAATGACATTATGGAGGGTAAACCTCCTAGAGAGCCCAAAGGCTGGAGTAATGGAAGTAAAAAAGATACAACTCCTTCTGAGGAAAAATCAGCTTCACAAAAGGACTCGACAGTAACTGATGGCGATCCAGCAGCAGATAGTCTGTAATTAATCGAATTATTCTTGGATTCATCATGACAAAAACCCGCAAATATTTTGGGACAGATGGTATTCGCGGAAAGGTAGGTGAAGATCCTATCACTCCAGAATTTGTACTAAAACTAGGTTGGGCTGTAGGGAAAGTTCTAGCGAATGGGCGAAATAAGGTTCTAATTGGTAAGGATACGCGAATTTCTGGTTATATGCTTGAATCTGCCCTAGAAGCTGGTTTATCTGCTGCCGGGGTTGATGTACTTCTCTTGGGCCCTATTCCAACACCTGCTATTGCTTTTTTAACTTCTGACTTAGGTGCACAAGCAGGCATCGTAATTAGTGCATCACACAACCCTTATTATGACAATGGAATTAAATTTTTTTCGCATGATGGGACTAAATTAGCCGATAAGCTGGAATTACAAATTGAAACCCACCTTACTCAACCTATTCATACCGTTGATTCCGCTAAATTAGGAAAAGCGATTCGGGTAGAAGATGCAAAAGCCCGTTATGTAAAATTTTGCAAATCGACAATTCCAAAATCCTTTCAATTAAACGGTTTAAAAATCGTTCTCGATTGTGCAAACGGTGCTACTTATCATATTGCCCCATCATTATTTTCTGAATTAGGTGCAGACTTAACTGTGTTAGGTACAAAGCCAAATGGCTTAAATATTAACAAAGACTGTGGATCAACTCATTTAGAACATGTGCAAAAAACTGTTTTATCGCAAAAAGCAGATTTAGGAATTGCCTTTGATGGTGATGGTGATCGAGTATTAATGGTAGATAATTTGGGTGAAATTGTTGATGGAGATGAATTACTATTTATATTAACCCAACACGGTGTTAAACAAGGTCATATTAAAGGTGGCGTTGTAGGCACTGCTATGAGTAATCTCGGTTTAGAATTAGCTATAAAAGGATTAGGCCTGGATTTTATTCGTACCTCAGTGGGCGATAGATATGTCAATGAAGCATTACAAAACCAAAATTGGCAGTTAGGCGGAGAATCTTCTGGACATATTATTTCTCGTCGCTTAACTAAAACTGGAGATGGAATCATTGTTGCATTGCAAGTGCTAGAGGCCATCCAATCATCTGGCTTATCATTACATATCGCCAAAAAAGCGATGAAAAAGTTTCCGCAAATATTAATCAACATCCCTGTTGAGAATTCTTTGGTTACGATCAACGACCCTAGTATAAAAAAAGCTGTGCAAGAAGCAGAGTCTTTATTAAAAGATCGCGGCCGTATATTATTACGCCCCTCAGGAACGGAATCTGTCGTCCGGGTCATGGTAGAAGGTAGCGAATTATCGGAAGTACAAGCTATTGCGAACAAATTAGCTGAAATAGTTAAAATAGCTAGCGTGTAAGTTATCGTTCATACTTCGGATTAAAATCTCTCTTGTTCCTTGCTTATTCTTTATTCATTTCAGACATGACCAAAAAGAATTTATAGCAATCTATTAAATTTTTTTTAACACTCTTATACTCAACTCTAATATACTTTTACTGAGATTTAGTATGCCTATAAAAGAATTAAATAAACTTTATGATCCTAAAATATTTCCAGGTGTCAGTCCAGAAACTAGAATAGATATCATCAATACAGTTGGTATTGATGTTAATGGCCTTACTTTAAATGAAGGTGGTAAATTTACTGAAGCACAACTGTGTGAAGGATTACGTTATTTACTCGCGACTAATAAGGATTTACATACTTATTTAGAAGAAACTCCGCAATCTTCAAGTAGGAATTCTTCTTCAAGGCATGATCCATTCACTATTCCCACTAACCATATTTTATTTTACCTTCTACTAAATTCTACTGATAATTCAGGAGATTCTTGTTTTTCTGACGGTGGGTGTGATGGGTGTGATAGCCAGGATAAAGAGGGAGCACTATTGGTTTGCGCAATAACAGCTGCTTGTCTAATTGTCATCGGTACTTCCTATTGCACCGTGAAAAATACCTGTTCCACCATAGCAAGTAATGAATCTAATTCGGTTAAGGCAGCTAAAATCATTTTAACCTTATGTGTTTTTGCCGCAACATTTGCACTTACCTATTATCTATTATCTAGTTCCATTGATGATGAACTTTATCGCTTAATGGTTGCTCTCTCTATTGCTGCAGCACTAGCAGCCTTGACTTCCTATATTAGTAAGGAGTCTCTATGTCTAACAAAAATAGCTACGCCGAAAAAAGAGCTGCTTGATGAATTACAAACTGTTAAAGAAATTTTAAAACGCGGTTATGCTCGCCCAGGAGACAACAAAGAACAGTGTAAAGCATTCGTTCGATACTATATTCAGTCGATCAGCAGTGATCATAAGATTGAATTTGATCAACCTCATCACACTGTTATTGAGATAGACGCGCATTCAGATAAGCCTTCTGCTCCGTTACTGCACGAATCGCATAAACAATATGGATCATTTTTTAAATATCCGACTGTTAATGATGAGCGTTCCTCCATCATTACTGAACCAGTAACCGCCTGCTGTAAAATGACTAATCATGGCTAGCTATTCGACAGTGACTGATTTTGCTAGATTGCGTGGCTGATCAACATCAGTACCTTTTAAAATAGCGACATGATAGGCTAAAAGTTGCAATGGGATTGCAAAAATTAGCGGACTAATCATGTCGCTCGCTTTAGGTAACAAAATACTTTTGCTATCATTCTCATTAAGATCTAACTCTTCTTGTACAAACAAAATAAGTTGGCCATTGCGTGCACGCACTTCTTGAATATTTGATTTAAGTTTTTCTAGCAAGGAATTAGATGGCACTAAAACGACTACTGGCATATTACTATCAACTAAAGCAAGCGGCCCATGTTTTAACTCCCCGGCCGGATAAGCTTCGGCTTGGATATAAGAAATTTCCTTAAGCTTAAGTGCCCCTTCCAATGCCACTGGAAAATGGATTCCTCGAGCAATAAATAAAGCATGTTCTTTATCGATAAATAATTTAGCCAATTTTTTTATCGCAGAATCTAATTTTAGTGTTTCTTCTAAAAGTTTAGGTAAACTTCTTAGCTCAGATAGGCAGTCATCTTCCTGATCTTTGTCCCAGCCATGGCAGATGCCTAAAAAAGAGGTTAATAATAATAAAACAGTTAATTGAGTGGTAAACGCTTTAGTCGATGCCACACCAATTTCAGGACCTGCTCGTGTTAATAATACAAAATCAGATTCACGTACCATAGTACTTCCAGGAACGTTACAAATCGTTAATATGGCTGCATAGTTTTCAGTTTTAGCCTGTCTTAATGCCTCTAAAGTATCTGCGGTTTCTCCAGATTGAGATAAAGCAATGAACAAGGTATCTGGCTGAATGATATGCGGTCGATATCGAAACTCACTGGCAACATCTACCTGACAAGAAATCCCTACCCACCGCTCTAACCATTGCGCTGCAATCAAGCCTGCATGATAGCTCGTACCACAAGCCACTATTTGAACGTGCTTAATTTTTGAAAAACGTTGTATAGAATTAGCACCAAAAATTTCATCCCAGACTTCTAATTGATTCACAAGACGGCCTTCAAGCGCAGCATTAACTGCGTTGGGCTGCTCAAATATCTCTTTTTCCATAAAATGACGATACTTACCTTTACTCACCACTTCGTTTGGCAAATCGATAAAATGCTTAGGATGATGAACCTTCTTCCCTTTACTATCATAGATACTGACTGTTTCAGCAGTGACTTCAGTAATATCACCTTCTTGTAAATAAATAAATTGCTGAGTGATTGGCAATAATGCTAAATGATCTGAAGCAATAAAATTTTCACCTTGACCTAAACCGACCATTAAAGGACTGCCTTTACGAACGGCTATTAAAGATTTTGGTTCATGCTGGTAGAGAAAAACAATCGCAAAAGCACCTTCTAAACGTACTACTGTTTTCTGAACAGCAGCTAAAAAATTATTGTTTTTTTTCAGTTCTTGATTTAATAAATGCGCAATAATTTCGGTATCGGTTTCCGATTCAAAGGAATAACCCGCTTCTATCAGTTCTTGTCTTAAAGCTAAATAATTTTCAATAATACCATTATGAACTATAGCGATATTGGAGCCTGAAATATGCGGGTGAGCATTAGATTCACTAGGTTTACCATGAGTTGCCCAACGTGTGTGTGCAATACCAATATTACCTGATAAAGCTTCGGGTATTATCGCTCTCTCTAGCGCTTCAACTTTACCCACAGTACGTCGTCGCTGTAAATGTTGCTTTAAATCCAATATGGCGATTCCTGCAGAATCATAACCACGATATTCAAGCCGTTTCAAACCTTCAATAAGAATAGGAACTATATTACGTTGTGCTATGCCCGCTACTATTCCACACATGTTTATATACCTTTTTATATACTCTTCGGAGATTTACTAGAGTTTGATATCTTTATTATACTCGCAGTAATTGGGTTATTGCCAAGAAAAGTATAGATTAACAAGGATTTCAAATGATGAATATCAGTATATTACTAAAACAAATAAATAAAGGGATCACTCACTGCCTCTTTCCTTATCATTGCATTTTATGTAACGACAAAGCCAATAGAGAACTTGATTTATGTATTGAATGCGAAAAATCTTTACCGTGGTTAAAAAATGTCTGTTTTTATTGTGCTGCCCCTTTGGGTTTTACAACGCAGTCGGCTTGCGGTGCTTGCCTAAAAAAGCCCTTACCTTTTTATAAGCTATGCGTTCTTTTTTCTTACACAGAAATAATAAAAAAATTGATTACTGGCCTTAAGTTCCAGCAACGATTAATTTATGCACATATTTTAGGTACTTTGTTAGCTGAAAAAATCAGCTCTCAGTACCCAACTGAAAAACTGCCAGATGTAATTATTCCAGTACCTTTACATAGAAGTAGACAGTATGAGCGAGGATTTAATCAAGCAATAGAATTAGCTCGACCTATTTCAAAAAGATTAAATATACCTATTGAGTATAAACGTTGTAAAAGATTGGTAAACACCGCTGCCCAAAGCAAGCTACCTGCAAATCAGCGTGCAAATAACGTGAAAAATGCGTTTGTCGCACATCAGGATCTTGCCTACAAGCATATAGCGCTACTCGATGATGTAATGACCACTGGCCATACACTCATCGAGATGAGCCGCGCTTTATATGATGTGGGTGTAAAAAGAATAGATGTATGGTGTTGTGCCCGCGCTTAATTAGGCGGGAGGTAAACCTACTTTCTATCATATACGGTACTAAATCTCTTAATACTGCTCTTCACGTTGCTCACGGCCACGATGGTAACCACCACCATTGCCGCCAGAACCGCCCATGCCACCACGCCCGCCGCCGCCAGTACGACGACCACCGCCAGCGCCACTGCCGCCACCGGTACGACGTCCACCACCCGTACCACCTGCGCTAGAATCCGGTGGATTAGCTTCAGATACGGTAATGGTACGTCTTTCATGGATACTACCATGTAAAGCTTCTATAGCTTCTTTCGCTTCTTCGGGTGTGGACATTTCAACAAAACCAAAGCCCTTACTACGGCCACTATGGAAGTCTCGGATAACTTTAACAAAGTTTACTGTCCCAAAAGGGGTAAAAAGCTCTCTTAGTCCATCGTCATCGACGCTATAGCTTAAGCCACCCACATACAATCTTTTATTCACGCAAAACCTCCAAAAGGCTAAAAAAGGCCACTTCCAGGATATTAGTCGTTTGCACGCTAACTAATCCGGCTGTGGCAGAGATAAACTAAACGCAATCATAGTAACACAGGACAATCGTCTAGGGTATATAGGATGATAAAGTTGGTTAAAAACCTCTATTCCAAAAAGCTACGTAACATCCACGCATTTTTCTCATGGACTTCCATCCGGTCAGAAAGTAAGTCTACAGACACTTGATCATCAGCTTCTTCGGTCTCCGGTAACAATTCCCGAGCTAAACGAACCATGACTTCTTGATCGTGCACTAGCTGGCTAATCATATCCTTGGCCTTTATTGTTCGCGTACCCACTGCTTCTTTGATTTTGCTTAATTTTGCAAAGTCAGCATAACTGGCCGGCACAGGGAACCCTAGTGCCCGAACGCGTTCAGCAATGGTGTCTCCGGCATTCCATAAATCAATATATTGTCCTTCAAATACACTATGTAATGGTTGGAACATAGGTCCTACAACATTCCAATGGAAATTATGTGTTTTTAAATATAAAACATAATTGTTTGCTAATAATTTAATCAATCCATCTGCAACTTTTTTTCTCTTAGCTTCAGTCAATCCACCATTAAGTATTTCTTTCATAAACCCTCCAAAATTAAAATTTATATTTTTAGGCTATTTTTAAATCTGACATCCAGGCAATATAATAAATGATGAGGAAAAACTTATAAAAGCTACTCCGCCGTATCATTATTAGCTTCATCCTCATCATCATCCTCATCCGTTGTTAAATTATTGTTTTCACGAATTAAATAATTTCTACGTTGTAAATAAGCATTACGTTGGAATATATAGGGATCGAATGAAGCTTGCTTAATCGCCTGATCAAAATCCAACAATTGCGCCCGGGCATTAATGAAACTTCCCCATGTTAAACCATTTCTCCAAGCTACATCATTAATATAGGGATAAACCGAAAAAACACCATAATTAATAGGCCAAGAAATTGCATCCCGCACGGTACGTGGACCTAGAATAGGAACTATTAGGTAAGCTGAAGAGGTGTAACCCCATTTAGCTAAAGTTAAACCAAAATCTTGGTGATGTGCAGGTAAATCAATTCTACTGGCAACATCAACGAACCCTGCTACTCCTACTGTGCTATTTATTAATAAACGCCAGGTATCGGAAGTTGCATCATAAAATTCCCCTTGTAGTAAATCATTAATAATAGTAGGAACTTGCTCTAAATTACTAAAAAAATTATTGATGCCTTTAGTAATGGGCCAAGGCAAAATTGTTTTATAAACGGTAGCAACGGGTTTAAAAAAAATTTTATCTAAAGTCTGATTAAGTTTAAAGGCATGCCGATTATAATTTTCATAAGGATCGTTATTTAAATCACTATCTGAATTTATTGCGAAAACGGGCGATGCCGTTAATAACAATAGGCAAAATCCTAATAATCTGTTATGCATTCATGATGCCTCGTTGTAATTTATAATTCTAATTAGAACTCTCAGTCTCACTTAAGTATTTCTCAGCATCCAGTGCTGCCATGCAACCTGTGCCCGCAGAGGTGATGGCTTGACGGTAAACAGAATCCATTACATCACCGGAGGCGAAAACACCTTTTACACTAGTTGCTGTTGCAAAACCCTTACTTCCTCCTTTCACTAAAATATAGTTATTTTCCATATCCAATTGATTTTTAAATATCTCAGTGTTGGGTGTATGACCAATTGCAATGAAAACACCCTGAATTTCTAATTGACTGATGGCCTTGGTTTTATTATTGATGAGCTTTAGACCATTAACTCCTTTCTCATCCCCTAAAATGCTGTCCACTTCAGTGTCTAATACTAAAGCTATCTTTCCAGCTTTCACTTTTGCCATTAATTTATCCAATAGAATTTTTTCAGGTCGAAAAAACTCGCTACCTCTGTAAATTAGAAAAACATGATCGGCAATATTAGCCATATATAAGGACTCTTCTACAGCGGTATTACCACCGCCGACCACAGCTACCTTTTGACCCTTATAAAAAAAACCATCACAGGTGGCACACGCCGAAACCCCTTTACCCATAAACTCTTTTTCCGAAGGCAAACCTAAGTATTTAGCTGATGCACCGGTAGCAATGATCAACGCATCACAGTGATAAACTTCATCATCACCTTTTAAAACAAATGGTCTGCTGGCTAAATCAACTTTATTTATATGATCAAAAATAATTTTGCTTTTAAATCGCTCAACGTGATTATGCATACGTTCCATCAAAACTGGCCCTTGTAAACCTTCTACATCACCTGGCCAATTATCAACATCTGTAGTGGTCATTAATTGACCGCCTTTTTGTAAACCCGTAATTATAACTGGGTCAAGATTTGCCCTCGCCGCATAAAGCGCAGCGGTATACCCTGCCGGTCCGGAGCCTAAAATAAGAAGTCGATGATTTTGAGCCATACTCATAATGTTCACTTAAGGGTAAAAACCCAGATAAGAAAAAAATTGTTATAATTAAAATGGTTAACAAAGTATAACAAAGAACGCTATAAATAGTACCTATACCCCATAACTAGTTAAAAAAAACGTATGTTATGCTGTGACCTCGATAAGGAGTACCCTTGAAAAGAACCACTGAAGAATTTTTGCAATTAAGTCTCAAGCAGCGTTTACTAGAAGGCCTACTCATTGTTAGTGGTGCCCTTGCCCTTTTTTTATTTTTAGCTTTGTGGACTTACCATCCTGCACAACATGTCAAAGCCTCAATGAATATAGCAGGCCGCTGGGGAGATCAACTTGCTCATTTCTTTTTTAATAGTTTTGGTTCTTTAGCTTATTTATTCCCGTTATTATTAGTATATGGGGGGTGGCAATGTTTTAAAGGTCGTTTTTCCAGTTTATCTTTTAGTTATCCTTTTTTAGCTTTACGTCTATTAGGTTTTATCACTATTTTTATTGCCGCTTGTGGGCTAGCAACATTGCATAGTACGCATACTACGCATGGTTATACTCCAGGAGGACAATTAGGAAATATTGTTACAAAAAGTTTTATTTTGCAGTTTAATGTAGTCGGCAGCACGTTATTTCTATTAGCCCTTTTATTAGCTAGCACAACACTTGCAACGGGTTTTTCTTGGTTAAATATTATTGATAAAATAAGTAATTACATCGCCGGAATGCCCGCGAAAATTACCGAAAAAATAAAAAAGCTCATCATGTACGCTAAGAAAAAAAGAGCTTCTGAAAAAATTAAACCGCGTGTAAGCACTCTGAATAAGTCCGATACAATCAATGCCCCTAACAACAGGCTTTCACCTCAATGTAATTCCATAATAAATTCACCCTTAACTAATACGGAAGTTGTTCAGCATAATCCACTCTCTATTAAACCTTACTCGTCGCCTACCACCATAGTTTCGAATAAAAAAACTGTTACTGAATCCTCTCTCCCATCATTAACTCTCTTAGACCCAGCAGAAAAATTAAGTAAAGAAGGATACACACGGGATGAATTAGAACAACTATCACGTGATGTTGAATTGCGATTAAAAGACTTTGGGATTCAAGTACAAGTGGTAGCCGTGCATCCAGGACCCGTCGTCACCCGTTTTGAAATGCAACCGGCCGCTGGAATTAAAGTAAGCCGCATCACAGGACTTGCCAAAGATTTAGCTCGTTCACTATCTGTGGTAAGTGTACGTATTGTAGAAGTTATCCCCGGTAAGTCCGTCATAGGACTCGAAGTACCTAACAAACATCGCGAAATTGTTAGGCTCAGCGAAATATTAAGTTCAACGGCTTATCAACATGCGCGATCGCCACTCTCGCTTGCCTTAGGTAAAGATATAGCTGGCCACCCAGTCATTGTTGATCTAGGTAAAATGCCACATCTACTCGTTGCAGGAACAACAGGTTCGGGAAAATCAGTAGGTCTCAATGCTATGTTGTTAAGCATTCTATATAAAGCCACACCTCAGCAAGTTAGACTAATTATGATAGACCCAAAAATGTTAGAGCTAGCTATTTATGAAGGTATCCCACATCTTTTAGCGCCAGTGGTGACAGATATGAAAGAGGCGGCGAATGCCTTACGTTGGTGCGTCGCAGAAATGGAACGTCGTTATAAATTGATGGCGCATTTAGGCGTACGAAATTTAGCAGGACATAACCAAAAAATACAAGAAGCTAATGATAAACGAGAACCACTCAATGATCCTTTTTGGAAATCTGAACAAGGGGGAAAAGCAGAAGCTTTGGAACATCTTCCCTACATTATTGTGTTAATCGATGAGTTTGCTGACATGATGATGGTGGTTGGCAAAAAAGTTGAAGAATTAATTGCAAGGATTGCACAAAAAGCAAGAGCTGCGGGCATACATTTAATTTTAGCCACCCAAAGACCTTCTGTAGATGTTATCACTGGCTTGATCAAAGCAAACATTCCCACGCGTATTTCCTTTCAGGTCTCATCAAAAATTGATTCTCGTACTATTCTTGATCAACAAGGTGCTGATCAACTATTGGGTCATGGAGATATGTTGTATTTAGCCCCGGGCACAGGCGTTCCTATTCGAGTCCACGGTGCCTTTGTAGCTGATCAGGAAGTTCACCAAGTAGTCAGCGCATTAAAAAAATCTGCCGTACCCGAATATATGCTTGATCTTACTCAAGCCAACCTTAATGAAGGAGGAGATCTAGACTTTTTAGATAACAGCTCTGGCGAAAAAGATGTATTGTATGATCAAGCCGTACAAATCGTTATAGAAACTCGCCGTGCCTCTATTTCTAGTATTCAGCGGCGACTTAAAATTGGCTATAACCGTGCTGCACGATTAATGGAGGATATGGAGAAAGCGGGTTTGGTTAGCGCCATGGAAAGTAATGGAAATCGCGATATTCTTATACCAGACAGATTAAATGAATAAACTTATTTTCCATTCCTATCTTATTTATTCGATAAATTTTATTTTGATTTGAAAGCCTCTCCAATCAAAATTATTTCTTACTTTTTGCTCTAAAAATTATTTTTAACTTTCAAAAAGCCAGCATTCCTAATCAATAAACTTTAAGCTTCAAAAATCATTTTTATAAAACAATTTTTTTATAAAAATTTAAACCCATAATCATTTATTTAAAAAAATATTTTACAAATTTTTTTAATATTTAGACAATTAAAAAATAATTCGGTATTATTTTTAATAGTTAAATTAATTAATTTCAAATAAGTTTTTATAAAAACTGAAGGTTAGAAATAAAAATAAAAAAGCTGTCAATTAAAAATAATAATTTTTGGCTTCTTTCAAAATAAAAAAAATTTGGGATATTGTACGGGAGGAAAATACTTTTAAAAATAAATCCGCCGTACAATTTTTTTCAATTTGAAAGAGATATCAAATTAAACCCATTTTTTTTATTTCATCTTTTTCCCCACGTAATTCACTTAAGGTCAATTTAATTTTTTCCTGTCCAAATGAATTGTGTTGAATACCATTCACTATATTAAACTGACCATTATCAACGCGGCTAGGAAAAGAAAATATTAGCCCTTCATCAACTCCATATTGCCCCATCGAACATGCAGCCACAGAAAAAAAATCATCTTTTTTTGTGTCATGTGTTAAATGATGGATACTACCCACTACTGCATTAGCGGCAGAGGCTGCAGAGGATGCTCCTCTAGCCTTAATGACAGCGGCGCCTCGTTTCTGCACTATTGGAATAAAATCATTTTCTAGCCAATTTTTATCAGTAATCACTTCAACAGCCTGCTTATTCGCGATTTTAGCGTTATAAAAATCGGGATATTGTGTTGATGAATGATTCCCCCAAATTGCCATTTGAGTCACTTCATCAACAGCAACTTCAGCTTTTTTAGCCAATTGAGCACGAGCTCGATTTTCATCTAATAAAGTCATGGCAAAAAAACGATCCTTAGGGATATCGGGAGCATGGTGCATAGCAATCAAACAGTTGGTATTACAAGGATTGCCTACCACAAAGACTTTTACATCCGCAGCAGCATGGTCATTGATGGCCTTTCCTTGCGGAGCAAATATACTACCATTTATTTTTAATAGATCCGCACGCTCCATTCCCTCTTTACGGGGCATGGAACCTACTAAAATGGCCCAATTAATATCCTTCATCGACTCGTTCAATTGACTGGTACAAACAATATTTTTTAATAAAGGAAAAGCACAATCATCAAGCTCCATGGCAGTACCATGTAACACAGGAAGACTTTTTTCTAACTCTAATAAATGCAATATGATAGGCTGATCAAGACCAAACATTTGGCCTGATGCGATACGAAATAATAAAGCATAGCCTATTTGTCCCGCTGCTCCAGTAACGGCTATTTTAATCGGTTTTTTGTTCATATTAGATTCCTATAAAATTAATACTATTTTACGATGATTTTAGATAATGTAACCAATGATGTCGTTTATCCGCTATAGCCAAGAAATTAGCTGTCTGCAGAGATGATGACATATTATATTGCAATTCCTGGCCTGTATTATCTACTACCAGTCCTCCTGCCTCATTAAGTATGCACTGCCCTGCTGCTGTATCCCATTCAAATGTAGGTGAAAAACGTGGATATATATCGGCTAATCCCTCAGCCAGCCAACAAAATTTTAAGGCGCTTCCACAATTTAATAAATTTAAACGAGAAAATTGAGCTAAAAATTTCTTTAACTCTTCCATGCCATGTCGACGGCTAATCACCGCGGTGATCGGCTGCGCTTCCTTCCAAGCTCGGCTAAGTATTACTTCTGGCTGAGTTTGGCCTATTTGTTTATACGCTCCTTGCCCTCTCTGAGCAAAATAACAAATATTCGCAGATGGAACAAATATAACCCCCAAACTTGGTTTATGCTGCTCGATTAAGGCAATATTAATTGTAAACTCGCCATTTTTTTCTAAAAATTCTTTTGTTCCATCCAAAGGATCAATTAACCAATACTTTTCCCAAAATCGGCGCTTTTGAAAAGAAGCAGGTACAGACTCTTCAGAAATAATAGGTAAATCAGGGGTTAAAACGCTTAATCCTTGACAAATACACTCATGAGAGGCTAAATCTGCAACAGTTATAGGGGATTTATCTGTTTTATATTCAACAGTAAAATCACTTTGATAAATATTCAGAACTTGCTTCCCGGCTTGTTTAGCAAGGCTAACTACATCATTAAGCAAAGAATTCATAAGTTGGCAGTATACCGCTAGAGATATACTCACAGCAATTGAGTTTTTGGCAAGTGCCGCGAAGAGAATTTTGAGATCGCGGCAACACAGACAATCTCAAGTGCGAGAGTATGTATTAAAATGAAATATTCAACCAATTATTTTGCAATAGTCCCAGCCGCAGGGGTAGGTAATCGAATGCAAATTGATTTACCTAAACAATATATATCTATTAATGGAAAAAAAATACTTGAATACACGCTAACTACTTTACTGAACTATTCAAGATTTAAAAAATGTGTTGTGGTTCTCAATAAAAAGGACAACCATTGGTCAGATCTTCAATTTAGTTCTCCTCATTTACTCACGGCATGGGGAGGAGATGAACGTTGTCATTCGGTATTTAATGGTTTGTTAGCTTTAAAAGCCTTTGCAAAAAAGAATGATTGGGTGTTGGTACATGATGCAGTTCGGCCCCTTTTACATGAAAGTGATATTGATAAGCTTATTGCACACTTGGACGATCATCCTGTAGGTGGTCTATTAGGGCATCCGATAATAAATACAATTAAACATCTAGATAATCAGCAATTTAAAACATTGGATCGGGAAAAATTATGGGCGGCGGTAACCCCACAAATGTTTCGTTATCATTTGCTGCTTAACGCGCTGGATTCTGTTATCAACAAAAAGCAATTTACCACAGACGAAGCTAATGCTATTGAGTTGTTCGGCCATCACCCTGAAATGATAGAAGGGCGTAAAGATAATATCAAAGTAACTGATAAAAATGATCTAAATTTACTTAATTATTATCTTTCTATTCGACCTGACCTTTGCCATTCATGAGTTTTAAATTCCCCGCTTTTGTCAACGTAACCTATTTAGCTTCTTTCAATAAATTATGCATGTATAAGACATAATCCAACTGACCAAAACTTTTGGCTATTTCTTCGCGATAATAATTTTGCTTAGCATCATTTAGTAGGGGTTGGTATTTTTCATCGCGAACTGCAATTAATCTGACCAATGCATAATCCCCATTTTCCAAACTAAAACCTTTCATCGATGACACAGTAGGAATATTTTTATTCGGCGGAATTAACGTAAATGCAGCTCTTACTATATCCTTATTTAATTTATTATCATGTCGATCCACTTGCTGAGCAAACTGCCATTGTAAATTTTTGCTATCTATATTTTTAGGACCAGAACCTGTTTTTTCTGAATTTTTGAATAAATTCTCTCCAAATTTCTGTGCTTCAGAAATAGCCATTTGTTTATTCAAAACTTCTTTGATTTTCTCTTGCACAGCATTGAATGACTGTATACCAGCAGGCTGATATTTTTTGATTCGTAGAACAACAGCGGTACTCGGATTAATATTAATTACTGAACTATTATTTCCTTGCAAAACATCCTGACTGAATGCAGCAGCAATTATTTTTGGATTTTTAGTCAATCCTTCTTTACCACCAGACTTATCAAAAAAAGCTGTGGAGTGTATCGCTAGATCCAATTTCTTTGCTGCGATAGCTAAAGAATCAGGGTGAATGTAAGTTAAATTAGCTAATTTATCTCTATTTTCCAGGAATGCTTTTTCATCCTCAAAGGAAAGTTGGATATATTCAATTCTAGCTTGTTCTAGCTGGGTAAAATTTTGTTTATTTTGCAGATAATAAGCAAAAATTTTGGAATCCGGTAGCGTGAATTTCTGATGTAGAAATCTTGAATGCGGGATAATAAGATAAGCAAAATCTCTTTTTTGATGACTGTATTTTATGTAATTATTGATTTCTTGGGGTAAAGCAAATGCGCTTTGTGTTATTCCTTGTTGCACCTGATTAATCAGCAATGTTTTTTTTATGTCCGTTAAAAACTGAAGCTTAGTATAATTTATAGCCTGTAACACAGCATAAAATTGTTCAACAGAAAAACGACCATCCGATTGAAACGCTGGAATTTGTAATAAAGCAGAATCTATTAGGGGCTGACTAATGCGGTATTTGGATTGTAAAGCCGCTTGAAATAAAACTTGTGTTGTTTCCCACTCCTGTAAAGTTTGTTGTCTCAATTGCTCAATGATTTCCTTATTATTAGAAAATTTTTTTCCTAAACGATCACGGGCTTGTTGATACACACGTTGATAGGCCTTATCAAAATCGCTTTGTAGTAATGTTTGTCCCGCGATCTTAGCAACCACCTTATTATTGCTTCCTGCATTTAGCTCTAAATAGCCGTGTATACCCCATAGAGCAAAAACAATGATTAATAATCCGATTACTGTGCTGGTTATCCAGCCTTGCGTTTTATCACGAATGGATTGCAACATATTGAGAAAACTTTAATTAAACCAATGTGGAAGAGTCTTAACAAATAATACAATTTATAGTTAAAAATTCTAGAGAACTGGCGGAGTGGACGGGACTCGAACCCGCGACCCCCGGCGTGACAGGCCGGTATTCTAACCAACTGAACTACCACTCCCGCAATATATTATGGTGGGTGCTGTAGGGATCGAACCTACGACCCTCGCCTTGTAAGGGCGATGCTCTACCAACTGAGCTAAGCACCCTGTCGAAAGGGACGTCATTCTAAACTTATTTACGCGATATTGCTACTCTTTTTGCACAGCATCCTTAAGTGCCTTTCCTGACTTAAACGCTACCGCATTACTTGCCTTTATCTGTATGGATTCTCCTGATTTTGGGTTGCGTCCAGTACGTGCTTTACGATGACGAACACAAAGTGTACCAAATCCAACCAAACTAACATCTTCTCCCTTACACAAAGCTTTTGTAATAGACTCCAAAATTTTTTCTAAAGTCTTTCCAGCAACGTTTTTTGGAACTTGTGCTGCTTCCACAATAACATCAACTAAATCTGATTTATTCATATACCCTCACAACGGTAGAAATTAAGACTAACACCTTTAAATTAAATTTTAAGCGTCTTGCTATAGATTATAAGTGAACTGTTTATATCAATAGCGTGAATCCTCTGTCAAGGGAATAAGAGATATATACTCTTCCGCTCTTGAATTTTTTTCTGTGTTGCCGCTCAACTCGTAACCCTCATGTATCTTGAAGAAATGAAGATTGCTCATTCTCGCGGCGCCTTGCGAAAAATCCAATTGCTCTGAGCTTGCTAACGAGTATCTGTCGTAGGATTAATTTTCGCTTGATTTTTTTTATCGACTAGCTTGATTGGTACAGTCATTTTTTTTTCATGTTTCTTTCTAGCATTAGACTTAACTGATCTCTTATCTGGATGTTGTAAAGCAATATCTAGAACTTGATCTATCCAACGAACAGGATGAATAATTAAACCTTCTTTAATATTTTTTGGAATTTCTTTGAGATCTCGTTTATTTTCTTCAGGGATAATAACCTCACGTATACCACCACGATGTGCCGCAAGTAACTTTTCTTTTAAACCACCAATCGGCAAAACTTCACCGCGTAGAGTTATTTCCCCTGTCATTGCGACATCAGCTCGTACGGGTACTTTAGTAATCGCAGAAACTAATGCAGTACACATACCAATCCCAGCACTAGGTCCATCTTTAGGCGTTGCTCCTTCAGGAACATGAACATGGATATCCTTTTTTTCATAAAAATGAATAGGAATACCTAAGACTTCAGCGCGACTTCGCACCACTGTTAATGCGGCTTGAATGGACTCCTGCATCACTTCGCCCAAATGACCTGTATAACTTGTTTTACCCTTTCCAGGCACAACTGCAGCTTCGATAGTCAATAAATCACCGCCAACCTCTGTCCATGCCAAGCCACTTACCTGTCCAATTTGATCATTGTGCTCAACTAATCCATATCGATAACGTCTTACGCCAAGATATTTTTCTAAATTATGACTAGTAACGGTAACTGCCTTTAAGCTAGGTTTACGTGCTATTTCTGTAACTACCTTCCGGCAAATTTTAGCAATCTCGCGTTCCAAACTACGAACCCCTGCTTCACGCGTATAATAACGAATGATGTCCTGCAATGCAGTTTCCGCTAAAACTAACTCTTTATTTTTTAAACTAATTTTTAACCCGTTTTGAATAAGTTGCTTTGGTAATAAATGCTGTTTAGCAATATTAATCTTTTCGTCTTCGGTATAGCCGGGTATACGAATGACTTCCATACGATCCAATAAAGCTGGCGGAATATTCAAGGTATTCGCGGTTGCAATAAATAAAACCTCAGATAAGTCGTAACTTACTTCTAGATAATGATCATCAAAAGCGTGGTTTTGCTCAGGATCTAATACTTCGAGCAATGCCGATGCAGGATCACCTCTAAAATCCATAGCCATTTTATCGATTTCATCAAGCATAAACAGAGGATTCTTGACCCCAACTTTAGCCATTTTTTGCATAATTCGACCAGGCATCGAGCCAATATAGGTACGTCGATGTCCTCTAATTTCTGCTTCATCACGCACCCCACCCAATGACATGCGCACAAATTCACGTCCTATGGCCTCGGCAATGGATTGTCCTAAGGAAGTTTTTCCTACACCGGGTGGTCCAACCAAACATAAAATAGGACCCTTTAATTTTTTAACGCGCTGATGAACTGCTAGAAACTCAATAATTCGCTCTTTGACTTTTTCTAAACCATAATGCGCTTCTTGTAATACTTTTTGTGCTTTATCTAAATCGTAACGAACCTTACTGCGCTTATTCCAAGGAAGAGATAAAACCCAATCTAAATAATTTCGACTAACGGTCGCTTCTGCGGCCATAGGAGACATAGATTTTAATTTATTTAATTCAGAGATTGATTTATCCTTCACCTCTTTAGGCATTTTTGCTTTTTCGATACGTTTTGCAAGATCGTCTAGTTCATTTGTGACACCTTGAGATTCTCCCAATTCCTTTTGAATAGCTTTAACTTGTTCATTTAAATAATATTCGCGCTGGCTTCTTTCCATCTGTTTCTTAACGCGTCCGCGAATCCGCTTTTGTATTTGCAAAAGATCAATTTCACTTTCGAGAAAAGCTAATAATCGTTCTAGACGTTTTTTTAATGGAAAAATCTCAAGTATCTCTTGTTTTTCTTGAATTCTTAGCGTCAAGTGTGCCGCAATCATATCGGCCAGTCGGCCTGGATTATCAATACTCGATAAGGTACTTAAAATTTCTAAGGGAATTTTTTTATTTAACTTAACGTATTGTTCGAATTGACTCAAAATTGTTCGTGTTAGAACCTCGATCTCTTGATCGGGCTCAACAGGAGGTATACCTACAACTTCAATTTCTGCCGCAATATAATCTTTCTCTTGGAAAAATTGTTTAACTTTACCCCGTTGCGAACCTTCAACCAACACTTTAACGGTGCCATCTTTCAGCTCTAGCAATTGTAAAATTGTGGCTATTGTTCCAACTTGGTAAAAACCTTCAATAGCAGGACTATCTTCAGCTGGGTTTTTTTGTGCAATGAGTAAAACCTTTTTCTCAGCATTAGATTCCGCCATGGCGGCTTCCAACGCTTTAATCGATTGCTTCCTACCCACAAAGAGTGGTATGACCATGTGAGGGTAAACTACAACATCCCGTAAAGGGAGCAGCGGAAGTTTCTCTGAAAGTTTAGAAGTCGTTGCCCCGCCGCCAATTAGTTGCTTTGCCATAAATTCAACCTTTGAAAGATTTACTCGCTACCCGCCGCCATTTCTTTATTGTCTAATTCGATTTCTTTTTCTTGTTTGTAAATCACCAAGGGTTTTGCTCCCTTACTGACGGTGCTTGCTTCAATAACAATCTTATTTACGTTCTGCATAGAAGGCAATTCATACATCGTATCTAATAAAACACTTTCCAAGATTGCACGTAAGCCTCTAGCGCCTGTTTTGCGATCTAAAGCTTTTCTCGCCACCATTTGTAAAGCATCTTCGCGGAATTCTAGATCGACGTTATCCATTTTAAATAATTTGAGATATTGTTTGATCAAAGCATTCTTAGGTTCCTTTAAGATTTGAATCAACATTTTTTCATCAAGCTCTTCTAACGTTGCAATAACAGGGAGACGACCTATTAGCTCGGGTATAATCCCATACTTAATTAAATCTTCTGACTCAAGCCGATTTAACAAAGTTGTTAAACTTCTTTTATCCCCTTTACTGCGTACATCAGCGGAGAATCCAATTCCAGTTTTCTCGGTACGTTCACGAATAATTTTCTCTAACCCTGAGAAAGTTCCTCCGCAAATAAATAGAATATTAGTAGTATCTATTTGTACTGTCTCTTGATTAGGGTGTTTACGCCCCCCTTGCAGAGGCACGGAAGCAACGGTACCTTCAAGTAATTTGAGTAACCCCTGCTGAACACCTTCACCTGAGACGTCTCGAGTAATAGAAGGGTTTTCAGCACGGCGACTAATTTTATCAATTTCATCAATATAGATAATTCCTAACTGCGCCTTTTCAATGTTTCCGTTAGCAGCTTGTAGTAATTTTTGTAATATATTTTCTACGTCATCCCCTACATAACCCGCTTCGGTTAAGGTTGTTGCATCTGCAATAGCAAAAGGTAAGTTAAAAAAGCGTGCTAAAGTTTTTGCTAATAAAGTTTTACCACTCCCGGTAGGACCTATAAGTAGCACATTACTCTTACTAAGTTCCGTATCATCTTTGACATTCAGCGGATGAAGACGAGCTTTTTTAATTAATTCTAGACGCTTATAATGGTTGTAAGCAGCTACAGATAATATTTTTTTGGCAAATTCTTGGCCTATAACAAACTCATTAAATACATCATGAATCTCTGCAGGCTTAGGAATCGACGTGCCACCTTCCTGGCGCGGAACTTCCTGTTGAAACTCTTCTTGCAAAATATCACTACATAGTTGCACGCATTCATTACAAATAAAAATAGAAGGCCCTGCAATTAACTTTGGCACTTCATCCTGACTTTTACCGCAAAATGAACAGTGTAGAGGCCCAGAGGTTTTATCGTTTATGGAACTACTCATATTTATTACCTCAACAAACTATTATTCATATATTGATATTTAAACAAAATTTTAAAAACTTTCGAATAAGACCTACTTAATCAACCGATGAAGTAGCTAAAGATTCTTTGGTTTTCCCAGTTTCTGTACGCATTGTTAAAACTGCGTCGATTAAGCCATAATCTATGGCTTGTTGCGCTCCCATGAAATTATCACGATCAGTATCGCGTAAAATCTGTTCCGTATTTTTCCCTGTATGTTTAGCCATTATATTGTTAATTCTTTCTCTAACTAACAACATTTCACGAGTATGGATTTCAATATCCGTTGCTTGCCCTTGATAACCGCCTAATGGTTGGTGAATCATCATTCGTGCATGGGGTAAACAATGACGTTTTCCTTTCGTCCCACCACAAAGTAACAAAGCGGCTGCGCTGGCTGCTTGGCCTATACACATCGTACTCACATCGGGCTTGATAAATTGCATGGTATCGTAAATAGCTAGACCTGATGTCACCACGCCTCCCGGTGAATTAATATACAGTGAAATATCTTTGTCAGGATTTTCAGATTCTAAAAAAAGCATTTGCGCAATAATTAAATTAGCCATATGGTCTTCAATCGGACCCACAACAAAGATAATACGATCCTTTAATAAACGAGAATAAATATCATAAGCCCTTTCTCCTCGGCCGGTTTGTTCAACGACCATAGGGACTAATAATGAATTCGTTATTTCCTTTGGCGAACTGCGTAAATACATAATTACTCTCTAAAGATAAAAATAAATTTTTGATTGCTACTAAGGTATAACATTTCTGTTACTTAAAAAGCCAATACCATTAACCAATTAAACTGTTACTTCCTCGATATTATCCGTACGATTTTTTCCAGTGAGATTCATAATATCTGAATACTCAGCTACTTTTTCAGTGTATTCTACTTCTTCTAACAACTTATCAATGACCTGTTCTTCTAAAACCGAAGAACGAATGCTCATCATCATATTCTTGTCTTTATACAGCTTATCCCGAACCATTTGATCAAATTGAAAAGCTCCCACTAGTTTATCGATATGCTGTTGGACTCGCGATTCGTCAACATGCAGATGATGCTTCTCAATAAGTGCATTAAATAATAATCCAAGCGTCACTCGTCGGTGCGACATATGCATTAAATCTGCTTTTTCAATTTCCGATAAGCTTGCTTTTTCCTTACCCTGTTGTTTCTGTTGCCTGTAAACATCGTTTTCTAAACGCTGAAACTCTTGACTCAGTGCTCCCTGCGGTAATTCATTAATAGCGTGCATAGTAACCAATTTATCTATGGCCTGAGCTTTTAATTTTTCACGTAAAATTCTATCTAACTCTATCTGCATATGTTGTTTAACTTGATCTTTCAGTGCCTCGATAGTGCCCTCTTTAATATCCAAACGTTTTGCAAAAGCATTATCTAATTCAGGTAATTTTGCTTTGGCAACCTTTTTTACTTTTATTGTTGCTGAGTTAGCCTGTTCAGATCCTTGCTGTTTCGGGAGTGAAATGGATAAAGTGTCGCCAGCAACGCTAGATAGGAGAGCTGAAAACCCCTCGGGAATCTTATCTTCCTCTAGAACCCATTGTAAATCTTTACGCATTTTCTCTTCTGCATCCGCGAAAACGATATCGAAGCTCACCTGATCGCCATAACCAGCTCTATCAGGCACTTCAATCCATTCAGCATATTGCTTACGCATTTGCTCTAATACTTTATTTATATCTTCTTCGGTTATATCTACTTTATACCTTTCTAAGCTAGCACCTTTTAATGTGGGAACCTCTACTTGCGGATAAATTTCAAAGCTTGCTGTATAAGTAAGATCTGCACCTGGCTCTGCTTTTATGGATTCAATATGGGGCTGTCCTACTGGATTTAAAGTCTCTTGCTCTAGAGCGGTCGATAAACTAATTTGTAAAGACTTTTCGATGACCTCTTGCCATATGCTATTTCCATAGAGCTTCTCAATATGGCTTAGTGGAACTTTTCCGGGTCGGAACCCGTCTAAACGCGTTTTCTTAGCTAATTCAAGAAGATGGAGCTTCTTTCTCTCTTCTAACTGGCTTATGGGTACCATCACATTTAGACGTCGAGTAAAATTATCGACACTCTCTACCGAAACTTGCATTTCATTCATAAATTTTAAGGCTCTTATCGTTGTAAAATCCTAGGGGCCATGCTGGTGCGAAAGGAGAGACTCGAACTCTCAAGGGTTTAAACCCACTGGAACCTAAATCCAGCGCGTCTACCAATTTCGCCACTTTCGCAAAGGTCGTTAATTATACAGTATCTTATCATGAAAAAAATCAATCTTGTGAATTTGTCAGCCAACTAGCTGCTTGCTTGGCAAAATAGGTCAAAATACCATCAGCTCCGGCCCGTTTCATAGCCAAAAGACCCTCCAAAATACTCTCACGCTCATTTAGGTAGCCATGCTCAATAGCTACTTTTTGCATCGCATATTCGCCACTTACCTGGTAAACAAAAGTGGGTACGCCAAATTGCTGCTTAATACGATAAAGAATATCTAAATAGGGCATTCCTGGCTTTACCATGACTATATCCGCTCCTTCGGCAAGGTCCAATGCTACCTCCTGTAGGGCCTCATTACTATTCGCAGGGTCCATTTGGTATGTCTTTTTGTTAGCACTTTTTAACTGCCCAGATGTTCCTATTGCATCACGGAAAGGTCCATAAAAATGAGAAGCGTATTTGGCTGAATAGGCAATGATTTGGGTGTTAGGATAGCCGTGCTCCTCTAAAGCCTTGCGAATCCAACCAATTCTACCATCCATCATATCAGAAGGAGCGATGGCATCCACACCGGCCTTTGCATAGCACAGAGCCTGTTTAACCAATATCTCTACCGACTCATCATTTAAAATAACACCCTGTTCAGATAAAAGCCCGTCATGACCATGCGTTGTATAAGGGTCAAGTGCGACATCTGTAATAATCCCCATTTCTGGAAAATTCTTTTTCAATTCTCTTATTGCATGGGGGATTAAGCCCTCCCCATTATAGGCCTCACAAGCGTCCCAGGTTTTATCTTTTACAGGTATAACTGGGAACAAGGCAATAGCGGGTATTCGCAACTGCTGCAAAACTGCGACTTCATCCAATAAATAATCTAAGGTAAGCCGCTCTATCCCAGGCATAGCTGCTATCTTCTGCCTCTGATTTTCCCCTGGAAGCAGAAATAGTGGATAAATTAAATCATCGCAGCTAAGCCTAGTTTCGCGTATTAAGCGCCGACTAAATTGATTTTCTCTTAAACGACGTAAGCGCGTATGAGGAAACTGGCGCATAGAGTACCTGCCTATTTAAATTATTCTATGTTTTGGAGTACTTTAACTTATAAAACCACTTATTCAAAAATACTTAATGCTGTACTTGTATTGTTTGATTTGTTTTTGTTAGAATCACCGCCTCTACTCATAAGAGTAGTAATCGCATTTAGAGAGCTTCGGAGCTTCCCAGTTATGAAAACATTGATGGCCAAACCCGGCCTTGTTGAACAAAAATGGCTTTTAATTGACGCCTCAGGCAAAACCTTAGGTAACCTAGCTACTAAAATAGCCCACATTCTGCGCGGAAAGCATAAGCCAGAATTCACTCCTCATGTTGATACTGGGGATTATATCGTTGTTATTAATGCTGAAAAAGTGACTGTAACCGGCACGAAGGCTAAAAACAAACTATATGAGCGCTATACGGGTTATCCTGGCGGGCTAAAATCTATTTCTTTTGAAAAATTGCAAAAAGCTTTTCCTGCTCGAATTATTGAAAAAGCTGTTAAGGGCATGCTACCTAAAAATCCTTTAGGTTATGCCATGATAACTAAACTTAAAGTCTATGCTGGTTCTGCACATCCTCATAGCGCTCAAAATCCTGAACCAACTAGCATTGATAGGTTATAAACTATGGCACTAGAACAGAATTATGGTACGGGTCGCCGTAAAACAGCGACCGCTAGAGTATTCCTTAGAAAAGGTACTGGTATTATCCAAGTAAATGGCCGTACTTTAGAAAATTACTTTGGCCGCGAAACTGCTCAGATGGTTGTTAATCAGCCTCTAGAAGTCGTTGACCAAATGGGTAGATTTGATATCACAGTAACAGTTTCTGGTGGCGGAAGCAGCGGTCAAGCAGGCGCTGTTCGACACGGGATAAGTCGCGCTTTAATAAATTACGACGAATCGACTACTGTCAATACCGATGATACTGCCGGAAATGATGCTTCATTTCGTCGATTATTACGCCGCGCGGGCTTAGTTACTCGAGATGCTAGAAAAGTTGAACGGAAAAAAGTAGGTCGGCATAAAGCACGTAAAGGAACTCAATATTCAAAACGATAATCATCATATTATTTATTGAATTTTTTTAGATTAGTTATATTTTTTAACGACGAAAAAAATGGAAGAAGATCGTCGCCACTTGTTGGCTATTATAATAGCTATCATGGCTGGATTTGGTATAGCCGCTAGCGCTATACCTTTTTTAGCGTCTTTACAACCAACTGCCAAAACGCTCGCCCTAGCCTCTGATCCTGTTAAAGTTGATCTAAGTCATCTTGCTCCAGGAGAGTCCATGGTGGTTGCTTGGCAGAATAAGCCTGTTTGGATTATCCGGCGAACCCAAGCAATGTTAGATAATCTTCCGAAAATTCATTCCTTATTACGCGATCCAGATTCTTTAACAGAACAACAACCCGCTTATGCGCGTAATGAATATCGTTCTCTCAACCCCGAATACTTAATTCTTATTGGTTTATGCACTCATTTAGGGTGCTCTCCTCTATTTAAACCCATGCTAGGAGAATTAAATCGTAAATGGCCTGGAGGACTATATTGTCCCTGTCACGGATCTAAGTTTGATCTCGCTGGACGGGTTATGAAAGGGGTGCCGGCGCCCAGTAACCTTAAAATTCCACCTTATCGTTTTACCGACGAACATACTGTAGTGATAGGTGAAAATCCAAGGTTAGTATAATGCAAAAATCGCTATTCGATTGGTTGTCTGAACGTTTGCCAATTAATGAATATATACGCCAACATTTGACACAATATTATCTACCGAAAAATCTCAATTTTTGGTATTTCTTTGGTTTTTTAAGTCTTTTCACTCTTTTTATACAAGTCTTGACCGGAATATGGTTAACCCTGTTTTACACTCCTACAGTTGAAGGAGCATTTAATTCAATCGAAATGATAATGCGAGATATACCGTACGGATGGTTATTACGTTATCTACATTCTAGTGGTGCTTCTGTTTTTTTTATTCTAATTTATGCACATATCTTTCGTAGCCTCTTATATGGATCGTATAAAAAACCTAGGGAACTAGTTTGGTTGTTAGGGGTATGCCTTTATATTATTTTGCTACTCGAGGCATTCCTCGGCTATCTACTCCCTTGGGGGCAAACATCCTATTGGGCCAGTCAAATTGGCACTTCATTGCTAGACTCAATTCCAAAGATTGGGCCAACGCTAACACTTTGGATTCGTGGTAATAACGTGGTATCAGGAGAAACTTTACATCGTTTTTTTGCATTCCATGTAATAGCTATACCTTTATCATTGGTATTTCTAATTCGGTTACACCTTATTGCTTTACATAAAGTTGGCTGTAATAATCCTGAGGGAATTTCTATACCAGCAAAACCTTGCTTGCATAATAAAGCTGCTTTTAAAGTCCCTTTTCACCCTTATTATACGATCAAAGAATTGCATGCCTTACTAATTTTTTTGTTTATTTTTTCCATTATCGTATTTTTTTTCCCCGAAATGTATGGATATTTTCTTGAAACAAGTAATTTTATACCAGCAGACCCTTTACTAACTCCTAGCCATATTCGACCATTATGGTATTTAGCGCCTTTTTATAGCGTATTATGTGTTATCCCTAATAAGTTACTGGGTATTTTAATTATGGGAGGGGGGCTTTTCATACTATTTTTGTTGCCATGGCTAGACCGCAACCCAGTTCGATCAATGCGTTACCGGGGAAATTACTCTCGCTTTGCTTTGGGAATTTTTATATTAAGTTTTGGCTTACTTAGTTATATCAGTACGACCATACTTACACCCAATAAGATACTTTTCGTACAAATTTTATTACTAATCTATTTTCTTTTTTTTCTACTCATGCCCTTCTATACAAAATACGAAAAAAACAAACCTTTACCACAATGCATATGTGGAAAATAAGTACATTTTTTCTATTTATCTTGATATTTTGGCTTACGCTAGCAAATTCTTTTGAAAATAAGCGAGCAAAATTCTCATCATCTGATATGGCCTCCTTGCAACGTGGAGCAAAATATTTTATGAATTACTGCTCAGGGTGTCATTCACTCCAATATATGAGTTATAATCGACTTGGAATCGATCTGCAAATTGACGGTAAATTCAATTCGTCCAACCAACAGCGATTGAAAGATAATCTCGTTTTTACTCAAGCTAAAACTAGCGATACAATAAAATCAAACTTACAAAAAAAAGAGGGTTTCTTATGGTTTGGAAAGCCTCCTCCAGATCTTTCTTTGAGTATTCGGGCAAGAAATGCTGATTGGGTGTATAATTACTTACTTAGCTTTTATTTAGATGATACGAGGCCTTTTGGAGTTAACAATAGTTTCATTAAAAACACCGCAATGCCGGATCCATTAGCGACAATACGTATGGATACCCCTACTTATCATAATTTAAAGAATACTAACGATCGGATATCCCTAAAAAATAGTAATCGTGCAATTTACTCACATTCTAATAAAAGTAGATCAAAAATCCCTACATTAGAAGAAGTAGTTATTGATTTAGTTAATTTTTTAGCTTATATAGCCGACCCTACAAAAAATAATCGTCAATCGTTGGGAAAAAAAGTATGCGCATTCTTGTTGGTATTAACTTATTTTGTTTATATTTTAAAAAAGCAAATTTGGGGAAATATAAAAAAATAAACTATTTTCATAAACCATGAAAAATGTTTTAAATTAATTAATATGGAGAACCTTTTATATGGCACAACCTGCCGGTAAACGTTCAACGATGAGTTTATATGCAAATATCAATGACCCCTATAGCCATAGGGTACGTATTGTTTTGGCAGAAAAAGGAATTAGTGCAGAAATTATAGAAGTATCGCCTACAGATTTACCTGAAGGATTGTTGCAACACAACCCCTATGGCACTGTTCCTACTATTATTGATCGAGATCTCGTCCTTTACGAAACAAATATTATTACCGAATATTTAGATGAGCGCTTTCCCCATCCTCCTTTATTACCGGTTTATCCGGTTGCTCGTGCTAAAAGTAGACAAATGATCTATAGAATTGAACGGGATTGGTACCCTTTATTACAGCAGATTGAAAGCGGATTAAATAATGCTAAAGTAACCAAGTCCGCAGATTCTATGCATGCCGCTCAAAAAAAATTGGAAGGTAGTTTGGCTAGTCTAGCTCCTATATTTGCTGGCAAGTCATTTTTCTTGAGTGACGAATTTACTTTAGTAGATTGTTGCATGGCACCGTTATTATGGCGTTTACAGCGTTTAGATATTAAACTAGCACCTATGCCAAGTGCTATCAAAGAATACGAAGAGCGCTTGTTTAAACGCCCCTCATTTAAAGCCACTTTAAATGAGGTCGAATTTGGAGTAAAAATTTAAAATGATGACCTCAAATCGTTCCTATTTATTACGTGCATTTTATGATTGGATTATCGACAATCAATTAACACCCTATATTCTTTTAGATACTGAATTGCCACACGTAGAAGTACCAAAGCAATGTATAAAAGATGGTAAAATTACTTTAAATATATCCAATGATGCTATATTAAATTTAAAAATAGATACTCAAGCTATACAATTTGAGGCAAGTTTTAATGGTCAATCGATGCTTATTTACGCCCCGATTCAAGCGGTATTAGCCATCTATACACGGGAAAATGGTCAAGGAATGGTATTTACAGAAGAAGAAAGCGGTGACGAGGGTGGAAATCCTACTCCTCCTCGGGTTAGACCAGGAACAAAACCCAAACTTTCTATTGTTAAATAGAATGTCATCATCAATCATAATTGGATGGAGAGAGTTCGTATCTCTACCTGAATTGGGTATTCCTCGTTTGAAGACCAAAGTAGATACCGGCGCACGAACCTCAGCTTTACATGCTTGTTGTGTAGAAGTTATTGAAAAAACTCCCCATCAAAAGCAAGTACGTTTTATCATACATCCCCAACCCAAACGCTTCCCTGAAAAATCTATTAAATGCATTGCCGACTTAATCGATATACGTGAAATTACTGACTCTGGTGGCCATAAAGAAAGTCGATGTGTTATTCAAACCTCCATCGTTATCGGCACCCAATGCTGGCCGATCGAAATTACTTTGACCAGTCGAGATAATATGCGCTTTAGAATGCTATTAGGTCGAACTGCTTTAAAACAACGTTTTCTCGTTGATCCAACTCATTCTTATTTATACAGTAAAAAAACTATAATCCCATGAAAATTGCAATTTTGTCTCGTCGTCCAAAACTCTACTCTACGCGCCGTTTAGAAGAAGAAGCTAAGAAAAGAGGACATCAGGTTAAAATTATAGATACGTTGCGATGCTATATGAACATCACAACGCAAAACCCATATATACACTACAAAGGAAAAATTCTTGATAAATTCGATGCAATTATTCCAAGAATTGGAGCTTCGATTACCTTTTATGGCGCCGCGTTGGTCAGACAATTTGAAATGATGGGTATTTTTGTTGCTAATAACTCAATTTCAATTACTAGAGCTCAAGATAAACTCCGTTCCTTACAAATTCTATCTCGAAAAGGAGTAGGTTTACCTATTACGGGATTTGCTTATTCTCCTGATGATATTCAAGATCTAATCAGCATGGTAGGTGGCCCACCTTTAGTCATCAAAATTTTAGAAGGCACACAAGGTATTGGGGTAGTATTAGCAGAGACTCAGCAGGCGGCGATTAGTGTTATTGAAGCTTTTTTAGATTTACAAGCCCATATTATGGTTCAAGAATACATCAAAGAAGCTAAAGCTGCGGATATTCGTTGCTTTGTAGTCAATGGCAAAGTCATTGCAGCTATGGAACGACAAGCAAAACTAGGGGAGTTTCGCTCTAATATCCATCGTGGGGGGACCGTCCGACTTGCTAAATTAACCGCTGAAGAACGAGCAACGGCGGTTCGAGCTGCTAAAGTTATTGGTCTAAATATTGCAGGGGTTGACTTATTACGCTCCAATAGAGGCCCTTTGGTAATGGAAGTGAATTCGTCTCCTGGATTAGAGGGAATAGAAAAGGCCACACAAAAAAATGTTGCTGAAATTATTATTAAATCTATCGAAAAAAGATCCAATAAGCATTAATCATTAATGAGAAGAGTATAGTTGACTCTAGAATGTTGTCATCGTATAAATTAAAGTATGACGACTAATGCATATCCTTTTTCACCCTTGGCAACGCGCTTACGCCCTCAGCATATAGATGAGTTTTTTGGCCAAACTCACTTATTAGGCCCCCAAAAGACTTTGCGCCTAGCCATATTAAACGGTCAATTACATTCGATGCTCCTGTGGGGACCTCCCGGAACAGGAAAAACGACTTTAGCCTCTTTAATAGCAAATCACATTCAAGCCAGATTTGTATCTTTATCGGCATTGCAATCCGGTGTTAAAGAAATAAGAAAACTTGCTGAGGATACAAAAGCTCAACTCGATCCGAAATCACCCAAAAAGACTATCTGTTTTATAGATGAAATTCATCGCTTCAACAAATCTCAACAAGACTCACTTTTGCCTTTTGTTGAATCGGGACTCTTCATATTAATTGGCGCTACGACGGAAAACCCCTCTTTTGAAATAAACAACGCCTTACTTTCGCGAACTCGAGTGTATGTACTAAAAAAATTAAGTACAGAAGAAATTATTCAGATCATTGATCGTGCTTTAAGTAATGTTGAAAATGGATTAGGTAAAAGAAATTTAAAGATGGAAACTTCTGTAAAAAAACAATTAGCACAAATTGGTGATGGAGATGCACGTCAGGTTTTAAATCTTCTGGAAATTGCCGCAGACCTAGCAGAAAATAATATTATAGACGAGAATATCTTAAAAATAGTCACTCAAACTAATCTACGTCGTTTTGATAAAGGTGGCGAGATTTTTCATGATCAAATTTCTGCTTTACATAAGTCGGTGCGCGGATCGGATCCTGATGCTGCACTATACTGGCTTGCACGCATGCTCGATGGTGGATGCGATCCTTTATATATTGCGCGGCGTATACTCCGTATGGCAAGCGAAGATATCGGCAACGCTGATCCACGAGGTTTACACCTAGCCTTAGGAGCATGGGAGGTACAAGAACGTTTAGGTAGCCCTGAAGGAGAACTTGCTTTAGCTCAGGCTATCGTTTATTTGTCCTGTACTGCAAAAAGTAATGCCGTTTATACTGCATTTAATGCGGCTATGAAAGATGCTCAAGAAAAAGGTACATTGGAAGTCCCCCTACATTTGCGTAATACCCCAACCCAATTAATGCGCAAATTAGATTATGGAAAAAACTATCGTTACGCCCATAATGAACCTAACGCTTACGCCGATGGGGAACACTACTTTCCTGAAGAATTAAAGGATCGGCAATATTATTTTCCTGTTCCTCGCGGTTTAGAACTTAAAATTGCAGAAAAACTTGCTTGTTTAAAAAAATCAGAAAAAATATAAAAAATATTTTTAATTTATGATTATACCAATTGCATAACCCAGTGATAGGATTGAGTTCGAGGCAAACGATAGTCGAGGGCCGGAGTTTACATGAGTAAATGAGGACCGTAGACTAACGTTTAACAAAGAAATCAAGTCTATCACGCAGGATTATGCTGTTCTTCTAGCCAAATTTTAACACCTATGTAATTTACCTTACCACTACCTAATAATGGCATACTATCGATAAAATATAATTTTCGCGGTAAACTTAATTCAGAAAATCCCTTTTCTTTGAATGCTTTAATAAGCATAGGTCGAGTTGCCAATTTATAATCTGTAACTAAAACAATTTGCTCCCCTTTTTTAGCGTCGGGAACGCTTAATATGGCATGGTGTTTATCAGGCCATAAGTCATAAATTATATTCTCTATTGCTGTTAAAGAAACCATTTCACCACTAATTTTTGCAAAGCGTTTGGCTCTATCTTTTATGGATAGGTATCCTTCGTCATCTACCTCCACAATATCTCCCGTATCATACCAACCATGGCTGGGAGGAATAATTTCGCCAATTTGTTCTTTGCTTAGGTAACCTAACATTACATTAGGGCCTGATATCAATAAACGTCCTCCCTGCTTAATTTCGGGAACAGGTTCAATCTCATAGCGAATACCTGGTAAAAAATTACCTACGGTACCAGGTTTATTTTGCATCGGTGTATTCACACTAATAACTGGAGATGCTTCCGTCACACCATAACCTTCAAAAATACGAATTCCAAATTTTTCCATCCATAGTTTACGTGTTTTTTCTTTTAATTTTTCTGCACCCGCAAAAACATAACGAATGCTATAAAAATCATAGGGATGGGCATAACGACCATAGCCGGCTAAAAAAGTATCTGCTCCAAACATGATAGTTGCATTACATTCATAAATCATATTAGGAACTTTACGATAATGTAAAGGAGATGGATAAATAAAGGTTTTTATTCCATGATAGATGGGTAGAATGATGCATGCAGTTAATCCAAAAGCATGAAAAAATGGTAATGAACTAAAGAAAATATCTCGCTGATTAAAATCGACCTGTGTAGTCACTTGGGCAAGATTTGCTTGTATATTTTTATGACTGAGAACCACTCCCTTAGGTTCACCCTCTGACCCGGAAGTAAATAAAATAACCGCTGGATCTTGTGGGTTAGTCCCTTTTTTTAATTTTTTATAATAATAATACTGGGGAAATCGACTTAGTAAACTAGCACGAAGTTTGTCTTTCCAAGAAATTTCTTCTTTTATATCTTCTAAATATATAATTTGAATAGACTTTTCATTTAATCGGTTCACAAGATCAAATAGATTGCCTACTTCAATAAATTTTCTGGAGGTGAATATGCTATGAACCTGAGCAATCCTACAGGCTGATTCTATTTGAGCAGCGCCCGCTGTGTAATTTAATAAAGCGGGTACTCTACCATAGGCTTGTAAAGCAAAAAAATTAACGACTGCAGTCACCGTGTTAGGCAACAAAAGTCCTACTGCTTCCTGATACTTAGTATAACGACAAATGTAAGGACCTAAAATAAAACAACGGGTTATTAATTGATCATAGTTAATAGGTACTCGTGTAATATCTTCTAGTATTTTTGTAGGACCCTTATGAATTGATTTCGCTTCTAATAAAGATTGAAATAGGGTTTTATTATAATCTGTGCTTCTAAATAGCATCTCCACCATCATGTCATAAAGCTGATTACTAATAACTTGTCTTCTTTTTCGACTACTCATCGTCGGATCAACAATAAATTTTCTAGGTGGTAAAATTGAAATATAAATTTTAGGAAACCAACGTATTTGGACTTTCCCCCGCAAGCGGGAAAAAGGAGTATATTGCGCACCTTGTAAACGAATAGGCAGTAAATTAACTTTTGCATGATCCGCTATTAACCCCGGCCCTTCATAAAGCTTCATCAACGCACCGGTGGTGGTAATTCTTCCTTCAGGAAAAATTACACATTTTTGTCCTTTTTTTACCTCCTTAATTAAAGTCTTGATAGCTAAAGGATTTAAAGGGTCTAACTCAAAAACTTTAGAAAAATACAAAAAAGGTCGTATCCACCAAATACGTGATGTAAAACTATTAATCGCGAATAAAAGCTCGTCGGGTAAAAATGCATAAAGTAGTACCACATCTAGAAAAGAAGTATGGTTCGCTATAATAACTACACTTTCACCTGCTTCTTTATAATTCTCAAAACCACTTAACTTCACATCATATAGACATCTCAATATTTTTCGTAAAATTGGTTTAATCAATCCTTGTGGTATTAATCGTGTGGCATATATGGCCAATCCTGTATTAATGACCCCCAATAGTAAAAAAATCTGCGTAACACTTAAATCAACTTTAAGTAAAAAAACAATAATGATACTGGATAGAACTATAAAAAAAGAATTAATAATGTTTGTCGCACCTATTGTGCGCGCACGATGTTCGGTAGCAGTATCGGTTTGAATTAAGGCATAAAGAGGCACTGCATACATACCCCCACTCACTGATAAACCTAACAAGTCTATACAAATTCGCCAATGTATTAAGGAATTAAAAAAGCCAGAGAAATTAATCAGTTCTTTTGGATTATAGATAGAATGCTTGGACGCAAAATAAAGATCAATCATAAAAATACTCATCAACCAAAGGCTAATGGGTATCCATTTCATACTTATTCTATGTTTTAATAAGCGATTACAAACTAATGAGCCACAAGCAATACCTACTGTAAAAATAACTAAAAAAAGTGTCACTACACCAGCATCTGCATGCAAGACATTCTTAGTAAAACTAGGAAATTGCGTTAAAAACGTAGCACCAATTACCCAAAACCAAGAAATAGCGAGTATCGCTAAAAAAACCTTTTTTTCAGTTTTTACTTGTTGAATAATTTTTACTGAAGATTGAATAAAATTTAAATTTAATTTTAAATTTGGGTTTGCTTTAGTGGTTACTGGGATATAAAAACTAGCGAATAGACCCAGGCCTGCAATAGAAATTATTATGGTTGAAATCCATCTTAAATCCGTATGATTAGCTATTAATAAGCCGCCTAATAGTGTTCCTATCAAAATAGCAATAAATGTACTTGCTTCAACTAATGCGTTACCTGCAATTAATTCATCCTTTTCTAATAAATCCGGTAAAATAGCGTATTTAATGGGGCCAAAAAAACTTGAGTGTATCCCCATAAAAAATAAAACTAACATCAACAGACTTACTGAATGGAGGTAAAAACCTAAGCTTGCCAGTAACATAAAAATGCATTCGAAGCCTTTAATAATAATCGTCAAATATCTTCGGCTTAGTTTATCGGCTAACTGTCCAGCGAATGCTGAGAAAAGAAAAAAAGGTAAAATAAACAATCCAGCCGCTAGAGTGACTGAAAGCTGCTGCAACAATAGGGATTGTGGGATGAGTTGATAAGTAATTAAGATAATTAATGCATTTTTAAAGACATTATCATTAAATGCACCCAAGAATTGAACTAGCAACAAGGGCACAAATCGTCGATTTTTTAATAAAGAAAACTGAGTAAATACGGGCATAAACCCTCTCATGAGGCCTAGTAAATGCCCCATTTAAAAAATTTTATCAGTATAACATACGAAAAATGCTTGCTTTTAAACCTATTTTTCTAAATTCTGATAGAAAATTTTAATCCAATTTAATAAAATTATGTGGACTAAGGAACAAAACTGAATAAATAGCTTAGAAAAGTTTGGGATGTAAGACTTAGCTGTTATGAATAGAGCAGTTGATATTAATTGATTGCGCAGGTATTATCCTTACCCGAAGTTGGCCCAAGTTTTGCTCTTAGAGCGGCTTAATATGGCAACTCTTAATCATAAGTTTGGTGGAATACGGGGTATAGCGCAGTCTGGTAGCGCGCCTGCTTTGGGAGCAGGATGTCGGGGGTTCGAATCCCTCTACCCCGACCAATTATTTATACTTAGTTTTGCTCATTAACTAGTAAAGTATATTATATAATTTTTGATCTTAACATCCAAAGGTATATTAATTTAGATAAAAATTAGCTTTTGATCAGGATATGAACCCTGTTATTTAAACTTTTATTAAGATGGTAATTTTTCAGGAATAGCGCCTGTAGCTCATCTGGATAGAGCATCGGCCTTCTAAGCCGAGGGTAGCAGGTTCGAGTCCTGCCAGGCGCACCAATTCATAATTGCGCTCTTATGTTTAATGGTGGACGTAGCTCAGTTGGTAGAGCCCCGGATTGTGATTCCGGTTGTCGTGGGTTCGATCCCCATCGTTCACCCCATTTTTGGGCCGTTAGCTCAGCTGGTAGAGCAGTAGACTCTTAATCTATTGGTCGATGGTTCGATCCCATCACGGCCCACCAAAATTCCCACTTAAATATTTATACAACTTTAAAATTCACGCCCACGAATTCCGTCAGTGTCAAATATTTTTATGTTTTATTCATGACTTGTATATTTATAAATAAGATTTTCGATAGTTTGCTCTAGTGTCCATTGATGTTTAAAGCCGGTAAGCCTATACAATTTGGTTAAATCAGGACGTCGTTGCTTAATATCAACCAATTCCTCGCCATAAGCCTGCCCCTGAAACAGCGCTAGGCATACCCAAAAGAGAGTTTTTATTATTAGTTCGAGAGAGGCGCGCTAGATTAACCACAAATTTGCTTATCAATTTTTTTTCACTAAACTGAAAAAAGTATTAATTCTATCTAAGGAGATTCGTATGCCTCTTGTTAAAGGAAAAGCCGCCAAAACTTCTAAAGGATTTTCAGCTAATGTGAAACAAGAAATTAAAGCAGAAAAACCTCAGAAGCAAGCTGTTGCTATTGCTTATAGCATGGCACGAAAAAAAACCAGAAAAAGCAAAAAAAAATAGTTATTTTCAGACATCAAAGTCATTTGGGAAATAATTCTTTATAAAATAAAGCGGCCTATTTTTTGCCTCATTAAACGTTCTTCCTAAATATTCACCGATGATACCTAAGGTAAATAATTGTATACTACCTAAAAATAAAATAACCACCATTAAAGAAGGATAGCCTCTAGCAGGGTCGCCAAATAATAGCGTTTTAGTAATAATAATAATTCCATAAATAAATGCAATGAAAGCAGTAAGTAGACCTAAATAACTAGCCAATTTAAGTGGCATAATAGTAAAAGAAGTAATTCCTTCTATAGCAAAATTCCATAACTTGAAATAACTCCATTTACTTTTCCCTGCAAAACGCTCATCCATTTTATAATCTATACTTTTTTGCGGAAAACCAATCCATGCAAATAAACCTTTCATAAAACGATGCTGTTCTTTTATTTTTTTTACTGCCTCGACTGCTCGACGGCTCAGTAGGCGAAAATCACTTGCATGGCTAGGAATGGGTATTTTTGCTACTGAATTTAGGGTTTTATAAAATATATGCGTTAAGTTTCTTTTGACACATGACTCAGTTTGACGATTCATAGGTCTTGCATAAACGATATCATATCCTTGCTTGGCAACTTGAATAAATTTAGGAATTAATTCTGGAGGATGCTGTAAATCTGCATCCATAATTATAACAAATTCACCTTGCGCATAATTTAAGCCAGCTGTTAATGCAATTTCTTTACCAAAATTTCGACTTAAAGACAAATATGAAATGCGTGAATCATGCTTTTTCAATTGTCTAATAATTTCGTCAGAGGCATCTTGGCTTCCATCATCCACATATAAGATCTCGATAGGCTTGTGAATAGAAGCTAAAACTGAGATAAGACGCGAATGAAAATTTTTTAACACTTCATGCTCGTTATAAACGGGAATAATCACGGTAAGGAATATAGATAAGGATAGTTCTTCTTTCATAGGGCATTCTTGTTACGACCGAATGTCCAATATCGATGTATCATGAAATTCCAAAATAAAATAACGCCTGATGCTAAGATTTGACTTATAATATAAGTATAATAAAGTAAAAATATTTTCATTAACGAAAAATTAAGAAACAGTCCAAACAAGGAATTTAGTGTAAATCTTACTAAAGATTTTTTATGCGATAGACTACTTTTAAAAGTATAGTAATGATTCAAAGTATAATTAAGCAAAGCCCCAGCAATATAACCAACAGTAGAAGACCAAATAGGTTTTATAAAGAGAAATTCAACCAAACTTATTAAAATTGAAAACTGAATCAATGCTGATAGAGCGCCTACTATAAAAAAACGTGAGAATTGTTTTGTAATAGCTTTCATAGAGGTGTAGTGACTAGTAAGAATAAAAACACGCATTTCCCCGACATAATAAATAAATCATCGTCCCCTGTTTCCCTAAGTTAATATGCTTATACAATCTTCCTAATTTAGGGTCAATTTTATCATTAATTACAAAATAATTTTTCTCCTTAGCAAATCGAGCATCTCGTAAAGGAGGACTAGGATAAATTAATCTATCGATTTCAGCCGTGACACTTAATCCAGTAGCCACTGAATCATTTGAATAGACTGGAAACCCCTTTGTTTGCATTATAATTTGCTGAGCAGCAACCGTATAATCCCCTCTATAATAAATCTGATAATAATACATTAGCACTAATGCAACATACTTGACTAAAATTGCCAATGCTAACCAACAAATGATTGTTTTTAGTTGCCTTTTAGGGAAGTGCCACAATGCTATCGCCAATAATAATGCAATAAATGGATACAATGGAAGTATGTATCGAATGCTGGTATGAGGAGCCAACCAATAAGGAATAAAATTTAATATAGTTATTCCTAAAAGTATTTTTATTGGATATAAATTAAACGATATTTTTCCAAGTTTCCCCTGCATAAAGTAATAAATTACAAGTCCCGACGTCGGTAAAAATCGACAAAAAACTTCCAAAGGGAAAATTATCATCTGTAAAATATATCCCCGCCAATAAACACTATGAAACTTGCTAAAAATATCAGTCCACATACCTACTTCGGTTGTTTTAAGCGAGACTATATTCCAAAAAAAATAAAAAAAAATAGAAAATAAGTAGGGTAAAAAATTGATCGGCTTTAAAAGAAAACTTTTAGTTTTTCCATCATAATAAATAATAAAAATAAACGAAACAATATAAAATACATATGCCGTTAATGCTTTCGTCATGAAAGCAGCAACTAAGGCAATTACGGATAGCCATACAAACACATATCGCTGCTCTAAATTAGCTATCCATAAAAAGGAAATTGCACATACTGTGAAAAAAGCAAATAATGGATCCGAGTAAGCAAGCCAACCATGATAAAATAAGGCATCGCTAGTAAGAAACACTAATGCCGAAAATAAGCCAAAATAAGGGCTTTTAAATAAGCGGCTTGCCAGCCACATTAACATAAAACTTGTAGCAATCGTTGCCAAAGCTGTAACTAAACGCGAAGCAACTAACATGTGCTTCCAGCCGATCAAGCTTGCGAAACCAATAATCAACCAATTAAACAGAGGTGGCCGCCAGTAAGCTAAGCCATAAGTAGTGGGGTATAAATAATGATATGAATTCCACATTTCATAAGATGAAATAGTATAGGCAGCTTCTTCCCCCGTATAAGGAAAAAATAAACTTAGAAAAAAACTTGCAATAGCTAGACTAAGCAAGCATTTTAAAATAATCGAAAAATTCTTAGTAGGCATACCTGATATTTAATCTACAATTTTTTTAGATCGAGAATAATTATTAAAAAATTCTTTTAAATATTGTTAACGGAAAATAACCTCAATTATAGCGCAAAGATAAAACTGCTAAGAAAAAATAAAAAAAACCGATAAAAATAAAACTTATCAAAAAGCGGCCTTCTGCTTGGACTGCAGAACCAATCATGATACCTAATAAATTACCTAGTTTTAACGACGTATTACCCAAACCCACGATTTGTGAGCGTCTGTCATCTCTGATCCCTTTTAATAAAAACGTAAAAAGTATTAAAGAAATTGCGCCCAGACTTATTCCGAGAAATAAGCTTAGTATAAACGCTAAATAAGCCTTGGTAACAAAAGCAAAACTACAATAGACTAAGCCGCTCACCAATAAGGCAGCAATTAGAATCCGCTTTCCCCAAATCATATTACTATTCTGCCTATCAATAAGTCGACCAAGATTAGGGGTAGTTAATGACATCATCAAAGCCATTAATGCATAAATGATTCCTACTGTTATATTGCCAGAATCTAATTGTTCAACTACATATAAAGAAAAAAAAGGCGTTGACATCCATCGCGCAGCTTGAGTAAAGCAAATAAGAAAAAGTAAAAAGTTTTCACCAGGATAAATTTTTTTTATTTTTTTATTTGTGTTTATTATATTTTTATTATGAATTGGATTTTCAATTAGAAACTTAGCTAATAAAGCCGAAACTAATACACAAACAAAACCTGAAGTCATAAAAATAGATAGATATCCATAATAATTAGCTAAAAGTCCCCCGCATATCGGCCCCACAATGCTTCCCAATGCTGTCGCTGATTGTAAACGACCAACTACGCGACTGTGTGCATTATTAGGGGAAATCTTTAGTGACCATGCTTGCGCGGCTGCTGTAAAACCCGCCAGAGCTCCCTGTAATAACCTAATCACAAGGATCCACCATGGATTTTTAAAAGAAATTAATGCCCATTGAGTAATGGCCAATGCAAGCCCTGCTCGGAGTATCATTTTTTTATACCCGACGTTCTCGCCTATTTTAACCCAAAATAAGGTTGTAAAAATGGTTGTAAGCATTGGAGCCATATAAATGGCTCCAGTCCAATATTGTAAGGTTTTAGCGTCAAAAGAAAGATACGAAGATAAAATTAATGGCCAATACGGATCACTCATATCAAGCATTGCAATAATAATTATCTGGCTAAGAATTATATAACGTATCTGCTGACACCAAGCAGAATCTGATGTCGCAATCTTCATAATTACACGCTTAAGGGATTCGCTATCTGAGAAAATAAACCATCACGTAAGTAGTTTTTTTCCAATCTCATGCGAAGCAATGCTTTTACTGGCCAATGGGAATTTAAAATCGTATTAAATTCTTTTTTCCAAGTGATTGGACACATTCTATTTTTTAATGCATAAAATCTTTGTTCTGTTACTTCTCTAACAATTTTCCAAAAAGGCTTTTCTTCGCAATTAAAATAATTTGCTAGAAGTAACACTATCTCACCTAAATGTAACTGATATACCGTATATAAAAGCTGATTTCTTACCGTTTCTTTATTTTTTTGTAAATAAGGAGAGTTTTCAGTTAGATCTAAGTCGATTCCCGCCAACTTCAAGCTATCGTCATGAATTTCTATGCCATCAAAATCTCTAGCAATAAATCTTTTAATTTTTCCATCTCTAAGAATCGCCAAAGTGTTTTGCTGATGCCCTTCTAAAGCAATACCATACAATAAAAAAAGATCTAAATAGCTACCCAATACCAAATCAGTATAATGAATAAAATAAGCCAATGCGTCCTGATAAGTTAAACAACCCGATAACTGCATTATTTCAATAAATAAATTAGTTTCGCTTAACGAGGATTTTTCAAAAAAAGCAGCTACGACGATAGGCACTTCATTATCCGCAAGATGCTGTGTGATATTTTCTCGAAAAATAGCAGTAAAGTGCTTTGCTTCATCTACATTTAGTTCCTTTAAATGTAAACCATAAGACTCTGGTAATAACCCTAATCGACTAGAGAAATAGTTCTCAGTTATCAAAATTTTTTTTAAAATATTGCTAATCCTCGGCATATTTTTTGTAGATATAGGCGATAATGTCCTTACAATACTTGTAGCTTGCACAGCGACTGGCAATTTAATATAAGGCGAATTAGTATTTTCTATAGGCAAAAGTGTACGGAATGATAAAGTTGGACTTGCTATAATTTTGGCCTTATCAAAAATAACAATAATTTTATTTTCGATATAATCTTTAAACAAGGGTAATATAAATGTAAAATAATAGACTTGCCAAGGATGGACCGGAAATGGAATATAATCCTTGACTTCCAAATTATTTTTTTTCAATTCTTCTACCCAACTGGCCCATGCAACTGGGTAACATTTACTAAACCATTCAGTAAAATTTATATTTTGTTGCATGGATTCTATATGGACATATTGTTTTTTTACTGCTGCTATATAAATACCAACTTTAGATTGGAATTCAGGGGAATAATTAATAGTATCTTCAATAGTAAAACCTAGTTTTGTTTTTGCACAAGGATGATAAGGATGTCCGCTAAATACTGACTGTTCAAATTGCAAAGAGTTATTAACTGTTATTTGTGGTGATTTTAATAAATTATTCAGTTGATGATGAGAATTTTTCTTACTCCGATCGATCAATTTATTTACACTGTATTTCTTCCAAGTAGAAAGCAACGCATTTTGTAAATGATTGGCTATTTCTTTATAAAATTTTAACCATTGATCCATATTCAAAATACCTTCCAGTTCGTTTTTGACGATGTCTAGCAATTTTAATGGATCGGTAATAGTTTGTTTTAAGGACGTAGCCTTATGTTTCAAAATTAAGCTGTCGAAGTGCGTGAATCTTAATAAAGAAAATAATTTTACTCGTGTAACATACATAAAATAATTGGATCGTTGAAGATCAAAAATAACAGTAGCGTTTTGGTAATGATAAGGTAAAATATCTTCACGTAAAAATGCCAATAACAGTTGTTTTAGGGAGTGTTTATTGACTTCAGAAATACATTCATTGATTGAAAAGTTAAAAGTATTTGAATACAGTTTGTATTGTTCACTGAAGTTTATTTCTTGAGGGGATATTCTGTCTATCACATGCATAATTCTTTCCTTAGAAGCCAAATCAGATTATCTGAGTAGTATACTCACAGCAATTGGATTTTTGGCAAGGCGCCGCGAAAATGAAGCAACCGGAGTGTATTAAGATACATGAGGATTGCGACGGCAACACAGTCAAAAATTCAAGTGCGAAGATTATATCTAACTACTAAATGTTCCAATGATATATATATTAAGATAGCTATTATTCATGGTTTTAGAGTTGAGTCAAGAATTCCAATTGAACTAATTTGTTTTTTCCTTTTTAATATATGCTTTAAATTATTCCCTAGGTAAGTAAAAATTAAATATGTCAACATTTTTTATATTTCTTTTATTACTAACATGTATTTTATTAAGTCTATTTAATTATAAAAAAACGAGTTTGATAATCGGTTCAATTGTTATCGTAAGTTATCTCGTTATAGGTGACGGCTTTTTTCCTGTTTATTTATTACACAATTTGCAATCGCCTTATAGTCAATCTACAACTATCAATTGGGAAAAAACTAACACTATTATTTTATTAGGTGCAGGCACTAGTAAAGATCCGAGTTCTAATAGAATAAAACCTAGCATATTGGCATTTTCAAGAATTTCACAAACTGCAATAATCTATTATGAATGTAAAAAAACTAAGGCGCACTGTCATATTCTAATTAGTGGTGGGGATCCATTGAATCACGGAAAGTCAGAGGCAGAGACCTATCAAGAAACTTTATTAACTTTAGGGATCGACCCCAAAGATATTCAATTGGAGAGTCAAAGTAAAAATACTTATCAAAACGCTAAGTTTTCAAGCTCTCTTTTAAAGAAACAATATACTGAGCAACTTTTACTAGTTAATTCTGGGTTAACTCTTAAACGTGCACTTTTATATTTTTCTTTTTTTAACCTTTACCCCAAGCCTATTGCTGCAGATTTTATTACTATCCCGATTTCTAAATTCCCACTAGGTTACAACTTTGCGATGAATGATTTTGCAATGCATGAATATATAGGAATACTTCGTTTTTATATTTATAGTTTTTTGGGGTGGAATAAAAAATAATTCCAATTAAGAAATGAAATTTACCTAACTAATTATTTTTCTATTTGGCTATATTCATATGCCTTTCGTAAACCTTGTAAAACTAAATCTGAGATTAGTGTATCGAATAAACCGGTTTCTTCATAAAGCTGCGCAAAGCCACCTGTACCAATGACTTTAACCACTTCACCATGAAAAACTTCGTTTTTAAATCCTAAAATAATTTCTTTAAGTGCTCCGAAATGCCCATAATAAAGACCGCTTTGTATACTTTCACGTGTTGTCCTACCCATATAACTGCTAGGTGTTTCTATGTCTACAGCCATCAATTTAGCGGTATTATTTTTTAAGGCTTCCATACAAAGTCGTAATCCTGGCAAAATAGCACCACCCAAATAATTTCGATCCTTGGTAATAGCGCATAAGGTTGTAGCCGTCCCCATATCAACAACAATCAATGCTTGTTCGGGGAAAGTAGCTATTGCGCCTATGGCATTCGCAATTCTGTCGGCGCCTACTTCATTTGGATTTTTACAGCGGATATTTAAGCCAGTTTTAACGCCAGGCTGTAAAACAAAATAATCAGCGCCTTTAAAATACTGGAAAAAACTATGCCGCAACGTATAATCGTAGTTTGGAACCACAGATGAGATAGCAATCGCTTTAATTTCCAAAGGTTCCAGTTTATTATACTTAAGGATATTTATTAAAAAAATTCCGAATTGATCGGCTGTTCCCAATAAAGGGGTCGCATAACGAAAACGTAAAATAAGTTTTTCTTTAGCGAATACTCCACATAGCATGTGTGTATTACCTACATCCAAACATAACAACATAATTGACCTGAAGTTATAAATAATCAATAACACTATACTTAAAATGCCCGCCCAATGACAATCTCTTCAAAGAAAAATTCTGGTTTTAATGGAGAAAAACCCGCCGAAATTATAAAACTCGATCTAAATGAAAACCCTCTTGGCGCTAGCCCTCTTGCAATAACCGCGGGTCAACAGGCCATGCTTAATTGCCACCGATACCCTGATAACGATGGATTTTCTTTAAAGCAATCTTTATCTGCACATTTATGTATTCTTACTGAAAATATTACACTAGGTAATGGCTCAGAAAGCTTATTAGAACTCATTGTCAAAAATATTTTAGGGCCGTTAAATTCAGCAGTTATCCCAAATTTTTGTTTTACAGGTATTTCGAAAATCTTAAAAAAAGCTAATATAGCGGTTAAAATAGCTAAAAATTCACATTCATATCTCTCCGCTATAAGCTTGCTAGAAGCTATTGAACCCATGACCACAGTAGTTTTCATTGTTAACCCCAACAATCCTACTGGCAACTATATGAATAAATTAGAGTTACTCTATCTATTGAGACATCTCCCCGAGAATATATTCGTAGTTCTAGACGAGGCCTATGCTGAATATGTTGAAACCGACGACTATCCTAATAGCATCCAGTTGTTAAAACAGTTTCCTAATTTAATCATTCTTAGGACCTTTTCCAAAATTTATGGTTTGGCAGGATTGAGGCTAGGGTATGCCATTAGTGAGACAAAAATAGCTATTTCGCTAAATCAGAGCTCCTTACCTTTCAGGGTTAATGCGGTTGCATTGGCCGCAGCTGAAGCTAGTTTGAAAGATCAAGAGCATATTAATTCAGCTCGTTTGTTGAATCGACAAGGGCATTTCCAACTTTCCAAAGGCTTACAAAATTTAGGGTTAAAGTTATTTCCTTCTTATACTAATTTTTTATGTGTGGATTTGAAGTCTCCGAGCTGGCCTATCTATCAACAACTTTTGTTATATGGCATATCCGTAAGACCATTAAATGACTATGGTTTATCTAGTTTTTTACGCGTTTCTATCGGAACAGATAAGCAAAATCAATCCTTTTTAAGCGCATTGGAAAAGATATTAATTAAATCTAGCGTCCAGTTAGGCTAAGTGCTTTTTAGCGCTATCTTGATAGGTATTTTTCATTTAAAATAGGCTGCAGATAATTAAGAACAATAGATTTCCGGACAAAAATAATGAGGGCACTTACCCTATTTCTTTACGAAGCCGTCATGCATCCTAGTATGGTTGGGGCAATGTTTCCTAGCTCGAAAAGGCTTGCCTATGGTTTAGCTCAGCAAATATCCACCAATCACCCTGGGTTAGTAGTTGAACTGGGAGCAGGAACAGGAGCTATTACGGCTGCGCTGGTAGATCAAAAAAACCTTTTTCATCAACTTATTGTTATTGAGCGATCAGCAAAACTTTCTAATCATTTAACACAACGTTTCCCTGAATTAAGGATTATCCAAGGAGATGCTTGCCAGTTATATACATTAATTAATCAATCTACCTCTGCTCCGATACAAGCCATCGTTTCTAGTTTACCTTTGCGCAGCTTATCGCCTTCGATCGTAAAAAAAATTGGTACTGAGATTAATCAGGTTTTAATAAAAGGAGGTTTATATATTCAGTATACCTATAGTTTATGGGGAAAACCTTTATCTCCCTCTCCACAGCTAAAATTGATCCACCAACAATGGGTATGGCAAAATTTACCACCCGCTCGTATCGATGTATTCCGTCACGAATGAATACTCTTTTTTCTATTGCAGTAACCAGCCGTGAAACTTCTTTATTATCTACTGCACAGGAATTAGCAAAAAAAAACTCCTTACCTTATATTGATTACCTTGAAAGAGAAAACTTTAACTATGTCTTAGTCTTAAATTCATCAGGGTTATATCTAGAGGATGTCAAAAAAAAACTCGGCTCATTAAAAATTGATTTTCTTCAGGGAACGCTAGCTTATCGACTACGCCATATTCAAAATCAAAAGCAGCTATTGGCCAGGGCGATTGGATTAAAACCAAATTTTAAGCCAGTAATTTTAGATGCGACGGCAGGTTTTGGATGCGATAGCTTCGTTTTAGCTCAGCTGGGTTGCTCTGTCACTCTTTTAGAACGCTCATCGATCATTTTTCTTTTATTGGAAGATGCTTTAAAGCGGGCTTTGAATCATCCAAAATTTCAACCACTGGCGATTAAGCTAATAAAAACCGAGGCATTTATTTATTTAAAACAAATAAATGCCTGTATGCAATCATCTCCCGACATTATTTACCTCGATCCCATGTATCCTCATTCAAATAAATCTGCCTTAGTAAAAAAAGAAATGCGTTTTCTTCGTCACTTAGTTGGCGACGATAGTGACGCGCCTAATTTACTAAAATTAGCAATCATATGTGCAAAACAGCGTGTCGTCGTAAAAAGGCCTCGGCTATCTGCTTATTTAGCAGAAGTAAAACCTCATCACAGTATATTCGGTAAACAACATCGTTTAGATGTATATTTAACCCATTCCCTTAACAGCTAAACACAGCCGCGCTCACCATACTTTCGTCATCAGTTACGGCATCTTGAGGATATTTAAATAATCCACAACTTGTATTACTATTATTTCTTTGTATAGTAGTTTCAGTTTGAATTGGTTTGGCATCGGAAACTTCAGGGCTGATACATTTATCGTTTTCCGATTCAGCTAAATTTTCTGATGTTATAACTATTTGTTCAGAGCTTGAATCTTGTAAAATTAAACATTTATCAGCTTTTGGGATTGGTAACTCCTCATCTAGCCAAGCTAGCTGCTCACTTTGTACCAAATGTTCCACTATGTTTCCTGCTCGGATCGTTTTACTTTCAAGATTGTAAGCATATAAATAGTAAGATGCTAGAACAAATGCCCCTATTGCTGTACCTATAATTAATATGATCGGGAAAAAAGCTGGCACTGCAGTTGAAGCTACGACAGCAGCGTATATAGCAGTTATAGGTCCCCACACTACGAGACGAAAAACCAAACTACCGGTACCTAAACGTTTGATAACAATCAAAAAACGATTTAAACCTTTCTTAATATTCGTCCAAATGGGTAACTCATCAGTGAAACGACGCAATAGTCGATCATAGTCTCGCAATGATTTGTTCAATACTTCTTTATTGGGGACTTCCTTTTCCAATACGTCAATTTTAAATTTTAAGTAGTCAAATTTAGCTTCATGGGCTTGATTGGCCTTATAGGCCGAATATATACCATAACTTATACCAATTAAGAGAGTTACTCCGGCTATAATTGCAGTTGCTATAAAACCTATGGGTATAAAGGTCGCTAATGAGCCAGAACATAGTGCATAGGTGAGAACGACTTTAGTTCCATCTAGAAATAACCACCCGACAAACAAAGGTAAAAAACATCCATCAAGAAAACCCATGCATATGGCATAGTATTTAATGAAATGTCGATTTTTAATTACTTTTTTTAAATCCTTCATTAAAGGTGAATCTTTCAATCTTACTGAGGAACCAACATTTTTATATTTCAGGCAGTTTAAAAATATTTTTTGTTTATTTAATTTAATTAATTTTTTTTCAATCATCTGTTTATGTTCAGTTTCTATAATCGTTGCTGTAATGTCTTTATTAGTATTGTATGCCTGATAAGTATTTTTAATCTTAAAAATTAGTAACAAGGGCAAAGCAACCAATAAGGCTATTCCTAAGGGGATAACTGAAATCGCAGCGATAGTCACTACTGGGGCAATGGGGATAAAATAAAAAATAAACATTAAAATCCAATAAATAAAACTAGTCTGGCCCAAAGCAGCCAAAATAGGCGGAATAAAATTTTTATTCTTAATTTTTTTATTTTTTTCTAAAATTTTTGTTGAATTTTTTTTGATTAAATTTTCAATGTCATTAAAAAAAATTTCTGCATTTTTATTTGTTAAGCCTATGTTCCAATTATTTTCATTACCTTTAATTTGAAATTTTTCTAATTTTCCTCCGAGATTTAATAATTGACAAACTTGGACTAAGATTTTTTTATGTAGTATGTCGAGCATTTTTTCTTTTGAAATTTCTGAATTTTCTTTAAAAAATTTATTTAATGCTTTTAAATGCTGCCCTTCTATTCCTGAAGCAAAAAATCGACGTCTCCAACATGCAATTTTTGATATATCAGGAGGATAAAAATGGGCTACGGCCTGTAAATGTTCGTAAGTAATTGGACCGGTAATATGTTCATCCAGCTCAATTTTGCCCATTTTATTTTTTATTTGTTCTTCTGAAAATGTTTTAAATATACGGCTAAAATAAAAGTAATTACTATTTCTTTCTATTTCACGCAATTTACAGTATTTAACAACATAAATGCCCATCGAAACGGCAAACAAACCAAGGCTGGCCAGTGCACTATCGATGAATAACACATACTTACTATTATTAATAGCATCAAAAAACTTAAAATCTTTATCGCAAGCACCTTCAATCACACTCACATTAAATGAAGGGGTAGCAACAACCTCATCTAGAGAACAGAGACAACTATTAAAAACAGGAATTTTTGTTTTAGGGCTCCTCATCCAATCTGGTTTTTTTTTTAATAGCGACTTTTCACCAGGTGAATTCGGTCCAGATACACTTCTTTGTCTTTCTAATCTTGGAGGACAACCAGAGTTATTTCCATCAACTTCGGAGGTTGCTCCTACTTCCCGAGCAGGTTCTTCTTTTACAATGGAAACTTGTTCGTCCATAAGAGCTCCTTTTGGAATTTGGTAGATGACAATTAAAAGTGTTTATAAATATTTTTTTATCTTTAGTATATATTACTTTATTAAAAATTTATTTATTTTAATAAAAAAATTAAAATTTTTTGTCATTTATAATTAAATTTGAAACTTTTTTTTATTGTCTATTTCGTTTACACTTTGATTAATATGAAATCTTTTTTGAAATGGGCAGGAAATAAGCACCGAATTCTTGATAAACTTAAAGCCCATTTACCTAAAACCGATCGCTTGATAGAACCATTTTTAGGTTCGGCTACTGTTTTTCTTAATACTTCTTACTCTGCTTATCTATTAGGTGATAACAATCTTGATTTGATTCAATTATATAAATATTTACAACAAGAAGGTCAATTTTTTATTGATTATTGCCGATTATTTTTCCATGAGAACTATAATACTGCAGAGGAGTTCTATCGCTTACGTCGTTTATTTAATGATAGTAAAGAATATCGCATGAGAGCTGCGTTATTATTATATTTAAATAAACATTGTTTCAATGGATTAGCGCGCTTTAATCGAAAAGGCGAATTTAACACTCCTTTTAGCTACTATAAGACTCCTTATTTTCCTGAGAAAGAAATGCAATATTTTTATGTGCATGCAAGAAAAGCTGAATTTATCCATGGAGATTTTTTATCCACTCTGGAGTATGTAAAGCAAGGAGATATAATATATTGCGATCCTCCTTATGTTGGATTATCTAAAACCTCAAATTTTACTCACTATACAGCAGAAGGATTTAGTCATTCACAACAGATATGCTTGGCAAATGCTGCAAGAAACCTGGCTGCAAAGGGAATTCGGGTGATAATTTCCAATCATGATACAGACTTCACACGGGAGATTTATAAAGATGCAACTATTGTTTCATTTATAGTGCAGCGAAATATTAGTAGTAAAGGATCAGAACGAAAAAAAGCCAAAGAACTACTAGCAATTTTCTCCTACTATTAAGAACACTCAAACTCATTTATCCCTAAACTCTATCCGAATTGGACTGCCAATAATTTTCAACGCCTTGCGATAAAAATTTTCAAGATATCGACGATAAGATTCTTGTAAAAAACTAGCGTGTTGGCCATGGATAAGTATAACTGGCGGATTATATCCTCCAGGATGAGCATAACGCAATTTAACTGTTCGCCCACGACTCAATGGTGGCTGATGTGCGTTAACCGCTTGTTCTAATAAACGAGTTAAGCGTGATGTGGTTAAACTTTGTGTTGCAGATCGATATGCCTGTTGAATCAGTGCAAATAAATTGCCAACACCTGTACCATGAAGAGCCGAAATAAAGATAAGTTTAGCAAATGGTACAAACTGTAAACGTCTATCCAAATCTTTTTTGACTTGCGCTCTTTGCTCGTTAGACAAGCCGTCCCATTTGTTTACAGCAATGATAAGCGCTCTTCCACTTTCAAGGATGAATCCTAGAAGATGTAAATCTTGCTCACTAATGCCTTCCTGGGCATCAATGACTAGTAAAACAACATTACTAGCCTCAATAGCCTGCAAACTTTTAATTACGGAAAATTTTTCTATCTCGTGTACTGTTTTTGATTTTCGACGAATACCGGCAGTGTCAATGAAGGTATATAATTTACCTCGATATTCAACATCATTTGCAATACTATCACGAGTGGTCCCCGGTTGATCAAAAACGATAGCCCGATCTTCACCTAAAATTCTATTTAACAAAGTTGATTTGCCAACATTCGGTTTCCCTATAATAGATACCTTTATTCTTGGAATTTCATCTTCTTCTGACAATGGATGTTCGGTGATCGAGGTTTCACTCTTAGGAAAATAATTTAATACTTTTTCCATTAATCCTTGAATACCTTGGCCATGAATTGCGGAAATAATTGAAAATGATGTCGCATCAAAACCTAATAACGAAAACTCACTTTGTAATAAATTAGGATCTAAGCCTTCACTTTTATTAATCACCAATGTAATTTTCTTATTTAGCCGACGTAAAAATTGTGCTAATTGCTGATCCAGGGCCGATAACCCTTCCCTTCCATTAACTAAAAATAAAACATGATCAGCTTCAGTGATAGCACGCTGGGTTTGCTGTTCCATTAGAAAAGCAACCTCTTTTTCTTTACTCCCCGTTAACCCTCCGGTATCTACGACAATATAAGGTTGATTTCCCACAACTCCTTTACCATAAAGCCGATCTCGGGTTAAACCGGGAATATCTGCAACTAAGGCATGGCGAGTTTTAGTTAAGGAATTAAATAAACTCGACTTTCCTACGTTCGGTCGACCTACAAGAACAATACTTGGCAAAGCGGAAGTGCTCATACAGGTAAAGTCGTATGAGTCCAAGCAGATAAACCACCTTCCCTGGTAAGAATACATACTAGGGGATAATCCACAACTGGATTAGCTATAATACTGGCATTATCATGGACAAGATCCCTCGCTAAAGGATGCCCATCAGATTGAGCAAGCCAATGAATATAACCTTCTCGGTCACCTATAACTAAACTATTGCCAAAAATAGCCGGTGCAGTTAAGCCTCGATGTCTTAACAACTGTTGCTGCCAAAGTAATTCACCTGTAGCACGATCAAAAGCCCAGACTCCTCCTTCCGTATCTGTTATATACAAGCTATTTCCTACAGTAAGGCCTGAATAACTTGAAAAATTTCTTTGCCATAATATTCGTCCGGATTGTAAAGAAACAGCAGCCAATTGATCTTGATAAGTAGCTACATAAATTACATCGCACGATAATAATGGATCAGCCGCGATATCAATTAATTGATCAGCGGCAGTCACACCTTGTGGAAACGCAATATTTCGCTCCCATAGTAAACTACCATTTCTTAGATTCAATGCAGCTAATTTACCATCGGAAAAACCAACTACAACCTTATTACCTACAATTTGTGGGACACTACTTAGTCTTAGGATTAACAGCGGTGAACCATGTTCATAAGACCATAATAATTCACCGGTTTGTAATTCTAATGCTAATACTTGTCCATCTACAGTTTTAAAAATAATTTGACCTTGTCCGATAGCAGGAGGAGCTAATACTTGGTTAGGTAATTGTACTCGCCACAAGACATCTCCAGTGTCCGCCGCTAAAGCTATCGCTTGAGGTTGCTTAGTAACAACGATAACTTTCCCGCAACTAACTGCCGGACCACTCGTTATAATTTGCTTAATATTTTTTTGCCATAATTTATGGCCATGCGCTAACTCTAAAGCAGTTACAAGACCGGATTTGCTTGCCACAAAAACTTGGTCTTCTTGAATAACAGGACTTAACCGTAAATAGTCATCGCCCATACCTCTGCCGGTTGCTCTAGACCATAGCAATACCGGTTGAAATTGGAAAGGATATGCAGTCAAAGGTGCTGGCATGGGTGTATTATCATCACCTAAACCAGCACAAGCTGTTAAAAATAACAAGCAAATAAAAATACTGGGGACATAAATTTTCTTCATTAGATTTCTCATCGAGCGTAAGCCAAATTATTAATTTTCATTTCTAACAGAGGTTGCTCAATAATATTTCCCAAAGCTTGCTTAGCTGCTAAATAGTTTTGCAATGCTTGTTTGCTATGGCCTAAATTATTAAGAATATCTCCCTTTTCCTCCAAAAAAATTGGAATATATGCTTTATCTTCATTTTTGGATAGTATGTTCAACGCTTCTTTTCCTTGGTTTTGAGTTAATAAAATTCGCGCTAAACGTAAGCGTGCAATAGATTGTAAAGCTTGATCGTGACCATGATCGATAATCCAAACTAATTTATTCGCAGCCTCAGTTAAATTATTTTGATTAACCGCGAGTTTAGCTAATTGTAAAGCCGCTAAAGAAGCATAAGGTGTATAGGGATAATTTTTCAACAATCCATTCGCTAATCCATTTAATATAGATATGTTTCCATTTGTAGCTGTTGATGCTACTAGGCGTTCATACTGCATGGATGCTGTAAGCAAATTATTTTCTTCCGTTTGACGCCAATAATTCCAGCCCCAACTAATAAAAATAGCAAAAATAATACCTATTAAAATTCCAAAACCATACTCACGGCACCATTTTTTTACATACTCAGCTTGCTCTATTGCAATTAGTTCATTCATGCGCTTAACATTCCTGCAATTTTTTGTATAGCTTCAGCTTGGGGTATTATTTCTTGAGGGCTTTTTTCTCTTAAGTTTTTTATAACGAAAGTGTCAGACTTTACTTCATCATTCCCCAAAATTAATGCAAAACGCGCTTCACTTTTATCCGCACGTTTAAATTGAGATTTTATTCCATCCCCGCTCACATCAAGTATCAAACTGATAGCTGGCAACTCTGTACGTAAATATTCTGCAAAAATTAACCCTTTTTGTATAGCCATATCACCTATCGTAATAAAATATATATCAGGAACTGCGAGGGAGGTTGCAGAATTTATTTTAGGTAGTAAGTTAATTAAGCGCTCTAAACCTATGGCAAAACCCACAGCCGGCGTTGCATGCCCACCTAATTGCTCTACTAACTTATCGTAACGACCTCCGGCACAAACAGTATTTTGAGCGGCTTGCTGCTCATCTGCAATAACCCATTCAAAAACTGTCTTATTGTAATAATCTAATCCCCGAACCAAACGAGGATTTATAGTGAAACAAATATCTGCATTAGTGAGTATTTCTTTTAAAATACAAAAATCTTGTTGGGAGTCAGAATCAAGATAATCAAGCAACTTTGGCGCTTTTTCAATGAGCCCCTGCATATCAGGGTTCTTACTATCTAAAATACGCAATGGGTTGGTTTGTAGTCGGCGCAGGGAGTCTTCATCTAAATATTTTAATTGTTGAGTAAAATAATTAACTAAGCTTTCTTTGTGTGCCTTGCGTGCTATTGAAGATCCGAGTGAATTAATTTGCAAACTTAATTGATGTTTTATGCCTAATTCTTCCCAAAGACGTGCTGACATCAAAATTAGTTCAGCATCAATATGCGGTTGAGCTATGCCAAACACTTCCACGCCAAATTGATGAAACTGTCTATAGCGACCTTTTTGAGGTCGTTCATGCCTAAACATGGGGCCCAAATACCACCAGCGTTGAATTTGATTGTAAAGTAAACCTTGCTCTATACCAGCTCGGACACAACCGGCAGTCCCTTCGGGTCTTAAAGACAAGCTATCTCCATTACGATCAATAAAGGTATACATCTCCTTTTCAACAATATCAGTTACATCGCCAATACATCGTTTAAACAGTTCTGTTTTTTCAAGAATAGGTAAACGAACTTCTTGATATCCATATTGTTTGGCAAGTTTACGCAAAGTATTTTCAACTTTCTGCCAAGTAAAAATTTCTATCGGCAGAATATCATTCATGCCACGTATTGCTTGTATTTTTTCCGCCATAATTAATAATAAAGTTGTTTACTTTTTTGTTTGGTTTTCGATTTAGGTGTTTGTATTAATGCCTTGTAGGCGTCAGAATTTGGGAATCTTGTTTGTAACATTAAGGTGTAGCTGCCTGCTGCTGTTGGATTTCCCAAAGCCCTGGCTAAAACTGCTCCTAACCATAAGGCGTTGGCTGTAGGTTCTTTAACAAGCTGCATATAATGGTCTAGATATTGCTGAGCTTGTTGATAATCTTTTGTTTGATAACTTATTCTACCTAATTCCAACCAAGATATCGCGCGTTTAGGGTCCTGAGTAATAGCTTGGGTAAAATAACCCATGGCTTTTTCAGTATCAGGTACCTGCATAGCACATAAACCCGCATTTTCATAAACTTGTGCCGTATTAAGATAACTGGGATCTTGTAATGCTAGTAAAAAATGCTGATCCGCTTCAGAATAACGACCCCGGCGACACAAAAAGGTTCCATAGTTATTTTGGGCAGCACCAGATTTTGAATTAAGTGCTATTGCTCTCCGATAGTATGCATCCGCAGAAGGCAGACTTCCTGTGCTTTCTAGGAAGTAACCCATTGCGCCTTGTGCTTGCAAGGATCCTGGAGATTGTTGTTCAGCAAGCAATAATTTTTGATGCGCACGTTGTACATCGCCATTTTGTAAATACGCTAAACCTAATTGCACATTAACATCGGACGCCTGTGGAACAGATACCTGTGTTTTTGATTTAGAAAAAATACTACATGCCGTAAGAATGACTATAAAAAAAATGATGATGAACGGCTTTAATATCGATATCATTTACTCTCCCCCATACTCTTCTCATTTGAATTTTTGTCTGTGTTGCCGCTCAACTTGAAATCCTGATGTATCTTGGATACATTCGGGTTACTTCATTCTTCCGGCGCCTTGCCAAAAATCCATTGCTATAAGTACATTTTTAAATTCCATCAAATTCCCGCAGCTGATTCAAGTAAAAGAGGAATCACTCTTTGACGTTCTTTGCTACGATAGCTTTTATCTTGAACTTGCCCTACTAATTGGCCACATGCTGCATCAATATCTTCCCCTCTGGTTTTTCGTGTTATCGCGTTAAGCCCCGCTTTCATTAAAATACTTTTAAAATTTTCAATCACTGGAAGAGAAGAACGCTGATAAATTGTATTGGGAAAAGGATTAAAAGGGATTAAATTTACTTTAACTGGAATACCTTCTAAAATTTTTATTAGCTGTCGTGCATGTTCGGGTTGATCATTAATTCCTTCTAACATGACATACTCCATGGTAATACGTCTTCTATGATTTCCTTTAAAGTAATTTCGACATACTGCTAGTAATTCAGAAAGAGGATATTTTTTATTGATAGGAACTAAGCGATTTCTTAGCTCATCATTAGGCGCATGTAAAGATACCGCAAGAGCTACTTCACTTACCTCAGATAAACGTCGCAATGCAGGAACTATGCCAGAGGTACTTAAAGTAACACGCCGCTTAGAAAAACCATAGGCAAAATCATCCATCATCAGGTTCATTGCTTTAACGACATTATCAAAGTTTAATAAGGGCTCGCCCATACCCATCATCACAATATTACTGACAGTATGGTCATGACGTAAAGATCCATCTGACAAACTCCGTACTGCCAACCATACTTGCCCAATGATTTCTGCTACAGTTAAATTACGACTGAATCCTTGTTGCGCGGTCGAACAAAAACTGCAATTCAATGCACAACCTACTTGTGATGAAACACACAAAGTTCCTCTATTTACCTCAGGTATAAAAACTGTTTCAATACAATTCCCATCGCTCAGTCGCAACAGCCATTTTCTAGTCCCATCATGAGACTGCTTTTCAAAAACAATTTCTGGCAAAACGATTTGTGCTATAGACTTGAGTTTTGAACGCAATGATTTACTTAAATTACTCATCAGATCAATATCATCAATACCTATTTGATGAATCCATTGTAAAACCTGTTGTGCCCTATAACGGGGCTTTTCTCCTAATTTTTGAAAAAGGAGTTGCATTCCTTCTCGGTCCAAATCGAGTAAATTCTCTAAGGGCATATCCATTATTTAGAACCTTCGCCAAAACATTGATCTGGTGTAAAAAAGAAAGCGATTTCTTCTCTAGCGGTATCCATACTATCCGATCCGTGAACAGCATTTTGCCCCACACTTTCGGCAAAATCAGCGCGAATGGTGCCTGGAAGGGCTTGTGTAGGATCAGTGGCCCCCATCAGTTCACGATTTTTCAGGATCGCATTAGGCCCCTCTAAAACCTGTATCATCACAGGTCCTGAACACATAAACTCAACCAGTTCAGTAAAAAAAGGTCTTTCTTTATGAATTGCATAAAATTTTTCAGCTTGATCTTTTTTCAAACTCTCCATTCTCGCTGCAATAATCTTTAACCCGGAGTTTTCGAATCTTTTAGTAATCTCGCCTATGCAATTTTTTTTGACTGCATCAGGTTTAATAATAGAAAGGGTCTTTTGAATTGTCATAAATGCCTCTAGCTTTTGTTCTAACTAAATATTTTTTTGAATATAGGAAAGTATTATACAGACTTAATAGCTCGGCACTATAGGCTTTTTATATGCCCATGGTATCTAAAGCGTGTTTTGGAGTTCTGAGTACTTAAAAGGGCGGGCTTATGGGGATATATCTTAAGAGCTCCTGTTCTTGTCCTCCTAAAAGGTTATAAGATTTTTGGAACTTTTCATCTATTTAGGCTGAACTGACTAACTCTTGCGAACCAAACTCAGCATCCTATCCGGAAAATCCGTTAATATACCATCAACCTCTAAAGCTAATAGCCTTTCCATATCTTCGACTTCGTTGACAGTCCAAGCATCAACCCGAATATTTTTTTTATGTGCTGCCTTTACAAAATGTCCAGTTACCATTTCGTAGGGAACTTCTAGAGCCGCAGCAGATAATAAAAAAGGTCGCGTTAAAAATAACTTACTCAATTTCGAAAAGCGATCCATTTCTGCTTCTGTTCCAGCAGTTGCGATATTAGGACATAGCCTACGCACGACTTTCATGGTGCGTGAATTAAAAGCGGACACTAATACTTGTTTAGTTTTATTATACTGATTTATAAGCCCTCTTAATGCAGCCACAATAGGCGGGTCATTTTGTTTTATCTCTATATTAATAACTTGCTTTGGAAAGGCCGCAAAGATTTCGTTCAAACTTGGAATTTTAATTCCTTGGCCCCGAAAAGGGAAAGTACGACCTTCGTCATTAGTCCAACGATACCCTGCATCTAATTTTTTCAATTCTGCCAATGTAAGATCTTGCACTAATCCTTTAGCGTTGGTTGTACGATCGATTGATTCATCATGGATAGCGACTAAAACACCGTCTCTAGTCATATGAATATCAATCTCACTTAAATCTGCCCCTAGTTTTGCTGCCTCTTGTAAGGCGAATAAGGTATTTTCAGGCCATAGCCCCGCTCCTCCACGATGAGCAATAACAAGCGGCTTTGCATTAACCTGATAAAGTGGAAACATACAAATCCCATAATACTTAGTATAAATATCTTCTTTTGATAAAGAAATATGATAAAATATTCCTCATTTATAGCATGTAAAGCCTTAAAATACTAACTCACACTAAGTTAAAGCTTGCTTGCATCTTTGTCCAATGAGGTCTTTTTTCCATGAAGGAATATCATTATACTCCTATCTGCAGGGAGTCTACACGATCTACCTTTTTCGATTATATTAATAACATTAGCATACCTCCCATCGATTATTTTGCTGTGGGTATAGAAGATCATGCCCAAAAAAAACTCATTTCTCTTATTTCCCGATTAGAATGGCAAATTTATTTCGATAAAAATCAAATAACCAAGAATGACCCATTAATTCAAGCTAAAAAATTATCTCAGAGAAATATTATACCTTTTTCAGAAATAGACTATATCGATTCTTTCGGAAAAGAAGTCATGCGACAGCGATCACTACATGGTATGAAAAATGGCTTAATGCTTACACATAAGCAAAATCATCTAGACTACATGATTGTAATAGCTACTGGGCTCTCTAAATTTAATCATTATAGTTTTCTCGCTAAATATTATACGCAGCTTACGAGGCTTAAAAATGACCTTAGTAAGATCATTGAAAGGGAAATTAACTATACTCTTCGCACTTGAATTTTTGTCTGTATTGGCGCTCAATTCGCAATCCACATGTATATTACATACTCTCCGGTTGCTTCATTCTCGCGGCGCCTGCCAAAAAATCCAATTGTTGTGAGTATACATTTTAAATTGAAGCATCTTATTTTTAATCCTTATTCGTCTTTTCTTCGGACCCAAATAACTGCTGCAGCAGCTTCTATATCCGCATCAAAAATAATAGGTTCCGCCGTTCTTCCCATAGGATTCAAACAAGCAAGATTAAAGCGCCCTAAAGAATCTTTAAAAAGTCGCCGGAAGTATTGTCCACCACCCTTCAAGTAAATGATACAGTCCTTATTGACTATCGAGTCAAACTCATTGCTGGATCTAAGTCGTCCCCCCACATAATCTCCAGCTCTATAATGAGGACTCATTTCATCATTAGAAACTATCATGACTACTGCATTAGAGTAGCGATCTCGAAACTCCTGTGCGTCTCGCATCATAGCAATCTCATCATCTTCATCGATAGGTAAATTAACAATCTCGCTAGGCATAGCAAAATAATGGCCTAATGAAAGCCTAATTGTAGGGTCTAATCCTTTGCCCTCAGCTATCCAAGACTCATCAACTATTAAACCTTCATTTTTATAGACGGCTACGCAGCGTCTAATGCCATTTTTAGAAATCTTGAGCATACTATTTTCCCAAGACTTCAAAGTAATTTCTGGCAATTTATATTTTTTTTCTATATATGCCCTGGTCAATCTCAGAATCGAGCGTAAATATTTAAGTCGTGCGCCGGGAGTATCTAAATTACGTTGAAGTAATGCCTGGGACATAATGGTCAGTCTCCTTGTAAGAGATATTTATTAAGCTTAAAAAAATTATTTTAACTCAAGTAGTTAACTAAAAATAGATAAAAAATGCTAGCCTACTTAAGACCAAATATGGTTTTTTATTTTTCGGCCACTAGACTTGAGGGGGGGCTATAAGGTACCTTCTACGCAATTTTATTTAGTTTAATTATTTACTTATATATTATGAAAATGATTTCAGAAGGCTTAACGTTTGACGATATACTATTACTCCCCAATCATTCGATGGTTTTACCTAAAGATGTATCTCTGGAAACGCAATTAACTTCTAAAATTAATTTAAAAATTCCTTTGATCTCTGCCGCTATGGATACAGTCACCGAAGCTAAGCTTGCAATAGCGCTTGCTCAAGAAGGTGGCTTAGGCATTATTCATAAAAATATGCCCATAGAAACCCAAACCCAACAAATTAGAAAGGTAAAAAACTTTGAAAATGGAATGGTAAGAAATCCCATTACCGTTGCTCCGGAAACAACTTTACGAGAATTACTTAAACTAATGGCTACTTATTCAATTTCAGGGATACCCGTTATCGAAAAGGACCAATTAGTAGGCATAGTCACGCATAGAGACATACGATTCGAAGAAAGCTTAGATCAACCTGCCTCCCAAGTGATGACCCCTAAAGAACGGCTTATCACAGCCAAAGAACAGGCTACACCGGAAGAGATAATAGATTTACTGCACCGACATCGCTTAGAAAAAATCTTGATTGTCGACGATCAATTTCGTTGTCGAGGTTTAATGACAGCAAAAGATTTACAAAAAACCAAAGAAAAACCCTTCGCTACTAAAGATCCACGTGGCCAGTTATGCGTGGGTGCAGCTGTAGGCATTGGTATCAATGCAAAAGAACGTGCAGCAGCGTTGATTGAAGCAGGTGCTGATATAATCTGTGTTGATACTGCACATGGCCATGCTCAAAGTGTTCTCGACATGGTTAAATGGTTGAAAACTAAATATCCTGATGTTTCTCTCATAGCTGGAAATATTGCTACTGCTGATGCAGCACAAGCCCTAGCGATAGCGGGTGCAGATGCTATAAAAGTAGGTGTGGGACCGGGCTCAATTTGTACAACTCGCATTGTGACAGGTGTAGGTGTCCCCCAAATTACAGCCATCATGAATGTTGCTGCGGCACTAAAAGGAAAGCCAGTAACCATCATTGCTGATGGTGGAATTCGTTATTCAGGAGACCTTTGTAAAGCATTGGCTGCTGGCGCACATGCTGTCATGATAGGCAGCTTGTTTGCTGGCACTGAAGAAGCTCCTGGAGAAATAGAGCTTTATCAAAGTCAACCTTACAAAGCCTATCGTGGCATGGGCTCTTTAGGGGCCATGCAACAAGGATCATCTGATCGCTATTTTCAAGATGCTTTAGAATCAAACAAACTAGTTCCCGAGGGCATAGAAGGAAGAATACCTTATAAAGGTCCTTTGCAAACAGTTATTCACCATTTACTAGGTGGAGTTAGGGCCGGAATGGGATATACAGGAAGCGTTGATATTGCCGATCTTCACAAAAAGGCACAGTTTATAAAACTAACCGCTGCCGGCATAAGAGAAAGCCATGTGCACAATGTGGCAATTACTAAAGAAGCTCCTAATTATTACCGAGAAGATTGAATATTTCTCGATATCAACTCTTAGTAATACTTAACCTTTTTTTATGAAACTTAAAATTAAATCTCTAATAAAAACGGAGTGTACCTTAAGATGACTATCCCACAAGAACGCATATTAATTCTCGATTTTGGCTCACAATATACGCCGCTAATCGCGCGACGCATTCGTGAATTGCATGTTTATTGTGAAATCCTTCCTTTTGATATCTCAGAGGCTGAAATTTTAGCTTTTGCACCAAAAGGAATTATCTTATCCGGTGGACCTGAAACCGTTACCTCAAACACCACCCCGCGAGCACCAAAAATAGTATTTAGCTTAGGTTGTCCGGTTTTAGGGATTTGTTATGGCATGCAAACCATGGCGGAACAACTTGGTGGTAAAGTCGTTTCGTGTGCAAACCGAGAATTCGGATATGCTCCCGCTTTAGTGACTACCGAAACTGAACTGCTAACTCATATTCGAGATAATCCAAAAAATGAAAAAAATGCGTTATTAGATGTCTGGATGAGTCATGGTGATCATGTTGAACAACTCCCTCCTGGCTTTGTTGTTATATTAAACACGCCTAACACTCCTATTGCTGGCATGGCAGATCCAACACGCCATTTTTATGGGTTACAATTCCATCCAGAAGTGACTCATACGCGTCAAGGAAAAAAAATATTGGCTCGTTTTGTGGAAAAAATTTGCCACTGCCAACCAAGCTGGACAGCGCCTAAAATTTTGGAACATGAGATTGCGGAAATTAAAAAGAAAGTAGGCGAAGAAAAGGTTTTACTAGCGCTTTCCGGTGGTGTCGATTCTACTGTCTTAGCCGCCTTATTACACAAAGCTATTGGCAAGCAATTATTATGCGTTTTCGTTAATACCGGCCTACTCCGTATTACTGATAAAGATTCTGCTATTCAAGCTTTAGCAGATGATATGCATATCTCAGTTGTAAAAATCGATGCCTCTGAGCGCTTTATAAACATCCTAAAAGGAATTACTGATCCAGAGGAAAAACGTAAAGCCATCGGTAATTTATTTGTTGAAATATTCGAAACTGAAGCCAGTAAATACCCAGACATAGCTTGGTTAGCACAAGGCACTATCTATTCTGATGTCATTGAATCTGCTGGTACAAGTACTCAAAAAGCCCATGCTATTAAATCTCATCACAACGTGGGGGGGCTGCCCGATACACTCAAACTTAAGTTATTAGAACCATTACGTGAATTATTTAAGGATGAGGTATGTGAATTGGGCTTAGAATTAGGCTTACCTCCCGAACTTGTATATAAACATCCTTTTCCAGGTCCTGGATTAGCCATACGTGTTTTAGGCGAGGTCAATCAAAAAAATATTAATCTTGTCCGTAAAGCCGATCTTATTTTACAAGAAGAACTTCGTGCACAAAATTATTATAATAAAATAAGCCAAGCATTCTGCGTTTTTTTGCCGGTAAATTCTGTCGGAGTTATTGGAGATGCTCGTCAATATGCGCCAATCATTGCGATCCGCGCTATAGAAACAATAGATTTTATGACGGCTCGCTGGGCACATCTGCCTTATCATTTACTTGAGACTGTATCAAATCGAATAATTAATGAGGTGGCTGGTATTTCTCGAGTAGTTTATGATATTTCAGGAAAACCCCCTGCAACGATAGAATGGGAGTAAAACCCTTTTATCTAAATCTCGCAGGTAATGAGAAGCCATTTTTGACTTTAACCCATCTGTTCAATAGACTTGATTTACTCATACTTCATTGAAGTAGCGATTTAAACTATGCTGCAACTTGTTAAAAACTGGTTTACCCGATACTTTCTCGACCCAGAATTAGCTATTTTATGGCTATTTCTGTTGTTTATTATCATCGTTTTTGCCACTTTAGGAAAAATTTTAGCTCCGGTATTTGTCAGTGTTGTGATGGCTTATTTGTTACAATGGCCCATTAGCTCCTTAGAAAAACTCGGCTTACCTCGAATTGCGGCAGTTTTAGGGGTTTATATGAGTTTTGTAGGTTTGGTTATTCTTGGGATCGTGGGTTTATTACCGTTGCTATTTCGTCAATTAAGTAACTTAATAGCTGAATTGCCTGCCATGACTGCAAAGGGCCAAGCACTACTCTTATATCTCCCTACTCGTTACCCAGGTTACACTTCGGCCAGTCAAATTCAAGAGTGGATTACTCAGTTTAAAGCTGAATTAACCCATTCTGGGCAAGGAATATTATCTGCTTCATTAGGCTATATTCCCAATGTCATTGCATTTGCCATTTACTTCGTATTAGTCCCATTATTAGTTTATTTTTTCTTATTAGATGAAAAAAAAATAATCACCTGGCTGACTCAATATTTACCTGAAAAACGTCGATTAATTTCTCAAGTCTGGACAGAAGTTCTTACACAAACAGGTAATTATGTAAGAGGAAAAGCTTTAGAGATGTTGATAGTCTGGATAATTACTTATCTAGCTTTCGCAATACTTGGCCTTCAATACGCTATATTACTCAGTGTACTAGTTGGGATTTCGGTAATTATCCCCTATATAGGGGCTGTTATGGTAACTATTCCTGTTCTTATTATTGGATTTTTGGAATGGGGATGGACAGCGCATTTTGGATATCTGGTTGCAGTTTACGCTTTAATTATTACATTAGATGCCAATGTGTTAGTCCCTTTTTTATTTTCTGAAGCAGTAGATTTACATCCAGTAACTATCATTATCGCAGTACTTATATTCGGAGGTTTACTAGGATTCTGGGGGGTGTTTTTTGCTATCCCTCTAGCTAGCGTGGTAAAAGCTATTCTTAATGCTATTTCTTACAAAAAGATAGCTGCGCATAAAAATAAATTATGTTAATGATCTATTAACTCAATTCGCCAATCGCTTGTAAAACTGCATCTACGTGACCAAGTACTTTTATCTTTCTCCATTCCCGTCGCAAAATGCCCTGTTTATCAATCAAAAAAGTACTTCTTTCTATGCCGTAAGATTTTCGGCCGTACATAATTTTTTCTTTTAATACATCATATAACTTAGATACTTTTTCTTCAGCATCAGATAATAATTCAAAAGGAAATTGCTGCTCTGATTTGAATTTTTCATGTAACTTCAGGCTATCACGGGAAACTCCTAAAATTATTGTATTTAGGGAAGCGAATTTTTTATAATTTTCCGCGAAATCTTTTCCTTCCTGCGTACACCCCGGCGTGCAGTCTTTAGGATAAAAATACAAAACAATATTTTTACCAATTACATCCTTTAAACTTACAATTTTACCGCTAGTGGCAGGCAAACTAAAATCTGGTGCAGGCTCGTTTATAACTAACATATTAACTAATAATATTTAAAGATTAAAAATAGATCTAATTTTTCTGAGGTTCCATGGCCACATCAAAATTGTTTTCATCACAAAACACAATAAAGTGTTCGCGAAAATCAGCTACTAAATGATGTGCTGGAAAACCAAATGACAGAGATATACCAAGCATTGCAGCTTCTGTTATTGGCGCTTTATATGATTCTATATGAAGGTTGTATAGCGTTACTTCCTGCTCAGATAAAAACTGAGTAATCTTAGCTAAAACATCAGGTATATCAGGTGCCACAATATAAGAGGAATAAGGAAAACTATCGGGTTGTGCGCCTCTAAATTGTGTACGTGCAACCAAAACCTGACCTTCATATTTTTTTATGAGTGTTTCGAATTTAGCGATGGTATTCCAGGCGCCTCCAATCAACAAGGTCATCGTTATATGTGTTGCGGTGGTATTTACACGCGCATCCACAATATGGCAACCGCTGTGAGCAACCAATCGAAATACTTGATCAGTAAGCTGATTTTCATTAAGGCCTAGGACAACAACAACCAGGTTTTCCATAAATATTAATCATGTTTTTCTAACGAGCGGGTAGTCTATTCTTTTTTAGGGGGGTTGTCACTAGGGGGATCCGGTAGGCTTAATATAGCTTGAGCTGAGCTTCCACATCGGATTCTGGTTTGTATGCCTTATATCTCTATCCTAGGTCTTTTAATTTACTCGAAGATTCAAAATCCCTAAAAACACACTTTTAAAGCGGGTGGGCGCGGTGGAAATCACATTAACCAGCCAATGCCCTTATGCTACTGAACTAACAGATCGGAGGGTTAACTAGATTCCATCCTCATAATACTTCTGGTTTTTTTAAAGCCTTTTTACCTTCTGAGACCAAACGACGCTCCACTTTTCTGACGTCTTCCGCAGGATTGAGAATTTCTGGTCGAATACCGCGCTCCAAGAGCGTTTTACGAACAGCTTCATTGCTAGTGATATGTTCCCTAGAAATCGCTGTTTCAGCTTTCATGCTATGTACTTTTGCATTGAAAATTGTAATTTCCGCAGCAAAGTCTTTGGCCTTCAAAATAATTGTGGGCGCAAAATCAGCTAATGGACGGTTGTCTGGTACTTTCCAGCGAGTTTTCATAGATTGAGTTGATTTATTAAAAAGCGCCTGGTCTCCTTTACTCCGAATAAGCGCAAAATCTTGATTACCACCTGTTTGTTCATAGATTATCTGGGAAAGCTCTTTTTCAGTTTTCGATAATTTTTTGCGCGCAGAAACTCGCTCTGTTTCAAGAAGTCGCTGCTCAATTAACTCTGCTCGCCGTGTCTGTATAGCAAAATAAGCCTGAGCGAAAGCTATCTCCGGTTTTCTGGGATCGCCATTCTGTGCAATTAGATAACAGGCATAACGAGTAAGCATAATGTCATCAATCTTACGTTGACTACCTGAGCCTAAATCAACCATTTTCCCGACGTCAGCAAAATGGTCTATTGCCTTATGGCCGGAAACTTCACAAGAAGTTCTAGCTTTCAAGACGACATTTAGAAAATTATCCCATTTGGCATAGGCTAGTAGATATTGAATATCGCGAGCTAACCAGAATTCTATCCCTTCATCGGTCTGCTGTGCGTGGGCTTCAAAATTATTGGTTAATACACAAATTAAGTCTGTTTTCATAACAAACACTCCTGCTGGGAACCTGTGGCAATAGCATAGGCGAAATACTTGACCACAATTTTGATGCTCTATATGCAGTTTCTTCAGTTTCTATTGCGCCTCGGCTTTCAATTCGACGTAAAGTATTGAGTAATTCTACGATTCAAAGCTATTTTGGGCTGTTAGTTTTGCTGCTCATTTAGACGCTTGTTTAGTAAGCGCTGAGTCTATTTTTTCAATAAGTAATTTTCAAGCCTTATCTCGGGCATAAACCAAACCAATCTAAGGATAGAGGCTAATTTATAACAGCTTTTCTTACCTGCAAAACGATATTTAAACCGCCAAGACGAACCACTTGGCTTAACAAATAAAAACAATCCTTTTTCATCAGCAAACTAATAAGCTCTTTCCTTATGCTTAGCACTGGGCAATGTTACATTTTTAAGTGGCATTTGACGGTATCTTATTATTGGAATATATAAATATTCTTCAATTATACTCCACTTAACCTTGGACATTGGGGCGCACTTCTTAAGCTTCATTGGAAGAAATATAAATAAAAAGCCCCTTATTCACAAGGGGCTCTTTGAGATGGTTTTGGAAGTGTTGAGATAAAAATTTGGTGGAGGCGGTGGGAATCGAACCCACGTCCGCCAGTCCGCTGCCTTTGGCACTACATGTTTAGTACAATCTTTAAGTTTAATCGATCCATCTCCGATTGACAGGGAATTGACCGACGATTCTGTTTGGTTTTAGTAGCTTTCGCCTCAGAAGGGGCTAGACTACGAGCTTGTCAGTTATGACCACTACCTCCACATACAAGCCTATGGAGTTCATGGCGCCGGCTGCTGTTTAGGCAGCGCCAACGACGTTAAAATTAACTACCGGTTAGGCAGCAATAGCAACATCGTTGTTTCTAGCGAAATAGTTGTCATTTTCTGCAACTATAGGTTTGCAACATGATTAACGAGGCAAAGTTGCGTCCTCGACATGCACCTCAGGGTTTGTAACCGGCGTCGAAGCCGATCGCCCCCAAGCGCTTATTATACCTCATTTATCAGGCTCTTTCAGATAAGCTTTGCAAAACACGGCTTCATATTTTAAATGTAGGTATAATTCCTACCTGGTATAGCGTCCTAAACGCATTTTTTCGCGTTGCCAATCTTTTTCCTTGATACTAGCCCGCTTGTCATGTTCCTGTTTACCCTTGGCTAAACCGACTTCTAACTTAACCCGATTCTTTTTCCAATAAAGTTTTAATGCGATTAGGGTATAGCCTTTACGCATAATGCTCCCAGCAAATTTACTCAGTTCTCGTTCATTGAGTAAGAGCTTACGTGTACGAGTTGGATCCGGCCGGCTATGATTGGTTGACACTGTTGCTAAGGGGGTAATATGACAACCTAAAAGCCATGCCTCGCCATTTTTTAATACCACATAGCTTTCGGTCAATTGAGCACGGCCACTGCGAAGACTTTTGACCTCCCAACCCTGCAAAACCAACCCGGCCTCGATAGATTGTTCAATAAAATAATCATGGCGAGCGCGTCTATTTAAGGCAATAGTGGTGTCTTGCAATGCTTTCTTAGAATTCATCGGATATACTCAAACCTGTTTTAGCAATCATAGATCCAAGCATAGCAAACATATTAACGAGAGTCGCCCCGAACCATAATTATGCCATTTATTCAACATTCTTTAGAAGTGCCTTACAATGTGTCAGAGATGTACAAACTGGTCAATCACATTGAAAAATATAGTGAATTTCTTCCCTGGTGTACTGAAAGTAAAGTCATCAGTCAAGATGAAGATAGTATACAAGCTTGTCTTACATTGACGAGAGGAGGACTGTCTAAAACCTTTACCACATCAAATCGTCTGCAGAAAGACAAGTTAATTGAAATTAGCCTTATCAATGGCCCATTTAAACATTTAGAAGGCTATTGGTCTTTTGAAACTACGCCAAACGGATCCAGAATCAATTTAAATTTGGAATTTGAATTTTCTACGCGTTTGCTAGCACTTGCTTTTTCTCCGTTTTTTGAGAGAGTAGCAAATACGCTAGTACAAGCTTTTTCTGACCGCGCCAAGCAAGTTTATGGAGATCGCAAATTTTGAAAACAAAACTCTTCCATAAGCAAAGTAATAATATGCCTGTTTTTGAAGTTGAAGTGATATTTGCTGATCAACATCAGCAAAAAATCTTAAAAGTTTCTATCCCTACTACTGCTAGCGTCTCAACAGCCATAAAGCTTTCGGGTATTCTATTAGATTTCCCAGGTATCGATCTGACCAAAAATAAAGTAGGGATTTTTGGAAAATTATGCAATTTGGATGCTCAAGTAAAACCAGGAGATAGAATAGAAATTTATCAGCCACTCCTAATAGAACCTAAAAAAATGAGAATAAATCGTGCAAAAAAACAAAAAACTGGTTAACGCGTTTCTAAATAAAACATATAAAAATATATTAATTAAGGGTCGATTTTTCAATCTGTTTTAAGCGTCCGTTAGAAAAAATAAGCGTAACACGCTTTTGAATAGGCTCTCCATGACCTGGCTGAAGGAAATAAATATAATCTTGACGATCGGGTTGAAAAGGAGGCTGCAATACGCAACTACCTAATAGATAACGAACTTGCTCCCTAGTCATACCGGGTTCTAACTGGTCTATGGTAGACTGCTGCAGTATATTACCTTGCTGAATATCTGGCCGATAAACAATGTGACAACCAGCAATGAGTAATATTAAAAACAGACTTATAAGCAACTTTTTCATAAAAATATCATCAATAAAATAAAGTCATAACCGCGATTTCTACAAAATGTTTAAAAAACAATTAGAAAAAATTTAATTAACTTAAAATCACTCCAATATTAATTATTAACCGAGGAGTTTAGAGATAAACTAATGGATAATCAACAACTACGCCAAGCGGGTTTAAAAGTAACCGGTCCTAGATTAAAAATACTTGAATTACTAGCGCAAGCTAAAACTCGTCATTTAAGTGCTGAAGATATTTATAAAGCCTTATTGGAATCCGGCGAGGACATAGGTTTAGCCACAGTTTATCGAGTATTAACTCAATTTGAAAGCGCAGGTTTGGTAAAGCGCCAAAACTTTGAAGATGCCTATTCGGTGTTTGAGTTGAATCAAGGTCCGCATCACGATCATTTAGTCTGTATCAAATGCGGAAAAGTGGATGAATTTGTTGATAAAATCATCGAACAACGCCAAAAAATTGTTGCAAAACAAGCCAATTATCAAATGACAGACCATAGCCTAATCATTTATGGGGTTTGTAATAAATGTTCTAAAAAGCAAAAACTGAAATTAAAATAAATATTTGTAAACTTAAAGAATTTAGCTAATCTACTTCTAAAATCTTTAATGTATTGGTCCCGCCAGTGGTTTTTAACAAATCTCCGTAAGTAATTAATACTCGTTCTCCTTTTCGTAAAAGCTCATGTTTCTTCAATTCTTTAATTGCTAAATGACCTATATTTTCTTTATGTACTTTATCTATATTAAAATATAAGGGATATACGCCGCGATACAAGGCTAATCGACGTGTTGTTTGTAAGCTATGTGCTAAACCATAAATAGGTATTCCAGAACGAATCCGCGACATCCATAAAGGCGTCGCACCTGACTCAGTTAAGGCAATGATGGCCTTAATATCATAATGATTGGCCGTATACATAGCTGCCATCGCAATGGCTTCATCAGGACGATAGAATTGACATTCTACCCGATGCCGGGATACGCGCATTTTAGCTTGTTTTTCCGCACCTAAACAAATACGTGCCATAGCCATTACTACTAAAGCAGGATGATCTCCTGTAGCAGTTTCTGCAGATAACATAACGGCATCAGTGCCGTCCAATACAGCATTCGCTACATCAAAAACTTCTGCTCGAGTTGGAATAGCATTATGAATCATCGATTCCATCATCTGTGTCGCAGTAATCACTGCTTTATCTAAAGATCGTGCCCGCTGAATAATATGCTTTTGCACAGCGGGTAATTCAGCATCACCAATTTCAACACCCAAATCACCACGAGCCACCATCACTGCATCAGAAGCTCGAATAATTTCATCAATAACAGGAATGGCATCGCTACGTTCTATTTTTGCAATCAAACCCGCATGCCCTTTTGCCTTCTTTAATAAAGTTCGAGCTAGATTCATATCCGCGGCACTGCGAGGAAAAGAAATCGCAATATAATCAGCACTTAATTTTACTGCTATTTTTAAATCTTTTTTATCCTTGTCAGTTAACGCTACGGCAGAAAGACCACCACCTTTTCGATTAATTCCTTTGTTATTAGATAACTCCCCACCTACTTCTACAAGACAAAATATTTTATTTTTCTGAATTTTTTTCACTTTCAGCACTAAACGTCCATCGTCGAGCAACAACAGATCTCCACGATGAACATCTCGTGGTAAGGCTTTATAATCAATACCTACTGTTGATTCATCGCCACTATCTTTACCTAAATCAGCATCTAGAATAAACAAAGCATCTTTTTTTAAAAAAATAGAGCCTTTTTTAAAGCATGCAATACGAATTTTTGGTCCTTGTAAATCCGCCATGATAGCAATTTCTCGGCCCACAGCTTTTGCACATTCGCGAACATAATTCGCTCGTTTAATATGATCTTCTGATTTACCATGTGAGAAATTCAATCTAACCACATCTAAGCCTGCAGCTATCATCGCTTGTAATACACCAGGCTTATCGGTTGCAGGGCCTAACGTAGCCACGATCTTGGTTCGTTTAAATCGCTTCATTACTATCTTTCCCTTATGCGCTCTTGTAATACAGCTAAAGCAGGTAAAGTTTTTCCCTGTATAAATTCAAGAAAAGCTCCTCCTCCCGTAGATATATAGGAAATATTATTTGCAATGCCATATTTTTCGATGGCTGCTAAAGTATCGCCACCCCCTGCAATGGAAAAAGCTAAACTATTGGCAATAGCATTACTCAAAGCACGGGTTCCTTGTTCAAAAGGGAACATTTCGAAAACTCCAAGAGGTCCATTCCATAAAATAGTCGCTGCCAGTTGTACATACTGGTTATAACGTTTAATTGATTCTGGTCCAACATCTAAAATCATTTCATCATCATTTATTTCTGTTAATTTTTTAACAGTGCCTTTGGCAGTTGTAGAGATTTCAGTAGCCACAACAACATCGGTAGGCAGCACAATCTCAACTTGTAATTGTTTTGATAATTCTAAAAGTTTTTTTGCCTCTTTAACCAGTTCAGCCTCATATAAAGATCGGCCTACAGAATAACCTTGTGCAACTAAAAAAGTATTGGCAATTCCTCCTCCTAGAAGTAAGGAGTTTACTTTATTAAGCAAAGAGGATAACAGCATTAATTTAGTAGACACCTTTGCGCCACCCACAATGGCTAATAAGGGCCTCGCTGGATTTTCCAATGCTGAGGTCAACGCTTTTAACTCTGAGGTCAACAATAAACCTGCGCAAACTTGTGGTGAAAACTGCGCTACTCCCACAGTGGATGCTTCACTGCGATGGGCTGTAGCAAATGCATCCATAACAAAAATATCAGCTAATTTTGCAATTTTTTTAGCTAAACTAGGATCATTTTCCTTTTCTCCTGTTTGAAATCTAACATTTTCACACAGCACGACTTCACCCGGTGAAATCTCAAACCCATCCAACCAATCAGTGATAAATTTTACTGGATGACCTAATAACTCTTGTAATCGTGCGGCGATCGACGCTAAAGAAAGTTCAGGAGTAACATAACCTTCCGCTGGTCTATCTAGATGAGAGAGTAAAATAACCGCCGCACCTTTTTTTAAGGCATATTGAATGGTGGGTAATGCTGCTTTGATACGCGCATCACTGGTAATCATGCCCTTATCTAAAGGCACATTAAAATCTTCCCGAATAAGAACACGCTTATTTTTTAAATCTAAATCTTCTAGGCGAATTAAATTCATAAAATTATATAAATATAAAAGTGTAGTGTCGATAAAGGATAATAAAAACTAAAATATCGAATAAGTAGCTGTTTAGTTGTAATTCACCCTGTCGTCACCAATTTAAAAGAACTTAACGAAAGTGAATTCCTTTAATTTTAGCTCTGTAGGAGATAAAAAATATCTTGCTTGAACTTAAGTTCTTGAAAAAACAACACATTTTCTCCAGCCTATAGTAAACATTTTCGTCATTGCGAGCACCATAAGTGCGTGGCAATCCATGGGGCCACGGCCTCACTGACGTTTCGGCCTCGCCATGACGGACTATTTTTAATTTTTGCCCCCTACAGAATAATTTTAGATATCAAAAAAATTTAAGCTGATCTTCTCGATGGAGAATTTTGCCTGACAGTTTCATTTTCTGTCACAAGATCTTTATTCAACTCTTCATAAGCGCTATGAATTTTTTGGAAATCTTCTTTTAATCCACCCTTGTCTGGGTGATGAATTAAAATCAGCTTATGATATTGTTTACGCAACCTTTTTCTAAAGTCATCTTCAGACTCATCAGTATATTTCGGCTCCATCCCTAATATCTCATAGGGATTCAGTAGAGAACGTTGGGAATTTCCAGGAAAATTTTGCTGTGATCCCATACCGGGCCTGTTGAAAAACTCCTCTTCATCATACATTCGCATCTGTGGATTCGGTTTAATAACCAGTCGTCTATGTAGATTCTCATTATCCTTATCTAATTTTTCAGTAACAACCTCTTCAAGCTCCTTGCAAAGAGCTGTCATGGGATTTACTTTTTTTGAGTTATTTGCAAGAGGGTCCTCGATCTGGGTTTGAGAAGGATTATAAAGATCATAGCTCAACAAACCATCGTTTGTTTCTTCCGAATAAAAATTAGAGAAGGGAATATGACTTGAATCAACTATCTCAAGCTCTGTCAATATTTCATCAATTATCGCTTCGTCAATATCAAAATTCTCATGGAAGAACTTTAAGGCTCTATACTTTAAATCATTAGGGAGATTTTTAGACGCCACAATACTTAGGATTAAAGAAACAAGCAAAGATAATCTTTTTGGATAAAACTTTTTAGCAAAAACCATATTTTCTTGAGATTCATTTATCGCACATATGTAATTCATAAAGAATTGTAAGTCCAATTTTTCTAATTTCTTGCGCTCTGACCTAACTCTTAGCAATCTATTGGTAATAAGCTCATTATCTGCTGGCTTTGGAGAACCAAATTTTATTTCCTTATTTCTGCTCTCAATAAAATGTGTAACCGCCTGATTAGTTGGATTTCTACTAAGCTTTAAAGACGCTGTCATATATTTTTCTCTAATTTTTTTTACATAACCCCATTCTCAAGTTAACACCGATTTCTTCCTAAGACAATATCCAAACCATAAACAACCGAAAACGACTGCCAACCATTGCTTCCTCTTAAAATTGAGGTTATTTTTGAGCCCATGACATCTTTACATGGTTTAAGGGCTCTCATTACCCGTCCTGCTCATCAAGCGACAGACTTAGCAGCCCAAACTCAGTATTATGCGGGCCAAGCCGTTCATTTCCCAACATTAGAAATTATCCCTACAAAGGATACTACCGTCTTATTATCTACTTTAAAAAAACTTAGTCGTTATGATTTTGTTATCTTTATTAGCCCTAATTCAGTCTTTAACACTGCTGAATCTATCCATCGTATTTGGCCTAATTGGCCAAAAAATACCAAAACCATCGCCACCGGACCTGGCACAGCATTAGCTCTAAAGCAATACGATCTGGCATGCGATTTCTGCCCAGAAAAGGATTTTAATGGCATTGGCCTATCAAACCTTGCTGTCTTAAAGGACATAAAAAAGAAAAAAATTCTAATCATCAAGGGAGAAGGTGGTCGTTTATACCTAGCAAAGAGCCTAAGAGCCCGTGGTGCTCAGATCGAAAATCTGAATGTTTATAAAAGACAGTTACCAAAAATTGATAAAGACAATATTCCGAATCAAGAAGCAATTGATGTCATTATTTGCACCAGTCATAGCGGACTTAAAAATCTAGTTAGCTTATTGTATCCTTACTGGCAAGATTTTTTATTTAAAAAGCAATTGCTCGTCATTAGCCTTCGACTAGCTGATAGTGCCAAGAAACTAGGTTTTGTCAAACCGCCCTTAATATCGGATAATGCTTCAAATACGGCTATCTTACAAACCCTGTTTTCCTGGCGGGAGCAATCACTATGGAATCACAGCCCACACATAACTTAGAAGAAACTGAAATAAAGGCCAAAAGAAACAAGCCCTTACGTTGCTTCATTGCTTGGTGTTCAATAGGATTGTTACTCATCACCTGGTTGGGTTTAGTTTTAGGATTAGGTTTTTTTTGGTTAAAAAATAGAGAACAATTTAGCGAATATCAACATCAACTATCCACCATTCAAACGCAGATCTCGGCAAGTCAAACTGACGATAAAAATTTCCAACAACATATCGTACAACTACAAAATTTTATAGAACAAAAATTCTCAGCCAATGATAATGCTATTTTGCTTGCTAATGTTAAGCAACTGATTCAGTTAGCTCAGTATAATCTAGTTTATTTTCATGATACCGACAATGCTTTGTCAGCATTGACACTAGCCGATAAACAATTAAGCACAATTATCAGTCCGGATATTCGATTAGAAAATCTTCATCAGTTATTAACCCAATGTTTAACTAATTTAAAAGCTTTACCACATATAGATTTAACGACTAGCTTAGCCCAGATACAGACTTTAAAAGCACAAATCACACAATTACCTTTGTTGCCTACATCTAATTCTGCTGTACCAAACCCTGATGTTGCTATCAGCAATCTTTCGGAAAATAAATGGATACGTACGCTGCAAAATAGTCTAAATAGCTTTCGACAGCTAATTGTTATTCGTCGCTTGAATAAACCTATTGAGCCTTTATTGCCAGAAAGAGAGCAACAATATTTGCAACATAATTTGATATTATTATTACAGCAAGCTCAATGGGCATTAATACATCATGAAGCGATTATTTATCAATCCAGCTTGCAAGAAATTCAGGAAAATATAAAAAATCATTTTGCAGCTAACTCGCCTACCACACAAGCAGTCGTGCAAAGTATTACTCAATTACAACAAATCGATCTGCAAACTCCATCTCTTGATTTAAATCCATTGCTCCAGGCAATTTTGATTATCAAAAAAACGCCTATCAATTCTAACGTTACTCCTGTAGTTACCGCTAATCAAAAGGAACCCTCTTGATGCATCGGTTTTTTATATTTTTATTGGTTCTGGCTCTTTCTGTTTGGATCGGAGTTAAAATAACTGTCGATCCGGGATATATGCTGATTACTTGGCATCAACTTGCCTTAGAAATGCCACTATGGTTAGTTATCTTAATTTTAGTCATTAGCTTTATATTAATTTATTATTTAATTCGGTTCATTAGATATTTATTAATGTTACCAAAACAATGGCGTCACAATTTAAATAAAACACGTTCTCAAAAAACCATGGCGTTGGATGATCAACGCCTGTTTTCTGCGCTTTATCAAAAACCACAAAACTGGCATCATATTTTAGAAATTTTACCTCAATTAGAAAATAAAACCTGGATATCTAAAGATCAAATTCAACAATTACAACAAGAAAGTGTTGAAAATTTATTAAGTCAAGAACAATATACCTACGATTTATCAACGCTTGAGAGTATCTGGGGCAATTTACCACCTAAATTAAAAAAAGATCCTTACCTGTTAAATTTTTATATTCAAGGTCTTATAAGACATCATGAAGATGCGAAAGCTGAATCGTTAATAATAAAACAATTAAAAAGGCAATGGTTTGGTCCGCTTGTTCCAACCTATAGTCTTATTAAAAGCATTAATCCTGCTCGCCAATTAGCAATAGCAGAAAAATGGCTCAAAAAACATTCTGATGACCCTTATCTTTTATTAAGTTTAGGTCGCTTATGTAGGCAGAGAAAATTATGGGGAAAAGCTCGGGATTATTTAGAAAAAAGTTTAATCTATGATTCTTCTAATTCAGAAACTTATCTGGAATTAGGTGAGTTATTTGAAGGTCTAGAAGAACCACTTCAAGCTTTGATATGGTTTAAAAAAGGATTAACAAAAAAATAATTATGCTTTTTCTAAATCATAGACTCGTCCTTTTAATATAGTTGTAATAGGCCAACCTCTCAAAAGGCGTCCTACAAAGGGTGACCACTGGCACTTAGTACTAAGGTGCTGGTCTTCCACCCTCTTCGCTAATGATAAATCGACTAACACGCAATCCTCGGGATAATCTGGTAAGTCGAATATTTTTTTTGCCCGAAGCGAAGTTAAATCCACTATGTTGTTTAAAGTAAGTAAATCTTGATGATAGGCTTCCAGTAACAATGGCAAAGTTGTTTCTATACCCGGCACCCCAGATGGACACATACCATAAGGTCTAGCTTTTTCTTCTAAGGTATGTGGGGCATGATCTGATCCTATGGTATCAATAATACCTGATTTTATTGCCTTAAATAATACAGCTTGATGGTCTGAAGATCGCAACGGTGGATTCATCACTGCTTTACCTTTTAAACTCGCATAATCTGTTAAATTCAAAAATAAGTGATGCGGAGTTGTTTCGGCAAAAACAGGAAGGCCTTCTTCTTTAGCCTGTGCAATTAAATCAATTTCTTGGTGCGTACTAGTATGTAAAATGTACAAACGCGTTCCATATTCACGAACCAGCTGAATAGCTTTTTTTACGGCTAATACGGCCGCTGTTTCATCGCGAATTTTTGAATGTATTGAATAATTTTGCGGTCCTGAAAATTTTTTTTGGTTTTCTTTTAAGCGCTGCTCATCTTCTGCATGAACCGCAACTAGCATATTTTCTTCAGCTGCTATCTTGAAAATGGCGTGTAAACTCTCATCATCATCGATAACTAAGCCACCTGTACTACACCCCATAAAAACTTTAATGCCAATTACCTGATCTTTTACTTTTTTTATTTCATTTAAATGATGTTTGTCAGCACCAAAAAATAAATGGTAACGTAAAGGGATTTTTGCTTCTTTTAATTGTCGGTCAATAAGCGCTTTTTTTTCTTGTAAGGCGATTTGCGTAACCGTAGGAGGCAAGGTGTTAGGCATATCGAAAACAGTGGTATAGCCGCCCTTTATACTAGCTTTAGCAGCAGTTTTCCAATCTTCTTTATATTCCAAACCAGGCGTCCGAAAATGCACATGGGGATCGATTAATCCAGGCAATACTAATAAATGATTCCCCGAGATAATAATTTCTTGTTCACTATCTATAGTAATATTTTGACGTTGATTTTCTACATTAAGAATATTATTTATCTGTATCATAAACAAATTTCTTCAACTTGATCGCGCTCAAATTGTTTCTCACAATAAAAGCAACGAAGTTTTATCTGATTTGGAGATCCTGTTTCTAATTTAAAATAACCTTTAGCTTCGATATGATTGATACAATTTTGGTTAGGGCATACCAATATGTCGCGTATAGTTTTAGGTAATTCACAGTTAATCTTTTCACTAACTTTAAAATTTTCAATTCGACTTATAGTAGCACCAGGAGCAAAGATTGCGACATGCTCAATTTCCTGAGGAGTAAGTAGTCGATTTTCAATTTTAATTAAATCTTTCAATTTTAAAGATGCACTTCGCAAATTTAGACCTAAGGTAACACGCTGTTTACTATTAACCACGTGCAACAAACGCATAATTTTTAGTGCTTGGCCTGCTGGAATATGATCAATGACGATGCCATTATCAATTGCAGAAACCGAACGAGTTTTGATCATAAGTTTAATCCGAAAATTATTTAAGCGTTACCTTGTCAAGTAGTAACGATAAAATCGCTTGTCTGATATAAATTGCGTTGACAACTTGTTTAAAATATAAAGCATAAGGAGTTTCATCAATAGCTTTATCAATCTCACGCCCTCGCGGCAAAGGGTGTAAAATATTCAAATTAGTTTTAACTTTTTTTAACTTATCTGGAGTCAGAACATATTGATCTTCAAATAGCTGATGCTCTGATTGAGTAAACCTTTCTTGCTGTAACCGAGTCATATATAAAACATCAATTTTAGAAATCACTTCATCTAGACTCGCGTGAAAAGAAAACCGAATACCTTTATATTTTAATTCATCGCAAATTACTTCCGGTAAGGTTAATAACGAAGGCGAAATTAAAAACAATCTCATGTTAAACAAAGCGCATAACTGCACTAAAGAATGTACGGCTCGTCCGTACTTTAAATCTCCTACCAATGCTATCGATAATCCTTCCAAATTTCCTTGCATTTCTTGTATAGTGAATAAATCGGCTAGGGCTTGGGTAGGATGTTGATTCGCGCCATCTCCCGCATTAATAATTGGTTTATCAGAAATCTCTGCCGCTAAACGTGCCGAGCCCTCTAGAGGATGTCGAATTATAATAAGATCAGCATAACAAGAAATCGTTTTGATCGTATCGTGCAAATCTTCCCCCTTTTTGATAGAAGTATTTTCACTGCCCGAAAAGCCGATGGCTTGCCCTCCCAAGCGTAAGGTAGCTGTTTCAAATGATAAGCGAGTGCGAGTCGAAGGTTCAAAAAAACAGTGTGCAATTATTTTATCAAGCAAATATTTTTTAGGTAAATTTTTCTTAAATTTTTTGGCAAGCTTTAATATATAGCTTACTTCCACTAAAGAAAGATCACGAATTGATATAATATCTTTTTTGCCCAATATTTTAGACATAATTCACTCACATTTAATTAAACTCTAGCGAAGAGTATCATTTATTCATTCTTTTTTAGCACCAAACTTTGCCAAGATTCTACTGCCAATTCTTTACCCCACAAACTGACTAAACATTGCAAAATTATCTGTGCGATCTGAGCATTAGTAATTAAAGGAATATGATGATCAATAGCTAAACGACGAATTAAAAAACCGTCTGTTTGCTGTAAGCCCGTCATAGAACTGGGTATGTTAATAATTGCTGCTATTTTACGTTGAGTAATTAAATCTCTAATATTAGGTTTTTTTGCTTCACTAGTTTTGTTAACAAAATAAGACGCTATACCATGCTGAGATAAAAATTGGTGAGTTCCTTCTGTGCTATAAATAAGCCAACCTTGATCGTCCAGTTGTTTGATCCAAGGTAAAAGCTTAATTTTATAGCTATCTGCAACACTTAATAGCAATTTCTTTTCGGCGATATTTTGATCCGTTGCCAACCATGCTTTATAAAAAGCTTCTATTAAATCCTCTGCGATACACGCCACTTCACCTGTAGATGCCATTTCAACCTGAGCGACAGGATTGGAACCTTTTAAACGACTATAAGAAAACTGCGCTGCTTTGACGCCTACATAATCAAGTTCTAAAGTTTCGTAATGTTTTGTTTGGTGCTTATTCAGCATCACTTCAGTTGCTATTTGTATGAAATTATGACCGGTTACTTTAGAGACAAACGGAAAAGAACGCGACGCTCGTAAATTACATTCAATAACCTGAATATCATTATTTTTAGCAATAAATTGAATATTAAACGGACCAGTGATGTGTAAAGCCTTTACAATTTTACGCGCTATGCTTTTAGTACGGCGTATGGTTTCTAAATATAATTTCTGAGGAGGCAACACAACTGTCGCATCTCCAGAATGAACACCGGCGTTCTCGATATGTTCTGAAATGGCCTCAATAACAATATCACCCTGTTTAGCAACCCCGTCTATCTCTAATTCTTTTGCTTCCTGAACAAATTTAGAGATCACCACTGGATGTTCTTGTGAAACATGAGCAGCCGCTTGTAAATGCTGGTCTAGAGATTCGGGATCAAAAACCACATTCATCGCCGAACCAGACAAAATATAAGAAGGTCTAATTAATACCGGATAACCTACTTTAGCTGCAAAGGCTTTTGCTTTACTCAAGCTCGTAATTCTTTCCCAGGCAGGTTGATCAACTTTAAGCGTATTTAATAAGGCTGAAAATTTTTCTCGATTTTCAGCGTAATCAATAAAGATCGGATCCGTTCCCAATAAATGGTAACCCTCTTTAGCTAATGGAATAGCTAAATTATTAGCAATCTGCCCTCCTACAGAAACAATAATGCCCTTTGCTGATTCAAAATCCACAATATCTTGCACACGCTCAAAAGTAAGCTGTTCGAAATACAATCGATCCGATTCATCATAATCTGTAGAAACAGTTTCAGGGTTTGAGTTGATAATAATGGCTGTTTCATTTAAACGACGTAAAGTCTGCGCAGTATTAACTGCACACCAATCAAACTCAACAGATGATCCTATCGAATACGGCCCTGAACCCAATACAATGATAGGTCGCTGCTTAGCAGGAGAAATATCATGCTCAATGGCATGATAACTTAGATAAAGATAGTTAGTTTGCGCGGCAAATTCTCCTGCTAATGTATCTATCTGCTTCACAAAAGGCGTAATACCGTACTTTAAACGTAAGGCTCGAACTTGTTTTATCGATTTATTTTTCGTTTTAGCAATAAAACTATCTGAAAAACCTGCTTGTTTTAATTGACGTAAAAGATTTTTATCTAACTTACTGAGATTTAATTGCCTTTCTAATTCTGTTAGTTGGTGTATTTGCGCCAAAAACCAAAAATTAATCTGAGATAAACTTTCAGCTTGCAGAACTGATCCACCATTTTTAAAAAATTGATATAAAGCAAATAAGCGTCTATCGGTAGCAAATTGTATTTCTTTGCGTGGATTATCGATTTTTTCTGGATAATCCATTAAGCAAGTAGCCCCTTTATTCAACATTCCTACTGCTTTTTGTAATGCTTCAGGGAAAGAACGACCAATTGCCATTACTTCCCCAACACTCTTCATTTCAGTACCAATCGTTCTTTCTGCCGCTTTTAATTTATGTGTATCCCAACGTGGAATTTTTACTACAATATAATCTAATGCCGGTTCAAAATAAGCACTCGTCACCTGAGTGACACTATTTTTGATTTCACACAACTGATAGCCTAGCGCTAATTTAGTCGCAATGAATGCTAATGGATAACCTGTAGCTTTAGACGCTAATGCACTGGACCGCGACAAACGTGCATTCATCTCTATAACTCGGTAATCACCATTTTTAGGGTTAACAGCAAATTGAATGTTACATTCGCCAATAATGTTAAAATGTTCAGCAACTTGCAAAGCCATATTGCGTAATAACTGGTGCTGCTCATTACTTAAGGTCTGTGCTGGCGCTACAACGATACTTTCTCCGGTATGGATACCCATTGCATCCATATTCTCCATATTACAAATAGTTAAAGCATTTCCTCGTTGATCACGAACAATTTCATACTCAAATTCCTTCCATCCGAATAAATATTCTTCTATTAAAATTTGCGGAGCAGTGGCTAAACTTTCCTGCGCGCGCTGTTCAAGTATTTCTCGATGTGTAATTTTACCAGAACCTAATCCTCCTAAAGAAAAGCCCGAACGTAACATGATGGGATAACCGATTTTTTCTGCTGCCTTCAACGCTTCGGCAACTGTTTTAACTGCAAAACTAAGTGGCGTTTTAATTTTTAGCTTCGCTAAAGCCGATTTAAAAAGATCTCTGTCTTCTGTTTGGCGTATCGATGCAACAGATGTGCCTAAGACAGCTACTTTATATTTTTTTAATATTCCCCTTTCTTCTAAATCTAAACCTAAATTAAGCGCAGTTTGTCCACCAACACCTAATAATATTCCATCTGGTTTTTCTTTTATAATAATCCGCTGCACGGTATCAAAATTTAATGGTTGCAAATAAATTTCATCGGCTAAATTTGCATCTGTTTGTATGGTAGCTATATTCGGGTTTATTAATACCGAAGTAATTTTTTCTTCCTTTAAAGCTTTAATGGCCTGTGAACCGGAATAATCAAACTCGCCAGCCTGACCTATTCGTAAACCGCCAGAACCCAAAATCAGAATTTTCTTACCCTTATATCGTTGTATTTTCATAATTTTTTATAACATGCGATAAAAACGTTCAAATAACCATTGTGTATCCATGGGCCCAGGCGCGGCCTCAGGATGAAATTGTACGGAGAAAAAAGGATCTTTCTTGTGTTCAATCCCTGCAACCGTTCCATCATTTAAATTTCGAAATAATACTCGCCAATCCTTAGGAAGTGTTTTTTCATTCACAGCATAACCATGATTTTGTGAAGTCAAATAGCATTGTTGGGTAGGCAAATAAACACAGGGTTGATTTTGAGAGCGATGACCAAAAATTAATTTATATGTTTTGGCGCCGACTGCTAAAGCCATTAATTGTGTCCCCAAACAAATACCGAAACAGGGCTTCTTCTGTGCTAAAACCCTTCTTAAAATAGCTACGGTTTTTTTACATAATTGCGGATCACCTGGACCGTTGGAGACAAAAACTCCATCATAGTCTTCCTGCGTATAATCGTAATCATAAGGAACTCGTTTAATTTTTAATGGGAATTTAAGTAAACAACGCAAAATATTTTCCTTAAGGCCGCAATCTACAACAATTATTTTTTTTCTACCTTCACCGTAATGGATAGGCTCGGTAATTGTTACTTGTTTTACCCAATCGATAGCTTCAAATTCAATAAAACTATCTCGTGGTTTATTTAATCGAGTAATAATTCCCGGTGTTACACCATTTACTCTTAAGCAATGCGTTAAAGCTCGCGTATCCAGGCCTGTAATAAAAGGGATATTTTCAGTTTCTAGCCAATTTAATAAAGAACGTTGCGCAGTGTGATTTGAATAAAATGTTGCTAGCTCAGAAAAAATCACGCCTTTAACTTGGATTTTATTAGACTCCCAAGTATTCGGTGCAGAAACACCATAATTTCCTATCAAGGGATAAGTAAAACATAAAATCTGCCCTGCATAAGAAGGATCTGTTAAGGATTCAACATAACCTACCATACCTGTGTTAAATATAACTTCGCCGGAAACTTCAGTTGTTTGGCTTGATGGAATATATCCCATAAAGCTTTCACCTGTTTTTAATATTAATTGTGCTGAAACTAGTTTGTTCATGATCTCGTTTGTTGGTGAAATTGCATAGCAAGATAAGGATTCCACATCATACCCGTTGCTGAAAGGGCTATATCTGAGCCTACATTTAAAAATTCATTAAAATGCTCAGGAATAGTGATACCACCCATACCCAAAATAACTAAATTTAATTTTTCAGTTTGATTGATTTGAACTAATTTTTTGACACATTGCAATGCTAATTGACGGATTGGATAACCAGAAACCCCACTATAAATTCTTTTTCCAAATGCAGGATGATGTTTTTTATTTAATACACGCATACTAATGGAATTAATAGCACTTACCCCACTTGCTCCTGCACGTGCTGCAGAAACTAATAAATTGAGAGGAGACTCTTGCTCATGAATCAAACCTAATTTTAGTAATATGGGAGTATCACGTACGCACTTCACAACACAAGCGGTTATTTGCGATACATATTCAATACTCCAATACAGAGGTTCTCCTGACTTCATTAAATTGGGACATGAAAAATTTAACTCAATAATATCGGCACCTGCTTCTTTAGCCATTAACGCAGCAGCAGCAAAATCTTGTGACATCGATGGCAGTGAATCACCTTCACCGTAAACAGACACAATCAACACTTGACCTTCTGCTAGGGAGTTTTTTGCAAAAGCTATATCTTGCATAACCACCCTTGGTTCCAAACAACCATTACCAAAGGAATTACTAATAGCAATTTTGTCATTTATTTTTTCAGGTTTATCCTTGGTAAAAAGAACTTCTTTTAAATCAGAATAATCAAATAATTTTTTACATTCGAGATGAACAATATTAGGTAATGGATGGGTAGGATATGCTTGGCACCGTATTGTTTTGTAGGTTAATATATCAAAACCTAGTTGTGCTAATAATGCAATGCCTGTACCGGTTGTTGCAGCACATGCCCCTGCACCGATTTTTGAGGCTAAGGAATAACCTAATAAAGAAATCCACTGAGTTCTGTCTGGCCAAATTCTTATCGGTGGTTTTATTGATGGGAAAGAGGGATTGTTGAAGTTTTCTTCAAAGGTTTTATGAATGTCATAGAGAGGCGATGAAACGCTCAACATGCGATATGGCTAAAAATAATTTCGACTATTTAAACCGATTTTATAAAAAATACCAAGTTTTTTATCACCTTATTTAATATTTTTGCTATGCCCTTACCTTACGGAGCCTTCTACATGAAAAATTGTACGAAAAACCATCCACTGACATTAATGGCGCTAGTCTCTAGTATCATTTTAATAATGTTTTATCATGCGTCTCTAGCATCGGATCAATCGGACGTAATAACAGAATTATCCGGGCGCAGTCATATTCCTGCGGACGAGATAAAAAAATTGCTTACTCACTGTAATGAATCTGATATAACTCAGCTAAACTTAAATCTTTGTGCGGACAGAAATGCAACGATTGCTCAATTTAAGCTAAAGCAAGCATTATTTAATAAAAAGTTCAAACTGCCAGCTTGCAAATCGATGCTTGATAAAAAAATGACTCAGTGGGAAGACCTTCGCAATAAAGCGTATGAAAACGCTACGGAGATTTACAGCGGAGGTTCGATAAGGCCATTTATTCAGACAACTTGCATCGCAAATGAAACAACAAAGATGATAAAGAAACTGGGTGATATAAATAATTGTAATCAATTAAATAGAATTATAGAGCCATTACAAATCAAATTAAATGCTCTTTCTAAAGATTAAAGCACTGAGATTGGTGCCGAGAAGAGGACTCGAACCTCCAAGGGTTGCCCCACAAGTACCTGAAACTTGCGTGTCTACCAATTTCACCATCTCGGCAAACTTCTATCTAGACGCAAACATTATTTGTGCATTTTGATAAGTGGATAACCTGCTTCTAACCAAGCTCGCAAGCCGCCTTGCAGAGAGGCGACCTGGCGATAACCCATTTTTTGTAAATTATCTGCCACCAAGCAAGATCGAAAACCGCCGCTACAATAAACAACAATCTCTACTTCAAAATCGGGAATATACTTCTCAATATCCCGCTCAATAACCCCCTTACTAAGAGGGATTGCATGAGCAATAGATCCTTGTTGAAACTCATCGCACTCACGTACATCGATCAAATAAAAAGAGTGTCGATCGTTAATTTTTTTATTTAAATCAGCAACTGCCAGCTCTTTTATCTGAGGCTTTATTTTATCAACTAATTTTATAAAGCCTGATGTATGCTGCTTTTGATTGATCACGAATAGACCTCTTGGATAAGCTGCGTGATAGACTTGATTTCATCGTTAAACGCTAGTCTACGGTCCTCATTTACTCATGTAAACTCCGGTCCTCGACTATCGTTTGCCTCGAACTCAAGCCCATCACTGGGTTATGCAAGAGCTCTAATGTATTTCGTTCTCCATTTCTTCTGTTTCTATATCTTTCATAGTTAAACGAATTCGGCCCTGCCTATCTATCTCTAAAACTTTGACTTTGACAATTTGGCCTTCGCTTAATACATCACTTACTTGCTCAACACGTTCTTTAGAAATTTGTGAAATATGCACTAAACCATCACGACCAGGTAATACGTTAACAAACGCACCAAAATCGGTTAGTTTAACGATTGCACCTTCATAAGTACGACCTACTTCCACTTCTGCCGTTACTTTTTTAATACGTTCTATTGCATTTTGGCAAGCATGTAAATCAGATGTCGAAATCCGAACAACACCATCATCACTAATATCGATTAAGGTTCCTGTTTCTTCAGTAATAGCGCGAATTGTCGCCCCACCTTTTCCGATTAAATCACGTATTTTTTCAGGGTTTATTTTTAAAGTGGTGATACGCGGTGCGTAAGGAGAAACTTCTATGCGTGGCTCAGCCAAAGTTTCTTGCATAATACTTAATATATGAAGACGACCTTCTTTTGCTTGATTTAATGCCACTTTCAGAATTTCTTCTGTAATACCATCAATTTTAATATCCATTTGCAATGCCGTGACACCGTCTATGGTACCTGCAACTTTAAAATCCATATCTCCCAAATGATCTTCATCACCTAAAATATCGGTTAATACAGCAAACTGTTCGCCTTCTTTAATTAGGCCCATAGCGATACCCGCTACATGTTTCTTTAACGGTACGCCAGCATCCATTAAAGCTATACTTGCACCGCAGACAGTTGCCATAGAGCTAGAACCGTTTGACTCGGTAATTTCTGAAACAACACGTAATACATAAGGAAAATCGGATTCGCTTGGTAATACCGCGCGTAAAGCACGTTTCGCTAAATTACCATGTCCAATTTCACGTCGTTTAGGGCTTCCCATTTGGCCGGTTTCACCCACGCTGTAGGGAGGAAAGTTATAATGAAGCATAAATGTTTCACGTCCTTCTCCATCTAAGGCTTCTACTGTTTGGGCATCCCTATCCGTGCCTAAGGTAGTCACAACTAACGCTTGAGTTTCGCCTCTAGTAAATAGAGCCGAACCATGTGTGCGTGGTAAAAATCCTGGCTGAATAGTGATAGGGCGAACGGTTATCTTATCACGTCCATCAATGCGGGCTTCACCTGATAAAATACGACCACGCACTATTCTTTCTTCTAGATTTGCTAGGAGTAACTGAACAGCGTTTGCGGTAATTCCTTTTTCTTCATCTAGCCATTGTGCAATAAAGCTCTCTTTTAATTTATCCAGCCTGATTTTACGCTCAAGCTTTTCCGGAACTTGATAAGCTTCAATTAAGGAAGCCTCGATGGATTGAATAATTTCTTGTTCCACGGCCACATCCAAGCCAGAAGTTGCATTTTTTACATCCCAAGTGGTTTTGCCCGCTTCTGCTGCAAGTTCTTTAATAGCCTGAATAACCCCTTGCATTTGTTGGTGTCCAAATAAAATGGCATTCAACATAATTTCTTCAGTAAGCTCAGCCGCTTGAGACTCCACCATTAAGACGGCTTTGTCTGTACCTGCAACTACTAAATCTAAATCTGATGTTTCAAGTTGCTTGAAACTTGGGTTTAAAATGTATTGTCCTTCCGAATAACCTACTCTTACTGCCGCTATCGGACCTTTAAAAGGGAGACCTGACAAGCTTAAGGCAGCAGAAGCACCAATTAATGCAGGAATATCTGCGTTAATATCTGGGTTTGAAGACAAAACTGTCGCGACAATTTGTACTTCATTATAAAATCCTTCTGGAAATAGAGGTCGTATCGGCCTATCAATTAAGCGTGAAGTTAAAATTTCTTTTTCCGTGGGTCGACCTTCACGTTTAAAATATCCACCTGGAATTCGACCTGCTGCATATGTGCGTTCTTGATATTGCACAGTCAAAGGAAAAAAGTCTCTTTCTTCACCAGCTTTTTGTTTGTTACCTACAACGGTTACTAAAACGGTTGTGCCATTCAGGCTTACAAGAACAGATGCCGTCGCTTGACGGGCAATTGATCCAGTTTCTAAAATTATTTCCTGCGAACCAAACTGAACGACTTTCTTTATAGAATTAATTAAAGTTGACACGCTTACATTCCCTCAAAAAAAACAAATGGGCGAAAATTACCGCCCATTGGTACGAATAAAATGTTCTTCAACGATAGTTTGAAGAATATGAATCCCGGACTTAACCACGCAAGCCGAGTTGTTTAATCAGCGTCAAGTAACCCTGTAAATTAACGCCTTTGAGATATTTTAATAATTTACGACGCAAAGCTACTTTCTTCAATAAACCTTGTCGTGAATGATTATCCTTCTTATGCACTTGAAAATGGCCATTTAGCTGTTCGATAGCCCCAGATAACAAAGCAATCTGAACCTCTGGGGATCCTGTATCACCCGGAGAACGTTGATATTTAGCCAATATTTCATTTTTAGCCAACATAAAACCTTTTACCTCTTATAAATGAACCCGCTATTCTATGCATAATCCCTGCAACTGACAAGGAATATTTTTCTCAAATTATCCTTACAGTGGTTAAATATCCATAATCTTCCTAGTTATAGGAGCGAGTTATAAAATGTCGGCAAAATGCTTACGTTTAATTCTGGATAGCATTTAATCTTGGCTCTTCAGGTTTAACAGTTTTTTTAAAAGTTTTAATTTAGGTTAAAAATAAAAAATCCTTCGATTGGGATTCTATGGTATGCAAAAATCTACTGTTTGCAGCTGGTGCGGTAAATCGTATCATTATTTAGTATAAGCGCTGTGTCATGTTAGAATATCCACCCGCTGCTGACAGCTATTTTGCACTCGTTTGTCAGCGTTGGAAATTATCAGCATGGACAGGTAAAAATTACCGCTAATTAATAAGTGAAAATGATATGAAAACTACTAGTAGCATGAGCAAAATTCTTAAAGGATTAATGGTTGAGTTGGGAATTAATGAGTCAGAACTAGCGCGACGCACGGGGGTGGGACAACCTGTAGTGCATCGAATTTGCTCAGGAGAAACTGATAATCCCAAAGTCGCTACTTTAAGCCCGATTGCCAATTTTTTTGCTATCTCTATCAGTCAACTCATTGGAGATGAGCCCATATCAGCTGATCGGATTCCAGGCACTTTTAATCCTGATGCCCAAGGTTGGCGGCAAATTCCATTGCTAACCTGGCCGCAAGTGCTACATTGGCCTAATTTTACTGGAAAATTAGCACCCTTGCCGACGGTTTCTACCGATATTGACATGAGCCAGCATGCTTATGCGGTTTCTGCTAGAGATACTACAATGGAACCTCGTTTTCCAGAAGGAACTATACTCCTTATAGATCCTGATCTAAAACCAAATAGTCTTGACTTTGCTATTGTTCATATTGAAGGGCATGATTTACCCAATTTTAAACAAATTTTAATTGATGGGGGGCATACTATTCTTAAACCTCTCAATACTGATTTCAAAACTTTGCTATTAGATAAGCCTCATCGATTTTTGGGTGTCATGGTTCAATCAAGAATGGATTTTAAAAAGAAAAAATAAACTTCTTTGTGCAATCTGTATAACACTTTAAAATCTGATTTTTTATACTAAAATATTGTCATGAATCAAAAAAAGCGTACGGCTATTTTTCAACGTTTTCATGCTTGCAATCCTCATCCAACAACAGAATTAATTTATTCCTCACCTTTTGAACTATTAATTGCGGTAATTCTTTCCGCTCAAGCAACAGATAAGTCAGTTAATCGGTCGACCCAAATTTTATTTATTAGGGCAAATACACCAAAAAAAATAGCTGGATTGGGTTTATCTGACTTAAAAAAGTATATAAAAACTATTGGCTTATACAATACTAAGGCAAAAAATATTATAAAAACCTGTAAAATTTTGCTGGAACAATATCAAGGGAAAGTTCCTAATAATCGTGATGGATTGGAAAGTCTACCCGGTGTTGGACGTAAAACAGCTAACGTCATTCTTAATACTGTTTTTCATCAGCCCACTATTGCTGTTGATACACATATTTTTCGAGTATGTAATAGAACCGGTCTAGCACCAGGAAAAACGCCTTTAGCGGTTGAGAAAACTTTACTAAAAGTCGTTCCTAAAAAGTATCTAAAAAACGCTCATCACTGGCTAGTATTACATGGGCGTTATATTTGTTTAGCTCGTAAGCCTAAATGCCCTGAGTGTATCATTCGAGATCTTTGTGAATATCCTCACAAAACTGTACTTAAATAATTTAACCCTTTTAAACCCTCACTATACTGTAAATAATTAGAGCCCCTAAGAATCCATGTTTAAAATTTCTTTCAGGATTTCTTCAGCTCCCAGATTACGCAAACTCTGTGCCGCTAAAAATCCGATTTTTTCCGCATCGACAATAGACCCTTGTTTTTCTACCTTAATGAGTTTAGTACCCTCTAGATTTCCAACTAACGCACGTAAACTTAATTGGCCATGACCCAGAGTAGTTGCATAAGCCGCTATAGGCACTTGGCAGCTACCACCGAGTTCTCGGCTTAAAGCTCGTTCAGCTAACACACAAGAATAGGTATCCGAATGTGTCAATTTAGAAATAATTGCCAGGCTTTCTCCATCATCTGCACGGCATTCAATCCCTAAAGCACCTTGACCTGGCGCAGGCAAAAAGTTATTGGTTTCTAAATATTCACTAATGCAATCCCTCTTTTTTAAACGGATCAATCCTGCGGCGGCCAAAATTATCGCGTCAAATTCGCCTGCAACCAATTTGTCTAAACGGGTTCCTACATTCCCCCTTAATACTCTCACTTGTAAATCAGGACGCAAAGCCAATAATTGCGATTGGCGACGTAAACTTGAAGTGCCAACATAGGATCCTGATGATAATTGTGCTAAAGGTTGAGCAAATCTTGAAATTAATACATCGCGAGGGTCTTCCCGCTTACAAATGGCCCCTAATACTAAACCCGCCTCTAAATCCATGGGTAGATCCTTCATAGAATGAACGGCGATATCTGCCTGATGGCTAAGTAGCGCGCCTTCTAATTCCTTAACAAATAGACCTTTACCACCTAATTTGCTTAAAGAACTATTTTGTTGTCTATCTCCTTCTGTAAGCAAAGGAAGCAAGCTAATCGTTAAATGTGGAAAAATCTTTTCTATTTGTTCTTTAATTGTATTGGCTTGCCAATAGGCCAAGGGACTTTTTCGAGTAGCGATACGTAAAAGTTTTTGCTTATTCAAAACTCGCCCCAAGTATTAAAAGTTTTGCAGCTGAGTTTTGATAAGCTGATCTTTTCTTTCCCATAGTTCGTTCAGTTTTTTTTGAAAGTATATGCGATATTGACGGTCATTTTCATAATCGCCTAACCAATCATTTGTAATGGGTATTGTTTCTACCTCAACGATTATTTTTTCTATATTTCCCGATAAAAAATCTAATAAGTTGGCATGATGAGGAGGATAAATAATTGTAACGTTAAGAATTTTATGAAAAAAATTACCCAAAACAGCAAGGCTAAAAGCCATACCCGCTGCTTTAGGGCGTAGTAAATACTCATACGGCGATGCTTGTAATTCTCTTTTTTGCTGTGAAAATCGCGTCCCTTCAACAAAATTAGCCACGGTAGTTGGCGTAATTTTGAATTTGGCGCTGGTTTTTTTAGTTTCTTCAATATCCTTATTTTTAAGCTCTGGATACTTGGTTAGTTTGGCTTTGCTATACCGATGCATAAATGGAAAATCTAATAACCAACATGCCCAGCTTGCTATCGGCAAAGTCCAAAGCAACTCCTTTTTTAGAAAAAATTTTAGGGGGGGGATTTTACCGCTAAAAATACACTGTAAAATAAGTATATCTGCCCAGGACTGATGATTAGAAATGAGTAAATACCATTCTTTATAATGTAACTGCTCTAATCCTTTGATCTCCCATTTAGTATGAGTTATCCATTTTAAAAGAAAATAATTACTGCGTAACCAGACTGCATGTAAAAGCTCCATTAATTTCTTGGTAAATTGTCGCCATTTTTTTAAAGGAATAATAAATCGCAGTAAACCCACTATCGCTAACGGGATAAACCAAACAGTAAGAATAACGAAATACAAAGTCGCCGTGAGCCCAGCTCTTAAGAACTTAAACAAATTGTTCATAAATATATTTCGCACATTCCTATTAATTATAAGTGCGCATATATTCTTCGCACTTGAATTAACTCGTTTTTCTAGAAACTTAAATCTTATTGAATAGTAGATTGGTACGATCGACTAAACTTCGCCATATACCCGCTTTTGATAAACTTTCCAATGCAATGAGTGGAGCAGACGCAACAGATTTATCATTTAATACGACATTGATTTGACCAATGACCTCTCCTTTATTAATCGGCGCTTTTAAATTGGGAGTAAAAGTCATAGTCGTTGCAGGTTTTTTATTTGAACCGAGCGGAAGTGTTGCATAGAGATCTTGCGCTAAACCAACTTTAATTTGAGGCCGTTGCGCAAACCAAACCCTAGTTGTGGCCAAATTAACCCCCGCATTATATAACTTATGGGATTCAAAAAAACGAAAACCATAAGTTAGTAATTTTTGGCTATCTTGTGCGCGCATTTCATCCGAAGGTGCGCCCATAACAATGGTAATTAAACGCAAACCGTTTTTTTGACCTGAAGCAGCTAAACAAAAACCAGCTTCATTAGTATGCCCAGTTTTAATTCCATCTACATCAGGATCACGCCATAACAAACGATTGCGATTAGGCTGTTTAATTCCATTGTAGGAAAACCATTTTTGCGAATACCATTTGTAATCTTCAGGAAAATCAAGGATTAATGCGCGCGCCAAAATAGACATATCACGTGCAGTGGAATAATGGTTAGGATCGGGTAATCCATCTACATCAACAAAATGAGTATTCATCATGCCAAGTCTTGCTGCTTGCTGATTCATTAAATTAACAAAAGACTCCTGACTTCCTGCGACATACTCTGCCATGGCCACACAGGCATCATTACCAGAATCAACTATCATGCCTTGCATTAAGTCTTGCACACTGACCTTGTCACCGACTTTAACGAACATTTTTGAACCACCTGTTTTCCAAGCTGCTTCACTAATTGTCACTAAATCAGCGGGATGTATATGCCCTTGTTGCAAAGCCATAGACACAACATAAGAAGTCATCATTTTAGTTAAGCTGGCAGGCGCTACGCGCTCATCAATATTTTCACTTGCTAAAACTTTACCACTATAGGCATCCATCAACAGGTAAGCTTTAGCATTTATGCTAGGAGCAATCGGTGTCAATATAGGTTGTGCGGCAGCGGGAGCCGTTATAGGTATCACTGGATCAGCTTTGCATACTGAGCCGAATAGCCCCGCTATTAAGAATATGAGAGTAAAACACAGTGAATATCGCTTAAACATGGTGTAAACGCCTTATACAGTTTAGAAGTAAATGCAATTTCGCTATATACTAATATTAGCTTTTAATATAAGTCCAGATAAAAAGAGCCTACAAATCATTTTAGTGGTTTAATAATATACTGCAAATACTTGATTATTTATAGGCTAATAACTAGTTTTAGCAAAAATTTCTATCCTGGTTTCTTACTTTAAACTTTATTTTCGTTCTAGTTTAAGATAGAGTGCGGTTGGTTTGATAGTGATAATTGGATCAAAAGCTATTTTGATTAGATAATTTGAAAATAAGGTATATTAAGGGAATGAATAAACATTTAAGAATATCAGAATCTGCCAATTCCTTCTTCCAGAATGCGATACTCAGCACTATCTTTGTTTTTAAGTCAAACATTTACCAAATAGAATCGATATTTAAAAAAATTCTTGCTCCAATTTTGTTTCCACTTGTTGTTATACCCGATGCTATAGCAAGTTTGTTCGCTCTTTATCGTTTTGCCAGCGCTAAAAATAAAAATCTTGGTAAAACCTTTGACTTAATTCATGCTCCAATTAAAGCCGCATTAGTTTTCACTGCCGTTTTTGCTGGCCTTAGTCTCATTTTCGTACAAGGCTTATTTCTGGCTGCAGTAGGGTCCAGTGTTATTTATCGTCTTGGTTTATCTGTTTTTAATGCTTACCATTGGTTTAAATCAGAAAAAAATTCACCTGCTAGAACATTGCATAGAAATAATACTATAAATAATTTTATTGCGAGCACTATAGGGGTTATAGTCGTTGCCGGTATTATTTTAACCATGGTAGTAGCTCCTTATTTAGCTGCTACTATTTTAGCAGCGGCAGGTATAACAGCCGCTACGCTGCTTATGCTAACAACTATTTTTGCAATTTATAGAATTAAAAATCCTCCTGTCTATCCAACTATTGATCCTATCCTAAGCGATGAAAGCTCTGAAACTTTTGACGATTCATCTTCATTTGCTTCAACATTATCTGATGATACATTACCTATCCCCTCAAAAAATCAACATTCTAACTATTATCATCGTGAATTTCGTTTGACAAAATTAATTGGCAACCAAGAACAAAATAAAATCTTTCTTCTTGAAGAAATTGAGAGTAAAAAGTGCCGTCTTCAACGGCAAATAACAAGCTCTAGAAACAGCTTTTTTGAACGTTTTTGGCCTGAAGAACCAAAACGCCAAGCTAAAATTGATTTCCTGGACGTACTTGAAACAAAAATAACCTCAAATGATAGGAGTAAATTATCCATTCCAAATCAGGCATGCCAATCGTTTTTTAGATCTATAGGCGATACGGAGGATCTAATCCAAGCTACACAGAAGTACTTCCAAGTGTAACCAATATCTTTGTAAGCTTTTTTATTACAAATAAACCGCATTTTGTGTTTCTAGTATAAAAATGGCTATTTCCCCCGAAAAGTCATAAAAAAACACAGAAAATTATACTTTATAAGCCGTTTCTAGGCTTATAGGCTTTACTTATCAGCACATATTAGGTATTTAATTAACCTAATATGATAAGAAAAATAAGATTGGCTATAGCTAGCTTGGCATTATTAAATATCCTTTTTACTCCTTTAGGATATGCAGAATATCCTCGCGTGATTTATCAAATACAAGGCCTCAATCAAGACCTTATGAGCCTTGTTCAACATCGCCTGGATAGTAGCCTACAAAGCCTAGTAAATCCTTCTACTCAAGATGTTCAATTCTGGTATCAACACTCTGTTTCTGACATTAAACAGACTTTGGAGGCTTATGGGTATTTCAAGCCATCTATTAATCATTCATTAAAAAAAATAGATGGCGACTGGGATGCTAAATATCAAATTTCTGTAGGCCCTCCGTTAAAAATCACAACTTTAAATATTTCTGCAGAGGATACAAAACCAAATCCAAAAATAACAAAATTAATGGCTGATTTTCCATTATATAGAGGTGATATCTTTAATAGCGAAGCCTATGAGGAGGCAAAACAGAAATTACTCGCTAAGATTGTTGCCGAGGGTTATCTTTCTGCCTATTTTTCTAAACATACCATTTTAATTAACCGTCAAACTTACACAGCTAAGCTCATCCTAACTTTAAAAATTGGCCCACGTTATTATTTTGGTCCTATTACTTTCCAGCAATCAATACTTAACAATAGCTTATTACAACGTTATGTCCCTTTTAAATCGGGTGACCCTTATTCTTCAACAAAGCTTTTAAAACTAGAAAATAATTTAAATAAAAGCAGGTATTTTCAAAACGTATCGATTCCTGATTCGCCGATCAGTAAACAAAATACAAATTTACCCATTAATTTTATATTATCACCTCGTCCATCTCAGCAATATACAGCAGGGATAGGCTACGGTACGGATGTGGGTATTCGTGGAACTTTAGGCTGGGAATCTCGTTATCTAAATAAAGCGGGTCACCGTCTAAGTATTTTAAGCCAATTATCTAAAATACAAAACAGTCTACAAACAACTTACACAATCCCCGGAAGACATCCCAATATTGACAATTATAATATTAATTTTGCTATTGTCAGAAAAAAACTCACTCAAGTAACTACTACCACCCAACAATTGGGAATAAGCAGCCTAGATAAATGGAAAGGCTGGAAACGGAATTTATTTTTAAATTATCAAATCGAACGCTTTAATTATCTCAATCAACCAAAGATTAACTCGCATCTATTAACCCCAGGTATAAATTTATCTTATAGTAAATTTGATAATCCGCTTTTTGCGCTACATGGCTATCAGTTAAATTTTAGATTACAAGGTGCAGATAAAAATTTATTATCTAATACCAGTTTTTTACAAACAGAAATACAAGGAAGGTATATTCTTAGCTGGGACGATAATAGTCGCTTACTGTTTCGCGGTAATGTCGGCTATACATTAACTCCTAATCTGGAAAATTTTCCTCCTTCTTTGCTTTTTTATGCTGGAGGTAGTCAAAGTGTCCGTGGCTATACCTATCAATCATTAGGTCCTGCCCGTTATTTAATGACAGGAAGTGTCGAATATCAGCATCGACTTATAAATAATTTTTACGGCGCTATTTTCTTTGATGCTGGGAATGCGGCTAACAATTTCCCCATTAATTTGCAAAAAGGATCAGGTATTGGCTTGGTTTGGGCATCTCCTTTAGGACCTATGGAAGTTACAGCTGGCAAAGCCTTGGATCTTCCTGGCCACCCCATAAGATTTCAATTTATGATGGGGTTTGATTTCTTATGATAAACAACAAGAAATTATTTTGGATTAAATGGTTACTGAAAAGCTTATTAATCAGTGTTTTTTTATTAAGTACTTATATAGTTCTAGACACAGAAAAAAGCCTAGAAACGGTTGTATTAATCGGAAAACAATTCCTCCCAGGTCAATTAAGAATAAGCGTTATACATGGACGCTTGTTAGGCCAAATTCAGCTGAAAGGATTAACTTATCAAAATAACAATATTAACCTCACTATTTCTGAAGCGAGATTTGAAGGTTATTGGCGCGATTTGTTATTACAAGGAAAATTAAATTTAGGACCAATTTTTATTGATAATTTAAATCTTTTTATAAAACGGGAATCTATTCGAAAAAAATCAATACCTTCTCAGCAAAAAACTTTTCAAATTCCAAAAATATTTCACTTTTTAAACTTTGATTCTGTTGTTATTCATCAAATGAATATTCAATCAAACAACTTACACCTGGAATTACAAGGCTCCATTCAACAGCAATGGCACATTCATTGGAAGTTAAATATTAAGGATCCAACAAGTTATGTTCGCAATCTACAAGGCAAAGTAACTTTGCAAGGGTCAATAAATGGAATTTTCCAACAACCTGAATTTAACATAATTTTTTATAAGACAAATCTGGGATGGAAAGAATGGCAATTCGAACAAATTCAAGCTGCATTAAATATAGATACTAAAAATAAAAAATGGCTTTTTAAATTAGCGACTACCCAGCTTAGTAATACATCATTTAAACTTGCACCACTACAATTAAAAATATATGGATCTTTATCACCATTTTCTTTACAAGGAAATTTATCTGAATTTAAACTGAATAGACTAAATCAAAATGAACAGTTTCCTAAAATAATAATTCCTAATACACAAATTAACAGTTCTGTATCGAAATATGGATTAGAAACGTTACTACAAACATTTAAAGGAAATAAGAACCAATTATTCGCTTACTTATCACTACCCCATTATCAAGCGCACTCATGGCTGAGGCCCACACAACCGATATTTGCTAACATTGATTTGAACCTAAAAGATTTAAATTTTTTGACGCAATTGTTTCCTGATATTAAAAATAATAAAGGAACTTTTTATACTCAATTAAAAATTTCAGGTTTGTTGAACAAGCCAGTATTTAATCTAAGCCTTAATCTTCAGCAAGCCAGCCTAGATATTCCGGTATTAGGGCTTAATTTAAAAAATATAAGCTATCAACTGCATACCTATAAGAATAATTTAATAGGCTCGGGCCAAGTTCAATCTGGAAAGGGATCCTTAGAACTCCGTACAATAACCGATCTGTTAAAACAAAATTTACCGACATTAATCGATTTGCAAGGAAAAGATATAACCATTCTTAATAATCCAGAATATCAAATTACTGCTACTCCAAAATTAAAAATTCATGCCAATATTCAACAAATTGAAACGGATGGCACTATTTTATTTCCAAAAGCCAGAATTAAAATTAATTCTAAAAATAACAACTTAATTGATTTGTCTAATGACGTAGTGTTTGAAGGGGATAAGAAGCCAACTTTAAGCTTACCTTTTATTTTGAAAAATTCTATTAAAATAGAGGCTGGCGATGATATTCAGTTTCAATATCGAGGGCTCAACAGTAAATTAAAGGGTACCCTTACAATAAATCAGGATTCGGATCATCCTATATTAGCCACAGGACAGTTAAAACTTTTTCCAGGAGAATATAGTTATTACGGTCAAAGCTTAAAATTAAAATCTAATTCTTCATTAGATTTCGCCAATACTCCTATTAATAATCCCATAGTAAATATCACGGCCAGTCGAAATATCATAATCTTGCCTGTATCCACTCCTTATACCTCCACTGATGCTAAATCTAAGCTTGGCTCTAATAATTTTATTCAATCGGCAATGTTTTCTTCTCAATCTACACCTACTCCGTTAGAAGTAGGTCTGCATGTGAGAGGGACACTACAAAATCCTCATATCATTCTATTCGCCGATCCTTCTAATATCATTAAATCGCAATTAGATATGCTTTCTTATTTAATTACCGGTCAACCGAGTAGTCAACTAAGTGCCGCAAGTACGCAATTATTATTAAATGCTGCTACCAATTTAGGAAGTGAAAAAAATAATATAGGTCAGCTTATTAGCAAAGTACAACAGGAAATAGGCTTAGATCAATTGACTATTGGGGCCAAACCAATCTTTAATCCGACTACCAATAGCTTACAGCAAAATACTTCGTTAATAGTTGTCAAAAATCTTTCACCAAAGCTTAACATCTCTTATAGCCTAGGTTTACTCGATCAAATCAGTATTTTAAATATAAATTATCTTTTAAACAAAAATTTTTCTTTACAAACTACCAGTAGTAACTTTGCTAATGGCTTAGATCTATTTTATAAAGTGGAAAAACAATAGGGGCCTTATTTAGTAATTGTTGGTTAAACGATATATTAATATAGCGGCTTTCTGTGTTTGTATAGGCAGTGACTTAATATCCAATGTTTCTTTTTCTGAATGGGCACCCGTACCAACAGGACCTAAGCCATCTAAATTAGCTTGTGTAATCGCGGCAATATGAGAAATATCAGCTGCTCCTCGTAATCCTGGATCTAAAGGTTTGACAGGTCCATAACCCAAGCTAATACTAACGTCGCTATATTTTTTGAGTAGTTCAATATTATTAGCTGTGGGGGGCATACTGGGAATTCCTTCCAGAAAATTAATATTCGCTGTAGTCCCCGATAAATGTTGATTAGATATCTTCGAAATTTTCTCTTTAGCGCTAACTTCTTGTTGAGGAGTCAAAAAGCGTAAATCCCCTGTCGCCATCGCAGTTTTAGCAATTATATTATCTTTTCCATATGCTTCACCTCCCAATTTAGCCTTATTATAATTAATGCTAGTCCCAGCTAGTATAAGCCCAGGACTAAAAGATAAATCCTTTTCACCTTCAATTTGATTACGCATCGTATCTAGAATACGTGTTAATTCAAAAATAGCACCATAACCTGCGGGGTTTTTAAAAATTCCCATTGAGTGGCCACCTTTACCTTGTGTATTTATCTCCCAGTGAGCAACACCACGACGAGCAATAGTGATAGTATTGGGGAGTGTAGCCCATTCAAAACCCAAGGCAATATCGCTGTGCTGGGCTGCTGTAAATAATGGTTTTCTCGATATACGGGTCGGTTTTCCTGAATCTTCCTCATCTCCAGTTAGCACAATCGTAATATTCATATCACCCAAAACATTAGCATCCTGCAACGACTTTAAGGCATAAAGAATGACAACATCTCCGCCCTTATCATCGATGACGCCGGGACCAGTGGCTTTGTCTCCGTGACGTTCAAATTTCTGAAATGGACTTTCTTTCGTAAACACCGTATCTAAATGCCCAATTACTAGTATTCTTTTCCCTTTTGCGCCTAGATGTTCAGCAACTAAAGTTCCTGCTCGATTCATATAACTCGGTTCTTCAACCCAATAGGTCTTAAAACCAAGTTGCTCGAACAAAGGCCTTAAAATTTCACCTATTTGATGAACGCCCGCAATATTAGCCGTACCGCTATTGATATTGACCAATTTCTCTAATAAAGAAAGTTGTTCTAACTGATGTTTCTCAATATATGCTTTTATCTGAGTTTCTGCTGGTATTTGAGCTCTTACTATTTGTGCAAAAAATAACTGTACACATAAAATAACGAATAAAAATGGTTTCATATAGCTATAATTATACTATTTAAATTAATATATTCTATTGATTGGATGAAAAATTTACTAGTTTGTCAATAATTATTTGGGTAGCATTGAGCTGCTTGAATTGGCTTAACTGACTTTTTAACTGATCTAAATTTTCATAGCTTTCAAATAGCGTCTCAAGTAATTTCTCATCTGAAAATTCTTCAAAATAGATAACCTTACTTAGGCCTTGCTGAGCGAAGTATTTTGCGTTGTCAATTTGATCGCCGCGACTCGCTTTTTTTGATAACGGTAACAAAATATTTGGCTTGTTTAAGGCCAATAACTCGTAAATAGAGGTTGCGCCCGCTCTGCTAATCACTAGATCCGCACTAGCAAGAACATCAGCAAATTCATCTTGTAAATATTCGAATTGTTTATAATCTTTTATTTCTGCAAAAGCAGGATCGGATTTATTTTTACCGCAAATATGAATAACTTGAAATTTTTCCGTCAGGGGATTTATTAGACGACGAATACATTCATTTACAAGAGTCGAACCCAAACCACCGCCCATGATTAATAAAATCGGCTTTCTTTTATCTGCAAAACCGCAAAATTTTAAACCTTTTTCTGGATTTCCAGATCGCAGTGAATCGCGAATAGGGATGCCGGTCAACAATACTTTAGAAATATTTTTGAAATACTTAACGGTCTCAGGAAATGTAATACAAATCAATCTTGCAAAAGGAAAGCTGAGACGATTGGCTAAACCAGGAGTTAAATCAGATTCGTGAATCACAACCGGAATGCCATTTAATTTAGCTGCGATAACGACCGGCAACGCAACAAAACCACCTTTTGAAAAAATAACATCGGGCTTAATTTTTCGACAAATTAGGAAGCTTTGTACTATACCTATCAATAATTGAAAAGGGGTTAATAGATTTTTCCCTGTCCAATATCGATGTAATTTACCTGTCGTAATAGCATAATAAGGAATTTTTAAAGGTTTAATAAGCGTGTGTTCTATGCCTTTTTTAGAACCGACATAAAGGATATCTATGTCCTTATTTTTTAAACCCGCTATTAACGGTAAACTGGGGGTAACATGTCCTGATGAGCCGCCGCCGGTAAAAATAATCTTAATTTTTTTTTTCATAACACAAAATTAAACCGATGGATTGGAATTTAGCTCTAATTTACCTTCAAGGTGTATATCATGCGGAGCTTCTGGGGGTAATATACCTTCATCAGCAAAACGCTTCCATAAACTAAATAAAAACTGCGAACGAACTCCTGAACGTGAACTAATGTGATTCAGATCAACATAATATTCAACTTTAAATTCTAACAAAATTTTATCAATCTCCTTAAAATAAACCTCTGGTTTAGGATTTGTTAAAATTTTAGGTATCGTGGCCAACACTTCTAAAATAATATCCTTCACTCCTTGTGGATTATCTTTTCGATTAGTTTTAATGGTCACCAAAGCACGAACGACGCTATCACGATGCGTCCAATTAATAAAATTTTTGCTAAAAATATCCGCATTAGGCACTAATAATTCCTGTCGATCATCTGTAGTTATAGTAATAGAACGTCCACCAATGTGTGATACTTGTCCATCATAATTTCCCACTGTAACCCAATCACCCACCTTTACTGGTCTTTCTATCAATAGGAAAATACCTGTAATAAAATTATTAAATATATCTCTTAAACCCAAACCGACACCTAAAGAAAACCCACCTAAAATAACGCCAATATTCCCCAAAGTTAAGCCTAAAATATTTAAACCTACCAAAATTCCGATGGCAATAAGCGTATATTGCGTAAATATAGCTAAACTATTACGTAAACCAAGATCTTTTGTATGAGCAAACAACCAACGATAAGCAAATTCACGAGACCAATGGGCTATCCAAGTTAATATCACCACCAATACAGCTAATTGAACAATTGTTAACCCAGTCACAATCGCCGTACTAGCTATAACGAATAATTTCTTAGAAAGTAATTTCGCAAGACTCATCTTTAGTAAAGGAATACGATCTCCCCAGCCGTAAAGTTCAAATAAGCCCAATATTGATAAAAATAATAATGCTAATTTTAAAATTTGATGAAATGGTTTCAATAAAGATTGGCTCCATAACCAACCATTTCTAAAATGACGAATACATTGCTCGGAGACCCAGCGAACTAATTCATCTAAAAGACCCCTAAGCAACAGATAAGCAGTTAAAGCGACTAAAAATAAACCTTGATAGTGTGCAATAGCCCAAGCCAACTCGACATAACCCACTAATCCTATTAAGGCATTGGTTAATAAACTGAATGGTATTAAGAAACTTAACCAGCGAATTACCCGTTTTAAATAAGCATGTTTATTTTCTATATAAGGTTCAAGCAATGTAGGAACAACTTCCCAACCTTTCATTAAAACTAAAGCCACAATGAGTAGAAACAACATAAATAAACGACCAAACAAATCCTGAACTTCATAATTAACGGGTAATTGATTAACTAAAATAGTCGCTATGGTCACTATACCGCCGATCAATAAAGTGGTTCGCAAGCGATAATAGAGTTTGACATCATGACCGCTTTCATCGGTGGTATTTTCAAGCAATAAAATATGGGCAAGCTGTATAACTATGCTAAATATTAAACAAACAACGCCCATACTAATAATTAAAGAAAATAATTTAATAGATATATTTAATAAAAACAATAATCCTATTAAACCTGCCAATAACATAATTCCGGATAAATGCCGCTGTAGCAGTTGCAATACTACTATTACTGTTTGTGCTGAAAAAAAACCTCTACTACGTTGTTGCAAACGTACTCTATCCACGGCTAAAAATCGTCTTAGTTTTAACCAAGTAGCAAACCAGATAAGCACGCCAAGTAATACAATGAACCATTGCCAATTTGATACTAATTCTAATTTATTGAAGACAGGCTCATATAGACCTGCTAACTTATCTATCGTTAATTGTGGGATTTGAAAAATGGTTTGGCCTAAACCGATCCAAGCGTTCAGATTCCAACCTGGCAAAGCCTGTCTATTTGCAAGTTGTAGTTTTAATTGTTTTGCTATAAGAACTTTTTGCGCATCGGCTTCTTTGGTCAATTGTTGCATTTTTGCAAACAAATTTTGATAGCCAAGAATAATTTCTCTTAATGGGGCTAATTTTACCTGATCATTCGCAAAATTAGGTTCTCTCTCTTGGAGATCTTTATTGATTAAACTCAAATAATTTTGTAGAAATTTGATTTTATTATTAAACAAGCTAGTTGAAGTATTGATTTGATCACTTAGATTTTCAATTTGATGCTGCAAATTGCTGAGTGTGCTTAAGGATAATTTTTGATTAAATGCAGAAGCTAAATCTTGTAATTTATTAGATATTTTAGCGGTATTCAGTTCTGTCTCGAGTAAATTATTTTTTTCTTCTGCTTCAAATATATTAAACTCTATTTGATCATAAGCGTAATTATTGATAAATCCGGTTATTTCTGCCTTTTTTAATTCTTCACTCCATTGATTTAGGCGTTGCATCCATTTCTGTTGATCTTGTTGTAGACGTCCGGCTAATACATCTAGAGATTCTTGCCGATGCGTTTGTTGCTGTAACTGATAATTTCTTTGTAAATTTTGTCGCCATTCTTCAGCAAAATTAATAGTTTGTTGCACAGTATCACGTGCACGTTGCAAAACCTTAATACGCTTTTGCTGTAAGTTAAATAAATTTCGTCGTTCTTGCAAAGTTTGTTGTAATTGCGTCTGTTGTTGCTGAACATCTTGGGAAGAAGATATGCCAGGTGTTGAAATTTCCCATTGATCAGGCGTGTTTCGAATAGAATCTTGGATCAAATCGGTAGTTTGTTGGGTTGTTTTTAGGCTTAAGCTAATACTTTCTAAATCAGCTTTGGCCATAGCAATCAATAAATCCAGGTGTGCTAGAGATTGTTTGCTAATAATAGGTAAAGCGACTTTCTGCTCATTACGCAAGCCCTGCAGCTTTCTTTTAAGTAAATCACTACGTGTCTGCTCAGCAACTAATTGTTGCTGAGTCAAATTCACTAAAGGAGATCCATTAAGCTCAGCATAAGCTGGGGAATAAAAACCGCCTAATAAAATAACTAAAAAAACAAATAGTTTGTACAAACTATGCCTCAGGGTAAAGGTAAAGGTTGCTCAGTTACGTTTATAACGTCCTTTGAAGAAGCGCGCCATTTCATCCAAACGTAAACAGGTGCGCTACTAAGTAATAATAATGTTCCATAAAATACCGTTTCTTTACCGGAACCTATGATAACCCAAAAAGAGTAGATTCCAGCTAAAATTGCAATCGCGACAGAACCAAATAATTTTCTTCCTTTTTTAAAAAGCCCAGGATATTTATAAAAGATAACCAACTCAGACATCGTAGTTAAAAAATACGGAATCAGCGAGGCTAAAGTTGCTAATAAGATAATAATTGTAAATTGTTTAACCAAACTATGATTTAAGGTCATCAATAATAGTAAGGAAATTAAAACACTAGAAATAACTAAACCTACAATAGGTGTCCCATTTTCGGTTTTTTTTAAAAAAATACTTGGAAAAAGTTTATCTTGGGCGGCAGCTAATGGAATTTGACCTTGAAGTAAAATCCAACCATTCAAAGCACCTAAACAAGAAATAACTGCCCCAATGGCAACTAAAGTACTTCCCATGGATCCAAACATGATGTTTGCCGCGTCGGCATAGGGAGCATTAGAATGCGCAAGCTCTGTTAACGGCATCACCCCCATCACTGCAATGCTACTCAATATATAAACAACTGTGGCGATGATTACTCCCAAAATTGTCGCTTTAGGAATAGTGCGAGTCGGGTTGTCTACATGACCTGCAGGGACCGAAGCCGATTCTAGACCGATAAAAGACCATAAAGTTAACGTTGCTGCGCCACTAAATGCGCTTAAATTAGATCTGCCGGATAAATTGAATGCACTCAAAAAATGGGGATGAATATAAAAAATGCCAACAAAGGCAATAAGTAATAATGGGATCAATTTTAAAATAGTTGTCAATAACTGAAAAATGCCCGCATGGCGAACACCTAAAATATTGATAAATGTCATTAACCAAACCAAACTAATACTCACCAAACAAGACCATAGCGCATTTTTAGCCAGTAATGGCCAAAAAAAACTTAAGTATCCTGTTAAAGCAACAACTATTGCAGCATTGCCTACCCATAGTGCAATCCAATAATTATAAGCCATCTGAAATCCAATAAAATCACCAAATGCCTCTCGACAATAGGCATAAGGCCCTCCTATAAGGGGCATCACATTAGCTAGCTTAGCAAATACTAATGCTATTAACAAAGCACCCACCGCTGTGGCGATCCAAGAGAGTAGGCTAATGCTACCATAAGCGGCCAATGAGGCGGGTAACAAGAATATTCCCGAGCCTATCATATTGCCGGTAACTAGAGCGGTTAACATCCACAGCCCCAATTTTTGTTGTTTCATCTTTTTGGACATTTTGAATCTAACCTCTGAGTTTTGCGCAGAATTAAGCGCTGTGCCATTATACCCATCTCATATCTTAATGCGAAAAGTTTTATGTCAAAAATTACCGGTCTTTATGTAGTTGCCACCCCCATAGGCAATCTTGAAGACTTTAGCGCAAGAGCGATAGAAACTTTACAAAATGTTGATCAAATTGCCGCCGAAGATACTCGGCATAGTCAAAAATTACTTAAGAATTTTGGTATTACTACACCGTTAATTTCATTACATGACCATAACGAAACGATTTCCAGCAAAATTCTTTTGGATTCCCTAAAAAAAAATCAATCTATCGCCTTAATTAGTGATGCGGGAACACCTCTGATTAACGACCCGGGTTATCGTTTAGTTAAATTAGTCCGCCAGCATGGAATTCCAGTTATTCCTATTCCTGGTCCTTGTGCGTTAATAACTGCTTTATGCGCTTCTGGCTTAGCGTCTGATAGATTTATTTTTGAAGGGTTCTTACCTGGAAAAAATATCGCCAGACAAAAAAAATTATTAGAATTCTTATATGAAACACGGACAATTATATTCTATGAAGCACCTCATCGTATTCTAGAGTTAATAGATGATATGCTTGTTGTATTTGGACCCAAACGTTATGTAGTTTTGGCCAGAGAATTAACAAAAACCTTTGAAACCATTCATGGAGATAATTTAGAACAATTGAAAAATTGGTTAAACTCAGATAAAAATCAACAAAAAGGAGAATTTGTTGTCCTAGTGGAAGGAGCTGAGTATCTAAGCCTCAATGAAATTGACACACAGAGAATTTTAGGGATCTTATTAGATGAATTGCCGATTAAGCAAGCAACTTCGCTAGCTGCTAAAATAACTCATGAGAAAAAAAATAAATTATACGCTTTGGCGTTGGCTATAACGGGTAAATAATATGAATGATAATACTTTTGAAATCTTTCAACGAGGAACTACTGAAATACTTGTTGTTGATGAATTAAAGCATAAATTAAAAGAAAATAGACCTTTACGCATTAAAGCGGGCTTTGACCCAACCGCTCCCGATCTACATCTCGGTCATACTGTACTTATCAACAAACTGCGTCAATTACAAGATTTAGGTCATGAAATTGATATTATCGTAGGTGACTTTACTGCACTTATTGGTGACCCCTCCGGTAAAAATGCAACACGCCCTCCCTTAAGCGTGGATCAAGTTACAGCCAACACCAAAACCTATCAACAGCAATTTAATAAAATATTAGATCCTAAAAAAACTAATGTGCGATTTAATTCTGAATGGTTAGGAAAATTATCAGTTACCGACCTAATTAAACTAGCATCCTCCTATACTGTAGCAAGAATGCTAGAACGAGATGATTTTCATCAACGTTACCGCCAGCACCAAGCTATTGCCATCCATGAGTTTTTATATCCTTTACTTCAGGGCTATGATTCTGTCGTATTAAAAACGGATATAGAATGTGGTGGCAACGATCAAAAATTTAATTTATTACTGGGAAGAGAATTACAAAAGCATTTTAAACAAACACCACAGATAATTTTAACCATGCCTTTGTTAGAAGGTTTAGATGGCGTCCAAAAAATGTCTAAATCTTTGAATAATTATATTGCTATCGATGAGCCGGCAAACGATATGTTCGGAAAAATTATGTCAATTTCTGACGAGTTGATGTGGCGTTATTTTGAGTTACTGTCATTCAAAAAATCTTTAAATGACATTAAATCGATGCAACAAGAGGCCGCTCAAGGAATAGTCAACCCGCGTGATTTTAAAATTGAATTAGCCTTAGAAATTATTGAGCGTTTTCATACCAAAACAGATGCTGAAAAAGCGTTACAGGAATTTCAACATCGGTTTAGAGATGGTGCTATCCCTTCAGAAATTAAAGAATTGAAAATAGGCATATCTGGAGAGAATATATCGATTGCGAACTTATTAAAGCAAGCAGGTTTAGTTACAAGTACGTCAGAGGCATTGCGATCAATTGAGGCAGGCGCTGTTAAAATAGACTCTCTAAAAATAGAAGATAAGAAGCTATTGATTAAATCGGGCACTAGCCATATTTACCAAGTTGGGAAAAGACGCTTTGCTAAAGTCACTATTAAAAAAAACTAATCTCTACTCGCGCCTGCTAATTCCAAACGTTGTAGGTAATGCTTCCAATATTCGGCATGATGCTGGGATAAGTCATATAATGTTTCCCAACTATAAATTCCGGACTGATGATTATCATCAAAGATCAATCTGATGGCATAATGGCCGACTGATTCGATATTGATGATATTCACATTTTTTTTGCCGCTGACTAATTTTCCTTCGCTAAGTCCATGTCCTTTAACTTCTGCAGAAGGAGAAAAAACTCTTAAGTATTCGCAGGGCAAACTAAATTTTTCACCATTATCAAACAGAACTTCTAATATTCGGGTTTTCTGTAGAAGTTTTATATCGCTAGGAATAGGAGTCATGTTATAAAATAAAATGACTGGTATCTTGATCTTGCGCTAAAGCTGTTAGATGTTTATCTACATAATTAACATCAATGTTTACCTTTTTCTCCGTATAATCTGTCGCTTCAAACGATATTTCCTCCAATAATCGTTCCATCACCGTATATAAACGACGCGCGCCAATATTCTCAGTTTTTTCATTGAGGTCATAAGCAATTTCAGCGATACGTTGAATGGCAAGCGTATCAAAATTTAACTCTAACTCTTCAGTCCCCAATAAGGCCTGATACTGCACGATTAAAGAGGCTTGCGGCTCCACCAAAATACGTTCAAAATCTTTTGCTGTTAATGCCTTTAGCTCCACTCGAATTGGCAAACGACCTTGTAATTCAGGCACTAAATCCGATGGTTTTGATAAATGAAATGCGCCTGCGGCAATAAACAAGATATGATCCGTTCGGACCATGCCATATTTTGTCGAGACAGTACAACCCTCAATTAATGGCAATAAATCTCGCTGAACTCCTTCACGAGAGACATCTGCACCGCTCACTTCACCACGTCGACATACCTTATCGATCTCATCGATAAATACTATTCCATATTGTTCTACCCATTCTATTGCTTTACGCTTCAAATCTTCTTCGTCGAGTAATTTGCCTGCTTCTTCTTTTTGAATCACAGCTAATGCATCTTTTACCTTCATACGACGAGTGCGTGTACGTGTCGTACCAATATTTTGCAGCATATTTTGCAATTGGCTAGTCATATCTTCCATACCGGGAGGACCCATGATCTCGACTCCGGCTGGTAAAGCAGCTAACTCTACATCTATTTCTTTTTCATCTAAAAGTCCTGCGCGCAATTGCTTGCGAAAAACATTTCTTGCTATAGATTTTTCTTTATTTTTAAGCTCATCCGTCGCTTCACCTTTTGGCGGACGGGAAGGCGGAACAAAACTATCAATTATTTTACTTTCCGCCGCCTCTAAGACCTGAGGCTGAAGACGTTTAATCTCTTCTTCACGTAAAAATTTAAACGCCGAATCTACTAAATCTCTAGGAATAGAATCCACATCTCGTCCAATGTAACCTACCTCAGTAAACTTGGTGGCTTCTATTTTTAAAAAGGGGCAACCCGTAATTTTAGCGGCACGACGACCAATTTCAGTTTTACCTACACCGGAAGGACCTATCATGAGTATATTTTTAGGTGTCACTTCATCTCTTAACATAGGATCCAGTAACATACGACGTTTACGGTTGCGTAAAGCGATCGCAATCGCTCGTTTAGCTTCATTTTGCCCTATGATAAAGTCATCAAGTTGTAACACTATTTGTTTAGGCGTCAAATCAATTTTACTTAAATAATCTATACCAACAGGCAAATCTGTGTCATTGTCGGCTTGATTTAACTCTTCTGAAAAATTAGCATCCATCATAGTTAGCTCAGAAACTTGATTGGTTTCATCGGTAGTTGTATCAATTAAATCGAGCGAATTAGTTTTCATTATTAAATAAGTAATTAGTTTATAGTTAGTTTATTATTTTTTAGTATTCACAGAATCAATTTCTTCAATCGTACGTTGGTGGTTTGTGAAAACACAGATATCAGCTGCAATGATCAAACTTTTCTCAACAATACTACGGGCGTTTAATTTAGTATTTTGAAATAATGCTAATGCCGCCGATTGTGCATAAGATCCACCGGAGCCTATGGCAATTAAATCATGTTCTGGCTCAATTACATCGCCATTTCCACTTAACATAAAAGATTTTTCTTTATCAGCAACTAAAAGCATTGCTTCTAAGCGCCGTAAAACTCGATCGGAACGCCAATCCTTTGCAAGTTCTACCGAAGCTCGGTCTAGTCGTCCATTACATTCTTTTAGTTTATTTTCAAACCGTTCTATTAACGTAAACGCGTCGGCTGTTGCACCTGCAAATCCAACTAATACTTGTCCATCATACAATTTGCGAACCTTGCGCGCATTTCCCTTTAAAACGATCGCATTACCCATAGTCACCTGGCCATCTCCACCGATGACGACTTTATCGTTACGCCTAACTAATAATATTGTTGTACCATGTAATGATTGCACTATTTACCTTAAATTTTTAGTATTTGAAACTATCACTATGGTGGCTAACTTAACATTTTCAAGGGACCCAAAGAATATACTCCCCCCGTTTAAGGGGTAATTTTAATCAAAATGGCTGCTAATCCGGCTGCATTTAATCGTTTCTTTTCCTGCGTAAGCTTATTTAAATCTGAGGGTCCCATAACGATCTGGTATATTGGCTTTCCATTAACTAAACTGATCTTTTTTTGCACAGGAAATCCTTTCAGCAGGGCTTGGGCCTGCAACTGTTCTGCATGAGCTCGATCTGTAAAATTACCTAAAACAAGCATGTAAACTTCATTATTAAATTGGCCCATTTCTTCATCTAACTGCTTTTTAGCCTCAGCTATAGCTACTTGTTCAGGGGTTGGACTTAACATTGCATCTATGGGCCTATGCCCAGAATCAGGATGAATAGATGTGCTCATATCATTGGGCAAAGCTATTTCCTTCATTGCAGAATCAACATGTGATGATAAATTCGAGTTTTCCTGAGGCAGGATATTATAGAAATCAAATTTTGGTTCTGGTGATTGAGGCGCGGGTGCTTCGATATTCTTTTTATTGACTATCTTTTCGGCAGACTGGATGGGTTTTACTTTATGAATAGGTTTGAGGAAAAATAAACCTAAAATAAATAAAGCGACTGAAACTCCTAGCATCACCCAAATATAACGGTGGTTTTTACGTCTAGGAGTGAGATATTTATATTTTGTATATTTCTTCGCATAATCTTTTGCCATTACATTACTTCCAAAGTCTCTACACCTAATAGGCTTAGGCCATTTTTAATTACTTGTGCAATTGCAACAATTAAATTGATTCGAGCATTTCGCAAATGTTCATCCTCGAGCAGAAAAACAAAAGAATTATAATAAACATGAAAGCCTTGTGCTAAATCTCTTAAATAATGTGCAATGATATGAGGTTCGTAAGAAATAGCCGCTAATTCTAATATTTCTGGATAACGATTTAGCAAAACTAACAAATCCTGTTCTTGGGCTTCCTTTAATTCTTTAATCGCCTTCATCCCTATCGATTTATCCCACGTCCATTGTTTTGCAGTGAGTTGACGCAAAACACTACTTATTCGCGCATAGGCATATTGTACGTAGTAGACAGGATTAGCATTCGACTGTTCCTTAGCAAGTTCAAGATCAAAATCCATATGCTGATCTGCACGTCGTAGTACATAAAAAAACCGCGTTGCATCGGTTCCTACTTCTTCTCGAAGCTCTCGCAAAGTAATAAACTCTCCGCTACGAGTCGACATCTGATTTTTTTTATCGCCGCGATAAAGAATAGCGAACTGCACTAATAAGGCCTTTAAACTATCCGCGGAAAAACCTAAAGCTTGGATAACCGCGCGAATTCTAGGCACATAGCCATGATGATCTGAACCTAATACATTAATTATTTTTTTAAACCCACGTTTTTCTAAAATACACAGCCGGTAAGCAGCGTCTGCAGCAAAGTAGGTGGGCTGTCCATTTTCGCGAAGTAATACCCGATCCTTATCATCACCAAAGTCTGTCGATTTAAACCATAAAGCTCCATTAGCTTCATAGGTTTTTCCACTTTCTGTTAAACGTTTTATGGTTTTATTGACAAAACCGTTATCAAATAAACTTTTTTCTGAAAACCATTCATCAAAATTTACTCTAAAGGCACTCAGATCTTCTTTAATATCAATTAAAATAGAGTTTAAACCCGCATGAAATATCTTTTCGTAGTCGTCCGGGCCTAATAAAGACTTAGCATTGGTGATAAGACCATCAATATGATGTTCCTTATTACCACCTTGAGGCTCGTCAATAGGGACATCCTTAAATACTAACTCTACAGTTTTGAAGAAATTCTTACCATATTCTGAAAAAATTTGTTCTGCAATCTTATGAACATAGCTTCCTAGATAGGCATTACTAGGGAAAGTAAATTTTTCTCCACAGATCTCTAAATAACGCAACCAAACACTAGTTGCCAAAATATCCATTTGCCTTCCGGCATCGTTGATATAATATTCTGCGCAAACTTGATAGCCTACTGCTCTCAATAATCTTACTATAGAATCCCCATATGCAGCCCCACGACCATGGCCTACATGCAAAGGGCCTGTGGGATTAACCGAAACAAACTCAACCAAAACAGGCTCATTATTGCCTAAATTTGAAACCCCAAATTGTTTTGTCTGGCTTAAAATTTCTTCGATAACTGGATACCAAAAAGATTTTTTTAAAAAGAAATTAATAAACCCTGGCTTTGCTATTTCAATTTTTTCTAATTTGGAGTTTTCTGAGGAACAATCTATATTCGATTTTATTTCTTCAGCTAATTGCAAGGGAGATATTTGTAATTTCTTCGCAAGAACTAAGGCAATATTACTAGAAAAATCGCCATGTGATTTTTCTCTCGCATAATCAACTTGGATAGTCAGCGACGAAGGTAGCGACAATTCGCCCATGCTTAACAAAGCGTGTTTGATTTCTTGTTGCACTATGCGCTTCATAAATATTAACCAATAGGTTAGAAGGACGAGATTATAGCGCAATACCCTCCAGGAAAAATATAGCCAATAAGCTGATATATCCCTCTTGAATGCTTATGCCCCTGGCTTAAATGCTTAATCTTTACTGGTAAATAGCCTCCTACAAGGTTAATATCCCATAAAAATAATAATAAGAGCATAAGCTTATGAAAATCATCGCCTATTGTTTACTTATCAGTCTATCTCTTTGTAGCTTAGGGCACGCACAATTGCCTCCTCATAGAGCGGCTATAGTATGCAAGAATATCTCAATTAATGATTTCGATAGTTTAGATATTCAGGGGCCGGTTAATGTTTATATCGATGCGACCCAAACCCATACTTCCTTACAAATTCTGGGTGATCCGAAAAGAGTCCTTGCAGTCACGTATAATGAAAAAAACCATATATTATATCTTGGAACAAAACCCGTTTATAAGTCCGCGCCTGGTGAAAGGTTAACCATTCGAATCAATACCTCTCCTACGCAAATAAAACAAATCCAATTCGATAGTAACGCGACTCTGTTTGGCAAGGGACTATCTGGTTCTTTAACTCTGCGCACACAAGGAGCAGGCCAAATCAATCTTTATACCAACAAATTGAATCTAAAATCTCTTTATAGTATCGGGAATGAAAACATAATTTTTCATAATATACTGAGCTCAAATCTAAAAATAGAAGCGCATAATTGCCATAATATTGTTCTTCAAGGCATCGTTTCATTAAATAAGATCAATTTTACAGGCAATGGAAATTTGCAGGTTTATTGGGTTAATAGTCCTTATTTAAGAATAGATGCTAAAGGTAAGGGAAAAATTGACTTAGCAGGAATCGTCAAAACTTTAGATATCCAATTAACACAAGATATTCGATTATTTGCCCAACATCTGCGCGCCCAGCAAGGATTTATTAAAACGGAAAAACACGCCCAAGCAACCGTTAATACCAGAAATGCGCTGAGAGCGTTTGCAAAGGATAATAGTGTGATTTATTACTCGACACCGATTAATTTTATAAGTAAGTATTCAGAAGGCGAAGGCCTAGTACTTAACAAAAATTAATAGCGTGTCTTGAATTAATTTTTTACTAAGATAATCTCAACGCGACGATTAAAACTACTTGCTTTAACGTTTCGATTACTCGCAATAAAATCATGTCGGCCATATCCAATTGTGCGCAGACGTTGCGAACCTATTCCATGTGACCATAAAAAACTCGTTATTACTTCTGCTTGATCTTGTGTAATAACAGCCGCTGTTTGTGGATCATAAAGATCATCGCCATATCCCACCACTTGAATGAGCCCATCTCCATAAGACTTTATACTTTTTATGCTTTGACTAAGCTGTTGGGCACAATTAAGGGTTAACTTCCCATTTGGTCGAAAACAAACATCACTATAGGCAATGACTCTGAGTCGATCAGCAGCTTGGATAACTTGTATGGCAGGGGGTGGTAAATCCTTTCTTTTCTTAACGCTCACTGAAGTTTTTTTCTCTATGGGAGCTTTATCTAAAGATTGGTTAGAAGCGCAACCTAACATAGCGAACATAGCAGTAGTTAATACACAATAAAAAAATAGCGAGATTGTTTTCATGATTTTCCCATCTTATTCTAGAATAGAGCTCAACTCTAAGCTCTTTTACGTAACCTAGCATAATAAAAGCCATCAGGTCCATGAATTTGGGGAAGAATTTGCCTCCCTATTGGACAAGCTACCCCCCATTTCTCGTCGATGACCTCTTCTTTTGCATCTGAGTAACGAGATAAAAAACGAAGTAATACCTCGTTATTTTCCTCCGGCAATACCGAGCAAGTTACATATAATAAGATGCCATTCGGCTTTAATAACCCCCAAAGACTTGATATCAGTTGATATTGTTGTTCAGCCAATTTATCAATATCCTCTTCTCTGCGTAATAATTTAATATCAGGGTGTTTACGAATAACGCCGGTTCCCGAACAAGGCGCATCTAATAATATTCTATCGAATAGGTCTCCCTTCCAAGTACTTTTGAGATCCTCTGCTTTTGTGCATAACAACTGCACTTTCTTATCTGTCAATCTTAAACGATTCAGATTTTCCTTAACCTTATTTAAGCGGATTGCATCATGATCGATAGCAAGACAACTCACTAAATCAGGTTGTACTTCCAAAATATGTGTTGTTTTCCCTCCTGGCGCTGCACAGGCATCTAAAATTCGTTGTCCAGGCGCTAATAATAATAAGGGTGCAGCCAATTGTGCAGCCGTATCTTGTATAGAAACTTCCCCTTCCAGAAAACCTGGTAGTTTAAGTACCGGGCAAGATTCCTCGAGTATAATTCCGGCTTGACTCAATTCGCTTAAGTTCCCAGTTATACTGTTATCTTTTAATTTTTGTGCGTAATCCTTTCGCGTAATTTTCAAAAGATTAACGCGTAGACTCATAGGAGGTAAATGATTATTGGCAGCTAAAATTGCTTGCCATTCATTAGGCCATGCCTGTTGTAACTTTTTTATTAGCCAATCAGGGTGTGCAAAATGACTATCTTTAGGTAATTTTTTTAACAAACTGGCCTTTTGACGTTGAAATGATCGTAATACCCCATTAATTAATGGCACTGCCCATACTTTATTCAGTTCTCTCGCTGCTTGTACCGTTTCATGAACGGCCGCATGTGGAGACGTCCTTAAGTAATTAAGTTGATAGAGCCCAATTAACAGTAGCGCATAAATATCTTGATCGGTGGCATTAAGAGGTTTTTTTAATAAATAGGAACAAAGTTGCTTCAAAGGCGCATACCAGCGTATCACGCCGTAACACAATTCTTGTATAAATGCTCTATCACGAGAATTAATATCCGCATTTACACCAGTTGATAAAGCATCTGTAAGTGATATTCTAGCTTTTAAAACACGAGAAATGATTTGTGCGGCTATTGCCCGGGAATTAGACATACATTCGATCTAAAATCGCACCCACATGAAATAATTCCGATTTACCATGGATAAAACTTGAAATCGGGAGGCATCTGCCTCCCGGCCATTGCACTGCTAATAAACGTAAAACACCTTTTCCTGTAGCCACATCTATACCTTCGCGGTCAGCTTTTAAGATTAAACCAGGTTTTTCAGAAGTGGTTTCATCGAGTACTTCTGCTTTACAAATCCGCAGTATAGACTTGCCTAATACCACGCGAGCAATCGGCTTAGGATGAAAAGCGCGAACCATTCTATCTAAGTAAACCGCGGACTTCTCCCAATCTATTTCTGCTTCCGATTTATTAATTTTTTTTGCATAAGTACTGGCTTTTTCATTCTGTGGTTCTGAACGATAAGAGCCGCTTTCGATTATATTTAAAGTTTCTATTAACGCGAGAGCGCCTAAATCAGCTAATCGATCTTGTAAGGTTTTATTCGTATCGTTCGGTTCTATTGCACATGAAAATTTCTTTATCATTTCACCCGTATCAAGACCTTCATCCATTTGCATGATAGTAACACCCGTTTCTTGATCACCTTCTAAAATCGCCCGTTGAATAGGTGCGGCACCTCGCCAACGCGGTAATAAAGATGCATGGACATTGATACAACCAAAACGAGGTATGGTTAATACCTCAGGCGGAAGAATAAGACCATAGGCGACTACCACCATTAAATCTGCATGAAAAGTAGCCAATTTTTTTTGTTCGTCAGCATCACGCAAACTAGCGGGCTGGTAAACAGGAAGTTTATTCTCTAAAGCCAGTTTTTTAACCGGACTCATTAACAATTTTCGACCTCTTCCAGCTGGGCGATCAGGCTGTGTAAAGACCGCACATATTTCGTGGCTAGCGCTCAACAAAGCCTGTAAGCTGGGCAAGGCAAACTCAGGCGTCCCTGCAAAAATGAGTTTCAAGATTTCCCCCTTTTCTTGATTTTATCAAGCTTTTTACGTGCTAATTGACGTTTAAGCGGGGATAAATGATCTAAAAATAACTTACCGTTGAGATGGTCTATTTCATGTTGTATACAATGCGCCAATAAATCTTCTGCTTCGATTTCATATGGTTTTCCATGTCTATCTAAGGCCTGTAGTTTAACCCATAACGCTCGCGGAGCTTTGTCATAAATCCCTGGGACTGATAAACAACCTTCTTCCATTAAAGCCTCACCTTTTTTCTCAACAATGATTGGGTTAATTAAACACCAAGTTTTCGACTTATTATTAGAAACATCAATAACCGCTAATTTTTTGCTAATAGCGATTTGTGGAGCAGCTAAACCTATACCCTTAGCAGCGTACATCGTCTCAAACATATCCTCAATTAATTGCTGTAAACTTTCATCAAAAATGGTAACTGGTTCCGTAGGCGCACGCAAACGTACATCTGGGAGCTGGATAATAGGATGAATAGCCATATGTTTATCTTCTTTTACTCATCAAAATCAAAGGTAAATGTGATACTTGTTCGTTATATTAGACTAAATCTAGCGTCTGACAGTTCAGCGGCCAATTTTCCTTGCTTTAATTGGTTTAGTCAATCACTCTTTTTTGAAAAAAGAATAATCAATTTTTGAAATTATTAGTGATTTTTGCAAAAAAAAAACTTCGATTAGCAATAAAATTCTTCAAATAGCTTAAAATTTATAGCAATACTGCTTGTAGTCAAATGGCTTAATAGGCACAAGACTTAATTTATGCTACCGTGCTAGGAGATAAAATAGTAGATATTGGCGCTGGAGACGGATTTTTTGGCTTAAGTTGTAACTATTTTTTGCTGTTGTTTTATTTAGCCTCGACTTAATCGACAAGGAGGTCTTTATAACTAAATAGTAATGAAAAAAAATATTTTTCCATTCATACCTGACGCGAATCTCATCGCCGATGTCGATTGCTTACTTAAATTCATTAAACAGCCGCTCCCATTAGATAAGTTTTTCAAAAAATTTCCCCGTGATATTTTAAAGGCAAAATTAGATCAATTAGAATTTAAATCAGAAAATCGTAGTAGTACTGAATTTTTTATTATTAAGTTTGATGATAATAAAATAGATACGGTTGAACTCACGAATAAACATTTTAGTCCTCTTGGTATTACTATCACAGATAAAACACAAATTATTCAACCACTTTTTGATGTTAAAAAAGACCTCCCGAAATCAAATCTAAAATATCAGCTGATTGATCTTATAGAGGCTAATAATAATAAAAATAAAGATTTAAATATTCATGAACATATAAAATTCTGGAAGAATAAAACTTTAAATCTTTCTGGCAACCAAAATAAAGAAACCGAAATAAATATTTTTTTTAAATTTTTACGAAAATTAATAATACAAGAAAATATTTGCAAAAATTTTACTTATATTACTCCTCAGTCTTTGTTAACTATTGCAAATGACTTAACCTTATTAGAATCACAATTTCCAGATTTAAGTACTACTATTTCTGAAATGCATATCCTTTTAGGAATCAATTCTAGAAGTAAATTATTTAATGCTCCTCAAGTCTTATTAGCTTACGAAAAATTATTTTATAAGATTGAATTATATTTTCCTAAATCCGAAAATTCGGAAACAAAAATTCATAAAATTATAGATACGATAATTGAAATTGGAAACGCTGATAAAATTGTAAACGCAAACTATAAATTCTTTAAGTTATCTTATTTTGGGCAGAAAGGGTTTCGGTCTACTTTTGGAAACGAAGACGATATCAACCTGCATAAATCTATTCAAACAAGTCGTAAAAACTTTAATTCTTTAAAACAACAATATTTAGAAATAATTAATCTAATACGTGAATTACATATTATTGCTGATAATAACCAAGAAGTTATTAACTTGTCTAAACAATTAAATTGTTTAACGGATAACTATTTTCAAACTTTTCTTGATATATCGAATTCCAACGCAAATAAAGAATATTTAGATAAATTCAAAAAAAATGCTCTTACAGAACTTCAGGATTTAGTTAAGCAAAATATCATAGACTTTCGGAAAAAAAATACAGTTAGCTTAGACCGAATTAATATTTTTCATAAAATATTAAATGCTATAGTTAAGTTAATGCCCGATTTTGTTATAAATAAAAAAACAAGAATCGGTTTTTTCCAGCGATATACCCCGCAAAACAGAATATTAGTAAAATTAGAAAAACCATTCCACCGCATTCAGCTAAATCTATAAAAATTTTATAGGCATTGTTAATGCGGGATAAAATAACGTAATACCTTAGAAACCACGATAATAGTCGTCACGCCGGCGATATATAAACCAATAAACCACAACCATTGTCTTAAACGCTTTTTCATAAACTCATCGCGCCTGAATTTTTGTGCATATACATCAATAATGAATAACTGTTTTTACTTTCCCTCTAAAAACATGGTAAGAATAAAGCGTATAAATTAATAATATCGGTAATATAATCGCCGCGCCGACTAATATAAATTTTAGTGTAGAGGGTGGGGCAGCCGCTTCCCAAACTGGAAGTACATGCGGAATAATGTAAGGCCATGCGCTAATACAAAAACCTATATAGGAAAAAACAAACAACCCTATCGTTAGAATAAAAGGCAACCTTTCTTTTTTCTTTTGTAAGCAATAGAAATTATAAAATACTATCAATATCGTTAAAATGGGTAGCGCAGATAAATAATAAAAATTGGGTAACGAAAACCAACGCTGCATAACTTGTGGCTCGATTATCGGCGTCCAAATACTTACACTGACTAGGAAAAAAGCAACTACAGGCAATAAAACCTTAGCCGCTTTAAACATTCTTTCTTGTAACACGCCCTCTGTTTTTATAATTAGCCATGTTGCTCCTAATAAGGCATAGCCGCAAACCACAGCAACTCCGGTAAATATAGTAAAAGGCGTGAACCAATGGTAAGCCGAGTGAGATAAAGGGAGATGGTTACCATATCCTTTTACAAAAGTACCTAAAATAATCCCCTGAGTAAAAGCGGCTAATATCGATCCTGCAGCAAAGGCGATATCCCAAACAAACTGACTTTTCTGTGCTTTAAAGCGAAATTCGAAAGCGACTCCACGAAAAATTAGCGCGACTAATAGAATCATTATCGGCATATATAAAGTAGGTAACAAAATGCCATAGGCTATTGGGAAGGCCGCATATAATGCCGCGGCGCCAAACACTAACCAGGTTTCATTTCCATCCCAGACAGGCACAACGGTGCTCATCATAATATCTCTATATTCACTCGATTTAATCCACGGAAATAAAATACCCACTCCCAAGTCAAAGCCATCCAACAAAACATACATCATTATAATTAAAGAGATAATCGTGGCCCAAGTAAGAATTAAAAGCATTTACTTACCCTCTGGCGCTAAATATTTAAAGGGCGTTTCCGTTATCACTTCAGCGACTGATTCATCCAATATCGGAGGAGTAGGCCCGTTGCGAATTAATTTAAAAAGATAAAAGAGGTAAAAAGTAAATATAATCCCATAAACAGTAACTAGCAGGGCTAAAGAAATAATTACCTGATGCAATGGAACTATCGAAGCACCTTCTGAAGTGCTGATTAAGTTATATACAATCCATGGTTGTCTACCAGATTCAGCGGTAACCCAGCCTGCAATGGTGCTTAAAAAACCTAAAGGGGCTATTAAAATACACAAACGATAAAGCATATCAGAGTTATAAAGTTTTCCGCGCCATCTTTGCCATAAAACATAGAGTGCAACAAAAAAGAATAAAAAGCCTATACCTACCATCACTCGAAACATCCAAAACGTAGCTCCCACAACGGGTCTGTCTGCGCGTGGAACACTTTTTAGACCTATTAATTTACCATCCCAATGGTGTGTATTAATTAAGCTAGCGAGTTTTGGTATGCTTATTTCATAATAATTTTTTTCTTGCTTACTATTTGGAATAGCAAATAAAATTAAAGGGGCTCCATTTTGCGTGTTCCAATTAGCTTCTATTGCTGCAGTTTTAAGCGGTTGATATTCAAAAACCTTTAAGCCGACCATATCACCCAACAATATTTGAACAGGTGCTATCCCCATAGCTGCGGCAAAAACAAACGAAAAACAAGGTTTAGCGATATCTAGATATTTTCTCTTTAGCAAGTACCAGGCTGACACGCCTGCGATGGCAAAACAGGTGGTTAGCAATGACGCCATAATCATGTGCAGAAAACGTGGAATAGCTGATGGATTAAATACTACAGTCCACCAACTATCTACCACATATTTACCGGCATCAATGTGGAAGCCAGCGGGAGTCTGCATCCAAGAATTTGCAGATAAAATTCCCAAAGCAGAAAATAGCGTGCCTAAGGTCACCAACAAAGTTGCCAAATAATGTAATCTAGGACCCACTTTGTCCCAACCAAATAACATCACTCCTAAAAATCCAGCTTCAAGGAAAAAAGCAGAAAGTACTTCATAGACAAAAAGTGCGCCTATGACACCACCAGCAGTACTAATGAAAGGTCCGAAGTTAGTTCCTAACTCATAGGCCAAAACAATACCTGAAACTACACCCATACCAAAGGTAAGGGCAAAAATCTTGGTCCAAAATTGGCAAATTCTTAAATAAACAGGATTCCCCGTTTTTAACCAAATTCCTTCCATTACCGATAAAAAAACGGCTAAACCAATATTGAGCGTAGGAAATAAAATATGAAAACCAATCGTAAATCCGAACTGAATGCGGGAAAGCAGTGTAGTATCGATAATCATAGCGCACTTAATAACGGAAAAATTACTCTGTAGTATACTCCAATTTCCGAAAAAACGAATCCTGTCGATTAATTGGTGTATTATATATTTATACTTAGAAATATTTTAATGGATATTTGACGTTTTTAGGAATTAAAGTAGGAATTAAAATCAGTTTAAGTTAATGTTTACACATTAAATCGTCAATCACTGATAAAAGACAAGCTACAAACAAGATTATAATGAATGGTTGTGAAAATATTTGCGGTCACAGCTCGAAAACTTCTTGGAAAAATTTAATAAATGCTCTAGCATAGAAGCTTGCCTATTTTTCCATTAAAATAACGCGCTGTTCTGAATCTCATAGTCTTTAATAAGGAAGTTGCACTTGAGTACTCATGATCCTTTACGTCTATTTTTTGCCGTTGAACTAAATTCCGAACTACGTCAAGCCTTATCTCAACTTATTGATGAACTTAAACAAGAACCGTGGGGGCACCGCGTTAGATGGGTACATCCAGAAAATCTACATGTCACCCTACGTTTTTTAGGTACAACTAATCCTGAGAAAATTTCCGAATTGGCTAAACATGCTCATAATGCAATTAATAAGATCGAACCCTTTCCTCTGCAGTTGCATAATATTCGTTTTTTCCCATCTCCTACGGCACCACGCGCCATAGCCGCGGATATTATTCCGACTTCTGAACTTTTTGAACTTGCGTATGCACTAGAAGAGGTTGCTTCGAATTTGGGCTTTACTCCAGAAACTAAACCTTATTTACCTCATTTAACTTTGGGCCGGATTATTCACCATCATGCACCCAATCTACGTGAAGAATTAAATTTAAATACCAGCCCTATGATAGTCAATGAAATTGTCCTATTTAATAGTAAAAAAACAGAATACAGTCAGAGTTATACGCCCCTCGAGTATATTTCGTTACAAAAATCCAAAGTAAGCAGTAGCACAGAGGTTTAAAACTTAATGGGATACGGAGACATTTCTATCCAGTAGATAAGATGAAGATGGCGGAGAGGGTGGGATTCGAACCCACGTGGGACTATAAATCCCCATCCGATTTCGAGTCGGCGCCATTATGGCCGCTTTGGTACCTCTCCAATAAGTTTTCAGTATACTCTTCGCACTTGAATTAATTAGTTGGTGGTAGCAAATCGGGTAGTCTCGTAGGTCTACATCCAACATTCTGAGGAATAATATATCTCTCTTCCCTAGGAATCTGTAAACCATCTGGAACTTTCAACAACGGTAACTCTTGACCATACAAATACTGTGAACGTTGTGTTTTTATATATTTATTAACTGAAGAACAAGCGCCTAAGTTTACAGTAAAAATGATTAATATTAAATAAAGTAGCTTATTTCTCATCTTAAGATAGCGCCTCTAATAGATCGATAGTAGGTTTCAAGCCTGCCTGCTTCCCTGCTGACAGGGTCGTTAACGGCAGGCGCAAAATGGGAGATGAAATTAAGCCTTTTTCCGCCGCCAACCATTTAACAGGTATAGGGTTAGATTCAATAAATAAGTCTTGATATAATGGCCGAAGCTGTCTGTCTATTTTATCAGCTGCTTCCCAGTCTTCCTTTTTGGTTAATTCGTAAAGATTGTGCATAGTTTGCGGCACAAGATTTGCTGCTACTGAAATGACACCTTTACCTCCCATACGCATAATTTCTAAAGCTGTATTATCATCCCCGCTGTAGACATCTATATTTTTACCGCATAACTCTAAAATGGTTTTTGCCCGTTCAGGTTGACCTTCCTTTATACCCACAATATTTGCAATGCCTGCTAATCTAGCCACCGTTTCAGGTAATAAGTCACAACCAGTACGTTTAGGTATATTATATAAAATTTGAGGGATAGGAACTTTATCTGCTATCAGCCGATAATGCTGATAAAGACCTTCCTGTGTAGGTAGGTTGTAATAAGGAGTCACTAATAGGCAAGCATCTACGCCTATTTCCATAGCTGTCCTTGTTTGATCAATGGTCTTTTGAGTAGATTGGGTGCCTGTGCTGGCTATAATCGGGATACGTCGATGAGTTTGTTCAACGACTGTTTTTATGACATTATTTTGTTCTTCTATGCTGAGGGTCGATGCCTCTCCGGTAGTTCCTATAACGACAATAGCATCTGTGCGTTGAGCAATATGCCAGTCAACTAGTTTACGTAAACAAGCATAATCAACATCTCCATTTTCTCGCATAGGTGTTATCAATGCGACGATACTGCCATGAAACATATTTTCATTCCTCTTATTATCAAGATAATATACTCTTCGAACTTAAAAAAGATGGCTTTTTGTGTTGTCGGGAGCAGTATATACGACCAGATCATAGGCACAAACCAGCTTGAATCGTTTTTTGTAGAAAAAAATCAACTATCCTGTTAAAACCCACTCTGAATATTCAGTATTTTGATGCAATTCCGTATCTTAAAATACAATACTGAAAACATTTAAACCCTTTTATAAGGCCAGAAGTATAGAGGATATAAGCCATCTTTACTACCGGTAAAAATGGTAGATAAGCAAGTTAGTTCCGGTGTAAGATAGCTTTAAAACTGGGCTGGCTGTCCTTTTTATAGGAAGCTTCCTCAGGATTTTGGAGTTGAGTTAGGGGTAGGGATTTCAGCGGCCAGATTTAGAATTACGTAAAATTTTAGGCTATAAAGATAGGGCTTAGATTATGTCTATTTTTGAACAAACTTCGCAATTAACGCCATTAAGAAATTGGTTAAAAGAGTCTTGCTCTTTACCAGACGCAAACCTTGAGCTGAAGCCATTAATAAATGACGCGAGCTCGCGACAATATTTTCGCTTGCGAATAGGTAACTCAAGTCATATTGTTATGGTCGCTCCTCCAGACAAGGAAAATATCGTTAATTTTGTTGCAATTGCTAGAGATTTTGCTCGCCAAGGCATTTTCACGCCAGAGATACTCGCCTATAACGTTGAACAAGGATTTATGTTGTTAAGCGATTTAGGTAACGACTTATATCTGAATATTTTAAATTCAAATACTGCCGATGATTTATATAACCGAGCACTTTCGGTCATTTATCAAATTCAGGTTTGCAATCCTAAATTTCCAGACAATAAGTCCTTAAATTTGTTTAATGAAAAATATATACGCTTCGAGCTAGGGCTATTTATTGATTGGTTTTTGAAAAAACATTTAGAGCTGAGTATTACTCCTGAGATTGGTAATATACTTGAAGCTACTTTTAAAATACTTATCCATTCTGCACTTGAACAACCGCAGGTCTGTGTTCATCGTGATTACCATTCGCGAAATCTACTTTTATTAGAAAATAAAAATGTGGGTGTATTAGATTTTCAAGATGCTGTTTATGGACCTATCACCTACGACGCTGCCTCCTTACTGCGCGATGCTTATATTGATTGGCCGAAAGAGCAAGTCGAGCAATGGATATTGAAATTTTACGATATGATCAATATAAGTCATCAATACACTCAAGAAAAATTTGTACGCTGGTTTGATCTGATTAGTCTCCAACGTCATTTAAAAATACTTGGTATTTTTTCACGACTTAATTATCGTGATAATAAGCCGCATTATTTACCCATGACATCTCGCTTATTGAATTATATTAATAAAACTTGCGAAAATTATGCAGAGCTCTCGGGATTTAAAGAGTTATTGGAAACAAAGATTCAAACTAAATCTTATGAGAAAGAAAAAAAATGAAAGCGATGATACTTGCTGCCGGACGAGGTCTACGGTTGCGCCCTCTAACGGATACCACACCTAAACCCTTAATATTAGTCGCAAACCAACCTCTTATCGTGCATCAAGTATTAAAATTAGCAAAAATCGGTATTAAAGAAATAGTCATTAATGTCTCTTATCAAGCTAAACAAATTATAGACACGCTAGGCGATGGACGAGCTTACGGTGTTAAAATTGAATATTCTTTTGAACCTACTGCTCTCGAAACGGGAGGAGGAATTTGTCAAGCATTAACCCTTTTAGGATCTAATCCATTTATTGTCATAAGTGCTGACATCTGGACAGATTTTTCATTGGAAGGCTTATTTTCGCATTCATTAAATTCGATGGCGTTAGCCCATCTTATCTTAGTGGACAATCCAACTTTTCATCCTCAAGGAGATTTTAATCTTACCCAAACTGGTTTATTAAACTTAGACGACACTTCAAATAAATTTACCTTTGCTAGTCTTGGAGTTTATCACCCTGATTTATTTCACGGTAAATCAGGAGCATTTCCGCTATCATCACTACTCTATGAGTATATTGCTGAAAAGAAAATAACTGGGGAACACTATAAAGGCTTATGGTTTAACATAGGAACGCCTACTGAGTTGGAACGTCTCGATGAGTATCTGAAACAAAAAAAGTGAACACTGCTATGGAGAATTCAATTGTCAGTTTCATTGGTGCCGGTAACATGGCAACTAGTATTATCAAAGGATTATTAAAAGAAAACTATCCTGCTAAAAATATATGGGCAACCAATAATAGTCTAGAGCAACTGAATAGATTAAAAAATTTAAATATCAACCTGACTACTGACAATCGCCATGCTGTACAAGTGGCAAATATTGTCGTTTTAGCTGTAAAGCCTCAAATATTAAAAAGCGTTGCTACTGAAATCGCTGATCTTATCCAAGAAAACAAACCTTTAATTATTTCGATTGCTGTGAGTATCGGTTTAAATAGCTTAGAACTTTACCTATCAAGCCAATCCTTAGCAATTATTCGTTGCATGCCCAATACACCTGCTTTAATTGGCTGTGGAACAACCGGACTATTCGCAAATCGATATTGTTCAGATGCGCAAAAAAATGCGGCTGAATCTATCTTCCATAGCGTCGGAAGTGTAGTTTGGTTGCCTAAAGAGGAACAAATCGATGTGGTTGCCGCTTTATCAGGAAGTGGGCCGGCTTATTTTTTTCTATTTATGGAAGCACTAGAACAAGCTGGCATTGAATTAGGTTTATCCAAAGAAAATGCTAATTTACTTACCTTACAAACTGCTTTGGGATCTGTTCGAATGGCTGTAGAAAGTAAAAAATCGTTAGCTGAGTTAAGAGAAGAGGTAACTTCACCAATGGGCACAACTGAAAAAGCGTTAGAATTTTTAAAAAATTCTCAATTCTCCGATATTGTAAAAAATACTCTTAAAGCTGCTAAAAATCGTGCCGAAGAACTAGCTAAAGATCTTAAATAAAGTTAATCTTAATTTAACATCTTCGTATTACTATAATACGCAATGATTCATTTTTTTTATGAAATATGAAATTACTCAAGTTTGCAAGGAACTCTTTCCAGCAAAAGAAATTGCTGAAATAAGCCACTTAGATAGCGGGAGAATGGGCAGTGTTTATAAAGTTACGTTCAGTAACCTTGAAGAAAGTATTTGTGTTAAGGTTTTAACTAAGCACCATGTCACTAAACAACAAGACAGTGATGGATGGAAACTCGCGTATGAACACCTAGGTTTTGATTTCAAATCCTATGAAGATAGTCAATATTTCTATTTTACGATTCCATATTTTGAAGGGCAATTATTTCATTGTGCAATTCAATACAGCCTTAAAGCAAGACTTGAAATTATTCAGAATTTAATTAAAGCTACTGCCGATATTCATAGAAAAGGACTTATTCATAGAGATTTAAAATGCAACAATATCATTATTAACGAAAGAGCTGGAAACAAAGTAAATATTATTGATTTTGGAAGAAGTGTTAATGTTTTTAATTATTCTAGTGGCAAAGCATCTGCTTATATTCAAGACTTACAATTACCTGGGCAAGGAACGGTACCATCGAATATAAGAAGAATTTTTCAACCTTACACAGCACCAGAATATTTTAAAAAACAGTACTATAAAGGCTCTAATATTGGATTTCGATCAGATTATTATTCTATAGCACAGCTATTTAGGTTTTTAGTTCCAGAATATTCTTATCTAGCTGATGAAATCCTGCATACAGAAGGATTAGATCGTAATGCAGCTTTTTCAGAATTTTCAGACCAAATAAATACTATCCTTAGTAAGGATAACTCTAATCCAAAATTTTTTGAATCTGATAAGTCTTTTTCTGAAAAATTTACCCTTTATAAAAAAATTATTTTTTTTATAAGACAAATTCTAGATCGATTATTTAATCGAACTTTTCAACACACTGAACCAAAACCTAAAAATATTACTCTCGGTTTTTTTAAGGATAAGCAAAATTCAATGGGGACTAAACCTCTCAGTCCTACTCTTTGCAGATAACCGGTCCAGCGTCTCGAATAGCTGGGCTCACATCAAACTGCTTAAAGTTATTAATAAATTTATTGATTAATTCGTGTGCCTTAACGTCATATTCTTTCGAGTTTTTCCAAGTCTTTTTTGGGTTTAATAAATGATTCTCTAGACCAGATAACTGTTTAGGAATAGAAAAATTAAAGCCTGGTAATGATTCTGATTCAGCTTTATCTACTTCATCGTTCAAAATAGCTTTAATTACGGCACGAGTTACTGGAATAGAAAACCGCTGCCCTCCATCCCCATAGGCGCCACCAGTCCAACCCGTATTAACCAGATATACTTTGGCATGACTGGTTTTTAAACGCTTAATTAATAATTCAGCATAGACTTTTGCGGGTCTCGGAAAAAATGGCGCGCCAAAACATGTACTGAATGTCGTTTTAATGGGTTCCGTTTGGCCCACTTCCGTACTACCAACTAATGCGGTATAACCACTTAAAAAATAATAAGCCGCTTGTTCATGGTTTAAACAAGCAACCGGTGGTAATACGCCGTATAAATCGCAACACAGAAAAATAACTGCATCGGGCAAGCGATCGACGCGATTTGCGCGAAAACGCGATTCAATAAAATCCAATGGGTAGGCAACTCGAGTATTCTGAGTCAGACTTGCATCTTTGTAATCTGGGTCTAAAGATTTAGAATCTAACACTACGTTTTCCATTACAGCACCATGACGGATAGCATTCCAGATTAAAGGCTCACGTTCTCTAGATAAATCGATGCATTTAGCGTAACAGCCCCCTTCAAAATTAAACACACCTGTTTCGCTCCAGCCATGCTCATCGTCGCCAATCAAAAAACGATCGGGATCAGCGGATAAAGTCGTTTTACCTGTACCAGACAAGCCAAAAAATAAAGCGACATCACCTTCTTTTCCTACATTCGCTGAACAATGCATAGGCAAAACATCGAGTGCGGGCAGCAAATAATTCATTACTGAAAACATGGCTTTTTTGATTTCGCCAGCATATCTATGTCCACATAACAACACCTTACGCTCGGTAAGATGAATAACTAAAGTTGCATCACTATTGACCCCATCGCGTTGTGGATCGGTTTTTAAACCTGGAACACTTAGAATCGTCCATTCTGGCTTAGCGATTTTTCCATAAAAATCATCGGACCGAATAAAAAGTTGTCGAGCAAATAAATTGTGCCAAGCAAATTCAGTAATGACCTTAACAGGTAGATAATAGGTTGGGTCAGCTCCAACTTGTAGATTAGAAATAAACAGATCGACTTCTTTGGCATATTGCTCAGCACGCTGCCATAAGACATGAAAACGATCCTCTGAAAAAGCTTGATTAATGGAATCCCAATCGATGTCCTTTTCGCTATTTGGTTCTGCAACAATAAATTTATCTTTGGGAGAACGCCCAGTTCGTTTACCTGTAGAGACTGCTAGCGCGCCATTAGCTGCAATAACACCTTCTTCTCTTTCTATAGCATAGTTGATCAGCTCTTCTGCAGATAAATCAACAAAGATTTTCGATGAATTTTTGGATTGGACGGCTGACATAGCCTACACTCCTTAACTTAACAGATGCCGGCATGTTAACACAGATAAAATAGCAATAACATTCCAGACTAGGCTTTTTATATTAAGCACGCATCCTCTTGATAACACTATTTTCTGATTCATCTGAATGATGTAGCTGTGGTGATAAAAAAGTGTTTTTTGCAGGGATAGACGATGAAATTAAATGGAATACAATGTTAAATAATAACAGCATAAATTCTCGATAACTGTTTAATATTAGATTTTTAACTTTACTTTTAGTCCTAGGGTTTTCAAAAAGTCTAGGCAAAGCATATTTTAATTCAGGATATAAAAATTTACCAAATTCAGGTTGCGAGCTTCCCGAACTTAGTTCATATAGTTGACGTTGTACTTTTAAACTTACATCTTCTTTAGATAATTTTTTTATCTCAACTTTCAGAGAGTCGGGGTCTAATGCGATAGTATGCTTTACTGTAAATTCTATCAAATTTGCATTCTGCTCCGAATTAGAAAATAATTGAAATTCTTCATTTTCAGATTCTTCTTTTAATTCCAAGTCTGTTTTTCTTTGGCCTGTCGAAATTTTATCGCTTAATAATTTCCTTAAATATTTTTGAAAATAAGCTATTTTCTTTTTTTCTGCTTCTTCTAAATCTAAACTTTTTAATTCCCCATTTTCACTACAAACTATCTTCATAATAGGTTCAGGTAAAAAATCCAATTTTATTATCTCAAAATTCTCCGTAATTACTAATTTTTCAGAACTAAACTCACAGCTAATATGATGTTTATGACCTTCGTCTACACTAGGTACAAAACCTAACCCAAGTAGGCTTGTAGTTAAGAAAGATCTACCGCTATAAAACATCCCACCTTGATGAAAATTCATCAATAGGACATCCTGAATTTCTTTACTTGTACTCTTTATTCTAGCCAAAAAAAATTCATCTGGATCGGGCTCTATTGTAACTGACTGTCGCGGCGATGTTTGCATCTCTGGGTTAACATCCGGTCCTATTGGTACAGAGGATTTTACATAGGACCATTCTCCTATTTCATCCTTAATTGTTAAGGCATAAATTCTTTTTAAATCCATCGCAACTTGCTCTTCTCCCCCTATATTGCTGGGATGAGCAAAGAATTGTAGCGCCGCAAGACATTCACCTTTAAAGCTTAATTCGATCATATCTTCTGTCATTTGAAATTTCTTTTCTATTTTATTAAAAAATAATTCATAATAAAATTAAATCCAATATAATTTTGATTAAAATCAAAGCAATTATCCCAAAATCTACTCACTTAAGTAAATAGAGCTCTTAAATGGTAAAAAAACTTGAATTAGTTGTATTAAGTTAGCACAATAACATTAAGTTAAAATTAAACTTGATTATGACTCTATCTAAACCACGCTTACTTACTGGCGACACGCCCACAGGAAAACTCCACCTAGGTCATTGGGTGGGTTCTCTAGCTTTGCGCGTAGGCTTGCAAAAAAGCTATGACTGCTACTTTATCATTGCCAATGTTCATGCATTTACTACTCGCGCAGAATTTCCCGAAGAAATTCGCCAAAATACCTTAGAGATTGCGTTAGATTACCTCGCTGCAGGCATCGACCCTAAGCTAAGTCATATTTTTATACAGTCGGAAATTCCCGCCATTGCTGAGCTTACCTGTTTTTTCAGTATGCTGATTTCTTTTCCTAGGGTCATGCGAAATCCGACTATCAAAGATGAAATCCGCCAAAAAAATCTAGGTGATAATTATCCTTTTGGCTTTTTATTGTATCCGGTCGGACAAGTGGCCGATATACTTAGTTTTCGTCCTGAAATTGTACCCGTAGGTGAAGATCAAATAGCTCATTTAGAGTTAGCGCGCGAGTGCGCCCGTCGCTTTAACCAAATTTACTGTGGTGTTGATCCGCAAACAAAAGACGAAGATTATGTCTCGAGTGGTGGATTATTCCCTATCATCCAAGCAAAACTCAGTCCTGTGCGTCGACTCATCGGAACCGGCCCCCCTAATGCTGATGGGGTACTACCCAAAATGAGTAAATCTTTAAATAATGCTATTTATCTTAGTGATGACGCTGACACAATCAAGAAAAAAGTAATGGGTATGTATACTGATCCACATCGTTTACGAGCAACGGATCCGGGGACTGTTGAAAATAATCCTTTATGGATATTCCATGACGTATTCAATCCTGACAAAGCATGGATTAATGAAGCGAAAGATAAATATCGTAAAGGTCAAATAAAAGACGTGGAGTGCAAACATAAGCTAATCGATATATTGGTTGAAATAACACAACCCATACGTGAACGTCGAAAAATATATGAAAAAGACTTAAGCGAAGTTTTACGGATTTTAAAGCAAGGTACCGAGCAAGCCAATAAAATTGCTGAAGATACTCTAATCAAAGCTAAAACCTTTATGAAACAAGATTACTTTAAACGTATGGTTAAACTCAACACAGAATAGGTGGTAAGAGTTAGGTTACAGGTAAGGTAACTCCTCGCTGGCCCTGATATTTGCCTTGACGATCGCGATAAGAAACTTGGCAGACCTCATCTGATTCTAAAAATAACATCTGTGCCACACCTTCATTCGCGTATATTTTAGCAGGTAAGGGCGTGGTATTGGAAAACTCAAGTGTGACTTGACCTTCCCATTCTGGTTCTAAAGGCGTCACATTGACGATAATTCCGCAGCGTGCATAGGTGGACTTGCCGACACAAATAGTAAGGATATTTCTTGGAATTCGAAAATATTCAACCGTATGTGCTAAGGCAAAAGAATTAGGCGGAATAATACAAACATCATTTTTTACATCGACAAAACTACCCTCGGAAAAATTTTTAGGGTCAACAATAGCAGAATTGATATTGGTAAACACACGAAATTCATTCGCACAACGCACATCGTATCCGTAACTAGAAACGCCATAAGAAATGATCCGCCCAGCCGCGGTTTGACGCACCTGTTTAGCTTCAAATGGCTCTATCATATTGTACTCTTTTGCCATGCGGCAAATCCACGCATCGGATTTTATAGACATAATAATTTTTCCTAAATACTATTTTTTCTCTATAACAATTTTCGGAAATCGAAAAGCTTTAGTTTTAGAGTTACTCAATTGATCGGCTATTTTATTGGCTATGCCTCGATAAATATCAGCGATAGCACTCTGTGGTTCCGCGAGAAAAATAGGCTTACCTGAATCGGCTTGCTTACGAATACGACTATCTAAAGGTAAAACACCTAATAGGTTAAGGTTACATTCTTTGGCAATTCGCTCGCCTCCACCATCACCGAAGATAGATTCCTCATGGCCACATTTCTTACACACATGCGTGCACATATTCTCGACTACGCCCAATAAAGGCACTTTCACTTTATTAAACATACCAATGGCTTTGCGTACATCTAACAATGCAATATCTTGAGGTGTCGTTACTATCACAGCTCCGGCGAGAGGAATTTTTTGAGTTAAGGTTAACTGAATATCGCCCGTACCCGGTGGCAAATCCACAACCAAATAATCCAAGTTATCCCAGTGAGTATCGTTTAATAACTGTTGTAAAGCGCCCGTAGCCATAGGACCACGCCATATCATTGGGGTATTCACATCGATTAAATAGCCTATAGACATAGACTGTAGGCCGTGAGCATAGACAGGCTCTAAAGTTTTACCATCCTTGCTAGTTGGCTTTTCGCTAACACCTAACATCTGCGGTTGATTGGGTCCGTAAATATCTGCGTCCAATATACCAACCCTAACACCTTCTTTTTCTGCGAGCGCCAATGCCAAATTAACAGCAGTCGTTGACTTCCCAACCCCACCTTTTCCAGAGGCGATAGCAATAATATGTTTGACCCGATCAGTAATTTTTAGCATAGCATTTTAGAATTATAACTTGACGTCACTCCTAGCAAAAAGGCAGAATCTGGAAACCAATAATACGCAAAAGATGAGTATGCAGCAAACACCACGCAAACTATTAGTCACAAGCGCTTTGCCTTATGCCAATGGCTCTTTACATATCGGCCATATATTAGAACACATTCAGGCGGATATTTGGGTGCGTTTTCAAAAAATGCTTGGGCGCGATTGCATTTTTATATCCGGGGAGGACGCGCATGGTACGCCGGTGATGTTAGCAGCACAACAACGCGATATCAGTCCAGAAAGTTTAGTGACTCAAATTGCAGAAGAGCATAAGCGTGATCTCTCCGCATTTTATATTGATTTTGATAACTTTTATACCACTCACTCCCCTGAAAATGAAGCCTTAATAATCCTTATTTATCAGCGTATGAAAGATAAAGGAGATATCTATAGTAAGCTTATTCAACAAGCTTACGATCCAAAAACGCAAATGTTTTTACCGGATCGTTATGTCAAAGGAGCATGTCCATGCTGTAAAAGTCCTGATCAATATGGTGATAATTGTGAAGTCTGTGGATCTACCTACTCCCCGCTGGATCTTATTGATCCTAAATCTACACTTTCGGGTGCAACACCGATTGCAAAAGAATCTGAACATTACTTTTTTAAACTTTCGAATTATTCAGATTTTCTACGCGAATGGATCACTACGAACAATCATCTTGCTGAAGAAATTAGTAATAAACTCTTAGAGTGGTTTAAGGAAGGTTTGCACGATCTCGATATCTCGAGAGACTCTCCTTACTTTGGATTTAAAATTCCAGGAACGGATAACAAATTTTTTTATGTATGGATCGATGCGCCTATCGGCTATATGGCAATCTTCAAAAATCTGTGTGAACATCGTGACAATCTTAACTTTGATGATTATTGGTCAGACGTAGCAAAAACTGAACTTTATCATTTTGTTGGGAAGGATATTATTAATTTCCATGCTATTTTTTGGCCTGCCATACTAAAAAGTGCAGACTTTCGCAGACCCACCGCTATTTTTGTACATGGTTATGTAACCGTTAATGGTAAAAAAATGTCAAAATCGCGCGGTACATTTATCACCGCACGTCATTATTTAAATTACTTAGATCCTGAATACTTACGCTATTACTATGCCACAAAACTCACTCAGAAAGCGGAAGATATTGACTTTAATTTTGGAGATTTTGCCCAGAAAATTAATTCGGATTTGATAGGTAAACTGGTCAATATTGCAAGTCGCTGTGCAAGTTTTATAAATAAAAAATTTGCTAATAAATTGTCCGCAACTTCATTAATCCCCGAACTCATTCAAGAATTTATCAAAAAAGGTGATGAGATTGCCGATTTCTATGAAAATCGTGACTACAATCCTGCAATGAAAAGTATTATGGAATTAGCCGATCAAGCAAACCAAATGATTGACGCGGAGAAACCTTGGCTCTTGATAAAAAATTCTGACAGCATTCAGCAAGCTCATGATGTATGTAGTTTAGGTTTAAATCTGTTTAGAATTTTAATGATCTATTTAAAGCCGGTACTACCCATCACCGCTGAAAAAGTGGAACACTTTCTAAATATTCCTGCAATGACTTGGGATCAACGACAAAAAATCTTACTTGATCATACGATTAACACTTTTACGCCTTTATTGCAGCGCATTCCTGAAGAAGCTATTCAGAATATACAAAAAACGGATTCTATCGGCGCAGATTAATGAATAGTATGTATTAAACCAGAATATGCCATAGACACGGCATAATATTAATCTAAAAAAATGAAATCAAAAAAATTATCTCTTCAAACTAGAGATTTAAACACATTAGTTAACAAAATTGATGCTTTGCTACCACAAACGCAATGTGGACAGTGTAGTTATTCGGGTTGTTTGCCTTACGCTCGAGCTATTTCAGAAGAAAAGGCTGAGATAAATCGTTGTCCGCCGGGCGGTGTAAAAACGCTAATAACTTTAGCCACATTGCTAGAAAAAAATCCTGAACCATTTATAGAAGAAATGCAGAAACAGGCAAAGCCTGCTTTGACAGCACATATACGCGGGTCCGAATGCATAGGCTGCACGAAGTGCATCCAAGCTTGCCCGGTTGATGCTATTATAGGTGCTGCCAAGCAATTACATATTATACTAACGCAAGAATGTACTGGTTGCGGGCTTTGTCTGCCACCTTGCCCAGTTGATTGTATTGATATGTTACCAAGTCGACTTAACTATGAACCGCAACAAGCAAGACAACGTTATGATGCAAAAAAACAACGTCTTGAATTAAAACAAGATCAAATTAATTCAATTAGAAATATTTCGCCACCAAACGAACAAACCGCTTATATACAAGCTGCAATTAGACGGGCGAGAGAAAAAAAACAACGCTTGCAAATCGAAATTGACAACAGATCTCCTTCTTGTGCTTAACTAAACCTTTAACGCTTGATAGATATTATAGTTTTCTGAATAAGTAAAAATTTGACCCGTTTTAATATCAAAAAACCAACGATGGATGATTAACGCTTGAGCTTCTGTTTTTTCTTTTATCCAAGGAAACGTCATACAATTTTCATAAGATCGATTTAAAGCTAATTTTGCATATTCATCTGGATTCTTTACCTGATTGCCAGGTATTTTTATTGAAGAAACCCATTTAGTAATAAAATCGTTTTGTGATAAGTTTTGGCTATTTAATAAAGCATCTATCCCTCCACACTGACTATGTCCTAATAAAATAAGATGCTTAATACTCAACAGGCAAACTCCAAATTCTAAGGCGGCACTCGTTCCATGCAATGCTTCATCCTTTTGGTAAGGTGGCACTATATTCGCGACATTCCGCACCACAAATAAATCACCTGGATTACACTGCAGTATTAATGCTGGATCGACGCGTGAGTCACAACATGAAACCACCATTATTTGAGGTTTTTGACCGGAGTCGGCTAAATATCGCATGACAGCATTATCGCCTATCGCATATTTTTTTCTAAACTCGCTATAACCATGCAATATTTTACTGAAGATATGACTCATGTTTTTCTCCACATCAATATTTATTTCAAGTAAATATTTAATTTGAGACTGGTTTATTATTATAAAAATATAACTACAAAATACTTATTTTGCGAGAGCAATCATATGTTAACGATTAAATTATATTCTTTAGATTCTAAATATCTTAAAACCACATACAGGAGATTGATGATAGCTCTAGATAAAATCCAGTAACACAGACGACGAATTTTTTTTAAAGAAAAAATGGCGTCCCCAAGGGGAGTCGAACCCCTGTTACCGCCGTGAAAGGGCGGTGTCCTAGGCCTCTAGACGATGGGGACCTGAGGTTTTAAGGTCCGCTATTTTGGCCGCGCTGAGCTAGAATGTCAATGTCTAAAATAACTACATAAAATCAAATTATACAAAATCTATTTTAAAGCTGTATATTTGAGTTTGATCATCTTTAAACAGGATAGCTATGTCCAACCAAACCATAAACCTAAGCGATACGCTCTATCAATATATGCTATCAGTTTCCTTGCGTGAACCGGCTATCCTAAAGTCCCTAAGAGAAACAACATACCAATTATCATCCCATGGCATGCAAATTTCTCCTGAACAAGGGCAATTGATGGCATTCCTGATTGAGCTCTCCGGAGCCAAAAAAACATTGGAGATAGGAGTCTATACGGGTTATAGCGCTTTAGTAGTCGCTTTAGCTTTGCCTGAAACGGGAAAAATTATTGCCTGTGATATCAATACTGAAACAACCTCCATTGCACAAGCTTTTTGGCAAAAAGCCGGCGTTTCACATAAAATTGATCTGAAATTAGCACCGGCATTAGATACTCTCGATAATTTAATTAAACAAAAGCACTCGAATAGTTTCGACTTTATCTTTATTGATGCAGATAAACACAATTATTTACAATATTATGAACGTTCATTAACACTACTCAGACCAGGCGGACTAATGCTGGTTGATAATGTGCTTTGGAGTGGCCGAGTCGCTGACACTCACGCTCATGACAAGCAAACTTTAGCTATTCGCGCATTTAATCAAGCTATTTATCAAGATAAGCGCATTAGTATGTGTTTAATCCCAATAGGTGATGGCCTGACTATGGTAAGGAAACTTTGACGACACCCCCTATTTAATAAATTTAAAGTGTGGCAATATCTCCTTTTTGTTCTAACCATATTTTTCGGTCGCCTGATCGTTTTTTTGCTAACAGCATATCCATTAAAGAAAGCGTTTTTTGCTCATTATCTATGGTAAGTTGAACAAGCCGTCGCGTATCGGGCGCCATAGTTGTTTCACGTAATTGCATGGGATTCATTTCACCTAGACCTTTAAATCGCTGTATGCTTATTTTCCCTTTTTTCTTTTCCGCAGTTAATCGATCCAAAATACCTTGTTTTTCTTCATCATCCAGTGCATAGAAAACTTCTTTACCAATATCAATACGATAAAGGGGTGGCATTGCAATATAAATATGTCCTGCTTCAACTAAGGATGGAAAATGTTTTAAAAATAAACCGCATAATAGTGTAGCAATATGCAAACCATCAGAATCCGCATCAGCTAAAACACAAATTTTACCATAACGTAATCCAGATAAATCACTAGACCCGGGATCAACACCCATAGCGACGGCAATATCATGAATTTCTTGTGAAGCTAACACTTGATTACTCGCGACCTCCCAAGAATTTAATATTTTCCCTCGTAATGGCATAATTGCCTGAAACTCTCGATCGCGCGCTTGCTTTGCCGAGCCGCCAGCGGAATCACCCTCTACTAAAAATAATTCGGTACGACTTAAATCTGTTTGCGTACAATCGGCTAATTTCCCTGGCAATACTGCGCCACTTAAAATTTTCTTACGCGCGATTTGCTTACTGGCACGTAAACGCTTTTGTGCGTTGGCTATCAATAATTCAGCTAAACTTTCCGCTTCAGAAATATGCTGATTGAGCCATAAGCTAAAGGCATCCTTTATTACACCTGAAACAAACGCAGCAGACTGACGCGAAGTAAGTCTTTCTTTGGTTTGACCAGAAAATTGTGGCTCTAATAATTTTACAGACAATACATAGTGACATCCTTCCCATACGTCTTCGGGTGCTAATTTTAAACCTCGGGGTAATAAGTCACGTAGCTCACAAAAATCTCGCATTGCCTCGAGCAAGCCGGTACGTAAACCATTGACGTGGGTTCCACCCTGAATGGTGGGAATTAAATTAACGTAACTTTCCATCAATCCTTCACCCCTTTCTAATAGCCAGCATAATGCCCAATCGACTTCCTCAGTTTCTGAAGCAAAATGGCCATGAAAAGGCTCTGTAGGTAAACACTTATATTGACTTAGACTATCTTTTAGATAGCTAACCACACCATCTTCATAAAACCATTCATCTTTTTTATTGTTTTGCTTATCAGTAAAACTAACGTGTAGCCCTGGGCAAAGGACAGCCTTAGCACGCAAACTATGTTTTAAACGATTGACCGAAAATTTTTCCGTATCAAAATAATGTTTATCAGGCCAAAAGCGTAAAGAAGTCCCTGTTATTGCTTGATCAACTTTGCCTAGTTTTTTTAAGTTGGATTTTTTATTACCGTGTTCAAATTGTATTTGATAAATAAATCCATCACGCTTAATAGTGACTTCAAGAAGACGCGATAAAGCATTGACTACGGATACGCCCACTCCATGCAAACCGCCCGAATAGCGATAATTTTTATGGTTAAATTTACCTCCGGCATGAAGTCTGGTCAGAATAAGTTCTACACCCGTCACTTTTTCTTCAGGATGGATATCTACCGGCATGCCGCGACCATCGTCACTGACTTCTAAAGAATTATCAGCATATAACACCACATCAATATGTCGTGCATAACCGGCCATGGCTTCATCTACACTGTTATCAATAACTTCTTGTGCCAAATGGTTAGGCCGAGAGGTGTCGGTATACATACCGGGTCGTCGTTTTACGGGGTCAAGGCCGCTTAGGACTTCGATCGCTTCAGCGGTGTATTTTTTTGAAGAAGAAGATTTAGATTTCATAAAATAGTAGTTACCCGCTTTTTTTCAAAAATGCGTCTCTCGCAATGTGCTCGTTAAGTTGTAGCCATTGTAAAGCAATAATAGTCGAACCATTATCAATTTTTCCTTGATTGAGTAAATTATAAGCAGCTTTTAAGCTTAAAACTTGCAAGCGAATATCTTCTCCTTCCTCAACCATACCATGAATTCCTTGTGCTAATTTGGCATCTACTTGTCCACAAAAAAGATAAATGCGTTCTGAGCTTCCTCCTGGACTCACCCAATAACGACAAATGGGAAATAAATTGGTTATTTCCAGACCGGTTTCTTCTTGTGTTTCGCGTCGCGCAACTTGCTCTAAATCTTCATCTTGTTCAATGACACCAGCTACTATTTCAATTAACCAGGGGTTTTTGGCTTTATTAGTAATTCCTACTCGAAACTGTTCGATTAAAACCAGCTGATCCCTATGCGGGTCAAACAATAGCACGCCCACAGCTTCACCCCGTTCAAAAACTTCCCGAAGTCGTGGTGCACTCCAGCCACCATCAAATAGACGAAATTGGACCTTCCATTGTTCTAGCTGAAAATGCCCCTTATAGACGATTTGCTGCTGCAATATTTTGACATCTGAATGATCGAATTGGGAATTCATAGGACTATATCTCAATTATGAAATCTGGCATAATAAGTCGCTTTTACTTAGAAAGTTAGGTTTTGGCTCTTTTAGTATAAAAACAATAATGACTATAATCGACTTTTTTACCCAAAATTCTGCTAAACAACTATCTGTCTATGCTAAATCAGTATTAGGTATTTATTTGGTTTTTGCACATTTTACCCCTGCTTTTGCTGCAGATTTAATCGATATTTATAAAGCCGCCTTAAATAGCGATCCTACCTATCAGGCTGCTGTATCCACTCGGCTATCCCAACGTGAAGCGATACCTCAGAGTGTAGCTGCCCTTTTACCTAATATCTCAGCCCAAGCTAATATCTCTAATAATTACCAAAACATTACCCAGCCTCCAACTCCATCGCAGGGATACGATATCTCAATTAAGCAACCTTTAATTAATATCAATGCTTGGCTAGCGGTAAAGCAAGCCAATAATGCCGGTATGCAAGCTAATCTAAGCTTGGCAGCCGCAGCACAAGATCTGATTTTTCGTGTCGCAACTGCCTATTTTAATGTTTTATCCGCACAAGACGCTCTCAGGCTCACTCAAGCAGAAAAAGCAGCCGATAGTAAGCAATTGAATCAAGCTCAGAAACGGGTCCAAGTCGGTTTAGACGCATTGACTAGTGTTTATGAAGCTAAAGCGGCATACGACAAGTCACTTGCTACGGAAATAAGTGCTGAGAATACTTTACGCAATAATCAAGAGGCATTGCGTCAATTAACTGGACAGACTTATTCATCCATAAAGGCTTTTAAAAAAAACATACCATTACAAACTCCGCAACCCGAAAATATCGAAGTTTGGATTAATGCAGCTACGCAGAACAATCTCAAGCTAATGGCCGCTCGCTATGGTGTAGAAGTCGCTCGAGAAAAAATAAAGATGCAAGCCTCTGGGCATTTACCCAGCTTAAGCTTAACAGGTGATTATGGAAAAACCGCTACATTTAATAATGTCCCTAACTCACTCAATAAAAATGGCGGAACGTTGGGCTTGGAGTTAGATGTTCCACTCTTTGCAGGCGGTGCAGTTTCTTCTAAAACCCGCCAAGCTCAATACGATTTTGAAACTGCGAGTGCTAATTTAGATAATACCTATCGACTGCTTATCATTAATACACGACAAAAGTATAATGATGTACTTGCCGATATCAGCAAAATCCAGGCTGAACAACAAGCAATCAAATCAGCACAACTTTCATTGGATAGTACCGAAGAAAGTTATAAAGCTGGAACAAGGACTATCGTCGATGTCCTTATTGCACAGCAAAATCTTTATGATGCAAAACGTGCTACGGCTAGCGATCAATATAATTATCTGTTGGATACATTATTATTGAAGCAAGCCGCAGGTAGCTTAAAGCCTGATGATTTGGTGCAGATTAATCAGTTGCTTTAGCCAGTACTTCTCACTAAACGAAATGCATCTATAACACTTCTTCCCGTTGTTGTTTCTTTAGCTTCAGGTTTAAAAAATGTCCTCTGCTTATTCAAAATACTGTTAAAAAACACTGTTTGCGCTTCCGAAGCATAAGCATTACTGTATCCATTACTATTTCCATTAATTAACGGTCTAGACTCTTCTGGTTTTTTTGCTATTCCTGCTTTATATTGAGATAAAACTTCATCGATTGTTTTTCCATTATTTAGTTTCTCAGCAACATAGTTTAAACCTTCTTCCGAAGATAACTCTGCTAAACACTTTTGTTTTTCAACTGCTGTTTTTTTATCGATTTTTGCAGAATTTAAGCGATTTCTAGCCGTGTTTAACATCCATTGAGGACGTTCTTTTTCTCGCCAGTCAGGAGATAATTCTGGCGTAGTCAATGGCTTTTTTTCTCCATGATCATGGCTATGTATATCGAAGCTTATCTTAATCGATTCAATAAAAGTTAAATCACTGTCGGATTTTTTAAAAGCCCAATGCCAAATAGCGCTCGGCAATAGTAAAGGGAAAAAAACTATATTCAACAAAGGCAGTTCAAAAGTTTGAGCTATCGCATCAAAAAAACCAACTTCATCATCGCCGCATTTCTTAACGCCCCAATATAAAATTCCAACGGTTATAAGTATAGGTGAAAGCATAACTTGCAAAGGGAGTTGTAATAGATTTCCATGATCGTGACCATCGTCTTCTTCATGATCATGTTGCCCATCATCATGGCTATGACCGTCCTCTTTGGTGATAAAACTAAGATCCTGTAGTCCTTCTGATGTTGCGCAGAGTCCCGCTACCAAAGGAGGTGGCATTTTTAAAAAACGATCCGTAGTCAATCCAATACTAATTAAATGGCCTATAAAAACCACTGATTGCAAGGGTGAAATGATAAGCTTAGCGAGAATACGAAAAGGATTAAAAAATTGTCCCCAGCTTTCTTGTTGCTTCACCTCTTTTAATCTATTTACTATCCTAGAAAAAAAAGATTTAACAGTTTCAAAAGGATGTTTTATTCCCTCAAATATTGCAATGAATATGCTTTTACAATTATCAATAGTTTGTAAAGTGGTACTAAGTCCATAAATTAAATCTGTCGCCATATTTATAGGTATTAAAATAGTACTCGCACAGTAAGCAACAAAAATTGGCAGCTTAGGCGCCAATAATTTTATCCCTTTCTGCATGACTATCCAACATGTACCTCCAGAAGCAGCCGTAGCAAATACTGTTAAACTAATAACTCCCGCTACCACTGTCGATAAAGCCAATAAACGTAATAAATAAATTATTATATTTTCGCCAGGTTTTCGCTTAAATAGCTCAAGTGTTTTACTACACGCTTTGCTAATAGCATTATTTTTCACAATATCGGTAATCGCATAATAAAGTAAAAAAGTTGCCCCTATAGCTGCAAATATGGCAACTGGCCATACTATGGCACTAATAGCAGTGACAGAGAGTGACAATGCCAAACCAACGGTTATGGCTTCTTGTACCGCAAAAGCGGTAACAAACCCAGACACAACACCTGTTGAAATACTAACTATCCAGAAAAAACGTAGGAACCATACACTGCGGCTTGCTGATTGAAGTAAATGTCCGCCTGCTTTTCTTAAATTTTCATTAAGATAATTATTACCCTTAAAATTTGAACTACTTACTTTCTGATAAAAATAATTTTTTAGCTCTTCTAGTCTTTCTTTGGCTTCTTGTAATTCGATTTCATCTATCTGAGGATCTTTCTTCAAGGATTTATAATATTCTTTTTGTTGCCAATAATCCTTTAAAAATAGGCATTGTTGATCCAGCCAATTAGGATCAATCTTCATTTTATGGATTATGAGCTGATTTAACTCTGACAAGAGCAAATGCTTCTGTGCATTTGAGCCCAGTAATTTTAGCCTTGCCAAGCCTTTAAAAATACCGGTTCCAAAAACTTTTCCTTCAATCACCCCAGACAGAAAAAAAGCTAATATAGCCGGAATAATATACGGATAAATAATCCATAAACCGGAAAAACTTAAAAATCCAACCGATAGAACTGTGCCCATTGTCAAAAATGTGGCAACTACATAACGTAAGACTTTAGTTTTTTTTATACGCATATCAACCTCTCATTCACAATGATATACATCCAATTTCTCGGATACTTTAGTAAAATTAGCAAATTGGGATTCTAAGTAAATTCCAAGGGATATATTAATCTCATTAGCTTAAATAAACATTAAATGATATTAAGAATCATTCCTATTTGTAGGCGAGATAATAACCAAGAAAAGCTGAATCTTCAAGAGAATTTTTTGAGGCTAATAATGACAAATATTTTTCGTGTATTGCCTGAGTAGATTTATGTAGGCTTTCCAGATGAGATTCATTGTGAATAATATCGTCTGCTTGCTTAATGCTTGCCACTGGAGAGATTTGCGCGGCTAAAATGGCATCAATTTGGTTTCTTTCCAAACGATCACGTTCTTCTGCACGTTGAATTTGCAACTCCCTAGGAGCCGTGACCAGCAAAATCCGATCTAATTGAATATAATTATCTGAAGAAGGTTTTTTTTTAAGTAATTTAGATGTTCTGTTCTCTAATAATAAAGGTATGACAACAAGATTATATATACCCCCCGCTTTTCGAATTGAACACTTTATTTCTTGATAAATTAAAGGGTGCAATAAGTTTTCTAGCCATTCGCGATCCTTGGGATGAGCAAAAATAATGGCTCGTAATCTATCTCGATCGATAGTTTCATTTTTCTTTAATAGGCCAACACCAAAACGGGCAACTAACTGCTTGCGGATTTCTGAGGAGTTATCAATAAGCTCACGACCAATTTGGTCAGCATCGATAATACTTACTCCCAATTCAGCAAAATAACGGGCAACAGTAGACTTACCACTTGCAATTCCGCCCGTTAACGCTACCGTAAACACGCTAGCAAATTAATGCGTAATAATAGAATTCGAGGAATTTTCTTTTTTCCCACTACCACCTTTACCATCCTGTTCTTGCATTTGCTGAGCATACAAGGCCTCAAAATTAACCGGAGCTAAGTAGAGGGGTGGAAACCCAGCACGACCAACTAAATCTGAAACCGCCTCTCTGGCATAAGGAAATAAAATAGTAGGGCAGGTTATGCTCATGACTTGATGGTTTTGTTCTTCAGTGAATCCTTTTAACGTAAAAAGACCTGCTTGCTTTACTTCAACCAAAAACAAGGTTTTATCTTTCGACTTCGCCGTCACAGTAATTTGTAAAACCACCTCATGATTATCAGCGCCAATGTCGCTAGTATTCATAGTAAACTGCAAATTTAACTCAGGTTGCCATTCTTCTTGAAAAGCTTGAGGAGAATGCGGAGTCTCTAGCGATAAATCTTTAACATAAACTCGTTGAATAATAAATTCGGGCTGTGGTTGGGTGGGTTTGCTGGGTTGGCTCATAAATTACTCGTCTTTTAGTAAGGTGTCTAATTCACCAGAGGAAGCTAATTTGGATAAATCATCAAATCCCCCGATAGGTTTATTATTGATAAATATTTGTGGTACAGAACGTCGGTTACTTAATTTCACCATTTCTTTCAATTTATCAGTATCCTTATCAACATGAATTTCTTCGTATTTAACTCCTTTTTTGTTCAGTAACTCTTTAGCATCTGCACAGTAAGGACAACCCGCTGTGGTATATATTACTACTTTTTGCATAATAACCCCGCTTTATATTAATCGAAGAACTAGCTTTTAATGATAGGCAACGCTGCATTCTGCCAGCTCATAATTCCACCCTTGAGGTGATAACATCTTGTAAATCCAGCATTTTTTAATAGTCTACCAATTTTATGGTGCGATTGTCCTTGGCTATAGTTAATGATAATGGGCCTTTCCCGATATGAGTCAAGCTCGCTTAGCCTAGCTTTAAGCTCAGAAAGCGGTATATTAATAGATTCAGCAATATGTCCTTTTTTAAAACTCAGCGCATCACGAACATCTAAAAAAACCGCATCTTCTCGGTTAACTTTAAAAATAGCTTCCTGGACACTAAGAGGCAGTGTGCCCGTTAGCTTAGCATGCAATTCAAAGGTCAGTAATAAAATTAATATAACAAAAAAAGCTAGCCATAGCTCCCAATGTCGTAAACTAAATTCGATAAACTGATGCATTTTGTTTAACCTTTATTTTGGTATTTGTCCCATCTTAGATACGCTAGTCTAGCGAAATTTACTACCCATCGCTATACTCTCTTACATTTTAACATCGAGAAACTGGTTTTATGCCTACACAAATAAAACATCAGCATCCATTAGAGCTAGTAAATAAGCAAGCAGATTATAAAAATTTGCTAACTGAACTGATGAATATGGCAAAAAAACAAGGGGCTACGCAAACCGAGGCTAGTATTAGTCATGATACTGGCTTTTCAGTTACTGTTCGTAATCAAGAAGTTGAAACAATCGAACATAACCGGAATAAAAGTTTAGGAATAAATGTCTACTTTGGCCGAAAAAAGGGTTCAGCAAGCACTTCAGATTTTAGTCCTGGGGCAATTAAAAGCACTTTAGAGGCGGCAAGTCATATTGCGCGTTTTACTACCGAAGATCCCTTTAGTGGCCTAGCAGACCCCGAACTTTTAGAAAAGACACCACCTGATTTGGACCTATATCATCCTTGGTCGATCGATCCACAAAACGCTATTGCGTTGGGTAAAGACTGTGAAGCGCATGCACTCGCTAAGGATAAGAGATTAACATTATCAGAAGGAGTCAGCTTATCTACACAAGAAGCTATTTATGTTTATGCTAACAGCAATGGATTCTTAGCAGGATATCCTAGCTCCATGCATAACATCTCTTGTAGTTTAATAGCAAAAGATAAATCGGGTATGCAGCGGGATGGCAGCTACACCATAAATCGTAATCCTCACCAATTACAATCTATTAAAGAATTAGCCAAAGAGGCTGTTGATAATACTGTCAAACGCCTTAGCGCAAGACGTGTTTCCACTTGTCAGGTACCGGTGATTTTCCATTCAGAGATAGCCGACCGATTAGTTAGAACTTTTCTTGAGGCTATATCGGGTGGAAACCTTTATCGCAATGCCTCTTTTTTAGTCAATCATATCGGAAAATCCGTTTTTGGCAAAAAAATTTCTATTTATGAAAAACCCCATATACTGCGCGCTTTAGGAAGTGCTCCTTTTGATGACGAAGGTGTTCGCACTAGCGATCGAGTGTTAGTTGAAGACGGGGTTTTACGCGAATATTTGCTAAATAGTTATTCAGCCAGAAAACTAGGCTTGCAAACAACAGGAAATGCGGGTGGATTTCATAATATTTTGCTAGAAACAAGTCAATTTAATCTTAATGATCTCATAAAGCAGATGGACAAAGGCTTACTGGTCACTGAAGTTATGGGACAAGGTATTAATTTAGTAACGGGTGATTACTCTCGAGGGGCAGCTGGCTTCTGGGTTGAAAATGGAGAGATACTATATCCTGTGGAAGAAATTACCATTGCAGGCAATTTAAAAGATATGTATCAAAATATCATAGCTGTTGGCAATGATATTAATAACAAGAGCTCTATTCAAACAGGCTCAATCTTTTTAGAAAAGATGATGATAGCAGGAACAGAATAATCTAAGTTTGGTCTGTGATGGACCAAACGCTTATACCATCCAAAGTACCCAGTGATAAATAGGTTTTTAAATAATCCGGAAAAAGAACATCTAATACTCTTCCCGCCTTAGACGAAGCCATGCGACAATAAAGCTGACCATTATTCCAAATTGCAAAACTCATATGTAATACATTCATAGGAGTTCCTATCCGAGAACTTAGATAAGAATCATGGCCGACAAAAAAAATTAGACTTCCACTAGGAATTTTTTGTCTTAAGCGAGGATTTTGCAACAATTCAAAGACTGGAATATAAGATATACTGACATTTTTACTTCCATATAAAGCTCCGCCTTCTTTTTTTAGTTGAAATAATCGCGCTTGTTTTTCTTGGGGAGTTAAATAGGGAATTTGAATTCTATCTATAGTTAAATTGTGATACCAATTTCGCAGGTTTATCTGGGTTCTAGTCCTGCTAGTTTCTTGGCCTGCAATTAAATAATTTAACTCACGAATATATCCATTTCTTTTATTATTGGGAATCCAATCAGCACTAGGAAAATGATTACGTTGAGTAAAACTCACATTACCCTGTTTATAACGAATTTGATTTATTTTGTTTTTAAAATCTTGAAGATTCTTAGCCAGTGCCAGAGCCATCACGGTATCAACATAGGTCTCACAATCAAAATAATCAAATCGATACAAGGGATTTTGATCATATCTACCATTAATACCTTCACCTAGCGCTCCATCCATATAAGGTGTATTCAGCAATGCGGCGCTTTGAATTTCAATTCGATGCTGAATGGGATAACTCTGGTTTAAAGAGACTAATTGTTCTACGGACTCATCGGTTTGTGTGTCTGCATAACTTAAAGAGATAAATGAAAAACAGAACGCGACTAGAATGCAAAAAAGCCGGCACAGAATACTCTTCGCAGTTAAATTTTTGTCTGTATTGCCGCTCAATCCGGAATCCTCATATATAGTAAAATAAGCTCCGGCACTTCAGTCTCGCGGCGCCTCGCCAAAAACCCATGCTGTGAGCATATATCACCCCTCTTCACCAAACCTATCTGTAACTAATTTTTCTAGTACTGTTAAAGCTGCAGCTTCATCCTCTCCCTGGACGATGACTTCAACAGGACTTCCTTGTCGAGCGGTAAGCCCCATAACTTCTAAAATACTCTTTCCATCTACTTGTTTACCATTACATTTGAGCGTAATTTGGCTAATAAAACATCTTGCGATTTTGACCCACTTCATAGAAGCGCGTGCATGTAATCCCAATTTGTTATTTATCGTAATAATTTTACATATCATATAGTGAGGAAATTAATCCTCTATTTTTCCTCTATACTAAAACTTTCGCCACATCCACAGGCGGCCGTTTGATTTGGATTAATGAATTTCAGCGTCCCATTAAGTCCGTTTTGTACATAATCAATACAAATCCCCTGTAGGATAGGGAAGCTTGCTCGATCAACAAAAACAACTAAATCATTATCAATAGAAAATTTTAAATCTTCAGAATGGAAGCTATCTACATAATCCACTACATAAGCAAAACCTGAACAACCAGAACGCTTAACACTCAAACGAAAACACTTTTCTCCCGCCTGCTTGGCAAGGATCTTTTTAACATGCTGAATCGCTGAAGGAGTTAAACAAAGCTGATCACCCTTGCTTTTACTTTCAGCAGGGTCGTAGATAGGGACATTAACTTGTGTCATAAATCCCATATTACCACTTAATAAGTTAGGTAACAAAGTTGTGCTCTTAGACCCTTTTCCATTTGGAGTAATATTCCTAATTTTTGTAGTTATTATGCCTACAAAAACAAGCTAAAATGGCTATTTTACTCCAAAAAAGAGAAAGTTTTGATCTGTCTATAGGGATCTTAATTAAATCTATAAGCAAAAATGATGTTCCTCAATAGCTCAGACTCTTCGAATCCCGTCAAAAAGGGACGATAGGGCATAGTAAAAATATCCAGCAAAAAGATACGCTGCTACCATTTACAATGAGAATAAAAAACTCTTAATTCAGCCTTTTCCCCAACAGAAAATTCTCAAACGAAAATTCCAATCATCACATTGATTCTTAATGATCAAATCATTAAAAGTAGTACTTAATTTTTTGATGAGAAATTTTTACTTGTGTCATAAAAGTGTTTGTTGTACGGTTAACTTTAGACACTAAAATATACTCAATTTGCGTTTTTAACTCTTTAATATGTTTAACAAATTAGATACTAAGCTTCTTGGGGGTATTTTACTCATAGTGGGCACAGCAATAGGTGGTGGAATGTTAGCATTACCTATTGCAACAGCAGAAGCAGGGTTTACAAACTCCTTGATTCTTTTATTACTATGCTGGTTCATAATGACTGCCAGCGCTTTTTTAGTGCTTGAAGTTAATCTATGGCTCCCTGCCAATACTAACATTATTTCCATGTCACGCATTTTATTAGGGCGCTGGGGTGAGTCCGTTGCCTGGATAAGTTATCTTTTATTGTTTTATTCGGTTCTTGCCGCTTATATGGCTGGGGGAGGCGATTTTCTCAGCGGCTTATTGCTTAATTTAGGTTTTAAAATACCCAACTGGTTATCTATCCTTCTATTTGTAGCGATTTTAAGTTATGTAGTATATCGAGGCATTCATTATGTCGATTATGTGAATCGCGGTTTAATGTTTAGTAAGTTTAGCATTTATGTTTTACTTATTTTATTTATCATTCCTTCTATCTCTATCCCTAAGTTAACCGATGGAAACATGCTTTACTTAACGAGCGGGGCAACAGTAATGATAACCTCATTTACTTTTGCTAACATCATACCAAGCCTACGTACTTATTTTAAAGATGATATTCCAAAATTACGAAAAGCAATTTTAATAGGTAGTTTAATTCCCTTAATTTGTTATTTATTTTGGGATCTATGTATCATGGGAGTACTGCCTCGTGAAGGAAATTATGGATTAATTAATATGCTACATTCCAAACACTCAACCAGTGAGTTTGTTATGCAATTAAGCAATACGTTAAATAATTCATTAATTACCTTTATGGCCAGAATTTTTACTTCTATTTGTCTAGCCACCTCTTTTCTTGCGAGTGGGCTAAGTTTATCTGATTTTTTGGCTGATGGTTTAAGGACTACTAAACGTGGTAAAGGTGGAGTTATTGTTTACTTAGCTACGTTTCTACCACCTATGACAGTAGTACTTTTTTATCCTGGTGCTTTTATTGGGGCATTAAGTTATGCCGGAATTTATTGTGCAGTACTTTTCATTTTACTCCCATCATTAATGGCTTGGCGTGGACGTTATAGAAAAAATTCTTTAGCCACAGGATTTAGAGTCAAAGGAGGAAAGCCTTTATTATTAGTACTCGGTATCGCGGGTGTTTTATTTATTGGCAATGGAGTTCAAAGAGCTTTTACCTAAGATTTAGCTTACAAGTATGCAGGCTAATTGCTATAGTCATTGAATTGCATCTTTCTTATCCAACCACTTACAACCCTTTCATCTCGTCCCACTACCCCTTTTCCAAGTAAAAGTCCAATATTAATAGGGAATCAATTAATAGGAATTTAGAAAAATTGTTTTTTATTTTTTAAAAAACATGACGATTTTCAAAGTTTTTAATTCGTTGTAGTAGAAAAAAATAACTAAAATTTCCTAAAATTTACTAAGAAATTTCAACAATTGAATGGGGGACAAATATGATAATAGATGGTGTATTAGTCGGAGTTGTATTAGCAGGATTAGAATTAGGTATAGCTTGGATATTGGCCTGTGTAATTAATCACGAGCCATCATCTGAAAAAAAGGAGGAAAAAGAACCTCCTCTAACGTTTTCAGCAAATTTCGCTAATCTAGGTAATTTAAAATAAAGTCTAAGTGCTCATCGCTCTGTTTACTATATTTAAAAGTTTAAGTAAAAAACCTTTGGGAACACATAATAGTTTTCAGAGGTTTTTTCATTTAGGCTAAATAATGTCATTATTGACTGCTTGCTGATTAAAAATATTTTCTAGCATGGTATATAAATCTTTATATGGAATAGGCTTGGTTGAGAAATTATCTATTTCCGCTTCCTGGCACCAGGTTTTTAAATTATTAGCTGGATATGCGCTCAATAATATTATTGGCTTTCGATTCGTTTTATTATTTTTTTCTAATAAACGAATTCTTTTTCCCACTTCAACGCCTTGCATATCAGGCAAACCGGCATCAAGAATAATAAGATGATAAGTGCTACTTAAACACATTTCCAAAGTTTGTTTTCCATTTGCGGCAATATCAACTTGATACCCCATTTTCCTTAAAAAAATACTATGTACCCGTTGAATTATCAGCTGATCTTCAACTAATAAAATTCTTTTTTTTTATCCACTTTTTTTCTCTCCTTGACCAAAAATTCTAACCATAAATTTTCATAATTTATGATAGTCCATTTATGGACTATCTTGCAACCATATAAAAAATTTAATCAATAAATAAATTTGATTTAAAATTATATTGCTGGCATAATTTTCTGGTTTTAAAAATAATTTAGTAAGGATCTTGTTTAATTTATTCGCTGTACATTGTTTTTAATAAAAAAAGATAATGTTTCTAGTAAAGTAAATTACAAAAAGTGACCTTACAGAGGTTTATTTCAATTGTCCTTTAAGCACACACTAAACAACACGCTAGAATATCTAATAAAAAAGTGGGGAATAAATATTAATCAACTCCACAAACATACAGGTATTCCTCTCTCAACGCTCAAGCGATTAAGACTAAACAAAGAAAATAATCCCACGCTAGCATCATTGGCTCCTATTGCAAAATATTTTTCTGTGTCACTCGATCAGTTAATCGGAAGAGAAGCATTACCAAAAAAAATCAATAAACAACTCAGTGGAGTAACGCTTCCGCTGATACATTGGAAAGATATTCTTAATACTCCAAGAAATAGATGCTATCTAGCTTTCTCCTCATTATTAATACGTGATATAACTTTAAATGAGAATAGTTATGGCTTAGTGATTAAAGATAATAATACCAATAATTTTTTAGCGGGGTCTTTGTTAGTTATTGACCCTAGTTTAAAAGGACGCAATCGAGATTTTATCATTATTCATAAAAAAGGAATGTCTAAACCGCAACTTATGCAAAAAATTATTTATGAAAATAAAGTCTATCTCAAAAATTTAAACAATGAATCCGAAATTATTAAATTTTCTGATTTATACAAAATTTTAGGTGTAGTTATACAAATAAGAATGAATTATAAAAAAAGTAAATTTTATGTTAATTTCGAGGATGAAAAAAGCAACGGCGCCACAAAATATTAATCAATATATCCTTATTTTAGGGATGATAAACATTACGATTAGTTTGGCTGCAGATGTCGTGGCATATAAATTAGTATTTTTAGGTCCCGCATTGGTACCTGGCGCTCCACTTATTTTTCCTTTAACGTATATTATTGGAGATATAGTCGCAGAAGTATATGGATATAATGCTGCCAAAAAAATCATATGGATTACACTTGCTTGCGAATTATTTTTTTCAATTGCTATCAAATTGATTATTCATTTACCTTCTCCAAATTTTTGGCATGATCAACCTTCTTATAATCAAGTGGTTGATCCTATTCTAAGATTTGTATTAGCCGGAATTTTGGCGGTTATTAGCAGCAGTTTCATTAATATCTACATAATATCGAAATGGAAAATATTAATGAAAGGTAGACACTTTTGGTTGCGCAGTTTAGGATCATCTGCTATTGGTGGATTTATTTTAGTTTTAATCACTATATTATTTGGATTTAGTGGTCATGTACATTTTTCCCAATTGGGTTATATGATTTTATCAGTTTATTCCATCGAAATATTATATTCTTTGCTGGGAGTATGGCCTGCCTCGTTAATTACAGGCTTCCTAAAAATGGAAGAACAACTCGATGTCTATGATACTGAAACTGATTTTAATCCATTTAGATAGTTTTTTTAATAAAAAATAGGAAATAAAAATGTTATCAAAAATAAATTTTTTAGAAAAATTGAATCAAATACTTTTAAATGAAAACTTAGTCGAGAAAGAAAAAGAAAGGTTGGAACGTGTTATAAAACATAGCGATCTACTTCCCGAAGATATATCCGCTAATATCTTGATTGAAAAATTGGGCTTAGAAACTATTAAAGGAGTTACTGATGAAGATGGTTATTATCGAGAATTTGTAAATACAATTGATAATGAGGATCAAGAAAGTCAAACTGAAATATTTTATATGCTAAAAAGTAAACAGGTATCTTGTTTACATGCTTTAAACACTTTTGAAACATGGCATTGGCTTGGGGGCGAAGATGTTTTGATTTTTATTTTTAATAAAAATAACGTTTCTGAAATCCGTTTAAATGCTGACATGCCTAAGTACACTATACCAGCAAATACTATATTTGGCGCAAAACTTTTTTCCAATGATAGTGAAAATCTTTCTTGGATAACCTGTAAGTGTATTCCTGGTTTTGTTCCAGAACTTTATAAAAACCCATCTCCAGAAGATTTAGAATATCTTTTTGAAACTTATCCTAACTATAAACAAGTTATTAAAGAGCTTACACCTGAAAATTCCAAGAATAATAGTATTAAGCGTTCGCTAATTCATTTTTTTACTTGCTGCTTCAGCTGTATTGGTATAAAAAAAATTGAAGAACATGAACAAACACCTTTAATTAATCCACCGCGAAATAATTGATAGTTTGATTTAATGATTGGAGGGTATTAGCTTGGATTTTAAATATGTAGAAAATTATATTTCAACCATTAAAGAAAAATATAAGTCCCTACAGAAAGCTAATGCCTGTCCTTTTTCATTACGTATCATTGATGAGGAAGTGTGTACAGAAAATGGAGAAACACTATTTACTTTGCAGTTGATTGGTAAAAATCTTATATCTAAATTGTACGCTAGTGATATTTCTAATGATAAGAAATTATTAAAATCTTTGTCACCGATAGACTTGTTAAAAATTTTAAACGCTTCGAACAAAAAATTCTTACATAAACGAGAGAATATTATTCTTTTTCCATGCCAAGCTTATTACAAACTGACGGCTAAAAACTACAATCATATTCTTCAACAAACCATTTTTACCTTAGAAATTACTCGTGCTAACAAGATTAGGCAAAAAAAATTAACCGCCCTAGAAATTGCAAATAACCCCCTAATTTTAGAAAAACTTACGCCTCAAGAGATTTATGATTTGGGCTATACAGTAGGTTCAGAAACCATACTTAGGGAAATACTTTATTTAGCTAGTCTTTAAAAAAATTACAAAATATATTTATTCTAAAACAAGCTAAACCAAAAAATGCTTGTTTTAGGGTGTAATTTCAACTTGAAATTAAAAATTTTGCCCTCATATTGTCTCTATTAGCTTATTTACTATCATAAGAGGTATTGGATTTATGACGACCGTGGCAGAAAAACAGACATTAGGCTTTAAAACGGAAAGTGCGCAGTTATTAGACCTAATGATTGATAAAATTTATAAAAACAAAGAAATTTTTTTACGTGAACTTATTTCCAATGCCCACGATGCCATAGAAAAGTTGAGATTTAAAGCCCTATCAAACCCTCAAATTTATGAGGATGACACTGAGCCGAAAATTGCTTTAGTCATTGATAAAGACAAGCGTACCATTACATTAATTGACAATGGAATAGGTATGACCTTGGATGAAGTTATAGCAAATCTTGGTACTATTGCAAAATCAGGCACCAAAGAATTTTTAGATTCTTTGACCGGAGATGCTAGCAAAGACACTCAGCTTATTGGTCAATTTGGTGTTGGATTTTATGCTGCCTTCATGGTCGCCAACAAAGTAACAGTTAAGACTCGTGCTGCCAGTGAATCTCAAGAAAACGCTGTCTGTTGGGAATATAACCGTGAATCCAAAGATGGATATACCGTCGAAAGCATTACTAAGCCAGAACGAGGCACTGAAATCATCTTGCATTTAAAGAAAGACGAGGAAGAATTTTTAGACGATTGGCGCTTACGAGGGATCATTACTAAATATTCTGATCATATTACTTTGCCTATTAGTATGAAAAAGAGCGTTATAGCAAACGAGACCACATCCGATGCAACGACTACAACAGAGAAGCAAGTTGTTGAAAAAGAAACTGAAGCTACTTGGGAAACTGTAAATAATGCCACGGCGTTATGGACGTTATCTAAAGACCAAATTAATGATGAGGAATATAAAAAGTTTTACAAACATCTTACACATGACCAAAATGATCCTTTTACGTGGATTCATAATAGAATTGAAGGAAGTCAAGAATATACGACTTTACTCTATGTACCTTTACAGGCAGGCCCATTTGATTTCTGGAACCACGAAAAACCTCGCGGTTTAAAACTTTATGTTAAACGTGTTTTCATTATGGATGATGCCGAGCAGTTTTTGCCGCGTTATTTACGTTTTGTAAAAGGAATTGTGGATAGTAATGATCTTCCATTAAATATTTCTCGAGAGGTTTTACAAAATAATAAGCAAATTGATACAATACGCTCGGCTATAACCAAACGTACGCTTGAAACATTAAACTATCTTTCTAAAGAACAAACTGAAAAATATCTACAATTTTGGAAAGAATTTGGCAATATTTTAAAAGAAGGTTTAGCAGAAGATTTTTCAAATCGCGATGCGCTCGCTAAACTTATAAGATTTAGCTCCACTCGTTTAAATAATAGCGAGCAAACAGTAAGCTTAGAAGATTATGTGGCACGCATGAAGCCTCAACAAGACAAAATATACTATATCACCGCCGAAAATTTTGCAGCGGCAAGTAACAGTCCTAATTTAGAAATTTTTCGCGAAAAAGAAATAGAAGTATTGCTCCTACATGATCGTATCGACGAATGGTTGGTCGCTCATTTAACTGAATTCGACGGAAAAACCTTACAGTCAGTTGCCAAGGATTCGGATATTTCCGGCATAGCAGAAGAAAAAAGTGAAGAGTTATTAAAACAAAACGAAGATGAATTTGGTCCTTTATTAAAGCAGATCCATGAAGTACTTAAGGATAAAGTTAAAGAAGTTCGTATTTCGCAACGTTTAACTAGTTCTCCAGCTTGTATCGTAAAAGAACAAAATGCTTTAAATAGTCAAATGAAACGTATGCTTGAAGCCACTGGGCAGAAGATCCCTGATAGTAAACCTATACTTGAGCTAAACACCAAGCACAAATTTATACAGGATTTGAAGAACGAACAAGATGATATTCGTCTTGCAGAATGGTCAAACATATTTTTAGGAATGTCTATACTTGCAGAGGGTGAGCAATTGGATGACCCAGCTGGATTTGTGAAAACATTAATTAGTCTATTATCAAGTAAATAACTAAATTAAACTAAAAACTTGAGCCTCTCTTCATGAGAGGCTTATGGTATTAAAAAAATTAGAAATTAGGCATCGTAAGGAAGATCCATGGACAATTTTTGCTAAATCATCGTAGAATATGCCCGTTCGACTACATTAAAATAACAACATTTAGGGCACACCATGACTTCTATTGTTTTATCTAAACACTTTTTCTTTATCACTGGTTTATCATTTATTCTAGTTGCCTACCTTTTTCAACAAGCTAATTGGATGAAAATAAAAGGTTTTCTCTATAATTTTATCAATATGTTAGGCGCTGGATTACTTGCTTATGTTAGCTTTCAGCCTATGCAAATCGAACTTTTCATTTTTGCTGCGCTATGGACTTTCATCAGCATCATAAGGTTTTATAAAAGCTTTAAGTAACTGACAAAAATTCAAGTGCGAAGAGTATTGCTTACCAATTAAATAGGGTGCCATCTAGCTTTCTATTAATGGGAAGATAAGCGCGTTCATAAGGGTATTTTTCCGCCAGCTTCTCATTAAAATCTACGCCTAAACCTGGCTGATCACTTGGGTATAAATAACCCTTATCAAAGCTATAGTGGTGTGGAAATACATCGTTAGTCTTTTCGGTGTGATGCATATATTCCTGTATCCCAAAATTATTGATAGAAATATCAAAATGTAAAGCCGCCGCCATCGTGATAGGGGATACATCGGTTGGGCCATGGCATCCCGTTTTCACATGATAAACTTCCGCCATCGCTGCGATTTTTTTCATGTGTGATATTCCTCCACCATGCACAACGGACATGCGAATATAATCAATCAACTGCTCGGTAAATAAGATATGCGTATCCCATATCGTGTTAAAAACCTCTCCTACTGCGAGAGGAGTGGTTGTGTGTTGACGTATAATTCGAAAACCTTCTTGTAGCTCTGCAGGCACTGTATCTTCTAACCAAAACAGATGATAGGGTTCTAATTCTTTTCCTAAACGGGCCGCTTCGATAGGGGTTAAACGATGGTGAGCATCATGCAGAAAATGATGATCGTCACCATAAATTTTACGTAATTCTTTAAATAATTTAGGAACGTAATTAAGATATTTTTCGGTAGACCAAACACACTCTTGCGGTAAACCTTTAGTAGCGGGTTCGTAATACATTTTATCGCTAGAAACACCGTAACTATTGGGTAAGCCTGGCACACCTGTCTGGGCACGTATCGCTAAATAACCCATATCGATATATTTTCCAACTTGATCGATGGTATCAGGAATATCTTTGCCATTGGCATGTCCATACACCATAACGCCTTTGCGACTTTTACCGCCCAACAAATTATAAACGGGTGTATTTAAAACTTTTCCTTTGATATCCCATAAAGCCATATCAATCGCAGCAATCGCTGCCATGGTCACCGGTCCACGACGCCAATAGGCACCGCGATAAAAAAACTGCCAAATATCTTCGATTTGTGCCGGATCTCGGCCAATCAAACAGGGAATAAGATCTTCTAAATATGCTTTAACCGCCAATTCTCGTCCATTTAAGGTGGCGTCACCTAAACCATACAAACCCTCATCGGTAATTATTTTTAGCGTGACAAAATTACGATCAGGGCAAGTCACAAACACTTTCGCATCTTGGATTTTCATAAGTAGTTCAAATTTTAAAATTATTGAATGACTAAATCATTCAAACGATTACGTCCAATAATTGGATATTGTTCAACTTCATATACTACGCCGCTGACCGGCGCTGATTGATCCGCAAGCCAAAATACCACATGTGCTGACACATTATCCGGTGATAATAAACGGCCACTGGGTGCATACATTTTAGGAATTCTCTCTTGCCAATTTTCTGGTAAACCTTCTGAAATTTTTAAAGAAATCTCATTCTCGGTAGGCGTCCATCCGACATTTAATTGGTTCACTCGAATAAGTTCTGCACCTAAGCTATCCGCCAAATTACGCGTCATCGTCATTAGCGCACCTTTTGAAGCAGAATAAATCAAAAGATCAGGTTGCCCTGTGTAAGCATTCATAGAACCTATATTAACAATAGCGCCACCCGCTTTCTGTTTTCGAAAGATTTCTACTGCTGCTTTGCATAACAATAAAGGAGCATAGAAATTAACGCGCATAATCTTTTCGCCGATTTCCAAACTGGCTGAATCAATATTGTTTCGTGGATAAATACCAGCATTATTGACTAAGCCGTCTAAGCGGCCAAATTTTTTTACTGTTTCTGTTATTAAATAGACATAGGATTTTTCATCCATTAAATCAGCCAGTAAATAACTGCTTGCCTCGCCTAACTCTTGAACTAATTTTTTAGCGCTATCTTCCTTACGACCATGGATCATAACTTTAGCACCCTCTGCAACACAACGCCGAGCGGTTGCAGCACCAATGCCATTAGTTGATCCGGTGATCAAAATAACTTTATCTTTTAACATCATTTAAATTCTCTGCCTGTACTTTATTTTAATTAAGAAAAAAACAAAGAGTCTTTTTAAGATTGCAAATAGACTAGAGACGCGGAGTGTCGCCCCCAGTTCACGGCTTGGGCGACCCAAACGCAAATTATTTTCAATTTGCTCTAAAGAGCAATTCCTCGTTTCTGGAACGATAAAGTAAACAAAAATCCAACCCAACACACTTAAGAAAGCATATAGCCAGAAGGTGTGACTAGTCCCTATGAAGTCGATTAAGGTTAAAAATGTCATGGACACCAGCATATTAAAACCCCAACTCGCAGAAATAGCTAAACTCGCTCCTACACCTCGAATATTTAATGGAAAAATTTCCGAAATAATTAACCACATAATTGGGCCTAGACTCATTGCAAAACTAGCAATGTAAATAACCATACTCGCTACCGCTACCCAACGTAATGCAGTAAATGCGGGAAAATAAAAAGCGGTCCCCAAAATTACTAGGCTAAAAAACATACCTAAAAGACCAAAAAGTAATAACGGCCGGCGACCCCAACGATCAATAAGCGGTAAAGCAATAATAGTAAATAATACATTTATAATTCCGATACCTAAGGTCGCTAAAATAGCATTACTAGCATATTTAAAACCTGCCAATTGTAAAATAGTCGGCGCATAATAAATAATGGCATTGATTCCGGTTACTTGCTGGAAAAAACTTAAACCTAAACTAATAAAGAGAATAGGACGCAACCATTTCGCTAATAATAGACGATGTGTTCCTTTTTCAATTGCTACTGTTTGACGGATTTCATCAAATTCATTATTGATGTTTTCACCATGACGTATACGCTGTAAAACTGCGCGGGCCTTTTGATCCCAACCTTTTAAAATCATCCATCGAGGACTTTCTGGCAAATAAATGGTCCCTATCAATAAAATAATCGCTGGAACAACGCCCAAACCTAGCATCCAAGGCCATTGTCCAGTAACAGAAAAATAATAATTAATTAAATAAGAAATAACGATACCTATGGTAATCGCTAGCTGATTCAAGGAAACCAACATACCTCGAATACGCTTTGGAGCAATCTCTGCAAGATAAAGTGGTGCGGTAAAAGAACCAATACCTATTGCCACACCTAGGATAATTCGACCTGCAATTAAGAAAATCAAATTAGGTGAAAATGCGGTAGCTAAAGAACCGATAATAAAGGTAAGTGCAGTAAAAACCAGCACTTTACGTCGGCCAAATATATCACTCACTCTGCCGCTTAGGCCCGAGCCGATCAAGGCACCTAACAAAACGGCACTGACAACCATTTCAATTTGAAAATTAGTTAAAGCAAAGTCTTTTTCAATAAATAAAATAGCGCCAGAAATAATCCCTGTATCATAACCAAACAACAGTCCTGCTAAAGCTGCAAATCCCGAAATGGTATAAACCAACCAATTTGGGTTTGATACTTTTATCATAAAAAATAATCTCTTTTATGGCATTTATTAATCATTACTTTACCTCTATCGCAACTAAAAGCAAGTCAAAGCCTAAAAATCAAGCATTTATCCGAGAAATTGTCAGTACTTTTATGACAGCTATTTTTCAATTTGGTTTATTTGTACTCACAGCAATTGGATTTTTGCCAAGGCGTCGCGAGAATGGAGTAACCGGAATGTATTCAAGATACATGAGGATTGCGAGTTGAGCGACAACACAGGCAAAAATTCAAGTGCGAAGAGTATATTAGGCTAAATAAGAGGGCTCAGCCAATCCCTTAATACCGGTCTCTATGGCAAAAAGCATTCCTGATTGGGGAGCGTCAGCTAGCTGAGATGCAGTTAAGCCTATAGAAGCCGATGTAACATATAAGGTTGTTAAATCAGAGCCACCAAAACAACAACTCGTTGGTCGAGGAATGGGCATAGGGATAACGCTATCAATTTCACCGTTGGGCGCATAGCGTGTAATTTGCCATCCATCCCAATGACAACTCCAAAGATAACCTTGGCTATCGACAGTGAGTCCGTCAGGAAAACCTTCTTCTTTGGGAATTTGTGCAAATACGTGCATTTCACCCAAACTTCCGCGTTTGGAATCAAACTCATATTGATAAATTTGTCGGGCTGGAGAATCACAGATATACATTAAACTATTGTCTAAATTCCAAGCAATACCATTACTCACTGTAAAACCATTTAGCATTTCTGTCACATTCTCTTTATTCAAACAATATAAAGCGCCAATAGGATTTTTTTCTGCCCTATCTTTTGTTCCTGCCCAAAATCGGCCCTGTCTATCACATTTACCATCATTAAACATGACATTTTTTTTTCCTTGTAGCGGGAAGGCGATGTTTTGTGTCGTACCGGTTTTGGTATCGATAGTTACAAAGCGATCACTTAGTGCAGCTATTAATCCTCCTTTAGCGCTACTAGCAATGCAGCCAATTTCGTTGGGCATGCTGAATTTATCGATGCTGCTATCCTTATTTAAACGATATAAAGTCGCCGCTACGATATCCACCCAATACAAACATTTTTCAACGGGATGCCAAAGTGGCCCTTCACCTAACACCATAATCTGTTTGCATATCACTTCAGGCTGCATAATTTTTACCAAATTAATCGATAGATGGTTTCGTGTTGATATTTATCACCCGGTAATAAAAAAGGCGATGGAAACTGTGGATATTTAACCGCACCTGGAAGATTTTGTGTTTCCATACAAAAAGCACCATGCCGTTTTGTGTGTAAACCGGAACTAATCGGATAATGCCTCAAACTATTGCCTATGTAGAATTGCAGACCTGGTTGTGTAGTACACACTTCTAGTGTGCGTCCACTTATAGGTTCTTTAATTTTCGCAACTAATTGAGGTTGATGATTTATTATAGGAGGTAATAAATAACAAAGATCATAACCCCCGATAGTAATATCTTTTATTCGCTCACCAATAGGGTGGGGTTCCCGAAAATCAAATGGTGTACCTTTAACCTCGGCTATTTGGCCGATTGGTAGTAGGTCTTTATCAGTGACGACATAGCGATCGGAAAAAATTTGCAATATATGATCCAAGACGGTCCCATTTCCTACTCCTGCTAAATTCCAGTAGGCATGGTTAGTTAAATCCACCGGTGTAGCTTTATCAGTTTTAGCCTGAAAGCTAATCTTTAATTCATTGGCTAAAGTTAAAGTATAAACGGTTTTTATTGCGAGATTTCCAGGATAACCTTGATCACCATCAGGGCTAGTATAAAAAAAGCTTACGCTTGCCTGATTTTGCTGAATTGAAAACTCAGCTTCCCAAACCGCTTTATCCAAGCCTTTTTCTCCTCCATGTAAATGATGAGCAAAATTTTTATTTTTACTTAAAAAATAATCTTTTTTTTGGTAATTAAAATGTGCATTAGCAATTCGGTTAGCGACACGTCCTATCGTGGCACCAAAATAAAAATCATGTGCTAAATATTCATCAAGATGATCAAATCCTAACGTAAGTTCTTGCAATGTACCGTCTCGATTGGGAACTTGTACTGAGGTTAATGTGGCGCCGTAATTAATAATGCCAATTGACATCCCATTTGGATTGCTTAATGTGTATTGCGTGATAAGTTGGCCATCCGCTAACTTTCCAAACTCAGATGATCGACAGACAATTTTCGACATATTGCTCTCAGAATAAATTTGGCATTATTGTTCGAGGAATAATAGCACCTGGCTGTGTAATAACCTTTGCAGCCAGCTTATGGCCAAATAAAGTAGCCTTTATAGGATCAAAATTTAATAAACGCGCAGCTAAATAGGCACTATTAAATGAATCTCCAGCCCCAGTGGTATCAATAACTTTATCAACCAAACAGCTTGGAACTCGTTGTTGATAGTTTTCCGTAGCGACCAAAGCTGGTTCGGCACCACATTTAACCACTATTTCGGTGACTCCATTTTCTAATAATCGTTGTACAGTAGCTTCTGGCGTAGCATCGCCAAAGACTAATTGATCGTCTATAAAAGTAGGTAAGGCAATATCCACATATTTTAAAAAAGGTTGTATAGCCGTTCTGGCAGCAGCAGAATTAACCCATAAAGAAGGGCGATAATTAGTATCAAAAATAATTTGTGCGCCTGCTTGCTTAGCTTTTTGCAAAATATCTGTAAAATATTCTCGACTCGCTGCATCGAGTATCGCCAAACTAATACCTGAAAAATACAGATAATCCATCTCTGTTAATTGCTGAGATAAATCAATTCGATTATCTCCTTTAAATAATTCTCGCGCGGCAGCATCGGATCGATAAAAATAGAAGGTTCTTTCTCCTTTATCATCGGTCCGAATTAAATAAAGCCCAGGCAATTTATTCTCTAAGCGGCGAACTAAATCAGTTTTAATACCTTCAGTTTGCCAATTCAATAACATCTGATCGCTATAGGCATCCTGGCCTAAAGCGGTGACATAATGGATATCAAAAGTTTGGTTGTGCAATAATCGGCGTAAATAAATCGCAAAATTTAATGTATCCCCTGCAAAGGAAAGAGAGAGTGAAGTGGGTGTTTGATGGGATAATTCCAACATCGCTTCACCAACTACAGCAATTTGCTTAATTTTAGACATAAGCGACTTAATTTAGATTGTTTTATAACTTAATTTCGCTGCCATTTGCTTAGCAAAAAAGACGAAGGTATCATGGACTATAATTTTAAAGGACATCGATGCTTACTTTAATTGATATTCTAGGCCAAAGTCGCATTATACCGGTTATTGTAATCGATAAAGTAGAACATGCAATTCCTTTAGCTGAAATACTGCTAAAATCTGGCTTTAAGGTTTTAGAAATCACCTTACGCACCGCATGCGCTTTAGCGGCTATTGAGAAAATAAGTGCGGTTTTTCCAGAAGCGATAGTCGGCGCCGGGACACTTGTTGAGACTAAACAATTCTCACAGATAAAATCTGTAGGCGCAAAATTCGCGGTTAGTCCTGGCTTAAATAAGACCTTAGTGCTTGAAGCCGAAAAACATAATATTCCTTACTTGCCGGGAATTGCCACACCTGGCGAAGCATTGCTAGCTCATCAACTCAAATTAAAAACTCTTAAATTTTACCCAGCCGAGAGTATGGGTGGTATTAAAACACTGCGGGCGTTGGCAGAAGTTTTACCTTTGCATTTTTGTCCAACCGGCGGCATTAATGCGGATAACTTGCTCAGCTATCTTAGCTTACCCTATGTTTGTTGTGTGGGTGGAAGCTGGATGGCGCCCCGTAAGCTGATTGCCAAAGGATCATTTGATGAAATAGCATCGCATACCAAGCAAGCTCAGAAAATTTTAAAAACAATTTCCGATTAAAAAATAAAATTTCATAGCTTGATTAATCAGTAAGGTCTACTAAACTTTTCTTAGATTTTTCTTATGGATAAGACAATCAAATATGGATACTCCGCAATTTAAGTCAGTAAAAGCTTTTGCAAAACTTCTTAGCTATTGTGCTTATTTTTTACTATTTATTTTCCCAATAACTGGGGTCGCAGATGTAATAAGTAGTTTATCTCCCGGTCAAGTAGAAAGACAATTAAGAAATACAGTCAATATTCAACAAGAGGTCAGTGCCAGAGGGCCCATAATCGCACCCATTGCTGCTGTGCCTATAAGTCCGGTCATTTCAGTTCCTCCGAGTATGCGCAGACCTTTTGTATTACGCTCAGTATGCATTACTGGATCAACTGTTTATTCTCAAGAAAGTCTTTTGGCTTTTTTTCGACCCTACATGAATAAAAGAATAAGTTATAAAGAATTAGAAAAAGTAAATGGAAAAATCGCATTAAAATACTTAATGGATGGCTATATTCTTAGTAAAGCATATTTACCTGTACAAAATCTGTCATCAGGGTATGTTCATATCGAAGTATTAGAAGCTTATGTCGTTGAGGTTAATGTCCTTGGAAAAACACATGGTTTAGAAAACTATCTCGATGCTTATGCTAAAAAATTAAAACAATCTCGCCCGTTAAGATTAAAAGTATTACAACATTATATTTTATTATTAAATCGATTGCCTGGTGTTACAGCTACGTTGAAAAGAAGTCCAGATTTAGCTAATTCTGGCGCACAAAAACTTACTTTTGCCATCAATCAACGTCGTTTTATCCCTAATGCGTTGCTTAATAACAACCAAAATCGTTACTTAGGCGGTCAAAACCTATTTTTAACGGCAAATATGTATTCCTTATTGCAAGGAGGGGATTCAACGGTAGTCACCGCAGCTACTGCACCGTTTGATCCAAAAGTTTTACAATATTATTATTTATTACATAACTTCCCTATGGGAGTTAATGGAAATCATCTCGATATTTATGCCGATTACACGCAAATCAAACCTAGTCTCAATATTCCACCTGCTAGCGTTGCCGGTAAAGCAGGGGATTTAGGCGCTTATTTCTATCATCCATTTATTTTACAAACCAATGATAAGCTCGATGGTCGTTTAGCATTCGGTTATTACCGAAGCAAAACATCTTCCTTTAATGGTGTAGCTAATGGCCCGGATGCTATTGTAAGACTTCCCTCATTACGTGCTAAAGCAATTTATGAGCGCACCAGAACCAGATATTTTGACAGAATGGAAGCCGAATTAAGCCAAGGGATACATGTATTCGGTGCTAATACCGCACCACCCCCACCCCCTGGTATTCCTAATCCTTATGTTGGCTATACTAAACTTTATTATTATGTAACGCATATACAAAATATAACAAAATCCTTTTCGGTGTTGATAGATTCCATGGGTCAATATGCTTTCAATCCATTAGCCCCTGTAGAAAAGATACCTTACGGTGGTGGTCTACCTTATGGTACAGCCTACGATCCAGGTGAAATCATCGGTGATCAGGGACTCATGGGTGGAATTGAATTACGTTATAACAGTTTTCCGAAATCCTTAAGCGCGGTACAGTACTTTACGCGTTATGATATTGGTAAAGTCTGGAACAAAAATGTCGCGCCGGCTTTCTTTTTAAATAGTGTATACAGCGATGCTTCTTTATCTGCAGGTGTACGATTATTGCTAAGCAAAGATTTTCGACTACAACTGAGTGTCGCAAGACCTATGACCAACCCCGTTCAAGCACAAGTAGAAAGTGGCCATAATGGTAAAAGCTTGCGATTTTTCTTCACTTTTAGCTATACGCCATTTTAGAGGTAAATATTGAAAGGATTATAAGCGTCACGAGTTTAATATTGGATATTAAAATTTTTTCATTATATATCGTGACGCAAGATAATCATTTATTTTTATATTAATTAAAGGCCAAGAATTCCGACCCGAGGTATCCCGGCGGGTAACGCAGGTAAAGTTATACCGTTAAGTACTGGCAATGTTCCATTGACAGGTAAACCAAATATTCCGGCGGGTGTGTTTAGACCAAGTATCTCACCAGCTCTATCAATAACTTCAATATTTTCAAATCCAGTGATTCCTGCCGCAGTTAAACCTGCTACTTCTTGAGGTGTGAGCGCACGTAGATCAGTAGCTTCCAATCCTAGCGCGCTTAAATCGACTCTAAGTCCGCCCGTAGTGCCTAGTAAGTCTACTAAATTACCAACAGTGCCTGCTGCACCTGCACCACCCGCAGCTCCTGCAGCACCTGTCGATCCCAGACCACCCATTCCACCACCACTACCGCCACCACAACCAGTTAATAGTACAGATGTAGCCAACACCCCGGCAATTAAGTAAGCAGTTGTTTCTGATTTCTTCATAATATCTCCCTTTAATAGCTATTAAAGATTAAAATAATGCACTTTATCGTAGAAGTTAAACAGAATAGTGTCAAATTTCGGTAATTATGTAAATTTTATAAACAAAAATAATTAACTCTTATATATTTTTTTAATAAAAATTGCTTTTTTAGACATTACATTCTATTAAGTAAACCTTTAAAACAATAAGCGCTTATAAGTTGGTAATATTTAAGACATACTCTTGGTTTTAGATCTGGGACTAAATTCGGTATAATGTTTCACTCTAAACCAAATAAGGAGAAAGGCACTATGACTATGCAAACCGTGGATAATACGCTCAATGATATTTTGCAGAGTAATTATATGCAGCAACTTGATAGACAGCTTAATGAAAACCATTTATTGAAACATCCGCTTTATCAAGCTTGGTCTGCTGGGAAGTTGTCAATCGATAATCTTCGAGATTATGCTTGCCAGTATTATCACCATGTGGACGCTTTCCCGCGCTATATCAGTGCTACACATAGTAATTGTCAGGACTCTGAGGCACGGAAAGTATTATTAGACAACTTAAATGACGAAGAAGGAATGAACGGTCTGGATAGTCATCCGGTTTTATGGTTACAATTTACTAAAGGTCTCGGTTTATCAGATGCGGCTGTCATTAGTAGTAAACTTTTTCCAGAAACTAAACAATTTATTGATGAGTTTTTGGCATTATCACGTTCATCTTATGCAGAAGGTTTGGGTGCTTTATATGCTTATGAACGTCAGATTCCGCAAACCGCTGCCAGTAAAATCACAGGGCTAAAACAATTTTACGATATTATTGACGAGCCTACTTTAAAATTTTTCTTAGTGCACCTTGAGGCAGATGTAGAACATGCCGAAGCAACTAAAACACTAATAAAAAATTTACCCATGGAAGAAAAAATAGCAGCAGAAAAAGCCGCTAAAAAAATAGCCAAATCCATTTGGGACATGCTAAGCGGGATACAAGCACGAACGATGACGAGTGTTTGCGAAGCTATTTTAGTTTAATAATCAATGGTATAAAATTTAATTAGTAGTAAAAGCATTTTGCGTCATTGCGAGCACCGTAGGTGCGTGGCAATCCATGGATGGCCACAGCCTCACTGACATTTCGGCCTCGCCATGACGGCTTTTTTTTAATTATCTAAGCCGCATCTGACACAGAAACACGGCGAATCTTCCCACCTAACTGAGATAATTTTTCTTCTATGCATTCGTAGCCGCGATCGATATGATAAATTCTATTCACGGTCGTCTCACCTTCAGCAGTTAAACCTGCGAGTACCAAACTCGCTGAAGCCCGTAAATCCGTGGCCATGACTTCTGCGCCTGTTAACTTATCAACGCCTTTGCAGATAGCCACATTACCTTTTAACGTAATATCAGCACCCATGCGACGCATTTCTTGAACATGCATAAAACGGTTTTCAAACACCGTTTCGGTAATAATTCCGGTTCCTTCAGCGGTAATATTAAGCGCCATAATTTGTGCTTGTGCATCGGTTGGAAAAGCAGGATAGGGTGCCGTACTGACATCAACCGCTTTAGCACGTTTATTTCGCATATCAAGTTCGATCCAATGGTCGCCAATGGCAATTTCTGCGCCAGCTTGACGCAAAGTATAAATTACAGCATCTAAGGTGTTTGCTTGAATATCTTTTAGACGAATAAAACCTCGTGTACACGCAACTGCAATTAAATAAGTCGCCGCTTCGATTCGGTCCGGTAAAATTCGATAATATCCGCCTGTTAATTGATCAACGCCTTCGATGGTAATGGTATCTGTTCCTGCGTCAGTAATGTTTGCACCGATGCTATTTAAAAAATTGGCTAAATCAACCACTTCGGGCTCACGTGCGGCATTTTTTATAACGGTTTTGCCCTTAGCTAATGTCGCGGCCATCATTAAATTTTCAGTCCCAGTGACTGTGATAGTATCAAGATCAATAAATGCGCCCTGCAAACGCCCTTTAGTTTTAGCTTTGATATAGCCATTTTCTATTTCAATTTTTGCGCCCATGGCCTCAAGTCCTTGGATGTGTAAATTGACTGGACGCGTACCAATCGCACAACCACCAGGAAGAGAGACTATCGCTTCACCACACCGCGCAAGTAACGCACCGAGAACTAAAATAGAAGCCCGCATTTTTCGTACTAATGAATAAGGAGCATAGGAATCAATTAGCTCACGTGAACGCACTTCTAAACTCATGCGCTCGCCTATAGTGAATTGGGCACCCATACCACTTAAAAGTTCGACCATGGTGGTAACGTCTTGTAAGTGGGGGACATTAAATAAGGTAATAGGCTCCTCAGATAATAGGCAGGCTGCTAAAATAGGCAAGGTTGCATTCTTTGCACCAGAAATTCGAACTTCACCTTGTAATGGGATGCCGCCTCTAATAATTAGTTTATCCACCATTTATCTCTCTATTTTTATACCAATTACAGTTATTGCTACCAGCAATTCTTTGAATATATAATTTTTGCATTTGTAGTAGAAATTTCCAAAATAAGTAAGAAACTTATCTTGGTTGCTAACATTTAAACTTTCTTTGCTTTAGATCTGCCCATTATTCGGAGCGATTTATAGGCAATATTTTTTCTAAATCTGATACGCGAATAATGGCCAGCATTTGTATGGGCAAACTCACAAAACGAATTTTTTGATCGCGCTGTTTTATCATTCGCATCCAAGCAATCAATAATGCCACGCCACTACTATCACTTTGAGTGACATGTTCTAAATTAAAAGTGAGTAACAAAGCTTTATCTTTTTTTAAGATATCCTGGCTGAGCTCCCATAATCCAGGTACGGTATAAGTATTTAACGCGCCCGATAAAACATAATGGTCTTTCTTAAACTGCAAGGATGGCTTGTTCATCGTCAATCATTTTGTGCATTATGTTGAGCTAACTCATTGATCAGACCATCAATACCCCTTTGTTGTAACACTTCAACAAATTGTGAACGAAAGCTTTCTATGATACTCACGCCATCTACACTAAAATCATAAAGCATCCATTGTCCACCCACTCGCATCATGCGATAACTAAGGTTAATGGAAGGGCCTGATTCCCGAACAATAACACTGTTAACCTGCACTCGCGACTGACTATTATAATCGCCTCGCAGCGGTAAAAAATTTACTCTTTCATTCGTATATTGGGCCAAAGCACTCGAATAAGTGCGGATAAGCAAGGTAACAAATTGCTGAGAAAAAGCTTGTCTTTGCGCCGGCGTAGCGCGTAACCAAGCCTCACGACCTAAAGCTTTACTCGACATACTCATAACATCAACATGAGGCAACAGAATTTGATTAACTATTCCGTAAACAACTTGAGGTTTTGTTTTAAGTGTGGCTTGATTTCGTTGCAGCGCTGAAATTAATTGATTGGAGGTATTTTGTAGTATATCTACAGGCGAAGAAACAGCCCATGCCATTGTACATATTAATAAACCAAACAATGCGAATATTACTTTTTTCACTTCTTTCCCCCTGAATTCTTTAAGCTAAATATTAATTGGCCGATAAGATCTTCTAAAATTAATGCCGGATGCGTATCTTGTACGATACCCTTGTTATTTAAAAACGTCTGAGCAAATCCTGGTGTTAAACTAATATAATTTGCGCCCAACAAACCTTGAGTTAAAATACTTGCGGAAGTATCTGTTGGCAATTGTTTATATTTAGGATCAATTTTCATCGTCACGATGGCTTTAAATTGAACGTTATCGAGCTTTATTGCACTTACTTCACCAATATGCACACCCGCTAAAGACACCGGGGAACGTACTTTTAATCCACCCACATTGTCAAAAGCAGCTGTTATGTTGTATCCATTTTCGCCAATAGCGCTACTTAGTCCACTTACTTTAAAAGCTAGCACTAATAAAGCAAGTATCCCAAATAACATGAAAAAGCCAACCCAAATTTCTATTATTCTCTCACGCACTTACCAACCCCCCATCATCACTGCGGTTAATACAAAATCCAAGCCTAGTACAGCCAGGGAAGAATACACAACGGTACGCGTTGTCGCTCGTCCAATTCCTTGAGCAGTAGGAACCGTATCATACCCTTGAAACACAGCTATCCATGTAACAACACCGCCAAAAACAACACTTTTTATAATTCCATTCACAATATCATCATGAAAATTGACTGCTGATTGCATAGCACTCCAGAATGTTCCGCTATCAACGCCTAACCAAACGACGCCGACTAAATATCCACCCCAGACCGCAACCGCACTAAAAATGATCATTAATAGAGGCATACTGATGAAACCGCCCCAAAAACGCGGTGAAATTACGCGCCATAGGGGATCCACTCCCATCATTTCCATGCTTGCAAGTTGTTCCGTTGATTTCATTAAACCAATCTCTGCGGTTAATGCCGAACCAGCTCGACCTGCAAACAATAATGCCGTAACCACTGGCCCTAATTCTCGCACTACACTTAAAGCAACTAATTGGCCTAATTGTTGACTCGCACCAAATTTATCTAAAGTATTATAGCCTTGTAATCCCACTACCAAACCAATAAATAACCCTGACAAGACAATAATGACTAAAGATAGTACACCAATAAAATATAGTTGTTCGATCAATAAAGGAAAACTTTTTTTAAAGCGTGGTTTGCGTATTAATAAATCCGCTAAAAAAAGCCCTGAACGTCCAAAGCTCATTAATAGCTGTAAACCAAACTGGCCCAATAATCGTAATTTCTCTAATATTAACATAGCATTAATGCAGCAAATCTTGGTTGTAGTCGATGGCGGGATAATGAAAGGGGACAACGCCATCAGGTAAACCTTGTAAAAATTGTTGGACCTCTGGATCTTTATCAGTATGTACTTTTTCGGGAGTACCGTGACCAATAATTTTCCCACTAGCAATCACATAAATATAGTCCGCTATACTCAACGCTTCTTCTACATCATGAGAAACTAAAATCGTTGTGATACCTAAGGCTTTATTTAGATCCGAAATAAGTTTAACGATCACGCCGAGAGCAATGGGATCCAAACCCGTAAAAGGTTCATCATACATAATGAGTTCCGGATCTAAAGCAATTGCGCGTGCTAAAGCAACACGCCGTGCCATGCCACCTGAAAGTTGATTAGGCATAAGATTTTTAGCGCCACGCAAGCCGACGGATTGTAGTTTCATCAATACAATATCACGAATCATAAAATCAGCTAGCTCGGTGTGTTCTCTTAAAGGAAAAGCAACATTTTCGAAAACACTTAGGTTGGTAAATAACGCTCCACTCTGAAATAAAATACCCATTTTACGACGTAATTCATAAAGTTGAGCCCGAGATAGTTTATTTATTAACTTACCATCTACATGGATATTGCCACGTTCCGGTTTTAATTGACCGCCTATTAAACGCAATAACGTAGTCTTCCCACATCCACTAGGACCCATAATGGCCGTTATTTTTCCCCGCGGGATATTTAGTTCGATATCGGAAAAAACGTTACGTCCGTTACGACTAAAATATAAACCTCGGATATTGACGAAATCACTCAAGTTATTCGTCCCCTTTTCTCACTTTTTCTATCAGATAATCAGTAACCTGCAGAAAACGCGCGGGATCTCCACCTATCATGCTGGGATCAACTTTGTATCGACCATCAATAACTAATGTAGGTGCAGCAAGAATTTTATCTTCTTGCATCAAGGTATCGCTTCTCAATAATTGCGCATCAATACCTGGCGAAAAACTTGCTATACTTTCAAACTCATGCTGTTTAACACCATGCTTTATAAAGAACTCTTCTTGAAGCTTGGGATTTGATAAGTCTTGCCCTTCAACATGGATAGCTTTAAATATAGCAGGCGTCAATTCCTTTTCGACTCCCAGCATCTGTGCAATATAATAGGCTCGAGCCAAACTGCGCCAACTTGGCTGAAATACTATCGGTACCCGCTCAAATTTTACATAATTTGGTTTGTTTGCACGCCATTTGTCCAATGTTGCTTCAAAATGATAGCAAGCAGGGCAAGCATAACTAAAAAATTCAACCACGCGCACTTGTGCTTTTGGGCTTACTTTAGGAATAATCTCCGAAGTGGAAATAACTTCATAATCTTTTCCGGCTTTAAAACTCGTCGGCTGGGAAGTTTTAGAATTATTGTTCATTTTTCCACATGAGGTTAAAATAATAGATAAAGCCAAAAACAATAGGCTACGTAGTACCAATCTAAACATACAGCCCCTCTTTTAATAAAATATACTCTTCCAAAACTATCATTTTGCCTTTTTCCAGTTAAACGGCCTTTAAGGTATAGCATGCAACTTCCTTTTTCTTAAGGGCCATCTAGACAGTAACTAAACAAACTGCATAGATTTTGTAGTAGGTCTTACGAAATTGGCCAAGCATAACACAGCTTATCAAAAAACGTTAAGCAGGAAAAACCAGCACTTAGCAAAAGAATGTCCAATTTTGGGGATTAAAATTTAACTCAGTTTACCTGATAGGTAAAAAACCCGTTTTTCTAATCAATTTTAAAGTTTTTTGCACATTGAATTAGAAGGTAAGCACATAGTATAGTCTTAAAAAGATAGTATTTTGTCATTTTTTAGATAATCAGTCGAATCTAAAAGTCCGATGACAAATATTTTCTTCATAGAATACGATAAGGATTTTAAACAACAAAAATGGTTCTTATGTAACTATTTTTTTATGGAGATACGCTATGTGGAATATATCTGAACAAATACGTTACCAAATAATTGCCCAATATCGAGATAATACCCTTTTAGTCAATATTCTTGGGCAGGGCTTATATTTTATGCGCACCGCCCATCAAATTTTTACCGCCCCTACGCTAATAAATGGATTCTCACAAGAAGAAGCTGCGTTAATAGGCTATATAGCGGGTTCAGAAAATAATAAAGTCTAAGGGATGTCAGTTGCTTTCGAAGTAGAAATTGCATGCTGTTTTACCTTATGTCAAAGTATAAGTATGAGTCTGACCAGAGGAGATCAGAGTGATTACACAAAATCAGGAACTATTAAAAAGTAAAGTAGCTCGGGCTGCATTAGATTATGTAAAAGCTGGATCTATTCTTGGTATAGGAAGCGGTAGCACTGTCAATTACCTTATTACCGCGTTAGCTGATATTAAACATAAACTCGAAGGCGTAGTCGCCGCTTCTGTTGAAACTGAAAAACGTTTAAAACAATTTAATATCCCTGTTTTAGATCTTAATAGCGCAGGGGAGTTAGCGCTTTATATCGACGGGGCCGATGAAGTCAATCCACAACTGCAACTTATAAAAGGTGGCGGGGGGGCGTTAACGCGTGAGAAAATTATTGCTGCTGCAAGTAAAGATTTTATTTGTATCGTTGATGAAAGTAAATATGTTGGCGTATTAGGACAAAAAAGCCTCCCGGTGGAAGTTATTCCAATGGGGCGCAGTTATGTTGCTAGAGAATTGGTAAAATTGGGAGGCTTTCCTATTTATAGGGAAAAATTTATTACCGATAATGGCAATATTATACTAGATACTCAACATTGGGATTTTACCGATCCCATTAAGCTTGAGCGTTTACTCAACAATATTCCCGGGGTCGTTTGCAATGGATTATTCGCCCAGCGCCCCGCCAATATATTACTTGTGGCTAGCAGAGATGGCATTAAGATCTTTGAAAAATATACTCTTCGCACTTGAATTTTTGACTGTGTTGCCGCTCAATTCGCAATCCTCATGTATGCCAATACACTCCGGTTGCTTCATTCTCGCGGCGCCTTGTCAAAAATCCAATTGCTGTGAGTACATAATTGGTTTAATAATTTTTTGACCGGTGCTGCAAGGCCTCTAGCTGCTAATTGATGCTTGTTATACCAGACTATGCGGTCAGATTCCATTAGTGGTGGATGCCATTGTTTAACATGTATGACAACAGGCCTAATTTCCAGCTGAAAATGACTGAATGTATGTTTTAAAAGAGGATGTTCTTTTTTAGGGTTTTCTATTTCACAATGATAATGTTTTTGGCAAAAATTTTTCACATTTTCTGTTAGAGAACATTCCGGCAAACTCCATAATCCTCCCCAAATTCCGACCGGTGGTCGTTTCTCTAGTAAAATTTCTTGATGTTCATTGACTAAGATCAGCATCTTGATTGTACGGCAAGGGATGGTTTTACGCGGTTTGGGTGAGGGATAATTTGCAACGCTATTTTCAGCATATGCTTGGCAATGGCTTTGTAAAGGACATTCGGCACATTTAGGTTGTATGCGTGTGCAAACCAGCGCGCCTAGATCCATCATCGCTTGTGTATATTGACCGATGTGTTTATTTTTTGGCGTATAATGTTCAGCTAAAGCCCATAATTGTTCACTTACTTTGTTTAAACCGGACCAACCTGAGATGGTATGAAAGCGGGCTAATACTCGTTTTACATTCCCATCGAGTATGGCGGCAGGCTGACCAAATGCTAAGGCAAGTATGGCACCCGCTGTCGATCGACCGATGCCTGGCAAATTTTGTAGTAACGATAAATCTTTTGGAAATTTTCCTAAATATTCTTTTTCAACGCTTAATGCACAGCGATGTAAATTACGTGCTCGAGCATAATAACCTAAGCCCGACCAAAGCATGATCACCTCATCGATATCTGCTTTAGCGAGTGAGGAAAGTGTAGGAAAATGTTGAATAAAACGCTCAAAATAGGGAATCACTGTTGCAACTTGTGTTTGTTGCAGCATGATTTCCGAAAGCCAAATAGGATAGGGTGATTTTGTTTGTTGCCAGGGCAGATGTTTGCGCCCAGAGCTGGTAAACCAGGCTAACATTTTTTGTTGGAATTGTTTAGGGGTTAGTATCACTGATTGCTTTTTATAAAAGTTGCTAACTCGAAGTCTTTAATGTAGCAATTAGTGAAATAGTTTGTTTAGATCTAATTTTTTTAAAGTATCGCCTAGTTTTCCTTTGAGTTTTTCTTTGATGATGTCCACACTGAGTTGATCCAAAATTGGGCTGATAGAAATATGTTCTAATGGCCCTGAGATTCGAATCGGTATGCCAATTCCTTCAGGGCTACCATCGGCCAAGATTGGTTGTGCTTGTAATTCATAATTGATTTGCTGTAGTGGTATATTCAACAACCCTTTACCATTGACACGCAGACGACCGCTACTGATGATTAAATCATTGTTGCTGACTATACCCTGATTAATATTAAAACTACCATTAAATTTATCGAACGGTGTATCCGGACCAGTGCTCTTAGGTGTGACTTCGTGTTTGAGTAGCGCTTTTCCTAAAGCTATCCAATAGGATAAATTAATTCCTTTTAGAGCACCTTGATCTAAATTAAAGCGACCTTGCCCGTTTAAATTTCTTATAAGTACGTCAGCAGCATCGCCAGCTGTTGATACATTGAGATTCAATGTCGCTAAACCGGCCAATTGTATTTGACTTTTATTAATTAGGTCTTGAAATAATAAGGAGGTATTAATTTGATTAAATTGATTTTGAGCAGTGATAAGCGGTATTTTTGGGTTAAGATTGACAGTGGCCTTGCCTTGATAATTGCCTTGATAAAATTGGGCGTTAATAGGATTAAGCGTAAGCAAATTATTTGAAAATTGAAAACCGAGGCGTATTTGCTGAAAAGTTAATTGTCCCGTTTTAATTTGCGGGCTGTTCAAGCTCCCGTTAAAGCTAGGATTATTTAAAATATGTTGTCCTATAATCTGTCCGTTTAGTTTGATTTGATTAATGCTGGCAACAAGCTCATCAATAATAATATCCTGTTTATTTAAATCGAGATTAACATGAGCTTTTAAGGAGAGAGGAAGCTCGCCTTTAGGATAATTAGGTCCTCTTAAAAAAGTATTTAAGTTAAGGTGATTGAATTCTAGATGGCTTCTATCGGTACTGAGCAAGATATCTGATCGTAACTTAACCGCGGCATTAATATTAGGTACGTTAGAATTTAAGTTAAACTGAATATCAAAGGGTGAGCTTTTATTAATCGCAAGATTAGCGCTTTTAAGTTGTAGTCCAGTTATTTCAATATGTTTATTTTTTTGTTGGTCAGTATAAATAATATGACCATCTCGTATGCCTAAACCTGTTACGATAAATCCTATCGGTTTTAAACTATCTAAACGGCTATTTTCTGAATTACTGGAGGTTTTTTGCGAAGAGGTCAATGGGCCTTCCCAATTGACCTGGCCTTTAGCATTTTTTACCAAATAAAGTGTGAGTCCATTTACTTGTAACTTGCCAATCTCCAATTGCTTATGTAACAAAGGAAGTAAACGAACTTGAATATCTAGTTTTTTAATTTGTGCGAACGAATTATTACCAAAGCCGGGACTATTAGTTAGCTTGGCATCATTTAATTGTAATCCTAGCCAGGGGAAAATAGACCATTGAATATCTCCGCCCAATTGCAGCTGACGCCCAGTAAATTTGGTGACGGCTTGACTAATCTGTGGTTTAAGATCGTTAGGATTGACGAACACCACTAAGCCAATCAAAGAAACCAGGCCTAATAATATGACAGCGCCGATAAAAGTGATAAAAATTCGAAATATCTTAGACATGCGGGTTCATTTCCTCATAAAATCTTCTAATCGGACTATCGCGTAGCAAGTTCGACAATAGTATATAGTATTCGGGATTAAATTTGCGAGTGGATGCGTAAATAGCCTCCTCTGGGATGAATTTTGCAAGGGTATTTATGTTAAATCGTGTTAAAAACTATGTTTTCAATCAATTATGGACGAATTATAGTAGTCATTTAATGGAGGTATCAACGATTCAAAATCATATCCAGAAGCATTTTCAGCAAGAATTAATCCTGGATCATTTTGCACTCATTGATTTGCCTGGGCCCTATACGGGCATGGATACACTGTCGTGTTTATTCTCTTATCTCGGCTATAAGCTGCGCGGGCAGGATTATTTGGCCGAAAAACAAAATAATTTTAGATGGTTATCTGAAGATGTAAGTCCTGAGACCTTAGCCGTTGATGTATCACCGCAAATAGTGGTTGCAGATTTTCGGCGCGAAGCGTTAACACCTCAAGTATTAACCATCATTGATCATTATGCGAGTTTTGCTAAACCTTTGGATACTGATCAATTAAAATTTCTGCACCAATATACTTTACAACAAGATGAGCAGGCGGCTAGGGAACTGTCGAGATTTATTTTGAATTATCTTCAATCTCGAGATTGGCCATTACCTACCGTAGAGGAATATGAATTAGTTAAAAGCCAGAATGAATTGTTAGCTTGGGTGTTGGTCATGGGTCGACAAGTTAACCATTTTGCTTGGGGTATTCATTTATCTAAAAGTTTTAGTGAGCTAAAAATATTTAATCAATTTTTGAATGCTACTTTAAATATTTCTTTGAATCAAAAAGGCGGTTTGATAAAAGGTAATATTAATAAAGGTATAGAACAAAGCTCGACACAACCCGCTATTAAATCTATAAAACTCCCCGATGGTGTGATAGCTTTATCTGATCGATTTATCGAATTTGTATGGCGTTATCCCAAAAAAGCGGGAGAAAACAGTCGATGGCATGATTATTTTACCGGATTTGTTGCGGATAATGCTGATCGTGTGGTTGAATCTCTGTATACTCTTCGCACTTGAATTTTTGTCTGTGTTGCCGCTCAACTCGCAATCCTCATGTATCTGGAATACACTCCGGTTGCTCATTCTCGCGGCGCCTTGCCAAAAATCCCATTGCTGTGAGTATATTTAAAATAACGGTTGGAAATGAAATTGAACAAAAAAATTTATTATGTCACTAATAATGCAGGTAAATTCGAAGAAGTCCGAGATTTTTTTGATAAGACTGCTTTTTCTTTCCAGGTTGAACAATATGCTGTCGAAATTGATGAAATTCAGAGTTTAGATCAAAAAATAGTAGTGTCAGATAAAGTAAAAAAAGCTTTTAAGCTGGTTAAACAACCTTTGTTGCTTGATGATGGAGGCTTATTTTTTGCTGCATACAATCAATTTCCCGGTACTCTATCAAAATTTGTATTTCAAGGATTAGGCTTTAAAGGTTTATTCAAATTGATAGAGGACGACAATCGTGCCTCTTTTATTTTACAGTTAGCGTATACTGACGGACTGCAAACACAATTATTTGAAGGCGTTTGTCACGGCACAATCATTATGCCTGAAGATTTATCTTCTCATCCCAAATTGCCATTTACAGCCATCTTTAAACCCAATGGTTCTGATAAAACCTTGGCACAATTGCGTTATACGGATGATTTTTTTCATTTTTCTTTTCGTCAACAAGCGTTGCAGAAATTTATTGATTGGTATAAAACTCAATAGCTCATAAGGGCACATAAGGAAAAAATGCTGACTAGGGATCAACGGAAGCTTATTTTTTCGGCTTGTATAGGGACTATTTTAGAATGGTATGATTTTAGTCTTTATGCCTATTTAGCAGGCATCTTTGCACAGATTTTTTTTCGTAGATCAGCCAGCGTGGGTTTGTTGCTGAGTTATAGTGTTTTTGCCATGGGTTATTTAGCACGTCCATTAGGCGCAGCGCTGTTTGGTTACATAGGTGATACGCAAGGTCGAAAAAAAGCCTTAAGTTTCAGCGTTTTACTAATGGCAATAGCCACTTGTGGCATAGGTTTGCTGCCAGATTATGCAGCGATCGGAATAAGTGCTGCATTTTTGTTACTTTTTTTTCGATTACTGCAGGGTATTGCCGTAGGCGGCGAAGCGTTTGGCTCTGCTTGCTTTATCGTCGAATCGATACCATCCAATAAGACAGGTTTTTATTCATCGTTAATTTGGGCGAGCTCTGTGATCGGGTTGTTATTTGGATCCCTCATCGTCTTTTTTCTATTCATTAGTTTTGCAGGGCCTGCACTTTATAGTTTTGCTTGGCGTTTGCCTTTTTTCTTAGCCGCTATTAGCGCTTTAATTGCTTATTATATACGCACGCGAACTGCAGAAACCCCAGAATTTCAGCATTTACATGCGCAATGTTTAATAGAAAAATTTCCCCTAAAAACTATCTTTGTAACGCATAAACTATTAATCGGTCAATTAATGGGACTTTATTTATTGTCTGCGTTGATAACGTATCTGGTTTTTATTTTTATGCCGGTTTATTTCACAGATATTTTAGGTCATTCGAGAGTTCATGCGCATGCACTGAATACGATGATATTGATTTTACTTATTATGCTAGATATTTTTTTTGGTTGGCTATCTGACAAAGTTGGCCGAAAACCTTTAATGTTAATAGGCGCAGGTGGACTGATGTGTTTTAGCTACCCGCTTTACGTGATGATTGCTCAGAGTTCTTTTTTTACGGTTATTATTGCGCAAATAGTTTTGACACTTCTAGCAGCTAGCTTTCAAGGTCCGTTGATGGCGCTAACGCTGGATCTGATACCGGTTGCAGTGCGTTATACTTTGGGTTCGCTCAGTTATAATCTCGCTTATTCGATTTTTGGTGGTACAGCGCCATTGCTAGCTATTTATTTAATAACTAAAACTTCCAATGTCGCTATACCCGGTTTATATCTTGCTATGGGCGCTGTTATCGCGGGAGTTATGTTAATGACGATTAATATTTTACATGCCCGCAATGACCTGTAAGCAGTGCCTACAAGCTTTTTTTAATTAGCTTCACTAATTTTTTTACATTTTCTTTATCATTACTGACCAATAGTTTTAATTCTGACCAAGAACGTAACCAAGTTAATTGACGTTTGGCGAGCTGACGCGTTGCGATAATGGCAAGCTCTTGCATCTCAGTATAAGAAATATTATTGAGTAAATAATTCCAAATTTGTCGGTAACCCACCGTGCGAATAGCGGGTGAATTAGCATCTAGATCGCCGCGTTTAAATAACTTTTCAACTTCTTCGACGAAACCTAGATCTAACATAGTTTGAAAACGCCTGGCGATAGTTTTATGGAGTATATTTCTATCATCAGGGAGCAATGCAATATTAATAAATAAATACGGTAAAGGCGAGAGAGTAGGTGCGAGTTGTAATTCCGTTAATGTTTTTCCAGAAATTTGAGCAACTTCTAAAGCGCGTAAGATTCGTTGCGGGTCGTTAGGATGAATGCGCTGTGCGGCAATCGGGTCAATAGCAGATAAACGTTCATGAAGTTTATTTAAACCCAAATCGTTTAGATCTTTTTTTAGTTGTTCACGAATCAGAGGATTAGCCGCTGGTAAAGTGGCAATGCCTTGTTGTAAGACATGAAAGTAAAGCATCGTTCCACCGACTAATAAAGGAATATGTCCTTTACTAATAATTTCTTCAATTGCGCTGATAGCATCTGCCCTAAATTCAGCAGCGGAATAAACTTCGCTGGGATCGTGTGTATCAATCAATCGATGAGGAGCTTGTTTTAATATCAGCGGAGAAGGCTTGGCTGTGCCAATATCCATGCCACGATAAATCATGGCTGAGTCGACACTAATGATTTCAAACTTTAAATAGGAAAGTAAATCGATGGCTAGATCGGTTTTCCCTGAAGCTGTCGGACCCATCAAGCAAATAACAGGTTTAACGTCCACGTAGAAAAAACCGGTCAATATCAGGTAAAGATAACTGTTTCCAGGTGGGTCGACCATGGTTGCATTGATTACTACGTGAAGTTTGTTCCATATCGCGCAGTAGCTGATTCATTTCAATCAATGTCATGTTGCGATGCGCACGTATGGCACTATGGCAGGCTATGCTAGAAAGTAATTCATTTATTTTTTCAGCGATATGTTGGCTGTTAGTATGTTGATTTAAATCACTTAAAACATCCTGCACTAACTGCTCAATATTGCTCTGTGCTAAAAGTTCTGGAATTTGGCGAACAACGATGGTTTCAGGACCAAGATTTTCAAATTTAAAGCCGAATTGCATAAATAGGCTAGCATATTCCTCTAATAACAGTATCTCCGATTGAGAAAGGGTTAAGCAAATAGGAATCAATAAAATTTGAGTTTTTATGCCGGCATTTTCTATAGCCTGTTTTAAACGTTCATAAAGGATACGTTCGTGTGCGGCATGAATATCCACTAGAATTAAGCCCAGTGTATTTTGTGCCAAGATATAAATGCCATGCAATTGTGCTAGGGCAAAACCTAAGGGTGGATCGCTGAGTAAATTTTCTGTTGGCGTTGCTGTTAATGGAATAGTTAGTTTTTTTTCAGTTAATAATCCTTTCTGTTCTGGGGGCGAGATACAAAGTTCATGATACGTTTCAGTACCATAGATCGAAGCATCTTCAGCAATCTGTAAAGGAAAGCTATTTTGTTGAGGGGATGAATTTTCAGCGAATAGCTGAGCAGTGTTCTCATTTAATTCAATTGTTAATCCAGTTGCGGGAAGTATTGATTGAACGATCTGTGGTTTAGGGCGAGTGTTCGCTAACGCTTTTTGTAGACTTTGTTTCACAAAATCATAGACCAAGCGACTCTCGCGAAAGCGAACCTCATATTTTGCAGGATGAGCATTCACATCAACCGCTTGAGGATCAAGTTCGATAAATAAAGTAAAAGCCGGATGACGACCATTATAAAGAACGTCTTGATAAGCTTGCTTTACAGCATGATTGATTAACTTATCTTTTACCATACGTCGATTAACATAAAAATACTGTAGATCGCTTTGACTGCGTGAAAAAGTAGGTAATGAAATCCAACCCCATAAACGCAGATCTACGCCTTGCATCTCAATATAGAGGGCATTTTCAACAAATGAACGGCTACATACTGTGGCAATACGCTCCTCTTTTGCATCTTCATCATAGGCGGGATGCAGTTGGTAAATGGAACGTTTATTGTGATGCAAACTAAAGCCTATAGAAAAATGACTAAGACTTAAGCGTTTTATTAACGTTTCTATGTGGGCGAATTCGGTTTGTTCTGACTTTAAAAATTTGCGTCTAGCCGGCGTATTAAAGAAAAGATCGTGAATTTCTACTGTCGTTCCTCGTCCATGCGCAATAGGAACAGGCATTAGCGGATGTTCCTGATGATAATCGCAAGTGATTTTCCAGCCATGTTGCGTAGTTTCTGTTGAAGAACTTAGGTTAAGACGAGCGATAGAACTGATGCTGGCCAAAGCTTCGCCGCGAAATCCTAATGTGTTGATCCGTTCTAAGTCATTGAGTGAGTGAATCTTGCTAGTTGCATGCCGATCTAAGGCTAAAATTAAATCATCTTTATGTATACCATGACCATTGTCGCGGACACGGATACGTTGCATACCGCCCTTATCAATATCAATATCGATTTGCTGACACCCCGCATCTAGGCTATTTTCGACCAGCTCTTTGACGATGGAGGCAGGGCGTTCAATGACTTCTCCGGCTGCAATCTGATTGGCCAAATGCGATGTTAAACGTTGGATACGGCCTGACATAATAAAAATTTAATAAGAAAAGACGATGATTCTAACAAATTTTTAGCTTTAGCAGAATGACCGGGTTTTGTTCTTGGGGTCGTGGGGAGGGTTAAGACTTGATTTCCAATGACGGAACTTTATTAAAAATAAAAAACCGTTGTATGGTAAATGAAAGTATAAACAAGGCAATTTCCGCAATAATTTTGCTGCTATATACGTTGATTCCAAAATCATGGATTAATGTGATTAAACTGTAGGCAATAAGTCCTAAAAAACTAGCTAAGGCAGTATATTTCAGTGCTGCGGGTAACCAGTGATTTTTACTTTTGAATGCAAGATGTTGATTCAACTTGAAATTAAAAGTGGCAGATAAAATGCGCCCTAATAATACTGCTAGAAATATATTTTTTTTAAGCCAGTAAGTTAAGAAAAATAAGGAAAAATCAATAGCGGCCGAAATTAAAGAAATAGCCGCGAAGCGGATAAATACAAAATAAATTTTGATTGAGTCAATCAAAGGATTAAAATGGGACGAACGATTATCATCCAAATACACTGTTTTTATGGGAACTTCCTGAATATTGACTTGATGATCTTCAGCAATCAATAACATTTCCAACTCAAACTCATAGCCACGCGCATTCGAATTTAATAAGGGTAATAATAATTCCCGGGGAATGACGCGTAAACCGGTTTGTGTATCTTCTAAAATAGTTTTACTAAACAGACGTAAAATGTATTTGGTCAATTTATTACCGAATCGACTACGCCAAGGTATGGGTGTTTTGTTAAATGTGCGTTTTCCTAAATATAGATCGGAGGGTTTTTGCATAAAAACGGTGGAGAGATGCAGAATATCTTGAGGAAGATGTTGACCGTCAGCATCCGCAGTGACGATGCCTAATTCCTTAGGATGGCTAGTGTCCAACCAATGTTGAAATCCTGTTTTAAGCGCTTGACCTTTGCCTTTATTTTTTGCATGGCGTAGAAGTTCAATATTAAAGGCTTGAATTTTTGAAAAAATGTTTTGTTTATCAAGATCAGAACCATCATCAACAACAATGATCCGTTGCTTAGACTGGCTTTCACGTAAAGATTTTATCAGTGTTACCAGATTATCGTTAGGCTGGTAAGCAGGAATAAGAATAGTTGGATAAGAGTCCGTTAACATAGCTTGAGTATAAGTAAAAGAGATAGAGGAGACTAGTCCTTTATAAGATTCACCTTTAACAGACGGTTGCAAAGATTGGATCCAAAGTCAATGACTCTTTATATTTCGATTGAATAAGGCTAAGGTTTGTTCACCATGAAGAGTTTTGGGAAAAAATTGAAATTCTCGGTTTGTGCCAATTAAATCGATATGACAAACTATATCAGGTTTAGGTAAAAAGTTTACAGCACGCTCGGGCCATTCTATTAACCAAATGGCGGCATGTTCAAATTCATCGTAAAGTCCCATGTCGAGTATTTCGTTGGCGGATTGCAAACGATAAAGGTCGAGATGGTAAATAGTGTAATCAGCTATCTCATAAGTTTCCATTAGCGTGTAAGTGGGGCTTTTGACCAAGCCTGGATAGCCTAAGCTTTTTACTAGCGCACGCACAAAGAATGTTTTGCCTGCGCCTAATTCACCGTTTAAAAAAATGATCAAGCGTTTATTTTTAGGACAGCATTCGGCAAATTCCTTGGCTAATTGCGTGGTTTCTTTTTCTAATTTAAGCAAAATGCCTGGCATAGATCACACTAAATAGTATTCGATGAAATCTGAAAATAAGCGGGATCCTGTTAATGAGTTAATTTTTTAAATTTCATTCTTTTTTCTGATTGAGTCTCCTGAACACCCTGGCGGCTCAAGCGATCGGCTTCATAGTCAGAGAAATTACCCGTAAAACATTCTATTTGGTTATTGTCTTGGAAAGCTAAGATATGTGTCGCTATTCTATCTAAAAACCAACGATCATGAGAAATCACCAAAGCACAACCGGGAAAATTTAACAATGCTTCTTCTAAGGCACGCAAAGTTTCTACATCCAAATCATTGGTGGGCTCGTCGAGAAGTAAAACGTTGCCTCCGGCACGTAATAATTTGGCTAGATGGACTCGATTACGTTCGCCTCCGGAAAGATTCTTTACTAATTTCTGTTGGTCAGAACCTTTAAAGTTAAAGCGTCCCACATAGGAACGAGAAGGCATTTGGAATTGGTTAATCGTCATAATATCCAGCCCCTCGGAGATTTCTTGCCACACGCTATGATCGGGGTTCAGCGAATCACGACTTTGATCAATATAAGCGAGCTGTACCGAAGCGCCTTGATGGATAAGGCCGCTATCGGGTTGTTCTTGTTGCATGATGAGTTTAAATAAAGTGGATTTTCCAGCACCATTCGGACCAATAATACCCACAATGGCCCCTTTGAGGACTGTAAAGCTAAAATTATCGATTAATACGCGTCCGTTAAACCCTTTAGTGAGATGATCAAATTCTAATACCGAATCACCTAAGCGTATTCCCGGCGGGATGTAGAGCTCTTGGGTTTCAGCGCGTTTTTGAAATTCTTGTGAACTAAGCTCTTCAAAGCGTGCGAGGCGGGCTTTGCTTTTAGCTTGCCGGCCTTTTGGGTTGGCTCGTACCCATTCTAACTCAGCTTTTAAGCTCTTTTCATGCGCTGCTTGTTGTCTGCCTTCTTGAGCGAGACGCTTTTGTTTCTGCTCTAACCAAGAGGAATAATTTCCTTCATAGGGGATGCCATGGCCACGATCGAGTTCCAAAATCCAACCGGCTACGTTATCTAAAAAATAACGGTCATGCGTGACAGCAATAACCGTGCCTGGATAATCATGTAAGAAACGCTCCAACCATGCCACACTTTGCGCATCTAAATGGTTAGTGGGTTCATCGAGCAACAACATATCGGGGTTAGATAGTAACAGCCGACACAAAGCAACACGTCGGCGTTCACCGCCGGAGAGTTGAGTTACTTGCGCATCCCATGGAGGTAAACAAAGCGCATCCGCTGCAATGCTCAGCTTGCGATCTAACTCCCACCCGCCTTGTGCATCTATCTGAGTTTGTAATTCACCTTGTTCTTCAAATAGCTGATTCATTGCTGTTTCGCTCATCGGCTCAGCAAATTTCATGCTAATTTCGTTAAATCGGTCCAACAGTTTTTTAGTATCTGCAATGGCCTCTTCCACATTGCCACGTACATCCTTAAGTGGGTCTAATTGTGGTTCTTGGGGTAAATAACCAATTTTGATTCCTGGTAATGCCCGTGCTTCACCGACAAAATCCTTATCCACACCAGCCAAAATGCGCAGTAAGGTCGATTTGCCCGCACCATTGAGCCCTAAGACTCCAATTTTCGCGCCAGGATAAAAAGATAACCGAATATCCTTAAGAATTTCTCGCTTAGGAGCAACGATTTTACTCACTGCTTGCATGGTATAGATATATTGTTGTGACATAACTCAGAATTAATTGATTATTAAAAAAGAAGAATACTAGCAATGTTAGCCAAAACTAGCCAGGCTTTTTATAGTCTAAGTATTCTAAATTCAGCTATTTTTAGATAGAGATGTTAGAGGAAAGGTCGCCCATATGGGTCTGAGATCTAGATCAATTTGGGTGGTTATTAATTGAGTTAAGCGATCGCAAATAGCAGAATATTTGTTATTGGAGGTTACATAATCTCTTTTGAGCATGAGCAAATGCTCCTTAAACCGGGTTAAAAAAATTTCCTTAGTAAATACGATAGCTTTAGGTTGAAAAAAATATAATTTAGTGACCCCGTTAGCGCTAAATTCTATACGTTGCACACCAGACGTTGAATGCAAATTTATTAAGTCATAAACTTTACCTAAAAAATCTTGATAGCTAGGGTTTGATGTTTTGATAGGAATATTATTTGCTTCTAGCCAGTTTTGCCTATCTTGGTCGCGGGACATATAAAATGCTTCGATAGTTTTTAATAAGTTTTTAAGCAATTGATTTTCTGACTCAATCGGTAAATTCCTTAAATGAGAAGAAATAGTTTCTATCGACTGTTTTGCTAGAGAAGTTTCAATAGATTTTCCTACTATATTAGCCACTTCATTAAGCACAATTTTTCTTGATTCATTATCTGTTTTCAATGCTTTCTGGCTGAAGTAATAAGCCTTTGCTTCTGAGATGAAAAGGGATGCTAATCCGTTGCTGTCTGTTAGTTTTATCTCACGCAGTTCTTTTGCTGGGAAGGTTCCCCAAGCACAGTTTTTATAAAGCTGGTAAATCGTATTAAGATTTTTTTCTACTATTGGAAGCGGTTGCTCAATAAAAAGGGGATTTACAAATAATTTAAGAAAATCTGCAACCATTTCAGATAATTGAAGTTTAGTTAACCTATCCTGATGAGAATGAATGGGTATGAATGACGCCATAATGTTTATTAATGAAAAATAGAAATGAAACTGAGTTGAGTTTTTTGTTTCTAAGCTGGTAGCTATTTCTGCAAATGCTTTATTCTCTAAACTTAACAATTCTTCATTGGGCAAAAAAATAATTTCACTAGTGTCTGTTTCAGTTTTTCTTTTTTTAGGGGGTAAATGATTTTCGCCACTCTCTAGCCCTTGTTCATGACGTTTAGGATTAATAACAGTAGGGAAAATTAAGGGAAAATTTGATTGTTCATTCGTTTTTAGCATGTGAGTTTCTTTCGTTGCGGGATCAATAGATGGAGTTTCAAAAAGCTTAGTTGTTTGAGTCATAACCGATATAGTCGGTAGCCCCCTATATTTTGATTTAATTTTAGCTGCGCATTTTTTTAGATGATTTAACTGTAGCTTGGCGAATAATTTTTCAGTTTCAGCTATTTTGTCATCTGTTTGTTTTTTTTCTGTTTCTTTTCCATTTTCAGCATAAAAATTAGAAGAATCCTTGAGGAAATCAATAGCTTCATTTATTGATTCAGTCGATTGAGGTGATTTATGTAAGAGAAAATCGGCGTAGTTATAATAATAGGCGGCTTTTAGATTGAATTCTTTTTCTTTCCAGTTATTGTTATAGCTGTATATTTGCTCTTTTAAAATGAGATATTCATCTTGCTCCGAAATTGATTCCAGTTTAAATTTTTCTTCGAGGTCAAGCGTTGATTTGAGAAGCTGTTGATTTTTTTTTGAAAGTTTGGAAAGTTGTCTATCATTTTTTTTGACAGCCTCTTTAGTGAGAGGCGATAATTTAAATGAATTCATTTCACATTGGAGCAAACCCAATTCAGCAGAAAGTATATAGGTTTCGAGTGCTGGAGATACACCGGTAGAATTTTCTTGTATGAATTTTATAATTTCTTGGTATCCAAAACCAATATCCACATAATGAGAGGATATATCAGCATTGGTTTTAATTTGTGCAGCAAATTTTTTGTTAGCTGAATTTAAGCGTCTACGAACTTCGTTAATAATTTCATGATATCTCAAAATTATTTTACTCCTTCTTTAGCTTTCTTTTTTCACTCATACTAGCATGAGACATAAAGAAAAAACTAGCTTTTGATTAGCGTTTAAAAAGCAAGTAAGATGAGCAGAATTTTTATTAAATAATAAATTTTTTATCATACACGATGAGGGATTAAATCATGATGTCTTATTCTTTGCGAGAAACTATTAGCGATTTCGATCCCGATTTATGGTCTGCGATGAGTAAAGAAGCCAAACGTCAGGAAGATCATTTAGAATTAATCGCCTCAGAAAACTACACCAGTCCGTTGGTAATGCAAGCTCAAGCTTCCGTGTTGACGAATAAATATGCGGAAGGTTATCCTGGTAAACGTTATTATGGAGGCTGCGAATATGTTGACATCGTCGAACAATTAGCTATCGATAGAGCTAAGGAGTTATTTCAAGCCGATTATGCGAATGTACAAACGCATTCCGGTTCGCAAGCGAATGCAGCGGCTTATATGGCTTTGATCGAGCCTGGTGATACTTTATTAGGCATGAGTTTAGCCCATGGTGGACATTTAACGCATGGAGCAAAAGTTAGTTTTTCAGGAAAGATGTATCAAGCTTATGCTTATGGTGTAACGCCTGAAACGCAATTGATTGATTATGATGAAGTCGAACGACTTGCTAAGCAACATAAGCCCAAATTAATTATTGCTGGGTTTTCAGCTTACTCGCGGGTGGTGGATTGGCAACGTTTTAGAGATATTGCCGATGAAGTGGGTGCCTATTTTTTGGTAGATATGGCGCATGTGGCTGGACTAGTAGCAGCGGGCTTGTATCCTTCACCGATTTCCATTGCCGATGTGGTGACAAGTACTACACATAAAACCTTACGCGGCCCCCGAGGAGGTTTAATTTTAGCGCGCTCAAATCCCGAAATCGAAAAGAAATTAAATTCAGCAGTATTTCCAGGACAGCAGGGTGGGCCGTTGATGCATGTTATTGCTGCAAAAGCCGTTGCTTTTAAAGAAGCCTTAGATCCTAGTTTTAAAATCTATCAGCAACAAGTCATAGCGAATGCAAAAGCTATGGTTGAGGTGATGCTGCAAAGGGGCTATAAAATAGTTTCAGGTGGTACCGATAATCATCTTTTCTTAATCGATATGATAGCTAAAAAAATCACCGGTAAAGATGCTGAAGAGGTATTAGAAAAAGCTTATATCACCTTAAATAAAAATATGCTCCCTAATGATCCGCGCTCACCTTTTGTAACCAGTGGTTTACGGATAGGTACACCTGCCATCACCACGCGAGGTTTAAAAGAAAAAGAGGCTAAAGACGTGGCTAATTGGGTGTGTGATATTCTCGAGGATCTAAAAGATCCTGCGACGATAGAAAAGGTCAGAAAACAAGTCGTGGCACTATGTGGTCAATTTCCAGTATACTCCCGCACGAGGGCAGTCTCAATTGAATGATGATGGCCAAAAACCGTCATTTTTCTGCGTTAAGATACCCTCGGGGCTCAGAAATGTTCTTCTAGAGAAACAATGATGTTTTGTCCCTTTTGTAACGAAGCAGATACTAAAGTAATCGATTCTCGTCTCAGTAGTGACGGCCAGCAGGTCAGGCGTCGACGTGAGTGTTTACAATGTAATGAGCGTTTTAGTAGCTTTGAATCGGCTGAGCTAGGATTGCCGCGCGTGGTCAAACGTGATAATACGCGTAGCGCTTTTGATCAAGAAAAATTAAGAGCGGGTATGCTTAAAGCCCTAGAAAAAAGACCTATTTCCAGCGAACAAGTGGAGGCGGTTATTTTACGCTTAATGAAAAAATTGCGCTCATTAGGGGAACGTGAAATTTCTTCGCGACAAATTGGTGAGTGGGTCATGGAAGAGCTGTGCGATTTAGATCCCGTCGCTTATGTCAGATTTGCTTCGGTGTATCGCAGTTTTCAGGATATACAAGCCTTTAATCTAGCAATTGAGCAATTAAAACAAGATATTTCTGCTAATAAAAAACAATCTCATGACACTGAAATCGAAAAAAAATAATTTTAAGGCAAAACAACGCGCACGTCGTTTTGCTATGCAAGCTATTTATCAATGGCATTTAACGCAGGAAAAATTTTCTGTTATTCAAGCTAAATTTTTGGATCAAGAAGAAATGGTGAGCGTAGATACCGCTTATTTTCTTTTGTTAGTTCAAGGAGTCTTGCAGGATCATGCATCATTAGATAATCATTTAGAGGAATGCTTAGATCGTCCACTGAAAGAACTAGATTTGGTAGAACTGGCAATTTTGAGACTGGGTGCTTTTGAATTGCTTCAATGTGTGGAAGTTCCTTATAAAGTGGTTTTAAATGAATCTATCGAATTGGCCAAAATGTTTGGTGCTACGGATAGTTATAAATATGTCAATGGTATTTTACATTTACTTGCAAAAAAAAATCGTCCTATGGAATGTAAATAATTGATAATTATTTTCTACATTAATTAATGATGTTAAATGAATTTGATTTGATTCAACATTTTTTTAATCAAGAACCAAGTAATCGTAAGGATATTATTTTAGGTATAGGCGATGATGCCGCTTTATTGCAAATGCCACTCGGCCAACAATTGGTGGTGACTACTGACACTTTAGTATCAGGTCGCCATTTTTCTGAAAATACCCCACCCGCTGATATTGGATATAAAGCATTAGCGGTTAGTTTAAGTGATCTCGCCGCAATGGGTGCTGAGCCGGCATGGATATTATTGGCACTTACGCTTCCTAATGCTAATGAAAGCTGGCTCAGAAAATTTAGCGACGGGTTTTTCCCCTTAATACAACGTTTCCAATTGCAACTTGTAGGGGGAGATATGACGCAAGGGCCGCTAGCCATTACTGTTCAAGCCTTGGGGTTTGTTCCGCCCGGAAAAGCCTTATGTCGTATCGGAGCACACGCAGGTGATCGCATATACGTGACTGGAACTTTAGGTGATGCAGGCTTGGCACTAGAAACAATAAATAAAGAGGATAGCTTGAGATTAACATCCTCTCAAATTCTTGCTGTCATGCAACGTTTAAATCGACCGGAACCTCGCGTCGAGATAGGCCTCGCACTACGTAATATTGCAAGCAGTGCTATTGATATTTCAGATGGATTAGCGGCGGATTTGGGGCATATCCTATCCGCCAATCAAGTGGGTGCGATACTGCAACTAGAAAAACTTCCTCTATCAGATAGTCTGCGCGCTTTACCACCTGAAAGGGCATGGCAATTAGCTCTAAGTTCAGGAGATGATTATGAGTTATGTTTTACTGTGCCAGAATCGCAGGAAAGGGCGTTGCAACAACATTTAACAGCGTTAAATACTCCATATACCTGTATAGGGACTATTAAAAAAGAATCTGGATTAATATTGCTTGGTAAAAATGGATCAACTTTTAGTATTGCTAGAACAGGGTTTCAACATTTTGTTTAATGACGGCACTAAAAAATGCAAAGTCGCATTTTTAAGTGCCGTGGGTATATAATCTTTTTTTATTGACTGTAATGAGAGAACTATGCAAAGGGATCTAGCGCGTAAGGTATTTAGTCATCCTATCTACTTAATTGCTTTTGGGTTTGGTGCTGGATTATCGCCTTTTGCACCGGGTACATGTGGAACATTAGTTGCTATCCCCTTGTATTATTTCATCCAGTCCTTTTCTTTAGTAAATTACGGACTGGTTTTGTTATTTGCCACACTGATAGGCATTTGGATTTGTGAGGTGACGGAGCGAGGAATAGGTGTGCATGATTATTCAGGAATAGTTTGGGATGAAATATGTGGATTCGGTTTGACCATGTTTGCTGCTCCGAGCGGATGGTTGTGGATAGCGATTGGTTTTGTTTTATTTCGTTTGTTTGATATTGTGAAACCTTGGCCTATCGCGTGGATGGATCGAAAAATGCCGGGTGGGTTAGGTGTGATGGTAGATGATTTAATGGCGGGCGTGTATGCGTGGATAGTTTTACAGCTGATATACCATTTTCATTTATTCTAATCTCGGTGATAAGGATGATTACTTAACAGACTCCAAGCACGATACAATTGTTCTGCGACGACAATTCGCACCAATGCATGTGGAAGCGTTAAAGGAGACAATGACCAAATACGCTCAGCTTGGTTTATACAGGTGTCACCTAAACCATCAGGCCCGCCAATTAATAAACTGACATCTTGTCTTTCGAGCTGCCATTGTTGTAAAGATTGTGCAAGTTGCTGTGTATTCCACATTTGTCCTTTGACATCCAAAGCAATGACACGGGAGCGCTTTGGAATAGCAGCTAATATTTTTTTTTCTTCTTCGGCAATATGTTTAGAGATTTGAGAATTTTTATTACGTTTACTGAGCGGTATGGTAATTAAATTAAGTTTACATTCTCCCGGTAAACGTTTCTGATAATCTAGAAAACCTGCCTCTGCCCATGCTGTGCATCGGGTTCCTACGGCAATTAAATGAATAATCATTTTTACTTACGGTTGACTCCATAACTTTTCAAGATTATAAAATTCACGTTCTTGAGGTAGCATGATATGGATAATAGCATCGACTAAATCAATTAATATCCATTCGCCTTCTTTCTCACCTTCAATGCCATAGATCGTCATGCCTTTAGCCTTGGCAGTTGTGATTAGATATTGTGCCAGGGTTTTAACATGCCGATTAGAATTTCCAGTGCAAATGATCATCAGGTCGGTAATGTCGGTGATTTTACTGACATCCAGGACAGTAATATTTTTTGCTTTGTGATCTTCTAATAAATTGACTAGGTCAGTTTGCAGATCTTTATTTAAAGTAGATTGTGTCATAAATATAACTTTTGTTCCAAAATGTAATCAAGGACCGCAGGCGGTAATAAACCAACAGGGTAATTACCACTCGCAATAGTGTTGCGTATGTAAGTAGCCGAGATGGGTAAAGCTTTTACATCAGTCATGAATAATAATCCAGCAGGTTGTTGTGATAATAACAAAGGATCATGAGTTTGATATCGTTCAACAAAAGCGTGGATTTCCTTAGGATAAGATTCAGCATGATCGGGTCTAGGCACAATGAGTAAATGTGCGTAATCAATTAGGGATGTCCATTGATGCCAGCGATCTAATGTTGCTAAGTTATCGTATCCTAAAATAAGCCCTAACGGCGTATTATTACCCAATTCAATACGTAGAGACGCTAAGGTTTCTATCATATAGGAAGGAGAGGCTCGGTGTAATTCTCGTTGGTCAATTGAAAAATACGAATACGGCTGCAAAGCAAGTTGTAACATGGTGAGTCGCTGTTGTTTACTGGCCACTATTTTTTTGTTACTAACAGGATTCTTACAAGGAATGAAACGGACCTCTCGTAAATGGAGTTGTTGATATAAGTTTAGTGCAATATGTAAATGCCCATAATGTACAGGATCAAAACTGCCTCCTAACACGCCTATCATACGCTGCTGGATTCCGCAATTTCGAGGCTAAGTGTTTGTAAAGCATTCCAAACTTGACCGGTGCCTATGCCTTTTATAAGTTGGTCAATCCGGCTGGCAAGACCTAGTAATCGATACCAATGCGTGAGCGTATGACGTGTTAAGGCTTGTTGAAATAATAGTTGACGTTTTTCCCATATCTGCTGTTCTTTAAAAAGCGTTATTAAATTTTGGCCTTGTTTAAGTTTATAGGCAAAAGAAGCTAGTAATCGACATTCGCGGCTCAGTGCCCATAAAATTAATAAAGGTTCTACACCGTCTTCTTTTAGATGAGCTAAGATGCGCAAACAACGTTCGGAACTTCCTGCTAATGCAGCATCGGTTAGTTTGAAGGGATCGAATCGGGCGCTGTCGCTAAGTGCTTGCGTTAACATGTCAGTCGTAATGACATGATCTGTCTCGTTAAAATATAAACTGAGTTTCTCTATCGTTTGCGTAGTCGCTAATAAATTTCCTTCGGTAGCAAAAATTAGGCATTCAATAGCTGCTTTTTCCATTTTTAGATCCATAGTGTGAAGACGTTCTGTTACCCATCTAAATAATTGTGCGGCCTGCAGAGGCCATATAAGAATGACTAAACCCACCTTATCAATACTTTTAAACCAAATAGTTTGCTGTAAGCGACGATCCAGCTTCCCGGCTATTATGAGTAAAAGTTTATTGGGTGGCGGGTTTTTAGCATAGAGTGCCAGCGTTTGTGTGATGGCTTCAGAACAACCTTGTGATAGATGTAGTTCTAGCAATTGTTTGTCTGCAAATAATCCATAGTTATTCATACAGCCAATCAGCGAGGAAGCATTAAAATGTGTGTCCGCATAAAATACTTGTCGATCGATAAAACCGGCTTTTCTTGCCGCCAGGCGTATGGCGCTACAGGCTGCTTGAATTAATACTACTTCTTCACCAGAGATAAAATAAATCGGTGCTAAAACAGGTTTATTTAATTGCTGAGGTAATTGTTCATATCGACATTGCATAATAGACGGTCTAATAAATTACTGCTGGGGGCAAGTGCTGCAGCGAAGCTGCTGGCGTAACTCTGGGGAACCTAACCGAATTAACAATTGTTGAATAACATCCTGTTGCATATTTTCTTGTAAATCATTTTCGGTATTCAGATCACCGGCAAGTTGATTGGATGTAATCGAAAAGGTTCGCGTGGCTTGTATTTGTTGCGGCGCTAATAAAATATGGCCCTTACAATCTATTATCTGAAATAAAACACTATAAACAAGCAAATAAGTGGTTGTTTGTCCGGCATTCCCTAGGCTGGTAGCCATGCGAGTAAAGTTTTGTGCAAGAATTTTTAATCGTGGGGATGCCGGAGTCGCGAGTGCGGTATGCACTCCCGCCGCCGCTAACGCTTTTTGTAATTCTTTGGTGAAACTAGTGTAGGGTTGATCAGACTCCAAAGAAAGTGTACGAAAAGGTAAGGAAAATTCACAATGACCTCTTAATTGAAAGCCGCAAGCGGTTAGCATGAAGCTAAAAATAAGACTAAATAATAGTGGATACCAACGAGTCGTCATTTTATATAACAATATTAACTAATTTTTTTGGGACTATAATAATTTTTTTAATCGTTTGATTTTCAGTGTAGCGTTTGATTAGGGGATCATTGAGAATAATCGCCTTCAGTGTTTCATCATTAAAGTGTATATCGAGTGATAATTGCGCACGTAATTTACCATTTACTTGTATCACCCAATCAATTTTTTCAACGGTTAAAGCATCAGCCGCCACTTTTGGCCAATGTGCCTTGCTGATTAAACCGCAAAATTTGAGTTCTTTCCATAAAGCATGGGCGATATGGGGAACGATAGGGGCCAGTAAGCGTAAGAGTATGCTTAAACCTTGCCAGATTATATGTTTAAGCGTGAGCACTGCATCATCATCATCAGTAGAGTGTAATAAATGGCTGGCTGTTTGCAGTGTATTCAAAAGTTTCATGCAACTAGCAATAACGGTATTAAATTGTTGGCGTTCATAATCATTGCGGGCAAGTTGTAAAATCTCATGAATTTGTCGGCGTAAACTACGATATTCGTTGGGAATTTTTGTCCAATCGATGGCCTGTGTGAGGCTATGTTTATGAGTTTCATTGAGTTCTACTATCCAAGGATTGCTATACGCTAAAGCCCATAAACGTTTTAAAAATCGATAAGCACCTTCAACGCCCGTGTCAGACCATTCTAAGGATTGCTCAGGAGGGGCCGCGAATAAAATAAATAATCGCAAAGTATCTGCACCATATTGTGACATCAGTTTGGCAGGGTCGACAGTATTTCCCTTAGATTTAGACATTTTTGCGCCGTCTTTAAGCACCATGCCCTGTGTCAGCAAACGTGTAAAGGGTTCATTAGAATTCAGTAAGTCTAAATCGCGTAGAACTTTATGAAAAAAACGCGCATAAAGTAAATGCAATACGGCATGTTCAATACCGCCAATGTAATGATCAACGGGCGTCCAATATTTTGCTCTGTCATCTAACATGGCTCTGTTCTGTGTGGGGCAGGCAAAGCGTGCGTAATACCACGAAGATTCGACGAATGTATCTAAAGTATCTGTTTCTCTGGTGGCTGGTTGTTTACAAGTAGGACAGTGGGTTTGATAAAACTCATGCATATTTTTTAAAGGGGAACCCACACCAGTAAATTCTATGCATTCCGGAAGTACAACGGGTAAATCCTCTTCTGGAACAGGAACAACACCACAACTCGTGCAGTAAATAATCGGAATGGGTGTTCCCCAATAACGTTGACGTGAAACACCCCAATCACGAAGTCGGTAATTGGTGGTATGCACGGCTATTTTTTCTTTTATTAATTGTTTTGCAATCGTTACAGAGGCTAATTCAACACTTAATCCCGTATAAGGGCCCGAATTAATTAATGTTCCGGTATGCGAAATAAGGGCAGCTGACTGATAGTCATGTGACTGAGTGGATAGTATGACTGGGCGTACAGGCAGATCATATTTCTTTGCGAATTCAAAATCGCGCTCATCGTGAGCCGGCACGCCCATGATCGCTCCCGAGCCATAGTCAGTTTTGACAAAATTGGCTATCCATATCGGTAAATTTTCCTTGGTCAGGGGATTATTGGCCGTAAGTTGAGTGATAAAACCTTTCTTTTCTAAATGTGCCGTCGCTTCTTCGGATGTTGGGATTTGTTGATAACTAGCAATGATAGCTTGTAATTTAGGATCGTGTTCAGCGACATAGTGTGCAATTGGATGCTGAGGTGAAACTGCGATAAAAGTAGCACCAAATAAGGTGTCAGGACGCGTAGTAAAAATTTCAATCGCGTCTAACTCGGGATGATTGACTTTAAATTGAATAGTTAAGCCTTGTGATCGACCTATCCAATTGCGTTGCATGGTTTTTACTTCATCAGGCCAAGCTTCTAAAGTATCAAGGTCATTTAATAATTCATCGGCATAATCGGTGATTTTTAAAAACCATTGCGGAATTTCTTTACGCTCAACGAGTGCACCTGAACGCCAACCACGGCCATCAATAACCTGTTCATTCGCTAAGACGGTTTTATCAATAGGATCCCAGTTCACTACGGCGCTTTTTTTATAGACCAGGCCATTCTTAAGTAATTGAATAAAAAGCCACTGTTCCCATCGATAATAATCGGGTTTACACGTAGTAATTTCTCGACTCCAATCAAAACTTAAGCCGAGTTGTTTAAATTGTTTACGCATATGTTCAATGTTGGCATAAGTCCATTTAGCCGGCGGTATCCCTTTTTCGATCGCGGCATTTTCAGCCGGTAAACCAAAAGCATCCCAACCGATGGGATGTAACACATTTTTACCCAACATGCGTTGATAACGGGCAATGACATCACCCAATACATAATTACGAACATGACCTACATGTAAATGACCGCTAGGGTAGGGAAACATAGAGAGGCAATAAAATTTTTCTTTATTGAGATCTTCAGTGACTTTGAAACATTGATGTTCTTCCCAAAATTTTTGGATGTCAGCTTCAAGTGCTAATGGTTGATATTGTTCTTGCATGTGGCTAGATACCTTAAACGGCTAAGTATGACCTTTTCGATAAGCGTAACATAAGATACATAATCCTACTAAAAAGATAATAATCGGACCATCGCCTAGATACACCCAGGGGGTAAAACCAACACTTTTATAAATCGAACTGGTTAATACACCGGTCTCAAAGGCAGGAAGTTGCGCTATAATTTTTCCTTTTGGTGTCACGATAGCCGTTAGGCCAGTATTACTTAAAAAAGCTAAATAGCGTCCGGTGGCTAAGGCTTGAAATTGACCAATTTGTAGATGTTGAGCTAAGGCAAAAGAATGACCAAACCAAGCATCATCGTTAATGGTTAATAATAACTCAGCATGGTCTTTCAGCGATTGCCGCACTAAGTTGGAATAGGCAATTTCGTAACAAATAAATGTGCCTAGATCAACATTGGCTACCTTGAAAGCGGGTTGATGATTGGGTCCCGGTGAAAAACTAGACATGGGGATATCTAATAAATTTAATAAACCATGAGCCCAGAGGATCCACCAAGGGAGATATTCACCAAAGATAACCAATCGCTGTTTATAGTACGTAGCATGATCCAGGCCTAAAGCTATCATGCTATTGTAGTATTGAAAGCCTTTTTGGATAGGAATCCCGGTAATTAGTGTGGTTTTATGCTGTTTGGCTTGCTGGTCAAGCTCCTTTAAAAAAGCCTCTGCTTGGTTTTGCAACAAAGGAATGGCGGCTTCGGGCCAAATGATGAGTCGACTATTCCAATGTGATTGGGTTAATTGTTGATAATGCATTAATGACGCTTTTTGATATTCAGGTTCCCATTTTATTTCTTGGGGAATATTCGCCTGTATCAGACTGATTTGAATAGGTTTTCCTTGGACATGTGTCCAAGGGATAAAACATAAGACATAACCGATGGCCCATAAACCTATCAGTGCAAATAAGGGACGGTAATAATGAAATTTTTTTAGATCGAACTGACAATCAAAACGTTTATTTAAAAAAGGACAAAATAAAGTAAGCAATAAACTTGCTGACAAAGCGACTAGAAATGCCAGTCCATAGATTCCAAAAATCGGAGCATAGCCGCTGAGGGGAGTGTTTACTTGGCTGCTGCCTAATAGTAGCCAAGGAAAACCAGTAAATATCCAACTCCGTACCCATTCTGCTAACGCCCAAGAGCTAGGAAAGATTAAATAAAGTTTGGTGAGGGTATTACTAGGAAAAAAGCGGTTTAATAGAAAACCTTGGATGCCGGTAAATGAAGCTAATATAAAAATAAATAGTGCAGTAATTAACGAAGCTAAAAAAACAGAAGTATGTCCAAATTCATGAATACTAATAAATACCCATGAGACGCCAATACCATAAAAACCTATACCAAAAATTAATCCTAAAATAAAAGCACGTTGGGCTGAGCTATTTAGCCAGAGTAGTAACAATAAAGCGGGAGAAAAAATAGCTAAAGGATAAATACCCATCGGGGCAAAAGCAAAGGCTAGCAAGCCGCCAGCAATGAGCGCGCTTATTTCTTTAAAATAGGTCATAAAATTGCATAGGAAAGAGCCAAAAACTCGATTCAATGTTACATGTTTTACATAGTGGCAGCTGGAGTGAAAGTTTACTTCAGGTGCGAGCGCTAGTTTTAAACCACATTAATTTACTAAGTGCAGATTGTACATTACTGCTTAATTTCTCTGTCACTGATTTTTTAGTCAGATACTGACATTCATAAATTTCTGCTTTATCGCTGCTTGCTAATAGACTTAAATAATCATCGCTGGTTATGAGTTCATCGACTAGATTGAATGCAAGGGCATCTTTTGCCAGCCAATGAGCGCCAGTCGCGACTTCAGCTATATCGACTTGTTTTCGATTAGCTTGGATAAAGGCTTTAAAAAGATGATGGATTTCTTCCAGATCATCTTGCGTTTTTTCGCGTGCTTTAGCCGTGTTTTCTCCAAAAATGGTGAGTGTACGTTTATATTCTCCTGCAGTTAATAATTCGAAATCAATATCTCTTTTTTTCAAAAAACGATGAAAGTTAGGAAGTTGCGCCACGACACCGATTGAGCCAATAATCGCAAACGGGGCTGCTAAGATTTTATCTCCCACGCAGGCCATTAAATATCCGCCACTTGCGGCAATTTTATCTATGGTAACTGTTAAAGGGATGCGTTTATCTTTTAAACGTTGTAATTGCGAAGCTGCTAAACCATAGGGCGCAACCATTCCTCCCCCACTTTCTAAGCGTAATACCACTTCATCTTGCGGTGTAACCACTTGGATAAGTGCGGTGATTTCTTCGCGTAGATTATTAACCGCTGTCGCTTTGATATCACCTTGAAAATTTAAAACAAATACGCGTTTTTTCACTAATTTAGCAGTCTTTTTTAATTTAATTTTTTGTTCTTTAGCATATTTTTTGAGTTGTCTCTTATTAAGAATTTTCGAATTCAAGGTTTCAGCAAATTCTTGATATTTTTTATTAAGTTTTTTAACGCATAGTTTATTCTTGTTTTGTTCTTTTGCTTTGCGAGCAATAGAAAAAACTCCGGCCGTTACTATTAAAATAGCGATTACCAATGTAAATAGCTTCGCTAGGAATACAACGTATTGAAGAAGAAATGACATGGTATTTGGCCTTTTAAGTAGTCTGAAAAAGGAATAATATAGCGTACGCTTAGCGCAGTATACAACAGAGCAGATTAAAATACCCAAACAGCGGGTATGAAAAACTGAAACTGCGAATAAAAATGCGACTGAAAATCGTTATTTATCAAGGATTGAATAGTGTTAAAAGTGGAAAAACTTTCCTATGCACGTAATGGCAGAATTCTGTTTAAACAACTCACATTTAGACTTTTGCCAGGACAGATATTGCATATAGTCGGTGCGAATGGTTCAGGTAAAACGACGTTGTTGCAGATATTAACTGGATTACGCATTCCTTTCACGGGATCTGTTATGTGGAATGGAATCTCAATTGAGAAAAATAGAGAAAATTTTACTGAAAATTTACTCTATGTTAACCACCGTTTAGGTATGAAATCGGCACTGACTCCTAATGAGAATCTGTATTTATGTTTAGTCAGACGTAATTTAATCGATAAGCAATCCAAACAAAAAACGCTTCAGAATATTCGCCAGATATTAGAAGAATTAAATCTAAAAAATTGTTCAGACACTTTATTAACGCAACTTTCAGTGGGTCAACAACGACGTTTAAGTTTAGCAAAGTTGTTATTGATCAAAGCAGATTGTTGGATTCTAGATGAGCCTTTTACTTCTTTAGATAAGGAAGCTATTGCGTTTCTATCATCTTTAATGGAAAAACACAGTGCTAGAGGAGGAGTGATTGTTTTTACTAGTCATCAATTGGTTTACTCATCACCTGCAGAAATAAAAACAATTTTTTTAGACGCTGACCATGTTAGATAATAACTTTTTTTTAAAGCTATCAATCAACTTCCGTTGCGAGTTATTAGCGGTTTTTCGTTATTATCAGGAACTGATTTATCCGTTATTATTTTTAATTTTAGCCATTATTCTATTTCCTTTAAGCATTAGTGCCGATCCTATTTTATTAGAAAAAATTTCTCCTGGAATTTTTTGGGTGATAGTCTTATTTTTGGTATTGTTAATGCTAGATCAACTGTTTCGAAATGATTGGAAGGAAGGTGATTTGGAACAGCTCATTTTGCTGCCAAATGCACTCGCTTTAGTGTTATTTGTTAAATTAATAGTTTTTTGTTTAGTGATTTGTGTGTCTTTATTTCTTGTGACGCCGATTTTAAGTTTAAGCTTGTTTATTCCCGTCATGGCCTTAAAAGTCTTATATCTCAGCATCTTACTCGGTACGCCTAGCTTAATATTTCTAGGCGGCATTGCTCGCGCCTTGACCCTAGGTCTTCGCCATAGTGGATTATTAATAGTATTAATAATAATTCCTTTTTATATTCCGGTACTAATTTTTGCGAGCAGCGCGGTTACGCTGGCGAGCATGGGATTATCTGCCAATGGACCATTAGCTTGGCTAGGCGTAATAATGATCTTGAGTATGAGTTTATCGCCATTGGTTATAAGTAAAATTTTGCGTTTAGGTATCGCTTTTGCATAATACTCTGCGCACTTGAATTTTTAAGGGAATAATAAAATGACTAGGGTAAGAAAAAGAAATAAAATCTACCGATATATATCGGTACATCACTTTTATACATTATCGAACTATTTAGTTCCCATCTTTTCTTTATCTTTATTAGTATTTGGAATTTATGGTGTGGTAGGAGGCTTGTATTTAGCCCCTGCGGATTATCAGCAAGGAGATGCTTTTCGCATTATCTATGTTCATGTGCCTAGCGCTTTTTTATCGGTGTTTATTTATTTTATTATGGCATTTTTCTCTGTTATTGGTTTAATTTTTCGTATTAAATTAGCAGAATTGATTGTTTCCGGTAGTATTTTTTTAGGTTCATGGTTTACTTTCCTAGCATTATTAACAGGAAGCGTCTGGGCCAAGCCGATGTGGGGAGCCTGGTGGGTTTGGGATGCGCGTTTAACTTCTGAGCTTATCTTATTATTTTTATATTTAGGCGTTATTGCTTTACGTTCCGCTATCCCTGAGCGTCATATGGCAGCGCAAGCCACATCGATATTGCTTATGTTGGGCTTAGCAAATATTCCCATTATTCACTATTCAGTCTATTGGTGGAATACTCTGCATCAAGGCGCCACTATTCATTTCTTGAGTCCTTCATTAATCGAACCTTCTATGCTTTATCCTTTATTATCAATGATGGTGGCTTTTGGAAGCTTTTATTTTATTGTTTTATTATTACACATACGTTGCGAAATATTAGAGCAATATATTAAACTCAAGCAAGTTACTGGCATGTAATTAATCCTGGTGAAAATGTTGGACTAATGGCAGGGCTAGGTCGATTATAATCATCTCTATAATTATTGTTTCCATTACGCCAAAAAGTCGATGCGCAAGTTGGAGAATTTTGTTGTATCTTAGCTGCCTGATTAAATTCCAGCAGTCTTGTTAAATAATGACTAATGATTATTCTTAGTATCAATTGAGCAAGAAATACATTTTCTTGGCCGGGTGTGCTGAAACCTTTAGAGAGATTTGGCTGATTAGCCTCAATTAAGGTCGGTATATATTCCCTATATAGAAGTTTAACTGATGTAAGCATTTCATTTAAGCAGCGTTCGAAATTATCTTTTAATAAAGGACATTTTAATTCCTTAACATACTCAACTAAACAAGTAGACCAAAAATCGTTTAAATCGGGTATTTCAGTATCTATTTTTGCTTGTTTTTTAAATAAATTCCAAAATATTAAAAATTGCTCATCTAAAAAATAGTCAATTTTTTCTTGGTGAGCGAAGTCTGGTTCAAGTGTTTTTGTCAGCATAATGCTGAGTAATTTGATGAAATTCAGATCAGATATCCAATGATTGAGTTTGTTTTTGGCGCTTTTAATTTTTCTCATGTCGCTTATTTCAGTTATTCCATGTCGAGTGACTGCGCCGATAGCGTGAAATATGGCAGAAGAAACCAGTCCAGCAGAATAGGTCAATATAGAGATCACCTTAGTAACGATATCTGGATTTAGAGCAATATTTTTTCCATGATCGGCATCGATAATTTTTAAGATATCGATTTTTGCTGATAATCGATTGTAAAAATGTAAATAGGCATGTTCATTAATTTTATTATTTTGTATATAACGCTGATATAGTTTATGAACGACACTTTCGGCATTGTATTGAGGGAGAAAAGCCAATAAATTTTCCTTTAGTTGAGATTCGACTAAAGGTTTATGGTCGTTAAAAAATAAATTCTTATTGGCTTCAAAATTATTGTTGCTAAGTTGTTGGCGTCGCTTTTTTGTTACCTTTTGCCACAAACTTTTTTTTGTTTTTTTAATGAAACTTGCAGGTAATCTTTTTTTTAAAAGATTAGATTCTTTTTCTTTATTTGAGAATAAAATTTTATTATTTTCGAAGTACATTCTCATACTGCCTTATTATTATTTTTACTATATTAACATTAAATTAAATTTTTAAAAAATATTTTTTATTTATTAAATTTAATTGAATGCATCTAACTATTAAGTGGCTTAAACCCTCAGTTTTATCAAGGGGGTAGGACTTAATTAACTTTAAGAGTAAACTATGACTCTTTAATTTTGCTCTTATTATTATGAAATTGCTAAATTTTGAAGTCGGTATAGATAAACCTCTATTTGTTATGGCAGGGCCTTGTGTCGTGGAAAGCGAACAATTGGCTATGGAAACGGCTGGACGGCTGAAAGAAATAACCGATAAACTGAATATCCCCTTCATTTATAAATCTTCCTTTGATAAAGCAAATCGCTCTTCAGCTAACAGTTTTCGTGGTTTAGGTTTAGAAGCAGGCTTAGCTATTTTAGCCAAAGTAAAAAAGCAATTGGGTGTGGCGATAGTCACCGATGTTCATGAAGATACTCCATTAAATGAAGTGGCGAGCGTAGTCGATATTTTACAAACGCCGGCATTTTTATGCCGACAGACTAATTTTATCCAAAAAGTTGCTCAGCAAGGGTTACCGGTTAATATTAAAAAAGGTCAGTTTCTTTCTCCATGGGATATGCAATACGTCGTCGAGAAAGCGCGTCAAGTGGGGAATAATCAAATTATGGTTTGTGAGCGTGGAGTGACTTTCGGATACAATAATCTTGTCTCGGATATGCGTTCCTTGGCCATCATGCGTGCAACAGAGTGTCCAGTAGTATTTGATGCGACACACTCTGTACAATTGCCAGGCGGTCAGGGTGGATCATCAGGAGGACAGCGTGAATTTATACCTGTATTAGCGCGTGCTGCGGTAGCGGTTGGTATTTCTGGTCTTTTTATGGAGACACATCCTAACCCAGAGCAAGCCTTAAGCGATGGCCCCAATTCTTGGCCATTAGCAAAAATAGCTGAACTATTAGCCACCTTACAAGAACTAGATATAACCGTAAAAAAAACCAGATTAATAGAAACAACGCTATAGGTAGAGAACGTATGCCAAAAATTGCTGAGATTAACGCGTATGAAATTTTGGATTCACGCGCTAATCCTACTATTGCCGTCGAAGTCATCTTGGATTCAGGGTTAAAAGCAGGCGCCAGTGTACCTTCCGGTGCATCGACAGGTTCAAAAGAAGCTTTAGAATTAAGGGATACGAATAGACCGGATCGTTACCAAGGTAAAGGTGTTTTATTAGCGATCCAAAATATTTTAGGACCGATCCGAAAAAATTTAATTGGAAAAGAGATTGCCGATCAAAAAGCATTAGATCATTTAATGAAAGAACTTGATGGAACTGATAACAAGGAAAAATTAGGCGCTAATGCTATTTTGGGAGTTTCATTAAGTTTACTTAAAGCCGCAGCTTTAGCGCGGGGACAAGAGCTGTATGTGCATATTGCTGAGCTTATGGGTCAACGCGACAAAAAATATCTGATGCCAGTACCACAGATGAATATTATTAATGGTGGCGTCCATGCAGATAATCCATTAGCTATACAAGAATTTATGATCTTGCCGCTAGGGGCGCCCACTTTTAGTGAAGCCTTACGTTGGGGCGTTGAGACCTTTCATTGTTTAAAAGCCTATCTAAAAAAACAAGGTTTCAATACCAATGTTGGCGATGAAGGAGGTTTTGCACCTAATTTTCAGACGCACCAAGCGGCGATAGAAAGTATTTTAGTGGCTATTGAACAAGCAGGATATAAGCCAGGTAAGGATATCTATTTAGGATTGGATGCAGCCAGTAATGAATTTTATCATCATGGTAAATATTGTTTAGAAAATAAGGAATTAGATGTCGAACAATGGATTACGTATTTAGAGCATTTAGTCGAACAATATCCTATTATTAGTATAGAAGATGGCATGGCCGAATCAGATGAACTGGGTTGGATACAACTCACACAGCGATTAGGCAAGCAAATCCAACTGGTCGGAGATGATTTATTTGTGACTAATCCCGCCTTATTCAAGCAGGGAATAGCTAAAAAATTAGCGAATGCGATTCTTATTAAATTGAATCAGATTGGTACTGTCAGTGAAACCTTAGAGGTGATTACATTGGCAAAACAGGCTCATTACGCAGCGGTTGTATCTCATCGTTCGGGTGAAACAGAAGATACTAGCATAGCCGATTTAGCCGTCGGGACAGGTGTAGGTCAGATAAAAACGGGTTCTGTGTGTCGTACCGATCGAACCGCTAAATACAATCGCCTATTACGGATTGAGGCAGAGCTTGCAAAGAAGAATCAGGTGATTTATGCCGGTAAGTATGCTTTTTCACGTTTTATAAATGCTTAAATCGATGAAACTTCTCATAGCTATTTTGACAGTACTTTTTTTAAGTTTGCAATATAAACTATGGTTTGTTCAAGATGGTGTGTGGCGAGTACATCAACTTAAAAAACAAATTGCTCAGCAAACAAAAGAGAATACACAACTGAGCCAACGTAATACGGCGATGGTGGCTGAAATCAGCGATCTTAAGTCAGGTAAAGTCGCATTAGAAGCACATGCACGTCATGATCTGAATATGGTAAAACCTAACGAGTTATTTTATATGCTAGTGGAAAAGCCAGAAAAGAAAAACCCAGCAAAGGCTCATTAAAATTTAACTGGTTTCCAGATGCGAATAATCGGTGCTAAGGATAATACTTTGATATTGCGTAAAGGCGGAAATTCTAAGGAAGCATCCGAATTAATAACATACAGATCATAACAATTCGCAACATGACCGATTTTTACGCGCCTAATCAATAATTCTCTTCCTTCAACTTCAACGATACAGTCTGCGCCGTGCGCCAATTCCATATTTTTATCGGTTAATTTTTTTCCAGCGACGAGATCACCTGGATCATAAAGTGGCTTCATACCTTCATTCTCAATCAAGTAAATCAGATGCTCAGGATAATTTTTTCTAAAGAGTGCTAATTCCTCTTTAATTTCAGCATTTTCCATCGGGTAATCGGATTGCTTTTCATTAATAGAAGTTCTGGTTATTGAGGCTAGATTTTTGTAATTTAATTTGGAAAGTTTACTGGAATCGATTACCTTCGGTGGTTCACCATAGCCTGTCATTAGCCAGATCACAGAACACTCGATGCCTTCTTCACGCATAGCTTTGCAGACTTTTTGTGCACCGCGTTCAGTCACACTACTGTATCCTTGTTCCCAATAGTTAACCGTTGTTAAGCCTAGATTACAATGTTGAGCAAATTCTTTCATCGAAAGATGCGACATTTTACGCAAAAATCTTAGTCGATTGGCGCGTTCTTGAATATCTATGGACGGCGTGGCGTTTTTTTCTTTTTTGGACTTAAGATGCTTTTTCATTATCTTCCTTTACTAAATTTGACATAAAATATCTATTCAGATAATATTCAGTCTTGATAAGAGACTGAATAACTTGATCGTTACATTTTTTATTGAAGGTACTTTGTCTATGTAAATTCTTGGCTGCATTTAATAATTTAAAAAATAGAGTTAAAAAAGTAACTAAAAATGGCTTAGCTGACTGGCTTGATATTATTTATTCCGCAAATTAACTGTTTTAGTATATTTGCTTAGCATAAATAATTTTTTCCAGACGTGCTTAACCAAAATAGTGTGGAAAAATTTTTAATGACGTCTATAAAAAAATCCTTGGGTTAAAATGATGAGCCAATTAATAGTTGATGTTTACTTGCTTAAATTTAAGCTGAGTTTTCATGACATTTGACACTATACTCACAGCAATTGGGTTTTTTGGCAAGGCGACGCGAAAACGAAGCAACCGGAGTGTATTAAGATACACGAGGATTGCGAGTTGAGCGACAACACAGCCAAAAATTCCAGTGCGAAGAGTATATCTATCATTATTTTACAGACACAACCTAAGCCTTAATAAAGGAAACATCTTGTATAAGTATATCCATTATAACGAATATCCTTGATAGAGTGGATAGTAAGAGATGTTTTTATTTAAAATAGAGTATGCAGATCAGACTATAGTGATTTTTTCTATGCTGATCTTACTTAAAATTGTTAAAGGCTAAAAGGGATTAATACATAGAGTCCAATTTAAATTCCTGGATTGGGGCGCTACTCGTTCGCAATGACGAGTCGATCACCCACCCCGAGCGAAGAGTGTGATGCATCTGACGGGAAATAACGATTGCTAATTTATGGAGAAAAATAATGTCAATTTTAAAATTACGAACTAATCTAGTTGAAAGAATTAAAGATTTTGGAAATAGTTTTCATCCGGTATTAAAAAAACCTTTAGAAGAATTAAGCTTATCAACAAAGCATGGGACTGATTCATTGACTAGAATTTTATCGATAGACGATGACAAGATTTGTCAAAAAATCATTGTCAATCAACTTCAAAAATTTGGTTGCCAGGTAGACTGTGTTAATTCTGCACGCAGTGCGCTAGAGAAATTGACCTCAGCCTACCAAGTTATTTTGTTAGATGTCCATTTGCCGGATTGCAGTATTGACGTATTTGTTAACTTAATTCGTAGTAACGAAGGTAATGTCAATCAAAAAGTACCTATTATATTAGCAAGTAGCTGGCTTAACGAATCTTGTAAAAAAAATTATCTAACTTTAGATGTTGATGAAGTATATGTGAAGCCTATGCAAGAAAAGGATTTCAAAAAAATTTTACAAAACTGTGGGCTTATAAAATTTTAAGACAGTAAGAAGACTAGCAAGAAATTATTTTTTTCAAGCAGGAATTAACTGGCCATCTTCCATATGTAAAATTCGATCTAATCGACTTGCGAGACCTTGATCATGTGTGACAATAACTAAGCTGGTATTAAATTCTGCGTTGAGTTCGAGTAAAGTTTGATAGACTTGCTCTGCGGTATGACTATCCAGATTGCCAGTGGGCTCATCCGCTAATATACAAAGTGGATTGTTGACCAACGCTCTGACGATAGCAGTACGTTGACGTTCTCCACCTGATAATTCACCCAGCTTATGATGTTGCCGAGGTAACAGACCGACTTTTTTTAATAAAGTAAGTGCTTTTTTCTCAGCTAATGCAGGTTTAACACCCGATAATAATAACGGAATACAAGTATTTTCTAATACGCTAAATTCGGGTAATAGATGGTGAAATTGATAAATAAAACCGAGGTAACGATTACGTAGATGACTACGATGATTTTCGGTCAACTCCGCTAAGTTTTGTCCGGCTAGAAAAACTTCACCCGAACTAGGACGATCCAATCCGCCTAATAAATGCAGTAAGGTACTTTTTCCTGCGCCTGAAGGACCAACGATAGCAATACGTTCGCGAGCTTGCACAGAAAAATTGATAGGTTTGAGTACTTCTACATACAGTGAGCCATCGTGAAAGGTTTTACTCAAACGAGTACAACTCAGCACAGCGGCATCCTGTTTAGATGATCTATTCATAACGTAAAGCCTCCGCAGGAAGTGTACGTGCGGCTTTTAATGCCGGATAGATGGTGGCTAATAAACTCATACCCAAAGCAGCTAAACAGATATGGATAACGTCAGTTGTCTCAATCTTGGAAGGTAATTTATCTACGAAAAAGTAAACATTAGAAGCAAAAATTTGCACATGAAAGGCATGTTCGATAAAGCTTAAGATGTTGCTAACTTGAGAGGCCAATGCAATGCCACCGATTAGGCCCAATAAAGTCCCGCTAAAACCAATCACGCAACCTTGAACCATAAAAATACTTAAAATCGTACCGGGAGTCGCACCCAAAGTACGCAAAATTGCAATATCCGATTGTTTATCGGTCACCACCATCATTAACGATGAAACTAAATTAAATGCCGAGATCGCAATTAATAATAATAAAATAAAAAACATCATTCTTTTTTCTAAGGAAATAGCATACATCAAACTACCGAAGGTACTGGTCCAATCGGTTACGGTATAAGTGGAGGGTAAAGCTTTATTAAGCGCACTCGAAACATTCGGCGCGGCATATAAATCATTCAACTTTAAACGTAAACCACTTACGCCTTGACCTAATTGAAACAGCGTTTGTGCATCTTTAAGAGCGATGTATGCCATGCTACTTTCAAATCCGAAACTTCGTCCAACACGAAAAATTCCACTGACTGTAAAGGTTTTAAAGCGAGGAATAATACCGACCGGTGTTAAGCTGACACTGGGTGTAATGACATTGACTTTATCACCGATTTGAATTCCCAAACCTAAGGCTAATTCTTCACCCAGCACAATATTATACTGACCTGGTTCTAAGTTGAAATTACCTTCCACAATTTTATGCGGTATTTCAGAGACATTTTTTTCTAATTCTGGCAGTACGCCGGTGATCATAATCGGATGAGGTTGTCCTTGATCAACTAACATGCCTTGTCCGGCCGCATACGGGGCGCTGGCGATAACGTTAGCCTGTTGTGATACTTTTTGTGTTAGCGGAGCAATTTGCGTCAGGGGATGTCCATTTGTCGCCGTGATAGCGACTTGAGTTGCCATATTAAAGATACGATCGCGTATTGCATCATCAAAGCCATTCATCACCGATAATACCGTAATCAACACCATCACACCGAGAGCGATACCTATCATCGATGTTAACGAAATGAACGAAATAAAATGATTGCGTTTTTTTGCGCGGGTATAACGCAAACCTATATATAGAGCGATAGGACGGAACACACTAAGAACCTGTATTCTCGCCCATAGTAACGATGGCATGAAATCCACCATCCACATGGACTATTTCACCGGTAATACCGGAAGCCATATCAGAACAGAGGAAAGCCGCGGTATTTCCGACTTGTTCTGTGGTTGTATTTTGGCGTAACGGTGTAACGGCAGCATTGTAAGCCAGAATCTTTCGAAAACCAGAAATGCCTGATGCAGCGAGTGTACGAATCGGCCCAGCGGAGATGGCATTAACACGGATGTGCCTTGGACCTAAACTATTCGCCAGATAACGAACATTGGCTTCTAAACTCGCCTTAGCCAGGCCCATGATATTATAGTTTTGCAAAGCCTTTTCTGAACCAAGATAAGTGAGAGTCAGAATTGCTCCGCCGTTGGTTTGATCTTTCATCATCGGAAGCGCTGCTTTCGCTAACGCCGCTAAACTGTAACTACTGATATCATGTGCAATTCTAAAGCCTTCCCGATTCACATTGTCGAGATAGTCACCTTGTAATTGGTCGGCAGGCGCAAAAGCAACTGAATGAACCAATATATCTAATCCATCCCAAGTGACATTGAGTTGTTTAAACAGCTCAGTAATATCTTCATCGCGGCTGACATCACAAGGAATGACGATATCCGAGTTAAAATCCCGATGAGCCATTTTAGTGACACGCTCTTTTAATTTTTCACCTTGATAGGCAAAGGCTAGCTTAGCTCCTTCACGATGCATGGCCTCGGCAATTCCGTAAGCAATCGATCGATCGCTGGCTAAACCAACAATTAATGCACGTTTATTATCTAGCAGACCCATGATTTTCCTCTTTGCTTCTGTTACTAAAATTATTTAATAATTCTCGAATTTTTGCTTTAATGAGTTCGATAGCAATCCGGTTTTCGCCGCCACGTGGGACAATAATATCAGCATAATGTTTCGAAGGCTCTATGAATTGGGAATACATCGGGCGAACAGTTTGTTGGTATTGCGTTAACACGGCTTCAATTTCTCTACCACGTTCTATGACATCGCGTTTGATGCGACGAGTTAAGCAAACATCTAATGGAGTATCCATATAGATACGGATATCCATCAATTCCCTTAAGCTAATTTCCGCAAACAGCAAAATACCTTCTAAGACAATGATCGTATGTGGACCCAGCCGTCGGGTTTGTTGTTCACGAATATGTAAGGTGTGATTATAAATGGGAATTTCTACGGATTTACCAGCCTGCAATTGTTTAAGATGACTGATGAGCAGATCATGATCAAACGCATCCGGGTGGTCATAATTGGTTTCTAAACGATTCTCAAAGGGGATGTTACTGTTATCTTTATAATAAGAGTCTTCAGAAATGACAGCGACTTGCTCGGAGCCAAGCTCTTTTACGATAGTATTGGCCAATAAACTCTTGCCCGAAGCAGAGGCCCCGGCGATACCGATGATGATACAGCGCTGAGTCATACAAGCCTTAGTATGGAATAAATGCCCGTAAGTTAGCAGTTTTTTATAAAAAGGTAAATGGCATAAAGAATATTGAGAATCGATACATGCTTATTTAATATTTTTATTATATTAAGCAACGATTATATGTAAAAATATAACTAAGAAAAATTAATACCAAGGACCTTTTCTGTGACATTTTCTTACGCGCTATTATTAGGCGCTTTTTTTCTCGCTATCATGCAATGCAGTATTCCTTTAGTAGGGCTACATTACCAACATCCGAATTGGCTTAAATGGTTTAAACCAATAAGTTGGTCGCAATTTACGTTGGTTGCGTTGGCTATACTAAGTTTAGCGTATGCTTTTTTAGTGAATGATTTTTCTTTTGTGTATGTGGCGCAGAATTCTAATACACATTTGCCTTGGTTTTATCGAATGTGTGCTTTATGGGGTGGACACGAAGGTTCGATACTATTATGGGTTTTTATTTTAAATCTATGGACAGTCGCCGTTATCCTGTTCAATCCATCCTTGGAACTTGCCGACCTAGCACGGATAGTAGCGGTACTGGGATTCATAAGCGCAGGTTTTTTATTATTTTTACTGACACTGTCGAATCCATTTAGTTTAGCAACAGAAAGATTGATGGATGGTCGCGATCTAAATCCTTTATTACAAGATCCCGGCTTAATATTTCATCCACCATTACTCTATATGGGGTATGTGGGTTTTTCGGTCAGTTTTGCGTTTGCCATCGCTGCATTATTAAGCGGTCGATTCGATAAGCAATGGGCAAACCGGATGCGACCTTGGACATTAGCCGCCTGGTGTTTTTTGACCTGGGGAATTGTATCCGGCAGTTGGTGGGCGTATCGCGTATTGGGTTGGGGAGGGTGGTGGTTTTGGGATCCCGTAGAAAACGCCTCGCTATTACCTTGGTTAGCCGGCACCGCATTAATTCATTCCTTATTGGTGGTAGAGAAAGAAGAACTGTTCAAAACCTGGGTGATATTACTCGCCATATTAACATTTGCGTTAAGTTTAATCGGCACTTTTATAGTACGTTCCGGTATTTTAATTTCAGTGCATGCCTTTGCCGTTGATCCTTGGCGCGGTGTTTTTATGTTAGGTTTATTAGTGGTATTGATAGGAACGGCATTGTGCATTTATGCCTTCAAGATCTACACTGTTAAACAAACCATCGCTCAGATTAGCTTACTCTCGCGCACCGCACTGTTAATTGTGAATAATGTTTTATTAAGTGTGGTGATATTTACCGTGTTGCTCGGAACACTGTATCCCTTAATCATTGAAGTACTAGGTTTGGGCAAACTTTCCGTAGGCGCACCGTATTTTAATATCGTGTTTGCGCCGTTTGCTATTTTATTATTATTTTTTATGGGTCTATCCTATTTAATTCCCTGGAAACAGAACGTACATGCCGATGTTTTAAAAAAGATAGTCAGTATTCTGTTAAGTTCGTTCAGTCTCAGCTTTATTTTGATTATTCTGTTTAGTAAAAACATGCAATGGCAAGCGTTAATAGGTTTAGGTTTGGCATTATGGATAATCTTAAATACCTTGCAGTTGCTGGTGACATCATTCAAAAAAAAATTAAGCTTAAAAAATATTTTTAAAACGCAAGGCGCAATGTTAATCGCACATTTAGGCGTCGCTATTCTAGGCATAGGCATAATTTTAAGCAGCTACTATAGTCTTGAGCGTAATGTGCGGATGAGTATCGGAGATAATATATCCTTAGCGGGATATTATTTCAAATTGCAACAAGTATACGCCTTACAAGGACCCAACTACACGGGTGCGGTAGCCAATATTCAAGTGAACCATCAACACAATCAATTTCTACGTCCACAATTACGATATTATCCCATAACCGATATCATGATCAGCAAACCTGCGATAGCCGTTGGACTTTGGCGGGATTTATATGTGTCGTTAGCTGAGCCGGTTGGCAAACAGACCTGGGCCTTACGTTTTTATTACAAACCTTTTGTGCGTTGGATTTGGATGGGCGGACTCTGCATGATGCTCGGCGGTGTATGGGCCATAGTTTCCAGACGCTATAAAAAATTTAAACCTTGATCCTTGATATCGATGCGTTATATTCTTCCGCTTATTGTTTTGTTGATCATGGTCTTTTTTTTATGGCAAGGGTTAGCAAAGGATCCTAATCTACTGCCATCACCATTAATCAATCAACCCATTCCAAAATTTTCAGCGAATGATTTGCTAAAAAAATCGACAATTTTAAGAAAAAAAATATTTTTAAAGCGTTGGACGCTGCTGGTAGTATGGTCAAGCTGGTGTTTAACCTGTACCGAAGAACAGTCTTTTTTATTACATTTACGAGAAAATCATGGCATTGCAATTTATGGCTTAAATTACCGTGATGATTTGCAGCGCGCACGACGATGGCTCAGACAGCAAGGCAATCCCTTCCAAAAAATTATCTTTGATCCAGACGGTATGTTGGCTATCGATCTCGGTGTTTATGGCGTGCCGGAAAGTTATTTAATCGATCCGCAGGGCTTCATACGTTATAAGCACGTCGGTCCACTCACTGCAAGCGTTTGGACTCAACAAATGGCGAGATTAATCAAGGGATCCAATAGAAATCCCGATCATACTTATTAGGATTAAGCATGCTATTACATAGTAGAAAACTTTTAGCGCGGTTTGGTTTAAGCTGGATTTTTTGCTTGGTCATGTTGTTTTCCTCGTTAGCGTTTTCTGAGTCAAGTGAAATGTATGTCTTTAATTCCACGCCGAAAAAAAATCAATTTGAAACAATCATTCATGAAATGCGCTGTCTGGTTTGTCAAAATCAAAATTTAGCCGATTCAAATGCGCCATTAGCCAAAGATCTACGCTTAGTGATATATCGACGTATCAAACATGGAGAATCGACAGGCCAGATAAGAAATTACTTAGTGAGTCGTTACGGTGATTTTATTTCATTTAAGCCCAATTTTTCATCTTTAACCTACTGCCTATGGCTAAGCCCATTTATTTTATTACTAGTTATTCTGTGCATACTATTATTTAAAATAAACAAAATTGGCATTCGCCCTTCTAGTAATTAATTTAATTTTACTGTCCTTTTAGACAGCTTAACTTTTATTTTTTATTTCTGCATAATTTTTTTAGAAAAAAATCAGATTTTAAAAATTTAATTAGGCACCTATAAATGTCCTCGGGTAAGGTTTCAGCTAGGATTGAGTAGCCTAGAATTCTTAGTGGTATTAGCCGAATGTTCTTTTTTAATGATTAACACCCAACTTTCCTTGGAGGTAAGTTAAGCTTTCTCTAATTCAGTTAAATCCAAATCAAGTAATTTGGCTACTTGTTTTACTGTATCTAAAGAATAACCTCCGGCTAAAAGGGTTTTCGCCACTTCATACCGTTCTTTTTTACGGCCTTGCTCTAGACCTAGCAAAACGCCTTCTTGACGGCCTTGCTGTAGACCTTGCTGCAGGCCTTGCTGTAGGCCTTGCTGTAGACCCTCTTCTCGGCTTAAACGTTCAAAACTTGTCACATAACTCATATTTTTCTCCTCTTCAAATGCATGAAGTTTCTCTTTAAATTCTAACTCTAAATCCTTGGGTATCACTAGCGCCCAGTCTATCACCTTGAGCAAATTTATTACATAATCTCGGCCGCAACCTCTATCATATAATAATCGAGTCAAGTGCAGCTTCATAAGAAATCGAGCTTTAGGGTCTTTTTTAGTCTCTAAGAAAATAAGGTGAACTAAAACAACTATTGCAAAAGGGTTACTTGAAATCTCTAACTCTCGTTTCTTGTCACGATAGTCAAGTAGCTTATGGGTTTTGAAATTAAAAGTTAGTACCGAAAACCCAAAAACATCCCTCTGATAATTATAAGGACGCCAGCTTTGGTTACTATCTGTCAGAACAGCTAAAGTTAAGATGGATTGATCATACTTGGTAAAAAGTTTACAGTAATATTGAAATAGTCGTTTAGAAAATTCTTTTTCTTTTTGAGCTTGCACTTCAATATGAATTAAGACGACTTCTTCTCTTCCATCTAAAGATTTAACCTTAACTAACTTATCAACAAAAGTTTTACCTAACATTGCGTCCGTTGTAATAGACTGTAGTTCATTATCTAAAGTTTCATAGGGCAATATCCAATTGATTTTCTGTGCGATTTCAGGATAGAAAAACTCCATAAACTCTTTAAAGTAAGCATCTAAAATATCTTTCCAAGCGGAGTCTTGATTGGCTCGTTGTTTGTTTGCATACATTGCTATTCTTCCTTTTTTTTATAATGAACCGCAAAAGATTTTAACTTGATGAGCATCTGAAAAGATATCATACTATCTGCTAAATAGTCTAAGGGAATTTAAATAAACGGTCAACTAAAAATTTTTATAACAATACAATAAAATTAATTTATATTATATTTTTTATTTTTCAGTATATAATATTTTTTTGAATGATTAATATTCAATTATCATGAATAATATAAAAACTTTTTTGTTCTAAATAAATTACATGAACAAGAAAAACAAAAGAGACTTAGCGCTTGCTTAAGCTTATAGTTGATTCAATATATTTGTACTAATTTCCTGCGATTTATTTTCATAAAAAAATTTTGCTAAATATAAATAAATATAGGTTATAATCAGAAAAATATTAAAAATAAATATGAGTGTAATCAATGCCAGATAATAATAAAGACAAGCACCCTAATAATCAGTCCCATCTAAAAAAAAGTAATAGTATAAAAATCGCAATCCTTGGTGGTGGTATTGGAGGGTGCATGGCTGCCCTTAGATTGTCAGAAAAATTTCCTGATAGTGAGATTATGATTTTTGAAAAAAATAATGCTCTCTTGTTAGGCACGAGCAATTGCACTCCTGGTCGAATGGGACTTGGTTTCCATTATGTTCACCCACACTCTGCGATAACTTATCTTCGTCAAACCATTGATTTCGTAAAATATTATCAATCTTGCCCTCATTTGATGGTGGGTCAGGAGTTTCCTGAAGATAATTTTCTGAGAAATGGACGCTATTTTATTGTTAAGGAATCTTTATTTCCAACTAGACAAATATTAAAAACTTATGAGGCTTTAACTAAAGAATATGCTGAGCTTGTAAAACGTGATCGAAAAAATGAACTTTTTGGAAATCCTAGTCAGTTTTATAGATTTTTGGAACCGAGAGAATATGAAAATGATGTTAATTTAGAATTCGTCGATATTGCTATCGAAACTCACGAACATTTATTAAATTGGCCATATTTTAGGAAATTTTTATTAGATGAGATAACTACTCATAAAAACATAAAGGTGTTGACCAAAATAGAAGTACAGGATATCGGCTATCTATATACTCAATCTTCCTATGTTATTCATCCAAAACAAGAAGCTTCTCCTGCCTCCAGCCACTACCAAGCAGATTTTGTTATCAATTCAACATGGGAATGGGCAGATTATTTCAACTCAAAAATAGGATATTACCGCCCACCAAACGAAATAAGAACGAATCGTGCTAAAACTCTTCTCAAAGTAAGACTTCCGGATGAGCTCAAAGAGAAAAATTCCATGTTTTTCTGTATGGGGCCGTACTGTATGTTTTCTAATATAGGTGATGGATACGGATTGATTACGTATGCTCCAAAAACCAATCAACAAAACAGTATAAGTCTAATTCCAGAAAAAGATTATCTGGATTTAATTAATGGTCGTATTTCCTCGGAAGCTCAATTAGAAATTGCTCAAACTATTATTATAGGAGTCTCTAAGTATATTCCAGCTATGAGTAAAGCTGAGATTGTTGAAATCCGTTTCGGTACGGTTCAGGTGGAGGGAGAAGCCAATATATTTGATCATTCCAGCAAGATACATGAAAGGGATTATATGGGATTAAGATACCTTGAAGATGGTTTTATTTCACTTACTTGTATGAAACTTTTATATGGGCATGGAAATGCTAATACTGTGGCTAGTTTATTTGGAGAGTTTAAAAAGGAAATGTTACCCGTAGCAAAAAAAATAAAAGACCTAACCTATAAAAGGTTTTTTTCAGATATCCAGGTTGAAAATAGAGATCTAAACTTGAATATTTCTTTATTAGCGGGTTTGTGCTTTGCTTGGTTCAAAAAATCACGTCCTGAATCCGATAAAATTTCAAATACCATGCCCATAGAAACTTTCTGTACTAACTTTTTTAGAAAAATGGCTGTCAATAAAGAGTTAAAAGAATCAAATAAATATTTTGTTAATGAACGTCTGGAAATAAAGAAAAATATCAGCGCAATCTGTACCAAAAATTTACTTTCCGTTGGATTATAATAAACACTTCATTATAGGAAAATTATTTATATTACTAATTATGAACCACAAAAAATTAAAATTAAATGACTATTATAAAGATTTAAATACTTACCTAGAAACGGTAGTAAATAATGTTCCACATACTATTTTCTGGAAGGATGAAAATTCAGTTTTTCTTGGTTGTAATAAATTGTTTGCTAAACTTGCCAATTTAAACTCTCCTGAGATGATTGTTGGAAAAACCGACTATGATCTCCCGTGGACTAAAGAAGAAAGTGATCAATATATCGCTACAGATAAAGAAGTTATTCGAAGTGGCGAGCCTAAATTAAATATAGAAGAATCGCAAACATTTCAAGATGGAACCTCTATAACGTTGCTTACCAGTAAAGTTCCACTTTGTGATAGCCAGGGTAATATTACAGGTGTACTAGGCGTTTATACTGATATTACAGAACGCAAAAAACTAGAGGAAAATTTAAAAATTGCATTAGAAAAAGCGCAAGCCTCTGATAAAGCAAAAACTGAGTTTATTACCAATATCAGCCATGATCTTCGTACACCTTTAGTAGGAATTATTGGTCTTTCGAATTTACAAATCAATGAGGCAACTAGTGCCCAGGAGCAAAAATATGGTGAATGGATACACAGTGCTGGAAATCAGCTTTTAGAATTACTTGACTCTGTTATAGAAGTAACCGCTGCCGAGCGTCAAATTGAAAAAATAAAGAAAGAAAATATTAATTTACAGCAATTTGCGGAGGAACTCCAAGCGCTCATACACCCTGCTGTTGTAGCGAAAAAGTTGGATTTTCAAATAAAACTTGATAATCATTTGCCCCTTGTTACTAGCGACCGCATTAAACTTAAAAGAATTATACTTAATCTTTTATCAAATTCGTTAAAGTTTACAAAACAAGGAACTATAAGTTTAACAATCAATTTATTAGCCATAACAGAGGATAAAGCCGCAATAAAAATATCTGTGTCTGATACCGGCATTGGCATTAGTAAGGATAAACTTGAAAAGGTATTTGATCGTTTTTATCGTGTTCATCCCTCGTATCTTGCTGAATATACTGGCTATGGTCTGGGTTTATATTTAGTTAAAAAAGCTATCGAATCATTAGGAGGAAAAATAAACGTCGCTAGCGAAGAAGGAAAGGGCAGTTGTTTTAGCTTAGAGTTTAACTTTAGCTTAGCTGAACTAGACCCCAATGCTAAATCTCCTGCAATCTCAGAACCGACTTTTGAGTTTCAAGCTATTATAGACAAATTAAAAGGATCGGTTCTGGTTGCTGAAGATAATACTTTAGTTTTATATGTGGTTAAAAAAATGTTAACAGGTTTAGGTTACCAAGTTATAACGGCATCAACGGGAAAAGAAGCATTACAGGCCTTAAAAACGCAAGCGTTTAATTGGGGAATATTAGATATTGGTTTGCCGGGATCAGATGGGATAGAAGTCACAGAACAATATCGCGAATGGGAGCAGTTAAACAATAAGTCGCGCTTGCCAATTTTTGCCTTGACTGCCCATGCCGAGGATAAAGTTAAGCATCAATGTAAAGTAGCAGGTTTTGATCAGGTTCTACTTAAGCCTTTTACTGAGAAGGATATCAAAATTATCCAAAAATTTTTACAATAAATTAAATCTTAGTATTTTTTCATCGACGTATTTTATATGCTTTAAAAAATATATTAATTAAAAAATTAATTAAAAAATTTACTTTTTTGTTATACTCCCTTATTAAATTACAAACATAATTATTTTTTGTTTGTAAGTCGAAATTAAAAAAATATTTACATTGTTATTAGGAGTATTGTTTGACACATAAAGTTGCTGTGGTTGGTGCTGGTATTATAGGAATGACCAATGCGATTGTTCTTCTAGAAAATGGATTTGATGTAACTGTTTTTACTAAAGATGATCCCTTAGCTACTAATTCAGATGCAGCGGTAGCAACCTGGTTTGCACCAAATGATGATAAGCCTTTATTACAAAAATATTGTTTAAAAAGTTTGGAAAAATTTGATGAGTTAATAAAATATAAAACCCCAGGTGTTGATAAGATTTCAGAGCTTCTTTATTTCAAAACAGAAAGTGATTTTAAAAATAGTGTTTGGGCAAAGGAATCAGTAAGAAAATTGGTTGAATTGTCTGAAGATACCGCTGCGCAATTAAAGATAGATGGTTTTCCGTTTAGTGTGTTGGTCAAAATACCGCTCATCAATCCTATTTTTTACCGTCCACATATGTTAGAACACTTTAAGGGTTTAGGCGGTAAATTAATAGAACAAGAAATAATTTCATTAAATGATCTGGTTAAGTCTTATCCTATTGTTATCAATAGCCCGGGTTGGGAAGCTAAACATTTAACCCCGGATGATTCTGTTTATCCGATACGTGGTCAAACTGAAACATTTGCAATGATTTCTGGTATTAAAAAAGATTATTCGCTTAATGTTGAGGGTTTGAATGCCTATGTCGTGTTTCGTCCTGCAGCTAAAGGGGATGGAGATTGTGTTGTTGGCACAACCTTTCAGGTGGGCGATGCGGATAGAGAAATTAGAACGGGCGATAAACACACTATTATTAATAATGTCTCAACTTTTTTTCCTCGGGTAAAAAAATTAACTACTATTTCAAAAGTCGGTATCCGCTGTGGTCGAGATGAAGTTCGGGTAGAGGAAGAAAGAAAGGGTCAATCGATGATAGTGCATTGCTATGGGCATGGTGGTAGCGGTTATAGTGCTTCTTGGGGAAGTGCAAATAAGGTTTTAGAGTATTGTAATGACTTTGCAGCTGCATTGACGCCCCGAGTGGGACCAAAAATTTAATCTTTCTTTGATTTGTTACGTCTATTCTGATAGTCCGTATTAAGACTAAACGGATTAAAATTAGTTTGCGTATCATAGATATCTAAATTTTCAATCATTTTTAAATGTTTAGCGAGGCGTATTGAAAAGGGTAACAGCAAGAGCTCGATAGAGACCATAAATGCCCATGAGACTAACATATGGTGTATGAAATGTTTAATGTTTGGAATCAAGCCATAAAAGGCGATAGGCGCATAGATCAATTCATTAAACGTATAAGCGGTTAAAGTAGATCCTATAAATCGTAGGCCCATATACTTCCCTTTTAAGCTAATTTTTAGTTTGGCCACTATATAAGAATTAATGCTTTCGGTGATTAAATAACTTAACATCGCCGCTAAAATGATACGATTGTTGGTATATAAAAAAGTGGTTATAGCGACTCGTGAGATAGAATCAGGAGCAAGTAAAGCAATAACCAGTTGGCCATAGAGGATAAAGATTAAAAAAAATAATAGGGCTGTCCATACCGCCATTCTTGCATGCTTATATCCATAGACTTCAGTAATAATATCAGAAATGATATAGGTTAAAGGAAATACTATCGAGCCCGCTCCCGTGTTTACTCCAAAGAGGTGTATTTGTCTTGGGTCAAACCAATTAGAAGCGAAAAAAATCAACGTATAGGCTAAGATGAATAGCCATAAATATTTTTGTCGAATACTGCTGAGGGGCGCACCATCGATCTTTGCCGCTTCTAAGCTCATACCTTAGCGTTCCTTCAAATTTATTTTTTAAATACATGCAAGCTATCTAAAGGCTTAAGTTGTTAAATCCATTATTTTTAGGAATATAATTTACATCAAATTTGAAAAAATTAAACTGTGTGTTTTGGTCATATATATCTATTGCTTCAATTTTTTTTACTTTTTCAATTAAAAAAATGATGATAGGTAAGCTAATGAGCAAAGTAAGCACGGTAATAAAAGCAGTTGAAATGAATTTTAAATGAATAAAAGCTCCATAATAGTTAATTAGATTGAAAATGGTTCCACTGATTATTATTGAAAATAATATCGAAACAGCCAGTCGAAATTTTATATAATATCCATTCAATGTCAGTTTTAATTTTGCCAGAAAAAATATATTAAATGGTTCGGCAACATAATAACTTAGCATAAAGATAAACGAGCTTTTCAAATACGTCGTTAGGATCGAATTAAAAGTTAGATTATGGACAGCATAACTGGGGCTAGGCAAATTGATTATAAATAGCGCATAAAAAATTGACAGCATATTGAAAAAAAATCCACACCATACCGCGCGTCTGGCGTATTTATAGCCATAAACCTCGGCAATGAAGTTAGATAATAGAAAGGTAATAGGGCAAATAAGTATTCCTGCATTAACCGTTAGATGTTGGAAAGAAATGTTGCATATAACAAACCAACTGCTAAGTAGGCTCAACATGGCATAGGTTAGTGTTATAAACCATAAGCATTTAGCATCTAAATTAAGATAAGAATTATTATTCGGTTTTTGGGTGATCAATCTTAACTTCCTCGAAAGAGATAACTAAACCCTTAGCAATGGTTTTCCCAACGGCTAAGCCTACTTTTTCATTAATTTTTAGATGGGATTTTTTTAAATCCCCCGCATTGAAGTCATTCCATGCTTCTTTAAAGATATGTCGTTTAAAAGGAAGGGCACAGGTAACGATGAGGTAATTATTTTTCATGCATAGACTATGCGGTCTAATTTTTTCTCTATTTATACCAAGATAAAGACAAAATAAACTATCGAGTTTTTTTGCTAACATTTTTAATAACATAGATCTCCATGTGCTGTTAAGTTTTAGCGTTGACTTGTACTACCACTCCAAGGATAGAATGTAATCGAGGGTTTAAAATCAGTGGAGGGGTGCTATTATCATAAGCCATTAGCAATGTTGTATTGGTCTCAAGATTAATTTTTCTAATCAAGATTTGACGATTATTTTCTATTTTAACGGCAACTAAGCTATCGTTTTCTAGCGTTGCATGCGAATCAATGATAAAAATAGAACCTTTTTTAAAGATAGGTTTAATTTCTTCTTCGGATAACAGCGCAATTAAGTCTTTAGCTGTAGTATTTAACTTAATCTGTATTTGGCCAATTTTATCTTGTTTAGTCGCATTAAAAGAATAAAGTGGTAATTCGGTTTCTTTATTTAAAAAAAATGGTTGTTGATCCTGAATAGTCATTTCTAATTCGCTGCTAAGTCCCATTAGTAAATCATTAACCGTGATATTGAAACCATCTAATTTAAAAAACTCGACAATTTTATATAAGGTATCAATTCTAGGATTGTTAACACGTTTAGTAGGTTCTAGATGGATTAATCTTAACAAGACAGAATGTGGCATATTTAAAGATTTTGCCAGCCGATACAGTGTGAAGTTGACACCATCGCGTGCCGACTTCATCTGCATTAGGGTCCTTAAGGTAAGGTGTATTTTATTAGCATTCATAGTTGCGCTTCACTATTATTTATTTGCGATATTTTTTTCATATTTGATGCTATGTCTTAAAGCACATGCTAATCCATAATTTAGACTGTGAATTATTTATTACAAGCTACCGTATATTGAATAACTATTCAATTTTTTGTCAGTATTTTTTTATAAAAAATAAAAATAAATTAAATCGATAAATAGTTGATACTTCCTTAACAATTAGCATCAAATTATATTATTGTTAATAAATAAAGAAATTAATTTTTCCCTTGAAGGCAATTCCTGTTCCTTTGAACACAGAACTGTTGCTATTATTCATAGCCAGAATTGAAGCAAGTAGGGATAGAGGATTTTCACGGGCACGTTATTTTAGTTTTTTTAGTTTCCATTTATAGCTTACTATCATTTTTTTGGATTTTATTTTTGTAAAAATTATCCTTTGATACTAATATCGCATTGAAGGGAAACTACTGGCATTTGCATAGCGGGGAGAAGTGCCGTAATTTTGGTTATCATCTTTATCAAAGTCATTCCTTTTTCAATTGAATCGAATCATTAAGCAACTCATTCAATGAACGTAAATGCTCTCTTTTTGCATTCAATTGAACGAGTAAATTCTTAGTGTCCATTTTTTACTCCTTGAGTAGGGTTTATGCTCGTTCATTATGATATATTTTTAAAACATGATTAACAGTTTATCTGGTATTAACAACGCTGAGTTACTGTGCGTTGGCCTGTCGCCACTGGAAGCAAGGATCCGGAAAATAGGAAATTGGTATGACTTGCGTCATACGTGGGCTTCATGGCATGTGCAAAATGAAACGTCATTGCATGAGTTGCAGCAATAGGAGGTTGGTCTTCTTTGATATGGTATTACGTTATGCGCACTTGAGTGGTCGGGATGAGAGGATTCGAACCTCCGGCCCCTAACTCCCGAAGTTAGTGCTCTACCAAGCTGAGCTACACCCCGTATTTGACGAACAGGTCAAAAACTGCGAAGAATTCTATCAGCTTTAGTTTCATTCAGCTAGCGACAGAAGTTAATATATTGTTAGTATATCTTTTTTGTGCAAGGTTGAATTATTGGGTGAATGATCCATGTCGTATTTACTATAAGCTACTGATACTTCTTGATGGTGTTTATTAAAAAATCCCATCGAAGGCAGTGGAGGAATAGGTTTATTTTTTCGTGGAGTGGATATAGGTTTTTTTATTTTTTTTGAACTATCATCAACGGACAACACTTTATTAATTAATTCGATTAAAGCTGAAATAATTGAATTTTCTACTACGAAATCCTCTTTAATATTTTCTACAACATCTGCCAGTGTATTATACAAGATTATTTTTTTAAATAGGGTTGGTGAAGCTAAATATTCACTTATAATTTCTTTTAAGGATACGATATCCGAAGTAATTTTTTCGCGATTTGGATCTAGGATAAAATTTTCGGTTACTAATAGATCAAAATTAATTTCTCCATTAAAAATTTCGCTTAAATTCAGATAATGCTTATCAAGTTCTGTAGCAAAGTTTAATATCGAGTTATATTCTTTAATCACATTCGCAAATATGATCGCTTCGATATTAATTTTGTATCTATCTTCAAATTCGCTGAGTAAGAAAGATTTACGCATGGTTTTAAAATTTCTTAAATACTTTAAAAAATTGACTATTTCTTCTCGAGCTTGATTGCTCTGGCGATATTTATTAAAAGCGGGTATTTGTTCAGCTGCCAATGCTAATTGTAGCTTTCTAGCAATAATAAATCCTGAAAACCTCTTAACATCATCGCCATTAGCGATATAACTTTGGGTAAAAAATTCAATAAGTTCATCAGGCAATGAAATAATACGCAATATAGTTTGATATAATTCTTTTTTAAAATGGGGACTTTGATTGATCTTTTTGTCTAATTCTGTGGGTTCTTTTTTTATGGCACGCTTTTTTTTCAAGCTCCATTGAATTTGCTGCAACCAATTACAAGCTTCATAGTTTACTAAATTAGGTAGTGCTTCCAGATCGGTTTGTGTAATATCGAGATTTTTCCCTTCATATAGGTACTTGAACGCAGGATTTAATTTAACAAAACTTAAACCACCATCAATTTTTATAACTTGTCCATCTTCATCGACACCTACATTACCGGCTTTAAAATCCACTTCATTTAACAATAAGGCTATGACTTGCGTAGCGGGCAATCCTATAATTCTACCATCGAGTATTAGTTGATTATTTTTCAAGAATAAAAAAAATCTATCATCAAGGTTAGGTATTTCTTTGGAAAGCACATGATATTCAAACGTTCCCGTTTTTGTTTTTGATATTGTTCTGCGCGTTTTTGGTTGTTGAGGAAGTATTAAGCGATAAAATTCCTGAGCAAGCGTTTCTAATATAGCTTCGTTTCTATTCCCCCCCAAATTTTTAGTATACCAGAGGCTTTTTCTATGCCCATTTTTAATTTTTTCTGTCAAAAAAACGTCATGTGAAAAACCGCCATGATTTTCTAATTTATTTAATAAACTAAAATTATATAAGTCTTTATGGGTTTTTTTTGATATTTTTGGCATAGATACTACTTTTTTTAATTTTTTTCTACAAATGGATATTAATAAACATTTATTAAATAAACCTTAATAGATCTGATTTAATTAATATGAAAATAAAAAAATGCCGATATAAATGTTAAATAAAACTTAAATTTAAGTTTGATGGAAAAAGCTAATTATTATTTAACTAGCTAATAAGTACGTTCGCTAGCAAAGTTTGCTAATTGGGCTAGTGCTTGACGGTAGACTGAATCAGGAATGACAGCTAAGTGCATCAAGGCTTGTTGAATATGATGTTGAGCAAGATTACGCGTATACTCGATGGCTAGTGTCGCTTGCATGATGTCTATAATAGACGTTAAATGTTGTTGACTGCCCTGCGTCAATGCTGCTCGTATAAGCTCTGCTTGCTCAGCGTTGGCATGTTGTAAAGCATAGATTAAGGGGAGTGTCGGTTTACCTTCGGCTAAATCATCGCCTAAGTTTTTGCCGAGTTCTAGACTGGTTCCAGAATAATCGAGTGCATCATCAATCAATTGAAAGGCGATACCTAGATGCGCACCATAATTAGCCATACCTGAAATTTCAGCTTCGGGACGTGCAGTTAGAATTGCAGGTTGTTCTGCGGCAATAGAAAAAAGTACACCGGTTTTCCCTTGGATAATTTTTAAACAGTATTCTTCATCAACATTGGCATTATGACAACTGAGCAATTGTAAAATTTCAGCTTGGGAGAGTGTGTTGGTGGCATCCGCCAGTGATCTGAGGACACGCGAATTGTTGATTTGACTGATCAATTGAAAGGCACGCGAATAAAGAAAATCCCCGACTAGAACGCTGGCTGAATTACCCCATAAACTATTGGCTGTTTTTTTGCCACGTCGTAGCTCAGATCCATCAATAACATCATCATGTAACAAGGTAGCGGTATGAATGAGCTCTAAACTAGCGGCTAACTGGATATGCCCTTCGCCTATATAGCCAAAGGCTTTCGCACTAAGTAGAGCAATCAACGGGCGTAAACGCTTACCTCCACTATCAATAAGATGCTTCGCCAACTCTGGTATCAAGGGGATTTCAGAATAAAGGCAATGATCGATGAGGGCATCGACCTGGTTAAGATCGTTCTTAACTAAGGCTGTTATGGGCGCTAAATCCATAGGATTGATTAGAGATGATATGATTAATTTAAAGCCGAATGCTAGGCGGCGTAGAAAGGCCTGTCAAGCAACGGGGATTTATTGCATCTTGAGGGGTCCGACCGTATAATGGCCCCGCTTTTAGGATAGTTCTTTAAGTATACTCGCTCTACCAGTAGTTTGGGGGGCTTTTAACCGAGAGATATAATATGCGTCATTATGAAATCGTGCTGTTAATTCATCCTGATCAAAGTGATCAGGCTTCTGCTATGGTTCAGCGTTATACGGCCATCGTTAAAAATAGCGGTGGACAGGTTCACCGTCTTGAAGATTGGGGCCGTAGACAGCTTTCCTACCCTATTAATAAGCTTCTCAAAGCGCATTATATTCTAATGAATATTGAGTGCGGAAAAGAAGCGATGGCTGAACTCAGCGATAATTTTCGCTTCAATGATGCCGTGTTACGTCAGCTTACTATTCAAGTCGATCGGGCAATGACTGAAATGTCTCCTATGGCAAAAGCTAAAGAAATGCATGGCCATGAAAATAGAAGAGAGTATTCCAGAGAGACCGAAGTTGAAGGAAGATCAGTTTAGCTGTTGCCTGTATACTACCGAAGCTTTTTTAATTATTAGATGAGTAGATTATGAACAATTACCAAAATAGACGCCGTAAGCACTGCCGAATTTCTGCCGAAGGCACAGAGGTTGATTATAAAGATATCCCTCTTTTAAAAAATCATCTTACCGAGACAGCCAAAATAGTTCCCAGTCGTACGACAGGAACCTCGGCCTCCGTTCAACGCTTGATAACGCAAGCGATTAAACGTGCACGTTTTTTAGGTTTACTTCCTTATTGTGATAAACATCAAAACATGGGCTAGTGTGTTTTGAGAGGATTGCGAATTGAGCGGTAACACTGACAAAGATTCAAATGCTATGGGCATACTGCATCGTTTTGCCAGCTATGTCATGCGTGGCCGCCGTCAGGCAGTCATAGTAGGATTATTATTTACTATTCTTCCTTTATTTGGTTGGGTCAGTAATGTCATCGTTGCTTTGGTTACTTTACGTAAAGGCGCTAAAGAAGGGGCTATCGTATTATTGTGGATTATTTTACCGGCGGTAGTTGTCGCTGGTTTAGGTAATCGTTTAATTATTTTGTATGGAATTATTGGCGGCAGCTTATTTACTTATGTGTTAGCCTTAGTGTTGCGCCAAACACAGAGTTGGAAAGCGGTATTAACAACGAGTCTGTTGCTAGGTTTATTGGCAGTGCTGTTGGTGCATTTGTGGATACCCAATATCACTGAGGTATGGGTAAATCAGTTCGACCATTATGCATTATTGGTTAAAAATCAATTTAATGTAGCGGTTAATGCAGCACATTTAGATTTTTTTGCCAAGTTTGCTACGGGTTTTCAAGTGGCGTTTATTTCCTTGTCGGTACTTATTAATTTAATACTTGCACGAGGGTTCCAGTCAATGCTATACAATCCGGGCCAACTTCGCCCTGAGTTAAAAAGTGTTCGGCTTAGCCTATGGGAAGTACTGATTCTGCTAGTCATAGGTGTATTGAGTTTCTTAGGCATAGTGATGGCGCAGGATGCTTTACCTGTAGTGGGACTCATTTTTGTATTGGCGGGTTTAAGTGTTATTCATGCGCTGGCAGATTTAAGAAACGTGGCTAATAAATGGATTTTTTTATTTTATGTATTATTGGCAGTTTTTTTTCCTTATGTAGCTGCTACGCTGATAATATTCGCAATAATTGATAGTGTGCTAAATTTGCGCTTTCGATTAAATAGAGTTAACAAGTGAATTGAATTTTGAGGTTTATTTTTTATGGCACAAGTAATTTTATTAGAAAAAATACATTCTTTAGGTGATTTAGGGCAGCAGGTTACCGTGCGTAATGGTTATGCGCGCAACTATTTAATCCCTCACGCCAAGGCGGTACCTGCTAATAAGGAAACTATCGCTGAATTCGAAATCAAGCGTGCAGAGTTAGAAAAAATTGCACAAGAAAAATTACAAGTCGCAGAAACACGCGCCGCGGCGATCAATGCTTTAGCATTAACCATACCGGTTAAGTCAGCCGAAGAAGGTCGTTTATATGGTTCTATTGGGGTGTCTGAATTAGTTCGAGCAGCAGATGCCGAAGGCGTCGCGCTTGAAAAGAGTGAAATTCGCCTACCTAATGGTCCTTTACGTCAATTAGGCGAACATGAAGTCTCTGTGCAATTACACAGCGATGTTATTGCGATGCTGAAAGTAAATATTGTTGCCGAAGAATAAATCAGCTGGCTAGTATATACTCACAGCAATTAAATTTTTGGCATTGATAGGAATAGGCAATTCTTGCTATGCAAAAAACCGACCATCTTAAATTACCTCCGCACTCACTTGAAGCCGAGCAATCGGTTTTAGGTGGCTTGATGCTGGATAATCAAGCATGGGATAGGGTTGCGGATAGATTAAAAGAAAAGGATTTTTATCTCTTATCACATCGTATCCTATTTCGTACTATTGTCAGTTTTGCTAATCATGCTAAGCCTTTTGACGTTGTCACACTCACCGATGCTTTAAAAAGTTCGAATGAATTAATAGAAATCGGCGGTGATCTTTATTTATTTGAATTGGTACGTAATACACCGAGTGCTGCCAATATCGTTGCCTACGCTGATATCGTACGAGAGCGTTCGGTTTTGCGCCAATTAATTAGTATTGCATCTGAAATAACCGAAAATGCTTTCATGCCCGAAGGCCGTTCGATTACTGAGCTTGTGGACGAGGCTGAGCGAAAAGTATTTCAAATTTCTGATCAAGGTGCGCGTGGTAGTGGACCGCTTAGAATTAGCGACTTTTTGGCAAAAGCTGTCGATAGAATCGATATCTTATTTCATTCCGATGAAGTTATTACCGGACTTTCGACTGCTTACAAAGATCTAGACGAAATGACGTCTGGTTTGCAGCCGGCTGATCTGGTGATCGTCGCAGGTCGGCCTTCCATGGGTAAAACAACATTTGCCATGAATATTGCAGAACATGCTGCAATACAAGGCGATAAACCAGTGCTGATTTTTAGTATGGAAATGCCAGGTCAAGCACTCGCGATGCGTATGATGTCGTCATTAGGGCGAATTGATCAGCATAAAATTCGTACTGGGAAATTAAGTGACGAAGATTGGCCTCGAGTGACTTCAGCAGTTAGCATGTTATCAGAAGCAAAAATGTTTATTGACGATACACCCGCATTAAGTCCAGGAGAAGTGCGCGCGCGTGCACGGCGGGTAGCAAAAGAGCAAGGCACATTAGGTTTGATTGTTATTGATTATATTCAATTGATGCAAGTTCCCGGTATCAAGGAAAATCGCACGACAGAAATATCTGAAATTTCACGTAGTTTAAAAGCCTTAGCTAAAGAATTGGATGTTCCAATTATTGCATTGTCGCAATTAAACCGTAGTTTAGAACAGCGCGCCGATAAAAGACCGGTGATGTCTGATTTGCGTGATTCCGGTGCGATCGAACAAGATGCGGATTTGATTATTTTTATTTATCGTGACGAAGTCTACAATGAGGGTAGTCCGGATAAAGGTAGTGCAGAAATTATAATTGCTAAGCAACGTAATGGACCTACTGGAAAAGTAAGACTGACCTTCTTAGGAAAATATACACGTTTTGAAAACTTTGCTGCGCAACGTTATCATGCTGAGAATTATGCATGAGCAGACCGTTTACTGTAGAGCTTGATTTAGCTGCGCTACGTCATAATCTTAAACGGGTACGTGATATTGCTCCACAATCCAAAATATTAGCCATGGTCAAGGCCAATGCTTATGGACACGGTTTACTTTCCATAGCGAAGGCATTAACCGATGTCGAGGGTTTCGGTGTTTCCTGTTCAGAAGAAGCATTGTATTTACGTCAAGCGGGATTAAAACAGCGGATAGTGTTAATGGAAGGTTTGTTTTCCAAGGATGAAATTTCCTTATTAACTGATTATGAACTCGATACGGTCATTCACGATCGTAACCAATTAAATTTATTAACTGAACATCCCTTGCCGAACACCATTAATGTATGGTTGAAAATAAATACCGGAATGAATCGGTTAGGTTTTGCGCCGAATGATTTTGCTGCGGTTTTGCAAAAATTAGCGCTTTGTCCTTGGCTAAATATCGTGTGTGTGATGACACATTTTGCTAGCGCAGATAAATCAGAAGATACAACGACTAAGAGTCAAATAAAACAATTTGAACAAACCATTAAAGGGTATAAATTCCCCACCAGCTTAGCTAATTCGGCTGCAATATTATCTTTTCCTAAAGTTCATGCTGATTGGGTGCGTCCAGGTTTAATGCTATTCGGCGTTTCACCTTTTTCAGATTTTTCTGGTGCACAGCATTCACTAAAACCGGTGATGACTTTAAAATCTGAAATTATTTCTATTCATCAATTAGAGTCAGGTGATAGAGTGGGATATGGAGGAACATGGATAGCGCCTAAACCACTCCGTGTTGGAATTGTGGCAATAGGATATGGAGATGGTTATCCACATCGAGCTGAAAGTGGTACGCCTATTTTGGTGAATAACAAACTCAGTGAATTGATAGGACAAGTTTCTATGGACATGCTGACAGTCAATTTGTCGAATCAACTGGATGCTAAGATAGGTGACCCCGTTGTGTTATGGGGAACAGGTCTTCCGTTAGAACAAGTGGCAGAAAGTACCTCATCTTTTCGTTTTGAATTATTATGTGGCATTAATCGAGGACAGTTAGTCCGTACGCGCATTGAGGAAATAAATGATGCAAAAAAAAATGATTAGATGTTTATTCATTTGGATATTTATTTTAAATTTAACGGCGTGTGCTAGCCACCAAATACAAGCGCCAACACATCTAGAACCGCAGCTAGATAATACTAAGGACATTTTTATTGATCCTTCTATTGCTCATTTTATGGGAAATGCCGACCATAGTAAGCTGCAAAATTTAGTGGCAACGGCGCAACCTAAACAATTTATTAGTTGGACGAGCAATACTACTGGTGCGCGCTTTGTCTTTACCAGTAAAGAAATTTTCGTCAATCCCGAAGGACAAGGTTGTAGAGATTATGAAATACAATTAATTCGCGGTTTTTTTGAACATCCTTCTTTTAATTACACAGCATGCCGAAATAACCAAGGGGTATGGCAAGTTATCAGTCATTAGCTTTTTAAGTATTTACGTTCTTATCATTGCGAGCGCGAAGAATATTGATCGTCATTGCGAGCGCGAAGCGCGCGGCAATCTAGGAAATACGAAACTGATGGATGGCCACGCTCATTACATTCGCTCGCCATGACGATAAATTTTATATACTCCATGAAAATATGAAAAAGAAAAAACATTTTTTGCAAAAATTTCTATTTATATTTTTTTATCTTGTTTGCGTAACATCTTTTGCTAGTGAAAACACTAATGCCATTCAAACTTCAGAATTATGGGTTGACTTGACGCATCCCAAGGTTCTTTATGCTAAAAACCAGCAATTGCGGTTAATTCCTGCATCGGTCACAAAACTTTTTATTGCCGCCAGTGCCTTAACACATTGGGGCGCTAGACATACTTTTTCTACGCAAGTTTATGCAAGGGGACACTTTAATGGCGGGGTATTACACGGAGATTTAGTTTTTTATGGTTTGGGTGATCCAGAATTTACCAATGAAAAAATGTGGAGCTTAGTTAATAATCTACAACAAATGGGCTTAAAGAAAATTACTGGAAACGTAATCGTTAATACGTCTTATTTTGGAAAGATCATTTTCAACGATCCGGATCGGATGCTAGCAAAAACTCATTCAAAAGTAGCCTACGACGGTTTACCTTCTTCTTCAGGAACTGATTTTGGAAACATAGCTATTTATATTTCACCGTCAAAAGTTGGTGATGGCGCAATAGTAAAAATTTTACCTTATGCTTTAAATAACATTGTTCTAAAAGGCGCTATACAAACCATTTCCGGAAAAAATAATAGTATCCGACTTAGCCGTATTACTCAGAATAAACAAGAAATTTTAATTATTTCTGGACAATTAGGTGTGAAAAGTAAACCGCTTACACTTTATCGTTCAGTGGGCGATCCAAACTTAACAACGGCACACTTATTAAGTGCTTTTTTGCAACAAGCTGATATAAGTTTCAATGGTAAAACACGTGTTGAAGATAGCCCTTTATTACCAACAGATAGTTTGTTAACGCAGATTGCCAGTGATCCGTTGATTCATTCTTTGCAGGACATGTTATTTTATTCTAATAATTATATCGCAGATATGTTGATGTTGAATTTATGGCGAGATAATCAGACAAATTTCGTTGCATCGTCAGTCAATTTAACGGATGCAACGCAATTACTTTTTCAAAATTATAAACCAATGTTGGCAACGACAAATTTTATCTCTAAGGACCGGGATGGTTTGCCTGTATTTAAAAATGCTAGCGGCTTAACACCATTTAATCGATTATCAGCCAGCGATCTTATTATTCTACAAGAAGGAATGTATAAAAATAAACGCGATTTTCCTATCTATTATGGAAGTTTAGTGATGCCAGGCCAGCAAAAAATTTGGCGTGAAATGTTTACTGCTCAGCATCCTTGGATGCAATGGTCAAGTTTTAAAACAGGTTATCTTAGTGTACCGAAATCTGTGTATACCATGGCCGGTTATTTCAGCATGCAAAATGGTGATTTAGGGGCGTTTGCAGTGTTATTTAATGCGCCACCACCGGAAAAAAATAACAATCGAAGCTTACACAAACAATTTATTCAACATCTAGATCATCAATTCCAGATGTACCATTAGTGGAGAAGGTCAACCACTATAGTAAATTTGTTTTTCTGTTATCACTGCATTTAAAGGAACATCCCAACTTTTTTCAGTGAATGATGTTAATTTTTGCCATTCATAGGCAAGGCCGAGTAAAAAAGGGCGTGTGGATCTAGGATAATTTAATAAAAAAGCAAAACTGCGATCGTAGAAACCGGCGCCCATCCCTAAGCGCTGTCCTTTTTCAGTAAAACCTACCAGGGGAACTAAAACTAAATCAATATTTTCCGCTGCAATGCAGGCATTTGCAGAGAGAGGAGGTTCTGGAATATTAAAATGATTTTTTTTTAATAAGGTATGCGCTTGATACTCACAGAATACTAATTGTTGTCTTTGTAAAATCGGTAAATAGCAAGTTTGTTTATTTTGCCAGGCTTTTTGTATAAGTGCGGATGGATCAATTTCTTGTTGAATGGCTATATAGCTGGCAATGGTTTGGCTTTGTAAAAAAAGTGGATGATGAATTAATTGTTCTGTAATGATAGCAGAAACTTTTTTTTGATCGCTAAAAGAAATTTTAGCTCGTTGTTGTTGTAATTTCTTTCGAGATGATAGTCGAGTATCCATAGCTTATCAGTACTAGATAAAAATATCCGACTCAGCTACGTTTCCTGATCCTGGGATGCAGGTGGGATTAAGTCTATTTACTTTAGGCTTCTTGCTAGGTTACAAGCTTGCACACCGTAAATAAAGCAACTATCCCTGACTTTATGAAAGTATCGATCGAAAAACTATCGACTGAGTCAGATACCCGATTAGTATAATCTATTTTATAGTCGCATAAAATATTAATCGTCATTGCGAGCACCGTAGCTGCGGGACAATCCGGGTGCACGATCATTACATTCGCTCGTCATGACGGTGATTTTTTTTACACTATTTTTTTATTAAGGTTTGCTTAACTGTATTAACGCAGCTTAGAATGGTAAAATACCTAAGACTTACTTTCTTTAAAGAGTACGCCCATGCAAACTCAGGCTAAATCTCCCGCTTTCGACGATTTTTACCACCTATTAACCCAAGCAGAAGTGGCTACTTCTCCAGCAGAAATTCATGGTATGTTATGTGGTTTTGTTTGTGTAGGTCCAAAACTTAATGGTGGTTTTTTGATCGATATTTTATTGAAGCGCCTAGGGACTAGGCCGCCCTTTATGTTGGGATCGCAAGGTGCGGTTGTTGGCTTGTATGATGCGGCTTGCCGCCAGTTAAGTGGCTTACAAACCTTTCAATTATTATTGCCCGATGAACAGTATGAGTTAGAAGAACGTGCTGAAGCCTTAAGTTTGTGGTGTGAAGGGTTTTTATATGGGTTAGGCTTAGGCGGAAGCTCTATTGAAGATGAAACACCTGATGTGATACACGAAGCCTTATATTGTATCTCTGAGATTGCTAAGCTTGAAATTAACCATTTAGAAGTCACGGAACTCGATAAAATGGCTTACGATGAAGCGATCGAGTTTATTACACATGCTATTCCCTTGATTTACGAAGAATTGATTTGTTATTCAGTAGAAGGAAGTACAGGCTCTATGTATCTTCATTAGGGGCATCCACTGATAACTATCTATGTTTAAGCTTTCGGAATTGCAGCATCGACGCCAGCAATTATTATCCCACCTTAAGAGTGATGAATTAATTGTCTTAATCGCTGCACCAGAGTATCTACGTAATGGCGATGTATTTTATCCCTATCGTCAAAATAGCGATTTCTATTATTTAACTGCATTTCCTGAACCAGAAGCTATTGCTTTGCTCATCCCTGATGGTAAACACGGTAAGTTTATATTATTTAATCGTGCTGAGGACCCGGCAGCGGCTATTTGGAATGGAGAGCGTATTGGTCAAACCAGGGCTAAGAAAGAATACGGTGCTAATGAGGCTTACCCTATCGATCAGCTTGAAGCACAGTTGTCCGAATATATCTCTGATACACGTGTTTGTTATCATCTTGGCGATGAGAAACTTAACAACATAACCTTAGCGCGTATTAATAAGTTGTTGACGCGTTTAAAAAAAACACCGACTGCAGATGCTAAAAAACTAGTCGATGCCGTCCATGAAATGCGATTGAGGAAAAGTCCAACAGAATTGGATTGCTTGCGCAGGGCGGCGCATATTTCCGGCGAAGCTCATCTGCGTGCAATGCGCGCTTGTCGGCCAGGTTTATATGAATATCAGTTAGAAGCTGAATTAATGTATGCCTTTTATCAACAAGGGAGTCAAGCTGTGGCTTATCCCAATATTGTGGCGAGTGGAGCGAATAGTTGTATTTTACATTACACGGATAATCGCGCAGAGTTAAAATCGGGTGATTTAGTGTTAATTGATGCGGGATGTGAATATCAAAATTACGCCTCGGATATTACTCGAACTTTTCCTGTTAAGGGTCGTTTTAATCCAGAACAGAAGGCTATTTATCATATCGTATTAACAGCACAGCAAGCCATCCTAGCGTTGATAAAGCCTGGTGTGGCCTGGAATCTGTTACAGAAAACCTGTGTGGAGCTTATAACGCAAGGTTTAGTGGATTTGGGTTTATTAAAAGGGAAGCTTAGCGATCTGATTCAACAAAAAAGTTATCAAAAATTTTATATGCATGGTTGTAGCCATTGGTTAGGTTTAGATGTCCATGATGTAGGATGTTATAGAGTAGAAAAAAAATGGCGCAGCTTAGAGCCAGATATGGTTTTCACTGTAGAGCCTGGTATTTACATCAGTCCGTCGCCGGATATCGATAAAAAATGGTGGAATATTGGTATCAGAATTGAAGATGATGTGCGAGTAACACAGCAGGCTTGTGAAGTATTGACATCACAAACACCCAAAGATCTGGCTGACATTGAAAACATCATGCGAACGTCCTCATGAAGCACGATTACGATATTCTTATTGTCGGTGCTGGAATTGTAGGAACGAGTTTGGCATTAGCCTTATCGCATTTACCATTGCGAATCGCTTTGATTGAAAAATCCGCTTTTAAATCTCTAGATGCTCCTTTGTCTCCAGGTAGTAAACCTATTGCTTTAAATCTGGCTAGCTTGCGCATTCTACAGACATTAAATGTTTGGTCCGCTTTAGAAGTTCATGCGAATCCCATTCACTGTGTACATATTTCGAAATCAGATTGTTTTGCTCAGTCGAGAATTAATGCTAAAGAGATGGGTGTTCCACAATTAGGTGCAGTTGTTCCTGCGGCGCGTTTGGGACATGAATTAAGCAAAGCTTTGTTTCAGGTCGCCGCCAGCAAAACTGTGCAAGGGACTTTCGATCTTTACAACCCGGCAAGCTGTGAATCTATCAGTCAACATGAAGGTATCTGGCAGGTTGTGTTAAATCACCTTCCAGATGAAAAAAAAATTATTTATCCACGGTTAATCATTGCTGCAGATGGTACCGATTCTACCGTTCGCCGCATGCTGAATATTGGTTTGAAAATCAGGCCAAGTTCCGAAGTTGCTTTGACTACATGCATAGATATTAGCCGACATCATCAACATATTGCCCATCAGCGCTTTACTCCGCAAGGAATTATTGCTTGCTTACCTTTACCATCTAATAAAATAGGCTTAGTCTGGACTTCCCAACAGCAAACTATTGAAGCACTACAAAATTTAACTGAGCCAGAGTTTTTGGAGAACTTACAACAACAATTCTCTTATCGGTTTGGCAGGTTATTACACATGACTAAGCCACAAATCTATCCAGTAAAAAGCTGCATTTCCGAAACCCAAGCGCAAGCAGGTTTGATGCTACTAGGAAATGCCGCGCATACTTTACTTCCTATTGCGGCTCAAGGTCTAAATTTAGGTTTACAAGATATGGCCGAATGTGTGGATGTGATTGCGAATGCTTTGGAGCATGATATAGATTTGGATGATGCAAGTTTGGCACTATCATATCTGAAGTCACGTATGGCAGCACAGCGACAAATCATCGGTTTTACCGAGCAATTAACCCGTTTGCAAACGCGTGGGTCGTTGACTTTCATTTACAATAATGGTCTATTAGCAATGGATTTACTCTCGCCCTGCAAAAGAAATTTATCACGCCGCTTGATGGGAATTCATGGCCGACTTCCAAGTTTGATTCGCGGTTTAGCTTTACAAGAAGAAGAATATTAGTATGCCAAAATTTAAATTAATTACCGATAAAAATGCTAAAGTTCTTTACCTGGAAACCAATGCCTTGGGTTCAGGTTTATTAGCTACCGCCAAATTAAATAAAGGCACCGCATTTACTGAATCGGAAAGACAGCAATTACGATTACGCGGTAAATTACCCTACAGTATTGAAAGTTTGCAACAACAAGAACTGCGCGTTTATCAGCAATTTTTAAAAAAAGAAAATAATTTAGAAAAACATCTTTATCTACGTAATTTGCATAATACCAATGAGGTGTTGTTTTATAAATTGGTTAGCCAGCATTTAACTGAAATGTTACCTATTTTGTATACACCCACGGTTGGAAAAGCGGTTGAGCAATTTAGTCAGGAATTTCAGCAGCCACGTGGTTTATACATCGCTTATCCAGATAGAGAGCATATCGATGAAATCCTTGAGAATCGTTTGAATCCCGAAGTGGATATTATCGTCATGACCGATGGCGAAGGGGTATTAGGAATTGGCGATCAAGGTATCGGTGGAATGGATATCTGTATTGCTAAATTGATGGTTTATGTGTTGTGTGCTGGGGTTAATCCGAATCGTTTATTACCGATTCAAATCGATGTTGGAACTAACAATGAACAATTGTTAAATGATCCGATGTATTTAGGCTGGCGTCATCCGCGCTTAGTCGGTCAAAAATATGATGACATGATACAAACGGTGGTCTCAGGTATACAAAGAAAATTACCACGAGCTTATTTGCATTGGGAAGACTTTGGACGTGAAAACGCACGGCGTAATTTAGAACGTTATCATGAGCAAATGTGCACGTTTAATGATGATATGCAAGGAACCGGCGCTGTGACTTTGGTTGCACTCTTATCCGCTTTACATCGTACCAAAATTCCATTGACCGAACAGCGTGTGGTTATTGTGGGTGCAGGGACAGCAGGAACTGGGATAGCGGATCAACTCTGCGCAGGGATGATGCGAGAAGGCTTATCTAAAGAGGAAGCGTTATCGCGATTTTATTTGGTGGGTAGATATGGGTTGTTACATGAGGCGATGTCGGATCTGACGGCTTTTCAAAAGCCTTATGCGCAACGTTTAATGGGCGAATCAGTCGCTACCTTACAATTGTATGATGTGGTGCAACAGTTTAAACCCACGGTATTAATTGGTTGTTCTGGTCAAGGCGGAATTTTCACTGAAGCGATCATTAAAACCATGGCAGCTCAGGTTGAATATCCTATCATTTTTCCTTTATCCAACCCTACCGAAAAATCAGAAGCAACGCCAGATGATTTGTTGAATTGGACAGCGGGGCGCGCACTGATCGCTACTGGGAGTCCTTTTGGTCAAGTTGATTATAAAGGTGAAAAAATTCCGATTGCGCAATGTAATAATGCGCTCATTTATCCGGGTATAGGTTTGGGAGTCTTGATAGCTCAAGCGACACGCTTGAGTGAAGCTATGCTTTGGGAAGCTTGCAAAGCTTTAAGTAGTTTTGCTAGCAAATCCGATGCAAAAAATGCGCTATTACCGAATTTTGAAGACATACAAGCTATTAGTCGCTGTATTGCACTGGCAGTCGCCACCCAGGCGCGCCGAGAAGGATTAGCCAAGGTTAAAGAATCGGTAGACTTAGCCCAGGAAATCGATCGTCAATTTTGGTATCCGGAATATGTTAATTATCATTATTCACCGTCATTATGACTTTAGAAGAAACATACACTGATTATGACATCGTTATTGTTGGTGCAGGCATCGTTGGCTTGACACTAGCTTGTCACTTAAAAGATCAAGGTTTAAGCGTCGCCATAATTAATAAAGACGCTGTTGATAAAAAAACCGCAAATTTATATTCACAGCTGCGCGTTATTGCCGTTACTGTAGGTTCGCAACAACTGCTGGAGCAACTCGATGTTTTGCAGCGACTTGATACTAAACAACTTGCGCCATTTCGTAGTATGCAAGTATGGGAATCCGGACAAACGACTAATCTTTTTTTTGATAGTGCGGATGTCGGCGAAGCTTGCTTAGGTTATATAGTCAAGAACGCTGATTTGCAGCAGGCATTATACGCGCAAGCAAAAACCGATATTGAATTGACTTGGCTTGCTCCCGATGTCCTACTCGAGATGCAATTGGAAAAAAACCAAGTATTGATAACATTAGCGTCTGGGGCACAGATAAGTACACGTTTGCTAGTCGGTGCTGATGGAGATCATTCACAAGTTAGAGAATTAGCAAACTTACAAATTAAATCCACTGATTATGCGCAGTGCGCAATCGTTGCGACGGTACGGACTGAATTACCGCATAAACAAACCGCCAGACAGATTTTTTTGCCTAATGGTCCCTTAGCTTTTTTACCTTTAAAGGATGCTCACCATTGCTCGATCGTTTGGTCGACTACACCCGAAGAAAGTCAGCGTTTATCAGTCTTGGATGAGGAACTTTTTTGTGAAGAGTTAACGTATGCTTTCGAGCAGCGTTTAGGCCAAGTGCTATCAACTAGCCCACGTTTAAGTTATCCATTAAAGACCCAAGAAGCGGAGCAATATATCAAATCGGGTGTTGCCTTAATTGGAGACGCGGCGCATAGCATTCATCCCTTAGCTGGCCAAGGCGCTAATTTAGGGATCGCCGATGCGCATTGCTTGGCGAAAGTGATCCTGGAAGCCAAACAGAAACACCGATCCATAGCTGCACACCATACTTTACGTCGTTATGAGCGAGAGCGTCGCTTTCATAATCGCGTCATGATGGGTAGCGTTGATGGAATTAAACATCTATTTGCTACCAGCAATCCGATAGTACAGAAAACGCGGAAGTTCGGATTAGGCATGATCAATAATGTCGCTTGTTTGAAAAATGTTATCGTGCGGTACGCGATGGGGAATTCTAGTAGTTAAGCACCTAACGTAGGTCTGTTATATTGTTCCATTGCTTGATGGGGCGTTTTCTCAGGAAGCATGTTAAAAACTTCGTTGATGGCGGTTAAATTTTTTCGTAATCTTTGTAGATCGACTTCTGCAGCAGTGTTAGAAAAAAAGGTTCTTTTTGGAGTAGAAACACGAGGATTAATCAAAACTTTAATCTCAGTGAATTCTTCAATAATCCTTTTCACACGAATACTTAAGGGAGAGTTTTCACAAGTAGAAGCGTTAAATTCGCTGAGAGCTTTTCTGCTTGAGTTTATAAATTCGTTGATGCGTAAGTCTTGTAATTCTTTTAAAAGATCAGAATTAATGTGAGATCTTTTAGATATGGGGTCAATTATTTGGTTAATTTTCTCCTTAAGTAAAAAAGCAATTTCTAGAATAATGACTAATTTTTGTTCGACTGGAACCGTTTGCATAAGTTTTTTCTGATTAATAAAATGCCAATGAATATCTGCAAAGTATAGATCCCTAGTATTAAGAGAGACTTAAAGGAAGCAAGAAAATGGCTAAAAACACCCCATTTATCATCCTGGACCGGGATGGCGTGATTAATTTTGAGTCTAAGGAGTATATCAAGACCCCTGAGGAGTGGTTGCCGATTCCGGGTAGTTTAGAGGCCATCGCCTTTCTGACTCAGGCAGGCTACACCATAGCTGTCGCGACTAATCAATCGGGTGTGGGTCGCGGGTTTTATACTGAGGCAGAGTTAGCTGTTATCCACCAAAAATTGTTCGATAGCGTAAAAGCACTGGGAGGCAAGGTGGATAAGGTGTTTTACTGCCCCCATCTGCCTGAAGACCAGTGTAGTTGTCGTAAGCCAGGCATCGGTTTATTTGAACAAATTGCCGATTATTATCAACTCGATTTGCGGGGCGTAATAGCCATCGGTGATTCACTGCGGGATATTAAAGCAGCACTTAAAGTTGGTTGCGAGCCTATTTTAGTTTTAACTGGCAATGGTGAACAAACCCTGTTAAATAACCGTGAATTAGCCGATGAGATCCCGGTTTTTCCCGATTTATTAAGCGCCGTGCAAAAATTATTACTGGAAAAACAGCATGTCTAAACCGAAACGCGTCTATAGCTGTCAGTCCTGTGGCGGACAGTTTTTACAATGGTCCGGTCAATGTGGCGAATGCCAAGCTTGGAATAGTTTATTAGAAGATAGTGCTTCTCTTTCAGCACGTTCGCTGCCACGTGTAAATGGTTATGCGGCAGCCGATGCGAAAATAACCGATTTAAATAGCATACAGTTTAGTGAAGTGGAACGATTTTCTTCACGGATCAAAGAGTTGGATAGAGTACTCGGTGGAGGGATAGTCCCCGGTTCGGTGATACTCATGGGTGGCGACCCAGGTATAGGAAAATCTACTTTATTATTACAAAGTCTTTGCCAGTTGAGTGAGCATCATTCGGTGCTTTACATCACCGGGGAAGAATCACTGCAACAAGTAGCCTTACGAGCCCAACGTCTAGAATTGCCATACAAGAAAATTCGTCTGCTGACTGAAACCCGAGTCGAAAGCATTTTAACGCACGCTTTACAAGAGAAACCACAAGTTTTGGTGATTGATTCGATACAAACCATGCATACCGATTTACTGCAATCTGCACCAGGTGCAGTCGGCCAAGTCAGAGAAAGCGCCATGCAATTAACGCGTTTGGCCAAACAAACCGGCATTGCTATATTTTTGGTAGGGCATGTGACTAAGGATGGTGCGTTGGCAGGACCACGTGTTTTAGAGCATATGGTAGATACAGTATTGTATTTTGAAGGTGAAGCCGACAGTAGGCATCGTTTAATACGATCAGTTAAAAATCGTTTTGGTGCAGTGAATGAATTGGGTGTGTTTGTCATGACCGAGAAAGGCCTACGTGAAGTCAGTAATCCTTCTGCCATGCTATTGTCGCGATCCGGATTAACGGTTTCAGGGAGTTTAGTCACTGCCACGTGGCAGGGCAGTCGACCTTTATTGGTCGAAGTACAAGCTTTAGTTGATAACAGTCACTTAGGCAATCCGCGTCGCGTAACCGTAGGTTTAGAAAGTAATCGTTTAGCGATGTTATTGGCGGTATTGCATCGACATGCGGGTATTATGACGTATGATCAAGATGTCTTTATTAATGTCGTGGGTGGTGTGCGTTTATTAGAAACCAGCGCGGATTTACCGGTTTTATTAGCGGTGTTATCGAGTTTACGCAATAAACCCTTTCCGGAAGATTGCTTGGTATTTGGCGAGGTCGGTTTATCTGGAGAAATTCGTCCAGTCCCAAATGGTCAGGAACGTTTACGTGATGCCGCTAAACATGGTTTTAAATCGGCGATTATTCCCAAGGCTAATATGAGTAAGCAAGCTATTCATGGTATGACGGTTTTTCCTGTTGCGCAGTTAAGTGAAGCCTTGGATATAGCGCGGCAGATCGCTCTTGTAGAAAGTGTAAAATAAGTTGAAAATAGAGGTAGGTTTAGAACAATTGATTTATATGTAGTATATAATTCAGTTTAAAACGCAACTCGGCTCATTCAGAAAAATAATATACGTTCAGATCGGAATTTACTTGTGAAAATTTTAATATTGGGAAATAGTCTACATAGCATGATCAAATTTCGCTGGGATATTATAAAGTATCTAGCCAATAATCATCATCAGGTTTATATCGTTTGTCCTATGGACATCGAAAATTATAAGAGAGAATATCAATATAAAAATGTTTTTTTCTTGAATATTAATTTTTGCCGATCTATTAATATAGTCAAAGATTTTGTTACTTTAATTCAATTAAAAAAAATTATAAAAAAAATAAATCCAGAGGTCATTTTTTCTTACTCGTTGAAATCCAGTTTTTTTTCTATGTTTGATAACTGGAAAATACCCAATGTTCATTTTATTACCGGCATGGGTAGCAGTCTCATCAACAAATATAAATTTCTGATTGAGAAAATAATTTATATATTGACTCATAGTCGAAAATTGATAATCAGACATTCAGATTCTTTTATTTTTTTAAATAATGACGACAGAAATTATTTTATCGAAAAAAAGCTTTGTCAAAAAAAAGACGCCATGGTTTTTCCTGGAGAAGGGGTAGATTTAGAATTTTTTAAATTTTCTCCTATTGATGAACATAAAAAACCTATATCTTTTTTATTCATTGGTCGACTCATTAGAGATAAAGGTATTATTGAGCTGATGAATGCCTGTAAACAGCTAAAAAGCAATCAAATTGAGTTTAATTGTACGGTTATTGCACCTTTTGATCATTATAATCCCTCTAGTTTACATACCATAAATTTAGGTGATTTTCAAAAAGTGGGAATTCAATATTTTTCCTATGTTGACGATGTCAGAACTTACATTAAGGCTAGTGATGTGGTTGTTTTGCCGAGTTATTCCGAAGGGATGCCTCGAGTATTACTCGAAAGCATGGCGATGGGCAGGCCTATTATTACTACCGATACGCATGGTTGTAGGGAGTTGGTCAATCATGATAACGGTATAGTAGTGAAAGTTAAAGATGTTCAAAGCTTGTATGATGCAATGGTTTGCATGTTAATGAAAAGCAAGAATGAATTGAGAACACTTGGTTTAGCTGGATATAAAAAAGTTAAAGAACACTATTCTCTATCTAGTGTAATAAATAACTATCAAATGTTATTAGACAATAGAGTAAATAAAGGATAGGTAAAGTTCGAAACAATGGTTTAGGTAGCTTATTATATAGGTGGCCACTAATCCAGGCAGATTTTTTTAGTGCTTTTATCCAAGCCTCTATAGATTTTACTGGGCCAATATCATAACGCCTAGCAGAGATTCCTAGTCCGAAAGTTTCATTAAATTTACTTTTTGAGTAAAAATAAATTTGAAATCCTTTTGGATTCCATACGATTTGCTTGGCAATTTTCCTGCACTCTTTAAGTCTAAATTTATTTTTTAATTGATATGACGTTATAGCGTCTAGTACTGACTGTTGAAAAATAGGTATGATACTGTTAGCCATATTCATTTCAGTTTTAATATGTGTTTCGGGTATAACCTTGTTATTTTGATCGATAATATACCTTTTAACTGAATTTTGTATTGGAGTACATAGAAATTCTAATGGCAAAACAAATCGCATTAAACAAGTAAATAGTTGAATGAAAGCAGTATTATTCCCATCAAATAAAAATGCTTTTTTCAAATAATTTTCTGAAATACAATTCTTTTGGCGATGCAAACCTAAATAAAAACCATATATTTTTTTTTCTGGAAAAATTAGACTAATATTATCTTGTATACTTCCACGCCAGCCAATATCAACAATTCCTATTGGGGTATCATCTAAAAAATTATTTTGTTTTAGATATTCTGTTAACAGTTCTTTTTTAGAAAAAATAGCTTGTTTAATTATTTGGTTTACAGTAGCATTTTTTAAAAATTGATTAAAAATAGGATTTTTTGCTATACCAAGGATCTCTTGGTCATAACTCCCGTATTCTTGGTTATATAATGTTTGCAAACGTTCATCTTCAATATCTAGCGATCTGAAAAATGCTTCAGGTGATTGGTTTGGATAAATATTCCAAAGTCGCTGAAATGCATTTTGACTCTTTAAATCTACTGATGGCAGGAAAGTTGCAAGCCGGCTGACTGAAAGCAGATGACATTCCACGTCGCAAATATTAAATTTTTCTTGTAAAGCTTTTACCAGCGCAATAAAAAAAGCCCCTTCTCTAGTGAAAAAGTATAATTTCTTTATACTCAATTGTTGGCAACTATGGATTAACCAATACGCAAATTCGTGAAATAGTAAACTCCATTCCTTACCATAAAGTTGAGCTTCGGCAAAAAGTTGATTATTTATTTCAATTTTTTGCATGTTTTTTTAACCTATGGAAAGTTTTTTATTCCAAGCGAGCTCGGAAATAATTATTTCCTTATGAGGGTTTAGGAATAAAGATTTCCAGCCTAAAGACAGTATACGTTTATTATCGGCTACTGAGTAAGGAATATCACTGTTTCTTCGATCCCCTATAATATAGTTTAATGTATTATCTGATAGTGAATTGACAAGCTGAACCACTTCAAGAACGGATAAGCCATGGCCATAACCAACATTGAGTGTTAAATTCTTGCTTGTCGTAAGTTCATGGAATTGATTAACGGCCATCACGTGTGCATTGGCAATATCCATTACATGAATGTAGTCTCTTACACAAGTTCCGTCCGGCGTATCAAAATCATTACCATAGATAGTAATTGGTAATTTATCCATTGTTATATTACGGCAAATAAGTGGAATGAGAGCACCGGATGACCGGTTGAAATTACCGACTCTTAAAGATTGATCATGCCCAGCAACATTAAAATATCGCAATATAGTGAGCTGCATAGCATATTCGGTTGCTAAATGACTTAACGCTAATTCTGCAATATATTTAGATTTCCCATAAGGGTTAATAGGATTAATACCTTGATTTTCACTGACAGTTTGCTCTGTGGTTTGTCCGTATACTGCTGCAGTTGATGAAAAAATAAAATGTTTAACATGATGTCGACCACTTACTTGCATCAAACTAATGGACTTAAATAAGTTTTCTTCATAATACAATTCTGGAACTCGCGTTGCTTCTTCCACTGAAATTTTGGCAGCGAGGTGCATCACTGTATCTACCGAGTATTTATTAAATATTTCACCCAAGAAAGTAAGATTACCAATATCTCCTATTTCGTATATTACACCATCTAACATATTTACAGTGTGACCAGTAGATAGATTATCTATCACAATGATATTAAATCCTTGTTTTTTTAGGAGTAGTGTAATATGGCTGCCTATATACCCACAGCCGCCGGTAATTAAAATATTTTTATTCATATTCTTTATTCAATTTTGAGTAATAAACTTGCTTAAGAATAGCTAATTTAGGATATTTCTTTGATAAAAATATCAATACTTTTTTAACATTATAAGATATTTGATAAAAAATATTTTGATCCTTTATAGCTCTTTCATATTGGTTAAATGCCAATGTTAACTTTTTTGTAATGTCTTGAATGGGATACTGTCTAGTGGAATCACTGACTATATTTTTTAAGGATTTATAAAACTTGTCACTAGATTGTTCCCAGTTTATCCATAAACCGGCTGTTTTAAATGCGCCGACTTTAAGTTTATTCAAATAATTTCGATCCTTGGCTAGTAAGTTTATGGACTTAACAACACTATCTTCATCATCTGTTTTTATAACAATTCCATTATAACCGTCTTTAATGTATTCATCATGGCCGGTTACATCATAAACAATACAGGTTCCACCACAGTGAAAAATTTCTAGTGGAGGACCAAACATTCCTTCCACATAGGATAATTTGACCAGAACATCACAGGAACGATACACTTCGGCGGCTTTATCAATGGGTAAACAAGAAAATACTTTATCTACATTTTTATAGCGATTAATTTTGCTACTAGTTAACCACCAGAGCTCAATATCAGGAACTTTTGAGCAAAGAGCTAAAGTTTTCTCGATATTTTTCAATGGAACACCCAAAGGTCCCTCAACTAGAATACGAAGTTTATTGGCTTTTTTTTGAGTTAAGTAAGTTGGATCTGCGAAATAGATATCTTTGCGTATCCCATTATGCACCAGTTCTGCTCGAGTACCGTATCTTTGATAAAGATAATTTTTAATCCAAGCGGCTTCAGTAATCACTGGAAGATTAAAAGTGTAAGTAGAGTTAACAATATAATATATAGGCGAATCTAATGGGTCATAAAATTTTGATTCTATGGATTGCACGAAATAGAGGTAAGATTTTGCCTGAACTTTGGGAAGATAATAGACAGTCCTCCACCAGGTAAAAATGGCAATGTCGTAATTTTTTTTATTAATATCATTTATAGAGATAAAGTGAAGTTTGTTTAATGCCGGATGCCATGGGTGATTTTTTGTTTTTAATAAAAGACATTCTTCAAAATTAATACAAGCTAAAGTGATATTTAATCCCAATGCTTGCAGATAAAGTGCATGCTGAAGAATGACATACGTCCCTCCAGAAATGTTGGCACTGCCAATTAAAAATAAAATTTTTTTCATGTTTTAAAAAGAGACTTTAAATATAATAAATACCATCTATATAAACGCGCTACAAACCATAAACCATCTTTTGAAAGCTTTAAAAAAGGCAAGAATGTTGATCTTATATATTTTTTTGGGGATTTTATCAGCGTAAATAAATTTTTAATGGGTGGATTAATAGATTGTTGTAAATCTGTTCCTACTTGACTGTGGGTAAATAAACCAAAATTTTCAAAATGCTGAACATCGATTAACCATTCGATTTCTTTTTTATTCGGTAAAAATATTTTTTGTTTAAGTAAATCAATGGCATAACTTTCTGTTAGGAATGTTCCCAATGAGTAATTATCAAATAATAATAATAATTTGGAAAAATTTTCATGAATTTTTTGATGAATTAAGGAAATTTTTTGCGAAAAAAGTTGATTTTCCTTATCATTAAATTCTAAATCAACTGTAATATCACCATTATCCTCTCGATTATATTGTTTTGCGCTACCATGATCAGCATTTAATATAATTTCAAATAAAGAAAGATTTTGATGATAAAGCCAATAGTTTTTATTTTTTTGACGAAAATCAAACAGAATCCCTTCTTTCACATTATGGGAGTGCATCGCACCAGGTGCTACCAAGCCTAGGTAATAACCATGAATATGCATATTGGAAAAAATTTTACTTATATTATCTTGCATCGACCCTTTCCAACCAATATCAAATAGAGTTAATTGTTCATCGTGTAAAGTAAAATTTATACTTTGCAAATAATCTATAAAATTTAAACGTTGATGCTTTCTAAAATCTTCATAATATTGAATAAAACGAATATCATTTTTTAATCTTTTAAAAAAATCTGATGAAGGTAAGTGATTTTGAATTTCATCTATATCAATTAATAGTGAGTCACAAATTGATTTAATTTTTTCAATATCAAAACTATAAGACAAAGAAAATTGTTTAATAGAAATATTCGTGTATTGGCGAAAGAGCGTGATAAACCCTTCCTGATCTAAAGGGCCAAGGCTGGCTGCTGCTGTTGAGCGTCTTGAGGCTAGTAAATAATAGGTTGTGATATGCTGGCTACTGAATTGTTTAGCGTGCATATATAATTGATACTGATCAAAAAGGTCTTTTATAATTTTTCCTTCTCTGGATAGAAAATAAAGCTTTTTAATTTTGTGTTTTACACAACGATGATAAAGCTTATTTATTATATGTAACAATAACAAGGGTAAATATTCAAAGACGCCATCTTCTTGATGATTAATGATCTGATCAATAGCTGATAAGCAGGCTTTTTTCGATTCTGAAAGTTTTTGTTGTTGGTTATAAAAGATATTTTGTTGTTTTCGTTCGACATAAAATGTCTTTAAACCAAATTGCTCTGCCATGACAATATCAGAGTAATAATTATCTCCCATCATTAAAATATTTGAAGAATGACATAACGCCGAATTGTTAATAATTTCTTGATAAAGCTTACCAGAGCGTTTGGTTTTCATTAAATCTGAAGAAACAATAAGATGATCATAAATATCATCAATATTATGATAAGTTAACATGGAGTTAACTAAATCACTACTCATGTAGAAATCGCTTAACAGAATTATTTTTATTCCTTTGGCCTTCTGTTTTCTTATAAAATTTACGAGATGTGTGTCCGGAATTTGATTGCGATATTCGATAGCTAATTCTATCGATTGATGCGCAAGTAAAAACTCATTTTTAGTTAGAAAAATATCTGAATGATATTTTTTTTTTAATAGCTCATATATAGTAGAAATTAAATAGGGATAATTAATTTCTTTTTCACCATACGAAGTTTTATATTTTGAATAACAATATTGTTCAGCATTTCTTCTAATTTGATAAAAATCTGTTGGAGATATCCCAGGGAATAGGATGTTTAACCGCGCTGCAACAAGCTGTTTAATGCTTTCAGGATGAATTTTTCTACAAATAATAGTATCGAAAATATCGGAAAGAATTATATCTATTTGATGGATATGGATTAAATAATTCAGCGATTTAAGTTCTATATTATCCAATATCATCAGGCTTTCCTTTTGTTATTTAGGAAAGCTTCTTCCTTACTTGCTGTAAGGAATTGAATATAGGCAAGTAATTTTGTGATTTGATAAATTATATGGGAATATCGAACGCATATTGCTACACAAGAATTCATATTTTAACTCAAATCTTATTATTTTTATTTAATTAATTTTTTCTAAATTTACGATACTAGATACTAAACGATGATATAGCTACATAGTTTAATTCCTATGTCGCTAAAACTTGGTTTGCGAACATATCCTAATATTCTAAACTTAAAATGATTCTGGTGGCTATGGGTGGGCTCGAACCACCGACCCCAGCATTATGAATGCTGTGCTCTAACCAACTGAGCTACATAGCCTAAACTTCTTTAACTTCGATTCACTCTGTCTGTGCTCCTTTCTGCGCTACGCATTCCTGCTCCGCTTGAAAGCCGGCCCTGCGCATCCTGCTTCGGGCGTTCACAAGGAAAAAGCGTTTCTTTTTCTTTATCTTGCTCACCCAACTGAGCTACATAGTCAAAGGTGGCCTATTGTGCTAAAGCGGCACTGAATCTGTCAAGCAATAAACTTAATTTTTATCTTTAAAGTAATACCGTTGAGTTAACGCTAAGGCGGCTAAGATATTTTTCATCGGTAAGGACTCATTGGATAACAGCTTAGCTTGGAGGCTTTGGATTTGGTAATAACCTGAGGGGAAAATGGCGACGATTTTTTTATCATTCACCACGCCTAAATTGGTATAGCTGTGTATTAATAAAAATGTAGGGGTTTTTTTATTAAACAAAGACTGGCCTATGCTGTAGTCCGTTATCGGGTTTTGCAAGCCAAAGATTCGGCTGAGTAAAGTTGGTACTACGTCATAATGGCTAGTCATATGCTTAACCTGCATCGGTTTTTGGCCTGGCCAATGAATAATCAAAGGGATTTGGGTTTGGTAGCGAGTGAAATTACTGGCATGTCCCCAATAACCTTGATGGTTATCATTGAACTCATTACCATGGTCCGCAGTAATAAGGACTAACGTATTATCCAATAAATGTCGTTTTTTAAGTAAAGCCAGATCTTGTCCCACTAGCTGGTCGATGTAATATAAGGCATTTTTGTAACGGTTAAATGTAGGGTTTGGATCGGTATGGCTAGTATAGATTAAGCGATCACAGGTCGATACGCTGGGTTGAAAAATATGTATTGGGCTACCACCAATGCAGAAGCTATGCGCGGCATCATAAAATACAAAGCTAAAAAAAGGTGATGGTGTCTGCGTGATAAATTGCTTAAATTCTTTAGTAATCTGTTTGTCTCTATCGTAAGGAGTGTACCCTATCGTTGAAGTTTTTAAATTTTTTATTCCCACAAATATATTCAGATTAAAAGGGGGGGTGAGTAGCGAGGCGCTGGTGAAAATACCCATATGGTAATTTTCAGCGATCATTTTATCCATAAATATTGGACTTTTATGTTGGTTAATAGTAGCTGCCCAATAGGTGGCAGGTAAGCTATAAAATAAAGAAAATAGACCGGGTTGAGTTCCATTCCCACCGCTGAAATGTTGTTGAAATTGCCAACTTTGTTGTGCAAAACGATAAATATTCGGCGTATTGACAGCACTCAACATATCAAAACGCCAGCTATCGATCAGAATAAAAACGACATTCATCGGCTTTTTAAGGGGCTTATAAACTAGTGGATGTAGAGGATAGTCAAGTTTTTGATTAGCATGATTGATTTCTACAAAATCTGAACGATAAAGACTCTCGAGTTCAGTGAGTGCTTGCTTACCCGGTAATAACTTGGCTAAGACTTCATAGTAAAGCGGTATAGTGTAAGCTTGCTGATTAAGTGCTAGTGCAGTTGAGCTTTTGATTAATATGGCTAGCATATAGTAGGAAAATAGAAGACAACCTAGCGTTGCAACCGGGTAGAGTGAGACATAGGTTTTATGGCGTAATTTTTTCCAGATGAATATGGCTAAACCTATTTCTAAAACCAATAAACAACTCGATAATAATCCTATCGATAGCCATTCTAGCCAGGAAAGATCAAAGACTTCGTTGGCTTGCCCTCCTGTTAGTAATTTCCAAATAACGCCATTTAAATGAAAGTGGTATTGGCCAAATACAAACGTATCAACGCTAAGTAAATAAGCGAATAGGAAACCTATCATGACGGAAACAGAAAATATGAGTTTTTTTCTAGGACAAACAATGACAAGGATGAGGGGGATAATCGCAGCAATACAAGCAAACAAACCTAGTTGGCCAAAAAACGCTGCGAATAAAAACAAACATGCCAGCAACTGATTAGCTAGCGACGAAACAGATAAATGAAAGGGGATAATAATGGCAAGGTAATGCAAGCCAATTCCCCAAAATAATAAGGCATTTCCGGTGAAAAACCAAAATATCCAATTAAAATATATTTTTTTTGTTATTAAAGACATTTTTTTTATTGTTGTTATTTTTTTTTATTGTTGCACGAGAGGTTTATTTACTGGTCTTTTAAGCTAGCAAAGATCGCATTGTTTTAGTTTTTTGCGTAGAGTACCGCGACTGATACCTAGCATTTTCGCTGCTTTGGTTTGGTTTCCGCGAGTTTGGCGTAATACCACTTCTAGCATAGGGGATTCAACCTCGGCTAGAACGAGACCATAAAGATTAGAAGGTGAGTTCCCATCTAATTGCGAAAAGTAATTTTCTAAAGCCTGCTCGACATAGGTTTTTAGCGGCTGCTGCGGTGCGCCAGCGCTAGCAACCATAGGTAGAACAGGAAGTTGATCGAGTGCATTTTGCATATACATTATCCTTTGAGACTTGACTAGGTCAGAGGAGTTTCCATGATATAGTAGCTAAGAGGTTGCGACAAGCGTCTTTTGGCGGATTTTTTGATTTTCTTAGCCTCTGAGTTAGGCCCAGCCCTAATTTTTCTTAAAAAATTTTGCGAAACATTGTTTTTTCTGTGAGATTTGCTAGAAAAATAGCGGGTAAAGGTCTATTTAATAGTAAGGGCTTGATACTCAGATCTATATCTTAAAGGAAGAACTATTTTGTTTAATTTAATTAAGTTTTTTAAAGTTTTACTCTTTGGATTGAGCTTGGGCGCAGGCGTATTACCCGCTTATGCTATACAGCAAGCTTTACCTGTGGATCAGGTTTTTCAGGTCTCAGTGCAGCGTTTAAATAATAAAACGCTAACAGCCCGTTGGACTATCAAGCCCGGTTATTATCTTTACCGCGATAAAATACACTTCGAAAGTACGCCAATCCGCATAAATTCAGTGGTTTTTCCTAAGGGAACCATTAAACATAATCAATTTATTGGGAAATATGAAGTCTATCAAGGACATGTGGTCACGTTATTAAAATTTGCCAATCCTCTTCCTGATCAAAATCTTGATATGGTGATCCATTATCAGGGTTGTGCCATCGCGGGTTTTTGTTACCCGCCTGTAGTTAAGCATTTAAGTTTAACCCATGCTGGAATGTCAGTCAGCAAAATTAACCAAAATACCACAGACATAGGCCATAATTCGGCGACAAATCAAGGTCAGGGAACTATAAGAATTGCTAGTGAGCAAAGTAAAATTTTAAGTATATTAGCGGGTCATAATATTTTTTGGACGCTAATTAGTTTCTTTGGTTTTGGTTTATTATTATCGTTAACACCTTGTGTTTTGCCGTTGATTCCCGTGTTATCCGCTATTATTTTAGGCCAAAAGCATTTGACAACGGCTAAGGCCTTTAGTTTGTCGATAACTTACGTCCTGGCCATGGCATTAACTTATGCCATAGCGGGTGTTTTTGCTGGTTTAGCAGGCAGTTATTTACAGGCATTTTTACAGAGTCCATGGGTCATTATCATTGTTTGTGCATTGTTTGTCGCACTGGCTTTTTCTTTGTTTGGTTTCTACGAGTTACGTCTGCCTGTGAGTTGGCATGAAAAGCTTATTCATATCACGAATCGCCAACAAGGCGGCAATTATATCGGGGTGGCCTTAATGGGCTGCTTGTCCACGTTAGTTATTTCTCCGTGTATAACAGCGCCTTTAGTGGGCGTATTAACCTATATTGGTAACACCGGGAATGCCATACTGGGTGGACTCGCTTTATTTGTTTTGGGTTTGGGTTCGGGTGTGCCTTTATTAATTATTGGTACTTCGGCAGGTAAATGGCTACCTAAATCGGGCCCATGGATGAATGGCATTAAAATTGTCTTAGGTATACTGATGTTGGCTATGGCTGTGTGGCTGCTAGCACGAATCATCCCCAGCAATTCTCGACCCTTTCGCATGCTGCATCCCAACCAAGTCGTAGGCTCTGAAGCCAGTAATTTTCAGACAATTAAGAATATTTCTGATTTAAGACAAGTTTTGATACAAGCAAAACAACAGAATAAACCGGTGTTAGTCGATTTTTATGCTAATTGGTGTTTATCTTGTAAGGAAATGGAACGGATAGTGTTCACTGCACCACAAGTTAAATCCTTAATGTCACATTTCATTTTGTTAAAAGCGGATGTCACCGCGAATGATGACCAAGATAAAGCTTTAGAACGTCAATTCCACGTGATTGCGCCACCGACCTTTTTATTTTTTGCGCCAAATGGACAAGAATTAACGGATTCTAGAATAGTGGGTCAAGAAGAAAGTCAAACCTTTGCTAGCCATTTACAAAGTGTTTTAGCTATAAAATGGTCGGCTTGACCTTTAGAGAAAAAGAAAGCAAATAAAAAACCCGTCATGGCGAGGCCGAAACGCCTGTGAGGCCGTGGCCATCCAGAAAATATTAATCTTTTCACTGGATTGCCGCGCACCTACGGTGCTCGCAATGACGATCAATAGTTTATGTGCGCACAATGACAGTAAACTATTAGTAAGTTGCGAAATAAGTTGTTAGGTTTTGCGGAGCAATTTGAGTAAGTTTTTTTTAGGCCATTGTATTAATACCACACCCAGTAAGATGGCAATGACGCCTAAGCCTTCTGTCCATTGTGGGCGATTGTGAAAAAAAACATAATCCCAAAGTATAGCCATGATAGGAACGACATACATCACCGCGCTTGCGCGTACCGCATCCCATTCGCGAATTAAATGGTAATAAATGATCCATGCTATTGCAGTGGAAAATAAACCCATGTAAATACTTGCAACCCAAATAATCGGCGTATGCAATAGTAAACTACTACTCGGCCAGTGTTCGAATAGTAAGGATGCCAGCATTAGAAAGATAAGACTGGCCCAATGTTGATGATAGATATTGGCATAAAAATCTAATTTAGTTTGACCTGATAACATACGTTGATTGAGCAAATTACCGATTGAATAACTGATAGCCATAAGTAAAACAGAAGCGGTGCCTAATAAGGCGGAATGTGCAGTGTTAAAATTCAGCAAGGGCCAAAAAATAATACAAATACCTAATAAACCCGTGAATAAACCTATACATTTTAGAAATGAAAAATTTCTGGTTTGCGGAGAAAGTAAACTAAATATTAATGTCCAAATCGGTACGGTTCCATTTAAAATACCCGCTAAACCTGGCGAAATATGTTGTTCACCGTAAAATAAGAAGAAGAAAGGAAGGCCTTGAGAAAAAAGTCCCATGATCCAAATGCGCCAGCGCAGATTAAATGGAACAGACACACTTTTTTTTAAGAAACAAAAAATAAGACTTAAGCATATTAATGCTAAACCCACACGTAACATCGCTCCAAAGAAAGGCGGAACGTGTAATACTACCGCCTTAATAGCAACAAATGAACCGCTCCAAAAAGCGGCCAGTAAAAAAAACCAACAATAATTTATATTTTTATTCATTATTAAAATTAACCATTAAATCAAGTTAAGTCGACGAAGAGGGCATCTAATTTTTGCAAACCACGTGGTAATTTATGACCGCGTTGTCCTCTTTTTCCGATGTAGTTTGTCAAATCTGAACCTTTCAAAATAAATTGTTTTTTTCCAGAAATTAACGTCAATTTACTATTTTTTGCAGGCAAAATGGCTATTTTACTTATAAACTCTTCGCGTTGTTCGAGTTTTTTAGGAGGAATTTGCATCATTTTATTACCTTTTCCGCGTGCTAATATCGGTAATTCTTCTGCAGCAATAATTAATAAGTATCCAGTATTGGTGGCCAGCGCAATATAGTTAGAGTCAATTTGATTAACCATTAACAAAGGTAGAACATGAGCATGAGGAGATAATTTTAATAAGGTTTTTCCATTACGATTCTTAGAGTACAGTTCAGATAGTTGTGTAATAAAGCCATAACCGGCATCAGCGCTGACTAACACAGACTGTTCAGGATCTCCAGTTACCATGCCTTCAAAATTAGCACCTGCGGGAGGATTAAAGCGGCTTGTTAAAGGCTCTCCGGAACTTCGTGCGGAAGGAAGCGTATGTATCGATGTTGAGTAACTACGTCCCGTTGAGTCAATGAAAGCGATCAATTGATTACTGCGGCCAAGTAGCGTTCCCTTTAGTGAGTCACCCGCTTTAAATGTTAAACCACTGACATCAAAATCATGACCTTTTGCTGCACGTATCCAACCGCGAGTCGATAAAATGACAGTCATGGGTTCCGAAGGAATTATTTCATTTTTTTGCATGGCTTGAGCAGCGCTACGCTCAACCAGTGGTGATTTGCGACGGTCACCATAAAGCTTTGCATCTTCTTGCAATTCTGCTCGAATAAGCCGTTTCAATTGTGCTTTAGAAGACAAAATTTTCTGAATTTTGTCACGCTCTGCGATTAAATTTTCTTGTTCGGTTTGTAATTTAATTTCTTCTAGCTTGGCTAATTGTCGTAAACGTATTTCTAAAATAGCGTCGGCTTGTGTATCACTCAATTTAAAACGTTTCATTAAGCGGATTTTTGGATCATCATATTGTCGTATAATTTTTATGACTTCATCGATATGCAAATAGACAATTAAAAAACCCTCTAAGAGATGAAGGCGATGCAAAATTTTATTTAAATGAAACTCTAAACGTTTTCTTACCGTGGCTTGGCGATATTCTAGCCATTCTTGTAATATGACCAGCAGATTTTTAACCTTAGGCCGCCCATCGAGGCCTATCATATTAAGATTAATACGGTAACTGCGTTCTAAATCTGTTGTTGCAAATAAATGGGTCATCAAGGAGGCGCTATCAACCCGATTGGAGCGGGGTATAATCACTAACCTAGTTGGATTTTCATGATCCGATTCATCACGTAAGTCTTCTACTAATGGTAATTTCTTATCGCGAATCTGTTCAGCAATCTGTTCGATAATTTTCGCGCCGGATACTTGATAAGGCAGATCGGTAATAACAATTTGGTTTTTTTCTTCGGTATAAACAGCACGTGCACGAATGACTCCTTGACCTTGTTGGTAAATATTACAGATCTCAGCACGCGAAGTAATTATTTCTGCCGCGGTAGGGAAGTCGGGTCCAATAACCAATTCGCAAAGCTCTGCTAATGTGGTATCCGGTTCATCTAATAAACGAATACAAGCGCTGACTACTTCGCTAAGATTGTGTGAAGGGATATCCGTCGCCATACCGACTGCAATACCCGATCCACCATTTAATAAGATATTAGGCAAACGTGCGGGTAAAAGTTTAGGTTCTTCGAGAGTTGCGTCAAAATTAGCTACCCAATCAACCGTTCCATCGGATAGTTCGTTGAGTAAGGCTTGGGCATAGCGTGTTAAACGCGATTCGGTGTAACGCATCGCGGCAAAAGATTTAGGGTCATCTTGAGAACCCCAGTTCCCCTGTCCATCAATGAGAGGGTAACGGTAAGAAAAAGCTTGCGCCATTAACACCATGGCTTCATAACAGGGGCCATCACCGTGAGGGTGAAACTTACCTAAAACGTCACCGACGGTACGTGCTGATTTTTTATATTTTGCGAGTGCGGTTAAACCTAATTCAGACATCGCATAAATGATGCGCCGCTGTACAGGTTTTAAGCCATCACCTATGTGTGGTAAGGCACGGTCAAGAATGACATACATGGAATAATCAAGATAGGCCTTTTCTGTGAAAAGGCGCATTGCTTGATGTTCGATGGGTGAATGTTCGGATAATGATTTACTTTTAGCCATCACTTTATATACTCTTCGCACTTGAATTTTTGTCTGTGTTGCCGCTCAATTCGCAATCCTCATGTATGCCAATACACTCCGGTTGCTTCTTTTTCGCGGCGCCGTGCCAAAAATCCCATTGCTGTGAGTATAGCCTCTTAGAAAAAAGATCCCTAGTTGATTAGCGCCTTTTTAAAAGGACGTTATTGGGTAGGTATGTTAAGAACAGCTTGTGTGCAGTATAAGATGATCATGATATTTTACAACATAGTTTTAAAAAAACCTTTAAAAATAATTTTCCCATGAGCTCTAAAACTCATAGCCTAGCGTAAATAAATGTTTCACATCGATGCCTTGATTCGGGGGCAGTAAACTGGCATTCGAGTAATGTAAGTAGTGATAGCTCAATGTACTTACCGATGTTTCACTTATTCGCCAACGTAGACCTAGTCCCATTAAATCTTGAAATGCAAATTGTCCGCCCAAATTTCGATGGCCCAAATGATTATTGGAAAGCCAGCTGGCACCTATTCCTAACTCGAGATAAGCTTGGGCAGATAACAAGCAATTTTCACGGCTCTGTAGCCGTATGAGCGGCGAAAGGACTAAAATGTCGATAGAGCGAGGCTGACCTGAGAGCGGCGGGTAGGTATGCCAATTGGCGTAGCTGACGTCCCAATAGCCGGTCAAATTCAAGGGGGATTTAGAGAAACCTATCCAGGGCCAAAATTGTTGAACGGCGACGCGATACCCTTTTAAATGGTCAGGATCCCCTGTTCCATAGGAAATTTGTAATCCATGGGTTGCGGCATAGCTGCTTTCAGAAATCAAACTAATGAGTATGAAACTGACATATAGAAAAAAAAAGAGACCCTTTTTCATACTAAAAACACATAGGGTTTTCAATTAAGCACTCCTTGTTACTTGTGTGTTGGATATAGATTTGCCCTTAGCTTATATACTTTTACGGAGCACAACAATCCTTCAAAATGTCAGTATTTGTACTTAAATAACTTACATTTTTGTTAATAAAAATAGAGTTTTTTATAATAGATTCTCAGCCAAAAATTTCGTTTTATAATTTGTTCTGTTATAATGCCGGGCTCATTCTATTCAAGGGATATAAAAATTATTATGCAGCAAGATATCCATCCAGCCTATAACCTAGTTACTGTTACTTGCAGTTGCGGCAACAGTTTCCAAACCCGTTCTACTTTAGGTGAGCCTGCTCTCACTATAGAAGTATGTTCAAAATGCCACCCTTTTTACACGGGCAAGCAAAAAATTGTTGATACCAGTGGACGTGTTGACAAGTTTAAACAAAAATACGGTAAACGTACTATCAAAGTCGATGCGGATAAGTCTGACCCAGCAGAAGCTGCTTAGTGTAATCCATTTCATTAGTTGGCTTATCTAAAAATTAACCTTTAATTTTTAAATTTCTGGGCCTGCTGTTCATTTCAATTACTCTGGGGGTATGATTTATGCCGAGAAAACGTATTGACCTTTTTCCCTGGTTAGTATGCGGCTTAGGGGCTCTTTTTTACTGTTATGAATATTTTTTGCGAATCTTGCCTAGTGTTATGACGGAAGATTTACTAAAAATGTTCAATATCAGTGGCTTAGCATTTGGAAATCTAGTTGCTTTCTATTATTACGCCTACACACCTATGCAATTACCCGTGGGCATGATGATGGATAGGTTTGGGCCTAGGAAGTTATTGGCTTTTGCGTGTCTAGTTTGTGCCATAGGTACCTATCTATTTGCTCACCATTATCTCTCCACCGCGCAAGTGGGTCGTTTTTTGGTAGGATTTGGTTCTGCATTTGCTTTCGTAGGTATGCTTAAGCTGGCTGCGATATGGTTTCCTCCTTCACGTTTTGCTTTTATTGCCGGTATGGCGACCTCTCTGGGAATGATAGGTGCCATGACTGGAGATATTGTTTTATCAAAATTGGTCTTTACCCTAGGGTCTACTGTCACACTTTATATTTCAGCAGTGATAGGTTTACTCTTAACAGTTTGTTTATGGTATATCATACCAGAAACTAATAGAGTAAAAACAACACAGGAAGGTAGTGGTACATCGACTCTTAGTTATGGAGAGTTTTTTCAAGCCGTGTTTAAGTTGTGTAGGAATCCACAGATGTGGTTGGTGGGTGTCATAGGCAGTCTTTTATATTTATCGTTGTCTGCTTTTGCCGAAGTATGGGGAATTCCTTACTTAATTCGAACTTATGGCCTCTCTAATTCAACGGCGGCGGTTAATATTTCATTTATATTTCTAGGTTGGGCCATAGGCAGTCCTTTGGTCGGATGGATTTCTGACAAAATAGGCAATCGACGTCATCCAATTATTATTGGTGCTTTATTAGGGGCGGTTTTATTTACTTTACTCATTTACTTCCCATTTTTTTCTAGGCATTGTCTTGGGCTCTTATTATTCAGTTTTGGTCTATGTAGTTCTGCACAAATTATTGTTTTTCCTATAGCTAGGGAACTTAATGTACAAGGTTTAGCTGGCACTGCAATTGCAGTGACTAATTTGCTCGTTATGTTTGGCGGTGCTTTATCTGAGCCTTTGATCGGTAAAGCCTTAGATGTACTGACCGGCACACATATTAGAGGAAATTTAATGGCGTTTTCAGTAGAAAGCTTCCAACATGCGTTAACCATTATTCCTGTTGCATTTGTTATCGCTGCAATACTTGCCGCTTTTGTTAAAGAAACACGTGGTGTTGTTGCTGATGCCCCTATTGATGGTGCTGCAAATAGGCCTTTAAGCCAAACCAGCTAACGCAGCTTTTAGTTGTATTAACGCTTTTTCTAGGCTGGCATTATCCAACGCATAGGAAAGGCGTAAATAACCGGGTGCTCCAAAAGCAGAACCAGGAACGGTAGCAATGTTAGCTTTATTGAGTAAGTAATTAGCTAGTTCATAATCTGAGCTGAACTTTTTACTAGTTCCAATAAAGGCATGAAAGGAAGGGAAGCTATAAAAGGCTCCCTGTGCGGATAAGCAATGTACACCCGGTATATCATTAAGCCCGGCTGAAAAAAATGTATGGCGTTGATGGTAGATCTCATTCATATGCTGTACAGAGTCTTGCTTGCCAGTTAAGGCAGCGGCAGCGGCAAATTGAGCAATAGAATTAGGATTAGATGTACTTTGTGATTGTATGTTGGACATGGCCTGTATGACTTCTTTAGGTCCCGCCGCATAACCAATGCGCCAGCCGGTCATGGCATAAGCTTTTGAACAGCCATTTAAGACTAAGGTTCTATCAAATAATTCGGGACATACATTGAGAATGTTTTTGAAAGGTTCATTTCCCCAATAGATATGCTCATAAATGTCATCAGTCAGTATAAATACCTTTGGATGACGTAATAAAATTTTAGCTAGCTCATTGAGTTCGGCATGCGTATAGACCATACCAGTAGGGTTGGAGGGACTATTAATAATAAAAAGCCGAGTTTTTTCAGTAATCGCCGATTCTAATTGCTGCGGTGTAATCTTTAAGCAGGACTCAATAGAACCAGAAATAAAAACTGGCTTTGCTTCTGCTAATAAAGCCATATCTGGATAAGAAACCCAATAAGGTGCGGGTATAATAACTTCATCACCTGGATTTAATAAAGATTGCATGAGATTATAAATAGATTGTTTAGCACCACTAGAAACAATCACTTGATCCAATGCATAATCCAGTTTGTTTTCATGCTTAAATTTATCAATGACGGCTTGTTTTAAACGCAGCATGCCATCGACGGCCGTGTACTTGGTAAACCCTTCATCTAAAGCCAGACGAGCTGCTTGTTTAATAAATTCTGGAGTATCAAAATCAGGTTCGCCTACGGTTAGATTAATAATAGGTTTGCCGCTGGCTTTAAGTCTGTTGGCTGCTGCAGACAGGCTTAAAGTAGGTGATGGTTTAATTTGAGAAACCCGATGTGAGAGATTTATATGCATGGATTAGTTCTACTTTAAGTTAAACTGTTGTTAGTGGGTCTTTATTATCAGCGAGAGATTAATAATAAAGCAAGTCTGCTTTTGGGTAACGGTTTGCTTGGCATAGCGAGCACCGTAGGTGCGCGGCAATCTAGATATTTGCCGTGAGGTGACTTTTTGGACTTTTTTGCTTAACTTATTATTTCATGCCTAAAACTTTTGTATTGACTTCAAATTTTAAACCCGCGGGCGATCAGCCAGTAGCGATCAAAGAAATGCTTAAGGGTTTGGAAGCGGGCTTAGCACACCAAACTTTATTAGGCGTAACGGGTTCGGGCAAGACGTTTAGTATTGCGCATATAATACAAAAAATTCAGCGCCCGGTTATTGTTTTGGCTCCCAATAAAACCTTAGCAGCACAACTTTATGGTGAGATGCGGAGCTTTTTTCCACAGAATGCCGTGGAATATTTTGTTTCTTATTATGATTACTACCAACCAGAGGCCTACGTTCCAACCACTGATACCTTTATTGAAAAAGATGCTGCGGTTAATGAACATATCGAACAAATGCGTTTATCGGCTACTAAATCTTTGCTAGAACGTCGTGATGTCATTATTGTTGCAACTGTATCGGCTATTTATGGTTTAGGTGATCCGAACACCTACGTCGATATGATGTTACATATGCGCCGGGGAGATCAGATCGATCAACGTTTTATTTTAAGGCGTTTGACTGAACTGCAATATAGTCGTAATGACACGGATTTTCGTCGTGCTACTTACCGTGTGCGCGGAGATGTGATTGATGTTTATCCTGCTGAATCTGCCGAAGAAGCGGTACGGATTGAATTATTAGATGATACGATAGAGCAGCTTAGTTATTTTGATCCATTAACGGGGGAATTACTTAGGCGCGTACCACGTCTGACTATTTATCCAAAAACTCATTATGTAACGCCACGAGATAAAATTTTAAATGCCGTCGAATCGATTAAAATTGAATTAAAAGAACGCTTGGCGCAATTACAGGCGGCAAATAAATTAGTAGAATCCCAACGCTTAGAACAGCGTACTCGGTTTGATATCGAAATGCTTTTAGAGCTAGGATATTGTAGTGGCATAGAAAATTATTCACGTTATTTATCCGGTCGCGATGCAGGTCAGCCGCCACCTACTCTACTGGATTATTTACCAAAAGACGCTTTGCTAGTGATTGATGAATCACACGTTACCGTCCCTCAACTTGGAGCCATGTATAAGGGTGATCGTTCACGGAAAGAAACCCTAGTCGAATATGGTTTTCGTTTACCTTCTGCTTTGGATAATAGGCCCTTACAGTTTCAAGAGTTTTCTGATTTAGTCTTTCAAACTATTTATGTTTCCGCAACGCCGAGCACTTATGAACTTGAACACTCGGGTGCGGTGGTTGAGCAAGTCATTAGGCCAACAGGTTTAGTCGATCCTTTGATTGAAGTAAGACCCGTCGGCACGCAAGTGGATGATTTGCTTTCTGAGATAAATCGGTGTGTGGCAAAAAACGAACGTGTGTTGGTCACGACCCTCACTAAACGCTTATCAGAAGACTTAACAGAGTATCTTGCCGAACATGGTGTAAAGGTGCGTTATCTGCATTCTGACATTGATACTGTGGAGCGAGTCGAAATTATTCGTGATTTGCGCTTAGGTAAGTTTGATGTATTGGTTGGAATTAATTTACTGCGCGAAGGACTTGATATGCCGGAGGTGGCATTAGTTGCGATTTTGGATGCGGATAAAGAAGGATTTTTACGTTCCGAGCGTTCTTTAATCCAAACTATTGGCCGTGCAGCACGCCATATCCATGGGAGAGCTATTCTGTATGGGGATAGAATAACTGGCTCTATGCAAAAAGCGATAGCTGAAACCGAGAGACGCCGTACTAAGCAGCTCGCCTTTAATAAAAAACATCACATTACTCCAAAAGGGATCGCAAAAGCGGTACATGATATTCTTGAAGGAGCGCGATCCGATGTTTCCACGAATAAGCAGCGTCTGCTGAAAGTCGCTGAAGAGCAAGCTTACTATGCGGCTTTATCGCCAGAAGAACTTGCCAAACAAATCAAACAACTAGAACGCGAAATGTTTAATTATGCGAAAAACTTGCAGTTTGAAGAGGCTGCAGAAACACGTGATAAATTAAAAAACCTTAAAGAAAAAATAATGGGAATTGATTAAGCAGTTGCGTCTGTAAATCAAGAATGTTATTTTCTTCCTCCATTAATTTTTGTTTCGATCGTTTAATGTTAGTAATGGGTTTGCAATATTATAGCAACCTCAGATTTCGTAACCTGTAGGCACGTAGCTCAGTGGTAGAGCACCACCTTGACATGGTGGTGGTCGGTGGTTCGATCCCACTCGTGCCTACCAACATATTTATAGAACTATGCCTGTCATTACCTTACCGGATGCAACCCAGCGTAGCTTTGCTAGCGCCACTACCGCTTATCAAGTAGCAGAGCAAATCGGCCCTGGCTTGGCGAAAGCGGCTATCGCTGCTGAAGTGGATGGTCAGCTGGTCGATTTAACCTATCCCATTAATAAAGATAGTCATGTGCGGATACTCACAGCGCGTGATCCAGAAGCTTTAAGCATCATTCGCCATTCGACTGCCCATTTGCTTGCACATGCCGTCAAGCAGTTATTTCCAACGGCGCAAGTCACCATTGGACCCGTTATCGAAAATGGATTCTATTATGACTTTGCGTTATCACACGCGTTTACGCCAGATGATTTATTAAAAATAGAAAAGCGTATGCAGGAATTAGTAAAACAGGATATCCCTATACAACGTTCTACGATGCTGAGAGAAGAAGCGATTAAATTTTTTCGGGATTTGGGAGAAGAATACAAGGCAGAGATTATTACCGCTATTCCAAAGCAAGAAGTACTGTCGCTGTATCGCGAAGGAGATTTTATTGATCTTTGTCGTGGGCCTCATGTCCCGAGTACCGGTAAGCTTAAAGTTTTTAAATTAACGCACGTTGCCGGCGCTTATTGGCGTGGCGATGCTAAAAATGAAATGTTGCAACGTATTTATGGTACTGCTTGGTTAACTGAGGGTGATTTAAAGGATTATTTGTATCGCTTAGAAGAAGCTGAAAAACGTGATCACCGTAAATTAGCGAAGCAATTAGATTTATTTCATATCCAGGAAGAAGCGCCGGGTATGGTGTTTTGGCATCCGCATGGCTGGACCATTTATCAAATTATTGAGCAATATATACGTTCACGTTTGCAAGCTGCAGGTTATCAAGAAATACGTACGCCGCAATTATTGGCGCGCCAGCTTTGGGAAAAATCCGGTCATTGGGATATCTTCTTTAAAGAAATGTTTACCACGGCTACGGAAAATACCGAATTTGCGATTAAACCGATGAGTTGTCCTGGCCATATCCAAATTTTTAATCAAGGCATAAAAAGTTATCGCGATCTTCCTTTGCGTTTTGCTGAATTTGGCTCTTGTCATCGTAATGAACCCTCGGGTGCCTTACATGGTTTAATGCGCGTACGTGGATTTGTACAAGACGATGCTCATATATTTTGTACCGAAGATCAGATTCAAGCGGAAGTTGCGGCTTTTATTGATTTGCTTTATGGGGTTTATACCGACTTTGGGTTTAATGAAGTTATTCTTAAATTAGCGACACGTCCAGAAGCGCGTGTCGGTTCAGATGAAAGCTGGGATAAAGCGGAAAAAGCCTTAGTGCAGGCCTTAGATGCCAGAGCAGGGCTAAAATGGACTTATTCACCAGGCGAAGGGGCTTTCTATGGTCCAAAAATCGAATTTTCTCTAAAAGACTGTCTAAACCGTGTTTGGCAGTGTGGTACCGTGCAAGTTGATTTTTCCTTGCCAGAGCGTCTAGGCGCTGAGTATGTGACCGAGCAAGGTGAACGCAAGACACCTGTCATGCTACACAGAGCTATTTTGGGCTCTATAGAACGCTTTATAGGGATACTGATTGAACATTATGCGGGTCATTTTCCCCTCTGGTTAGCACCTATTCAGGTGGTTATCATGACGATTACGGATAAACAGCGCGATTATGCTAATGAAATAGCTCAGGAATTAGAGGGTTTAGGGTTAAGAGTCAAATTGGACTTGAGAAATGAGAAGATCAGCTTTAAGATTCGCGAACATAGCTTGCAGAAGCTTCCCTTTCAGCTTGTGATAGGGGCAAAGGAAGTAGACACAAAACAAGTCACTGTACGTAGACAAACAGGGGATGATTTGGGTAGTATGTCGGTCCATGCGTTTTATCAGATGATTCGGCAGGCTATTGTGCCGCCAAGTCGAGTCGATACGGAGAAATAGTTATTAGTACAGAAAAAGTTATTCAGCAGCATAGACCAGGAGGGAGTTTTCAACCTAGGTCGGGAGCCGGCAATGCAAAAAAGGTTAGGGTTAACGGCGAAATTCGCGTTCCACAAGTAAGATTAATTGGCCCTGATCGTGAGCAGTTAGGCGTGGTTTCTTTAAATGATGCGCTAAGAAAAGCGGAAGACGCCGATCTTGATTTAGTAGAAATTGCACCGACAGCGGTTCCTCCCGTTTGTCGGATCATGAATTATGGTAAGTATCTCTTTGAATTGAGTAAGCAGAAGACTGCGCAGAAAAAAAAGCAGAAGCGTATTCAATTAAAAGAAATTAAGTTTCGACCCGTAACCGAAGAAGGGGATTATCAGGTCAAGCTACGCAACCTGATACGTTTCTTGCAACAAGGTGATAAAGCTAAAATCACGGTACGATTTCGGGGTCGCGAAATCGCCCATTTGCACTTAGGCGCTAAACTTATTGAACGTTTAGAAAAGGATCTGGCTGTTTATGCCGCGATCGATGATAAACCTAAGATGGAAGGCCGGCAGATGGTGTTAGTGGTCAGCCCAAAAAAAACTAAGTAGTTAAAAAACATATAAGTAAATAAGTAATAGCGGAGTACACTCTATGCCAAAGTTAAAAAGTCACCGAGGAGCTGCAAAGCGCTTTAAGCCTACAGCTAAAGGTTATAAATGTGCGCAATCACACCATAACCATATCCTTACTAAGAAAGATAGTAAGCGCAAGCGTAACTTGCGTCATACAAATTTAGTTAATCCCAGTGACGTACGTGCTGTCGAACGTATGTTACAAGGTTCTTAGAAAACAACGAAAGATAATTAAAGAGGTTAAAAGACGATGCCAAGAGTGAAACGTGGGGTAACTGCAAGAGCCCGACATAAAAAAATCCTAAAAGCAGCTAAGGGATATAAGGGCGCACGCAGCCGCGTCATTAGAGCGGCGAAGCAAGCGGTAACAAAAGCCGGCCAATATGCTTATCGTGATAGAAAGCAAAAGAAACGTGATTTTCGTGCACTGTGGATAGTACGTATTAATGCCGCTGTGCGTGAACATGGTATGATTTATAGTCGCTTTATTGCTGGTCTTAGCAAAGCAGAAATCGGAGTCGATCGTAAGATTTTAGCGGATTTAGCCATTACCGATAAGGCAGCTTTTGCGCAGCTGGTTGAAAAAGCTAAACAAGCTTTAGCTTAATTTATTCCTATTCATATTACGTCATTGCGAGCGCGTGGTGTATTAATCGTCATTGCGAGCACCGTAGGTGCGCGGCAATCTAGACATTCGCTCGCATGACGATAATTATTTTAATCTTTTCAATTATTTTTTATTCTGTTAGCATATTTAAGTATTTTATATTTAAATAAGGATAATAATTATGATGGATAACCATTTTTCCGATCAAGAACTTCCTGAAACTTCCTTTGAATTTTCTCACCATAATCAAGATGATGTTATAATTTCCCATGGTCCAAAAAATGGATTTTTGTGGCGAGGAGAAGAGGCTAATCCGGATAGCTTGGTAGACAGTTTAAAAAAAGTTTTTGAAATAGGTTTTACGAGAGGTAATGAACAAAGTCCTTTAGCAAAATTATCTTATATTCAATCTCATCCAGATTTTATCTGCGCATCTAATACCTATTGTAATAATGGTGAATTCACTGGCCTAGAACAAGAACAGCTTTCTGCTGGGGCGTATGGGTATATTTATTTGATCGATACGAGTAAAAAAAATATACAAAGTATTCCTTTATGCGAAGAAAATTTATTAAATTCAAATTTTGTTGCAGGTTATACAGAAGAGATCAATGAAGGGCCCGATTACGCCATTATTTCCAAGGTAGATCCTAAATGTATTATAGGCGCCATACCTTCTACATTTGTAGCTCTTGCTTTAGGCATTAACGAAAAAAGTTTTATTATGAATCCTGCTTATAAGGAAATTTTTTATTGTGAGAAAATAAAAGGGATTATAGGAGGAGAATTTTCATTAATAGCACCAGAACGTCTTCGTAATTCTGATTTACCTCTAAGCGAAGAAACCTATGAAATGGCTACGCAACCTTCATCATCAACCGCTGCCAATGCCAATGTAGTAAGTGCTACTTTTTTTCAAGGGCAACCGCAATTACCTGAGTCGCCATCAGCTTCTAGCGAATATAATAGCTATCAATGCAGGCGTTAAAATTTAGTTTAAGCTTAAACTACGACGCGGGCATGTAAAGATCGAGCTAGAGTATGATTATCTATAAACTCTAGCTCGCTACCTAATGGAACACCGTGTGCAATGCGACTGATCTTAATCCCTTTTTGTTTAATCAGCTCAGTGAGATAGTGTGCGGTTGCTTCGCCTTCTACGGTGGGATTAGTCGCTAATATAATTTCTTGCGGTGGCTGGGTGTTAATACGATGAACAAAATGCTTAATACCGAGCTCCTCAGGGCCTATGCCATCGAGTGGTGACAATCGTCCCATTAGAACGAAGTAATAGCCACGATAGCTGGCTGTTTGCTCGATAGCGAGTACATCAACCGGCGTTTCAACCACGCAAAGTAAACTACTGTCTCGATTTGGGTTTGAACATAGCGTACAAATAGACGTTTCGCTTAAATCTCGACACTGTTCGCAATTTTTCACTTCTTGAATCGCTTGCTCTATAAGCTTTGCAAGGGCTAAGCTATCTTCACGTTTTCCTTCTGCCAGTATGGTGCCATAGACTATACGTGCTGCAGATTTAGGCCCTATTCCCGGCAAGTAACAAAATTGGGAGATTAATCGTGTTATCAAAGGAGTAGCCATTTTTACATCTACATACTAATTAAAATATATTAAGTTATTCAGTAGTTGCTAAGTCACCACTAAATTTTGTTTGCATTAGACTGGTTAGGTCATTTAATTTTTGACGTGAGGCTTGTTCAATTTCTTTTAGTGCAGCATTAAATGCGCCTACCAGCAATTCTTCTACAAATTCTTTCGGCTCTTTTAACGAAGCGGGGTCCAGCCAAATGGATTTCACCGTGTGTCGGCCGTCCATTACAACTTTAACCATGCCACCACCGGCTTCTCCAGTAACCACTATTTGTGCTAATTCGGCTTGAGCAGATTGCATTTTGGACTGCATGTCTTGAGCTTGTTTTAAAAGTGTATCTAGGTCAACTTTCATATTCATCTTATTTTCCTCTTAGTAAGATCATAATTTACTTGTCATTGCGAGCGCATAGCGCGCGGCAATCCAGGAAGCACCCTGAACTGGATGGCCACGCTCATTACATTCGCTCGCCATGACGACGATTCTCAAGATACTGGTTCGCATCTTGAAGTGCAATGGGTATATATGGGGTTATCAATCTTCATCTAAAAGCTGAATCGACTCAGTCTGTAGTTTAGCATCAAATGTTTGCATAATCGCTTGAATGGCCGGATCGTTTTGTAACGCTTTTGTTGTTTGTTCTAAACGCTGCGATTGGTGTTGCTGCTGCAAACGTGCGGGTGTCGATAAATCCGCATCGCCGAGACTGATCGCTAATGTGGTCGGTTTCGCAAAATAGTCGGAAAGCGCCTGTGCTAACTTAGCTTCTTGTTTAACACTGCGAAGTGCGGCTTGTCTAGGGTCTAAGCTTAAAGAAATGTGGTTGGCTTGATAAGACTGTAAGGCACACTGCTGGGCGAGGGCATAGGTTAAGCCGGTTAAGTTTAACTGTTTGATGACTGTAGGCCAGTGTAAGTTTTTGTGCTGCTTTAATTCTATTGCTTGCTCGACTTTACGAGCAGCGGCCTGTTTTTTTTCTATCGCAGGTGGAATAGTTGGTTTTGCCAAGCGAGCGTGGTTAGTTTCTTCAGTAGCGGGTTTAAACGCTAACAATCTAAGTAACAGCATCTCAAGGCCCAGTCGTGGTGTGGGTGCCAAGGCTAAATCGCGTCGGCTTAATAAAACAATTTGATAATAAAGCTGGATGTCCTCCGGCGAAAGTTTTTGGGCTAGGTCAATAACAGCCTGAGTGTATTTAGTTTCACTCTTAAACCGCTGGCTCAGCGCCATATCATGTAAAAAAGTCAGCAGTTCATCAATAACCCATGAAAAATCTACGGCGAGTTCGTTTAATTTTTCGACTAGGGACCAGAGCCGCGCAGTATCTTCCAAAATCAATGCTTCTAGTAGACTGCTTACTTCAGTGTTAGCGACATGACCGAGTAATGTATTGATATCCTGTTTGGTGAGATTTTGATTGGTATACGCTATCGCTTGATCCAATAAACTTAATGCGTCACGTAAACTACCTCGCGCCGCTTGTGCAAGTGGCGATAGTGCCGCGGATTCATAAGGAATATTTTCATTTTTTAGCACATTAGCGAGATGATCACTGATTTGCGTGGCAGAAATAATTTTTAGGTGAAACTGTAGACAACGTGAAAGTATCGTGGCGGGTAAACGTTGTGGATCGGTGGTCGCTAATAAAAAAATGACATGCGGCGGAGGTTCTTCGAGAGTTTTTAACAAGGCATTAAAACTATGCGAAGAAAGCATATGCACTTCGTCAATAAGATAAATTTTATAGCGGCCTTGGCTGGGCGCATAGTGAACGTCGGCCAATAGATCACGTGTATCCTCTACTTTTGTGCGTGAAGCGGCATCCACTTCAATGAGATCGGTAAAACGATTGGTATTAATCGCTAGGCATGTTGCACATTGATTGCAAGGTTCAGGCGTGATCTTGGTTTGGCAATTTAAACATTTAGCGAGTAGACGTGCTAAGGTTGTTTTGCCAACACCGCGCGTGCCTGTAAAAAGGTAAGCATGGTGGATTCGTTGTGTATTCAGTGCATTTTTTAGAATGCGGCAAGTAGATTCCTGACCAATTAACTGATCGAATGACTGAGGCCGATATTTTCGCGCAAGGACTTGATAACTCATAAGAACCACCCTTGACCGATCGTCAGATCGATAATGGAGGCAGTTATAGCAGCCACACCTCGGCACACGCATGGACAACTACCGCTGCTTCCTTCCGGATCTGACGGGGTTCGCTGCTTTGCGTTGCGAAGGGACCGATATAACCACCATTGGCGGAGAGAGCGGGATTCGAACCCGCGGTAGGGATGAACCTACACACACTTTCCAGGCGTGCTCCTTAAGCCGCTCGGACACCTCTCCCAGAAAGCTGCCAGGTTAAACTAGAATACTTAATTTGGCAATTATCAGATGAGGAATCCGATAGAGTCATTATCGAATAGATGAATTAGATGAAAACGGCAACGCAATTTCGTATACAATAACTTCCCTTTTAAAATAATAGTTACTTTTAATGTACTCATAGGTTAAGTATGTCAGACGCAGCATACCCAGCAGAAATTTTATCTAGAAGAACCTTTGCAATTATTTCTCACCCCGATGCGGGTAAGACTACATTGACAGAAAAGCTTTTGTTGTGGGGAGGTGTCATACAACTTGCTGGGACGGTTAAAGCGCGTAAAGCCGCACACCATGCTACTTCCGACTGGATGGCCTTAGAAAAGGAACGAGGAATTTCGGTCACGACTTCTGTCATGCAATTTCCTTATCAAGAATGTATTTTTAATTTATTAGACACGCCTGGGCATGCTGATTTCTCTGAAGATACCTATCGTACGTTAACGGCTGTTGATTCAGCCTTAATGGTGATTGATGCGGCTAAAGGCGTAGAGCCACGGACAAAAAAATTATTAGAAATTTGTCGTTTACGACAGATCCCCATTTTGACTTTTATTAATAAAATGGATAGAGAAGCGCGCGCACCCATTGAGTTATTAGACGATATTGAATCGACATTGGGGATTGCTTGTACGCCGGTTACCTGGCCTATAGGAATGGGAAAACAATTTAAAGGTATTTATCATACGCTAGAAGACAAGGTTTATTTTTATGCACCCTCAAGTAATTTAAAACGTAAAGAGAGTGAATGTTTTGCAGGTATTAATCATCCTAAGGTAAAAGAACGAGTCGGCTTTTTATTTGATGAATTACAAGATGAATTGGCATTGATTAAGGGCGCGAGTGCTGACTTTAATGAGCAAGATTATCTTGCTGGAAAATTAACACCGGTTTTTTTTGGCTCAGCGATTAATAATTTTGGCGTACAAGAATTATTAGCGGCTTTTGTGAAATATGCTCCGTGTCCGCAGCCTAGACACACTGACGTTCGGGTTGTATATCCGCAAGAAGCTAATTTCAACGGATTTGTATTTAAAATTCAGGCGAATATGGATCCAGCGCATCGCGATCGGGTTGCTTTCTTGCGATTATGTTCTGGAAAATACACACCTGGTATGAAAATATTTCATGTCCGAACTCAGCGTGAAATCACCGTACACAACGCACTGACTTTTATGGCGGGTGATAGAGTGAGGGCGGAAGAAGCATGGCCAGGCGATATTATTGGTTTACATAACCATGGTACGATACAGATAGGTGATAGTTTTACGCTGGGAGAAACATTAAAATTTACTGGGATTCCTTCGTTCTCACCAGAATTATTTCAACGAGTTCGTTTAAAAGATCCATTGAAATCTAAAGCCTTATTAAAAGGATTAATGCAATTATCTGAAGAAGGCGCGATACAAATTTTTAGACCTTTGAACACTAGTGAATTAATTTTAGGAGCAGTGGGTGTTTTGCAATTTGATGTGGTGGCGTACCGATTGAAGCATGAATATAGAGTAGAATGTGCGTATGAAGCGGTTAATATTGTGGCAGCACGTTGGGTAAGTGCGGAAGATAATAAGCAATTAAAAGAATTCCAAAATAGAGTGACTCTAAATTTAGCTCATGACGCTAAAGAAAATCTGATTTATTTAGCGCCGAGTCAGGTTAATCTGAAACTGACTATGGAACGCTGGCCAGACATTTGTTTTTCGCAATTGAAGGAGATCTAAGCTTTCAATAGCCGTTTGAAGCCTGTACGTCGAAGGAAAAAATAATGAAAGAAGAAGCTTATCAGCATCTATTAGCCACTGTCATCAAAAATGCTAGACGTGCAGTGAATGCTAACAATGCAAAATCGGATTTTATTTCTAATCTGAGTTATGAATTGCGTACCACTCTGGCTAATATTATCGGGATGGCGCAATTATTAAGTATGGATTGTTTACTTCCTAAACAACAGCGTTACGTAACAGATATCCTTGAAGCAAGCGAAGCTATTTTACCGTTGGTGAATCGTTTGCTCAATCTTTCCGAGTTAGAAGCACAACATATCGAGTTACAATTCTGCAGTTTTAATTTAAAACATTTGTTAGAAAAAGTTATCAATCAATTATCTTATCAGGCAGGGATGCGGCGTTTACAGTTAATACTGGATTATCCAGAAAATATTCCTCTCTTTTGGATAGGTGATCCCAATTTAATTTACCACATTTTATTTCATTTAAGCAGCCAGGCCTTAATTAATACCGAACAGGGTATGGTTATTATACAGGTTGTTAATCCTATAAAAGAATTTGTTTCCTTGCAAAGCGAAATTATATTCAGTATTAAAGATACCGGAAAAGGGATGGATGAGGCGGAGTTATTAGCATTAAAGGCTTGTTTTAAGCAAGTTAATCATCGCCGTCGTTATAAGACTTTTAATTTAGGGTTGTCTATCATATTAAGTTATTTACGCGTATTAAAAGCGACTTTAGAAGTTGAAAGTACGCTAGGAAAAGGAAGTCATTATATTTGTCGAATTCCTTTAAAAGAACTTAAAGAACCACTAGATGATGATACCAACACATCAAAGAAAAATAGTTTGGCTATTTCTACTGGTATGACAATACGACTCTTGGTGGTAGAGGATAATGAAATTCTTCGGCGTATTTATAGTTCGTTTTTGGAAAAGCAAGGAATAGTTTATGATATGGCTAGTAATGCTGAAGTGGCTTTAAAGTATTATATGCAGAAAAAATACGATCTTATTCTTATCGACATCGCCTTGCCGGATAGTGATGGTATGGCTATTACACAAATAATTCGCCATCAGGAAGCAGGTAACGAACATATTCCTATTATTGCTTTAACCGCTTATGGCCAGCCTACCGATGTGAAGCAATTTCTTCAAGCCGGTATTGATGAAGTATTGATTAAGCCTATTAAAATAGAAGAAATAAATTATTTATTAGAAAAATGGATACAACCAAAAATGGACTTAAATGTTTGAAGTAATTAAGCGAGCTGTTTAATTTGTAAACGCTCTTGTTGTAAAGAGATCTGTACACCGCCTTTGTTAAAGTTTTGCTGTAAATCATGCAAATCTTCACTTAACCAATAATGACCGGCAATTGCGACAAGCTCAGCTTCTAAATTTTGGCAAAAAATATGCGCATTTTGATTTCCAGTGACGCCTGCTAGGGCTCGACCTTTTAATCGGCCATAAATATGGATGTTACCATCAGCTAAGAGTTCTGCTCCGGGGCTAACGGAAGTAATTACAATGAGATCACTATTTTTTGCGTAGATCTGTTGGCCAGAGCGCACAGGCTGGGTAATTACCTTAGAGTTAATACTAGGAGTAGGAGCATTTGTCTTGGGCGTGGTGTCCGTAGTTTCAGTTTTTATATTGGCTAAGATAGCAAGACCAGATTGTATGGCAAAGGTTTGTTGCTCAGCCGTACCTCCGCGTATTCCGACAGGAATTAAACCATAGCCACGTAGACAGCTGATAATAGCCGGGAAATCAATGGGTCCGCAGGGAGTCGGTAAGGAAAATAAATCCAAAATGATAGGTAGTTGTTGGAAAAAACGTGGAGTTTGCTCAACTAAAGGTTTTAATTGTTGATGAACCAATTGTGCGTCAGCGTTTAATAAGTGAAAAGTTGTTAATGTGAATAGACTTGCCTTTAATTTAAAGGCTTCTTGTGATGTTCCCATCAAACTGTGCATAAATAGTCCACCTAGTCACTTTATAGAATGTCGAAATGAAGTAGGCATTATATACATATTGCACATCAAGATGCGAACAAACATCTTGATGCTTGAGAGAAGCAACGCTTCAAGTAAGAGCGGTCTATACTAAAACCTAGGGAAGACTCGCCTTTAATTTTCTAGGTGGTGAATGATGGATAAAATTTGGTTGAATCGTTACCAGCAACAAGTCCCTGCTGAGATTAATCCCGATATTTATCAGTCACTCGATCGATTATTTGCAGATGCCTGCGAAAAATTTCATTCGCTGCCGGCATTAAGTTTTTTTCAGCAAACGATTAGTTACGGGCGATGGGCTGAATTAAGTCGTTGCTTAGCCGCTTATTTGCAACAGCAATTGAAGTTGAGTAAGGGAACTAAAGTGGCACTGATGCTGCCTAATTGTCCACAATATATGATATCGATTTTTGCAGTGCTGCAAGCAGGTTTGGTTGTCACTAATGTCAATCCATTTTATACCGAACCAGAATTCACACAACAAATCGATCATTCACAAGCGGAGGTGTTAATCGTATTAAATAATTTTTTACCTAATATAATCCATGCGCTAAAAAACACACACATAAAATATGTCATTACTACTCATTTGGGCGATATGCTTACTTGGCCGCGGTCTTGGTTAATCAATGTTGCCGCGTGGTGGAGTATAAAAAACCAAAAACAAAAAAATTCAGCAATTGTTGCGATTGATTTTTTAATGGCTATAAAAATCGGTCAGAATTTGGCACTGTCATCCGTGGTAATTAAAAGCGAAGACCTTGCTTTTTTACAGTACACCGGCGGTACGACGGGAGTTCCTAAAGGCGCAATGCTAACCCACCGTAATATGTTAGCCAACATAGAACAATTAACCGCTTGGGTTAGGCCTATATTACAGGAAGGTCAAGAAATATTTATTACCGCTTTACCGTTGTATCATATTTTTTCTTTGATGGTGAATGGACTCATGTGCGTGCGTTTAGGCGGTACGAATTGTTTAATTCCCGATGCGCGCAATATAAAACAACTCATACAGACACTTTCAAAGACACCCTTTAGTACATTGTTAGGCGTCAACACTTTATTTAAGGCGCTTCTCAGACATAAAGCATTTTCTAACTTAGATTTCAGGAATTTAAAGATCGCTTTAGGAGGAGGAGCTCCTTTGCAATCTACGGTTAAAGTTTGCTGGAAGGAGATTACTGGAAAATTATTATTCGAAGGTTATGGTTTAACAGAAGCGTCTCCGGTGGTCTGTGCTCCCCCATGGGATTTAGTAATAGCAGGCGATCATGTCGGCTTACCACTTCCTTCCACCGATATTCGTCTCTACGATGCTAAAAAAAATGAAGTGGAGTTGGGTGAAGTAGGTGAATTATGCGTAAAAGGTCCGCAAGTAATGCAAGACTATTGGATGCAAGCAGCGGATGTTGAGTATGCATTAACAACAGACGGCTGGTTATTGACCGGAGATTTGGCGCGTATCGATCATCAGGGTTTCGTTTATATCGTTGGACGTAAAAAAGAATTGATTTTGGTTTCAGGTTTTAATGTCTATCCTGAAGAAATCGAACAAGTTATTCAACAAAATCCTAAAGTAAAAGAGGTCGCGGTTATAGGCATTCCAGCGGATAAAACGGGTGAAGCAATTAAAGTCTTTGTCGTGAAAAAGGATGAAAGTTTAACAGCAGAAGAGCTATTAAATTATTGCCGATCGGCATTGACTAGCTATAAGTTACCTCATGAAATTAAATTTTTGAGTCATCTACCAAAATCTGCATTGGGAAAAATATTAAAAAAAGATTTACGCTAAATCCATTTCTAAAAAATGGATATTAAATATTTTTTTAATTTTTAATTTAAAAAATTAAATTTAATTGACAATTTTATTTAATAAAAGTAGCCTATCGATTAATTAAAATAATACCCATTTAAAAAATAATAATAAAAGAGGTATTTATGTTTTTTTATAGATATGATGATTTTTTAAAAAAATATGAAAAAGAATTAAATGAAATTTCGATTGAAAGCCCTTACTATAAACAATTTCTTCAGTCTTCAGTAGAAAAGTTTTTCAATAGAATTGAAAAAAAATATCTTAGATATTATTTTGAAACTATTAACAAAGAAAATATAATTATAAATCAAAATCAAAGAAATGCCTTCAGTTATTTAATGAAATTGACAGTTAAAAAATATAGAAGGCCTAGTGATTTTATTAATCAAGTATTTCCAGATTATATAGAACCTGAATTAACAATGTCCGAATCTTCTTGGTTAATTGTTCGTTTATTTTATATTTTTATTTCTTGGTTTAACAAGCCTAAATCAAATCTTAATCATTTTTCAGATGCAGAAAAATTTTTATCCGCCGTGAGAATAGCGCAGGATCCTTCATGCGCAATTGAACGGAATGAAGAATTTAATGATGCATTGGATATAATTGTAATTAAATTTCTTGACGATGAAAAAATTGTATCCCCATCATGGTATATTCCCATTAATAAAACGAATTTGTCGGAGGCATGGGAGGCCTATAAAAATAATCCATCGCATCAATTTCATTGTTTAGATATAGATAATTTATTACATTGCTTAGCTTCTAGAATAAGCTCTTTAAGGAGCTCCGAGGAAAAAAATTACTTATTTTATGCTTTACCTGCTTTAAAAGATTTTGTTTACAAAAAGGATTTATCATCATTTAAAGAAAAATATCAAGAAATAATGAATTTTCTAAAGAAAAATAGTTCTCAGCAAAACATAGAAGTAATACAAAGTATAAAAAATATTTCTTTAAAAATTATACAAAGACTTTATATTTTAAATAAGAAATCTTTGGTGAACGAAAATATTTATTTAACCAATAATCTAATAAAAGAAAAAATTGAAAAAGTGAAATTTTATTATGAAGCCTATAGGGCTAATTGGGAAAAATCTTATGTTGGTAAAGCAACTACCTCTAATTATTATGAAATCCTAAATTCCTTAGAAAATGTTCTTTATGATGTTTCCTTTATTCGAGATATCAATGGTGTGGCAGGAAATAGTAACGCATATCAATTTATAGAAATTTTGCAGCGACTTAAAAATTTTTCTGAAAACGTTATCCTTAAGAATTTATCCGAAGATATGATTAGCTTAAGTGAATTAATCTCTCAAGAAATATCATTTCTTCAACCTGAAAAAATTGAAGCATATAATCAGATATACTTGGATGATGCTGCTGAATCGGATGAAGAATGGGATGAAGAATGGGATGATGCATCGAATATTTCTGAAACTCCTAATGTTGAGCAATTAGAACAAGAAGAAAGCTTAAATACAGAAGAAGTTTCTACCACTAAACTAGATAGTCAATCTGATAGTGGTTTTTCAGATGAAGAGGAAAATAATTTAGATCATCATACCCGATCCACTCAGTTGCCTACCACTACGCCATTTTGGCAAGCCTCATTTAATAGGTCAAAGGAGCAGTTCGTCATTGCGAGCGCCGAAGGCGCGCGGCAATCTATGGATGGCCACGCTCATTACATTCGCTCGCCATGACGGTGTGAAGTTTTTAGAAGTTACATTTTTTTGGGAAAACGGACTTCAACTTGGAGTCCAGTGCCTTCTTCGGGTGTGTCTAAGGCTATCGATCCTTTATGTAGTTTTGCAATTTGTTCTACGATAGCCAGTCCTAAACCACTGCCTTGTGCATTCGTTCCTAAGACACGGAAAAAACGTTCAAAGACACGCGCACGCAATTTATCAGGAATACCCGGTCCATTGTCTATTACTTGTAATATGATGGAGTCGGAGGTATTAAAGATAAGGACCTTAATAATCCCTCCCTTAGGGGTATAACGAATAGCATTATCGACTAGGTTGCGGATTAATACATGTAAGCCAGTGGTATTTCCTAACAATTTATAGTCAGATTCTTTTGCAATTAATTCAATTTCGATCTGTTTAAGGATAGCTTGTGGTGCTAATTGCGCGACAACTTCAGCCGCTATGCGCGACAAGTTCACTTGTGTAAAGTGTTCCGGCATGATGGTTTCCGGGCTTAAGCGACACAATGTCAGTAATTGTTGGATGACATGTGAACAACGATCAACGCTCGCAATGACTTGCTTTAAATGCATATAGCATTCTTGTGGATCGGTCGTTTTGAGTGCTACTTGTGCTTGTGTTTTTAAAGCAGCGAGAGGTGTATGTAATTCGTGAGCGGCATCAGCGGCAAAACGTTGTTCGCGTTCGAATGCCTGTTGTAAACGTAAAAAAAGCTTATTCAGCTCGTCCACTAAAGGACTTATCTCTACAGGAACTTCATTTAAATCTACGGGATCTAAATGATCAGCCGCTCTTTCTGCCATTTCTTTAGCAAAAAAACGAATACTTTTTAATCCGCTACCTATGATTAACCAAATAAACATTCCTGACAAAGGATAAATAAATAGTGTGAGGTAAGTATCACTGACTAGCATGTCATGAATCATGGTGTGACGTGCCGCGTATTGCTCTGCTAAGACCAAAATGACACCGCGTTTACTATCGTAAATGGTAAAAGTACGCCATTTTTGGCCATCGATCATTTTATCGCTTAGTCCTGGTTTACTAATGAGAGGCGCGTTCGGTGTTTTTTCTGAACTTAATAACAACTTGCCATCGCCGTCCCATAATTGAAATTTATAGCGTAATTGTTTTTGAGTGATATCTGTTAAATTTAGGAGCGTGGAGGAGGAGAGGTTTTTTTTTGGAATATTTCCCGTATTGAGCTGTGATTGAATGACCCTAAGTGCTGCGGGCGTTAAGAAACGCGGGTTATTAGTGATGGTTTTAAGCAGCGAACCCGTTTCTACCAATAAATTATCCAGACCCACATTAATGGCTTGAGTGTCTATATAATAATTGCCAAACGCAGTGATGATGATAGTTGCGACAACCGTGCTTAATAGATTAAACAGTAAAAAGCGTCTAATCGAAAAAATAGTGAACATTAATTATTTTCCTTCTCCGCCATATACCCCACACCACGTATTGTTCGAATAAAATTGGTATCTACTAATTTCTTTCGTAAATTATGGACGTGTACTTCTAATGTATTACTATCAATTTCATCACCCCAGCCATAGAGGCATTGATTAAGCGAGTCACGCGAGACAACATGGCCGGCATTTTCTAACAGTTTTTGCAATAAACTAAATTCACGACGAGACAGACTAATTGCCTGTCCTTTGAGTGTGACGGTAAATGAGCTGGGATCTAATTCGATATCGCGATACGTCAATAGAGGGGCGGCGCGGTTGCTGGAAAAACGTCGTTGTAACGCCCGAATTCTGGCAGATAGTTCATCTAAGTCAAAAGGCTTAGTTAAATAATCATCAGCACCACTATCTAAGCCCTTTATTCTATCTTCGATAGCATGACGCGCTGTTAATATCAGTACAGGCATAGTGATGCCCGCTGCGCGCATTTCGCGTAGGACAGTTAATCCAGGTAGACCCGGTAAATTTAAATCGAGTAGGATGACATCAAATGTTTCTGTTTTGATAGAGCTTAAGGCTGTTCGGCCATCGGTGAGCCAATCAACCGTGTAGCCATACTGTTTTAGCCCTTTGTGAATCCCGTCACCTAATGCTCCATCATCTTCAACTAGTAGAATGCGCATGGTTTGCCTCATTATTGTTATTTTTATATTTTAAGCTCGCACTTAAAGATGCATATCTTTCAATTCATAGCGAACGGTAAATTCACTACGGGATGATTGCACAGCAAGATGCCTGTTAGTATCTTGTTGTGCAATGGGTATCCGATATTTTTATTACCAAAACGGTAATTTTACGATAAATTTGTCTTCTTTAACAGCTCTAAAAATTTATTTTCTGACAGAATTTTTAGACCTAATTCCTGAGCACGGGTGAGTTTAGAGCCAGGGTCTTTGCCGACAATCACATAATCGGTTTTTTTGCTTACGCTAGAACCGACTTTTGCTCCGAGCTCTTGCAGTAAATTGATAGCTTGTTCGCGACTCAATTCAGATAAGCTGCCGGTTAAAACGAAGCTTTTTCCGGTTAAGAGGGAGCTGTGCCGTGGGTTAATAGTGCTAGGTTTTGGCCAAGTAATTCCAGTGGCCAATAGATGTTTGATGACTTCACGGTTATGAGGTTCGCTAAAGAATTTTTTGAGATGCGCTGCGACTACGGGGCCTATATCGGGAATGGTTTGTAGGGAGGGTTCATCGGCTTGCATGATGGATTTCAGTTCTTGAAAATGTTGAGTAAGATTTTGAGCCGTCGTTATACCCACGTCGCGGATTCCTAAGCCATATAGAAAACGGGTTAAACTGGTTTTTTTACTAGCGCGGATGGCGTCGCATAATTTCAAAGCAGATTTTTCACCCAGGTGCTCAAGATCGGCCAATTGTTCAGGCGTTAAATGATATAAGTCAGACACATCTTTAATTAAACCGGTATCGACTAATTGATCCACTAATTTATTGCCTAAACCTTCAATATTCATGGCTTTACGCGAGGCAAAATGTTTAATAGCTTCTTTACGTTGTGCTGGACAATAGAGCGCGCCACTGCAACGCGCGGCAGATTCTGTTTCTAGTTTAACGATATCTGAGCCACAAATAGGGCAATGTTTAGGTAGTTTTAAATGATGAGTGTTGGTGGGTCTTTTTTCTTTAACGACACTGACGACTTCTGGAATAACATCTCCTGCTCTACGGATGATAACCGTGTCACCTACGCGTACGTCTTTGCGATTAACTTCGTCCATGTTATGTAAAGTGGCATTGCTTATCGTAGCCCCGCCCACAAAAACCGGTTGTAATCGTGCCACCGGGGTTAAGGCTCCCGTACGACCGACTTGAAACTCTATGGCCAGCACTTGCGTAAATTCTTCTTGAGCCGGGAATTTATGAGCGAGTGCCCAGCGTGGAGCGCGCGAAACAAAGCCCAACTGCTGTTGTAAGGCGATAGCGTTTACTTTGTAGACGACACCATCAATTTCATAAGGAAGTGTAGGGCGTTGTTCTCCTATTTTATGATAATACGCTAAGCAGGCTGAAATATTTTTGGCAGTCTGAGTTTGTGGACAACGCGGTAAACCCCATTCTTCAAATTGGTTTAAAATTGCGGTGTGTGTGGGAGCCAATTTGCCATCTTCAAATTGTCCGACACTATGTGTAAAAAAAGCTAAAGAACGTTGAGCAGTAATTTTTGGATTTAATTGACGTAAACTTCCTGCTGCTGCGTTACGTGGGTTAACAAATGTTTTTTCACTGGCTTCTTTTAGCCGGTTGTTGAGCTGTTGAAAAGCTTTTTTGGGAATATACACTTCTCCACGCACTTCTAATTGCGTGGGATAATCTGAGCCTCGAAGCTGTAAAGGAATACTCAAAATGGTACGGATATTTAAAGTAATATCTTCTCCAATATTGCCATCACCCCGAGTGGCTGCACGAATTAATTGCCCGTTATGGTAGATTAAGCTCACAGCGATACCATCTAACTTGGGCTCACAGGCATATTCTAACTCTTTTTCGGTATGTAAACGTTCTTGTATACGCTTATTAAAAGCGAATACTTCTTTTTCAGAAAAGGCATTTTCCAAAGAAAGCATGGGGATAGCATGCTGGACTTGTTGGAAGGATGTTAAAGGAGTGTTGCCGACGCGTTGAGTAGGTGAATCATTGCCAATGAGCTCAGGATATTGTTTTTCGAGATCTTCTAAATCACGAAAAAGTTTATCGTAAGCCGCATCGCTAATTAAGGGCTCATCCAGAATATGATAACGATAGTTGTGTTCGTTAATTTTTTTTTTAAGTTCGGCGATTTTTTTTATAATAGTATTGGATGGTTTAGGCATAAGCATGTAGCTTTGAATGATAACAAGTCAGATCCTCAATCGGTTGTAGTTGTTTATCGCAGAGTACGCCACCCAGATCTTGGGCGAGAATTTGTGCGGTCTCCCACATTAAGTCAAACGCGGTCAGTGCAGATTTGACCTTGTGAATCGACATAAATAGGCATAATCCAGGACAAACTATTTCTCCAGTATTATCTAGATCAAACGTTCCGGGTTCGATAGCTGATGCGAGACTAAACAAAAGTTCTTTCTTGTTTACAGGATCGGCATAAAAATGAAAAATATTCATATTGCCATAATGAAAGCCCGCACTAGTCAGCGTTTGAATGAGTTCATATCCTCGATAAGGTCTTTGTTGGGGAGCCATTAATTGTAAGATAATATAATTATCAATGTCATGTTGAGTGGTGGAATTTGTGTTGTTTGTGATTTCTTCTTTAAAATTTGATTTAGTTAATGTAGGTTCGAGTCGTGATGTGTTTAGCTCAGCTTTAGATGGAGGCTCTGTTATTGCATCCCCGACATTTAAATGAATTTTTTCTTTTTTACTACGAAAATGTCCATGCCAAATAATAAGTATTAAACCAAAAACTCCGAGGAAAATAATACTGGGTAAAATAATGAGTAAGTAGTCAATGTCCATTATATTGGTACCTCGGCCATGGCTATGGCTTTTTCTAGATCAACAGCGACCATCCGCGACACGCCAGGCTCATGCATAGTCACGCCTGCTAAGTGATGTGCCATTTCAATGGCTACTTTATTATGGCTAATAAAAATAAATTGTACTTCATTCGACATCTCTTTCACCAGCTGACAAAATCTCAGAACATTGGTGTCGTCTAAGGGTGCGTCAACTTCATCTAACATGCAAAAAGGCGCGGGATTTAACTGGAAAAAAGAAAAAACTAAGGCCGTTGCGGTTAAGGCTTTTTCTCCTCCTGAAAGCAAGTGTATGGTGCTATTTCGTTTTCCGGGTGGTTGCGCCATGATGCAGATACCACTACTCAGTAAATCGGGATCTTGGAGCTGTAATGAAGCGACCCCACCTGAAAATAGCCTAGGAAATAAATGAGTAAAATTCTGATTGACCTTATCGAAGGTTTCTTTAAAACGGTTACGGGTTTCTTTATCCATTTTTTGAATGGCTGTTTGTAGCATTTCTAACGCTGCTGTTAAATCTTTATATTGATCTGCTAAGTATTTTTCACGTTCTGAAACTGTTTGTTGCTCCTCTAAAGCAGCAAGATTTACCGCGCCCATTTGTTCGATACGTTGAGTTAATTGTGTCAATTGCATTTCACATTCAGCAATATCCATCTGCCCAGAGGGAATTTCTGATAAAAGTTTTTCCAGTTCATAACCTTGTTCTTGTAATTGCTCTTCTAAGGTTTTAGCCCGTATACGTAATTCTTGCGATAATAAACGTTGTTGTTCTAAGCCATCCCGATCTAAATTAAGATTGGTTTCCAGTGTTTGTAATTGGTCTTCGGTGTGTTTAATTCTTTTATCGATGGTTTCTAATTGTGTTTGGCTGTCTTTAAGTTGTAGGCCAAGTTTATCTTTCTTACCGAGTTGTAGATTGAGTTGTTCCTGGAGTGAACTTATCGGATTTTCTGCAACGTCGAGCATTTTGTATAACTGACTAAGACGTTGCTCTACTTGCAATTGTTGCTGTTTTACGTTGGATAAAGTGGCAAGCTCGGTAGTTAGCTGGTGATGGGTTGCTTGTAAGCGCAACTCATGTTGATGAAGTTCTGCTTCATAAGCCTTAGTGATACGTATAGATTCATTACGTTGATTTTGTAGTACTTCCTTATCTTGCAAGTAGGTGAGTCGCTGTTTCTCCATTTGCTGCAATTGTGTATCCGCTATTTTTTGCTCTTCGCAGGTTTGCTGTAATTTTTCTAGTGTCGTTGCAACATTTTGTTGGGTTTCTTGCAATTCTTGTTGTATCACTTGCAGACGTTGTTTAGCTTGCGATATTCGCGCTTGTTGTACTTTTTGTCGTGCACTTAAATCCGCTTGTTGGGCGATTAACTCAGCATAGTCCTTTTGTTGTAGCGCTTGCGCATCTTCCAGTTCTTTTAATTGCTTTTGCGTACATTGATAATCATTTTGCTTATTATCAAGTTGTTCTTGAATATCTTGTTGAGCTTTTTGTAACTGAGCGATTTCACGTTCTCGTTGCAATAAGCCTGCTTTATGATCATGACCGGCGGTTAAGTGTATCCAATGATTACCTAAGCAAATTCCTTCGCGTGTGATGATAGATTCATAACTTTTCAATTGCTTGGTATGTTGCATGGCTTCAGACATGTTTTCTGCTACATAAACTCCCGCTAATAGGTGTTCAAGTGGCCATGGAGCGGTAAATTTACTACTGATAGGCGCTAACGCTAATTGATTCTGAAAGGTCGTTGCAAAATGTTCACACGGCATCGACTTTGTCATTAAGCTGACGGTATTCGGCGGTGGGTTATTTAAAAAATCGTCTAATGAGTCACGGTCGGTAAAACATACGGCTTGGATGTGTTGATTTAAAGCAACTTCTACAGCACGTTCCCAGCCTGTTTCAACTTGCAGTAACTGAACGAGTCGAGGTTGTTCGGTTAAATTATGTTTTTTAAACCATTGCAACATGGTATGTTCGCGTTTACCTAAAGCTTCTTGTTGCAAGGCCATTAGCGATGCATGTTCGCCTTGAGTGATTTGTAGACGACTTTTTAATTGATCGAGTTCTTTAGTGAGTTGTTGTAAACGGGAACGCTGTTCAGCAATTTGTTGGGTTATTTGATCACGTTGCGTTTTGCATAATGTTTGTTTTTCTTCAATCTGCGCTAAAACTTGGTTTAAATTTTCAGGTTGCTCATCCTGAGGAATCAAAATGCTAGCTTGTTCATCATGATCCTGTTGCAAGCGTTTGATGCGTAAGTTTAAGGTTTCTGATTGCTGTTGATGATAATTGTTTTGTGTTAATGCACTATGCTGTTGCTGTTTGAGTTCAGTAAAAGAAGTCTGGCTTTTTTCCCATTTTGTTTGCCACTCAGCATAATTTTTTTCAGCTTCCGTTAACAAAGTTTGGCTTTGTTCAGTGGCTACTTGGAGCTCAATTTGTTTCTGCTGAAGTTCAGTAAACGTTTGCTTGATTCGAACCTGATTCACTTCGCTAGATTGGCATTGCTGTTCAAGAACCGATTTCTTTTTGGTTAAATCGGCTAGTTCGAGTTGATTTTGCTGAAGTTGTGTTGTTTGTGTGCGTAAATTTTCTTCCAGACGTGTGATGTTATTGCCTAGCTCATAATATTCTGTCTGAATGTTATCAAAATTTAACCTTGCTTGGGTTTGCTCGGCACGATCGGCTACTATCTGTGCTGATAAGTGCTGCTGTTCAAGTTGAGATGCATGCAGTTGTTCTTCAACAGATTGTATCTCTTCTATCTGAGAGTGTAATTGGTCCTGAAATGTTCGATAACGTAAGGTTTGTAGTTGAGCTTTTAGCAGACGTTCTTCTTGCTTAAGTGTTTTATAACGTTCTGCCGCATTAGCTTGACGCTGTAAATGCTTAAGCTGTTTACTCAGCTCTTCTCTTAAGTCGTTTAAACGATTTAAGTTTTCCTGTGTATGTTCTAAGCGTAATTCAGTTTCACGACGTCGTTCTTTATATTTTGAGATACCGGCTGCTTCTTCAATATAGGCACGAAGCTCTTCGGGTTTAGCTTCTACTATGCGAGAAATCATACCTTGTTCGATAATGGCATAACTGCGCGGACCCAGGCCTGTACCTAAGAAAATATCGCGTATATCTCGTCTTCGACAGCGCGTTCCATTAAGAGAATAGATCGATTGGCCTTCTCGCGTGATTTCACGCCGTATCGAAATTTGCGTATAGCTACTGTATTGGCCGCCTAGGCTGGCATCGGAATTATCAAAATTCAGCTCAATAGCCGCTTTACCCAACGGTTTACGAGTATGGCAGCCATTGAATATCACATCATCCAGCGATTGGCCGCGTAATTGTTTCGCAGAACTTTCGCCCATCACCCAGCGTATGGCATCGATAATATTCGATTTTCCACAACCGTTCGGTCCTACAATAGCGGTAAGATTACTCGGAAAAGCCACCGTGGTGGGGTCAACAAAGGACTTGAATCCAGCTAATTTGATACTTTCTAGACGCATAGGTGTATTAATATCGGTTTGATAGGCAAAAGTATAGCATTTATCGGGAATATACCCATAACGTCAAGGTGCGAGTTTATGTTGTATGAATGGAGTAAATAAAAAAGCCTAAATACACGCTCTTTTATCGAGAGCGTATATCTAGGCTATCCGAATGCGAACTTATTCTAGTAGCGGTTGCCTGAGCTACCTGCAAGGCTGCTTCCTGCGACAGCACCTAATCCGGCGCCGGCTATCGTAGCTATGGTTCTACCTGAACCACCACCAATCGTATTACCTAAAAGACCGCCCACCGCAGCGCCACCTAAGCCACCAGCGACGCGTCTTTGGTCGGGTGTCATCGAGTCACAGGCGGTTAGGCCTACTAATAAAACGCCTATTAGGACGAATGAATTAAATTTTTTCATATTATACCCCATGGAAAATGAAATAATTTTTGGACTATTTATCTGTCGTTCTTACTAAAAGTATAGGCAGCAGGGGGGGTTTATACCAGTTATCCCCCCTAAAAACGTATAAAAATTATACAATTAAACTGCGCTATAATAGCTATCCATTTCTGAGGACATGATAATGCAAAACATCCAATTAAAAATTTTGGACCCCCGATTAGGAGAAGAGTTTCCATTGCCGAGCTATGCGACCGATGGATCGGCGGGGCTTGATTTACGCGCCTGTAGCAAGCAAGCCATACAATTATTACCCAATCAGACCGAGTTAATTTCAACCGGTTTGGCCATACATATCGCGCAGCCAAATTTAGCGGCTGTGATTTTGCCACGCTCTGGTCTGGGCCATAAGCATGGCATTGTACTTGGAAATCTCATTGGTCTCATCGATTCCGATTATCAGGGTGAGCTATTTATTTCATGTTGGAATCGCGGCCATAGCGAGTTTGCAATTCAACCCGGAGACAGAATCGCACAACTAGTGTTTGTACCGGTGGTTAGAACACAATTTGAACTGGTTCCGGAATTTGTAGAAACCGAACGCGGTGCAGGTGGTTTTGGACATTCTGGCGTGCAATAAAAACAATTATCAATACAATTGATAATTCAATAAATATAATATAAATTTTTTTTCTGGAATAACTTTATTCGCAGAACCGTAAAATTTTTCTGATAGACTATGCGCAACCTTTTTAAATAATAATAAAATTATGACAGCTATAACAAATAATAAAATTACACCTGGTTTATTGAATAATTTAAAAGAATTGAAATTGCATTCGTCTGGTCTCATTGGAAAACTTCCTGAATTAATTGATGAAAAAAAATTAGAAAGGTGTCAACTGCTTCCTAATCAATTAAAAGCGATTCTATTTTTGTTTCCCAAGCTCGATCGTTTTAATGCTTTTAAACTTTTAGTAAATCATTTTGATATTAAACTGTCTTCGTTATCTGAATCAGAAATAAAAGAGCTGAGCGTTTGTTTATCTCAGGATCCCGCTTTTAATAATTTATTACCATTCGCAAAAAAAAATTTTGGTGGAGTTTTTCTTGCTAAAAAAAATGAGGATAAACTCGTTTCACCTTTAATACAAAAAGAAACTAAAGATGTTATTAATTCTGTTCGTGTATACAATGCAAAGTCTGGACAAAATAGTAATAAATCACAGACCAAGGCTACCAACAGGAAATTATCGCTAGCACAGTTAAGATTATCATTTATACAGGAGAGACCTGAGTCAAGATTAAATCTTTTTAAAAGCATCGTTCAGGAATACCGTAATCAAGCCATCATCGCCTCTTTGAACATAGAAGAATTTAAAAATATTATTGAACTTTTTCCACCAAATGATGCGATTAAATTCTTGAATTTCCCTATGATAAGGGATCGGATAGATGGTTTTCACCGACAGAATGCTCAGTTATCCAAGGAATCTTATATCGATCTGTTAAACTATTTTAAACCCTATCAAAAAGAGTCTGTTAAAAAATTGTTAAGACCTATTTGCCCTAATATAGATACAAAATTGGTAGATCGAGGAATATTTAAAGAAAAAATTGTTGTAAAATCAGAACATGCTAAAAGACTACCCGATATAGTAGCTAGTCATAATATGTCTAGAACACGATAATTTTTATTTAATCCGTGTTTAAACAGATATATTTAATTTCTAAATAGTCTTCGATACCATATTTTGAGCCTTCTCGGCCTATGCCGGATTGCTTGAAACCACCGAAAGGCGCGACTTCATTCGAAGCGCGTCCGGTGTTGACGCCGACAATCCCATAGTCGAGCTGTTGCGCTACATGGATAACTCGATTGACATTTTGCGCATAAAAATAAGCGGCGAGTCCAAATTCAGTGTCATTTGCTAAATGAATCGCTTCTTTTTCCTCGGAAAATTTAAATAGTGCTGCAACAGGTCCAAAGGTTTCTTCTTTTGCGATTAACATAGTAGCCGAGCAATTTTTTAATAGAGTCGGTTGGAAAAAACTTCCACCTAAAGCATGTAGTTTTCCGCCACACACCAGTTCAGCGCCTTTTTCTAGCGCATCGGCGATATGTTTTTCCACTTTCTTAATGGCGGACTGATTGATCAAGGGACCTATCCGAACATTATCTTCTAAACCATTACCCACTTTTAATTGTTGGATGGCGTGAGCTAATTTTTTTGTAAAAGTTGCATAGATTTTTTCATGAATATAAAAGCGATTGGTACAAATACAGGTTTGTCCGCTATTGCGGAATTTAGATGCAATAGCTCCCAGGATGGCTTTATCGATATCGGCATCATCGAAAACAATAAACGGTGCATTACCGCCCAACTCTAAGGATATTTTTTTTATTGAACTGGCCGCTTTCTGCATTAATAATTTACCCACTGTGGTAGAGCCAGTGAAAGAAAGTTTGCGAATTAAAGGACTGTCAGTAAAAATATTGCCGATTAATTCGGAATCACCGGTAACTATATTAAAGACTCCAGCGGGTATTTCGGCTTTTTCGGCGAGCACCGCCAATGCCAAGGCAGAAAAAGGCGTTAATACCGAAGGTTTGAGTATAATGGTGCAGCCGGCGGCTAAAGCCGGTGCACATTTACGTGTGATCATGGCATTAGGAAAATTCCAGGGAGTGATCGCGCCTACTACACCCACCGATTGTTTGCTGACAAACAAATGCTGTTTTACTAAGGGGGCTGGAATGATGTCCCCGTATACGCGTTTCCCTTCTTCGGCAAACCATTGAATGAAAGAAGCGCCATAACGAATTTCTTCTATGGCTTCTTTGAGTGGTTTGCCTTGTTCTAATGTGAGTAATAAGGCTAAGTCATTGATGTTATCTAAAATTAGCGTGTACCAACGGGTTAGTAATTCGCCACGTTCTGCGGCGGTTTTCGATCGCCACATCGGCCAGGCTGCTTCTGCTGCATTGATAGCATGGAGTATGTGGGTTGTTTCCAAATCAGGAACCGTTCCAATGGTTTCTTCGCTAGCAGGATTGTTAACATTAATCTTTTTTTTTGCAGCGATCCATTTTCCATCGATATAACAATTTTGCTGAAACAATGAAGGATTATTTAATTGCATCATGAGACCCCACAAATATTTCGGCTAAGCAGTTTTTTCAATATTGACTTGTAATAAACGAATAAGACGATTATCGGCACGTAAAACTTTAAATTGAAAAGGATGAATCGTAGTACTGGCACCGCGTTTGGGTAAATAACCAAAACGATTAGCGATAACGCCACCTATGGTATCAAATTGATCGGTTGCCAAATGAGAATGAAAAAAGTCATTAAAATCTTCGATGGGCATCATGGCTTTGACAATAAATTGATTGGGGTTTTGTTCCTGTATAAAAACTTCGTCATTGGCATCATATTCATCTTCAATTTCACCCACAATTTCTTCTAAAACATCTTCAATAGTCACCAGACCTGATACCGACCCGTATTCGTCTACGACAATAGCCATGTGATAATGTTTGTGCTGAAATTCTTCGAGTAAACTGTCTAGTCGTTTACTTTCTGGGATAAATACTACCGGTCGAAGGATATCGTGGATATCAAAGCTGTCTTGGTGGGCTAAAGGATTATATTTGAGTAAATCTTTAGCCAGCAATAAACCAATAACCCGCCGTTCATCATTAATGACGGGGAAACGCGAATGACCCGATTCGATTACCAATGGTAGCAATTCAGCCAACTGTGCTTTTTCAGAAAGAACCGTAATTTTGGCATGAGGCACCATAATATCCCTGACATGTATATCAGAGATTTGTAATACGCCTTCAAGCATTTTGAGCGCTTGTGCATTGAGTAAATTGCGTTGTTGCGCATAATGCAATAACTCAATGAGTTGTTTTCTATTTTTTGGTCCTTGTTTGAAAGCTTGATGAACACGCGTTAACCAGGGTTGACGATTTTTTTTGAGCTTAATTTTATCGTCAGATATAGGGGTTTTCATAACCTAAGTCCTCTAATAATTGAATTTCTACTGCTTCCATTTTGATGGCATCTTTATCATGAATATGATCATAACCTACCAAGTGTAAACAACCATGAATAACAAGATGTGCCCAATGAGCTAGACGAGTTTTCGTTTGTTGCTTCGCTTGTTGATTAACGAGTGCGGCACATATTACTAAATCGCCTAAAAACGCAGAGGAAACTCCAGGCGGTGGTTCAAATGGAAAGGATAAAATATTAGTAGGACCTTTTTTATGTCGATAAGTGCTATTAAGTTCAGCACTTTCTTTTTTGCTAACGAGTCGTATGTTTACTTCGTTACTCCCAACTTGCTTAACCAAAGCTTTGTTTACCCATCGCTGTAGAAAATAGCGGCTAGGAATAAAAGTGTTACTAGCTAGGGATTGTATCGTAATTTTAATGCGCTTTTCTTTGAGTTTCGTTTTGCGCATAGGCTTGTAATATTGCTTGTACCAAAGTATGCCTAACAATATCTTGCATCTGAAATTCAGTAAAGCTAATACCTTTTATATTTTTTAAAATATTTAAACAATGGCACAGACCTGATTCTAGGCCGCGTGGTAAATCGGTTTGTGTGGTATCACCACTCACAACGACTTTGGAATTAAAACCGATACGCGTTAAAAACATTTTCATTTGTTCTTTCGTGGTATTTTGTGCTTCATCTAAAATAATAAAGGCATCATTTAATGTACGTCCGCGCATATAAGCTAAAGGAACGACTTCTATAATGTGTTGTTCGACGAGTTGCATAACCAACTCAAAACCGAGCATATCATTCAGTGCATCATAAAGTGGTCGAAAATAGGGATCGAGCTTTTGTGAAAAATCACCAGGTAAAAAACCTAATTTTTCACCGGCTTCAACCGCGGGTCTAACGAGTACGACACGACTAATTTGTTCCTTTTCTAGCGCGGATACCGCGCAAGCGACGGCTAAATAAGTTTTACCTGTTCCAGCGGGGCCTAAACCAAAATTAATATCGTGATTCAAAATTCTATCGATATATATCGCTTGATTAGGACTATGTGGTTTGATGGGTCCGCGTTTGGTTTGAATCATTATACCTGGAGTTTGAGGCGGCTCTAATGTCATATTGGGATCAGTTTGTGCAGTTTGTAACACTAAATGAATAGTATTAGCAGTCAAAGTGGTTTTTTTTGTGCCAGTTTCTGCGTAAAGATGGTGTAAAACCTTGGCAGCGACTTCGACTGCAGAGTTAGGACCATTAATTTGAAAGTCATGACCCCGATTATAAATGCTAACGTTAAGTTTTTGTTCAATTTGGCGTAAATGTTGATCAAATGGACCACACAGATTCGCTAAACGATGATTATCTTCGGGAATAAGTTGGAAAGTATAAGCTTGAGTATTCAATTTACTATTAATTCTCCTCGTAAAGAGTTTCTTAATGCCTCAGTAATAGTAACAGGCACTAATTGCCCTATTAAACGCGCGTGACCTCTGAAGTTAACCACACGGTTATTTTCTGTACGGCCTTGTAGTTCATCTTGATTTTTCTTTGAAGGACCTTCAACCAAGATCCGGTGAACATTACCACACATTTTTTTACTTAGGGCCTGTCCTTGAAATACTAGGAGATTTTGTAGGATCTGTAAACGTTGTTTTTTTACAACAGGTGTTACATCATCAGAAAGCTCGGCTGCTGGGGTGCCCGGGCGACGACTATAAATAAAACTAAACGAATTATCAAAACCTATGGATTCTACTAAATTAAGTGTGGCTTGGAAGTCAGCATCCGTTTCGCCAGGAAAACCAATAATAAAATCTGAAGAAATAGCAATGTCCGGTCGGACTTTACGCAATTTACGAATTTTAGACTTAAATTCTAGCACCGTGTAACCACGCTTCATGGCTGCCAACACGCGATCTGAGCCACTTTGCACCGGTAAATGTAAATGATCGGCCAATTTTGGCACATCGGCATAAGCTTGAATCAAACGTTCTGAAAACGCCAAGGGGTGAGAAGTAGTAAATCGTATGCGTAAAATATCGTCTATGGCAGCGATATAGCGGATTAAGTCCGCTAGGTCGGCTGTGCCACCTTCATGTCGTGGGCCTTGATAATCGTTAACATTTTGTCCTAATAAGGTAATCTCACGGACACCTAGTTCTGCCAATTGCACAACTTCTGCGAGCACATCATCTAAAGGCCGGCTAATTTCCTCACCTCGGGTATAAGGAACCACACAAAAACTGCAATATTTGTTGCACCCTTCCATGATGGATACAAATGCGCGTGGACCTTCGGCTCGTGGGGCCGGTAAATGATCAAATTTTTCGATTTCTGGAAAAGAAATGTCAACTACAGGTTGTTTTTTTTCTAAGACTTGGTTGATCATACCAGGAAGTCGATGCAAAGTCTGAGGACCAAATACGATATCTACATAAGGGACACGCTGGATAATTCCAGCACCTTCTTGACTCGCAACGCAGCCACCCACAGCGATGATCATGTGTGATCGCAAGGCTTTAATTTTACGCCATTGTCCGAGCTCGGAAAAAACCTTTTCTTGTGCTCTTTCCCGAATTGAACAGGTATTTAAAACAATAACATCCGCTTCGTTGGGATCTTGAGTCAAGACTAACCGATGTGAGTGAGAGAGAAGATTATACATGCTTGCCGAATCATACTCATTCATTTGGCAACCATGCGTTTCGATATAGAGTTTTTGTAACATAGATTTCATTTTAATGATCGAGCTTTTCTTTTAATAAAGTATTTAATTGCTGCGGATTTATTTTTCCACCCGAAGCTTTCATAACTTGGCCGACAAAAAATCCAAATAATTTATCTTTTCCTGCTTTATAATCCGCTAATTGTTCAGGATATTTTATTAAAATCCCATCAATAAGTTTCAAGATGGCGGTTTGATCGGTGACTTGATGCAGATTTTTCTCTTGAATAATTTCATCACTGGTTTTTTGGCTTATCCATAATGCTTCAAACACATCCTTAGCTATGTTGCTAGAAATGGTATTATCCGCAATTCGTTGCAGTAAGCCAGCGAGTCGTTGGGCACTAATGGGAGAATCAAGAATACTTAAATTGGATTTATTTAGAGCGGCAGCAAGTTCTCCCATAATCCAATTAACCGCTAATTTAGCCGGAACCTTAGCTTTGACAACATCTTCAAAATAGTCGGCCAATTCACGAGCCGCGGTCAGTAAACTCGCATCGTAAGCATTCAACTTATATTCTGTTTGAAAGCGAGCCAATTTTTTTTGGGGTAATTCGGGTAGGGTTTGATAAAGCTTTTCAATGAAGTCAGGATTGATGAACACAGGACATAAATCGGGATCAGTAAAATAGCGGTAATCTTTGGCGTCCTCTTTGCTACGCATTGGGCGAGTTTCATGCTTATCGGTATCATATAAACGAGTTTCTTGGGTGATGCTGCCGCCGTCTTCCAAAACTGCAATTTGGCGTTCAATTTCATATTGAATCGCTTTTTCTATAAAGCGAAAGGAGTTTAAATTTTTAATTTCAACACGTTTTCCTAATTGTTTTTCATTGGTTCTACGTACTGAGACATTGGCATCACAACGAAATGAACCTTCTTGCAAATTACCATCTGAGATATCCAAGTAACGAACCAGTGTATGTAGCGTTTTAAGATAGATGACTGCTTCTTTAGGTGATGTTAAATCGGGTTCTGAAACAATTTCTAGCAGTGGAGTCCCGGCACGATTCAGATCGATACCACTCATATTTTCGAATCCTTCATGCAAGGATTTCCCAGCGTCTTCTTCTAAATGGGCGCGCGTAATATTAATATTTTTTTGTTCTCCATTTTCTAAGCTAATGGTTAAGTGTCCGCGCCCAACGATAGGATTTTCATGTTGACTAATTTGATAGCCTTTAGGTAGATCGGGATAAAAATAATTTTTGCGTGCGAAGATTGAAGAATGGGGAATATCTGCTTCGATACTTAAACCAAATTTGATCGCCATATTGACGGCTTCTGCATTTAAAACCGGTAGCACGCCAGGTAAAGCTAAGTCTATCGCACACGCTTGTGTGTTGGGCTCAGCGCCATAGGCGGTAGCCGCACCTGAAAAAAGCTTCGATAGTGTTGATAATTGAACATGCACTTCAAGTCCGATAACAGATTCCCAGGCGTTAGTAGCTGTTTCGGATGACTCGAGCTTAGTATGTGACGATTTTTGGTGTACAGCCGAGTTCATAGCTTGAAATTCTCCGGTACTTTTTTATGCCAATCGGTAGCTTGTTGATAACGATGTGCGGCATTCAATAATTTTGCTTCAGTAAAAGGACGACCAATGAGTTGCATTCCTAAGGGAAGTCCATCAACAAATCCTGCTGGAATTGAAATAGCGGGTAGGCCTGCTAAATTAATAGCGATAGTGTAAATATCCGATAAATACATACTTACCGGATCATTGATTTTTTCACCTAGCTTAAATGCGGTGGTCGGCGTCGTCGGTCCTAGTAAAATATCAACCTGTTTAAAGGCCTCTTTAAACTCTTCGATTAATAAGGCGCGAATTTTTTGTGCCTTAGCGTAATAAGCATCATAGGAACCGGCAGATAAAACATACGTGCCCATTAATAGCCGACGTTTTACTTCGTTGCCAAATCCTTCGCCGCGGGTTCTTTCGTATAAATCTTTTAAATCGGTAGGATTATTACAACGATAACCATAACGTACGCCATCATAACGGGCAAGATTAGAAGAACATTCAGCTGATGCAATAATATAATAAAGCGGAATAACTAAATGACAATTGGGTAAACTGACGCTGCTCACTTTTGCGCCTAATTTTTCATAAAGCTTAATCGCCGCTTGGATAGTTGCTGCTACTTTAGGATCTAGATCTTCGGTAAAGTATTCTTTGGGTAATCCAATTTTTAGCCCTTCGAGGTTATCATTCAGTGTCGACAGATAGTTGGGAACGGGTTGATCGATACTCGTAGAATCTTTCTCATCAAAACCAGCCATGACATTCATTAAGAGCGCAGCATCTTCAGCAGTTTGTGTCATTGGACCGGCTTGATCTAAGCTTGAGGCAAAAGCAATAAGCCCATAGCGAGAAACACGACCATAAGTGGGTTTAAGTCCGGTAAGATTGCACAATGCTGCGGGTTGTCTTATGGAGCCACCAGTGTCTGTACCTGTTGCGGCGGGCGTTAATCGGGCGGCCACAGCAGCACTAGAACCACCGGAAGATCCGCCCGGTACACGTGCGATATCCCAAGGGTTTTTTACTGAGCCATAAAAACTGTTTTCATTGGATGATCCCATAGCAAATTCATCCATGTTAGTTTTACCTAACAACACCGTCCCCGCTTGATTAAGACGACTGACCAGTGTGGCGTCATAGGGAGCAATAAAATTATCTAACATTTTAGAAGCACAACTGGTTTTAATGCCAGCTGTGCAAAAAATATCTTTATGCGCAAAAGGAATACCGGTTAAGGGTCCAGCGCTGCCATTTTGGCGTTGTAAATCGGCCTGCTTGGCTTGTTCTAGCGCTAGTGTGGGCGTGACAGTAATGAAGCTATTTAAGGTTTTATCAAATTTATCGATGCGTGCTAAAAAGTGCTGTGTCAATTCTGTACTTGATACTTTTTTTGCTTGTAGCGCGGTAGACAACTCAGCGAGCGTATAATTGTGCATATTCATTAATCTCTAAAAATTATTCTAAAACAAGGGGTACACAATAAAGGCCTGCTTCAGTATGCTCAGTGAGTTGCTGAAAATCTTTCCTATCAACGATCGCAGTGATTTTATCATCACGTAAGCGTTGTGTGATGCCAAAAGGATGAGCGACGGGCTGCACGGAGCGAGTATCTACTGTATCCATCTGAGTTGCTAGCTTAAAAATGTCTTGTAGGCTTTTTAAATGCCGAATGGCCTCTTCAGGGTTAATTTGTATTCTAGCTAAATCAGCAATTTTATTAACGTCTTCAAGCGTAATCACCATCGTGAGCAAAACTCCAAATCTAAAGTACTGTAAAAAGCTCGATAGTATACCTATTGCGCTTAGATTTGCGAATCTTTGAGTGAATCTCCTGATCTTACTAGGTTGCTTGCATAAAATCTTCTAGATTTGCTAAAGTGCCTAGGCACACACTATATTGTGTAGATAAACGTTCATACGTAGGTGGTCAACTTTATGCTAAGCAAATTCCGCGGTTTATTTTCTAAAGACATTTCTATAGATTTAGGCACGGCAAATTCATTAATTTATGTTCGTGGCGAAGGAATTGTTCTCAATGAACCGTCCGTAGTCGCTATTCGTTTAGAAGAGGGCAATCAACGTCGTGTACTCGCCGTAGGCTGGGAAGCTAAGCGCATGTTGGGGCGCACGCCGGGTAATATTAGTGCGATACGTCCCTTAAAAGATGGTGTAATCGCGGATTTTTATGTGACTGAAAAAATGTTGCAACATTTTATTAGTAAAGTACATCAAAATCGTTTTTTACGTCCCGCTCCTCGAATTCTGGTTTGCGTACCCTGTGGATCCACACAGGTAGAGCGTCGAGCTATTCGTGAATCGGCTTTAGGCGCCGGTGCTAGAGAAGTTTATCTAATTGAAGAACCTATGGCAGCGGCTATTGGTGCCGGCATGCCTGTTGATGAAGCGCGAGGCTCATTAGTGGTGGATATTGGTGGTGGAACCACTGAAGTGGCCGTCATTTCTTTAGGTGGTGTGGTTTACTCTCAATCAGTGCGTATTGGTGGTGACCGATTTGATGAAGCTATCGTTAATTATGTTCGACGTAGTTATGGAAGCTTAATTGGTGAACCTACCGCAGAACGGATTAAGCATGAAATTGGTACGGCTTTTGCTTTGTCTGAAGTGCGTGAAATTGAAGTACGTGGTCGTAATATTTCAGAAGGTGTTCCCAGAGCCTTTGTTTTGAATAGCAATGAAATTTTAGAAGCTTTACAAGAACCATTATCCAATATTATTGGTGCTATTCGTACCGGCTTAGAACAAACGCCACCCGAATTAGCCGCCGATATTTCGGAAAGAGGCATGGTTTTAACCGGCGGTGGTGCATTGCTCAGGAATTTAGATCGGTTAATTACCGAAGAAACCGGTATGCCTGTCGTCGTCGCAGAAGATCCATTAACCTGCGTCGCTCGGGGTGGTGGTCGTGCACTCGAGATTATCGATGAAATGGGTGGAGATTTCTTAGTCAAAGATTAGCAGGTAAGCGCTATTAAACTATTATTTAACCGTGGAAAAACCTCATTAGGGTTAAGGCTAGTTTTTTTCGTTATTTTATCGCTGTTACTTATTCTGTTGGATTACCATCATTATTTACCTTCGCTACGTCGTGTATTAAATAACGTCGTAGCGCCTTTACAGTATATGGTTGATGCCCCAATACAGTTATTTAACAACATAAGTAGCAATTTTGTCACACGACAAAAAATTCAATCTGAAAATGCGGCTTTGCGTACCCAGCAAGTATTATTACAAGCTAAATTACAAAACTTTTCCGCTTTGGAAAGTGAGAATAGACAATTAAATCAATTATTGGCTGCGACCGAACATCTAAAAAAACAACATTTTCGTTTGGCACGATTGCTATTGGTTAATGCCGATCCTTTGTTAAATGAAGTGATAGTCGATAAAGGACAATCTGATGGTGTCAAAGTAGGACAACCGGTACTGGATGCCAATGGTGTGATGGGTCAAGTCATCAGTGTTGATTTTTTAAGTAGCCGGCTGCTCTTGCTAACTGATTTTCGTAGTGCGATTCCTGTTCAAGATGTGCGTAGTGATGCGCGTGGAATTTTAGTGGGACGAGGACGGCTTGCAAAACTTTTATTGAAAGACATACCTGGCACAGTGGATATTAAAGTCAATGATCTATTAGTCACTTCAGGTTTGGGCGGACGTTATCCTGCAGGTTATCCGGTCGGTGTTGTCAGCGTGGTTAATACGAATGTTGCTACGCAATTTGCTAGTATACAAGTTGATCCAAGTGCTCAATTAAATAGAAATCGACCGGTATTATTAATTTCGCCGGTTAATTCGACAACGTCTGAAGCAAATTCTAAGTCCAAAACATATTCTCAAGCGGTTAAAAAATAGGATAGCAGAATGAAACCTCTTTATTTTTCTACCTTATTTCTGGTTGCGATTAGCTTTTTTGCGGCGATCATACTGAATATTATTCCTTTGCCTCCTGCTTTAGCATTATTTTTCCCCTTATGGCTACCATTGGTGTTGATTTATTGGATCATGGTATTGCCCGAGCATATCCATTTTACTTTAGCTTGGATACTTGGATTATTTATCGATGTGTTATATGGCAGCTATTTGGGAGAACATAGTTTAGCTTTATGCGTGGTTGCTTATTTGGCTTACCGTTTTCATTTGCAATTTCGAATGTTCCCATTACCGCAACAAATTTTGTTTATTTTTGTCATGTTAACCATCTATCAAATGCTACTTATTTGGATACAAGCTTGGCTAGGATTTCCGGTTGATTTCCGCTGGACTTGGGTGTCCTTATTAGTCAGTGCTTTAGTCTGGCCGCTGATGGGTAATGTACTCAGAATAAATCCTTTAGATATGCGTCATTAGTTTTTTCGAATTAAATTTAATTTATTTATAATATAAAAAATATTTGGTAAAATATTATTTTAATAAATTAAAAAAAAATGGGGATATTTATGAAAGAAAAATTTATACCTGCGGATAAGCAGAATTTTGATAGACGTGAACGATTTATTATATTGCATTATACCGTTTTAGAAGAAAAAGACTCGGTAGAAACATTAACTCGCGGTGGTGTTGGAGCGCATTTTTTAATTCCAAAGCAACCCTTTAAAGATGAAAATGGGTCATTTGATTATTATAAATTGGTAGACATAAAAGATCGTGCTTATCATGCAGGTATAAGTAATTTTGCAGGTAGAAATGGCTTAAACGATACCTCGATCGGGATCGAAATAGTTAACTATGGCTATGGTTTAGTGCAAGACACAGGAAAAGCATTGTTTACCTATCAAGTCCTAAATCAACTTAAAGATTTTATTACTGAAACTTTAAAAGAGCAGGATAAAAATTTATACCAGCTTTTAATTGAAGAAAAATTATTAACTGCCTTTTTATCAGATATGACGCGTAGTTTAGTGCCACCAGCGGACCGTGAAGTCTATAAAGAAAAGATATCGCCAGAACTAATAGCTAAATACAAGAAATTAACTAAAGAATGGAATGAAAAAAACGATCCTTTTCAACATGTAGGAGACCTTTATCAATTAGAAAAGCAAGGCAAGCTTATCTGGGATGAATATACCGATCACCAAATTGATACCATCGAAAAGCTTATTAAAGAAAAAATTGAACCTGAACTAATAATACAAGATGAAAAAACTGGAAAAGTTTATTATCAAATACCTCCTCAATTGATAACAGGTCATGCAGATATTGCACCGGGTAGAAAGACTGATCCTGGCACGCGTTTATGGAAAAAATTAGCCGATCGAGGCATAGGTGCATGGCCGGATGAGCAGCAGGTATCGGCGATTGAGAAAGAGATTCAGATTGATCAAGGAATTGATTATAAATGGATACAAGATAATCTACGGCATTATGGATACAAAATAGAGTCAACAGGCCAATTAGACACCCAAACAAAAGATGTCATCCGATCTTTTCAAATGCATTTTGAACCTGAAAACTATTCTGGAGAGCCTAGCGTAAAAACGATTAGCATCTTAGAAGCACTAATAAAGAAATATTATCCAAGCAAGCAATCGGATTATCCTCGTTGTTTAATTGTTGTGTAATTAGTTAACAATCCTTATCATCATTACAATGTTGATCATACTTTTGAATGGTCAACATTGTTTCTTTCTAAATATCTATTTTTCATCCAACAAGCTTATTATTAACTATTTTTTGCGTTTATAAATTTATTCATCGGTGTGTAACTTGTTGTATAAGCTGTGAAAAAGCGCTTGAAAACTTGTGGATAATGCAATCTTTTGCTAAAATTGTTATACGTGATTGTATAAAATAATGTAAGTAAAATTCACAACACTATATATAGTTGTTTTAAAAAAAATTAACACTATATTTAGTGAGGATGGTTTTTACGACTTATGCATCAAAAATTTCAAAAAAACTGATGCTACCCAAATCTAACAAATAAAAGCTTCACTCAAGTCAAATATTTAAGAGCTTAAAAGCCTACTCAGTATCGAAGTATCTAGATTGCCTAATTCCAAAAATCACTATCATCAAAAATCAAAATATTAACCAGCAATCTAAATAAAATGGTTCCAAGGGGGATATATGTTTAGTAAAGCTAGTAATAAGCGTAGTTTATTAAGCTATTCAGGAAATGCGGCATTTAAAAAAAGTATTGCACCAAAAATAGCGGCTCATATTGAAAGGCCTATCAATGTCTGTTTAAGCGGCGACGATGCCTGCTTAAACAAATGGCTGTTGGACAATCTAAGTACCATACTGCCGATACATATCACTTTAGCGACAGGCCGGTCCTCACAGAGGATTGCAAAGTCATATCCTAAAAAGGCTTAATATGAGTAAAGTAAAGATTATATTATCTGACGGTACAGAATTTGAACATGATTTTGGCTGTAATAACCATTACGCTGAGATGTTTCAAATTATTCGTGAGATTATCGGTATTGATTCAAGAGTGAAGTGGTTTAAAGATTTAAAAGATGAATTTTATAATATACAATGCTTTGGCGATGTTAAAGTGGATATTTCAAAAAATAATTCTTAAAAATTACTCGCTTCGCACTTGATATTGACTGTGCTGCTGCGCAATGAGCAGTAGGCTATCGGCATAGTATTGCCGAATAAAAATATTTGTAAAGGATATGATCAAATTACCGCCAGGAAGGCTTTTAATTGTTTGCATTCGTCGCATTGGCGACGTTTTACTTGTTACTCCCTTAATTCGAACCTTTAAACGTCATTGGCCAGAAGCCAAGATTGATCTGTTGGTGTTTAAGGGTACCGAATTTATACTCCATGCCAATCCCGATATACAAAATATTATTACTATTGCTGAGCATGCTGATTTTTTAGAACATTGTCAGCTTATGAAAAAAATTTTTCGTGCATATGATATGGCTGTATCGACATTACCCGGAGATAAAGCCACGCTATATGCTTATTGTGCCGCAAAGTATCGTATAGGCATGTTAGGCACAGATAGAAGTCGCTGGTGGAAACGTCTGTTACTCTCTGAAACCGTAGAATTTGATAATATTTCTACGCATACCGTATTAATGAATTTACGTTTGGCAGAAATTTTACACTTAAAGCTTTGCTCAGAAATTGTTATCGCTTGGCAGGAGAAAGATGCTCAAAAAGTAGTGCAACTGCTTGATGTGAATAAAGAATTAGCTATTTTACATATGCGTCCTAAATTTACTTATAAAGAATGGATTAAAGAAGGTTGGGTAGGCATAGCAAATTGGTTATTACAAGTCGGGTATACAATCGTTTTAACCGGAGATAAAAACGAATCAGAAAAAAAAATGGCGGATGAATTGCTCGATAGATTGCCCGAAGGCGCCATTAATATGGTGGGTCATTTAAGTTTAAATCAACTCGGTTTCTTATTGAGTAAGGCTAAAATTTATATTGGTCCGGACACCGTGGTAACGCATATGGCAGCTGCGTTAGGTGTTCCAACCATGGCCTTATTTGGTCCCAGTAATCCAGTAAAATGGGGTCCTTGGCCAAAAGCCTGGACATTAAGCAATCCATTTGTTCGGGTCGGATCTCAGCACAGGAATAATGTTTACTTGATGCAAGGTTCTGGAATTTGTGTTCCTTGTTTCCAGGAAGGCTGTGATCAACATATTCGAAGTCGTAGCCAATGTTTGGAAAATTTAACCGCCGAACAAGTGATTAATAAAGTCAGACTATTAATTAATCAACCGGAAATTCCTTCTGTTTAGCCATATTGCTCGTCATTGCGAGTGCGTAAAATATTGGTCGTCATTGCGAGCACCGTAAGTGCGCGGCAATCCATGGATGGCTTCGCTCATTACATTCGCTCGCCATGACGGTGATTTTTTTAAACGTGTCCAGCGATTAACATCCTGGTGCTACCTATCTAATCGGTATATGGTATATTCTGCAGTTTTCTGGGTTTTTAAAAAATTATATGCTAGCGTTAAGCGTAATTGTGATAGTAAAAGATGCGGCAATGGATATCCAACGTTGTTTGGAGTCCGTAAAATGGGCGGATGAGATTATCGTTCTGGACTCAGGAAGCCAAGATAATACCTTAGAAATTTGTCGGCAATATACGCAGAATATTTTTTCAACTGACTGGCCAGGATTTGGCGTACAAAAGAATCGAGCTTTAAACAAAGCGCAAGGAAAATGGGTGTTATCACTGGATGCCGATGAGTGCTTAAGTGATGGATTAATTCAGGAAATAAAACAGATTATTTCCAAAGCTGAGAATCGACACGACGCTTATGCTATTAAAAGAATTTCTTTTTTTTGCGGGAAAAAAATTCATTATGGTGATTGGGGTAGAGATAGAGTCGTCAGACTATTTCGTCGACTACCCCCTATCCGATTTACACCAGCAATTATTCATGAGCATTTGGATGGATACGCGAATGTGGGTAATTTAAAAGCAGTGATTTTTCATGATACTATGAAAAATATTAGTCAAGTACTCATTAAATTGGAGAATTATACCAATTATTGGGCACAACTTGCTTATCAAAAACATAAAAATTCTGGCCCGTTGAAAGCAATTTTACATGCAATATGGAGTTTTATTCGCGGTTATTTCTTACGTTTAGGTTTTTTGGATGGGCGTGAAGGGTTCATACTAGCAATCTCTAATGCAGTAGGTGTTTTTTATCGTTATGTAAAATTAATATATTATAAAAGGATAGATCATGTCAGCTGATGTATTGATTCCATCTCGTCCATTCAGAGATTATTTTCAACAGCTCAGTCAAATTTTTGCTGTAGTGACTGCATTCGTGCTGCCATTATCAACAGCTGCGTTGATGGTTTTTTTCTCAGCGACTGTGCTGTGTTGTTTATTAGCGGGAAATTGGCATGAAAAATATCTAATTCTGCGCTACAATCCGATGGCTTTGATGTTTATAATATTTTTTGCTTTGTTTCTAATAGGACTAAGTTATTCCACGGTGCCACAAGCGGTGGGCTTACATACATTAACAAAATATAGTAAATTTTTGTTAGGGTTTTTTTTATTTAGCACGTTTCGAAACGAAAAAACCGCCGCTGCTGCTTTTTTTGCTTTTTTAGTAGCGGCCAGTATAACACTGCTACTTTCTTTCATTAAATTTTTTGGCCATTGGGATTTACTGCATCGTTTTGCTTCAGACTCTGGCGTTTTTAAAGATCATATTTTTACCGGTTTTTTATTTGCATTTACCAGTTATTGTTTTGCGGTGTTTGCATTCTCAATCAAAAATGCTTGGCGATGGTTGTTTGTTTTATTATTTTTAGTAACCATGTATAACGTATTATTTATTAATTTAAGTCGTTCCGGTTACGTGGTGTTATTTAGTTTACTGTTGTTATTATCGAGTCAATTATATAAATGGAAAGGGCTATTAGCGGGACTTTTAATTTCAATTTTTTTATGTGGCAGTCTATTATTTTTACCGGCTAATTTTAAACAACGCTTCAATTTGGCGCACAGCGAAATCACACAATATGAACACGGAAGTTTTGCTACTTCGGTAGGTTTACGCTTAGAGTTTTATCATAATAGTGTGAAATTATTAAAAGCACATCCTTGGATAGGAACTGGCACTGGAAGTTTTGCGCAGGATTATTTAACGATTGCGCAAGATAAGCAATTTGCTACTAAGAATCCGCATAATGAATATCTTAATATTGCCGTTCAATTTGGCTTATTAGGCGCTATTATTTTATTAGGCATGTTTATTGTTCATGCCTGGACAAGCTTTCGTTTACAAGGCTTGCGCCAATATTTTGCCCAAGCGGTATTGGTATCTATAGCAGTAGGTTCATTGTTTAATTCATGGCTGATGGATGCCACGCAAGGTTGTTTTTATGTTATTTTTACTGCTTTATTGTTTGCAGGCTTATCTCTTAAATCTGAAAAAAAGAACTTGCAATCAAATTAATTGACATTGTCTAAGCCAATTTTTGCGCGAATTCGTTGGGTTTCAGTTATTTGCTTGAGTAGATCGAGATTGATTTGTTCTTTTTTGCGATCATTTTGCTGATGCCATAAATGGATAACCGGTATTGCGAATTTTCCAGATTTACGGTAAATTCCCGCGCGAATTAAACGTATCACCAAGTCTGAGTCTTCATAGCCCCATCCTATAAAACTTTCGTCAAAACCATTGACGCTCAAAAAATCTTTTTTCCATAGACCTAAATTGCAACTTTTTGCTCCCTGCCAATGTTTAGCGTGTAATTTGCGTAATTTATTTGATCGGATACGTAATAAAGGAAATAGACGATTGGATTGGCGATGAAAATAATGTAATAGCCATTTTAGCATTGAGTCTTTATAAATAGGTAAAAGTTCCTGCAGAATTTTTTGCGTAAATTGCTTTTCTAGTAATAGGCGGTGACCAGAAACAAACCAATTTGGTTCAGCTAATAAGCGATGGTTTTCAATAAAATCTGGAAAAGGCACACAATCGCCATCTAAAAAAATAAGATAATTACTATTGGCGCATAGAGCAGCTTTGTTGCGGATTTTAGCGGCTTGAAAGCCTTCATCTTTTTGCCAAATATGTTGCAGTGGATAATTAAGTTGGTTTTGTAATTGTCCAATTAATAGCCGCGTTTCATCGGTAGAACCATCGTCAGCTACGATGACTTGATTTGGCAATTGTGTTTGTTGTGCCAGGGCCAACAAAACTAAATGTAAGGCATCGGGACGATTGTAGGTAGTCACAATGACAGAAATACTTGGCGATTTTAATGACATGATGCCCTTTATTAGCTGATTATCATTTGCGTTAAAAAAACAAAAATTTTAAAGTGTTTTAAAGTATAATGAGTATATATGAAACAATTCCTGTATTCACTATCCCGCTTACTCATCGTTTTTTTAACGAGTAGTATTGTTTTTTTTGCTTTGGTAGTCATTACAGGGCGAATTTTAACCCCTTATCTAAATAAACAAGTACAAGGAATTTCTAACTTAGCGGCTAGAGTGTTGCACAAGCCGGTACAAATTAAGCAATTTTCCGTTGCCTGGCAGGGTTTAACACCTATTTTTCACGGTTCTGATGTGGTTATTTGGGATGACACGCGTAGGTATCCTTTATTAAGCGTTAAACAGCTAAATATCGCTATAGATATCTTTCATAGCTTAATCAGCGGAAGTATTAAATTAGGCGCAATAAGTGTGAATGGTATTGAGTTAGTAGCACACCAAACTAAAGATAATGACTTGGTTTTTACTGGAATTAGCACATTATTCGACCAATCTTCCTTACCCAATTCGAATGCCACCAATGAATTAATTGCTTGGTTTCTAGCTGAACCGCAATTAAGTTTAGACAATGTAGGTTTAAAATTTTATCCGAACTCGGGTCCGGTATGGCCGCCGATGCGAATAATTTTGTTATTAAAAAATAGTGGCGATCGACATCAATTAAGTGGCCGTGTACGTTTTGTACAGGAAAAATTTTCTGAATTTAGTTTTAAAGTCGATCTGAAAGGGTCTCCCTTATCATCTTCGCAAAACCATCTGAGCGGACCCATTTATTTACACGGCGAAAATGTTTTTCTCGATCGATGGTTTAATCAATGGAAACCCACATTGCAATTGCAAAACGCGCGAGCCAATTTTAAAATATGGGCCAATTGGCAATCTGATCATTTTACACAGTTTCAAGGTTTGATAAATAGTTTACAGGCGGCATCAATAAAAATTAATAAACAACCCGCCATTGCTTTTTCACCTTTTTCCACGCATTTACTTTGGCAAACGACTCAGCAAGATAATTGGAGTATCGATGCCATTGTTCATGATTTTGGTGTGCACACCTGGCAAAAAATTCCAGGTATCCAAGGATTAGATGCCTATCTGCACATGACGCCTACGATGGGAAATATTATTGCGCATGCTAATGATTGCAGCATAGATTTTAACAAGCTATTTAAAGCGCCAATACACTTGGATGGCTTAACCAGTCAATTGAATTGGCAGCAAAAAGATGGGCAATGGATAATTCAAGTTCCACAATTTGAAGCAACTAACCAGGATGTAGCGGTTAATTCACAATTTTCCTTGGTAATTCCTAAATTAGCCAGTCAGTCGCAGATTAGTTTATTAGCGCATGTAAAAATACATAATTCGACACATATTGATTATTATTTACCGCAAACACTATTAGGTCCAGAGCTTAAGCATTGGCTTAGTACGGCAATCAGTAAAGGTTCGGGCTTAGGGAGTTTAGTGTTACAAGGGCCTTTGAAACAATTTCCTTTTGATCAACATAATGGAACATTTTTAATTGATACACGAATAAGCGATGCTAATTTAAATTACCAACGGGCCTGGCCGAGTTTGCAAAAAATTAATGGCGAGCTTATTTTTTCTGGTCGGCAAATGCAAGTTTTAGTCGATACTGCTGAGTTGCTAGGTACAACTTTAAAGAATATAAAAGCAAATATACCTATCATTAAAAAAAATGTGCAAGCTATATTGCATATTGATAGCGGTGAAATTAATTCTCGTTTAGAAAAAGGCCAAGCTTTTTTAGTTGCTATACCTCTTGCGAGGGGAACATTAAGTCAATTAAAAAACTTAATACTGACAGGTCCTTTGCAGCTTAGTTTGCAAACAGCAATTCCTCTCGAGTCAGGAAAACAAAAATTACAATTACAAGGTCTAGCACAGATAGAAAATGCAAAATTAAAAATTCCAGCACATAATATTCAATTAGATCAATTAACAGGACCTTTTACTTTTAATCAGGATGGCGTATCAGCAGAAAAATTAACCGGAATTTTATGGAAAAAGCCCATACAATTGGCTATTCATTCCACACCGAATCTGCAAATTACCATTCATTATGATGATATCTTGACCAATTTAAAACCCGAACCAAATGGTTGGCGTTTCAGTATTGATAATCAAACCGCTAAAGGAACGGTGCTGATACCTAATAGTAATTTACAGCCGATTCTAGCTGATTTTGACATGATTAACTTAGACTCATCGATTGAGTCTAATGAAACCAATACTTGGAATCTCAAGCAGTTACCCAAGATTGATTTAAACGCGAGAGAAGTGCGTTATAAGGAGATTAATTTTGGAGCGGTACAATTAAAACTTAATCCCATAGTAGGCGGCGTGTTAGTGAGAGAATTAAATGCCGGGGATGCAAATTATCATCTTATGGCAAGCGGAGCGTGGCATACTCAAGAACGTAACTCCACAGAATTGATCGGACAATTGGACAGTGCTAATTTAAGCAACTTTTTACGAAATTGGGGTTTGCCGGCGAGTATCGTCGCAGAACAAGCGCATATGCGATTTAATTTGAATTGGCAAGGAGCCCCCTATCAGTTCAGTTTTACTAAACTCAGGGGTCATTTTTCTTTTAATGCGACTAACGGTCAGATAGTTGATATTGGATCCAGTAACGAAGCCAAGTTAAATTTCGGTCGATTACTTACTTTTTTAAGCATACAAAGTTTAACCAAACGCTTGCAGTTAGATTTTAGTGATTTAAAAACCAAAGGTTTTGATTTTACCAATTTACAAGGCAATTTTACGCTAAGAAATGGTAATGCCATTACGCGCGATGTCACTATTGAAGGACCCGTTGCTTCGATAAGCATTGCTGGTCGAATTGGTATGTTGAACAAGGATTATGACTTGGTTATTAAAGTGGTGCCGCATTTTACGTCCAGTTTACCGGTAATAGTCGGTTTGGCGGGTGGTCCTGTTGCTGGAGTTGTCGCTTGGTTAGCGAATGCAGTATTAGGCTCTACGGTGCAAAAAATTGCACAAACATCCTATCATATTACTGGATCTTGGAGTAAACCCGACGTAGTCAAAACCTCTGCTTAAAAATTGAGATTAAAATACACAAAATAGTTTACCTAAACAATTTATTACGATAAATTGCCGTACTTTCCAGATCAATCTAATTTCAATAAAAAAAAAGGATGGTTATGTTTAAACTTTCGGCTAAAGAATTTTCTCAAAAATATTATGGTGATGATAAGCGCAAAGCCAGATCTAATCGGTATTTTAGTTTAGACTGTCAATCCGGTGAAGGATTGATTAATCCTTTGCTTCCTGAATTAAAAAAAATTTCTACTTGTGAATTTGAATATTATCTTAATTTCATTTTAAAAAAATGTATTAATGTAAACCGAAGTTTTTCTGATGCGGTTGAGTTTTTGTCAATTTGGTTAAAAAAATCTCCAGACAGTCTTCTATATCAATTAAAAAATGCGAAACTAAAGCATTTTTTTTATAGAACCGAATATGAACACGAAGGTGATCAATGGTATTTTCCAAGGTTACTGCATGCGTTCACCGCATTAGTGGAAAAAAAATCAGTTACTGCAAATGAAATTTTGGATTATCTATTTGAAACCTTCGATTTTTTTAATATGCCAGAGGTTTTTGTTATAGAAATCATTGGTTATGACCGTTTAGAGAAATGCATTATAGAAAGTCCTAACGTTTTTAAACAGGCTTTAATATTGAAAATTTATGAGTTTATTGAACTAAACAAAAAAAATGCTATCGAAATTGACATAGGCTTGGAAAGCCGAAAGTTTTTAAACAAGGAGTTTAAACCGTATCTTGTTTCTTGGGTAACCAATTCACTTTTTACTTATCCAAACAAAAAGTTTTATGATCGTACCCATCAATATGTAGTATATAATTCGTCTCCCCCAATATGCCAATTTTATAGGAAATAATAGCTATTAAATTTGTTGAGTTTACTAAAATTGCATCCTGACTTCAGCTAAGTTAGGATGACGGACATGATAAAGAACAATCTTACTTTAGCTCGTGAAACACTGTTGGACCCCGCTGGATTGACGGAAAATCAGTTACAAGTGATTTTAGGTCGCTTATTAACGCCAAAAGTTGATATGGCCGATCTTTATTTTCAAGCTACTCAGCTAGAGAGTTGGGTATTAGAAGATAGTATCGTCAAAAACGGTAGTTTTAATATCGAACGGGGGGTTGGCGTGCGCGCCATCAGTGGCGAAAAGACTGGTTTTGCTTATTCCGATGATATTTTATTACCCGCTTTAGAATCAGCCGCCACCATGGCAGCGAGTATTGCTAGAACAGGACAGCATGGTCAAATCCATGCCTGGCAGAAAAATCCGCTTTTAAAGCCTTTATATGAACCGATTAATCCTATTTCTACCTGGACAGAACTGCAGAAATTAAGTTTACTCCGCGAAATAGACGAAGTGGCACGTGCTAGCGATCCACGTATTAAACACGTCAATGTTAGTTTAGTCGGTGCACAAGAAGTGGTCTTAGTGATTAATAGTGATGGCCGTATGGCAGCTGATATTCGCCCGCTAGTGCGTTTAAATATTAGTGTCATAGCCGAAGACAAAGGTTTGCGCGAACAAGGTTTTGCCGGTGGCGGTGGCAGAACCGATTATAGTTATTTTATTAAAGATCAGGTGGCAACTGACTTAGCAAAAGAAGCAGTTCGTTTAGCTATTCTGAATTTAGATGCCGTAAAAGCGCCTGCGGGTAGTATGCCAGTCGTGTTAGGTCCCGGTTGGCCGGGTGTTTTATTGCATGAAGCGGTGGGTCATGGTTTGGAAGGGGACTTCAATCGTAAAGGAAGCTCTGCATTTTCCGGCCGAATTGGAGAACGCGTTGCCTCAGCGGGTTGTACAGTAGTTGATGATGGAACGATTCCTTATCGGCGTGGATCCCTCACTATCGATGATGAAGGCACACCTACTCAGCGTACGGTTTTAATTGAGAAAGGTATTTTAAAAGCCTATATGATGGATAAATTAAATGCGCGCTTGATGGGAACACAATCGACAGGCAATGGTCGCCGCGAATCGTTTGCGCATTTACCGATGCCGCGCATGACCAATACCTACATGTTGCCTGGTCCGTATGTTCCAGAAGAAATTATTGCAACGGTTAAAAAAGGGATTTATGCAGTGAATTTCTCCGGTGGACAAGTGGATATTACGTCAGGAAAATTTGTATTTTCCGCCTGTGAAGCATACTTAATTGAAAACGGTCAAGTGACACGACCGGTAAAAGGAGCGACTTTAATTGGCAATGGTCCTGATGTGCTAACGCAAGTTTCTATGATCGGCAATGACCTCAAATTAGATAGCGGCATTGGTAGTTGTGGTAAAGAAGGCCAGAGTGTTCCTGTAGGTGTCGGACAACCTACTTTAAAAATAGATGCTTTAACAGTCGGTGGTACTGCTATTTAATAAAGAAAAGATATGACTCAACAATATTTATCACAGAACCAAAATGGGTTTTCCAGTTATCGACGTTTGCTACATTATCTGCGCCATTACCTAGGCTGGTTTTTATTGGGAATCATCGGAACTATTTTGTTGGCGAGCACCGATGCAGGACTTATTTGGTTTTTAAAACCCTTGCTCAATAAAGGTTTTGTCGACAAAGATCAACATTTTATCCATTATTTACCTTTTATTTTAATCTTTGCTTTTTTATTGCGCGGTGTAGCTAATTTTTCATCGAGTTATTGCTTAGCCAGAGTGGCAAGAAGTGTCGTGATGAATATACGCCAAGACATACTGATTAAATTATTACGTTTACCGGCTAAATTTTATGACAACATCACCTCCGGTCAATTACTTTCGACGATTATTTACAATGTCGATCAAGTAGCCAATGCCAGCAGCAATGCTTTAATTACTTTAGTGCAAGAAAGCTTTTTTGTACTTGGATTGATTGCGGTAATGTTAATGGCGAGTTGGCAATTGAGCCTATTGTTTTTTATTACCGTTCCAACCATGATCTGGATAGCCCGTTATTCTAGCCGGCGTATGCGTAGTTTAAACAATGCTGTTCAAGATTCGATGAGTGAAATGACGCAAGTGGCGGAAGAAGTTATCGATGGCTATAAGGTCATACGAACATTTGGTGGTGAAGAATATGAAATTAAAAAATTTAAAAAATTATTAACCGTCAATCGCTTTCGTGAATTAAAAGTGGTGGTGACTAATTCACTTGCCAGTTCAGGCGTGCAACTGATTGCCGGCGGCATAGCCGTAATAACTATTTATTTAGCCATTTCGCATTTAACGCATATTACCGCCGGTGGGTTTACGTCCATGGTAGGGGCCATGTTGCTATTACTAAAGCCGATGCGTAATTTAGCGGCGGTGAATAGCATCATACAGCGCGGAATTGCTGCAGCAGGCAGCATTTTCAATTTATTGGATGAAAAAAATGAATTAGATGAAGGGACACATACACTTAATGTTCTAAAAGGCTGCTTAGAATACCGAGACGTCAGTTTTGCCTATTTACCCGAACAACCCGTGTTACAAGATATCAGCTTTAAAATAAATCCAGGTGAAACCATCGCATTGGTAGGACGCTCAGGCAGTGGAAAATCTACGTTAGTGAATTTATTACCGCGCTTCTATGATAATTATTTAGGAAAAATTTTAGTCGACGGTGTCGATATCCGTGAATTAAAGCTAAAAGATTTACGCAGTCAATTTGCTTTAGTTTCCCAACACGTTACATTATTTAATGACAGCATTGCACATAACATTGCTTATGGACAATTAAGCGAAGTCAGTGAGTCAATGATAATACGTGCCGCTAAAGCCGCGCATGCCATGGAATTTATCGAACAATTACCACAAGGACTTAATACTTTAATTGGCGAAAACGGTGTGTTACTATCAGGCGGTCAACGGCAAAGGATTGCAATTGCACGCGCGCTACTTAAAAATTCCCCATTTTTAATTTTAGATGAAGCAACCTCTGCATTAGACACCGAAGCTGAGCGTCATATACAAGCCGCACTAGAAGAACTGATGCATAATCGGACGACGCTAGTCATTGCACATCGACTTTCCACTGTGGAAAGGGCTAAACAAATTTTGGTTTTAGATGCCGGACGTATCGTAGAACGAGGAACACACCAAGAATTACTCGCTAAAAATGGCTACTACGCCAAACTTTATAGCATGCAGTTTAGAGATTAGTATTCTTAAAATTTTTCAAATTTATTATATTTATCGTATCATGTAAAAATATAATTTTTCGATATATTAATCATCCCAGTTTTATTTCCAGCTAATTTTAAAAAAATCAAATTGTGCCTTAATTTTGGTAAATTGTATGATGAGTTTTGTTTCGATAGTAATAACTTTCTGCATTACTGTGTTCTGTATTCTTTTATTGCGCCCATTAGCCTTACGTCTCGGTTTAATTGATACACCGGATATTCGCAAACAACATCAAGGAAATATTCCCTTAATTGGCGGTTTAGCGATGTTAATGGGTTTATTGGTCGGGCTATTAACTCTACCAATTTCACTACAAAATTATCGTAGTTTTATTGCTGGGTCCGCATTATTAGGGTTTGTCGGTTTCTTAGATGATTTTCGAGAGTTATCAGCGAAAAGTCGTTTTTTTGCGCAAATTGTTGCAGTTTTACTAATGATTTTTTGGGGAAAAAATTATATTGCACATCTAGGTAATTTGATTTTTTTAAAGGATATTCATTTAGACCATTATACTAGTTTAATAGTGACATTGATTGCCGGTTTGGGAATTATTAATGCTATCAACATGATAGATGGTGTGGATGGTTTGGCGGGAACTTTAGTATTAGTCGAATTAATCTTATTGATGGGTTGTGCGATAACGACACAGCATTTTTCAGCGACTACGATATTATTTTTATTGGCAGCGAGTGTATTAGGTTTTCTTTGCTTTAATTTTCCTTTTCCAGGTCGCTCATATGCACAAATATTTATGGGTGATGCCGGAAGTATGTTGTTGGGATTTGCTTTAGTATGGTTTTTAATTGAACTATCGCAAAGCACATTTCGACCGATAACACCGGTGACGATGTGTTGGATAATGTCGGTGCCATTATTTGATGCGACTGCGGTGATGCTTTATCGTTTAATAAAAGGACAATCAGTTGTTTTTTCAGACAGGCAACATGGGCATCATTTGTTATTAGCATTAAATTTTTCTCCTTTACAAATTAATTTACTTTTCGGTAGTGCAAATTTTGTATTAGGTTTAGTCGGTTTATGCGCTTTTTATTATCAATTTAATGAAAGCATCATGTTTATGAGTTTTTTAATACTCTTTATTATTTATTTTTTTGCTGCAAATTATTGCCGCAATTCATTAATAAAACATTCGAAATAGTTTATTTTTTGTGCGTTTATTAACTGAAAATTAAAAAATACTTGCATTCTTTTACAATTATGTATAAAAACTAAGTGTCACTAGCTGTTCTATAGTGTAATGCTATAAGCAGTGGATTAGTGACAGAAAAATTTTTCTTATCCATTTTTATTACAGGGGATAGATGATCATGATCATGAAAAAGTCAGGTTTAGTTATTGCTGCCGCTGCAGCTGCTATATTCTTGTCTGGTTGTGCAACAGGTGCGCGAAACATACCAGAAAATACACCAATCTGTGAAACACCTTGTGCAGCGCCATGCGCAGCGCCATGTAATACATGTAAATGTATGAGCCGATGCAAGCAAGTATGTCCTCCAAAACATCGTAGACATCACCGCCACCATCACCGTTGCAGAACTGCTGAAAATGCAACCAGTCAAATGAACGGATAATAATTAATTTTCGATGATCTAATGGCTGTTCATCAGCCATGTGACTGTGTACAATAAAAGCCGCGTAACAATACGCGGCTTTTTTTTATTAAACATTTTTTATAGGTTAATACCTTAATGGATGCTTTTTTAGGTTTTGGTCTTGGTTTACGTACCCAGCATTATGCTTATATTTTAGAACATCAACCTGCAGTAGATTGGTTTGAAGCGATTACTGAAGACTATTTAGTACCGGGCGGAAAACCACTGCATTATCTTAATCGTATACGCGAAAACTATCCCTTAGTGATGCATGGTGTTTCTTTATCGATAGGAAGTTGTGATCCGCTTAATACAGAATATTTAACAAAGGTAAAAATATTGGCTGATAAAATACAGCCGGCTTGGATCTCCGATCATTTATGTTGGACAGGGGTTGAAGGCTTAAATGTGCACGACTTATTGCCATTACCTTACACTGAAGAAGCGTTGAAACACGTGGTTGATCGTGTTAAACAAGTACAAGATTTCTTAGGTCGACAGATTTTGTTAGAAAATGTTTCAAGTTACATAGAATATTGCGATTCTAATGTAACGGAATGGGAATTTTTAACCGCAATAGCCGAACAAGCCGACTGTTTTATCTTACTCGATATTAATAATATCTATGTCAGCGCTGTCAATCACCATTTCGATCCATTAGACTATTTAAATGCCATCCCTGTTCATCGAGTACGACAGTTCCATTTAGCAGGACATAAAAATTGTGGGGATTATATTATTGATACACATGACGCGCCGATTATCGATGGTGTTTGGTCTCTTTATGAGCAAGCAGTAAAGAGGTTTGGACGAGTGGCTACGATGATAGAACGTGACGATGATATACCCGAGTTTCCAGTTTTATTTGCCGAGTTACAACAGGCCAAAAAGATAGCAGAAAATAGTTGGAAAGAAAATGTCTGCATTAGCTAATTTGCAACATGATTTGCAAACCCATGTAATTGAAGAAGATGAGCGGATCTTAAACCGCTTGGTATTGCCAGTAAAAGGCACGCTACACGAACGCCTGGCAGTCTATGGCAATGCGTATGCTTGGCGCTTGATAGATGCTTTAGAGCAAGAATATGGCTTGTTAGCCAAGCTATTAGGTGATGAAGCCTTTACCGAACTGGCAGAAGCCTTTATCGATGCATATCCGTCACAGTTTTATTCGATAGCAAAGTTTAGCGAGCCATTAGCGCAATTTTTACGCGAGGATGAAGTTTATTCTGAACAGGCACATTTGAGTGAAATAGCACAATTAATTAAAGCCTTGATCACGAGTTTAGAAGCTGCCGATGCGCCTTACTTGGAGTTTGCAGCATTAACCAATGTTGTTGAACAGAATTGGCCGTCCTTATGCTTTAAATTTCATCCGTCGGTGCAATATTTCAACTTTAATTACAATAGTTATGCGATATGGAAAGCTTTAGTCCAAGAAAAATCCATACCCGAAGTACTAAAGACTAACAGCCATTGCGTAGTTTGGCGTAAAGGATTACAGTCATACGCAGTAGCTTTAACCGAGGCAGAAGCATTAGTCTTAAGTCTACTTCAACAAGGCTCTTGCTTTGCGGATGTTTGTGAAGCAGTTTATGATAAAGGCTTTATGGGTGAATCCAAAGCAGCAAGCTTTGTAGCCAATTTATTAACACATTGGCTCAATAATCATTTATTTTCGGAGGTTCAACTCTCTTAAATGGCGACACGATATATATTCATTACCGGTGGCGTAGTTTCTTCCTTAGGAAAAGGTATTGCTGCAGCTTCCTTAGGGGCTATTTTAGAGTCTAGGGGACTAAAAGTTAGCTTGCTAAAGTTGGATCCTTATTTAAATCTTGATCCAGGCACTATGAGTCCCTATCAGCATGGCGAAGTGTTTGTCACTGAAGATGGGGCAGAAACCGACTTGGATCTAGGTCATTATGAACGTTTTGTGCGCGCTAAAATGACCAAAGACAACAATTTTACCGCAGGACAGATTTACGCCCGCGTATTACGTAAAGAACGCCGTGGTGATTACTTAGGTGGCACTGTGCAAGTTATTCCACATGTCACCGATGAAATCAAACAAGCTATTTTAAAAGGGGCGCATGGAGCGGATATCGCTTTAGTCGAAATTGGCGGAACGGTCGGTGATATTGAATCTTTACCGTTCTTAGAAGCAATTCGGCAATTACGTATCGAACTTGGCAGCCAATTCACTTTATTTATTCATTTAACCTTAGTGCCTTATATAAGTACTGCAGGCGAGATAAAAACCAAACCGACTCAGCATTCAACCAAAGAATTGCGTTCAATAGGTATTCAGGCGGACATGCTCATTTGCCGTTCCAAAGAAGAGATTCCTGAACATGCACGTGAAAAAATTGCTTTGTTTACTAATGTTGAACTATCCGGTGTTATTTCCTTGCCCGATGTGAATAATATTTATCGCATACCTTTATTGCTGCACCAGCAAAGTGTGGATGAAAGAGTATTGCAACGTTTTGGTTTGAAAAATTATCCGCCTGCCGATTTAAAAGCTTGGGCAGAAGTGGTTGCTGCTAAAGAAAATCCTACTGCCGAAGTCAAAATTGGTATGGTTGGAAAATATATGGGTCTGGCTGATTCCTATAAATCCTTGAGCGAAGCTTTAATACATGCAGGGATTAAAACGCATACGCATGTGAATGTGGTGTATATCGACGCTGAAGCCTTAGAACAGCAGGGCGTAAAATTACTCGAGCCCTTAGATGCTATTTTGGTACCGGGTGGTTTTGGTAAGCGAGGAATAGCCGGCAAGATTCTGGCGGCACAATATGCGCGAGAAAATAAGATTCCTTATTTAGGGATTTGTTTAGGTATGCAAACCGCATTGATTGAGTTTGCACGCCATGTGGCCGGATTAAACAATGCCCATAGTACAGAATTTGATGCCGATACACCTTATCCAGTTGTCGCTTTGGTAACAGAGTGGACGACCGCCGATGGTCAGCTTGAGAAACGTGATAAAGATTCAGATTTAGGTGGTACGATGCGTTTAGGTGGCCAAATTTGTTGTCTAAAACAAGGAACCAAAGCCAAAGAGTTATATGGACGTGATAGTATTATTGAGCGCCATCGACATCGTTATGAAGTTAACGATCAATTATTACCAACTTTAGAAAAGGCCGGATTAATGGTCTCAGGTCGTTCTGAAGATGGGAGTTTGGTGGAAATGATTGAATTAGAAAACCATCCCTGGTTTATAGGCTGCCAATTCCATCCGGAATTTACATCCAATCCGCGTGATGGACATCCATTATTCGTGGGCTTTATTGAGGCAGCAAAATTGCAGCATAAACATTTAACTGAAAGTGCTGCAAATACACCTTCATAGTTTTTTGTAAAAGAAATTTAATAATTAGATGTTTTTTTCACTCTAAGAATTAAATTTTTAAACAGATGAAAAAGATGTGTAAGTTGACGTTCCAGACTTGGCTAAGTATATTCACGAACGTATAAAAGAATCCGCTATTTAAAATAAAAGTTTTTTGATGCCTAAATTTTCGTTATCATATTCAAACTATCATCTTGCATGGGATGATATTGCAGATGGCTTGAAATCCTGGCGAATTTGGGTATTACTTGCTTGGCATGAAGTAAAACTTCGGTATCGACGTTCCACATTAGGTCCATTCTGGATCACCATCAGCATGGCGATTACTATTTATACCATGGGTATATTATATGGCCATTTATTCAAGATGGATTTAGCTGTCTATTACCCTTTTCTTGCAACAGGTATTCTGGGTTGGAATTTGATTTCGTTGATCGTCAATGATGCAACGATAACGTATGTAAATGCTGATCAATTTATAAAACAAATGAAACAACCCTATTCATTTTTTATGTTTCAGTCAGTTACGCGAAATTTTATTATATTTTTTCATAATATTGTAGTATTGGCTCCGCTCATTTTATTTTTTCATCTTAAAATTAATGCGAATACTCTATTTATATTTGTTAGTTTAGTGATACTTTGGATCAATGCAGTTTCTTACAGTACAATACTTGCTCTTTTAGGGACACGGTTCCGTGACATACCGATATTAGTAGCCAGTTTAATACAAGTGGTTTTTTTCTTAACCCCAATCATGTGGTCGCCAACTATTTTACCTCTACGTTATCATTATGTTATCGACTTAAATCCTTTTGCACAGTTCATGGAGTTATTTAGAAATCCTTTACTAGGCACAATGCCTTCAAGCTACGCGTTAGTTACAACCTTCGGTTTAACCATCCTGGGTGTTTTTTCTGCATTTATAATATTTAGCCGTTATCGGGCTAGAATTGCCTATTGGCTTTAATGAGCATTTTATATGGCATTAATACAACTTAATTCACTAACTATTGATTTTCCAATCTATCACCTCAACGCGCGTTCAATTAGAAAACGTTTTCTGCGCCTAACTGGTGGTGCTTTACGTAAGCAAACAGAACACACAGTTGTTGTTAAAGCCTTAGATAATATCACTCTCACATTAGAACATGGCGATCGGGTTGGTTTGATTGGCCATAATGGCGCAGGTAAAAGTACTTTATTGCGTGTGCTGGCTAAAATATACGAACCTAGCCAAGGAAGTATAAGCATTGAGGGTAGAGTATCCCCTCTTTTGAACGTCATGTTAGGCATTAATCCAGAATCAACAGGCTATGAAAATATTTTAGTACGTGGACTTCTACTAGGTCTTAGTCAAGAAGAAATTCAAGCTAAAATGCAGGAAGTTGCCGATTTTACTGAATTAGGTGAGTATTTGTCGGTTCCCATACGTACCTATTCTGCAGGAATGCAATTGCGTTTAGCTTTTGCTGTCGCAACCTGTATTAAGCCAGACATTCTATTGATGGATGAAATGATAGAGGCCGGGGATGCGGCTTTCAAGAAAAAAGCAGAAAGTCGTTTAACAGAATTTATCGAACAGTCTAGTATTATGGTGTTAGCTTCTCATTCGAATGAAACTATCCAAAGACTTTGCAATAAAGTGGCGCTATTAGAAAAGGGGAAACTTATATTTTTTGGATCAATGAAAGAAGGGTTTGAAAGGTATAATGGGCTGAACTAATAATTGAGGAATTATTTTACAGTTTGATCCTCTATAAACCAATAACAGATGAAGCGCCTCAAGCTGTAATCTCGTATTCTCAGGTGCTCCTGATATATAATTGGTCGTAGTAGCTTGCAAAAAGGAATTGCTAAATGGAACATATTGCTCTTGGTATAGATAAGAATCTAAGGCAAAAAAAAACCAAAATAAGTATATTTCCAATTAATTGTTTAAATTTAAGTGATTACTTAATTGGAAGTTTCTTTTTTTTATTTTGTTATTTTTTCTTGATTCATTCAGATCTATATCTAATTGGGTGGAGCTCATTAAATTTTTTATTTGGACATCCACTTGATTTTTATGAAAATTGTAAACAGTTTCAAACGGGAGGGTATGCAATCTCTGCAAGCTATCCGCCTTCTGCTTACGCTAGTTTTGCATTATGGCTTTATCCCTTTAAAGTAATTGGGTTGATAAAATCACCAGCTTTTTTCCCTCCATTTCTTGTGTATTGGCTAAAAGCATTAACCTCGATAATTTATATACTTTCGGGATTTATTTTTTATAAAATTACAGAAATTTACTGCAAGGATAACCAATGGAGAAAATTTACTACTTGGCTTTGGCTAACGTCTCCTTTGGCAATATTTTCGCAAATCATTTTTTCTCAATGTGATATTTTTTATTTATTTTTAACATTAGGAGGTTTTTTTTATTTTTTAAAAAATAAGATATACCTGGCTTCTTTTTTATTTAGTATAGGCGTAACATTTAAATATTTTCCAATTTTTGTTTTTTTTCCATTATTATTTTTTTTTGAAAAAAAAATAATAAAAATAATTATTTCAATAATTATTTTTATTATTCCGACATTATTAATAAAAATTTTATTTGGAAATTCACTCGCATATATAGAAGGGGTTTTGAATTTTTTCGCGTTACCACGAATTTTTTCGGCTTCGATTAATTATGGAGATGCAAAAATATATTGTTTGTTTTTAATGTTTGCGGTACTACTAGGTATATGTTATGCATTAAATAATAAAAATGAAAACTCTTTACAGATAGCTGCATATGTATTTCTTGTTGCATCTATACTTCCATTTCTGGTTATGCTATGTCATCCTGGTTGGGTTATATTTTTTACCCCAGCAATAGTTTTAACTACCATGCTCGAAAAAAAAGATAGAATTAAAAATTTACTTCATTTAGATTTATTTGGAATGGCGGTATTTATAATATATATATTCATATTTTTTCAAGATAGCGCAGATTCAGCAATGTTTCAGACAAATATTTTTCATATACCATTTAATAACCACTATAAAATTGCCAGATTAATAACCAGTTGGCAAAATACGGTTAAAAATGCAAGTATTTATTTTTCCGGATTTGCTGCATATCTAATATTACAAATTATTCTTAAATTTCCAGGCTCTAAAGTTAAATCTTTAGATATAGGTATGTATTTATATCGAGTAATTCGCGTAAGATATTATTTTTCGATATTAATTTTTATTATTCCAACTATCTTTGCAGTATATAAAAGTCATTTGCCAAAGTATGCAAATTCACTTACCAATAATAATGCATATTGTGTCGCTTCATTAAGAGACCGGAGAGTAGGTGAAAAATTTATTGCCAGATGCCCAATTTTTAATATAGTTGTTCAGTTTTTGTTAGTTGATAAAATTTAATTTATACAAAGAGTATAAATAGATATACGAAATAACATCATTGATATAAGTTTACTTTCTCACTTTCATAAGTATAATTGATAGATTATAAATTCGCTAAACCAAAGGATTGATTTGCATGGAGTCTTTTACGCTTGATCTAGAGAATAATGTCAGTCAAAAAACAGTAAAAAATAAAATATTTCCAGATTTTCAACTAAGTATAAATGATTATTTATTAGGAAGTTTACTTCTTATATTTTGTAATATTTTTTTAGTGCATGCTGATATTTATTTAATAGGATGGAGTTCATTAAATTTTTTATTTGGAAATCCCCTTGAATTTTATGAAAATTGTAGACAATTTTTAACAGCAGGAAGTTCCCCTGCTGCAGGATACCCACCTACTACATTTGCTATTTTTGCAGCATGGCTTTATCCCTTTAAAGTTCTAGGTTTAATAAAGTCACCATTATATTTACCAACATATTTAGTATATTGGTTAAAATCATTAACCTTTATATTTTATATAGCTACAGCAACTATTTTTTATAAAATTACACAAGTATATTGCCTGGATAAATCTTGGGGAAAATATGCTACCTGGGTTTGGTTAACTGCACCAATGGCATTATTTTCTCAAGTAATTGTTTCTCAAACTGATATTTTTTACTTATTTTTTACGTTAATAGGATTTTTGTTTTTTTTAAGAAAAAATATATATTTAGCATCATTTATATTTAGTATAGCTATAACATTTAAATATTTTCCATTATTTGTATTTTTGCCATTATTATTCTTTTTTGAAAAAAAAATACTAAAATTAATGTTGTGTATGTTAATTTTTGGCATACCAATTTTATTAGTTAATCTGTTATATGGACATTCACCGGCTTTTGTAGAAGGAGTTCTTAATTTTTTTGCCTTACCTCGAATTTTCTCTTCTTCGATGGACGTTGGAGGAATAAAAGTATATGGTCTTTTTTTATCTTTTGCAATTCTATTAGGAATTTCATATTCATTAAATAGCGAAAATAAAAATTCATTGCGAATAGCCGCTTATATTTTTTTAGTATCGAGCATTCTTCCTTTTTTATTTATGTTATGTCACCCGGGCTGGGTTATTTTTTTTACACCTGGGATTGTATTAACAACCATGTTGGAAAGTAAAGAAAAAATTAAGCAGTTTTTTTTGCTTGATTTAATAGGTTTGCTTACATTTTTAGTGTTTGTTTGGATATTATTTCAAGATAATGTTGATTCAGCAATGTTTCAGACAAATATTTTCCATATTCCATTTAATAATCACTATAAACTAGCTAATATTTTTGTTTTCGATGGAAATGTTTTAACTAGTGCTAGTATTTTTTTTTCTGGTTTTATTGCCTATTTATGTTTGCAAGTAATATTAAAATACCCTTATTCATTTAAAACTAATGAAATTGATAATAAAGTAAGCGCATATAAAAATATTCGTATTCGATATTATTTTAGTATTCTGATATTTTTACTGCCAGTTTTGTTAGTCCTTTATATTAGTCATACGCCTAAATATGTTCATACAGAAACTAACTATAATAGTTTTTGTAATTCTTCATTAAAAAATTATGCGCTTGGAAATAAAATAATCGCGCGATGTCCGATATTTATTTTAGTTTCTGAATTTATTACTAATAAATATAAATCAACATTAGTTAATTAAGATTAATTTTGGAAAATATGCAAAATAGTATTGATAACATTACTATTTCGATTGGAATAGTAATATATCAGGAAAAATTTTCTGATATAAAAGATTTTTTATTGAGTCTGATAAATTCTATTCCAAAAAAAATAAAATATAAAATATTCATTGTAGATAATGGTTCTCAGGAATTAAATATAAATTCTGATATCAAAAATGGATTAAGTACATTTTTTCCAAAACTGCCAATTTATTATATTTTATCTCCCAAAAATGGCGGTTATGGTTACGGTCATAATCAAGCTATTTTTAAAAGTAAGGCGGACTACCATCTTATTCTAAATAATGACGTGTATCTAATGCCAGATACTTTAAGAAATGCATTAAATTTTTTGCAAGAACATAAGTCCGTCGGCATGCTTGTTCCAGATGTGTATGATTTGGACCAAAACAGAGTGCATCTTTGTCGTCATAACCCAAGTCTTTGGATTAGTTTTTTACGTCGTTTCGCCCCTTACCGTTTAAAAAAATTTTTTCAAGATAAATTAAATAAATTTGAAATGCGAGATAAAAATTATAACGAAGTTATATTTAAGCTAAGCAATCCTACAGGTTGTTTTATGTTTTGCCGGTTAAATTTACTCAAACAATTAAACGGGTTTGATGAGAAATTTTTTATGTATTATGATGATTCCGACTTGGGTCGGCGTATGGCAGGAATTTCGCAAATTGCTTACTCTCCGACGGTTAAAATTAAACATGTTTGGCGACGTGCGGCATATCAAAATAAACGAATGGCATGGATCGCAAGTAAATCAGCATTATATTATTCATGGAAATGGCTACTAAAAAAGTAGTGCAGGGGCTACATTTTTTAAGCAAGCGTAACTTTTATCCTTGGCTGATATTATCGGTGCTTGCAAAGGCCAATTAATAGCTATGTTAGGATCAGACCAGAGTATGCCTTGTTCGGCTTCAGGATTATAGTAATCAGTGCATTTATAGTGAAAATCAACTAGCTCACTGAGTACACAAAATCCATGAGCGAAACCTTTTGGTATAAAAAGTTGGTAATGGTTTTCATCGTTTAAGATAATGCCAAACCATTGCCCAAAAGTAGCAGAGCAAGTTCGGATATCTAAAGCTACATCAAATACGCTTCCTCTGATGACAGTGACTAATTTATCTTGAGGTTGTTTGATCTGATAATGTAAACCGCGTAATACATCTTTTCTAGAGCGAGATAAATTATCTTGAACAAAATATATATCTTTTTTAAGCAACCGTTGATAACGTTCTGACTGGAATGTTTCTAAAAAAAATCCTCGTTCATCTTTATGAGATTTCGGATCGATTAAAATTAAATCTTTGATAGGTGTTAAAATAATTTTCATAATTCTCTTTTAATAAGATCGAGTAAATAGTTGCCATAACTACTATTTATTAATTTAAGTGCAGAAACTTCTAAGCTTTCATCACTGATAAGCCCTTTTCTCCAAGCAATTTCTTCTAAACAAGCAATCTTTAATCCTTGCCGTTTTTCGACTACTTGTACAAAATGAGAAGCTTCTAATAAAGCATCATGCGTACCGGTGTCTAGCCAGGTACTCCCTCGACTAATTAATTGATGTGAAAGTTGACCTTGCGTTAAATATTGCCGATTTACATCGGTAATCTCTAATTCACCACGCGCCGAAGGCTTAATACTTTTAGCAATCTCAATGACTTGATTATCATAAAAATAAAGACCAGTGACGGCCCAATTTGACTTTGGAAATTTTGGTTTTTCTTCAATGTCAATTAAGCTATGTTTTTTATCAAACACCGCAACACCATAACGCTCGGGATCACTGACAAAATAACAGAAAATATTGGCGCCCGTTTGTTGTTCAGCAGCAGCTTTTAAGATCTCTGAAAATTTTTCACCATAGAATAGGTTATCACCTAGAATAAGCGCTACTGAATCTTTACCAATAAAATTTTCACCTATAATGAAAGCTTGAGCTAAACCATCTGGATTTTCCTGGGTTAAATAACTGAGATTGATTCCCCATTGTTCGCCGTTTCCTAGCAAACTTTGATATTGAAACAAAGATTCAATGGTCGTGATTATTAATATTTCTTGAATACCAGCCAACATTAAAGCGCTGAGCGGATAATAAATCATAGGTTTGTCATAAACTGGTAGTAATTGTTTACTAATTCCTTTAGTTGTAGGATGGAGTCGCGTACCTGAACCGCCTGATAATACGATACCTTTCACTGAAACTTCCTTGTAAAGTGGGTAAAATGAATGCAATTTATGGTGATATAGCTTTAATTTTCGAGTAGTGTAAGGTATATTGAGTTTTATTAAAATAGCTTTTTTACATGATGTCTATACCTGCTGTATTAATTAATATCGTTCTTTATCACCCGGATAAAAATAAGCTATTAGATCTAATTGATGTTTGCTCTCAATATGAAAACGCTAAAATTCTCTTATTTGATAATAGTGAAACTCGACAATCTTTAGATCTAATTCTTACTCATAATCTTGTCTTATTTCAAAGTCAAAAAAATGTTGGGGTAGCAGGAGCGCATTATGCCGCTTGTGAAATGGCGGAGGCTGAAAATTTTGATTTTGTGTTATTTCTTGATCAGGATAGTCAGTTACCACCAGACTTCATAAAAGCTATGCTTTCAGAGTTTTATCGATTACAGAAATTACATCCACGTTTGTGTGCTATTGGACCAACTTGGAAGGATCCACGGTTATTTGATTGGCAACAAGCAAAGAAACTAAAAAACAAACGTAGAACACGATTAAAAGAAAAACTTAGAGATAATTTACGATTAAAAAATATATTAATTAGTTCAGGAATGTTAATTTTCGTTCATGTTTTAAATAATATTGGTTACCCAAAAAAAGAATATTTTATTGATTTAGTTGATACCGAATGGTGTTTACGCGCGCTATATAAAAATTATCAAGTGTTGAAGTTAGCAGATGTTCATATTCAGCATACGATTGGTGAAGTTAAAATAACGCGAAAATCATTTTTACAGTATCAAGCACCGATTCGTTATTATTATTCTATTCGTAATAGTTTTTATCTCTTTTCTGAAAAAAAAATATCTTTAGCTTTACGAATATTTCTTATAGTTCGAAATATACTGGAAATTAGAAAAATTCCTTTTTTACCTAAACCTCTAGCTAGTTTTACAGCGGCTGTATGTGGTTTAAAAGATGGTTTTTTTAAAAAAAATGCTAGCTTATGAAAATTTTACTAACAGGTGCAAACGGTCAATTAGGTCAAGAAATTGTTGATGCTGCAAAAAAATTAAATTTAAATCTTATAGCTTATACACGCCAAAACCTTAACATAACAGATATAGTTAAAATTGAGCAGGTTATCTCAGAGGTAAAACCCAACTATATTATTAATGCCGCAGCCTATACAGCAGTCGATAGGGCAGAAAATGAAGAAGAGCTTGTTTTTTTAGTTAATGCCATGGGGGTGAAATTTTTAGCGCAAATAGCTAAAAAATTTAATATACCCCTCCTGCATATCTCTACTGATTATATTTTTTCTGGTCAAAAAAAAACTCCTTACCTAGAAGAAGATGATCCTCAACCTTTATCTGTATATGGTAAAAGCAAGTTGGCGGGTGAAGTTTTGCTAAAAAAAATTTGGTATAAATATATTATTTTACGAGTAAGTTGGGTATTTAGCCAATATGGAAATAATTTTGTAAAAAACATTATTAATTTAGCCAAAGTTCAACCCCGGCTAAGCATTATTTCTGACCAAATTGGAGCTCCTACTTTTGCAGGTGATATCGCGCAGATTTTATTGAAAATTATAATGTGCATACACCGAGGACAGACAGATTGGGGCACTTATCACTATACTGGAACGCCTGTAACCAATTGGTATAATTTTGCTAGACAAATATTGTCGCAGGAAAAAATCCAACATCGATTGATATTAGAAGATATTTCCCCAATATTATCCTTAGAATATCCTCGCATTGCTCCTAGGCCGCTTAACTCTGAGTTAAATTGTAGTAAAATTACACGTGTGTTTAATATTTATCCAAATAATTGGAATGAGGGTTTAATGAAGATTATTGAGCATTTATTATGAGTTATAAACCTTATAATATTTTAGTTACGGGTGGAGCTGGGTTTATTGGTAGTCACTTTATACGTTATTATCAAACTTACTATCCTGGTGTTTTTATTCTTAATCTTGATAAATTAACCTATGCGGCTTCGTTAACTAATTTAAAGCAGCTACCCCACCCAGATAAATACCATTTCATTCAAGGAGATATTCTAGATAATAAATTAATTGCTGATTTATTAAGAGATTTCAAAATTGATACTATTGTGCATTTTGCAGCAGAAACCCATGTCGATCGTTCTATTCATAACCCCGCTATTTTTGTTCAGACCAATATATTGGGCACATTTAACTTATTAGAAAATAGCCGTAATTATTGGTTAGAAGAGCTAAAGCTAAGTAATTCATCTTGCCGTTTTCATCATATTTCAACGGATGAGGTTTACGGAAGTTTAGATAAAAATCAGGCTGCCTTTACAGAATTAACTCCTTATCGGCCTAATTCGCCCTATTCGTCGAGTAAGGCGGCTGCAGATCATCTTGTGCGTAGTTATTATCATACCTATAAATTGCCTATTAGTATAACGCATTGTTCAAATAATTACGGTCCGTTACAACATAATGAGAAATTTATTCCTACCATTATAAATTGTTGCCTAAAACAAATGCCTTTGCCTGTCTATGGTGATGGTTCCAATATAAGAGATTGGATCTTTGTAGAGGATCATTGCTGTGGAATTTCGGAAGTTATCCATAACGCCGAAGTAGGAGAAACTTATAATATCGGGGGAAATAATGAATTAAGCAATTTAGAGGTAATTTATAAAATTTGTGAATTATTTAATAAGGCTAAACCTATTGACTATTGTTATACCAAGTTAATTCATAATGTAAAAGATCGAGCAGGACATGATTGGCGTTATGCTATAGATATTGAAAAAATTTCTAAAGCTCTCAATTGGCATCCAAAAGAATCATTTTCTTCAGGAATTTTTAAGACATTCCTTTATTATCAACAGAAAGAGAAAAATAGTTGTTCTTTATTTAACTATTGATATGATACCAACCTTCCTTTTTAGCTTCTTCTAAAACGGAAGCAACGGGCTCGATATTGCCTGCAATAACGCGTTTATAGGGTGTTTTTCTTGGCAATACGCTTTTACTAATAACAATGACACTGTCTTGAAAGTTAATGGATTGAAGCCATTGTATGGTATAAAAATCGTGTAGCGTAAGTTTTTCGTTAAAATGAGAGTCTTTAATATGATAAAAATTTAATATATCAATAAATTTTTTGAAAAACTCGATAGCAGAATCTTCATTTAGATAAGCTCCTCCATGGCTGCTCCAATAAGAAGTATGTAGATCTTCTATAAGGTAGATTCCTCCTGGCTTTAACCTAGGAAAAAGGAGATTAAAAGTTGTAATAATGTCAGAGCAGATGTGGGATCCGTCATCAATGATGATATCAAATGTAATGTTTTTAAAGCTTTTTTTTAAAGTCTGTTCGTTGGTAATATCAAAATTATAAACTAATATATTTTCTTCTAAATGTAGATCTAGTACTTTAGGGTTGATATCAACGCCAAAAATATGAGCATTTTTGAAGTATTTATTTAAAATCTGTAGGCTGCCTCCATTCTGTATACCAATTTCAAGTACATTAGCACTAGTTTCTATAAAACGCTTAAAAAATTCATCATAGATATCAAAATAATGACTCCACTTATCAGAGACATGTTGCTTATGATTATAATACAGTTCCTTAAAAGAAATGTACTGATGATTTTCGGAGGAAAGCTTGGGAGAGTCTAGGTTAATTCTTTCTCGAGAATAAGAATTGTACTTCCTTATATACCTAGCTAATTTTGCCCGTAGCATCAGGAATTTAATTAAAAAACTCTTCATAAATTTATTCATTAAACATCCTTTTAACTTTCTTCGTTTCAAACAAGAAATTTGAACAAACTCTATATAAAACAAAATACTCTACAATTGCTGATGATTCAATAGGTATTAATGGACTATATGCAACTAAAGTTAATTTATAAGGGAAATTATAACGGTTTAAAAGAAAATGTTGTACTATTAACAAAAATTTTAACATATAGGGTTTTATTACAGGGATCTTGTTTTTTGGATATATTTTGTTCATTTTTTAGAGTCATTCAGCTTTTAGTGTTTTGTGATTATAGTATGCCGAAGAATTCTATTTCACTTAAAATACTTCCTTAATGTCTAAGTTCAAGCAGAGTGTGTGAAATTTATGATAACAAAAATTTCCCTTTTTAAGAAAAAAAGATTTAAAAATTATAAAATTAAACCTTACCTAGAACTGTAAGGATGCAATTAAATCGGGTCATAAAATTATCAATAAGTTTTTTGTAAAGTTAATGCTATTGAATTTTTAGTGCTCAACCCTTATATTGCGTTTAATGACTTTTGATTGTGAATTTCTTCGCTAGGTATTCCTTCCCTTGGTGTGCACGCAAACCGGGAGTTTCTCGCAATGGATTTATGCAAATGGATTTATGCAAATGATAAGTCAAGAAATTAACGAGATTGCGTGTTTCGGCAGCGTGCCTTTACGCTTCAATAGGGCAATCACCTATAGCCCGGAGGGGGGCAACTGTTGTCGATGCGTTATTTTTTTAGTGGGGTAAGGTTGTGCGCAAACCTTTAGTTGCAGAGAAAGAGAGGATAAATTTCGATCGGTAATTTTATCAAAAAGCTGGATATTAACCATGAGTCTATTCTATTCTCATTCAAGGTCTTAGTGTGGTCTTTCAAAGGTTAATTTCTGTAATAAATTTTTAATGCGGATGTTATTGTATTAAATAGATAAAAATTGTAACATAGTGCTGAGATTTTGGACTTAGCGTTCCCGCTAATTAACTAACAATGGACGTGTTTTAAGTGAAGGCTAAAGGTTTATTTCCTAGCTATAAATTAAGCGTGGTAGACTACCTTATTGGTGGTTTATTGTTATTAGGCTGTTTTTTTAGTTTTTTTCAGGACGACATATATATAACCGGCTGGAATTCGCTTAATTATTTATTTGGGAACCCTCTCGATTTTTATGATAACTGCAAGAAGATCCAAGGTCATGGCCTTCTTGCCGTAGCCAATTACCCTCCTTCTATCTTTATAATTTTTGCAAGTTGGCTTTACCCTTTTAAGCTTTTAGGGTTAATAAAATCACCTTTGTATTTTCCCATTTATTTGGTTTACTGGCTCAAAATACTGACCTCCATTGTATATGTTGCTACGGGATTTGTTTTTTATCGGGTCAGTCAAATTTATAATCACAATAAAAACTGGGGAAATTATGTCACATGGTTATGGCTAACCACGCCATTGGCTATATTTTCCCAATTTATTTTCTCTCAATATGATATTTTTTATGTTTTTCTTTCACTTTATGGCTTTTTATCTTTTTTAAAGAGAGATATTTATTTTGCTTCTGTTTTGTTTGGTTTGGCAATAACTTTTAAATATTTCCCTTTTTTTGTCTTTATACCATTGTTGTTTTTTTTTGAAAAAAAAATCATTAAAGTTTCTATAAATATCCTTATCTTTTTAATACCCATACTTATTATCCAGGTATTATATAGGCATTCACCTGCCTATATTGAAGGTGTCATGGGTTTTTCCGCGATAGGTCGTATTTTTTCAGCGTCTTTAGATATTGGTGGATTAAAAATTTATTATATTTTCGCTATATTGACTTTGCTTTCAGGACTTGCATACTACATTGATGTCTCGAAAAACATTGAAAAAAATGCTGCGTATCTTTTTCTTATATCTAGTCTTTTCCCTTTTTTGTTTATCTCGTGGCACCCTCAATGGTTACTATTTTTAACACCAGCCATTGTTTTAACTACTGCTTTAAGTGCGCAACATAAAATTAATAAATTACTTATCCTAGATTTGTTTGCGATGCTACCCTTCATTGCATATGTTACGCTAGTATCTCAAAATAATGTCGATTTAGCTATGTTTCAAGCAAAGCTTTTGCATATTCCGTTTGAAAATTCACATAATATAGGTAAATTATTTAAATTTTTTAAAGGATTTAGTTCTAATGTTTATCTTTCAATATTTTGGGGATATTTACTGCTACAATGCTTTATTAAATATACATTAATTTTACACAAAGAATCGAATATATTTAGTAGGTATTCCTATCAATTAGTTCGACTGCGATATTATATTGGAATAGCTATGTTTCTTGTTCCAGCAATTTTAATATTTTATTTAAACTATAAAAATATGGGCCATTATTTGCTCAATATAACGCAAGAAAAAAATTTTGGCGAACTTACCTCAAAAAGAAGCTTTGAACAAACTTTTATTTCTACAGGAACAAGATTAACCGAAATTGATTTGCTTCTAGCTACTTTTTCAAGAATTAATCACAAAATTTTATACTTGGAAATTCTAAATAAAAATCATAAACAGCTTGGCTTAGTTGAACGTTCTGCAATAGATATTTTAGATAATAGTTGGGAATCTTTTTATTTTTCAAATATTAAACTAAAAAAAGGAGAAAAATATATATTGCGTTTAACTTCACCTGAAAGCGTTGCTGGAAACGCTATTACTTGGTGGGCTAGTGCGAAAGCAAGTTATAAAAATGGGATTGCAATTGTTGATGGGATACCGCAAAATTCTGATTTTTCATTTCGAATTAAATTTGAAAAAACGGCTTAAAGTAAATAGTTCATAAGATATCAATTAGCAGAAAGGAGTATTATGAAAGCAGTAATTTTAGTAGATGATGGAGGATCCGAATTAGTGAAGAGACAAAATTTTAGGCTAAATTCCATGATTGAAATAGGTAGAAAGCCCATTATTCGGCATATGGAAATATTTTCAAGCTATGGGATGTATATTTTTATAATTATTGCTTCCATACCTCGGATGTAACGTTTGATATGATAAAAAATAATACCCAGATTCACAAAAATAACGCAGAACTTTGGCAAATTTATTCTGGTCGAAACGGGTGAACAAACAATGACTGGCGGGCGTCTAAAAAGAGTGGCTCCTATCTTGACGAAGACGATTTTTGTTTTACCTATGGAGATGAGTTGAAAAATGTGAATATTCGATCTCTTATAGCTTATTATAAACACCAAAATGCTCCATGGAAGCTTTGGAATTCAACACACAATCTACATGAAAATGTTTACACATAAAATTGTTACTTTAGATAAAATGTTTTGGCAAGGAAAAAAAGTATTATTAACAGGCCATACTGGATTCAAAGGAAGTTGGCTTTCTTTGTGGTTGCAATCATTGGGTGCTAATTGTATAGGTTTTTCTCTAGCCCCTCACACCCAGCCTAGTTTATTTGAAATTGCTCAACTGAATACCGGTATGGTGAGCATTTTAGGGGATATCAGAGATTTAGAATTGCTAAAAAAAATCTTTAAGCAATATCAACCTGAAATTGTTATTCATATGGCTGCACAAGCTTTGGTACGCTATTCGTATCAGGAACCATTGGAAACGTATATGGTCAATGTAATGGGAACCATAAATCTTTTCGAAGCAGCACGTTTAACAGATAGTGTAAGGGCTATAGCGAATGTAACCAGCGATAAATGTTATGAAAATAAGGATTTTAAACAAATATTTACTGAAGAAGATAAATTAGGTGCTGGTGATCCTTATAGTAATAGCAAAGCTTGTTCAGAATTAGTAACTCAAGCTTATTACCAATCCTATTTTAAGACTAAGAATATTGGTATGGCGTCTATGCGAGCAGGGAATGTAGTAGGGGGTGGAGATTGGGCTAAGGATCGTATAGTTCCTGACATCATTAATGCCTGCATCAAAGAAGAAAATCTTTTTTTACGATATCCTAATGCATTGCGGCCTTGGCAGCATGTATTAGAGCCTTTGTCAGCTTATCTTTTACTAATACAAAGACTTTATGAACTACCAGAATATTCAGGAGCTTGGAATTTCGGACCTGATGAATACGATACTAAAACAGTAAGTTGGATAACGGATTACATCATTAGTTATTTGAAAAGTCCGATTAAATGGTTTTTAAATGAAAAAGAATCTCCTTATGAATCGAGTCATCTTAAATTAGATTCTAGCAAGGCCAAAGCAAACTTAGGTTGGATGCCATGTTGGAGTATAGAAAAGTGTTTAGATAAAGCCATTAGCTGGTATCAAGCTTATCAACGAAATGAGGATATGTTCAAAATAAGCTTATCGCAAATAAAGGAATTTATGAAAGATTATCAAAAAATTTATGAAAAAAGCAGATGTTAAGTAAAACTAATGAGATTAAAAGTCAAATTTTTAGGTTTATATGCGTAGGAATTTTAAATACTATGGTCGGTTATGGTTTATATGCTTTTTTTCTATCTGTTCATATGCACTATTTTTTGGCATTGTTTTTTGCGACTTGTTTGGGTGTAATTTTTAATTTTGTAACTATTGGAAAAATTGTTTTTAAAAGAAAAAATCTAAGGAAATTTTTTAAGTTTAGTCTTATGTATATTATTTTATATTTTTTAGGATTAATTTTTATTAATTTACTTAATAAATTAAATATAAATTTATATTTTTCTGGATTTTTTAGTATGATCTTACTTTCAATTCTATCTTTTTTTGGAAACAAATTTATCATTTTCAAAAATAAAAATATAAAGAAATTTAATACTAGTAGGTTTGTATGTTAAATTCAATAATTGAAGAAGATGTTAAGTTAATAAGCAAAGCAGATCTTCCTTGGCAAGACTTGAAAAACAGTACAATATTAATTTCAGGGGCAAATGGTATGTTGCCTGCGTATTTAGTAGATAGTTTAATATATGTTAGCAATAAAAAAAATCTAAATATCAAAATCATAGCGATAGTGCGAAATAAACTAAAGGCAAAAGAACGATTTAAGATATATAAAAATTCAAAAAATTTAAAAATTATAGAGCAGGATATATGTCATGAAATTTCATTTAAGGAAAAAATAGATTATATCGTTCATGCTGCAAGTCAAGCCAGCCCTATATTTTATCGAACTGATCCCGTTGGGACGATGTTACCTAACGTTTTAGGAACTTACCATTTATTAGAGTTAGCTAAAAAAAACAAGATAAAAGGGTTTTTATTTTTTAGTTCTGGGGAGGTATATGGAGAAATAACTAAAGAAAGTACCCCTACTAAGGAAAATATGTATGCATATTTTGATCATTTAAATTTTAGATCTTGTTATGGTCAAAGCAAGAAAATTGGCGAGACCTTATGCGCTGTCTATACATATCAGTTTAATATTCCGACAAAAATTGTTCGGCCATATCATGTATATGGTCCTGGGATGAAGTTAAATGATGGAAGACTTTTTTCGGATTTTGTAGCCGATATTGTTCAAAAAAGAGACATTACAGTTTGGAGTGAAGGAAATGCAATCCGATCTTTTTGTTACATATCGGATGCGACTGTGGGTTTTCTATCCGTTTTATTAAAAGGAAATTCCTCTGAAGCATATAATATTGGAAACCCCGAGGCTACGATATCTGTTTTAGAGCTGGCCAACCGCTTAATAGCTCTATTTCCTAAAAGAAATATAAAAATAAATAAAAAAACTCGACCAAAGAGTAGTGTCTATGCATCTAGTAATATTGAAATATCATACCCTGATATAACTAAAGCAATGGAGCTTGGCTGGAGACCAAACATTTCTATAGAGGAAGGGTTTAAAAGGACTGTAAGGAGTTTTAATGAGTATAGTGAATTGTGAGAAACAATATAAATCAGGTGAGATCGATATAAAAAAATATATAGAAGAGATGTATATATTGCATAGCAAATTGTTTGAATATTCAAAATATATTGAGGATAGCTATATAAGCAGTATTGAAATAAAAAAAAATTCTCTCATTTTAAAGTTAGAAGACGGCATTAATCTAATGTATCATATGCCAGATAGGCGATCCGCTGCTTTTGATCTGTTAAGTTTTAAGTCTTATGAGAAAGAAGAGTTGGATATTATTTTAGACATAATAGAACCCAATATGGTTGTTTTTGATATAGGTGCAAATATCGGCTGGCATTCTATTAACATTGCAAAAGCTTATGAATCAATAAAAGTTTATGCATTTGAACCAATTTTAGAAATTTTTAACTTATTAAAAGAGAATATTATAATTAATCATTTAGAAAATGTTCAATTGTTTAATATTGGACTTGCCAATACCGATAAAGAGCAAATTTTTTATTATGATATGCATGCGACAGCTTTTACTTCATCAAGAAATAATTTAGAAAAAGAAGATATTCATAAAATTATTGCAAAGGTAGAGAAGCTGGATGAGTTTATATTTAACAATAAAATAAATAGACTGGACTTTATAAAATGCGATGTTGAAGGATCTGAGTTACATGTATTGCAAGGTGGAAGTAAACATATCGAAAAGTTTTTACCTATGGTAATGGTTGAGATGGTGAGAAAATGGACTGCAAACTTTCATTATCACCCTAATCAGATTATTAATTTTTTTTCAGATTTAGGTTACCAATGTTTTAAAATACAAGATAAAAAATTAATTGATTTTCCCTTTATGGATGAAGATACCAAAGATATAAATTTCTTATTTTTACATAAAAATAAACATGCTAACAAAATTGAAAAAAAATCATAAAAATTAATATATAAATTAAATATTAATATCAAGAGGTTCTTTAAATGGATTTAATTGAATGCCAAACTAAATTTAAAAATGGATTACTTACTAAATCTGATTATATGGATCAGATTTATGACCTCCACCTAAGTTTGTTTAACTTTGCAAAATATATTAAAAAAACAGATATTACCAGTATTGAAATTACAAGTGAAGAAGCAATAATATTTCATCTAAAAAATGGAATTAAACTACAGTGTAGTTCTCCGGATAAAGGATCCGCCGCATTTGCAATATTGAGTTTGGAATTCTATGAAAGAAAAGAAATTAAATTTATACTAAAATTTTTAAAAAAAAATATGACTTTCTTTGATATTGGCGCCAATATAGGATTTCATGCTTTAAACGTCGCGAAACATGATGATAGCATCACCGTTCACTCATTTGAACCTATACCTGAAACATTTATCAATTTAAATAATAATATATTAATTAATGATATTAAAAATATTATTACTTATGAATTTGGTTTTTCTAATGAAAATAATTGTGCCGATTTTTATTTTAATCCAAATGCATCAGGTGCAACTTCTTTAAAAAAACTATTTGAGTTAAGTGAGGTTAAATTAGTACAGTCTAAAGTTGTAACATTAGACCAGTTCATGATAGATAATTGTATCCAACAGTTAGACTTTATCAAATGTGATGTAGAAGGTGCCGAAATATTAGTAATACAAGGAGGAATCGACACGATTAAAAATCAAAAACCTATAATATTTCTAGAAATGTTGAGAAAATGGGCACATAAATTTAATTATCATCCTAATGACATTATTAAAATATTAGCAAATTTAAATTATAGTTGTTTTACAATTAATGAAGAAAATTTATCTATATTTAACAGTATGGATGAAAATACTACAGATACTAACTTCTTTTTTTTGCATCAAAATAAACATATTGATGAAATTAAAAAATGGGTAGTATGATATGAAACTTATTTCAGTCATTACCGCATGTTTTAATGAAGAAAAAAATATTTATAATATATATGAGAAAGTAAAAGAAGCTTTAATTCAGTTGAAAAATTATCAATATGAACATATTTTTATTGATAATTCATCTACTGATAATACAGTTAAGCTATTGAAACATATTGCTCAAACTGATAAAAATATAAAGATAATAAAAAACTCTCGAAATTTTGGTTGGTTAAGATCTCCATATCATGGCATCTTACAAGCAAGTGGTGATGCGATTATATCTATTTCGGCAGATTTACAAGATCCTCCGGAGTTAATTTTAGAATTTATAAAAAAATGGGAAAAAGGGTTTAAGATTGTAGCTGGTATTAAAGAAAAGAGTGACGAATTTTTTGTTATTTTTTATATACGTAAATTATACTATAAACTAATCAGGCATTTAAGTGACGGAGAAATAATTTGTAATTATACGGGGTTTGGTTTGTATGATAAATCGATTATAAATATCCTTAAAACATTTAAAGATGTTAATCCATTTCTTAGAGGGATGATTTCAGAGATAGGGTTTGAAGTAGCCAAAGTTCCTTATCGACAACCTGTACGTAAAAGCGGTAAGTCAACATTAAAATTGTATCGGTTATATGATGTGGCTATTCTAGGAATTGTTAATCATTCAAAACTCCCTTTACGGTTGGTTACGTTTCTTGGATTTGGTTTGTCAAGTGTAAGTATACTTATTGCTTTGATACATGTATTTTTAAAAGTATTTTTATGGAAAAATATAAACTTTAGTTTTTCATCGATATTAATAGGTTCTTTTGTATTTTTTTCATTTCAAATATTATTAATGGGTATATTAGGTGAATATATATTGGCAATTCATACTCAAGTTTTAAATCGACCATTAGTTATAGAAAGTGAGCGCACAAATTTTGTTGAAAATTAATATATTAAAATTATAAATATTTTGCATCGTTAATTTTAAATACTGTTTTATTAAAAGGATTTTATATGCAACACTTAGAGAAAAATATGGTTTTACTCTTAAATGATTTAAAAAAAAATCATAATGTTGTAGGTGTTAAAGCAGAATTTGAAGCAGAAGGTACTCGTATTGAAGAAGCAATGAGATTAAAAGATGTAACATCTTTAGCAAGTTTAGATCTTAATATTAAAATAGGTGGATGTGAAGCCATTAAAGATATGTTTGATGCTATAAATCTCGGCGCGCGACGCATTATTGGGCCGATGATAGAAACCCCTTATGCCTTAGAAAAATATCTTAATGCTTCCCAAATTGTTTTTAAAAATATTTTAGACTCTGTAGAATTGTTAATAAATATTGAAACATTTACAGCTGTCAAAAATTTTTCAGAAATGCTTAAAGTACCTTCAATACGTTTTTTAAATGGAGTAGTTATAGGTCGGGTGGATATGTGTGGTTCTCTTGGTCTAGACAGATCACATGTTAATAGTCAGGAAATTCTCGAGATAGCTTTAGAAATAGCTTTTAAAGCTAAACAACATGGGTTAACTGTGGTTATAGGTGGAGGTGTATCTTTTGACTCACTTAGTTTTTTTAATGCTTTTCCAATCGGAGGTATTGATCGATTTGAAACGCGTAAAGTAATTTTTAGTTGTCCCAACGCACTTAATAATACAAAAGAAGCGTTTATAAAAGCAGTTGAATTTGAGTTGCTTTGGTTACAAAATAAAAGTAATCATTATATGGCTATTTCTAATGAAGATAAAAAAAGAATTGAAATGATGGAGCAACGCTATAAGGCTTCTATTTCAGAAATCTATAAAAATAAGAAAGAGTATTTTACAGAAACAACTTATTCGTAGTTAAATTAAAAGGAATTAAGTAATTGCGTACTTTATTTATTACTGGTGGTAATGGGGAAATTGGTCAAGCGATTCTCTATAAATTTAAAAAAAATCACTATCTTATTAATCCAACAAGAGTTGAAATGGACTTGCTAAACATGGACTCTGTTGATACTTATCTTAATACTTTATCTAATATTGATATATTTATTCATTGTGCGGGTATTAATGAGCCTAAGGAAATTTCAAATATTTTAATAGAAGATCTAAATAAAACATTAAATATAAATGCAATTTCATTTTATAAAATAGTCAGTCATTTAGTTAAATATTCAAAATTAAAGGAAAATGCGTATATATTAGCTATTTCTTCAATTTATGGTTTTCTTTCTAGAAAAAAAAGATTTTCTTATTCAAGTTCCAAACATTGTCTTAATGGAATGGTTAAAAGTTTAGCAATTGAACTAGGTGAACAAAATATAAAAGTTAATTCAATTTCTCCAGGGTTTGTTGATACAGAATTGACAAGGACGAATAATTCGTTGGAAAAAATAAATTCCTTTATTCCAAAAATTCCTTTAGGTCGCCTAGCCAATTCAGAGGATATAGCAGAAGTCGCTTATTTTATGTGTTCACTATCCAATCGGTATATAACGGGGCAACAAATAGTTATTGATGGAGGTTACACTGTTGGGGGCTTTGAAGAATAATGGAAAGCTGTATTGAAATAATCTCAAAAAGTAAAAATTATAAGGTTATTTTTATAAGCAAAATGGATGAATTAGTTTATGAAATTAATAACTTTAAAGAGGCAGTTATTGTAGTTGATAATTATATTTTAAAAAAATTTAATTATTTATTTAAAAAAGTAAATCAGGATTTTTTAATTATTTCCTTAGAGGCTACTGAACAAGCTAAGACCTTATCGCAAGTAGAATTATTGTTAAAATCATTACAGGAAAACAATGTTACTAAATCGACAACGATTCTAGCTATTGGAGGAGGTATTATACAAGATATCACCTGTTTTGTCTCCCATATCTATTATCGTGGTTTAGATATTCTTTTTTTTCCAACGACGCTTTTATCCATGTGTGATAGTTGTATTGGTTCTAAATGTGGATTAAACTTTAATGGATTTAAAAATCAATTAGGGGTTTTTCATCCTCCGAATAAAGTTATTATTTGGCCTAACTTTTTACAAAGCTTATCAACGGAAGCATTATATTCAGGCTATGGTGAAATCCTTAAATTGATGTTGATATCTGGAGTGGAGAATATTTCGGAGTTCAAATTTAAATTTTCGGAATCATTAGAAGATTTATATTATTATATTTATCAATGTTTAATTATTAAAAAAAAATTTATTGAAGAAGATGAATATGATCTGGGCATAAGAAGGCTATTAAATTATGGACATACATTTGGGCATGCTTTAGAACTAGCTAGCGACTTTGTTATTCCTCATGGTATTGCCGTAGCCCGAGGTATGGATATTGTTAATTTCATTTCTTTAAAATTTGGGTTTATGTCTGATCGAGTTTATGAAAAAATTCATAATGTGATTAAAAATAATTTTTTTTTAAATTTTCCTTTAAGTATCTGTTTTGAAGATCTAATTAAAAATGTTAATAGAGATAAAAAAATTTATAATGGAACTCTTAATTTAGTGCTTCTTAAAAGCCCAGGGGATTTATTTTTGCATCCTGTAGAAAGTAATAAATTAAATGATATTGTTTTTGATTATCTTGATTTAAACACCTGTTAACTTAACTAACTAGGTTCTGTTTCAGTTATTAAATTGATTAGCATATTTTCTGCTAATTCATCGGAACTTAAAAAAGGAGCTAAATCTTCTAAGGGCTTTGAAACAATTTTTCCGTTAGTTAGTCTTTTTGAAGAAGCTTTAGGGGAAAAATTTTGTTCTTGAGTCAAGATAATTTCACAAATGCTTGGCAAATGAGAGTGTAGAGAAAATTCTATAGCCTTACTTAAATCTGCATGTTTATCACAACGATGATACGGTATTCCATATGCTTCTGAAAGTTTTTCAAAATCTGGAAAGCCTAGACCACTTTCTTCACCACAACCAATAGGTCTTTTTCCAAAAAAATTATTTTGTGTTTGGCGTATCGAATGGTAGCCACCATTGTTTAAAATAAATATTTTTATAGGATATTGATTAAAGACTATAGTAGCTAATTCTTGAAGGTTTTGTTGAATACTACCATCGCCAGTGATACAAATGATTTTCTTCTTATTTGAACCAATGTAAGCGCCAATAGCTGCGGGTAAATCATACCCCATTGAGGCACAACCTGAATTAGTATACAGACGTTGCCCTTTTTTTATAACCATGGCTTGAAATGAAGTAACGCAGGCAGTCCCATTTCCTGTCACGATAATTTGATTTTCTTTTAGCTTTTCACTTAAAACATGCATGAAACAGTAAGGGTTAACCTTTGATTTAAGTTCCCAATATTCTGCTAAAACGACAGGATATTTTTCTTGACGAAGTTTACACCAACCTAACCAGTCTTTTTTTTCAGTAATAATTACAGGTTTGATTCGTTGTTTTAAGTTGTCAATAAATTGCCCTAAATCACATTCGATTCGTAAATCAATTTTTAAAGTAGGTTTGATCATTTCGAGCGGGTCGATATCTACCATTACTTTAAAGGCAGCACGTGCAAAGGTTGTCCAGTTATACCCTATTTGGCGTATATTAAGTCGGGAGCCCAAAATAATTAATAAATCGGCATTTTGTACTGAAAAATTTCCGCCCCTGTCACCAATAGTTCCTGGTCTTCCTACATAATACTTGTTCTCATTGTCTATGAGATCATGCGCATTCCAAGCTGTAGTAACAGGTATTTTTAGCAGTGTAATCAGGGATAAAAACTTTTGATGAGCATCTGCCAGTCTTATACCATTACCCGCAATAATAATTGGGCGTTGAGCTATTTGTATTTTATTTACTAATTGATCTATTTGATTATTTAGTAGATTAGTATTTATTTTTTTTTCTTCTGGGTAGAAAGGCCGCATGGATTTTTCTTCTATATAAGCGCCTTGAATATTTATTGGAATATCTAACCAAACAGGACCGGGTCTACCTTCTGTTGCAAGATAGATTGCTTTTTGTAAGTGATATTTAATTTCGTGCGCTTCAGTAATCATTACTGCATATTTAGTAAAGGGGCTTACCGACTTTACGACGTCACATTCTTGATCACCAAGTTGTCGTAAATTTAGCCCACAACTTTGTACTGTGGTTTGATATGAAACTTGTCCCGATATCACCAACATAGGAATGGAATCGGTCCAAGCTCCAAACACTCCGTTGAAAGCATTTATTCCTCCTGGGCCCGTTGTAACATTAACAACGGCTAGCTTATTTGAAAGACGTGCATAACTTTCTGCAGCCATAGCCGATGCTTGTTCATGGTGATTAAAAATTATTTGGAGATTTGGGTGCTTTCCTAAGGAATCGTTTAGATGCATAGCACCACCGCCTGTTAACATAAAAACATGGTGGATACCCCAATTAACGAGAGTATTAGCTATAAAATCTGTGACTTTAATTAGATTATTGTTCATATTCAAAAGAAGGCTCTTTATGGATAACGCTGATGTGATCGGCAAATAATTTAAAAGAGTGATGAATATGCTGAATCATTTCTTCAGTAAGGCCATG
>JBHGAL010000002.1:0-162988 GCA_041949685.1 Wolbachia endosymbiont of Folsomia candida
ACAACTCCCATTAATAACACGTATTGTTATTTATTTATCCAAACATATAGGATTTATTTGTAGCTATTGCGGCCTATTTTTATTGATATTTGGTGGCTTTTTTATTTTCTTAAAAAAAAGATATACGATTGTAGATAATAAACTAGATGTTTTTTATTTAAAAATTCCTTTGCTTAAAAAAATTATCTCTGAAATTATAATTGCTCGTATCACACGTGCGTTATCTACCGCCCTAGCTGCGGGCTTGCCCTTAATTGATGCTTTACAACTTGTTTCGGAAATATCCGGAAATTTTGTTTATAAGTCGGCTATTTTGATGAGCTGTGAGCAGATACGAGACGGAGAAAGCTTTTATCAAGCTTTTTCACAACAAAAAGTCATGCCAATAGTTTTATTACAACTTATTAAAATTGGTGAAATGGCTAATTGTTTGAGCGAAATCTTAAACAATAGTGCCGATCTATATGAAGAAAAAATGAATTATTTTGCTGATAACTTATCAGTATTACTGGAGCCATTATTAATTATTATTTTGGGTTTAATGGTAGCTGGTTTGGTTATAGCTATGTATTTGCCTATTTTTAAATTAGGAAGTGTTATTTAAGTGGAATATTTTTTAAAAGCGAGTCTTGTTTTTTTTAGTCTTTTGTTTGGTAGTTTTTTTACGGTATTGGTATATCGTTTACCATTAATATTACAGCAACAATGGAGAAAAGATGCTCAACAGTTTTTAAGCCACGAAAGTTCGTTGCTGCTAAATGAAAAAACTTTTAATATTTTTTTACCTTTTTCGCATTGTCCGAATTGTCATGAATATTTAACTATTTTACAGAAGATACCCTTAGTAAGTTATTTTTTTCTAAAAAGAAAATGTGCATATTGTCAGGTAAGAATTTCTTTTTGTTATCCGCTGATAGAGATTTTAACTTTAATAAGCTCACTTATCGTTATTCAACGATTTGGAGTAAGTTTACAAGCCTTTGCGGCTTTAATTTTAACCTGGGGCTTATTAATTTTAGCGTTTATTGATTTTGAACATAAGATATTACCAGATATCATCACTTTTCCTTTATTGTGGAGCGGTTTAATTTTCAACATCCCACAGACCTTTGTATCTCCAGAAGCGGCTATTTTAGGCGCTTGTTTTGCCTATCTCTTTCTTTACGTACTAGCCAAATTCTATCAATTTTTAGCAAAAATAAAGCCCATGGGCGAGGGGGATTTTAAATGTTTCGCTTTATTGGGTGCCTGGTTAGGTGTAAAAGCTTTACCTTATATTCTGTTTATAGCCGCTGTAGTAGGGTCCATCGTTGGTGTAGTGTTATATTTATTCAATAAAGATAGCTTGCGAAAAGGTATTGCTTTCGGTCCTTATTTAGCTCTATCGGGTTGGTTAGTCTTAATAATTCAACCCAGCTTAGATTATATTTTAATTCAATAGGCGCAGCATATACACAAGTGCGAAGAGTATATCTAAAAACAACTATGATAAACTTAAATGCATAAATGAAACTTAATAATGGAAACTCCAATGCCAGAAAAATCACCTAATATTCACTTGCCTATCTCTATTATTGGCGCGGGGGCCTGGGGAAGTGCTTTAGCTATTCATTTAGCTCGTAAGCATCAACAAGTGCATTTATGGGCTTATGAAAAACAACAAGTGTCTGAAATAAACACTAAAAGAACTAACGAGCGCTATCTACCCGGTGTCAATTTTCCTTCTAATATAATTTGTTCGGATGATTATCAAACGGTTCTTTCAGGATCACGGGATATTTTAATCGTTGTGCCTAGTGTCGCTTTTCATACAACTTTAAAGAATATGCAGCCTTTTTTGCAGGCTAACCAACGCTTGCTATGGGCAAGTAAAGGCTTGGATTCTGAGAAACACCAATTATTGAATGAAGTGGTAAAAGATATATTAGGACATAGAGAAATGGCAGTCCTATCGGGGCCTAGTTTTGCTAAGGAAGTCGCTATGGGTTTGCCTACCGCTGTTTGCATTGCGTCGGAAAATTATAATTTTGCGCATGACTTATTATTAAGGTTTCAGACAAAAAATTTTCGCGTGGAAATAACGCAAGATATTATTGGTGTGGAACTTGGCGGCGCTATAAAAAATATACTGGCAATTGCGGTTGGTATGACCGAGGGTCTAGGCTTTGGTGCTAATGCAAAAGCTGCAGTGATTACTTCCGGGTTATCGGAAATGATTGAACTAGGTTTAACATTGGGTGCAAAACAGGAAACTTTCTTGGGACTATCAGGTCTTGGGGATTTGGTATTAACCTGTACCGATAATCAATCTCGCAATCGTCGTTTAGGCTTAGCTTTAGGACAAGGACTAAGTTTAGAGGAAACTAAAAAGTTAATTGGAACTACTGAAGGTTATGATACCGCAAAAAATATTTTCTTTTTAATTAAGAAATATGGGGTTAAAGCACCATTTTGTGAAGGTGTATACCGTATTTTATATGAGCAAAAATCACCGCAAACGCTTTTTAAAGATTATTTTCATTAAAGAAACTATTCAAAGCTTAGAAGTGTCTTCAATTGTGCTAGGCTGAGACAAAAAGCGCTGTTTTTTGAGTATCGTAACGGAGCATACACGCAGTATGTGAGTAACGAAACGCAGAAAAACAGATGCTTGTTGGCCAGCATCGTGCAATTGAAGACAACTTCTTTATTGTTTTATCCAATTAATGAGCCCACCTGCTAACAATACTTTTAGTTCACGTGGACTCAAGGGATGAGTAACGATGTAATTTTTATTTTTAGTTTTGTTATGAACGGTCAGTTTTTCGGATGTTTGAATAGTTTCACGAATAGCTTTAATCAATAAAACATCATCTTGGTCAATGGTGTCGTAATCGGCAGGATGGGTGAAAACCAAAGGTAAAATTCCAAAGTTGACTAAGTTTTGTCTATGAATGCGTGCAAATTGTTTAACTAGTACTGCTTGCACACCTAAATAACGAGGTGCAATGGCGGCATGTTCCCGACTGGAGCCTTGCCCATAGTTTTCACCGCCAACAATAATGGATCCGGTTTTCTGGTATTCTAAAGCACGTTTTGGATAAGAGGGATCAAGTTGATCAAAAACAAATTGACTAATACCAGCAATATTGCTGCGGAAAGGAAGTACTTTCGCACCTGCCGGCAAAATTGTGTCGGTAGAAATATCATCACCGACTTTAATTAAAACCGGCCCTTCAATCTTATCGGCTAAAGGCGGAAAGATAGGTAGGGGTTGGATGTTAGGACCTTTCGCTAATTTTATTTCATTAGGATTAGTAGAAGGTGGTACCAACATTGTGGTGTTAATAATAATTTTTTGTGGTTCTTTAAAACGAGCATAAGTTTTATCCTTTAGAGAACGAGGATCGGTGATAACTCCAGTTAAAGCTGAAGCGGCTGCAATTTCAGGACTGCAGAGGTAGACTTGGTCTTCTTTGGTTCCGGATCGACCTGGAAAATTTCTTGGTACGGTACGTAAACTTATTTTTCCAGAGGCAGGAGCTTGACCCATTCCAATACACCCATTACATCCTGCTTGATGAATACGCCCACCTGCGCGAATTAATTTTTCTAAAATGCCTAATTCAACCATATTTTCCAAAATTTGGCGTGAGGTTGGGTTTATATCAAAAGAAATTCCGGGAGCAATTTGTCTTCCGGCGACAATTTCGGCTGCAACAGCGAAATCTCGAAGGCCAGGATTGGCCGATGAACCGATCATCGCTTGATAAATAGGTCGACCAACAACTTCTTGGATAGGGACTACTTTTCCTGGACTAGAAGGTAAGGCAATTAAAGGTTCAAGCTTGGAAAGATCGATTTCATCATGTTCATCGTAACTGGCATTCTTATCGGCAATGATTTCTTGCCAGTCCGCTTCCCGTTGTTGAGATCTCAGAAATTCCCGTGTCATCTCATCAGAGGGGAATACACTGGTGGTTGCTCCCAGTTCTGCGCCCATGTTGGCAATGACATGCCGATCCATTGCAGATAAATGCTGCAGTCCCGGTCCATAGTATTCAATAACTTTACCAATTCCACCATCAACATCATGGCGACGTAATAATTCTAGAATAATATCTTTAGCGCTAACCCAGTCTGGCAAAGAGTTAGTTAGCTTTACACCCCAGACTTTTGGCATGGAGACGTGAAAGGGATGTCCAGCAATAGCCATGGCAACTTCTAATCCGCCTGCGCCAATGGCTAACATGCCCATCGACCCGGCCGCACAGGTATGACTATCTGAACCCAATAAGGTTTTTCCCGGTTTTCCAAAACGTTCCATATGTACGGGGTGACTGACACCATTGCCCGGGCCACTATAATAGAGACCAAATTTTTCACAAGCACTCAGTAAAAATAAATGGTCATCTGCATTTTTGAAATTTGTTTGTAATAGGTTATGATCGATATACTGTACAGAGACTTCGGCCTTAGTCTGATTTAATCCCATTGCCTCACATTCAAGCATCACCATTGTACCGGTGGCATCTTGACACAATGTTTGATCAATTTTTAGGCCAATTTCGGCGCCTGCTTGCATATCACCTGCAACTTTATGAGACTTAATTAATTTTTGTGTTACGTTTTGTGGCATCTAGAATTCCTAATTATTTAGTCTATTGGCACTGCCAAAAATCCAATTGCTGCGAATATACAAAACTAAAGTAAACAATGAACGAGTCTTTAACTGACAGGATTCATAAATAATTTCCTATAGGAAATTAAGTTAAAATACGATAGAACCTATGAATTGTTCATCATATGGAACTATGTGTAGTTTACTACATAATGTATAGTAGTTTACAGCAAGCCTCAATCTAACGGTAGGGATCCGAATATGCATTTACCCGTTACTCGCTGGATCGATTTATTGACATTTTTTCTTTGCGCCTTGGTGTTAGCGGTTGCGGTTTATTTGCAATATAAAGTTGGGATCATTCCCTGTCCGCTCTGCATTATCCAAAGGTTTTTAATTACTTTGTTAGGATTGTTATTTTTAATGGGTGCGTTGTTTAATTTTGAAGCAGCAACGCGTTGCTTCTTGCATACCCTAACTTTTTTATTTGCAGTAGCCGGTGCAGTAGTGGCGAGTCGTCAACTATGGTTGGAGCATTTTCCTTCGGATCAGTTAATCAGTTGTCAAGCGGCGATAGCGCAATATACTACTTCTATCTATTTTCATAAAATTATGGAATTATTTTTTCAAGGAACCAGCAATTGTGGCAGCTCAACCTGGCGTTTTTTAAATTTAAGTATGCCAGGATGGACATTAATAATTTTTATTGTACTCGCCGCTATTGCTTTACGACAAGTCTATATAAACCGACGCAAACATAAACGACATTTTTTATCTTGAAAAAGTCAATTTATTGTTATGCGATTCTTGATAGAGTTGATTTTCGTTTTTTTTGCGCTCTAGTAATTGAACGGCAAACTCTTCAGCCTCTCCATAAATAACAAAATGATTTTCGAATCTATCTATTAATTCTTTTAACTCACGGACATTAGGTCTTTCTGATACGGGTGATAGCATGAGTAACGCAGGTTTTTTTAATATTGTTTGCTTTTGTTCTGTATTTTGCTGCCCATTAAAATATGCTTGGAGATTTTTTAAATCAATTTCGATGGAATCTTTGATTTGTTTAACCAGATGCTCTCCGGTTAAATTTAAACAATCTTCAATCAAAGCCTGCCATTGCGCTGAATAATTTTCAGCCCATTCTTGATGAAGTAGTATTTTTTCTATGTCACTAAGTGACTCGGTTTGAAGTGTGGGGCTTAATAACTGCTTGGTTATTAAATACCAAAAGCTTGCACCTAAAGACCATAAATCTGTATTGAGGTTAAGTATACTTTTTGTACAAAAATCGCTATTTATAAATAATTCTGGAGCGGAAAACTGAAATGTACTAAATTGAGGAGCTGGTTCATCTTTAAAATATGCACAACCAAAATCACCTAAAATAAAGTCACCATTGGTTTTAAGAAAAATATTGCTGGGTTTTATATCATTATGAATAATACCTTGATGAGATTGTCTATTTGTGTCTTTAAATACAGAGCTATCTAAGGCAGTAATTGCTTCTAAAAGCTGGTGAAATCCGTGAAACAGATAACTTAATACAGAACTAGGATTTAAGTTATATTGATTGAAAATATATTTTAAATGAGTTTCCAGATCTCCAATTTCTTGATAACAGGTATATAGGATATTTGTCGTTCCATCTGATCCTTGGGCAACGGGTAATGCAAAAAGATCAACTGGAAAATTACTGGTAACAACATTTTGTAAAGCTTCAGTCATCTTATTTTCATGCTCTACACTAAAGCTACCTTGTTTTTTAACAAGCTCACGGGTTCTGCCTTGAACGGACAAGGTAACTTTGTTAACAACTCCATTTTGGCCATTTTTTATAGAATTTTCAGTTCCATACGTTATTATATTTTCTATAGAACCTATCTTTAATGATGTTAACAAAGCTTTTAACTCAGGTGTAGTACAAGTATTAGATATAGGGGTAAATGGAGAAGGTTCTCCTGAAGAGCTAGTAAATGAAATAGATGAGCTGCTTTGATGTGCAAGGTTTAAGTTGGAGGGTCGTTTTTTCTTAAAAAAACTCGGAAAAGGAGGTGGTTTAGGGATTGTAGCAGGCATAATCATCTATGTAGTTAATACTCGATTGATTTATCCTTGAGTCTAGGTCAAATCCTTAGCTAATTATTGTATCGAGCAAAGATTAAAGAAAGATTAAATCTAATTCTGAAAAAAACGATGAATAATTTTTGCCAGGAACGATTTAATTTTTTGAATAGGTGAAAGGGGGAGCTGTAGATGTAGATGGAAAAAATGCAGCAAAAAAATTAGATTTTAACTGCTTAAATGACCTAAAGCCAAGCTTGCGCCGATTTGCGCCAGTGGTTGTACTAAAAGAATAGTTAATAATTTTAAACAGATGATCAAAATAAGTGCTGAAAAATCGAATCCTGAAATACTCGGCAAGATGCCGCGGATGGGCCTAATTAAAGGTTCACTGATTCGTACCAATATTTCTACGAGTGGACCATGTGCTAAAGGACTTATCCAACTTAAAATAGTTAAAGCAATAACCGCATAGAAGAAAATATTAATTAGTTGATTGAGGAGTTCAGCAAATGCAAGCACCAATAATCCGATTAAATGCGGAGTCGTATTAATTTGTAACCAGACAAGAAATGCGATTTTAATCATCTCCAAGCCTAATAACAATATAATAGCCGCCAAATCAATACCATGTAGGCTTGGGATTATTCGACAGATCGGACGTAGCGGAGGATCGGTTAATTTAGCGACTAATACAAACAATGGATTGTGACTATCCGTATTCACCCATTGTAAAACAATACGTAATAGTAAAATAAAAATATAGAGATCAAAAATGGATTGGATAAGGAATATACCGGCATTGCCGAAGGAATTAAGCATAATTTAACCTGTTATTTTAATCGTGAGCTGATTTTTATTTAAGTCTAATAGCGCGGGTATTCCAAAAGGTAAACAACGATTCCTTTTTCCATGGCCAATATCGGGGCAACGGAATACCGGAAAATTTTGCTCCTTGGCAAATCGTTCCAGTACCGCTTGAATCTTTTTTTCTTCTTCTAGTTTTTCAGAAAAAGTAAAATCACCGAATAAGATAGCTTTTACATGAGTAAATATTCCTGATTGTTGTAAGTGCTGTAGCATACGGTCGATACGATAAGCCGCTTCATTGACATCTTCTAAGAATAAAATTTTATCTTTAGTTTCAATTTGCCAATCTGTGCCCAAGCTTGTTTGTACTAAGCTAAGACTACCTCCCGTTATAGGAGCTTGGGTAGAATCTAAGTTGTTAGAGGGCTTCTGATAAGGTGTTAATAAATAGATTAATTCTGTTAGTTGACCAAAAATAACTTTTTTTAATTCATCAATATTTTCTTGATCAATTAAATGGTGAGTCACTTGGTTAAGCGTAGGTCCATGCAGCGTTTGCCAATGCCATTTTTGTTGCAGAAATAAATGTAAGCCTGTGATATCGCTGAAACCAATAAACAATTTACATTTTTCAGGCGGAGTTAATTTAAGTAAGTAAGGGATCAAATGCGTACAGCCATAGCCGCCACGTAGACACCAAATAGCTTGGGAAGATGAATTTAGCAAAGCGTCCTTTAGTTGTTGAAAACGTTTTTCATCATTGTTAGCACACAGCAGATCAGGTCCAAATAAATCAGGAGAAATTCTGGGTGTTAATTGCCAACTTTCTAATAAAGACTTTAATTTTTCTATAACAGTTTTGTCTGCAACACCACTGGCCGGAGCAATTATATCAACGACGGAATTTTTCTTTAAAGTCCGCCAAGGTTTAAAACTATCCATTTTTCTGGATCCTAAATGCATAAATATCAACTTTACTTTTATTTCCAGAATGCTTGGTTTTATATATCTAAATTATCAACTTCTAGTGCATTCTGTTGAATGAAATTACGACGAGGTTCAACTTGATCACCCATTAAGGTAGTAAAGATTTGATCCGTCGCGATAGCATCTTCAATTGTGACGCGTAATAAACGTCGCGTATTCGGATCCATGGTTGTTTCCCATAGTTGATCAGCATTCATCTCTCCTAGACCTTTATAGCGTTGTATGGCTTGTCCTCGGCGGGCCTCAGTTAATAACCACTCATAAACTTCTTTAAAGTTTTTCACTGCTTGTTTTTTGGTATCACGCTGTACATAAGCACCTGATCCAATAAGGCCATGTAGCTGCTTGGTCATATCGAATAAACACTGATACTCAAGTGTCTTAAAGAACTCGTAAGAGATTTTGTAGGTCGTTTCTAAACCATGTGTACTAATCGTTATTTCAGGTAAAAAAACATGTCGTTCAGTATTTTCATAAATTGAAACTTGGTAGCGAATAGCTTCATTATTAGTAGTCTGCTGTAATTGACTTTGCCAGTTTTTGGTCCATTCGAGCATTTTAGCAGAATCAGTTAATTCCTCAGGAGATAATGGAGGAAGATCAAAAATGGCTTGCAAAGCTTCCATTGGATAGCGTCGCGACAAATGTTGAATCATCATTTGCGCTTTGCGGTAATCCATGACTAATTTTTCTAAACCAATACCTTGAATAGAAAAGCCTTCGGTATGAGGATAAAGAGCTGCATCATGCAGCGCGGTTTGTGTAAGATAAGCTTGTAGCGCCGCATCGTCTTTTAAGTATTGCTCTTGCTTACCTTTTTTAATTTTATATAAAGGGGGTTGAGCAATATAAATAGTGCCGCGTTGCAGCAATTCTGGCATTTGACGGTAGAAAAATGTCAATAATAAGGTGCGAATATGTGAACCATCGACGTCCGCATCAGTCATGATGATAATGCGATGATAACGTAATTTATCTGGATTATATTCATCTTTACCTATGCTACAACCCAGCGCAGTAATTAATGTGCCCACCGCGTCCGAAGATAACATCTTGTCAAAGCGGGCTTTCTCCACGTTAAGGATTTTACCTGTAAGAGGTAAAATAGCTTGATAACGTCGATTGCGCCCTTGTTTAGCAGAGCCGCCTGCTGAGTCTCCTTCAACAATAAATAATTCACAAAGAGCAGGATCGGTTTCTTGGCAATCCGCTAATTTTCCAGGTAAGTCAGCAATATCTAATGCGGTTTTGCGTCGCGTCATTTCACGTGCTTTACGCGCTGCTTCACGCGCCCGTGCCGCATCGATGATTTTCATCATAATGGCACGTGCGTCTTGCGGTGTTTCTAGTAAAAATTCTTCAAGCTTTTCTGAGGTTAAGGCTTCAACAATGCCCTTAACTTCTGAAGAAACCAATTTATCTTTGGTTTGAGAGGAGAATTTAGGGTCAGGGACTTTGACCGATAAAACAGCTGTTAGGCCTTCACGTGTGTCATCGCCGGTGGTGGCGATTTTTAACTTTTTGCTAGTCGCTTCACGATCGATATAAGTGTTTAATGTTCGAGTTAAGGCAGCACGAAAACCAGCCAGGTGGGTTCCCCCATCACGCTGAGAAATATTATTGGTAAAACATAAGATATTTTCTTGAAAGCTATCATTCCATTGTAAAGCCACTTCGACAGTGATTTCATCGCGCTCAGCGGTAAAATAAAAAGGCTGTTTGTGTATTAAGGTTTTGTTTTGATTGAGGTACTCGACAAAAACCTTGATTCCTCCCACATATTTAAGTTGGGTTTCTTCGTTGGTCCTTTCATCGATAAGATTAATCACTACACCAGAATTTAAAAAGGATAACTCACGTAAGCGCTTTAACAGGATATCGTAATGGAATTTGTTGTTATGTTGAAAAATGAGCTTGCTGGGAAAAAAGCGAATTTCAGTTCCTCTTTCTTGCGTTTCTCCAGTGACTTGTAATGGTGCAGTGGGCTCTCCTAGCAAATAGGTTTGCTCATAGACTTTATTATTACGTCGGATAGTGAGCTGTAATTTTTCGGATAAGGCGTTAACGACGGAAACACCTACACCATGCAATCCTCCTGAGACCTTATACGAATTACTGTCAAATTTACCACCGGCATGTAAGACTGTCATGATGACTTCGGCAGCCGATCGACCTTCTTCACTATGGATATCCACTGGAATACCACGGCCATTATCTTTAACAGTGACTGAGTCATCGCTATGCAACGTGATATCAATCTGAGAACAATAGCCTGCTAAGGATTCGTCTATGGAATTGTCCACGACCTCAAAGACCATATGGTGCAGACCTGTCCCATCATCCGTATCACCGATATACATACCAGGACGTTTTCGGACTGCATCCAGACCTTTTAAGACTTTTATGTTTGAAGAGTCATACTTCGGCATACCTAGTCCACCCTGTTGGCTAGCATTATCCTTAAGGCCTAGTTCTGGCTCAAGAGAGTTTTCCGTGCGTGGGACGATAGGCTTACACTCCGTTATGGATGGGTTTTTTCCCGCCAAAATCTCATTTTTAATCGACATATGTGATAAGGGTTTTAAACTGAAAATTATACCATAAATCGCCCCTTAAATTCGAATATTAATAAGAAAATACAAAGGTTTAAAACAGTTAAAATGGATGAAGGTCTGTTCTTAACTTTTAAGTAATCATGGGAATGTTAAGTTTAAAGGTTTAAATCGCATAAAATCCAACCTAGAGATAATAATAGCGATTAGTCGACTTAAATTGCTGATAACTTGGCTAAGTTACTCTTAATTTATTGACAGAAAAATCACTTGCCGTGATACTCATCGCTTTTGCATTGAAGAGCCTCCGACATGAATAGCAATGCGCTACGCGACCTATTTCTTAATTATTTTAAAAGTCAGGGTCATACTATTGTTCCCTCCGCTTCCTTAATTCCAGCACATGATCCCAGTTTATTATTTACTAATGCTGGGATGGTGCCTTTTAAGGATGTTTTTTTAGGCCTAGAAACGAGGCCTTATTCCCGGGCAGCGAGCATACAGCGTTGTATGCGTGCCGGTGGTAAACATAATGACCTTGAAAATGTAGGTTATACTGCTAGGCATCATACTTTTTTCGAGATGTTAGGAAATTTCAGCTTCGGTGATTATTTTAAGCGCGAAGCTATTCTATATAGTTGGAAGTTTTTGACTGAGGAGTTAAACCTTCCTCCGGAAAAGCTATGGATTACGGTATTTACCGAGGACGATGAAGCGGCAGCGATTTGGTTAAATGAGATTAAAGTTGACCCTAAACGATTTTCGCGTTGTGGGAAGCAAGATAATTTTTGGGCTATGGGCGATACTGGCCCTTGTGGGCCATGCTCCGAAATCTTTTATGACCATGGGCCCAGCATTCCTGGAGGGCCTCCTGGTACGACCACCGCGGATGGGGATAGATACGTTGAAATCTGGAATTTAGTCTTTATGCAGTTTCAGCGCTCCTTAGATGGAGATGGAGAGCTCACGCCTTTACCAAAACCCTCAGTTGACACAGGTATGGGTTTAGAGCGGCTCGCGGCTGTTATGCAGGGAGTCACTAATAATTATAATACCGATCTGTTCCAACCTTTAATAAAAGCAGTTGCTAAAGAAGCATTAATAACTGATTTGACGAATACTTCTTTACGTGTCATCGCTGATCATATTCGTGCTTGTGCTTTCTTAGTCAGTGATGGAGTTCATCCTGGTAATGAAGGACGTTCTTATGTGTTACGTCGAATTATTCGCCGAGCTATTCGACATGGTCATAAAATAGGTTTAGACCGACCTTTTTTTTACCGGCTAGTTAAACCTTTAGCGGTGCAAATGTTGCAAGCTTATCCACAGTTAGCTAAAAAACAAAAATCTATTGAAAAGGTATTGCTCCATGAAGAGCAGCAATTTGCTCGAACTTTAACACTAGGCCTTAAACTGTTTGAACAAGAATTGGCCAAACTGCAAGATAAAAACCAATTTCCAGGTTCAGCGGCTTTTCGTCTCTATGACACCTATGGGTTTCCCATTGATCTTACAGCGGATGTGGCCAGAGAACATGGTTTAACGGTAGATCTTGCAGGTTTTAATAAGGAAATGGATCGTCAAAGAAGTCAGTCTAAGTCAGCAAGTCATTTTGCTGCAGCACCGAGTTTACAATTGACTGAAAAAAACGCTACCGCGTTTGTGGGATATAAGGCATTAAAATCAGCGGCTGTTCCTATTGTGGATATATTTGATGGCAAACAATCTATAGAAGAATTATCTATAGACGAAGAAGGTTTTGTTATCTTAGCTAAGACCCCCTTCTATGCGGAGGGCGGTGGACAAGTAGGTGATACGGGATATTTAGTTAATACAACGAGTCGTTTTTTAGTGACTGAAACATTTAAACAAGGAGGATTAATTCTCCATAAAGGTAAGTTACTTAAAGGTCATTTAAAAAAGGGTGATAAATTGAAGGCAGAAGTCGATGCGGAAAAACGTCGAGCTATTACCGCAAATCATTCCGCAACCCATCTATTGCATGCAGCATTGCGAGTGATTTTAGGAGAGCACGTGATGCAGAAAGGTTCTTTGGTAGAACCAGAGCGTTTACGTTTTGATTTTTCACAACCCAACCCACTAAATACAGAACAACTAAAGTTGATCGAAGATCGCGTGAATCAACAAATTCGAGCTAATTCTCCTGTTATTACCGAACTGATGTCGACTGAGGATGCAAAGAGTGCAGGTGCGATAGCGATGTTTGGCGAAAAATATGGAGATAAGGTTCGTGTGTTAACCATGGGTTCTTTTTCCAAAGAGTTATGTGGAGGTACGCACGTTGCGCGTACAGGTGATATTGGTTTATTTAAAATAACTGCGGAAGTGGGTATTTCTGCAGGAATACGTCGCATACAAGCCGTTACTGGACAATATGCCTTAGATTGGATTGCCGCCTTAGAGGAGCAAACTAATCAACTTGCTAAGCTTTTCAAAAGCTCTAAAGATAATTTACTAGAAAAAGCGCGTTTGGATATAGAAGCTAAACAATCCTTGCAAAAACAGATCGCAGCTTTACAACAATCCATAGTCGGCATGATGGGAGAAGAGCTCGTTTCTCAGGCAATCGACATACAAGGAATTAAATTATTAACCAGTGAAATTAATGGGGTTGATGGTGCGGGGTTACGTCATTTACTAGACCAACTTAAAAATAAATTTAAATCTGCAGTGATTGTTTTGGCGAGTACCGAGCTACAGCGTGTCCAATTAGTGGTTGGAGTTACCAAGGATCTGACCGGAAAAATAAAGGCTGGTGAATTGGCCAATAATATTGCATTAGCCATTGGAGGTAGCGGCGGGGGACGGCCGGATTTTGCTCAAGCCGGAGGAGATAAACCTGAAGCCTTAGATGCGGCTTTAAAAAATGTCAGACATTGGGTTGAGACCCGCTTAAATGGCAACTATGCTTAGAATTGAATAATTAATCAATAGATCATTACAATGGCTTTAATTGTACAAAAATTTGGCGGCAGCTCGGTTGGAAGTATCGATAAAATTCAACAAGTTGCAAATAAAATTATTGAAACCCGCGCACAGGGCCATCAATTGGTGGTAGTCGTTTCAGCGATGGAAGGTGAAACTAATCGTTTGATTTCCTTAGCTAAAATATTGAACGAAGAACCTGACTCTAGGGAATATGATTTATTGTTAGCAACTGGGGAGCAAGCGGCTACGGCTTTATTAGCAATGGCTTTACTTGCCCAAGGCTGTCCGGCTCGATCTTATAACAGTTTCCATGTTCCAATTTACACAGATAGCCATCATAAAAAGGCGCGTATCTTAAGCATCAAAGAAGAAGTATTACGGAGTGATATTGGCGAGGGTCGAGTGCCTATAGTTGCTGGTTTCCAAGGAATCTCAGATTCAGGCGATATGACTACTTTAGGAAGAGGTGGTTCGGATACCACTGCAGCCGCTTTAGCGGCTGTATTAAAAGCTGATGAATGCCAAATCTATACAGATGTGGATGGTATATACACCGCCGATCCTCGTCTTGTTCCTCGGGCCAAGCGCTTAGATCAAATTGGTTTCACCGAAATGACTGAGTTTGCTCGTGCTGGCGCGAAAGTTGTGCAACATCGAGCAGTCGAGCTGGCGAGTAAATATCGTATCCCATTACGCGTTTTATCAAGCTATAAAAGTGGCGGAGGAACCCTAATCCAAGTCGATCAAGAAGAGTCAGCAGTCGAAGGGGCAAAGATCACCGGCGTCACTGCTAGCCATGACGAGGCAAAATTGACCATCCATGGAATAACAGCTGAAAAAGAAGCTATGTCGCATTTTTTCTCTTTGCTGAATGATGCGCGTATTGAAATTGATATGTTAACCCAACAACAAATCTCCCCCAAAAAAATGGATATAACATTTACGTTAGCAAGAGCAGATTATCATCAAGCAGAACAATTACTCCAAAGCTTAGTAAAGGAGAAATTCGCGCTATCCATCGTCGGCGATAATAAGCTGGCAAAGCTTTCTGTGGTTGGAACAGGTTTACATTCTCATCCAGGTGTCATTCATACGTTGTTTCAAGCACTGGAGTCAGCAGGTATCAATGTTATTTTAACTTTATCCTCGGCGTTAAGGGTCTCCCTGATGGTCAGTGATGCTCAAATAGTGCGAGGCGTTCAGATTTTGCATCAAGTTTTTGGCTTAGGCGAAGAATAATTAGCTTTGCTAGCTCATTTTTACGGAATTTTACGTACTTTTTAAATAGTATTAAGTTTTCCTTAAGGTTTTGTTAGTAGACTAATTTCGCAAAATGTCTGTATGTGAAATTTTACATCTTTTTTTGTTAATAAATAGAAATTGATTAGGTGTTGCATATGGTCGATTAATGAGTCAACTAAAGGAGAATCATAAAGATGCTTATTTTGACACGGCGTATTGCAGAAACACTTATTATTGGTGACGATGTTACAGTGACTGTACTGGGCATTAAAGGGCATCAAGTAAGATTAGGTATTAACGCGCCTAAAGAAGTTTCTGTTCATCGAGAAGAAATTTATCAGCGAATTCAACAAGAAAAACAAAAACAGGAAGGACATTCTGACGAAGAAGAGTTGGAAGGCAACGAAGACTAAGCAACTATTTTATAAAGTGTAAGGTAGTGCTATACTCGCCAACCTCAGCGTCGGAGAGGTGGCCGAGAGGCTGAAGGCGCTCCCCTGCTAAGGGAGTATGGCGTAAAAACCATCGAGGGTTCGAATCCCTCTCTCTCCGCCATGTCCTTTTTTACTAGAATCGGATTGGTTTAAAAAAGCTAATTTAATTTGCTGTTATTCTCTTAGAATAAATTATCTTATCATTCAATGGCTTAAGTTTTAACGCCAAGCAGATTCTAGATGCCTCATTGCTTTTAAACTTCTGCTGAATCAACCGCATATTTTCACTCCTGAATATATAAAACTTCAAACTCTGTAAAATTTAACATTCATAAATTTGACAGAAAGCTTTTCAATTCAAGGCTAGCTGGATGAAACATAAACTGATAGAATGCCCAACTCTTTAGAATTGCGCCCGTAGCTCAGCTGGATAGAGTACCAGGCTACGAACTTGGTGGTCGGGAGTTCGAATCTCTCCGGGCGCACCAGTAAATCTCATTTTTTCAATTACTTAAGATAATGCTACGCGAATAATTTGCCTCCTTATCTGGGGCAGAGCCAAACAACTGTACTGGATAAGTTGAAATGGATACTAAGAATTTACTCGTTCAACTGAATCAAAAAAGAGATTATTTACGCTCATTGAATGAATTGCTTAGAAGTGCTATTCCATTAAAAAGTGGAAGATTAGGGTTTGTTAGCGATTCAGAGAAAATATTAAACAGTGCTTTAGCGCAAAACCCTCAAAACCCGGTCGAAATAAGTCAGTTAATTAAAAAAGTTGGTATTAATCGTCGCATGTACGCTAACTACGAGGCTGACGTTGTAAAATATCAAGCAGATATCGAGGTCACCAAAAAGGAAATCGAAAGTTTAGAGCAGCAGCTCCTCAGTATAGCTCCAGAGAAAAAAGCTTACTGTGATTTTTATAAGAAAAAAAAGGGTGATGATGATAAAGATGATAGACCATATTTCGATAACGCTTCTGGCTATGCAAATGTCAGCAGTTTTCCTTCCATGCGGTAGTTAATAATATGAAAGAGTAATTTTTATTAAAGAGCGAATCAATAGGTCAAAGATATATTTCTCAGCATATATATGGATTCGCTCTTTCACGATCCACCTCTTGTTTAGTAACTCAAGTTTATGTCGCTTCTAACTCTCCGAAAAAGCATAGCAAGCTCATTTCATTTTTCTACCAATCAAGTCGGGGATGTATTTGAAAGTGTTATACTGGCAAACCGAACTACCCAAAGAGGTGGAAAATAGCGCCATGGTCTATAGCTCTAAGCGACTCGAATCGAATCAGATCGAATTAAATAAAACTGGTGAAGTTGTCAGCTTTGAAAATTATTCCCTCTGGGGTGCATGCGGGAGCAATAATAGTCCGATTAGTTTTGTGGATAGTGCTAGAAAAACGCGTAAAAGACAGCACGTCCAAGATCCTGCTGTTAATTCAAAACAATCTCGATTTTGGTTCTATGACGTCGATGAACGGAATCCACCTCCAATTTTGAATAATTATAAAGCAAGCAGAGGCGATTTAATTTATGGTTTAAAAAAACCACTGCTTTTATATGTAAATATGATTTATCCAGGCTATTTATACAATTCAAAACATCCGCCTGCTAGTATTAATGAATACAGTGATCGGATTATAACTGCTATTGCTCAAGCTAATCCCGAGATAGCTATTATTAGCGCGGCGGCTACGAGTATCGGTGCTACTACCAGGGTTAATTCTGATTTAAAAAATAGCGCTATAGAAGCGCGCAATAAACAAGGTAAGAGTATAGTCTTTCCAGAAAAATATGAAGAGTTAATTTCACAAATTGATTCCTATAAAAGCCATAAGCTTTTATGGAAAGAGTATTTTTTTATTGCTAAGCGAAACAAAAAATTTAATATTGAAGAAATTTATCAGGAAACAAGCGAAAAGTATCGTTCCAGTCAATACCATAAATGGCTGCCATCAAAAATCTCTTATTACAGGGTTACTATTTAAGCGAGGAAGCAAATTGGGTATTGAAATGGTAGCACGAGGAAACAATAAACTTCATTATGCTTTAGATGAAATTGATATGAGTTCTGTAGTTACAAAATTAGGACAAGAAGGAAGCTCAGTTTCAGCTTCTGAATTACGTTATATGTATAGGAATTGGGCTAGATTAGTAGATAAAGTTCATTTCTATAGATACTCTCAAGAAGTGCAAGCACCTTGGGTAGAAAACTCAACATTATGGAGCGGAATTAAATCTTCCCGACCCCAATAGTGAACTCGCAATTAACATTGAGTATTTAGCTAATAATAAATAGAAAGCGTTACTTAAATCGCGTCAAAGAAATTGCAGAGGCCGAGGTTTAAAAAATAAGCAATAGATATATTTACAATATTATACATCTAGAAGACGGAACCGTGTTAGATACAGTTTCAGTCTCTAAAATGTTCGGTTCTGTAGTAGATGGTTTGAAAAACCGTAGTGATAAACGAATCAGTGTTAAACCTTTTTTTTCTGAGGTTATTTTTCTAAAAATATCATTTGTCAGTGTTTTACCCAATGCATGAATCAAGCCATTTCTTTTTCCAATCATTTCAAACTGTTCATCCCAAAAAAGTGACAATTCCTGGCTATTTTGTATATTGTAAGGCTTCTCCTGTTTTAGTTTTTTTACCAACATATGGGGAATAAGTAGCTTTGCTAGTTCGACATTTCTATTTGCTATTGCCAATGGTTTGTTTTGTTTGTTGTTTATTGCGTTAACATCAGCTCCCTTTTCTATAAGCAGTTTTACAGCTTCAATATTACGCTCAAAATAAGGAGGAGTCCCAAGGCAAGCACAATGAAGTGGGGTAGATCCACTAACATTGCTAACGGCATTAACATCAGCTCCCTGAGCTAAAAGCAACCTTATTATTTCAATATTGCCATTACTACATGCATTATGCATTACTGTTAATCCCGCGCTATTAACTGCGTGAATGTCGGCTTCATTCACTATCAGTAATCTTGCAATTTCAAAATGGCCTTCATAACAAGCTGTGCCCAAAGGAGTGTCTCCAAATTGGTTAGCTTCATTAACGTCTGCTTCTTCTCGAATGAGAGATTCAACTAAATCTAGGTCTCCAGTTTGAGCAGCATTATAAAGTTCAAGCATTCCGGCAGCCTTAATATTTTATTTGAATGTTAAAAAATTTATCTTATAGCTTTATTCTTAACGTATTATTAAATACAATTACCTAAATTACCGTTTAAACTTCTTTAAATGAGGAGAGTCATTACATTTTTTTAAATTATTAAGAAGTGCTTTTTTGGCTATAGGAGAAAGTTTTTTTAACGCAGAAAATTTTTTGAAAATACTGCTATTGCAGGTTGAAACTGGAATAACGGGTGCCCTTTTTTCTTGTTGTGAATAATTTATTTCTGAGAATTTTAAAAGCTCTTCAATTACTTTAAAGTCAGTTACTTTCTTGACGAGTGCTTTTAAAAATTGCGGATCGGCATCAAGTTTAAATTGCCGATAAAATGCATTAGCCTTTAATTCTCTAATAATTTTTGGCAATGATTCTTGAGAAAAAGAAGATTTAAATAGTGTTTTAAGTTTTCCATGTCCATCAAGTAATGCTTGTTTATTTGGAAAATCCCCAAATGCTAGTATTTTTACTACAATATCAAGTTTAATTTCTAGTTTTTTCATAGAAAAAGCATCTATTCTAATGTTAAGAATAAATAATAGCTATTTATTCTTAAAGCCTTATTAACACAAAACCTACTTGATAATTTATCTTGCCCCCTTAGTGAAATTATAATGGCATTATCTGCTTAGGATTTTTTTGCAACTCCTTAGATGCTTAAGAAGATGGGCTTTATCAATCCCTTTTTGGGCAATTTGATAGATGGAAATCTTAATTTTTGTGCCTGCTTTTATTAGGCCAGAACATTAATCTTTTTTTGATTACCAAGTTTGAAATTCAAAATAAAAATTAATTATTACCTTTTTTGACATGTTAAGGTAAAATCCGTCTTTCTGCCCCCATTGCTCCTATAACGCTTTTTCAGGAGGAAAAAGACTTTATGCTATCTGACCCCATAACAGAAACCGATCGATATTTAGAAAAATTTGTAAAACAGTTTGTTTTAATTTCTGAAACGGCTTTATCTACTTACTACAAAAACTTAGTGGAGAATATACCGAAACAAGGCAAATGGGCAGAACTAGTTGCTCAGATTATCCATACCACTACATCAGGGGGAATGATAGCCGTCGGAGCGGTAAGTGGTGAAGCAGCTAAAGTGGGTACCGCAGTAGGACTGTCATTACTAGAAGCGATCGTATCCGGTATATCAAGCTATGACAACAGAGAAGAACTTAAAAAATTAATACATATTTTAGAGGTTTATCAGCAAGATAAAGAAAAAAGCCAAAGTAAAGTAAGAAAGTGCTTAATTGAAGCTGGCGTGGCTATATTTAAAAGCTTTGAATTTAAATTTATGAAAGTGACTGCCCATAATAGCTGGGAATTAGCCATGCTTAAATTGGCACGTGATGCAGCGGATAGAATGGTAAATTATTATAGAAAAAATTCAATAACAGATGAATTTTTTACTCCTTCCATTATCACTAAAGCGATTATCTTAGGAAAATCTAAAAGATACAAAACTAGTTTTCTGAAAATACCTAATCGGCATTTAGGGCGTACGTTAGACGGTAACATAAAAACTGAAAAAATATTTCAAGAAACTCCGGTTCTGAAAATAGTACCTCAACAAAAAAAATATTGTTACAAAATGAGTAATTCTCAACCCATGTCTGATTTTCGCTTGATTTTTCCATGGGAAGAAGAGGATAACGATATAATTCAATGGGGAGTCGATGACGAAATAGTATTATCCGGAAATAGGCATTATAAGAAAGCGACTAGTATTAAGGAAACCACCTTAAATAGTTTAGTGCTTGCCCACTTAACAAAAGAAGAGCTTGAAAAAAAACAGTTAGCGATTTTCGATGAAATTAGCAATAAAAATATAGTATTAGAAGGAAACTTAAAAAAAGAATTACAACATGTGAGAGAAAACATAAAAAAATCCGTTATTGTTGAACTTAATAAGCTTGAAGAAAGTATTACAGATATAAAACATATTTTGAGCGCAACTTTAGAAAATTTAATTAAACTAGGAGAGGAGCAAGACGAGTTTAGAAGTGAAATCAAAAATTACAAAGTAAGTACACTTAATCTTACCGATAGTATCCAATTGTCATTGGAGATCCTAATAAGAATACAAAAAAAACAAAATAATGAAGAGTTACCCAAACAGAATGAAATTCAAAATCCTGTAGATCCCATGGCTACTGAACATCCAGCTACAAGCTGCAAAATTTTCCTTGGCGAAATCGGGTTATTTACTCCTTCATCGGCTAAAATTCCAACGCCTCCAGAATCAAAAGTAGTGCACGAATCTGTTTTAAAGCCATAGAGTGTCTTTTCTTTCTTATCATATCAAAATAAAATGAAAATTTTTAACAATTCATAAAACCATTAATGTTCAAAAAATAGTCAATTTAAAGTTTCAGATCAATAAATATATGCTAGATATATAATGTAAAGAATTTTTAACTTTAAATAAAGGAAGGCTGAGATGGCAAGGCCCATTTGGAAAGGATATATCATATTTGGTTTAGTCAATATTCCGGTTATTTTATACCCAGCCGAAAAAAAATTTGATATACAATTTAAATTAATTGATAGTCGTGATAAAGCGCGAATTCGCTACATGCGAATTAATGAGCATACCGGCGAAGAAGTGCCTTGGACGGATATTGCTAAGGGTTACGAATATGATGATAACAATTATTTGGTATTAAAACAGTCCGATATTAAAGCTATTTCAGGCGAACATTCCAAGACCATTGATATTGTTACTTTTGTTAATAAAAATAGCATTAATACCATGGATTTCGAAAAACCTTATTATTTAGTTCCGGATAAGAAAGGGGAAAAGGCTTATGTTTTGCTGCGTGAAATCTTAAAAGATACTAAAAAAGTCGGAATTTCTAAAGTTATTATTCATACCCGTGAGTATTTAGCAGCACTTATGCCCTATGAAAATGCATTGGTGCTCAACTTACTCAGATATCACCAAGAACTTAGAAAAGCATCCGAGTTTGAATTTCCTTCAGCCAATCTAAAGGTCTACAAAATTTCGGCCAAAGAAATAGAGATCGCTAAACAATTGGTTAATGGCATGGCAACCAAGTGGGATCCCAAAGACTATCATGATGTATTTAGAGAAACCTTAGCTAAATGGGTAGAAGCTAAGATTCACCATAAAAAAGTTTCTGCCAAGAAAATTAAAACCAATCTTAAGAAAAGTAATGTCATTGATTTTGTGTACTTATTGAAAAAAAGCTTAGAAAAAAATAAGCAGAAAGCATCTAAAAAACGTTGATTTATAGGTTGCTATGTCTTTACAAAAATACCGTAAAAAAAGGGATTTTAAGCGTAGTGCAGAACCGTATGGCAGCATTAAAAAAAATAAGCAATTAATCTACGTTATTCAAAAGCATGCCGCTAGTCATTTGCATTATGATCTACGTTTAGAATTAAATGGAGTTTTAAAAAGCTGGGCTATACCCAAAGGCCCTAGTTTAGATAGTTCTATTAAGCGCTTAGCAGTACATGTAGAAGATCATCCCATTGAATATGCGAAATTCGAAGGAATAATTCCTAAAGGTGAATATGGTGGCGGCACAGTGATGCTTTGGGATGTGGGTACTTGGGTCTGCGAGAGTGCTGATGCTAATTTTTCCTATAAAAAAGGCCATATAAGCTTTATTCTAAAAGGAAAAAAATTAAAAGGCGCTTGGAATTTAGTGCAAATTAAAAATAACCCAAAAAATTGGTTATTTATTAAGGTAAAAGATAAATTTGCGCGATCAGAAAAGCAATATGATGTTACAAAAGCAAAACCTAATAGTGCGATTAGCAGACGCTCCTTGCAAGTCATAGCAAAAAAATTTCAAGCCGATATATCAGATAAACCTAAAATTATTAAAATTTCAAAAAAAACTATTCTAAGCAAAGCTAGAAAAAAAGCTATGCCTAATTCGATGCAACCCGAATTGGCGACTTTGGTCGAAAAACCACCTACTGGAGATGAATGGCTGCATGAAATAAAATTTGATGGTTATCGGCTACTTTGTTTTGTTAAAGATAAAAAAATTAAGTTTTTAACTCGCAACCAAAAGGACTGGACAGAAAAATTTAAAGAATTACAGTTAGAAATTCAAAAGCTAAATCTGAAATCGGCTATTTTAGATGGAGAAGTTATTGCGCTAAATAAAAAAAATAAGCCTGATTTTCAATTGTTATCCAATTCCATTAATACTAAAGAAAATTCGATATTAAGCTATGTTATTTTTGATTTAATCTATTACCAAGGCAAGGATTTAAGTGGGTGTGCTTTACAAGATCGTAAAAAACTATTAAGACAATTGATTCCTTTAAATAATAATAAGCTGATATTTAGTAGTCATATCGAAGGGAATAACGGTAATATTTTCTTCCAAAAAGCATGTAAGAAGGGTTTAGAAGGTATTGTATCTAAAAACAAACTTAGTCCTTATGTATCAGGAAGAAATCGAAATTGGCTTAAGATTAAATGTAGCAAACGGCAAGAATTTTTAGTTGTTGGATTTACCCCAGGAAATGGAAATCGACATTATTTTGCTTCCTTAGTATTAGCAGTGCATGGCAAAAGTAACCAATTGCTTTATTGTGGCAAAGTTGGAACTGGATTTAACGAAAGTTCTTTAAAAAGTATTAGAAAACTTCTTAATAAATATAAAACTAATAAAACTCCCTTTAAGGATATACCTACAGCAATAGGTGAGGTGTCCTGGATTATTCCCAAAATTATCGTTGAAGTGGAATTTACTGAGTGGACACGGGCGGGCGTACTACGACATCCTAGTTTTAAAGGACTACGCAATGATAAACGCTCGAATGAAATTATCAAGGAGTAGTCTAAACAATGCGTATATTAAAAAATTTGAAAAAAATATCTAGCAAAAATGGCAAGCAGCCTTTAACAAACTTTCATTTATCTCATCCTGATAAATTATTATATCCTGATGTAAATATCACTAAATTAGATTTGGCCAATTATTATTTTGCTATTGCAAAATGGATATTGCCTTATATTTTAAAACGCCCATTAACGTTGCTACGTTGTCCCAACGGTCAAAACAAAAAATGTTTTTATCAAAGACATTTAACGACAGAAACGGAAAATTTGTATGCTATAACTTTGCCGGATAAAACCGATAAACCGGAACCGTATCTTTATATTAAGGATGAGTCTGGTTTAATGGGCTTAATTCAATTGGGTGTTTTGGAAATTCATCCCTGGGCTAGTAAAATTGATAAGATAGACAAGCCAGATTTTATTACATTCGATCTTGATCCGGGATTGCAAATCGAATGGAAAAGGGTTATTGAAGCTGCTTTTTTTGTCAAAGATCATTTGCAGAAGCTTAACTTGAAAAGTTTTGTTAAAACAACCGGTAGTAAAGGACTGCATGTGGTAGTGCCAATACAAAGGCTTTACAGTTGGGATAAAGTAAAAGTATTTACGCATACGTTTGTAAAGTATTTGTCTATACAGCATCCGCATCTCATCGTTGCTAACATGAGCAAGACTAAGCGCAAAGGGAAGATTTTTGTGGATTATTTGCGAAATCAACGCGGTGCTAGCAGCATTGCCCCTTATTCAACCCGTATCAAGGAAAATGCAGCGGTAGCAACACCCTTGTCATGGGATGAATTAAACGTTCGAATTAAATCTGATAGCTTCACAGTAAAAAATTTGCCTCAGCGCTTAGCTAAGCTCAAACATGATCCTTGGGCAGATTTTTATCAATTAAAGCAAAAATTAAGCTTGCCAATGGTATAATATAGGCCAATAAAGCAATATTGGGGGGTTTTAATGGCCGACAAATTTATCGAACCTTTTACTAAAACAGTTCAGCATTATCTTAAATATCGGCCTTCTTATCCCAAAGAAATAGTTGATTTACTGGTTAACGAATGTGGCTTAAACAAGAATAGTGTGATTGCCGATATAGGTTCTGGCACAGGATTACTTGCTAAATTATTTCTTGATGTTGGGAATACAGTGTATGGTGTTGAGCCTAATCAAGCCATGAGAGAGGCTGGAGAGGCTTATTTAGCCCAATATTCTCAGTTTCATTCAATTTCCGGCACAGCAGAAGCGACTCATCTAGAGAGTGCGAGTATGGATTTTATAACAGCTGGCACCGCTTTTCATTGGTTTGATGTGGAAAAAACCAAGCGAGAATTTAAACGGATTGCCAGGCCCAAAGTCTGGGTTGTTTTGGCCTGGAATGTTCGAGATACCCAATCTCCTCTCATACGCGATTATGAAAGCTTATTACTGGAATATGGCAAAGATTACGCTACTTCAAATGCCAAAAAATTAGATAAAGTTGCAATGGATATTTTTTTTAGTGAACATCCTATTAAAACTGCATCATTTAAAAATGTTCAGCAATTTGATTTGGAAGGATTTAAAGGCAGGTTACTATCGATGTCATTTATTCCTGGACCTGAGAATGAAAAATATACCGCTATGTTAGAACAATTAAAGCAAATTTTTTTACGTTACGAAAAAAATGGCATAATTAAATTTTTATACAAAACGAATTTGTATTATTCGCATATCTAAGCTTGTATGTTAACACTGCCGCCTTTGTCACTTTATATCCATTTTCCCTGGTGTATACGAAAATGTCCTTATTGTGACTTTAATTCGCATACTTTGTTATCAGAGCTACCAGAAAAAAATTATATTAATGCATTGATTGTAGATTTAGAGCTAGATCTTGAAAAATTACCTGATCGACCCATCACCAGTATTTTTATGGGTGGAGGCACTCCTAGTTTATTTTCACCCGATATGCTTAGCTACTTGTTAGTTGAGCTAGCAAAGCGTATAGAATTTTCTAAATCGACTGAAATTACCTTAGAAGCAAATCCAGGAACGGTAGAATATCAGCGTTTTTATGGTTATCGTGAAGTGGGTATTAATCGACTATCATTAGGTATTCAAAGTTTTTCCACTGAAAAATTAAAAATCCTAGGACGTATTCACGATGGAGATGAAGCGGTTAAGGCCGTATCAGCAGCTAAAAAGGCAGGGTTTAGTAATATTAATCTCGATCTCATGCATGGTTTGCCACAACAAAGTATCATAGAAGGTCTACAAGATTTGCAGATTGCATTTTCTTTGGAACCCACACATATTTCTTGGTATCAACTCACTATTGAACCGAATACTGAGTTTTACCAAAGACCACCGCAATTACCCTTGGAAGAAACTATGGGTGAATTACAAGAGCGAGGTGAAGAAATTTTTAGACAAAAAGCTTACAGGCACTATGAAATTTCTGCTTTCAGTAAAGAGGGATACAATTGTATACACAATCGTAATTATTGGCAGTTTGGTGATTATATAGGCATCGGTGCGGGTGCGCATAGTAAACTAACCGATAACAAAAAAAAGACTATTAGGCGTGCTTGGAAGCAAAAAAATCCAAAAGCTTATTTAGCACAAAAGAATCAATTTTTAGCTGAAGAAAAATTTATTTCATTGGAAGAATTACCTTTTGAATTTATGTTAAATGCGTTAAGACTATATCAAAAGATTCCAGCGGAATTATTTCAGCAACGAACAGGATTATCTTTTTCAAGTATTCAGCCTATATTACACAAAGCGCAGCAACAAGGTTTGCTTACCTATGATGAGTTTGCTATGGAAACGACAGAGTTTGGTAAACGCTTTTATAATAATTTACTAGCTATGTTTATGGTAGATTAAAGTAACCAAAAATTATAATCTCAAAAAAACTAGATCCCAGATAGCATGACCTAATTGTTGGCCGCGTTTTTCAAATTTAGTCATTGGTCTGGCCGGCGGACGGGGAGTAAATTGATTTTTTTCAGCGGTGTTTTTCCATTGGGATGTATTTTCCATTACTTTCAACATATGTTGGGCGTAATCTTGCCAATCAGTGGCTAGATGTAATTTTCCGTTTAATTTAAGCTTTTCATGTAATAAATCGATAAATTTTGCTTGCACCAAGCGTCGTTTGTGGTGCCGAGTTTTTGGCCAAGGATCGGGAAAAAATATTTGTACTAAATCTAAACTATGGTTAGGAATGGAGCGAGCTAAAATCTCTGATGCATCTGCATAAATAACTTTAATATTGTTCAGTTTAAATTTTTCGATTTGTGTTAAGAGGAAAGCGATTCCTGGCCGATGGACTTCTATCCCTAAATAATTATTTTCTGGATGTTGTTGCGCCTGTTGCAATAAACTATCACCCATACCAAACCCAATTTCTAATATAGTATATGCATCCCGTTCGAATAAGATTTTAAAATCTATAGGTGTTGATAAGGTGTTTTGTTCCGATAAAGCCGCAAAAGCTAGCTGTTGACACTTACTTAATTTTTTTTGACGATGCACAAAGCTGCGTATCGGTCTAAGAAATTGGTTCATTTGAAAATAAGATTATGAGTGCAACAATAGGGATAATTCTTTTACTAAACAGTCGATACCCGTCGCTACTTCTTTAATTGAACGAGCTAACATATAGGCCGGTGTGCTAACTAATTTATGGACTTTATCCACGACACAATCTGTGGCCGGGCATGGAATATGTCGAGCACCTAGTTTTTCTAAAATCTCTGCGGTGGCTTTATCATTTCCTATGGTTATTTGGATACCGGCTGGATAAAGCTTCGGCGCTAAAACCGGTGCAATACAAATAAAGCCGGCGGGCTTTTTTGCTTCTACCATGGTCTTTGCAAATTTAAAAACGTCTGTTTGTATGGAGTAGTTTTCTTTGCTTAAACCAAAATTACATAAATTTAGCGCGGCGCCGAAACCACCTGGAAAGATCATTGCGGTATACTCATCAGCATTGGCTAAGGCAATGTCTTTAACTTTACCACGTGCAATACGAGCGGATTCTTCTAAGACATTTCTTTTCACATTTTCTTGAGTTTTACCATCGGCCATATTGACCACGCGGGATTGAGGTATATTAGGAGCCAAACATTGATAGGGTAATTCAGCACGATCTAAGGCTAATAAGGTAAGTACAGACTCGTGAATTTCACTTCCGTCTAAGGCACCACATCCCGATAGAATTACCGCGATATTTTGTTTTTGCATTGCTTTTCCTCTCTAGAACCGTTATAAATTTGGCCTATTATTATAGCAATAGGCTATTTTCTCAACCCCTATCCAAAATAGGCAGTGGAAAAAAAAGATGTCGATCATTCAAACTAAATCCAGTAAAGGAAGCTGGTACTTTGATTTAGGCTTACTGGTAGTGGGTATTGCTTTAGTCTTTGGCTTATTTTTAGGGACTAGGCCATTGAGTGTACCAGATGAAGGGAGATATGCTGAGATTCCACGAGAAATGTTGGTGCTACATGATTTTGTAACGCCTCATCTGAATGGGATCAAATATTTTGAAAAGCCCCCTTTATTTTATTGGCTACAAGCGGGTTCGATTAAGGTTTTTAATCCATTGGTTAATCAAACAGGACAAATATTCTTTAAGGACAAAAAAAATCAATATTTGGCGCCTATCAGCGAATGGGCAGTACGTTTACCTAACGCTATCCTGGCATTATTAGGTTGCTTATTAGTTTATGCATCAGGTCGAATTCTTTTTGAAAGACGAGCTGGATTATTAAGTGCCATTATTCTTGCTTCCAGTCTGCTATATTTTGCATTAGCACGGATGGTAACACTCGATATGACCTTATCGATCTGTTTATCTGGAAGCTTGTTAGCTTTCTTAGTTGCATCCAATCAGTCACCAAGTTTAGGGCGTCGGTGTTTATTTTATAGTGCTTATCTATTTGCCGGCCTAGCAGTTCTCACAAAGGGACTGATCGGTATAGTATTTCCTACTATGATTATTGGGCTTTGGATATTATTATCTAATCAATGGCGTTTGTTGAAGCAATGTTATCTTCCTAGTGGGGTTTTATTATTTTTATTAATTGTTTTGCCTTGGCATATTTTAGTTCAATCTAGAAATCCTGAATTTTTCCAATTCTATTTTATAGATCAGCAATTCCTGCGTTATTCCACTTTGATAGCACAGCGTTACCAACCCAATTGGTTTTTTATTCCAATTTTTATTGCCGGGTTTTTACCTTGGGTATGTTTTTTTCCTCAAGCGATAGTGAGTCACTTTCCTAGAAACTGGCAACAATTCAAAGAAAAAAATAATTATATTTTTCTTTTACTCTGGGTAGGGATAATTTTTATTTTCTTTTCCTTTTCACATTCCAAATTAATTCCATATATTTTACCGATTTTCCCTGCTTTAGCTTTATTAACTGGCCATTATCTTTCTACCCATTGGCAGCGGAGCTGGGATATTAAATGGGGATATATAGCGGTACCTTTGGTTTGGCTAGGTTTAGGAAGTATAGGTATATTATATGTAGCTAACGATGCGACTATTACACTATCTCCGTCTGCCAGACTTTTTTTGATAACCGCTTATGGTGTTTTTCTTTTAAATAGCCTAATCGCGAGTTGCTTGGCTATGCGGAAAAAATCCAAAATGGCATTTGCAACTTTAGCAATTGGAAGTGTGATCAGCTTCTGGATTGTTTCTATGGGGATTCCTCAGCTCGATACACGTTCGATAAAGCCTTTAGTTGTCGTTCTTAAACCTTTAATAAAGCCAGGCGATAAAATAGTGGCATACCATGATTATTATCAAGATTTGCCTTTTTATTTAAATCAACGGGTATTTACAGTCAATGTCGGTGGGGAACTAACGTTTGGTATGCAACATCAAGATACTAGCCATTGGATGTTAAAAGAGGCTAATTTCTGGCCTAACTGGAATAGCTCGCAGCGTATTTATATGATAGCCAGCGAAGAAGCATACCAGCAGATTATTAAACAAAAAAAATATCTAATTTATTTGCTTGCAAAGACGTCGCAAGATGTTTTATTAAGCAATCACCCTATAGAAAACAATACTTATAAAAAATATTACTATAAGAGAGGATTAGCGAATGAATAAGCCCTATATCAGTGTGGTTATCCCTGTTTATAATGAGTCTGAAAACTTGGAGCAGCTATATCAGCGCTTGATGGCAAGTTTAGACAAGTTAGGTAAGCCTTACGAGGTTATTTTAGTTAATGATGGTAGTCAAGATGACTCCTATGAACGACTTAATGAATTACAAAGAAGGCGGCCAGAGCAAATTCGGATTGTTCATTTTAATGGTAATTTTGGTCAGCATATGGCACTAATGGCTGGTTTGGAACGGGTCAGAGGGGAAATTATTATTACGTTAGATGCCGACCTCCAAAATCCACCAGAGGAAATTTCTCATTTGGTAAAATGCATTGAAGAAGGTCATGATTATGTAGGGGGTATACGAAAAAATCGCCAAGATACTTTTTTTCGACGTTACGCATCGATACTAAATAATTGGTTGCGCTTTAAGATGACTAAGATTCGTTTGACTGACCAAGGCTGTATGTTAAGAGCCTATCGACGTTCACTCGTTGACTTAATGATAGCTAGCAAGGAAACTTCTTTATTCATTCCAGCCCAAGCCTATAGGCTTTCTATATCTCCTACCGAAATTGAAGTGGGTCATGACGCTCGCAAAGGTGGTGAGTCCAAATACAATTTGTATCGTTTGTTACGTTTGAATTTTGATTGGATGACTAGTTTTACTTTATTACCCTTGCAGATTTTTACCATGCTAGGATTGTTTATCTCAATCTTAAGTAGTTTTTTTGTCGTATATTTGTTTGTACGTCGGATTATTATCGGGCCAGAAGCAGAAGGGTTGTTTACGTTGTTTGCGATAGTTTTTTTCTTAATGGGAATAATGTTAATGGGCTTAGGTATTATGGGTGAATATATTGGACGTATTTATCAAGAAGTACGGCATCGTCCGCGTTATGTGATTAGAAAAATTATCGATGATACAAATAAAGAGTAGTCATTTTTTAGAGTTTTAGTCCTCTAATTGCATTTTTAACAATAACGATTTTAAGTGGTAAAATATGAGTTTAAAAGTATTAATACTAGGTATCAATGGTTTTATTGGCAGCAGCCTACTGGAACATTGTTTAGCAAAAACAGACTGGCAGTTGATAGGCTTGGATTTAAGTGAAAACAAAATTAATGATTTTCTTAAACATCCACGCCTTACCTTTAAAAAAGGCGATATGAATCAGGAAATGGTATGGATAGAACAACAGATTCAGCAGTGTGATGTTGTCTTGCCTTTAGTTGCTATTGCAACGCCAGCAAGTTATGTAAACAACCCCTTAGGTATCTTTGAGCTAGATTTTGAAGCCAATTTAAAAATTATTCGTTTGTGTGTTAAACATAAAAAACGCATTGTTTTTCCGTCTACTTCCGAAGTCTATGGTATGTGTACAGATGAAGCATTCGATGAAGAGACCAGTAATTTTGTATTAGGACCTATCAATAAACCTCGTTGGATATATTCTTGTAGTAAACAACTTTTAGATAGAGTGATTCATGCTTATGGTTTAAAAAATGAATTACGCTATACACTCTTTAGACCGTTTAATTGGTTAGGTCCTAAACTGGATGATCCACATAACCCGAGGCCAGGGAGTTCGCGGGTGGCGAGTCAATTTATCGGCAATATATTACGTGGCGAAGCCATACAATTGGTGAATGGTGGACAACAACGACGTAGCTTTATTGATATCGATGATGGGATGGCTTGCTTATTAAAAATAATAGCAAATGAAAATGGATGCGCTGAGCAAGCTATTTTTAATATTGGTAATCCAGCCAACGATATTTCTATTCGTGAATTGGCTGAATTATTATTAGAGTTAATTAAAACTTATCCCCGTTATGAAAGCTATGCGGAAAAAGTCCAATTACAAGCAATAAATTCAGATAATTATTACGGAAAAGGTTATCAAGATGTAGAACGTCGCATGCCATCAATTAAACGAGCTCAACAACAGCTGGCTTGGCAGCCATATATAGATATGAAAACTAGCTTGAAGAAGATTTTAGATTTTTATCTATTGCCGTAATTCGATTAAGTACGGCATTTAGAAAGTTATTGTCTAGCTCTGTTTTTGTTTTTAAACACCAAAGTCTGGCATCAACAAAGCCTACGCACTTTACGGCATCTTTTTCGGTCATTATAACAATCGCATCGTCCCCATAATTAAAATCGCGTGGTTTAAATAGATAATGATCGGGAAAGGGATGCTCAATGATTTTAAGTCCCATTTTGCGTAATGTTCTAAAAAATTGATCGGGATTGCCGATTCCAGCTACGGCATATATTTTTTTTCCAAGAAAAAAATCTGCTGATTGTTTATTTTTAGTTTGAATAAGCTGATAAAAATAGTCAGGAATTAAGGAAAGTTTAAATTCATTGGCCTGAGCAGTTCCCTTGCTGACAACAAAATCGACTGAATTTAAGCGTGAAACCGGTTCACGCAATGGCCCTGCAGGTAAACAAAAATTATTTCCAAAACGTCTTTCACCATCGACAACAACAATTTCAATGTTTCTACCTAAACTTAAATGTTGTAGACCATCATCACTGATAATAATATTGCAATTCGAACGCTTTAATAAACTTTTAGCACCGCGACTACGATTAGGATCGATGATAGTTGGACATGCAGTATGCCGAGCAATTAATATAGGTTCATCACCCACTTCACGGGCATTACTGTTTTGATGGACTAAACAAGGAAAATGCTGCGTGTTTCCCCCATAGCCGCGACTGATAATGCCTGGTCGCCAGCCTTTTTCTTTTAAAAATCGAGCTAATGCGATAACAACGGGCGTTTTACCCGTCCCTCCCACAGTAATATTTCCAACGACGACGACGGGTACTGAAAGAAAGTTTACTTTTAAAAGGTGCAACTGATAAAGCTTGCGACGTAAAACAATAAAACCGCCGTAAACGAATGATAATGGCCAAAGTAAATAAGCCAAAAAATTTTTTTTCTGCCAAATTTTCAACATTATTTTTTTGATATTAATGACGTAATGATACGCTTTTTCTTAAATAATTTATAATGACGAATTAGAGGTGTTAACAGATTAATTAACAGAATAGCAGCTGTTGAGAGATAGGCTATCCATAAATAGAAACGATAATCTTTCATTATAACTTCCTGTTATTCTATCCGTTGTAGCATAACATAATCTGGAGCAGCTTGCTTATAATCATTCCCAATAATTTTTAATTCGCGTAGATTTGCTGCATGAGTGGCTTGAATCACTTGATAGGTTTTATTTAAGGCTAAGCTGAAAGCTGCTAAAGCATCTTTGGTTAATAATAAATGACCTAAATATAGCGCTGAAAAAAGATCCCCAGTTCCGTTGATCGTTGCCGGAATGCTTGGAATAGAAATTGTAGCGATCCATTGTCCTTGTTTGTTTGAAAGAAAAGCGGTGGGTTCTTCAAAATTAAATTTATTTTTTTCTTTTAAATTTAAGCTGGTCACAATGACAATAAGTATTCCTTGATTATGAAAAAAATGTACTGCAAGTTTTAAATCATCTAAAGTATTAATTTTTTTCCTGTATAAATATTCCGCTTCAAAATGGTTAGGTGTGATGATGCTGGCCATAGTTAAACTTTGATTGCGAAAGAAATCTGGAATATCGGGTTTAACAAAACACGCCTTACCATTCGGAGTAGCCATGACAGGATCGCACAGGTAAATGAGTTTAGGATTTGCTTGTCGAAATTGTTGTACGGTTTCAAGGATAACTTGCCCAATTTCTTTATCCCCAATATATCCAGATAAAATTGCATCACATTGCCTTGCTAGATCTAAGGAAACTAAACCCTGTATGACGGCGCGTACCTGCTCAGCGGCGGAGATATCACCTTGCCAGTGACCATAGCCGGTATGATTAGAAAATTGTACGGTATTGACTGGCCATACTTCAAAGCCCAAAGCTTGTAAGGGAAAGGTAGCGGCTTTATTCCCAACATAGCCATAACTGACATGGGATTGTATCGATAAAATATTCATTCGACCTCTTAGCAAAAGCCTAGTTGTTTTCTTATCCTCTTGCAAATGTGGCGCCCCAGGCCGGATTCGAACCGGCGACCTGTCCCTTAGGAGGGGACTGCGCTATCCACCTGTGCCACCGGGGCTCGAACGGATCCGTATTATACGCTCACACTTTAATAAGCAAACCAATAAATTTATCAATTCTATTTGCCAGGATTATAGATAAGTGGAAGTGCAAAATTTGTTTGGTAATGCCATAATGCGGAGCCAAATAAGTTTTTAAGGTTTAGCCGTGCTATGCATACTGATAATAAACATTTTACCGCACATCGTTTTTACCCCTGGTTAGTTATTGCCTTAGCGGCGGCTTTTTTATTTTATAAATATATATTGCAAGTTTCTCCTAGCATCATGACTGAAGATCTAATGCGTGTGTTCCAAATACAAGGAACCGGTTTAGGTAATTTAACGGCTAGTTTCTTTTATTCTTTTTTGTTAGCCCAACTTTTTGTTGGCGTTTTATTAGATCGTTATAGTCCCCGCTTGTTAACTACGATTGCTATCCTTTTATGTGCTATAGGCATTTATATTTTTTCTAAAGCAGATAGTTTAAGTGTCGCCACTTGGTCTAGAGCATTGATGGGTGTTGGTGCGGCCTTTGCTACCGTCAGTTATATGAAGATGACTAGCCTATGGTTTAAACCCAATCAATTTGCTTTTGTTGGCGGCTTATTGGCGACTGCAGCTATGTTGGGTGCTGTTGCAGGTCAGGTACCCTTGTCTTTCGCTGTTAGTACGTTCGGTTGGCGGCAAAGCTTATATCTGTGTGCAGTGAGCGGATTAATTTTAGCCGGCTTATTTTATTTTATCGTGCGTGATAAGCCGACTGGAGTATCAAGTGAAACAGGAGTAGTAGAAAAATTTTCATTTCATGATGTATGGATGGTCTTGAATAATAAGCAAAATTGGTTAATCACACTCTATAGTGGATTGGCTTTTGCACCGATTGATGGTTTTGCAGGTCTTTGGTGTATTCCATTTTTAAAAGAAACCTATCAGGTTTCGCATACACAAGCCGCAGGGTTGGCTTCTTTAATTTTTTTAGGTATAGCGTTTGGTAGTCCTCTATTAGGCTTATGGTCGGATCGAATAAATAAACGTCTTCCGGTGATGTTGATTAATGCTTTTGTAGCCTTAGTTACCATTACAATGATTATTTATGTAAATCACTTACCGCTTTGGTTATTGGGAACTTTATTATTTATCTTTGGATTTAGTACCGGTGCATTTATGCTAGGTTTTGCTTTGGGTAGAGAATTAAATAAAATAACCGTTGCCGCAACCATAATCGCCTTAATCAATACCGGCGATATTATCTTTAGTGCGTTGACGCAACCATTGATAGGAAAATTATTAGATGCACATTGGCAGGGTAAATTGATCGCAGGTGTGCATTATTTTTCGGCCACAGAATATCGTCATGCGTTAAGTATCTTGCCCATTTATATTTTATTGGCCCTAATATTGTTATTTTTTATTCGCGAATCGAATTCACAGCAGTCAGAACTTTAAATAATAATTATGGACCCGTTGGGTTGAGTTGATCAATAACCTTAGCTTTATAGTCGGATTGCATGATAGGTAAATTTCGAAAATCCTCTAAAACTTTCATGCAAGGAATAGATTGTTTCTTTCGCTCAGCCATTTGTGCTTCTTGGCTAATACGCTGATAAACCAGAACGGCGGCCGCTTGTTCGGAAGGATCATTAGACAATTTGTTAATCGCTTCGGTAACTCTAGCGGAAAAATCGCCTAGATTCTGGCCGCAAGCCTGTGCGATACCGGCAATTGCGCCCGCTTGTCTAGCAAACTCTATCGCCTTGCTTTGTGGGTTGCTGAGTGTGGGCGAAGCGGTGGTGGTGCTATTGGTGGGAGCAGTATCAGCTAATGCAAGCGTACTGATACCTAATAATAGAATTAAACCGAATATTTTTTTTTGTGTGGTAAGCATATTATGTACTAGTTAGTAGAGTAGGGCAGTTCTAAAAACTCTAATAATGGGCCTTCAAAACTACCTAGTCTGATACTATGGGAAATAGCATGAGTTTGCAAACAAACTAAGGCCTCATAACGATTATTCTGCTCTTTAGCACACATAATAAGTGTGCCTTTTTCGGCCTTTTGATCACCAAATAACGGGGTGCCTGGCAGAAAGGGGTTATTGGCTTCAAATCTCACTCGATAAAGGCGACTTTTGGATTTCCCTAAATAATGAGTGCGAGCGATGATTTCCTGGCCGATATAACAACCTTTGTTAAAGCTCACGCCGCCTATCTGCGGGAAATTCAGTTGATGGGGCGTAAATTGGCCACTGGTTTCCGGATAAATGGTTGGAATACCAGCCATAATATCCAATAAGTGCCAATGATCGACACTTTGCTGCTCAAATTGGGTTTCAATAACGCCGATAGCATCATCCGAAACTGGTGCTAGCAGGATAACGCGGGGTATGGGGCCTGGAATAGCTAAGCTTAGTTTGTGATCAGCTTCTGCAACGCCATTTTCTTTTGTTATAGATAACTCCTGTTCTTCGAGTAAATCCTTTATAGTAGGGCCATAAAGGCCGATTTTTTGCCAATCGTTACTGACCTCCGTTAATGCCACTTTCGAAAAAACCGCATATTTTTGCAAGGAGGTTAACAAAAGTGGCAGCGTACTGTTCTGTAATAAAAAATAATAGTCATTTTGATAAAAAAATAAGCGAAAACTCGCAATGATTCGACCCTTAACATCACAGTGTGCGCCTAAGCGGCTTTGTTCTGCACTGATTTCTTCCAAATCGCATGTCAATTGGCCTTGTAAGAATTGCTTAGCGTCTTTACCACTGATTCGAATCAGACCAATATCGACGAGATCAGCATAGTTATTTTTCAGCGTTATTTTTTGCATAAAATCCAGCCTCATTCGTTAAATCGGCAATTATTCACTAGAATAAATTAATGATTATAAATTATTAAGCACATTTTTATAAGCGACCTAAAGCGGATTCAATAAAAACTCATCATTAACAAAACCATAAAAGCTTAGGTCTCATTGGGGGAGGGGATTATGCGTTGGTTTATTAAATGTTCAGTCGGAGTGTTGTTTTTTTTATTTCTTCAGGATGCAATGGGAGTCACTATTAACAATAACTTAGCTGTGACAGCAACCGTAGGTGGCGGAGCCAATTGCACATTTGGCTCAACAACCGATATGAAATTTCCTAATTATTATTCACTTGATTCCAATCCAGATTATGCTACTGGTACTGTAACATTAACTTGCTTACCGAATTTAGCGTACGACATAGGCATTGATAAGGGCCAAGGTGCAGGCGCAACAGAAGACCATAGATTGTTAACTAAACAAGGAGGAAATCAACAATTAAATTACGGCCTTTTCCAAGATGGCGGTCATCAATATATGTATGGTACGGTAATAGGGCAAAACACTTTGCATCAAATAGCCACAGGTTCTACAGAGGTGATTACTATTTATGGAGAAATACCTGCTAATCAAGCGGTTGACGCAGGTACTTATTTGGATCGAGTGACTATTTTCGTAACATTTTGAAAGTAAATTATAGAAAAATGCATATTAGATTATTTTATATGCAATCATTCAGTTAAAATATTAAAGTTCTTGACCAGTCCTTTAAAGCATTATATCTTTTCACTGTGCTACAGGATTTTTATTTGATAAGGAAATCGATTATGTTCAAAGCACAAAACGTTTTTTTTGCGCTGATCATTTTACTCATGAGTCAGCCTGTATTCGCTGCGACAACGACCGCCAATTTACCGATCAATGCGACAGTGGCTGCGGCTTGTATCTTTGGCAATATCACGTCGGTGAACTTTGGTAATTATACTGGGGTTCAGAATGATGCGACCGGTGGCATTGAAGTAAATTGTACGAATGGTACAACTTATAGCATTTCCTTAGGGCCTGGGACATTTGGAGGCGCAACAACCACTACTCGACAAATGACTGGTACACCTTCAGGATCACTTGCATACGCACTTTATCGGGATGCTGGACGTACACTAAATTGGGGAAATACAATACCAACCGACACAGTAGCGGGAACGGGTACTGGGGTAATTCAACCCTACACAGTCTATGGAAGAATAGTAGCAGGATTAACACCCGTTGCGGGTAGTTATAATGATACTGTATTAATAACTATCACGTATTGATGTTTTTCTAAGACTTCAGCATGCTTTATGATGAAAATGGAAAGGATGCTAATGATATGGATAATTCTGTTTAATGTGATTAATATCAGTCTCTATTTATTGGAGTCAGACAATTTATTGGTTTAATTTATATGCGTAAATGAAAAGAACAATAGTCTATTCATGAAATTCCGATCGGATATAGTCGTTTTATAAAAAAGGATAGTAAGGATTAGTTAAAATGAAAATAATACACTATATCGCTAGGCTTGGTTTTTTATCTGTATTATTTATTTCAGATGTTAGTGCCAATGTTTTAGAAGTTACTCCAGTCCAGCTTTCCTTGTCTGCTAAACAAAGGATAGGTGTGGTTAAGGTTACCAATCGAAGCGATGAACGTAGTTTGTTACAATTAAGTTTATTTGACTGGCAACAGAGTCCTAAAGGTAAAGACATCTACAAAACCTCTCATGATATTTTGTTGACGCCACCTTTATTTATATTACCCGCACATAAAACCCAGGTTATACGTTTTGCTTTAAGACATCCTACGTATAATACACTGCAAAAAGCCTATCGAGTGCATTTGAAAGAAGTGCAACAACCGAGACAAAAGAAATTAGGCCAAACACTGTATTTTTTAATGGATATATCACTTCCTTTATTCGTTGAGCCACAAAAAATCCTTGAGAATGGAGTTTGGTCAACCAAGGTTTTAGATGCCCAGCATACCCAATTAAATTTATACAATGATGGAAATGTTTCTTTATTTGTAAATCAATGGCAATTGTTGTCGAATCAGTCTCAAGTACCCATAATGAAAAAACATTCGACTTTCACTTATGTCTTACCGCGCTGTTCTCATTCTTGGATAGTAAAAGGCGATTCTAATATTAATTATACGGATATTAAATCAAATATTAATGGACACAGTAAAAAATCGGCTTTGCATAGGCTTTAAATTTGTATTAATTGCATGTTTTATAATTTTTTCTTTAATCAGCGTAGAGAGTAACGCAAAGCTAGAAAAAGAATTTTTAACAAAACACGCACCACAAAAAAAAGCTAAAATGAAAATGGTTCCGTTGTTGCTTGAAATAAAGCTTAATGGAAGCTTATTGCCTGGTATTACACAATGTTATAAAGATCCATCCGGTCACATTTGGATTGAAGAAAGTGACTTACGTCAATGGGGGATGAAATATTACTCCCGTGCTCCCTTAAAGTATCACGGCGAACAGTTATACAAACTGGATTGGTATCACGATGTTAGCTATCAATTAGATCAATATGCGATGCAGCTAACAATATCAGCACCACCACAATTATTTATTAGTCAAACCTTTGATCCACTCAGTAAACGTCTAGGTGCTTTGCGTCCAAAAGATCCAGGAGCCTTTCTTAATTATGATGCGGTTGCGTTAAGAAATAATAGTCCCGGTATCAATCAAACTAATCTCTCAGCATTAATGGGTTTAGGTTTGTTTAATCGTTTAGGTGTTGGAACCGCCGATGTGCTTGCATATAACAAATACGCGAATAATATTACCTTACTAACGAATCAATCCAGTAAATTAGTACGTTTAAATACAACGTGGACCTTAGACCAACCAGAAAACATTGCGCGTTGGCGCTTAGGCGATGCGATTACCGGTTCTACGTATTGGAGTGGTGCATCACGTTTTGCGGGGATCCAATATGCCACTAATTTTAATACGCAACCTAATTTAGTTACGTTTCCACTGCCTGGTTATCAAGGTGAAGCCGCTATTCCCAGCAAAGTTGATGTATTTGTAAATAGTGTTTTAAACCAACAACAAATAGTTAATAACGGCCCTTATATATTTAATAATATTCCGGTTATTTCTGGTGCAGGTACTGTGAATGTGGTTACGCAAGATTTGTTAGGGCGTAGTAAGGTGGTAAGTTTTTCTTATTATGCAAGTCCGCAATTGCTAAAGCCCGATTTGGTTGATTTTTCCTATGAAGCGGGATTTGTGCGAGATAATTATGGCGTAAATAGCAATGATTATGGACGTTTCTTAGCGGTGGCGACTTATCAACGCGGCATCACTGACAACCTCACCTTAGGGGGACACGCCGAAGTTTTATTTGATCAACAAACCTTAGGCTTTTCGGCTAATTATTTATTAAATAATTATGGAGTAGCCTCGTTAGCGGTGGCGGGGGGGCACAATAATTCAGGCGGTGGCGGTTTATTAGGTTTGGGTTTTATTCGTCAAGGCCCGAAACTCAGTTATGGTTTCAATACTAGCTTAACTACTTTAAATTATATACAACTCGGTACACAACCCAATACATCGCCGCCGAGTGTCGTGAATCAGTTATTCTTAGGATATAGTTTAGAAAATTATGGATCACTTAGCACCAGTTTTACCATGGTGAATAGCCGAAATTTTAATACGGCTAATGGTATATCCAATACCCCAACTGCACGATTATTGACAGCAACCTATAGCCATAATTTATTTAAAAATATTTCTTTAAGTCTGGGTTTTGTAAGGGATTTACGTAACTCACAAACTAACCAAGCATTTTTGACTTTAGTTTTTGCGCCTGATATCAATCATTTTGTTACCAACTCAACCACCTGGCAAAATCATCAATTACAAGATGTATTGCAACTGACTAAACCTACTCCTTTAGGAACAGGTTATGGGTATAACCTGTTTGCTAGCAATAATAGTAATCGTTATGCTGGTGCTGATGTGACCCTACAAAATGAAATAGGAGCTTATACTGCGCGCGTAGGACAAGGTAGAGGACAAGCTAGCTACGAAGTGGATGCTAGTGGTAGTGCTATTTATTTTGCTGGTAATGGATTTTTAGCACGTAAACTCACACAAAGCTTTGCTGTCGTGAAGGTTCCCGATTTCCCAGGGGTGGATGTATTCTATGAAAATCAATTAATGGGCAAGACGGATAGAAATGGAAATTTATTAATTCCTGAGTTATTACCTTATCAAGAAAATATCATCGATATAGAACCCACGACTTTACCATTAGATACACAAATTGATGTGACTCATCAAACAGTGATTCCTTATTTTGAGAGTGGTGTATTAGCAGAGTTCTCGGTTAAACGAATGCAAGGTGCCGATTTACATTTAAGAACACCTATCGGTAAGTTTGTTCCTGTAGGTGCAGAACTTAGCTTAAATAAAGATAATTCTAGTGAGAGTTATCCTGTCGGATATGACGGTGAGGTATATATCCCTGAAATCAAGGGTCATGTTTTAGAGGGTTCAGTTAATTGGGAAAATCATATGTATTATTTTTCAGTTCAATTGCCAAATAGCAGTGATCCGATTATTGAATTAGGAGATGTGCCGTGTTACTAAAACAAATTAAACGATCCTGGTTATGCCTGATTATTTTAGTTTGTTATAATTTTTACAGTCCTGCTGCTTATGCTACTTGTGCAGGACTAGGTTGTTCATGCTCAGTCGGAACCACAGGTGTAGCATTTGGTAGTTATGTAACTACTTCCCCAACCCCCAAAACAGCTAACGGCAATGTGGCAGTAACTTGTTCAGCACTGGTAATCTTTACAGTTTCTTATGTAATAAGTATGGCTAAAGGGAATAGTGCAACTTATACCCCGCGTTTTATGAATTTATTAGGCGTCCATTTAAATTATAATTTATATACAACCGCAGGTTTTGCTTCGATTTGGGGAGATACAACCGGAGGGACTGTGACAGTTAGTGATGGTTATACTTCAATAGGCTTGTCAACAACAAGAAATTATACTGTTTTTGGCCAAATACCTGCATTGCAGCCCGTCGGGCCAGGTACTTACACCGACTCGGTTTTGGTAACGGTCACTTATTAAGCTCAACATGTTTAGTTACTGGATAATAAGTCGTTCCTCTATTAGGCTTAATAAAGGAAGTTAACTATCGACATTCAAAAAGCGCATGAGAAATGGATTTTTTTTGCACTGAGTCAAGCCAATCGCTAAAAAATAGCATTATTTTTTAAGTTTCTTCCTGCAATTATACAGTTAATAAATGGATTAATTTTCTGGAATACTGGCCATCTGATGGACAGAAGGGGGTTAATCATGCGTTATTTGGTAAATGTATACGGTTGTTTATTTTTTTTATTATTAAGTATAAGTCCCGCGTTTGCGGCCATAGGTGGTGATGGCACTTCTATGCTGGTTTCGGTAGGTGTCATAGGTGGGTGTACGATTCGTGCTACGCCCTTAGTTTTTGGTGTATATAATCCTGATTCATCTATTCCTAATAATTCAACAGCGCGTCTCAAAGTTCTTTGTACGTTAAATACGCCTTATTATGTGACTTTAGATCAGGGAGCTGGCAATTCAGCAACCACTAGATTACGTAGAATGTCGGGACCAGAGCAATCATCTATCAAATATCTTTTAACTCAAAACCTAACACATACAGTGAACTGGGGTAATGTTGTTGGAGTCGATGCTAAATTTGGTGTAGGAAATGGTCTAAGACAAACATTAGTTGTTTACGGACAAATACCAGCCAAGCAAAATGTCGGAATAGGTTCGTATAGAGATGTTGTTAACGTAGGAATTATTTTTTAGCCCCAAAAACTGGCGTCTTTTATTTTATTAACTGGATTTTAATCGTTGAGATAACCCATAACAAAAGATAGTGGCCAATGAAAGTAGTACCATTAATCCAGCGAACCAAATGAGAGTGTTATTGTAAAGATGGCTGAGTACAAGGCTGCCTATTACTCCAAATATACTCATAAGGGTTCCTAGCATTGCCATACGAGCTCCCATCGGTTCAGTACAGGCTTCGATAGCGACACGCTGTAATGGAAAAAAGGCTAAGCTGGAACCTAAAATAAAGCCACTTAGTGGAATTACTAAAGATAATATATTTCTGGGAAACAGTAGCGTAAAGATAACAGCGATAAAACTAGCGCTTAAACTTATTATCAAACCCCCTATAACTAAGCGCTTTACTCCTATTTTTTCAGAAAAATACTTGATAATTTGGGCTGCGAGTATCATCGCACTAAATACGATAGCTTGTAGTAAACTGAAAATGCTAGCGTTGTAGTGAAATTCGTTGATAACTAAAAAAGGACCTAAGACTACCCATGCTATCATTCCTAGATAAGCAAAACAGAAGACCAGAATATTCAGCATGAACTGGGAGTTACGTATAATAGCTAGGTAATCTTTGCCTATCACATTTAATGCTAGGGGTTTTCTATGCTCAACAGGGTTACTTTCGGGCATGATAAGCCATAAAACAAACAGAGTTATAAGTCCACTAAAAAATAATACGCCGAAGATCCACCGCCAATCTGATATTTGTAATACTGTACTTCCTACTAACGGTCCAAATGCCGGTCCTAAAATGACAATACTTCCCATTAAAGCCAATATCTTAATAGCATCCATGGTGTTATAACTTTCATGAATACTTGAATAACCAGCTGTTGTAATAGAACAAACAACGCTACCTTGGAAAAAGCGTGCAATCAAAAATATTATTATATTTGAGGTGAGTGCACAAACAGCCGTTGCAATCAAAAAAATGAGTCCGTAAATAAATAAAATAGGTCGGCGACCCCATCTATCCGATAAAGGTCCTAAAATTATTGAAGAAGAAGCAAAACCAAAAAACCAAGCCGTTAAGGTCAGCTGAGTCATATGCTGATTGATCATTAAATCATGGCTAATTTGTGGCAGCGCAGGCAAATACATGTCATTAGTTAAGTAGGCGAGCATCTCGTAAATAACTAAAGCAATAGGAAATAGTGTGTGGGGTTTGCAGCTGGTTTGCATAAATAATAGTTTAGGAAGGTCAACCGAATAATTGCTTATCGATTAAATCACACAAACAATGAATGATGAGTAAATGTGTTTCTTGTATGCGTGCAGTAGATGTGCCTTGAACGCGGATTTCAATATCAGTGGAGCTTAACAATCCAGCTAAAGCACCGCCTTCTTTGCCGGTGAGGGCAATAATTTTTAAGTCTCTACTTTGCGCGGCTTCACAGGCTTTCAATATATTCTCGGAGTTACCACTCGTCGAAATAATTAATAAAATATCGCCGGCTTGGCCTAAGGCTCTAATCTGTTTGGCAAAAATTTCACTATAGCTATAGTCATTCGCAATAGAGGTAATGGTTGAAGTGTCAGTAGTTAAGGCAATCGCAGGTAAACTGGGACGTTCGGTTTCAAAACGGTTAATCATTTCTGAGGCGAAATGCTGTGAATCTGCCGCAGAGCCCCCATTGCCGCAGACCAAAATTTTATTATTATTCAATAGGCATTCAACGAATAGTTCACTGGCCGCCAAAATTATTTCGGGCAGTGTTTCTGCGGCATCCGATTTTGTGCGTATGCTCTCAGAAAAGTGGGTCTTAATACGGGCTATTAGATTCATAGATTACCTAGAGAATGCGTTTTTTACCCATTCTACTTGAGCCGAGTCCAGTTTGGAAATACTCGCTAATTTTTGCATAGCGAGTTTAACGCCCACCACATCAAAACGACAGGTCATATTTCCGGATAATGGGTGAGATAATAAGTAAAATTCTGCAGTTTTGATGATTTTATTTTGTTTAATAAAATTGACTGATTCTAAGCTACTACCAAAATTTTGATGTTGTCGATAACGAACTTCTATGAAAACTAAGGTAGTTTGATCACGCATAATCAAGTCAATTTCACCCAAGCGGCACTTATAATTACGCGCGATTAATTTAAGTTTTTGCCGTCGTAAATAATCACAAACTAAGCCTTCGATTTGATTACCTAGTTTTTTTGTATCGATAGATATCGTCATTAATCGATAGGGACTAAATTCCCATTACGAAATTGTGCGCAGGGTAATTGGCGAGAGATACGATGTTGACTATTTAATGAGAGTATTCCTGTTGTACCTTCGAGTGTTTGTTGTGGGGACTGGTTTAAACGTCCTAGTTGCTGAATAATGTGAAACGCATCAATACCTAAAGCGTAATACTTACTGTTTCGATTAAAATTTTCTGGAGAAGCTGAGTTTAATTGTTGGTAGAGATTAGGCTCAATTTTGTCGTTAGCTAATGACCAGGGAGCAGCGCAGAAAATAACCTGATTCAGGTCTTTATCAAGACGCTGGGATCCGGGTATCCCACTATAGATCGATGCGGTCGCATAAACCGGTATACCACCGGCATAAAAGAATTTTAGTAATGGTTTGACTTGGCGACCTATTTGCGGACTACTCGCTAAGAAAATCACATCAAAATCAGTACGCCTATCATGCGGAGGTTTAAAATGTAGAAAATGACTGATTTGCTCAGTGATATCAGCAGGGTTTTGCGATAACGACAGCTGACCGACAACAGCTCCCCCTAAAGCTTGCCATTGTTGTGCAAACGCTTCACCTATCTGCGATCCCCAATTGCCATTGGCAGTCATGATGAGTGCAGAACGTTTCCCATTTTGCCAGGCATGACTGGTAGCTTGTTGTGCTTCGTCGATGGGGGATAAACCAAATTGGTATAGCTCAGGAGGTGTACTAATATCAGAATTTAAATAGTTTAGCGCTAAAATGGGAACGTTGGTTTGTAAACCGGCAATGCTTTGTACTTGAGGTTTCAGTAATGGACCGACAATTATTTGTGCATTCTTTGCTATAGCTTGCGTATAAGCCGCTTGTATCGAAGATTCCACGCTGGTGTCTATCAGGATAATACGCGGTGATGACCCACTCTCCTCAGCAGCAGCCAAAAAGCCTTGTTTAACAGATAGTCCAATATTAGCTAAGGGTCCTTGTAGGGGCAGAAGCAGGGCAATAGGTTGTATCACATTATTGCTAGGAACCGCTGGGGTGGATAGGACAGAATTTTGATCGCTCGATAGGACTGGATTAGGCACACGGCTAGAATTACTAGCACAAGCGGTAAGAACTAAACTTATCAATAGTAAGCTTATGGTTGAACATAATCGATTCATCGATGAAAAAAACACACGCTTTCCAGTCAAATTTTAAACGACAGTGTTAATAATAGTTTATTCTATTACTTTTACGCAATGCTTCAGAAAATTTTGCTTATCTAGGTACTCGCTTATGAATAAACCTGCTCCGCCTGATAAAGAGGATCTTGAGTTTTTTAGGGAAGCGATGAAGGATGTGAAGCGTACTAAGTCATTCCATGCAAAAAATAAACAAAAAAAAATTATTACTCTGGTCGATAAGGTAAAATTAATTAATCTAAAAGATGAAAATCAACAAATCTCGATAGCGCTTTTTGATCCAACCGAGTTAAATATAGGATCTGAAGATCGATTATTTTTTAGTCGGCCAGGCTTGCAAAATAAACGTATTAAACAATTAACGCATGGCGATATACGCCAATCGGATGATCTAGATTTACATCAAATGACCGTAGAGCAGGCACGAAGGGCGGTATTGAATTTTTTGTTACACAGTCGTGAACACAATTATAACTGTGTGCGCATCATTCATGGGAAGGGAAAGCTCAATCTATCGGGAGCCAAATTAAAAAATCATGTCAATTGTTGGTTAATGCAAATTCCATGGGTATTGGCTTTTTCCTCTGCGCAAGCACGGGATGGTGGGGCGGGGGCACTCTATGTATTATTACGCCGAAATCGTCACATGAAATGAGTATTATTTTGCGGTTAGTTTGGCATAGCTTGCCACCAACCATTTCGTACCGGCGTTGTTAAATTTAACCTGTAGACGCATATGTTCGCCGCGCCCTTCAGCATCGATCAATGTTCCTTCGCCAAAGGCAGCGTGCGTGACGGTTTGTCCTATACGTAATCCAGTATCACCTATCGAATCTCGAACGGAATTTTTTGCGGGTCTTAATGTTTGTGTAGGTCTAATAACAGAGGTACGTAACCGAACTTCTGCTAATAATTCCTTGGGAATTTCTGAAATAAATCGAGAAGGTCGATGATGACTTTCAGTACCATGTAAACGCCTTACTTCCGCATAACTAAGAAATAATTTACGCATGGCACGCGTCATTCCCACATAACAGAGTCGACGTTCTTCTTCTAAGCGACCAGGTTCTTCATGAGACATATGATGTGGGAACAATCCTTCTTCCATGCCACATAAAAATACCCAGGGAAATTCTAAGCCTTTAGCAGAATGCAAGGTCATTAGTTGTACGCATTCTTGTTGGCTATTTGCTTGATGCTCACCCGCTTCTAAGGCTACATGCGCAAGAAAGGCAGATAAAATAGAAATACTACTGTCCTCAGGTACAAACTGCCTGGTAGCATTGATTAACTCTTCAAGATTTTCGATACGTGCTTGACCGCGTTCGCCTTTTTCTTTTTTGTAATGACTAAACAAACCACTGCTGTAGAGAACTTGTTCTGTTTGTTCTGCTAGCGTTAACGTTTTAGTATCTTCATCCATTTTGTCGATCAATTGGATAAAAAGAGTTAATGCATTCGCTGCACGCGCGGCTAAGGTTTGGTTAGTTAATAAATGTTCAGCGGCTTGCCATAAAGAAATACCTTGAGCACGTGCTTCCAACCGTAACATTTGTAAGGTCTGATCGCCAATACCACGCGTCGGAGTGTTGACGACACGTTCGAAAGCCGGATCATCATTACGATTAGCAATTAAGCGTAAATAGGCTAAGGCATCTTTGATTTCAGCACGTTCAAAGAAGCGCAATCCGCCATAGATACGATAAGGAATTTGTGCTGAGATTAAGGCCTCTTCTAACACGCGTGACTGAGCATTTGATCGATATAAAACAGCAACTTCATTAGGCCGCAGTTCTTTTTTTAAGCCTTGCTTAATTTGGTTGACGATAAAACGCGCTTCATCCAAATCATTAAATGCACCATACAGTGAGATCAGATCACCTTGGCCACCACTGCTCCAAAGTTTTTTACCTAAACGGCCGTCATTATGTGTTATTAATGCATTCGAAGCGGCTAAAATGACGCCGGTTGAACGATAATTTTGTTCGAGTCGTATCACCTGATTATCTGGAAAATCGCGAGTAAAGTCTTGAATGTTTTTTACGCGCGCGCCACGCCACCCATAAATCGATTGGTCATCATCACCGACTATCATTAAATAGTTTTTTCCACTACTTAATAATTTTAACCAAGCGTACTGTATGGTGTTAGTATCTTGAAACTCATCAACCAAAATATGTCGAAAACGTTCTTGGTAATGGTGTAAAATATCTGGGTTTTTAATAAAAAGCTCATAGCTACGTAAAATAAGTTCCGCAAAATCGATAACCCCATTCCGAGTGCAAATTTCTTCATAGGATTGATAGATACGAACTAAGGTTTTGGTATAGGGATCATTCGCGTTGGCGACTTGATTAGGTCTAATTCCCTCATCCTTTTGTTGGTTGATAAACCATTGCACTTTTTTTGGCGCCCATTGTGCCTCATCAAGATTCAAGCTAACCAAAATTCTTTTGATGACGCGATATTGATCGTCACTATCTAATATTTGAAATGCCTGTGGCAATCCAGCGGCTTCCCAATGTTGACGTAATAAGCGATGAGCAAGTCCATGAAACGTACCCACCCACATCAAGCGCATCGGGATATCGAGCAAATTTTCCAAGCGTTGACGCATTTCTCCCGCGGCTTTATTAGTAAAGGTGACAGCAAGAATGTTATGTGGAGATATATTTTCCACATTGATTAACCAGGCAATACGATGGACTAACACACGAGTCTTTCCGCTACCCGCCCCGGCTAGTACCAATAAATGTGTCTGGGGAGCAGCAACGACTTGTTGTTGAGCCTCATTTAAAGACTCTAATAAGGGATGATTAGGATTAGACATAGCCGGTGATTGTAACGAAATTTCTATCGTCTTGCATGATTATTTTCCAGCGACAAAAGTTTATTGCATGTTTTTGTTTTAATAGGCCAACCCCGTAGCATATTTATCGGTCGTTATAGATTGCGAGATGATATGCTTTTGATATAGATATAACATAAATTTTGCATAATCTTTTTTATCGAAATTAACTGGATGGCGTGCAATATAAGGTAATGTAGTTTGCCAAATTTGATGATTTAACGCATTGTTTAAGGCGGGGTGATTTTTTGCAAATATTTGCCAGCTTTTTTCTGGGTTATTGAGCAAGAACTCGGCCGCTTTGTCGAGTGCTGCCAAAAATTTAGTAAGACGAGGATCAGATAATTTATTTTTATTGGCGATGATAATTAATTCATCATAAGTTGGAATCCGAGCTAACTCGACTGGAAAGACTTTTACTGGCTGATGAGCGAATTGCATTTGTAAAGGTTCTACGTTGCGCATCACATTGATAACCGCATCGACGCGATCGCTTAATAGAGCTTGCGTTAAATCATATTGCACATTAATGGTTTGTACATCGCGCATCGTTAAGTGCGCCTTTTCTAGCAATGCGCTTAGCATCAGTGTCCCTTCAACGTGGGATGTATAAGCGATACGTTTGCCTTTCAGATCGGCAAGCTGATGAATAGGCCCATTTTTTTTTACAATCAAACAGTTTAAAGGTTGGTTTATTAAACTAGCCACGCGTATTAAAGGTAGTCCCTTTGCGGCTTGTACCACCAATTGTGGTTGATAACTAACCGCCAAATCAGCATGGCCTGCTGCCACGAGTTTAGGGCCATCATCAGGATTACTGGGCGCGATAATATTGACTTGTATCCCTTCGCGGGAAAAAAATCCTTGCTCTTTTGCCACAAAAATTGCCGCATGATCAGGATTAACCAACCAATCTAGGATTAACGTTAACGGTTTAGCCCAGGCGTTACTAGTGAAAAACAAAAAGCTCACTATAAGAATAAATTTTTTTTGTATTGGCATAAATAAAGTTTTTATTTTTTGGATGATTCGGTCCATGGCAAAGCCAGCTTGAGTAAAGTATCCACAAAAAAATATAATAAGATTCCTAGAAAAAAAATAACCAGCAATACCGCAAACATGAGATCAATTTGCATCTGCGCGTTAGCATTTAACAATAAAAAACCTAAACCTTGATTCGAACCAACCCATTCTCCAATAATGGCGCCTAAGGGAGCCATAGCCGTTGCCAGCCGGATACCAGAAGCAAGGTTTGGTAATGCCGCAGGAATACGGATTTGATACAAAATTTGCCAGCGATTACTATTCATAATCTCAGCCATGTTTAAATAATTTTCTGGCGTTTGCTTTAAGCCATCGAGAAAATTATTGGTAATAGGAAAAAATAACATAAAAGTGGTGGTGATAATTTTAGCCGTTACGCCATAACCAAACCAAAGTACCAGTAGGGGAGCAATTGCAAATACGGGCAAAGCTTGACTGGCCAATAATAAAGGGAGTAAGAAGTTATGCAATGTTCGGAATAAACTCATACTAAGCGCAATAGTTACACCTAGCAAAATTCCAAAAAATAAGCCAAAAAGAATTTCGACCAACGTAGGTAAGGTCTGTGATGTAATCAGCGTTGCGTGATCAATAAGACTTTTTAGTACTTCAAAGGGAGTAGGCAATATATAATTAGGTAATTGTAAAATACGAATCAAACATTCCCAAATGATAATAAACCAAATAGGGATGAAAAATTTATGAAAAAATAAGGAATATATTCTTAAAAGTAACTGTTTGCTCGCAATGAGTTTTGAAATCCATGAAGACGAAAGCCAATTTTGTAGTTGCGTAATTCCATTGATGAATTGATTAATTAAAAGAACAAATGGAACCATTATTCCAGCTCCTGCAGATGATGCAAGAGCTTAGCTTGCCATTGCAATAATTCGGGATTATTCAACGATCGCGGTGGTGCGTCTTTCAGTTCGCAGTTTAGATAATTTATTTTTGCCGGGGTGCCCGACATGATTGCAATATGATGTCCTAAACGCAATGCTTCTAATGGATCATGTGTGACTAATAATACCGTATGATTTTTTAATGCCTGTGCAGTGAGTTCTTGTAGTTGATAACGAGTAATGCTATCTAAGGCAGAAAAGGGTTCGTCCATTAGTACGATAGGTCGCTTTTCTAAAAGTACGCGCGCTAAAGCAACCCGTTGTTGCATCCCGCCAGACAATTGTGCTGGATATTTATCCAAAGTGTTCTCTAAGCCTAATTGTACAAGTAATTCGCGAGCTTGGGCGTAAGGTTTTTTTGTGCGTCGTAAACGATACCCCAGTACAACATTGTTCAAAATATTTAGCCAAGGTAATAAAGTATGCGTTTGAGGCATATAAGCTAATCGACCCGATAAGCCCCGCTGATCGCAGGCAGTGATAGACGCTGATGTGGTGATAAATCCAGCGATTAATTGTAGAAAACGACTTTTACCAATTCCGCTCCTACCTAATAGACAAGTCGTTTGTCCCGCTGCTAAATGGAAGTCTAAATGGTCAAATAGAGTTTTATCTTGGTAGTGCAAACTTGCGTTGCTTACCAACACAGCGGGTGATTTTAACATACACTTTTCCTACGCGGGCATTATCCCGATCAGGTATATAAGGGTATTTCTCAGCTAGACCCTACATAAAACATTCGCCTTTTAATTGATTTCGTTGTTGAATTGCCTTTTCGAATACTCATTTACTTATGTAAACTCCGTTTCTCAAAGCCAATTCGCCTAGAACTCAATTAAAATGCTTTTGTTTTACACATGGAGGCAAGCACCCCTAAGCGAAAGAACGCATCGTAACAAGCTCATTAGCAAAATGAAAGAGCTATTAGGTAAATTGGGTGAGAAATACCTGTTTATTTCGAAGTTTTATCCGTCTGTGTGAAGTTTGAACAGAGGCTAAGCACTTGAGTTATTACAAAAATTGAAGTTTAATGGATTGCTCGCACTAATTTCTAATTTAAAACCTAATAAAATTATTAAGTGTTATGCCACAAAATTGATCGATTCCATTTCTACTGTGAGGAATAGTATGCGTAAAATTTTTAAATTAGTGCTATTAACCAGCATTTTGTTAGGTATATCTAGTCTGGCATGGGGGGCGAGCATAGTAAGGGATCTTAATCTTTCAAATTATAATGGTAAATGGGTGGTCATTAGTTATTGGGCAACGTGGTGTGAGTATTGCATGGGTGAAATACCTGAACTAAATGCATTTTATCGAGCGCATGCTGATCAGGTTGCGATGTTTGGATTTAATTATGATGATCCAGGTAACTTGCAGCAGCATATACAACGAAGTGGCGTTATATTCCCTACTTTAGTTAACGATCCTAAAGCTAATTTCGGAATACGTGGTATATCGGGCTTACCCACTACATTTGTTATTGGACCGGATGGTCGATTGAAACATGTATTAGAAGGACCGCAAACTAAACGCAGTTTAGAAAGAGCCGTTGGTTTATAAGCTTAAAAAACTGGTTCACTGCTTGCATTATTATCCTGCTTTTCGGATTCAGGGGATTCAGTTTGTATTTGAGTTTCGGTATTGTTGTTATCTATAGGTATCTCACCAGGATTATCAATCGCATTAAATGGAGTCGTATCTTCTTGTGTCGATATTCTTGTTAAATCATCCTTGCGAAAATATTCTAAGATAGAGCCTGGTGTTCCATCAGGTAATAGATTACCGGTAACGGGATCGATACTTGCCGTCACGATATCAGTGGGTTGAGGCATGGTTTTTTCAGGTTGACCTTTTAATGCGACGCGCATGAAATCAATCCACATAGGTAATGCAGTTTTCGCACCATACTCATGAACAGAACTCGGTTGGTCGAATCCTATCCAAACACTAGCGACTAAATTACTGTTAAACCCTGTGAACCATGTATCGACATAATCACTGGTTGTACCGGTTTTTCCAGCAAGATCGTTCCGATTCAAAACATGAGCTTGGTGTCCTGTTCCATAACGAATAGTATCTTTTAAGGCGGAGGTCGTGAGAAAAGCAATATCAGCAGGAATGACTTGCGGTGCATAAGGACTTTCTTTCTCATCCGTTAAAGGAGGTGCTATTTCCCCCTGTAAACAAGCCTCACATGCTATTTTAGGTTCTGCTTTATAAATGATTTGACCTTGTTCATCGGTAATATGATCAATTAAATATGGCGTTATCCGATAGCCGCCATTAGCAAAAACAGCGTAAGCACGAGCTAATTCAAGAGGAGTGACCTCACCGGTACCAAGTGCCAGGGTGAGATTACGCGGTAATTTTTTGGGATTAAAACCAAAACGTTTTACATAAGTTAATACGTAGGAGACATCAATGGCTTGTAATAATCGAACGGATATAAGATTGACGGATCTAGCCAAAGCAACGCGTAAACGCGTCGGACCTCTGAAAATATGATCATCGTTTTGTGGTCGCCATGGTTCATCGTGGCCGGGTATATCAAATACCAGGGGGGCATCATTAAAAACATTTGCTAGCGTATAACCCTTTGCCAAGGCAGCTGCATAAATAAAAGGCTTAAATCCTGATCCAGGCTGTCGTTCTGCTTGAACGACACGGTTGAATTTACTTAAATTATAATCAAAGCCGCCGACTAGTGCTGTAATAGCGCCTGTTTGTGGATTTAATGCGACTAAAGCTCCTTGTACCTTAGGAATTTGTGATAACTCCCAGGTGTTATTGGCAGTTAACTGGACACGAATAACATCGCCGACATGGACTTTATTCTTTAAGACTCCTGGAGGCGGATTTAAATTAGTGACGTCAAGACTAGGCATAGTCCATGCTACCCCTTGCCAGGGAATAAAAATCATTTGATTATCGACTAAAAGAGCAGTGATAGCTTGATCAGTCACAGAAATAACAATAGCCGCTTGTAAATCACTGATGGAAGCAACTCGATGCAATGCATTTAAAGTGTGAGTGACTTTGTTTGCATCTAATGGAGCTATATTTTTTTCTGGTGTTCTATACTCATGTCGTTTGTCATAGGCTAGTAAGCCAGTGCGTAAGGCTTTATCAGCGGCAATTTGTTGGGCTGAATTGATCGTGGTATAAACGTTATAACCCTTTAAATAAATATCCTCGCCAAAACTTTTGTACATCATGTCACGTGCCATTTCAGCGACATAAGGTGCTTTAATCATTCCTCCCGTATCTGTTGATGCATGCGTCAACATAGGTGTAGCTATAGCAGCCTCATAAGCCGCTTTGGAGATATAGCCCAGCTCATACATACGCAATAAGACATGATCGCGACGTTGTTTTGCGCCGATGGGGTTAACTAGCGGATTGATGGCAGAAGGAGCTTTTGGTAAACCGGCAATAGTTGCCATTTCTGGGAGTGTGAGCTGATTGAGTGTTTTATTAAAATAAACTTGTGCAGCAGCAGCGATACCATAAGCACGATTTCCAAGGAAAATTTTATTGAGATAAAGTTCTAAAATTTGTTCTTTAGTAAATTCCCGTTCGATTTTTAAAGAAAGTAAAATTTCAGTAAATTTTCTTAAAAAAGTTTTTTCTCGAGATAGGTAAAAATTACGCGCAACTTGCATGGTAATAGTACTTCCTCCTTGCACCTTACTTCCTGTGAGTAACACTTCACCTGCAGCACGTAATAAACCATAAAAATCAACACCATGATGTTCTAAAAAGCGCTGATCTTCGGTGGCTAAAAAGGCTTTAACCATCAGATTAGGGACTTCATTCAACCTAACAAGATTTCGATGTAACTCCCCAAATTCAGCGATAGGTTGTCCATCGCTGGTGTAAATCCGCATTGGGATAGGAAGTTGTACCGATTTTAATTCCTCAACATCGGGCAATTGTTTATCAAGATAAATATAAAGCAGACTTCCTACCACCATAAGCGTGATAAAAAGGCTTAACAGCATCAAAAAAAAATTACGCAAAAAATGATTCGATCGTTTCATAATGAAAGCAGTTGATTAGCTGGGCTCTATGATAGCCTAAGTGACATTGCTCTTAAACAAGGGTTTTAATAAAAATAGTGTGTAATGAGGTCTTTGTACACTTTATTTGGATTAAAAGAAAGTAGGATGGATTTTTTCAGTCTAATTCTTATTAAAACAACAGCAATTCATATGTTATGTATTAATTAATTGACAATACATTATTTAGATGCATAATAAAAGAAGAATAAGTTTGATATCAGGTTAAACAAATAAAAGAATATGTATTTTTTCAAGGATAGATTTAAAAATACTCAAAATAATGATGCTACCATAGGTTTGGATATAGGTAGCAGTATGATCAAATGGGTTAGTTTAGGTCGCCATAATGAGCTTAAACGATATGCTATTCAAGCAATTCCTACCTCAGTTGCATCTTCTCAGGCTAAAGATGTTACTCAAATCGCCACTATCTTAAAGGGAACGTTGCTGGAGCAAAATTATATAAGAAATTGTATAGTGAATATTCCTGATATTCTCGTATGTACTAAGTGGGCGCAGATAGATCATATTGATTGTCAGCGTATTGAAGAATCAATTGAATTATTGATAGAAAAATTCATCCCGTATCCTCTAGATAAGCTTTATTTAGATTATCAAATTTTTAAACCATTACTCGAAAGTCAAGAAAAATCTAAAGTTTTAATAGTAGCCTGTCATAAAAAACACTTAGATTTTCGTTTAGATATTATTAAACAAGCAAATTTAATTCCTCTTGCAGTAGAAGTGAGTTCATTTGCTTTAGAAAGAGCTTATAGTTTTTTTTATCCTGGCAAGATAAATGAAAATACTATCCTACTGGATATAGGGGCGAGTCAGATAGCATTATTGTTTTTTAATGGTGTTCAAACAATGGTTTATTGTGAAAATCTAATCAATATCCTTGAACAAGAATCTATTTTATTGCAAATTAAACGCAGTATAAAGAAGTTTGTCTTAGCCTACCCTTATCGCATTTTAAGAGAACTTTTTCTTATTGGTGTTAATAATTCCCTGTTAATTTATTTATTAAATAAATTAGACGGATTTCTAGATCTAAATGTGCAAACTTTAAAACATCGAAATCAGATTAACTATGGTTCTGAATTAAGCACAAGTAAATTAAGGCAGAATTTTTTAAATTTATTTTTAAGTTACGGTTTGGCTTTAAAACAAGGAAAATATTATGAAGCAAATCAATTTATTACCATGGCGGGAGCATAGGAACAAGTTAAAAATAAGGCAATTTTTTATTGTTTGGTTTGGAATTTCATGCTCGTGTATTATTTTATTATTTACTGCAAAGCTTTTAATTATTCAACAGATAAAACACTATCAACTAGCTTCTGATGGGATTTTATTACAGATTAAAACACTATCACCTACAATACAGGCAATAAAGCAATTACAATTTTCAGCAAAAGAGCTGCAGAAAATTGTAAGGATTATTCGGGCTAACCATCACAAAATTAAAAAAATTTTAGATTTTATAGTACAGCTTAAACATTTAATAACCCCCGATATTTTTGTACGTTTTATCGAATTTCATGCGCCTTATTTAAGTTTAGTAATGCATGCGAACTCAGAGAAAGAATATTTAAAATTTATTAAATTGTTACAATTCAAAGTTGATCCAAAATTGCAATGGTGGATGCTCAGAAAGTCTCAGGATATTCAAACAGATTTTATAGTTCAAATGCTGTTTGATAAAAATTAATCGAGTTATGAAATTAAGATAACATACATTAAAAATGGTCAAGCCTAACTTAATAAGAATCGATTTATGGCCAATATATTTAAAATATATTGTAATCATGTTGACTATTTTATTTATTTTTATATTAGGATATTTTTTTTGCATACGGCCAGCTCTTGAAGAAAAGAAAAAAATCTATTTAAGTTTTCAATCCTTTAAAAATGAACTAAATAGTCAATTAATAATATCCAAAAAATATCTTATATATCAGGAAAAAGTTAAAAATATAAAAAACAAATTTGATATACATGATAATAGTGTTGTCGATAAAATTATTTTAAATGTTCTCATTGGACAGCTAGTTGACCCAGGTTTTAGAATTAATAAAATACATGTTTTACCTGTTAAGAACGAATTTTTAAAATCTCTACAAGTGGAAAGCGATCTTTCTACCGCCAATAATAATATTATTATTAATTTTTTAGATCAAATTTCTAAATTAAATAAATTTATAGTAATTAATAAATTTAGATGGAAATTTTCAAATGATTTAAAAAAACAAGACATTGTTTTATCCTTTAAGATCTACGCGCATCCTTTTAGTAGAAAAAATTTAATTTCATCTTTAATAACAATTAATAAAATAGATGCAAAGTCTACATCTGAATTCAGTAACCTAACCAAATATCCTTTAAAAAAAATAAAAATGTTGGGTTTTTTATCAGATGGTAAATATCAGAATTGGGGATTTGTTGCATTGCCCAATAAACAAATTTGTAGGCTTAACTTAGGCGATAGTTTAGGTTTGGAACGGGGGACCGTCATAGGAATTTTTGCTGACGAAATGTTTATTCAAAATAATAGCCTAGACAAAATAATTAAACTAGAGATGAGCGAAAGGAAGTTGCCTTATGTTAAAAATTATGCGTAATAAGATATTACTAATGTTTTTTTTAGCATTGGGTTTTAATTGTAAATTATTTGCTAATGAAAATATTTCAAATGCCCAGTTAGATAAAACTATTTCTCTAAGTTTTCATAAAGTAAAGATTCGTTCGGCTTTACAGTATTTATCTGAACTGCATGGAAATAATTTAATTATAGACGACAAAATTCAGGGAGAATTTAGTATTTTTTTGCATGGTATTAACTGGGAACAGGCTTTAGATAATATTTTGAAAACTCAAGGACTTGCTAAACGCTCAATTACAAATGGGTGGTTTATTACCACACCCGAACAACTATTAAAACAAGACAGAATAAATTCTGATATTCAACAAAGAAAACAGGATTTATCACCGTTAATTTTTAAAATCATACAAATTCGTTATAGAAAAGCATCTGATATCGGTAAATTATTGAAAGATAAAACTAATACGCCTTTGTCAGCACATGGTAGTGTTAGTATAGATAATCCAACTAATAGTTTATGGATTAAAGACACTATTGAGCAACTTAATAAAATTGCTGCGTCTGTTAAAGAGTTAGATAAACCTATCGGTCAAATTTTGATAGAGGCCCGAATTGTAAGTATTGATCAAAATAAAGAAAAAGAATTAGGAGCGCAATTTAGCTCCACTCAAACGCACTCAGCCAATAAACTTTTAAGATCTCATCTTAAAAATAAAGCTAATAATCCGAATACTGGCTTATTACAACACTTAACCATGGATTTACCTATTACTGGCGTAAACTCTATTAGTGGTGCAGCCTCTTTGGGCTTACGTTTAATGCGCTTAGGCCAAAATTCCTTCCTAGATCTAGAATTATCTTCCTTAGAAAGTGAAGGGGCAGCTCAAGTTATTTCTACACCACACTTAATTACCGCTGATCAACAAACTGCATTCATAGAAGCGGGTGCTGAAATACCTTATCAAGAAAAAGCCTCGAGTGGTGGGACTAACGTTATATTCAAAAAAGCCGTATTATCATTGAAGGTAACACCTAGAATTATGCCAGGTGAACGCATGATATTAGATTTAAAGGTCAATCAAGACCAGCCGAGTACTTTTATGGCAGTTGATGCCCCAACAATTAAAGCTCGCGGAATTAAAACACAAGTTATCGTCAAAAATGGTGAAACGGTTGTATTAGGTGGAATCTATGAGTATTCTCAGAGTAAAATAGAGCAACGAGTGCCTTTTTTAGGCACTTTACCGATTATAGGTCGATTATTTCGTTTAACCACGTCGAATAGCCGGCGTAGTGAGCTTTTGATATTTTTAACTCCGACTATCTTAAACTATTAATTCGAACTAACTATGCAACTTCCTAAATGGCAACTTAAGCTTCGTCGATTAGACAATGACCGAATGGTCCATAGTTTAAAAACAGCTATCGCACTATTATTCGGTTTGCTTATTTCTTACCTATTTAAGCTACCACTCCAAGGAAGATGGGTCGTTATTACTATTCTAGTGGTGATGTGCGCACAATCACGGGTTGGTGCGATTTTGCAAAAATCGTACATGCGAATTTTAGGAACAATAATGGGGGCAAGCGTAGCCAGTTTGACACTCTGGTTAGTTTATCCAAATGTTGCATTTACTATCCTAATTCTATGTCTAGCCACAGCCGTATTTAGCTATATAGCCGATAGCCCAAGCACTTTGAGTGAAGCGGGTCCCTTAGGGGCAGTGACATTAATCATTATTGTTATTTCACCGAATCCTAATTTTTATACAGTTATAAGTCGTTTTTTAGAGATCAATTTAGGTATTATTATTGCATTATTAGTATCACGGTTTATTTGGCCTTTGCATTCACGCACGCAATTACGTTATATATTAATAGACACCTTACAAAATCTTAAAAATCTTGCCCAAAAACTAGAAGAGTTTAGAATCACTAATGATGTTAACAGTGAGAAGCCGCAGGATTTTTTTGAAAATAAAATATTGAATAATATAGGAATTCAAAAAAAATTATTTAAAGAAGTCATGAGCGAATCATTCGGCCGATCGAATTTGAATGAGACATTTAAAAGCATTTTAGATGCAGAGAGGGAGATTCTACGTTGTATCACTTTAATGAGAAACGCATTAGTAAATTTTTCAGATCCAAATATTTTGATCTTTAATCAGAATGCCGAAATACAAAAAATTTATCAAATTACACAAACGTTGTTTCAAAGAGCTATCGATAGTCTCAAACGTATAGATAAAGGGCAAGAAGTTGAAATATTAGAAAATTTTTCAGATTGGAACGAAGTAAAATTTCAACTTAAGTCTTTAGAAATAAATCCATCAGAACAATTTGCGATTGATTTATTTATGTTTAGTGCCGATCGTTTATTGGTTCAATTACATACGCTAATTATTTTAATAAAGAAAGTTTAAATTATGAATGATTCTTCACATTGTTTAATTCGTGCTCTTTTACAGCAACCGGTAGAGCGTACACCGGTCTGGATGATGCGTCAGGCAGGTCGTTACTTACCAGAATATCGTGCAACGCGTGGCAAGGCAGGTAATTTTTTAAGTTTATGTAAAACACCTGAACTTGCCTGTGAAGTGACTTTACAGCCCCTACAACGATTTGATTTGGATGCAGCGATTATTTTTTCGGATATTTTGACCATTCCAGATGCTATGGGCTTGGGTCTTTATTTTGTTGAAGGAGAAGGCCCCAAGTTCCATAAACCTATAAAAACACTAACAGATATTAAGGCGTTACCCATTCCGGATCCTGGAACTGATTTAAGTTATGTAATGTCTGCTATTACACTTACTCGTAGTGAGTTAAAAGATAAAGTCCCTTTAATTGGATTTGCTGGAAGCCCTTGGACGCTTGCTTGTTATATGATGGAAGGAGGAGGCAGTAAAGAATTTAGACAAGTTAAAACACTGTTATATCAGGAACCGAAGGCATTACATGATTTGTTAAATACCTTAACTAAAGCAACTATCTTGTATCTCAATGCACAAATTGCCGCTGGCGCACAAGTTATCATGATTTTTGATACCTGGGGCGGATTATTAACTACGGGGGCCTATCAACAATTCTCCTTAAATTATATGACAGAAATTGTGACTAACTTGAATAGGCAAGGAGTGCCGGTCATTTTATTTACCAAAGGAGGAAATTTGTGGTTAGAAAAAATAGCTATGTCTGGTTGCGACGCCATAGGTTTGGATTGGACTATTGATATCGGCTTAGCTCGGCAAAGACTTAGCAACAAAGTCGCTTTACAAGGGAATATGGATCCAGCAGTTTTATTTGCCAATCCTGAAAATATTCGTAATGAAGTGATGAACATACTTCAATCTTATGGTTCTGGATCGGGTCATGTCTTTAATCTAGGACATGGCGTTTCACAATTTACTTCCCCTGAAAATGTAAAAATATTTATAGATGCTATACACGAATTAAGTCCCGCTTTTCATTAGAAAATATAATTTGAATTTATTTTTTGCAGGACACCACAGACTGAAATGGACTTTCGTCACTATGATTAAAATTAGCTTTCGGTTTCTGGTTAAAGGCAGTAGCCACATAAACTAGCTTATCAAATTCATTAGGCTTCGGTGAATATTTTGGCGAAGGCTGCTGATAAAACTTGCCCGCTACTTTATTATGTCGTTGAAAATCTTGTTCAGATATGTTCTGGGAATTTTTTTTATACATTTTTTTATTATCTATATTAAATGACTATTGAGGTGTTAATGGTATAACTGACCTGGACAATTTTTTACTCGGAATAGTAACCGAAATTTCTAATTTGTAAAAATATAAATGATGTTTGCGATTTAAAAATTTTTTATATTCTATAAAAAAATAGAAAGTTTAGTAATTGATCTAGAAATTAGATTAATATAAGATTATCTGTAGGAATATCTATGACAAGGAGGAGGTTCTATTTATAAAAAATTAAGTAAATTAAAATTCAGGCAATGGAATATATTTAACTGTTTTGTTATTAGTTAAATATATAAAATTATCCAATCAATTGAGGTTATTATGCCAGCATTAAGTAATATAAATGTTCGAAAATTTTGTGATGCTAACCAAGCTTTATTGAGAGATCAAGAGTTAGTCGATCCGAATCACTTTATAAATCTAATCGGATTAAATCCGGAAGAGCAAAAAAATCTTGTTAATCAACTTATTGAAAATGAAAAATCTAATGTTGAAGCTAGCGAAGAAAATTATCAAAAAGGAAAATATAAAGCAAAGCATATTAATATGCTTTTGACCTCAGCTTGGGCATTGTTGGGTGCAGGGTTTACTTTAGCTCCGCTTTTTATTGTATCTCCAATAGTTATTCCTATAGTTCCGGTTTTGTTATTTGGAGTTGCAATCATAGCAATCACCAAGTTTTTTTTAAATATAAAAAATAATCGTCTTGGAATCGAAGCAAAACAGGCTGCCAATATCTTAAATCATCTAAAAGACTGCAAAGAAGTTGATGGAAGTGGGGAAGAAGTTATTAATGCTTTTAACAATGAAATTCAAGAGATAAAAAATGTAACGACGGCTGTGAGTGATAAAATTGACGCATTAGAAGAAAGAAATTCTCAAAAATTTTCTCAGCTTTTGGATATGTTCGGCAAGTTTCGACCAAGTAGTCCTATTCCTATTAATGTATCTGCGAATGAAGTACATAATATAGAAAGAGCCTCAAGTCCTACACAGAGCTAAAAATAAAGACCATTTTTGTGTAAGACAAAAATGGTCTTTTGAGCAAAAATTTTAAGTTTTAAATGAGTTGTTTGAAAGGTGCTGATTTTTTTGCCGAACTAAAGATAAAATACTGTAGCCTGCAATACCAGATAAAATTGAGCCAGTAAAAACTCCTAAACGAACTAAAGAGGTTAATTCATTCTCTCCAAAAGCTAGGCCGGCAATAAATAAACTCATCGTGAAACCTATACCACAAATCAAAGCGGTTCCATAAATATGCCACCAGTTTACTTGGTAGGGTAGTTTTGCTAGCTTAGTTTTTACTGCTAGCCAACTTGCTCCGAAAATCCCTAATTGTTTGCCAAAAAATAATCCGACAATGATTCCTAAAGGTAATGGGTGAAGCAAACTTGCTAAGCTTATATTCGAAAACGATAGACCGGCATTGGCAAACGCAAAAAGTGGCAAAATTCCATAGGCAATCCATGGATGCAATTGATGTATTAAATGATGCAGCAAAGAATTAAAGTTATGATTGCTACTGCTTAATGGGATAGTAAATCCAAGCAATACACCTGCAATTGTTGCATGGATTCCTGAATAGAGTATTAGCAACCATAACGTTATACCTAACAAGAAGTAAGGAAGAAATCGTTGAATTTTAAAGTAGTTTAATAAAATTAATCCCAGAAATGTCAGTAGCGCTAAAAATAAATACAGCAAGCCTATTTGTTGAGTATAAAAAGTAGCAATAACGATAATTGCCCCAAGATCATCGATGATAGCTAATGCCATTAAGAAAATTTTTAAAGCAACCGGGATATGTTTACCAAGTAGTGATAGCACACCTAAAGAAAAGGCAATATCAGTCGCCATAGGGATAGCCCAGCCAGATATGAGTTGCGGATATCCGTGATTGATGAGCAAATAAAATAAAGCGGGAATTATCATCCCCCCTATTGCAGCTAGGGTAGGTAGTAAGGCTTTAGTGAGTGTATTGAGTTCGCCCTGAACTAATTCTCGTTTAATTTCTAGACTGACTAAGAAAAAGAAAATTGTCATCAGTCCGTCATTAATAAAATGTAAAAAAGTAAAATGAATGTCTGGTCCTATGCTTACATTGAAATTTAAGAATGTTTGATAATAATTTTCCCAGCTAGAATTAGCGAGAATTAAAGCTAATAACGTGGCAATTCCTAATGAAATACCACCTGAAGCCTCTAGCTGAATAAATTTATGGAGAAACTTGATCCGCATTTAATTAGTTTCCTTAGTTTTTATTTGGCCATTTACACTGACCGGAAAGTTTATTAATGCTAGTTAAACGACTCTCATGTGCCATTAATTCCTCGCTAGTAGCATAAATGACAGGTAATACTATCTCGCCAGTTATTTTTTTATGTTGGATCGTTTGTGTGGCAGCTAAACTTTTTTCTTCGGTAAATAAATGAGTTTGTCCTCCTGTCATGGCGAGGTAAACCCGGGCTAGCAACTCAGCATCCAATAAAGCACCATGTTTTTCGCGTTTAGAGTTATCAATAGCATAGCGTTTACAAAGTGCATCTAAGCTATTGCGTTGTCCTGGGTGTAATTGACGTGCCAATGGAAGGGTATCTAAAACTTGGCAATAATCAGTAATTTTTTTATATTTTTTTTTGGTTAATTTAAATTCATTATCTAAAAAGCCTAGATCGAAGGGAGCATTATGGATAATGAGCTGTGAACCTTGAATAAACTCCAATAATTCATCTGCAATAATTTTAAATAGGGGTTTATCCATAAGAAATTCAGTGCTTAAGCCATGAACAGCCAATGCACCGGCCTCACTATCTCGGCCTGGATTAAGATAGCAATGAAAATCTCGTTGAGTGAGGCGACGATCGACGAGTTCCAAGCAGCCTATTTCGATAATTCGATGTCCGTCATTAACATCTCTGCCGGTGGTTTCAGTATCTAAAATGATTTGGCGCATAATTAAAGAACTAAATGGATATTATGTTAATGTTACGTGTTGCTAAAGAAAATGGCCAGTTTTAATAAAACTTTAATAATTAAAGTTAATACTATATAAACAAAGTGAATTTAGCACTAAAATAATATTTGAGATATTTGTATGACAAAAGATGTCGTTTTAGCTTCTCTGATAGAAAGAAAGAGTACTCCTAGTGATGATATTAATGTTATTAGTATAGAAGATACAGTGTGTAATGATATATTCCATCAAATAGAAAATTTAACTCCACCAGAATTAGTTGAAGAATTCGAGAAAGAGTTCAGGACTAATCTGGGGGCTGTTTCGGGAGAAGCCATGGAGATTTCACCAAACGCAGTTTTTTTTAAAAAAGAAGGGAATAATAAAACAGAGATAGATTTAATTCTTAAAGAACACTCCTATTGTACAAAAAAGTAAAAAAATAATATTTGTGGTTAGGTAAGAATATAAAAGTTCTATATCTTACCTAATATCTCAATCAGCATCCTTCTATTTATTTAGACAAATGAAACTCACACGCTAATCGACTTTGGCTGCAGTCATATTGATTTCCGCCATAAGCAGCTTGCCAATTTTTAGAGTTAGTGATGTTCGTTTTATCACCTGGTTCAGTACTTGAGCCAGGTTTTAATGTAGGCAATCTCAAATCGAGAAAATTACCATTATCTAATTTGTATGCACAGCGAAGTAATCGCCCTTCCTGAAAAGGATGTTTAATATCTGTTGGTTTATACAGTGCCATATCAAAAGACTTCACCTTTCCTGGTCTATTTTGTACTACACCAGTCCAACCACCGGGTGCGGTATAGGTAGCGCCGATTTGTTTGATAGTATCTTCAGCAGGACAAGTATCTGAAGTTGCAGGAGGTCGAGAAAAAGCAAAAGCTGTTTGGCTAATTGAGGCAGTGAGTAATATTATTAAACTTATTTTTGAGATTTTCATTTTAGCTCCAATGCTAAATAGACTAAAAAATGATTATAATTTTTAAAGGTATAGTTTGTCTATAGATTTATGAAACCTAGATATAATGTATATTAAAACCTGATCGAGAATTTATTTAGCTGGATTTAAATTAATTTGTAAACGAATTTAATTGGTTTTGTAATTTAATATGTGTAGCGGTAAAATCAGCTAAACGCTGACGTTCTTGAGCAATAATTTCTGGTGGTGCTTTTTTCACAAAAGCTGTATTAGCCAATTTGGATTCGGCGCGTTCAATTTCTTTCTCTATTTTTATAATTTCTTTCTTCAAACGCTGTATTTCAAGGTCGGTATCGATTAGTCCTTGCATAGGGATAAGTAGTTCTAAGTTCCCAACGATGCCCATCGCGTGAGTAACATTTTTTTCTTTTTCAACTATCCAATTTATTTCACTTATTTTAGCCAGATTCATTATATCGTTTATAAAAATACGACTATTTTTGCGATCTTGGTCGTCTCCTTTATAAAGTTGTAAGGGAATTTTTTTACCGGGAACTATATTCATCTCGCTACGCAGTGTACGAATCGTATGCACGATAGTTTTTAGCCAAGTTAAATCTTGTTCGGCAGCAGCATTTTTTTTAGTTTTATCAAATTGAGGGTAGTTCTGAATCATTAAACTAGATCCTGTTTTCCCAGCCAAAGGGGCGATGGTTTGCCAAATTTCTTCGGTAACAAAGGGCATTAAAGGATGTAGCATGCGCAAACAAGTTTCTAAAGCAAAAATTAAGCAGGTCAAGGTTTCTAGTGATGCAGACGAGTTTGCATTGGCTAAAATAGGTTTAGCGAGTTCTACATACCAATCACAATATTCATTCCAAATAAATTCATAAATAGTTTGAGCCATCAAATCAAATCGATAATCTTGAAAATGCGTATGCATCTCAGCAATGGTGTTTTGCAGCAAAGAATAAAAAGCACGATTAATAGATAGGCTTAAGTTTGGTAATGAAGTTAAGCATTTTTGTTCTGTGGTATGCATTAAAACAAAACGTGATGCATTCCAAAGTTTATTGCAAAAATTTCGATAACCTTCGGTTCGATTTAAATCAAAACGTATATCACGCGTTGGTGAAGCTAAGGCACAATAAGTGAAGCGTAAGGCGTCGGTGCCTAATGCAGGGATCCCTTGTGGGAATTGCTGCTTAGTAGCTTGTTCAATTTTTTTGGCCATTTGTGGCTGTAATAAACCTTGAGTACGTTTTGCCACTAAATCATCGAAGCTCACACCTAATATTACATCGAGAGGATCTAAAACGTTGCCTTTCGATTTTGACATTTTTTGACCTTCATGATCACGTATCAATCCAGTTACATATACTTCTTTAAAGGGAACTTTACCCATAAAATGGAGTCCCAGCATTAACATGCGCGCTACCCAAAAAAAGATAATGTCAAATCCGGTTACTAAAACATTAGTAGGATAAAAAATTTCTAATTCTTTAGTAGATTGTGGCCAGCCTAAAGTAACAAAAGGCCAGAGCGCTGATGAAAACCAAGTATCCAGCACATCCTCATCTTGTTTAAGTATTACTTTAGGATCTAGGCGATATTGCTGGCGAATACTTTTTTCATCTTTACCAACATAATGCTGACCTGCTTTGTCATACCAGGCAGGAATTCGGTGTCCCCACCAAAGCTGACGGCTAATACACCAATCTTCAATATTCTCTAGCCATTGCAAACAAACCTTACGCCAAGTTTCCGGAATAAAATCAAGCTGTCCTTGATGAATGGCTAGGATTGCAGGTTTTGCTAAGGATTGCATCGACATAAACCATTGATCAGTAAGATAAGGTTCTATCACGGCTCCTGAGCGATCCCCACGCGGAATTTTTACCAGATAAGCTTCTACTTTTTCTAATAAACCAAGTTGTTCTAAATCTTTGATAGCTTTTTTTCTTGCTGTAAAGCGTTCTAAGCCGCGAAAGTTTTCTGGCACCTGTTCATTAAGATATGCATTAGGTGTAAAAATATTAATGCTAGTTAAATGGTGTCTTTGTGCCGTGGCATAGTCATTAAAATCATGTGCGGGTGTGATCTTTACGCAACCACTACCGAATGTGGGTTCTACTGATGTGTCGGCAATTACTGGAATAATGCGGTCGGTTAATGGAAGTTTTATCTGTTTTCCAATATAGGATTGATAGCGTGGATCATCAGGATGTACGGCAACAGCGACATCGCCAAATAAAGTTTCGGGTCGGGTGGTGGCAACTAATAAAAAATCATCACTATTAAGTAATGGATAACGAATAGTCCATAAGTGGCCTTGTTCTTCTTGGTTGATAACTTCTAGATCAGAAACCGCTGTCAAAAGTTCCGGATCCCAATTAACTAAACGTTTACCGCGATAAATTAAATTTTGCTCATATAAATCAATAAATACTTTTTCTACTGCCGCTGAGAAGTCTGCATCGCGTGTAAATCGCTCTCGTGTCCAGTCTATGGAGGCGCCCATATACCGTAATTGTTCTGTTATCATGCCGCCGGATTTCTTTTTCCACTCCCATATGGCTTCTACGAATATTTCGCGTCCCATGTCATGCCGGGATTTTCCTTGAGCTAACAATTGACGTTCTACTACCATTTGCGTAGCTATGCCCGCATGATCCGTGCCGCCTTGCCATAAAACGTTTTTGCCACACATACGCTGATAGCGAATTAAAGCATCCATCAGAGTTACTTGAAAACCATGGCCCATATGCAAACTTCCCGTGACATTGGGTGGTGGAAGTACGATGCAGTAGGGTTCACCTTGACCGCTGGGTTGAAAATAGGAATTTGTCTCCCATTGTTTTCGCCAATGAGCTTCTATCTTTTTAGAATCATAATTTTTATTTATCATGTTGCGCTTATATTATGCGTGGTTAACTGACAGTTCTGTGTTTTGTAAAATTTATATTTCTGACGGGATTGATTTTTATTTCCCTTCTCCGCTGATACCACTTCAATAATACGCGAGAATTCAGGAAAGTAGCTTGGAACTTCATGGCTGAGATTAAATAAAATCTCGGCGTCTAGTTCACTGGGTTTATCAATGGCAATATTAACAGGTAACATCGGGTCGAAGGCTGAATTAATTCCTAAGTAGCAATGAGGAATAAAACTAATATCTCGAAAGGTCCACAGCAATTCATCTAAACGTTGCCCTTCCTCATGTGAATTAACCTTTATATAAATTCTTTTTTGCAGAAGATAGGCCTTATCGACTAAGCGGCAGGTAAAACGATAAACATCTTCATGCTCGAGTGTATTTAATAAATAAAAGTCAACAGTTGGGTTTGGCATATGATTTTATAACGTAATACTAAGAAGAATAATTTTCGGATTGATTATTTTCTGTCAGAGTTTGTTTAGCGTGTATAGGCTTAGTGTTGGGTTTTTCTGTTGCAGCTAGCATTCCCGGATCGCGCGCTTTTTCAGCAAGTTCATTAAAAGGATGTATTTTTGCATATTGGATTATCTGATAAGCATAAGGTAAGCCCTTCTGAAGGTTTTTGGTTTTATATAATGAAAGTGCACAGGATTGAATATCCATGCCCGGATTATTAGCCGCAAGAGATTGGCATTGTAAGCGCAATTTTTCTAGAATTTGTGTGGCCACAACCAGATTTTTACAAGGTCTAAATAAATCTGAGGCATGAGCTCCAATTGCCGGAAGCCATCGACTAGAAATTTGCATCAAGCCAATTTCTAGGGTTTTCCCTGAAGCGATTTGAGTACGCGTATATTGTACGGCGGCGGGTATGGTTTTAAAAGTTTTAGTATCGCCTTCAACAGTAACGACGAGTGGATTATTTTGGGTTCCGGTTTGTATCATGGCATAGGGAATAGAGTTATCAGTGTATAGACTGCATGCTAAAACTAATGTTACTAAATCCATGACGAGGCCCTATCATATAAATAAATTTTTTTCTTAACAAGAAATATACCCAGGCTTGCCTTTGCTTGGCAAGATTTACGACAATAAAGAGCTAACCAATAAGCTCAAAGACGCTCAAATGAGCTATTTTTTTGAGTAAGGCTTACCACTAACCGGGGGGCCAATGTAATGCGCGACCACCTAGTAGGTGTAAGTGTAAATGGAAAACCTCTTGACCGCCATCCTTATTACAATTGAAAACAGCTCTATATCCAGATTGTGCAATATTCGCTTTTTTAGCTAAATGACGTGCGACTTGCAAGATATTCCCCGCCAGCATCGTATCATCTTTTGTCAGATCATTTAACGTAGCGATATGTTTTTTGGGGACAATTAATTGATGAATAGGAGCACGTGGATGCCTATCATTAAAGGCAATGATAGCTTCGTCTTGATAAACAATATCAGCAGGAAGCTCTTTTTTAATGATTTTGCAGAAAATACAATCCATGATGCCTCGTACTGGGCTAGCCTAAGTTAAATAGTTGATTTATTATTATGCTTTAAAAGTAGAATTTTAGGAAATATAAAATTATGAATGCGCTTGTAAAATTAGGCCCGGGTAAAAAAGTCCCTGATGAAATAAATGTAGTGATAGAAATTCCTAGTCATAGCGATCCGATTAAGTACGAGGTTGATAAAGAAACAGGTGCGCTACGTGTGGATCGTTTTTTAGGGACGGCCATGTATTATCCATGTAATTACGGTTATGTCCCTTCTACTTTATCAGAAGATGGTGATCCAGTTGATGTGTTGGTGGTAGCACCTTTCCCATTGTTAATAGGTTGCGTGATTTGTTGTCGGCCGATTGGTATGTTAAAAATGGAAGATGAATCAGGTATCGATGCTAAAATTTTGGCTGTGCCTATCGATAAATTATCCTCGTTGTATCACCAAATAAAAACTTGGCAAGACTTACCGGAGCAACTTACACAAAGTATTCAACATTTCTTTGAACATTATAAGGACTTAGAAGCTGGAAAATGGGTCAAAGTGACCGGTTGGGTTGGACCTGAGCAAGCAAGAGTTGAAATTAAGGCGAGTATGGATCGATATAAACCATAATCCAAAGATAATTTTAAAAATAAAATCGAAATTTTCAACTTATGAGTTCGGATTGACTAATTAATTTTTACAGAAAAATATCTCTTGAAAATACTTGCGCTAAAATGAGACACTTTAATTTGTAAATTGACAAATTAAAGTGCGCACTCATGGATTTGACTTTGGATGAAATAGGATATTGGTTAGCACTCTATACCATTCCGCGTTGTGGTCTGAGCGCGGTTTCGATGCTTTTAAAAAAGTTTGCTAACCCCAAACAAATTTTATTAGCCTCCTACAAAGAATTGCTTGATGCTGGCATTAATCCAACACTTGCTAGTAACTTACAAAAGCCAGATTGGGAAAGTGTAGAGCTTTGCTTACGTTGGGTAGAACAACCTCAGCGGTATATTTTACATTGGGGTGATTTATATTATCCAGCATTATTGCGTGAAATTTCTTCTCCGCCGTTGATTTTATTTATAATGGGCGAGCTGTCCCTTTTGCAGCAGCAGACTTTGGCCATAGTTGGTGCTCGCAATCCTACACATACAGGTTTGGAGATTGCCCATCAACTCGGTAATGAATTAAGTGATCAGGGATTTGTTATTATCAGTGGCTTGGCGAAGGGTATTGACGGTGCAGCACATCAAGGTGCTTTATTAAGCAAAGGAACAACCATTGCTGTATTAGGGAGTGGACTTGAACATATTTACCCAGTTTGTCATCAAACCTTAGCCATGGATATAGTGGAAAAAGGAGGAACGTTGATCTCTGAATTTTTTCCATACGCTTCACCCAAGGCAGAATATTTTCCTAGAAGAAATAGGATAATTAGTGGTTTGAGCCTAGGTGTTATTGTGATAGAAGCAACGCTACGGAGCGGGTCATTAATCACTGCGCGGTATGCGTTGGAGCAAGGTCGAGAGGTGTTTGCTGTTCCAGGTTCTATTCGCAATCCCTTAAGCCAAGGCTGTCATGCCTTATTAAAAGAAGGGGCTACACTGGTTGAAAGTTACCAGGATATTATCCTGGCGCTCTCATTTTCATCTGGACAGGCTCATACTTGGACTAATGAAGCAATATCGGCTAAGTCCTATAATGCTGAAGATGTTTTGGAAAAAAAGGATCTATCTAGACTTGATTCGCAGGATAGAAAGCTTGTAGAGTGCCTTGGATTTGAAACGACAAGTATCGATATTTTGATGGCGAGAACTGGTTTAACTATCGATAAATTGCTTGCTCGTTTATCGACACTGCAACTACAAGAGTATATAGACGTGGTTCCTGGTGGCTACGTGAGGAAATAAAATGGCAAAAAATCTATTGATTGTAGAATCGCCCGCTAAGGCTAAAACAATCAAAAAATATTTAGGTAAAGACTTTGAAGTTTTGGCTTCCTACGGCCATGTTCGTGATTTGATACCCAAAGAGGGTGCTGTGAACCCAGAGCAGGGTTTTGCTATGCAATATGCACTGATTGAAAAGAATGCCAAGCATATGGATATGATCATTAAGGCTTTTAAGAATGCCGATGCATTATATCTTGCGACGGATCCGGATCGTGAAGGAGAAGCTATCGCTTGGCATATTTACGAAATTCTAAAGCAAAAAAAATTGCTAAAAAATAAGCCGACTTATCGCGTAGTGTTTCACGAAATTACAAAATCAGCAGTTAATACAGCTGTGGCAAATCCACGCCATATTGCTATGGATTTGGTAAATGCACAACAAGCACGTCGTGCATTGGATTATTTGGTTGGGTTTACGCTATCGCCTTTATTATGGAAAAAAGTTCGTCGTGGCTTGTCTGCAGGACGTGTGCAAAGTCCCGCCTTACGATTAATCGTTGAACGTGAAGAAGAAATCGAAGCTTTTAAATCTCAAGAATATTGGACAATCACGGCCAATAATAAGTTGGATGAAAAACTTTTTGTGGCGCGTTTAATTCAGTATCAGCAAGAAAAACTTAATCAATTTAGTATTACTACCGAAGAGCAAGCCACTGCAATCAAAGAAAATTTGCAACAATTAGCGCAGGGTTATTTACAGGTTACCAATGTTGAAAAAAAGCAACGTAAACGCAACCCCGCCGCACCTTTTATTACATCGACTTTGCAACAAGAAGCCGGCCGTAAATTAGGGTATACGGCGCAGCGAACAATGCGTCTCGCACAACAACTTTACGAAGGAGTTGATGTCGGTGAAGGTTTAGTAGGATTGATTACTTATATGCGAACGGATTCTGTTCATTTATCCAACGAGGCTATAATAGCGATACGTGAACTCATTGTGCAACGCTATGGCGAAAAGGATTTACCCGAAGCTCCCCGGCATTTTCGAACTAAAAGCCGTAATGCACAAGAAGCGCATGAAGCTATTCGGCCAACACATGTAGAATTTTCACCTGAGCAACTTAAAAAGCATTTAAATCCTGACCAATTTAAGTTATATGAGCTTATTTGGAAACGTGCAGTAGCCTCGCAGATGATGCATGCGACTATTGACACGGTTGCTATCGATTTAAGTGCAAAAGCAGCTAAGGATCATTGTTTTCGAGCCAATGGATCGACTATCGTACATGCAGGTTTTATGGCGGTTTATTTAGAAAGCTATGATGATAGCAAGGCTAAATCAGAGGATGATAGTACAAAATCCGAAGAAGAGAGTATGTTGCCACCTCTAAAAGTAGGCGATCAAGTTAATCTTATCGATATTAGTGCCGATCAACATTTTACTGAACCGCCCCCGCGTTATAGTGAAGCAAGTTTGGTCAAGGCGTTGGAAGAACGAGATATTGGTCGGCCTTCAACCTATGTGCCTATTATTTCAACCTTACAGCAAAGAGAATATGTCACGCTCGATCAAAAAAGATTTAAACCGACAGATGTCGGTAGGATAGTGAATAAATTTCTTACCCGTTATTTTATGCAATATGTCGATTATGCATTTACGGCGCGATTAGAGGATGAACTTGATCAAATTTCTAGAGGGGAGAAGGAATGGATCCCTTTACTACAAGATTTTTGGACACCGTTTAAAACATTGATTGAGACCACTGAGGAAACTGTACAGCGAAAAGATGTGACTCAAGAAGCTTTAGATGAAGCTTGTCCTAAATGTGGTAAAACTTTATCGATACGCTTAGGTAAGCGCGGTAGATTTATTGGTTGTTCAGGATATCCAGAATGTGATTACACACGAAATATGGAAGGAGAGGTTACTACAGTAAGTGAGCCCGAGGTTGTACAAGATCGTTTGTGCCCTGATTGTGGACATGCTTTACATATAAAGATTGGTCGTTATGGGAAGTTTATAGGTTGTAGTAACTATCCTAAATGCAAGCATATTGAGCCTTTAGAAAAACCTGCCGATACGGGAATAGAATGTCCTGAATGTCATAAAGGGACATTGCTTAAGCGTAAATCAAGGTATGGAAAAATTTTCTATTCTTGCTCCACTTATCCTACTTGTACTTATGCAGTTTGGAATGAACCTATCGAACAAGCCTGCCCGCGTTGTGCTTGGCCAGTGATGACTATTAAAACAACCAAACGTCGGGGGACTGAAAAAGTTTGTCCGCGTAAGGAGTGTGGGTATGCTGAGCCTATGCCAGAAGAAAAATAACTGCTATGATTTTTTTTTATGTAAAGGAATAATAAATGAAAAATTCTAATTCACTGTTTCGTATCCGTTCTGATATAACACTGACCGATTTTATTGCACAAGTAGATAATGAACTTCAAAATAAAAATCTGGATATCATCAATGGTCCAGAGTTAAAAACTCAACATCAACTATCGCAAGCGCAGCAAATAATAAGTGATCAAGAAAATAAGTTGGGAAAATATGCTCTTCTAGGCGGAACAACAGCAGGGTTAATATATTTTTCCCCAGGAGATAAAAACGACGTGCAGGCATTAAAAAAATTAGAGATGGATGAAATTCGTGAATACTACTCGCAGCATGCTCAAATTATACTTGAGGATAAAAAATGTACCGGTGACGGATTGTGTTCTGTAGCGTTTGAGCTGGCAAAACAAAACTTAAGAAACTATTCTGGAAATAATATTACTGTCGAGATATGTTCATTAAGAAATTGGAGTCACACTTTAATGCGTTTTACGCAAAGGAAAAAAGATGGTGAAATAGAAACTCTTTTCTATGATCCATGGTATCAACGCTGTTACACGGAAGAATCGGGCACTCCAAAAATATTTTCTGATGATAGCTTAAGTAGCGAAATCGAAAAACTGATTGAACAAACTTATATGCTTCAACCAACAGAAGCACTTATGCATCTCAATTCTGATCAACAGTTTACAAAGATTACCAATATTCGAAGAGATTTTTCATACTTTATTGCTTGCAGTACAGATGAATTTAGTAACCCTACAAAAGAAATCGAAGTTCCCGAAATAACTAAAGCGTTCGGTTGCATGATAAGTTAGTTTTTATTAGATATTATTAATTTAATTAAATAGTTTAATAATTTTTTGGCAGCGAATTCTATCGATGCTTGTTATTTAGAGCTTTGCTTTGACTTCACAGAGTAATTCACCCTTGGCCAGTTTGGTAATAATTTCCTGACCTGATTTTACGTCCTTACTATCGCGCAGAATTTTTTGGCTCGTTGCATCACTTACAATCGCATAACCGCGCGCTAAGCTGGCTAAAGGACTGATGGCTTGCAGTGTGCGGGATAAACCTAAGAGCTTTTGCTGACGTAGTTGTAATTGGTTTTTTATACTTAAATTGAGGCGTTGGGTTAATTCATCACAATGCTGAAATCCATCTTGTAATCGTTGTTGTGGATGACGTAAACGCTTAGCTAGATTTTCTAAATTTTGCTGATAGCTTTTTAATATAGATAGAATCGTTTTAATGAGACGATGATAGGTTTTATCTAATTGTTGTTGGTATTCATATCCATCGGGACTCGCTAATTGTGCGGCCATAGTCGGTGTGGCGGCACGCACATCTGCAACAAAATCGGCAATAGTAAAATCTGTTTCATGCCCAATAGCACTTATAAGCGGTAATTCACTTTTAAAAATTGCTCTCGCTACGTTTTCTTCATTAAAAGGCCATAAATCTTCCAAGGATCCCCCACCTCGAGCCAAAATTAAAACGTCACATTCCTTACGTTGATTCGCGGTGTTTATCTGCTGAACAATTTGTATCGAGGCATTTTTTCCTTGGACTAAAGAAGGGTATACAATGATGTTAATGGCCGGAAAACGATGCTTAAGAACAATGCAGATATCGCGCAGTGCAGCACCGGTATCTGAACTAACGACACCTATTGTACTAGGAAACTTAGGTAAGGGTTTTTTATGTTGTGGATCAAATAAACCTTCTGCTGCAAGTTGACTTTTTAATTTTTCAAACGCTTTACGTAAAGCTCCTTCGCCCGCGGGTTCAAATTGGTCAATGATTAATTGAAATTCTCCACGTGTTGGATACAAGGAAATTTTGGCACGAGCTAGGATCTGCATACCATTTTTTGGTTGACTGTCTTTGTAACGTTGTCGACCATTGAAAAGCGCACAGCGTACTTGAGCATTTTCATCTTTCAAAGAAAAATACCAATGGCCGGAACTAGGGCTTGCGAAATTAGAAATTTCACCTTCTACCCAGATAGGTAAAAAAGCATCTTCCAATAGATCTTGAACCATCTGATTCAGTTCAGAAATACTATAAATTGTTTCTTCTTTCATATAATCAATCCAATGTCGTATAGACAAGTTTAACTTATGATTTGTCTTCTGACATCAATCACATTAGGCACTTGTTTGATGCGATCTAAGACTTTGCCAAGTGAGAGTAAGCTGGGTATTTCAACAGTTAGTTTAATATGTGCCTTGGGATCGGGTTTATCACTGGCTAGTGTTAATGCGACTAAATTTAATTTTTCATTAGCAATGAGTGTAGATACATCACGCAGTAAGCCAGGTCGATTGTATGCTTCTACACAGATGTCGACTGGGTATACTTGACTAACCGCTAGGCCCCAATCAGCATCTACTAAGCGATTTTGTTTTTCAGGCTCGAGATTGAGTAGATGCATACAATCATCACGATGCAAAACTATGCCACGACTTTGAGTAATAAAACCTCGGATAGGATCGCCAGGAACGGGTTTGCAACAGCCCGCAGTCTGCGTTAACAAGTCGGTAACGCCGGCTATGCTAATACCTTCTGGCAAACTGCTACGGGGTTTGCCTAACAAAATTTCAGGTTGGACCAAGCTAGAGGCTAGCTGTTTTTCCTGTGATTGTATGGCATTTAAAAGTTGGGCAAGACGTAAATCACCACTGCCTAATGCGGCAATCATTTCTTTTTTGGTTTTAAAATGAAGTTTGTGCGCTAATTTTTCGGGATCGAGTGTCGTTAATCCTAGACGTTGAATTTCTTTATTAAATAAATCTTCACCATGGAGTAAATGTTTTTCATAATCTTGAGTTTTAAACCAATGATGAGCTTTTGCTTTTGCACGAGCAGTATATAAATATCCTAAATTTGGATTTAACCAATCTAGGCTCGGGCTTCCTTGTTTTGCAGTAAGAATTTCGATTTGTTCGCCAATTTTTAGTTGGTAAGTTAATGGAACAATAGCACCATTGATTTTCGCTCCTCTGCAACGATGCCCGACTTCGCTATGAATATGATAAGCAAAGTCCAACGGCGTTGAACCTTTGGGTAGATCAAGGATATCTCCATTAGGTGTAAAAACATACACTCGATCATCTAAAACAGTGGTGAGACCAGGTACGGTAGCTTTGCCACGTTTTACTAATTCTTTTTGCCACTCTAACACTTGCCTTAGCCATGCGATTTTTGTTTGATAACTTTCTTTTTGTCGTTGAGCAGTTTCTTTATATTGCCAATGCGCAGCTAAGCCATGCTCGGATTCTTGGTGCATTTGATGCGTGCGAATTTGGATTTCAAGTATTTTTTGCCCAGGACCTAAAACAGCGGTATGAATAGAACGATAACCATTGGATTTGGGTGTCGCTATATAATCATCAAACTGACCAGACACAGGCGCCCATAAACTATGAATAATACTTAAAACATTGTAACAATCTTTAACGGTATTGACCAAAATGCGGATAGCATTCAGATCATACAGTTCTTCAAATTTTAATTTTTTTTGTTGCATCTTTCTGTAAATGCTATGGATGTGTTTTACGCGTCCATATATTTCAAAATTATGTAGTTGAGCATGGTCTAAAATTTTTCGTAGTTGAGTTAAAATAATTTGTACATAGGACTCACGATCGATCAATCGTTCTTGAAGTAGTTGCGCGATCTGGGCATATATTTTGGGTTCTAGATAATGTAAAGAGAGATCTTCCAGTTCCCATTGCAGCTGACCTACGCCTAGACGATTAGCTAAAGGAGCGTAAATATCCAGTGTTTCACGTGCATAGACTTGACTTGCTTTTCGATCCAACATATCTAGTGTACGCATAGTAGCAGTACGTTCGGCGAGTTTAATGAGGACAACTCGCATATCTTCTACCATTGCAAGTAGCATTTTTCGAATATTTTCTAATTGAGTTTGATGTAGATTAGCGGCGGTACTGGCAATACGAATGGCGTTCATTTGTTTAGCGCCTTCGATAATTTTAGCCACATTCGGCCCTAGATGTTCATAGACCGTTTCTAAACAGAGTTCAGCATAATTTACGCAACTATAAATTAGGGAAGCTGCAATGGTCTCTTTATCTAAATGTAGATCTAACAGAATCTCGGCCATGGTGAGGCCTTGTTGTAAGCAAGAGACATGTGTGGGGGTTGTTTTTGCTTCACCCACAATTTGACTTAAAATAGAAGCTTGTCGAATCAATTTGAAATCTTCTTGACTACGTTGCATGGCAGCATGGTGTAGCCATGTTTCTAAATTAATACTCCCATCATTATTTAAATAGAGCGAATTTTTTATTTTAACCATTTTCAATTATCCTTATTTTTAGTTTATAGCTCTAAAAAATTAGAAAAATCAACTAACTTATTTGTATAATTTTTTTTGGAAGAGTGTTTATTTTATATATAACTTCTAGCCAAAAATTCACAAATTCGATTTTCTAATAAGCGATAACCTCCTTGATTGTTTTTACCAGGAACGGGATCATTAATTAAAATAGAAAAAGCCACAACTTGATTATTAGCAGTTCGAACATAACCAGCTAAGCTACTTATTCCATGCATGCTTCCTGTTTTAGCATGTATTCTACCCGATAAGGGGCCCCCTAGACGATGTTTTAAGGTACCATCTATCCCTGATCGTGGTAATGACTCAAAAAGTAAATCGCTATCGGGTAATTGCGTATAAGCGAAGTTTAATAATTTAACGAAGGCATTAGGCGTGACTATATTGTTACGAGATAGACCAGAGCCATCGACCATCACTAGATGTTTGAAATCAATATCTGTTTTGTTGGCAAGAATTGCCTGAACAGCATTTCGACCGGTTTTCCAACTACCTTGCACTGAAAAGTACTTTTCCCCTAGTTTTTTTAATAAACTATCTGCAATAAGATTATCTGACTTTTTTAACATATTTTTTATTAAAAAAGCAAGTTCAGGCGAGCTGTTTTCGGCTAAGGTCTTGGCGAGAGGGGGGGTCTTTCCATAGACTAAATTTGAATAACGGATAGAGTATTTTCTCAATAATCCAGCCACGATATCATAGGTCGCCAAATTTGGATTTTGTAAAGCTACTGCGAATGATAAAGGCCCCATCTTCGGGGAAAGATATCCTCTTAAAGTATAGTGATTTTTGCTGGCAGCATTAGGCTTTAAATCTAGGGAATAACTTCCTTGTCTCAAACGCTTGGTAACTGCTTGGTTGTCGATAACTATACCTAAATTACTATTACTTTTAGTGACGGTAGGATGTAATAAGTGTTGATTGGCTTTAACGCTAAGACTGAAACAATTGCGATTGATTATAGTTGCTGTTACTGGGGCGGCATAGCAGAAAATCCTATCGTCTATAACACGCCCTGGAGGCCAGGTGCTACGATCAATTACTGTATCATCAATAACGATATTGCCTTGAATTTTATTTATATGTTGCTCATTTAATGTCTCTAGCATGTCTTTGAGATCATCTAGAGTTAAATAAGGATCTCCGCTAAATTTTATATACAAATTTCCGGTTAAAACGCCATTACGAATCAGTGCACCTGGGTTAGTTAAAAAGCGAGTTTTGAATTGAAAGTGAGGCCCTAAATAATCTAAAGCAGCAATTCCGGTAAATAATTTTAAGGTGCTAGCAGGGACAAAGCCGCGATTAGCATTATATTGGTAGAGTACTCTTCCTGTTGATACGGACTGTATAGAAACACCGGTGTTAAAGCCTTTGAAATGACTTAATATATTATTTAGGTTTTGCTGAATAGATGTAAGGTTGGCATCCTGGCCATTTTCATCATAATAGGCAAAACTTTTCATCGGGTTCATCAATAAGAGCGTGCAGGAAAATATTCCTATTAAAAACCAGAAATTCTTAAGAAGTGCGCTGTTTAGTTTATTCATACTACCTATTTAGTAAATAAACAAATTGCTTCGCTATGATGAGTTTGCGGGAACATATCCATTATTCCAGCTTGTTCTAAACTATAGCCTTGTTTTACTAATTCGCCGGCATCTCTAGCAAGACTAGCAGGATTACACGATACATACACAATACGCTCAACATTCCAATCTGCAATTTGCGAAATGACCTCCAAAGCTCCAGAGCGGGGTGGATCCAATAGAATTTTGTTGAAAGTTTGTTGAGCCCAAGTTTCTTTTAGTATAGAGGCTGTTAAATCAGCTGTATAAAATTGTGTATTGTTAATTGCATTGTGTCTAGCATTGGCTTTTGCCCGTTCCACGAGTTCAGCATATCCCTCAACACCTACGACGAATTGGCATCGGGTGGCAAGGGGTAAACTAAAATTACCTAATCCGCAGAATAAATCCAATATCCGATCGCTGAAATTAGGTGAGAGCAACTCCATAGCTCGATGGATCATCGCCTGATTGATGTCCGGGTTAATCTGGACAAAGTGTTTAGGTTCAAATAAGAGTTCCAAAGGCTGATAACCCTTATTTTCCAAACGATAACTTAGTAATTTAGGGTCTTCTGGCCAAATACAGTGAGTGCTACTTTCATTGCCAGGCTGCAGGTAAAGTTGTATCTGATGCTGTTCTGCAAAGCTTTTGAGGTGCATTTCATCCGAGATGTCTAAAGGGGTGAGATGTCGAAAAACTAAGCCTAGTATGTCATCACCGAGTGCCACTTCAATTTGGGGGATAGCTTGAAAGGCATTTAATTTATGAATAAGTTGCTGTAAAGGGACTAAAAGCTGGCCAACTCTAGGGTCTAACGTTTTACAAGTTTGTAATTGTGCGAGATAACGCCCATTCTTTTCGCGGAAGCCAACCAATACAGCTTGCTTTTTGGTTACGTACTTAACACCCAGACGCGCCCGCCGACGATAGCCCCAGCTTGGTCCGGTCAGGGGAGGCAATAATGATTTAGGCTTAATGGCAGTAAAATGGCTGAGTTGATCAACAAGGGTTTTTTCTTTGTGTTGCAGCTGAGCTTGGTTACTTAGATGTTGTAGGCTGCAGCCACCACAACTATCATAATGAAGACAACCCGGTTGGATTCTATCTGTTGAGCCTTTTAATATCTTAATAGCTTTCGCTTCATCATACGAACGTCGCTTTTTGTTGTAAACGATTTGAACGATTTCACCAGGTAAAGCATTTTCGATGAAGGTAATTTTACCATTGATATGGGCAATGCCCCGGCCTTCATGCGAAATGCCTGTAATAGTAATAGGGGTAGTAATATCGGTAGATAAAGTTTTTAAATTTTCCATGCTTCTATAAATTGTTTAAAATGAAGTTTATTTTCTTTAGCAATTGTTTCTCGTACATAAGCACACTCTTTTTGATAAGTTTCAAAAGAGAAATTTCCTCGTATTAATTCAAAACGAAGATAAATTAAATAGGTATTTAACACATCTGTTTCGCAATAATTTCGGATGGCTTCTAATTTACCATCCAAAAAATAATCCCAAACTTGGCTACCGTCCATACCCAATTTTCCGGGCGAACCTAGCATGACAGCAATTTCTGTCAAAGGAGCATTCGCACGGCCTTGATAAGCAGCTAAAACATCCATCAGGTCCGTATGACGGTAATGATAGCGGCTCAAATAATTATTCCAGCGGAAACTGGCATCATCATTACCTACATTCCAATAACTAGGACTACTAATTCCATACAATAATGCCCGGTAGTTTAAAACAGGTAGATCGAAGCCGCTACCATTCCAGGAAACCAAAATAGGTAAATATTTTTCAATACATTTGAAAAACGCTTCTATAAGGGCAGGTTCCTCTGAATTAAGATTACCCAAGGAGCCGATTTTAAATTGATTTTTAGTGCGCAACGCGACAGAAATAGCGACGATACGCTGCAAATGATGAGCAAGCAAACCAGAATTACCGGTTTTTTCTTGGCGTTTAACTAGCATGATTTCAGCGACTTCACGATCGCTTTTTTCACTATCTAAGTTGTAAAGAATTCGTCCATTCTTTACATCAGGAACAGTTTCAATATCAAAAACAAAAGTATTCATAGGGCCATTTTTCTGAGTGTTCTTACTGAGAGCAGTAGATTGAGTATATTTCCTGAAAAGACCCCTACATGTTTTGTCGCTTTTTATAGTAGACTTCTTTCGAAACTTTTTAGATTGAGCTGATTTTGGCACGGTTATTTTATGGGGCCAGCGATGGTTTACGTCCTTCATTATGGGGCTGCAAAAATCAGAAACTGATAAAAGCATATTTTTAGACTTCTGGCTAGTCTGAATCCGGCTTTTACGGATGACCTTTAGACACTTACTTGAGATAAAAATACAACATGAGAATTATTTTATTAGGGGCACCTGGGGCAGGAAAGGGTACCCAAGCAAAATTTTTAACGATTTATTACCATATTCCTCAAATTTCTACCGGAGATATGTTACGTGCTGCTGTGAGTCAAGGTACACCTGTGGGCCTACAAGCCAAAGCTTTAATGGATTCCGGCCAACTAATTTCTGACCCAGTTATTATCGAGTTGGTCGAAACTCGTATCCAACAAGCGGATTGTGTCAATGGTTTTTTATTTGATGGGTTTCCCCGCACTTTACCACAGGCCGAAGCCATACGGGCTAACGGAATTTGTATTGATTTTGTTATCGAGATTAAAGTAGAAGATGATGAGATCGTAAAACGCCTGAGTGGGCGGCGTATTCATCCAGCTTCAGGGCGCATTTATCATACATTGTATAATCCACCAAAAATACCAAATAAAGATGATGTGACGGGAGAAGAGCTTATTCAACGTAAAGATGATACCGAAGCAACTGTACGTGAGCGTTTGCGCATTTATCATCAACAAACCAAACCGTTACTTTGTTATTACCAAGAATGGCAGCGTCGGGGCGATCCGGGCGCACCTTGTTATATTTCAATTAATGGGCATGCGGATGTGGAAGAAGTTCGCAAACGTATTTTTGCGGCATTAAAGGAAAACTTGAATAGATAACTAATCAGAAGATAAAGGGCTTAAGCGCTTTAAAAATTGGTTTAAATCTTCTGGTAATTCAGCATTTAGCGTTATAGTTTTCTCTATCGAGTTTAAAGTAAATTCAAGTTGGCTAGCATGTAAGAAAAGTCGTTTACAACCTAATTGACGCATCTTTTTATTGATTTCTTTATCGCCATATTTTTCATCTCCAATAATAGGATGCTTGGCGAATTGGGCATGAACGCGTATTTGATGCGTACGCCCAGTGATGGGCATTGCTGCGACTAATGTTGATTCAGCATAATAATGTTGAACGGAAAATTTAGTTAAGGAATTTTTGCCCTCTGTTTGGACACGTACAATGCGTTCTCCTGATTGCAATTGATTCTTATATAAGGGAGCGTCCACTTTTAATAACGATTTAGGCCAATGTCCTGCTACTAAAGTAATATATGTCTTTTTAATTGCACCCGAACGTAATAATTCATGTAGTTCCTTTAAAACACTACTTTTTTTAGCAACTAATAAGCAACCAGAAGTGTCACGATCTAAGCGGTGCACTAATTCTAAGAATTTTAATTGTGGCCGCAGTAAACGTAAAGCCTCTATAACGCCTAAATGTATCCCGCTACCACCATGGACAGCGATACCGCTAGGTTTGTTGAGGGCTAAAAAATGTTTGTCTTCAAAAATAATTGCTTTTTCAAGAAGTGCGGCTAGTTTTTCATTGAGAATATTTTTTTTTGCGGGAGGGGTAAGTCTTAATGGGGGGATCCGAATAATATCTCCATCTTGTAGGCGATAATCTGGTTTTACTCTTTTTTTATTGACGCGTAATTCACCCTTTCGTATGATTCGATAAAGGCGACTTTTAGGCAAACCTTTTAACCGCGACATTAAAAAATTGTCGAGTCTCTGGCCTGAATGGTCGTTGGTTATAGTTAAATGTTGAATAGTTTGCACAATATCGTTAATCTAGCATAAATCTAGCATCGCTTTCTAATTATTTGATAAAATCTTCAAGTTGCCGAAATTGACATCAGTATTTTATCTTTGTTATATATCACCCCTCTTTTTAGGTAATTGCTAGTTTAGTTGGCGACAAAATTAAATTTATAAATTCAGAGGCTATTATGACTCAATCTGCGGAAGTAACCACTAAAGATTTGTCTTCTTCCACGGCAATTTTAACTGTTAACGATTTATCTCCTGTTAACTTACCAGTTTGCAAAGCAACATTAGGACCTGATGTTATAGACGTGACCCAATTGGCAAAAGTTAATCGCTTTACCTATGATCCGGGATTTCTATCTACTGCATCCTGTTCCTCTAAAATAACATTTATCGATGGTGATAAAGGTATCTTACTTTATCGTGGCTATTCGATTGATCAGCTTGCAGAAAAATCAGACTTTATAGAAGTTGCTTATCTATTGCTGCATGGTGAGTTACCCGATCAAATTCAAAAGCAGGGTTTTAACCAAGAAATTAATCAACATACTATGGTGCATGAGCAGTTACGTCATTTTTTTCATGGATTTCGCAGAGATGCTCATCCCATGGCAATTATGCTGGGTGTTGTTGGGGCATTATCCGCTTTCTATCATGACTTGTTGGATATTCATAATAGAGAACATCGTAAATTAGCCGCATTAAGATTAATTGCTAAAATGCCAACACTCGCTGCTATGTCTTACAAATATTCGACAGGATTGCCTTTTATGTATCCTCTCAATCATTTGAGTTATGCAGAGAATTTTATGCATATGATGTTTGGGGTTCCAACCGAAGAAAACTCGCCTAATCCGGTATTAGCCCGAGCTTTAGATAAAATTTTTATTTTACATGCTGATCATGAACAAAATGCTTCTACTTCTACTGTGAGACTTGCAGGTTCAACGGGTGCTAATCCCTACGCCTGCATTTCTGCAGGGATAGCCGCTTTATGGGGTCCCGCGCATGGTGGCGCTAACGAAGCATGTTTAAATATGTTGCTTGAAATAGGAGATATTTCACGAATTAATCAGTATATCGACAAAGCAAAAGATCCTAATGATCCTTTTCGATTAATGGGTTTTGGACATCGTGTATATAAAAATTATGACCCACGAGCATCAGTGATGAAAAAGACATGTCATGATGTGCTGGAAGAAACTGGCCAAAAAGAAGTACCTTTATTTAAACTTGCATTAGCTTTAGAGAAAATTGCTTTAGAAGACCCTTATTTTGTTGAAAGAAAATTATATCCTAATGTTGATTTTTACTCAGGTATTACTTTAAGTGCTTTAGGAATTCCTACCAATATGTTTACGGTTATTTTTGCGTTAGCTCGCACAGTAGGTTGGGTTTCACAATGGGAAGAGATGATGGCCGATCCTAAACTTCGTATTGCCAGACCTAGACAATTATATATAGGAAATACGCAAAGAAATTATGTGCCTATTGAAAAAAGATAATGAAATCCCCATAAATAATTGGCTATCTATTAAATTAGAAATTTAGCACTTAAAAAATACGGATAAAAATACAGAATTTTTTAGTGATGTAAAATATTGCTGAATTATCTATAATTTATCGATATAATAAAATTTCTATTTAGGTTTATTCTTCTTAATTAAAGAAATATTATTTAATATCACCTTAATTTTAAGAAGGTATACTCATAGTAATTGGATTTTTGGCAAGGCGCCGCGAGAATGAAGCAACTGCAATGTATTCAAGATACATGAGGATTGCGAATTGAGCGGCAACATAGACAAAAATTCAAGTGCGAAGAGTATATATTGGTTGATTGATATTATATTAACTCTAAGGAACACATATGACGAATGCTAAAATACAAACAAAAGCTAAACGAGGTAGACCACCTTTAAGTGCTGCAAAAAAAATGCAACGTAGTAAGGCTGCTTTAAATGCTCGTATAACACAAAAAGCCTTACGTGCTAAGATTGCTATGTTGAAAGCCAATTTCAAAGAAAAACTGAAGATTGCTGAGCAAGAAGCTTATCAAAAAGCGCTCGAAAAAGTGGTCAAAATTGAACATAAAAAAATGGAAGCTAATTTCAAAGCTTTAGCTGTTGCAAAGGCTAAAGGAAATAGAAAAAGAATGAAAAGAATGTTAACGACAAAGGGACGGCCAAGGCCATCTCAGCTCAATATAGCTAAAACAGGTACTATTCGTAAGCGTGGTAGACCGAGAAAAATGAAGTAATTTTTAGATAGCTATTAAGAAAAATTAATCCAGTTTTTGATTATAATGATAAAAACAGGTTAAAACTAAACGCTAATTTTAATTGAAATCTTAATAGGAAAGCCCTTGAATTTGGACTAGTAAAAAGAGATTTTTAAAGGGTATTTAGCGTCGAAGGGATTATAAACAGAAATAGCTTATTTTTTGGAGAGGACTGTTCTGCATAGAAATGGGCCTAGAGTGAATTTACCTACGAGGTTTTAGCCCCTAAGAAAAGCATTATTTTGTCCTTTAAAGGCTTACGAGCTAGAAATAGAAATGTAAGCCTTTTAACTAATAAAACGAGCCAAAAGCGTTCAAATATTGTACGAATTATGCTATAGTGGTCTTCTTCTGCTAGATAAGCAGAGGGGGGGTTATATAGTGATATTAAAGAAAATAACAAGTTTATTACTGCTAGCCAGTGGTCTCTTCGTGATGACCGTTAACGCTAGTCCAGTAAGCCAGGATGCTAACGTGCAAGCTGAGCTACAGCAGTTCAGTGAGCGAGCTCCAGGCCTTAATCCTAAAGTATTACAGTTAGGTTTAGAAGCTTATAACAAAGCTAGACAGGAAGGTTTAGACAATCAACATATTCTAACGATTATTGATTATACTAAGCCATCAACAGCACGAAGATTGTGGGTATTAGACCTTAACAACAACTCTGTACTTTTTAATGATTACGTTGCCCATGGACAAAACAGTGGTGGCAACTATGCGACTTCCTTCTCAGATAGACCAGGAAGTTTAGAGTCAAGTTTAGGTGTGTTTTTAACTGAATCAACCTATCAGGGTAAACACGGCTATTCATTAAAGTTAAAAGGTTTAGAAAAAGGAGTTAACGATAGGGCGGAAGCTCGTGATATCGTAGTCCATAGGGCGGATTATGCAACTGCGCAATTTGCGCAGCAGCACGGTCGTCTAGGACGAAGTTGGGGTTGTTTTGCAGTCAGTCCAGCAGTTGCCGATTCATTAATCCATTCGATTAAGAACGGAACGCTAGTATTTGCTTACTATCCTGATCCATCATGGTTATCAAAATCGCAGTTTCTTTCATAATAAAGAATACTAATGATTAACCGCAAGCAGCCTTAAGGCTGCTTTTTTTTTTCTGCATTTTACTAGACCACTTGCCTAAACCTGCGTGCTAGACTTGATTTCATCGTTAAACGCTAATCTACGGTCCTCATTTACTCATGTAAACTCCGGTCCTCGACTATCGTTTTCCTCGAACTCAAGCCTATCACTGGGTTATGCAAATGGTCTATTAATTTGCCTTTTAAGCTTTATGTTAATATTTAATAATAATTAGCTTTTACACAAAATCTTCTTCAAAATTTCTTCATAAATTAAAGCTAATTGCTCAAGATCATCAATAGAGACGGATTCGTTAATTTGATGAATAGTACGGTTGCATGGGCCAAACTCAACAATTTCTGCTCCTAAAGGCGCAATAAAACGGGCATCAGAAGTACCACCTGTAGTTGAAACGCTAGGTGTAACGCCGGTAAGTTTTTTTATAACATCGAGGCAGGCTAAACGTAACTGGCCTGAAGAACTTAAAAAAGGAAGTCCTCCACGTTGCCAAGTGATTTGATACTTTAAGTGGTGTTTTTTTAAAATACTTTCTACAATATCTTCTAATTTTTTTGCAGTAGTTGCAGGAGAATATCGAAAGTTAAATTTAACTTCTATGTTATCTGGAATAACATTCCCAGCACCTGTACCACCATGGATATTAGAAAATTGTAAGCTAGTAGGTTGAAAATTAGGGTAAGCTATTCCTTTATCCCAGTTGGTATCCAATAGTTCAGCTAGACTTGGATTAAAAAGATGAATAGGGTTTTCGGCTAATTGAGGGTAAGCAATATGACCTTGTTTACCTTTGATGATCAAATCAGCTGATAAAGATCCACGTCGACCAACTTTTAACGTATCACCCAATTTTTCTTCGCAGGTAGGTTCGCCAACTAAGCAATAATCTATTTTTTCGTTTCTATTTTTAAGTACTTCCGCTACTTTTACAGTGCCATTGATGCTAGGACCTTCTTCATCACTAGTAATTAACCAAGCTATGGAACCATTATGATCAGGATATTCATTAATAAACTTTTCACACGCAATTAACATTGCAGCCAGGCTACCTTTCATATCTGCGCTACCACGACCATAGAGTTGCCCATTACGAATGGTAGGTACAAAAGGAGGGCTATCCCATTTATCTAATGGCCCAGTGGGAACGACATCGGTATGCCCTACAAAAACAAATAAAGGGGATTCTTTTCCACGTCTAGCCCAAAAATTATTGACATCTGCAAATGGTAAGTGTTCAATCGCAAAACCTAAGCGCTTTAAGTGCTGACATAAAATTGGTTGACAGCCCTCATCTTCTGGAGTAACAGAAGGTCGAGCAACAAGTTGTTGAACTAATTCAATAAGCGATAACATAAGTGTTTTTTGGCTGTATTAACATTATAAGATATGATTCTACCTTAAGGGGTTACTTATAGGAAATAAAATGGAATCTTAAGGATAAGCTATAGAAATTTTAGGAATTAAAAATAACTGAAGTCAATACAATAAGTTTTTTCAACTATTCCAATATGAAATATAACTCGATTAAATACATTTTTTATAAAATTGGCTTAACGTCGTCAGAGTGCCAACCCTTCCAACGTCGTGTATACTTAATAACAAGTTTAGGTGATGGAAAGAATGCTTTATGACGAGCACTTTGATATTTATTTATTTCGTTATTGTCTTAGCATTTATCTTCGACTTTATTAATGGTTTTCATGATGCGGCTAACTCTATAGCTATTATGGTGGCAACAAAGGTTTTAAAGCCTTTAACTGCAGTATTATGGGCAGCATTTTTTAACTTTATTGCTTTCTTATTTTTTCATCTAAGTGTTGCGACGACTATAGGCTCAGGGCTAATAGAACCTCATATCGTTACCCCTTATGTGCTTTTTGCGGCGCTAACGGGAGCTATCATCTGGAATCTTTTAACCTGGTATTTTGGTTTACCTTCAAGTTCATCTCATGGATTGATAGGAGGGCTAGTCGGTGCGGCTCTAGTGGCAGGAGGTTGGCATGTTTTAAATTGGCATGGATTGCTACCTGTTTTGATAGCAATAGTTCTGTCACCCTTATTGGGGTTAACGATAAGTTGGCTGCTGATAAAATTGACGCGCATTTTTATAAAAGATACAAATTCCAATAAGACTCAATGTTGGGCTAAGCGCGCCCAATTCGTTGCAGGGGCTTTACTAAGTTTAGGTCATGGTGGTAATGATGCCCAAAAAACAATGGGTATTATTGCAGTATTATTATTTTCTACAGGTCTTTTGAATGGACATTTTTATGTTCCATTTTGGGTAATTATTTCTTGTAACTTTGTCATGGGATTGGGTACGTTGATAGGAGGTTGGCGTATTGTACATACCTTAGGAAATAAAATAACCCAATTAACACCTTTAAGTGGTGGATGTGCAGCAACAGGTGCTGCGCTCACGTTATTTGTAGCTACTGATTTAGGTATTCCTGTTTCTACAACGCATACGGTCACAGGGGCGATTCTTGGAGTAGGCTCAACAAATGGTTGGCTCAATACCCATTGGCCCACTATAAGACGAATTATGTGGGCATGGATATTAACTATCCCGGCGGCAGGATTAGTTGCTAGCTTTGTTATGATTTTAGCAACACCTTTAAAAATCGGCTTACACTAAAATTAGATGCTGTTGTAATATTTAATGTTTGGTTAAACATTTTATTTATAATCTTTCCAGCCGATACCAATTTTCCGAAGCTTATTTAGGTTGAGCTTTGGGTATGGAAACTATTTCACTTGTATCTTCGGGGAGTTTTGAGCTTGATGAACATACTAGTCGTTGAAAGATTCCAGAAAAACTGTTTCGTGAAATAGTGGTTGATGTTGCTTTTTTGGAGGAATTATTCGCAGCTTCTTCACGTATTTCTTGGCTTGTTTCTTCATGAATAGGATTACCTGATATTCCTTTTTTGAGATTTTCTTCGGATTTTTTCATATAACATTCCTTGTGTTTTTGATTTAAGACCGTTTTATTTTAAGCACTAAAAGTCTGGAAGACTCGTATTTTTCAATTTTACCAAAAATATTTTATATTACTTTTAAGCTTTTTAAAATTGCTTTTAGAAAATATATAATGGGATCTAAGTTATTGTATAAATAAAAATATGGCCCGCTGGACGTTAGGGTTTTTAATCGGTGTGGTATGGATCACACATTTTTCGCATTTACCTTCGGTAAAGTTAGCTTATTTACTGATTTCTCTGAGCATTATTTTAATTAGTCTAAATTTTTTTAAGCTATTTTTTTCTTCGAACTGGATTTTATTTTTTATTGCTTGTTGTTTAGGTTTTTCTTGGTCGTTGATAATTGCGCATCAACGACTTTCCCAACAATTACCCAAGATATTAGAAGGTAAGACACTCATTGCAAAGGGACGTATATTAACTATTCCAGAAAATTATTCGGGGGCCGTGCGTTTTGACTTTCTTATCCAAAATATTGAAACTTCGGTACCTATACAATATCCCATCTCTGTGCGTATTAAGGGATATTTTTATAAAAATTCAAACAGATTAACTGATTTCAAGAAAGGAGATATTTGGCAATTTGCTTTGCGTCTACGCCGACCCCGCGCTTTCTGGAATCCTGGGAGCTTTGATTACCAAGCCGAGTTATTTCAACAAAACATTTGTGCTACAGGGTATCTCTTAGAAAAATTTCCTTTGCATTTAATTCAACGCGCAAATGCTTATTATTTTATTGACAACCTACGTCAAAAAATTACTGCAAATGTAAAAAAGACCTTACAAGATTACCCTTTATTAGGACTGATTAGCGCATTAACAACAGGAATACGCTGCGAAATTACCGATGAACAATGGCAAGTAATGCGTGGTACGGGAACTAATCATTTATTTGCTATTTCAGGTTTACATCTGGCTTTTATTTCAGGAATTATTTATTGGATAGTTGGTTTTATTTGTTGCCGGTTACCCTATGTTACTTTGTATATTCCAGCACCGAAAATTGCCAGTGCCTTAACGTTATTAGCAGCGATTTTTTATAGTGCTTTAGCAGGGTTTGCTATCCCTACGCAACGTGCTTTACTCATGTTATCCGCCTTTTCATTGGCGATCATACAGCGGCGTTATCTTAAAAGTTGGCATTCATTTCATTTAGCGTTATTGATTATTTTAATCATAGAACCTTTTTCGGTTTTATCAGCGAGTTTTTGGTTATCCTTTACAGCGGTTATATTAATTTTTTATGCTGTTTCATATCGCATCAAGCCATCAAAAAATTGGCGAGCTTGGTGCCGAATACAATTGACAGTAAGCTTAGGATTAATCCCATTATCCTTATTATTTTTCCATCAAATTTCTTGGATTAGTTTTGTTGCTAATTTAATAGCCATTCCAACTATTGGGTTTTTAATTTTACCGCTCAGTTTATTAGGTAGTTTACTTAGCTTAGTAAGCTCAGTTTTGGGAAACCAACTCTTAATTTTTGCAGAACAAGTATTGGAGTTACTTTGGAAAGTACTCAATTTTTTTTCAGAAATACCTCTGGCTCAATATTATGCATATTTATCAAGCCCTTGGATATTAGTTTCAAGTTTAATAGGTATATTATTAGTTTTGGCACCTAAAGGAATGCCAACTCGCTGTTTAGGTTTCATTTGGATCTTGCCCTTATTTTTTTGGGAAAGCCAGAGACCACACTATGGCGATATTTGGATTCATCTTCTCGATGTAGGACAGGGTTTATCCAGTGTAGTTCGTACGCAACATCACGTCCTAATTTATGATTCAGGCCCTCGCTTAAGTCCATCTTTTGACGCAGGAAAATTGGTTGTACTTCCTTTTTTACAAACTATCGACGTTCAAAGGGTGCATTTGATGGTGATTAGTCATGGTGATAATGATCATAGTGGTGGAGCGATGATTATTTTAAAACAAATACAAGTCGACAAAATGCTGAGTAGTATTCCAAAAAAGTTTCTACCCAACATCGTAAATTTATGTGAAGAGAAGATACATTGGCAGTGGGATGGAATTAACTTCGAGATTCTATATCCACCTATAAATCACCATTATCTAGGTAATAATAGTTCATGCGTCCTAAAAATTAGTAACCGTTTACAAAGTATTCTATTAGTCGGAGATATTGAAAAAGCGGCAGAAAACTATCTTGTTCATTCAAAACAAAAAGATTTGCAAAGCTCAGTCTTAATAGTGCCACATCATGGGAGTAAAACCTCTTCAAGCATAGAATTTTTGAACCATGTACAACCAGTCTATGCTTTATTTCCTACGGGTTTTCATAACCGATTTAAATTTCCACATAAAATCGTATTAAATCGCTATCAACGTTTAGGTTCTAAAATCTATAACACGGCAACGGAAGGAACTATTACTTTAAAATTAAATGCATTCTCTAATACTATACAAGCAGAAACTTATTACGAAAAAAATCATCATTTTTGGCAAGATTGAACATTGAGAGATAAAATATTTTAAATATTTATTTTGTGAGCTGTATTATAAATTAAAAAGGGCCGTAAAACGGCCCAAGGGGGTATATCTGTGTTAGTAACGTCCTTGTAGCATCCTTGCTGACACTACATCCATGTAGTGCAGACATCCTTATCTATTCCACATAACATAAGGACTTGCTAATTAATTTCCAAATAAACAACCTTCTTAAGATTATTACTGAAAATTAAATCCTTGATCAGATCATTAGCAACACACATTACATAGATTAACAAAGTTATAATTTATTACAATGGGCGTTTGGCGGCTTCAGTTTTAACTTACACACTTTTGAGTAAAGACTTACAGAAGCTAAGGAGGGAAAATTGAGTAAATACTAAAGAAAATTAATAAATAAAATAAGTTAGCGTTTAATTATTTAAGTTAAAAGATTTTTTTTTAGATCATCTTAAAATGTTGAAGTGTAAAACTCATGATTTAATAACCATTTTTTAATAGTTATTTCTTTTCCCAAATAGCCTCCTAAATCTCCTTGGCCGATAACACGATGGCATGGGATTAATATCGGGAGGGGATTTGCTCGACAAGCATTTCCAATAGCTCTTGCACCTGTGTTTAATTGTTGGGCGAGGGTTCCATAACTAACAGTTTTTTGTTTAGGAAGTTTACCCAATGCTTGCCAAACCCTATTTTGAAAAGGTGTTCCCTTTAGCTGGTAGGGAATGTTAAATTGAAAACTTGGATATTGGAAATACTGATTAAGCTGATTAACGATCCGGTCTACAATTTCTTCATTGGGGGCAATTAATGCCCTATCACCTGTCAAGAAATCAAGCCCGGTAAGAAATTGATCTATTGTGGATATTCCTAGCTTACCAATGGGTGTTTGGATGATAGCTTTATAAAACATAAAACGGTTAAGTTATCTACTCTTCTTTTTGTTTCAGTCTCTAGTAAAGCATTTTTCGTCATTGCGAGCGCGTAGCGCGCGGCAATCCATTGAAAAGCTTAATTTTTTCTGGATGGCCACGGCCTCACTGGCGTTTCGGCCTCGCCACGACGGACCTATTAATTTTTGTACACACAAAGACTAGCACCTATTCTACAGGATTGTTATCGCTAACATCTTCCTTTGTTAAAATAGAAGCTTGCATAGTTGTTACTAATTTTTCTTTAATGCGCGCCGCTTTACCGCGAAGATTGCGCAAATGATATAGTTTTGCTTTTCGAACATCGCCGCGTCTCTTAATTTCTATGCTATCCGTTAAAGGACTATAAAGGGGGAATACTCGTTCCACTCCTTCACCATGTGAGATTTTTCTTACAGTAAAGGCAGAGTTGAATCCACGATTACGTCGAGCAATAACAACTCCCTCAAAGGATTGTAATCGTTCACGTGTACCCTCTTTGACTTTAATTTTAACCGCAACTGTATCTCCAGCACGGAAGTCGGGAATGTCCTTTTTTGATTGCATTTGTTCTTTTTCAATAGTTTGTATGAGATTGCTCATCGCTAACTCCAAATTTTATTCGCTATTTTCACGGATGAATTCGGCCAATAATACCTGCTCTTGCTCGCTAAGTATATGGTTTTTTAATAAATCTGGTCGGCGTTCCCAGGTACGTCCCAAAGCTTGTTTTAGGCGCCAACGAGCAATGGCGGAGTGGTCTCCCTGCAGTAAAACATCTGGAACCTTTTGCCCATCTATATTTGCAGGCCGCGTATAGTGCGGGTACTCTAATAGAGCTGAGCTAAAGGAATCTTGTGAAGCAGATTCTAGATGACCTAATGCCCCGGGTTGTAGGCGGACTATAGTGTCGATAAGGCACATCGCGGCAAGTTCCCCGCCACTCAAAATAAAATCTCCTAAAGACCATTCCTCGTCGACCTCACTGTTTATAAGGCGTTGATCGATGCCTTCATAACGACCCGCAATTAAAATAAGTCCTTTACGTTGACTTAATTCTTGAGCCGCTACTTGATCGAATCGCCTCCCTTGAGGGGATAAATAGCTGACCCGAGGAGTCGGATGCAAGGTTTTTTGGCGTGACTTAGCCATCTTAATTGCGGCTAATAACGGCTCAAACTTCATTACCATTCCAGGCCCGCCTCCGTAGGGGCGGTCATCTACAGTATTATGTTTATCTGCTGTAAAATCCCGAGGGTTCAAATAGGATATTTTTATCAACCCTTTTTTTTGTGCGCGCCCAGGTATACTCAAATTCAAAGGAGTAAACATTTCAGGAAATAGGCTAATAATCTGGATATCCATCAAAATTCAGCATCCCAATCGACAATCATAGTTTTATTCTCTAAATCGATAGACTTAATAGTGTGATCCAATAAAAAGGGAATTAAATGCCTTTTTTTATCTGTGATCACCAATACATCGTTAGCACCCGTAGCAAAGATAGCTGAGATTATGCCTAGATAAATGTTTTCACAGGTATAGACTTTTAAGCCTTCTAAATCTGTCCAGTAATACTCGCGCTCTGTTAAGGGAAAGAATTTTTGTCGGTCAACATAGATTTTATAATTTGTATAAAGGCACGCTGATTCAGGCGTTGTACAGTTTGCGAGTAGCGCTAATATCTGTTGACCATGAAGGCGGCAATCTATTAGTTCAATTGGATTAGGTGGGGAAGAGGATTTATTAGGGGCTTCTAAATACCAGGGTCGGTAATCGATAATATTACTGACAGGTTCTGTATAGGAATTAATTTTAACCCATCCTTTGACACCGTAAGGTTTTCCTATCGTGCCTACTAAGACCTTTTTTTTTGTCATCTCTACCTCTTTACTCTCATTACAGCAGTATCACATCAAGCGTCTAGAGAGGTGGTCTTAGTAAACTTTTGTATTTAAGCAGCTATCGCCTGGTTGTCAGTTTTCTTAGCTTCATTTTTAGCTTTTTTCAGGAGACTTCGGACTTGCGCTGAAGTTTGAGCTCCTTGGGATAACCAATAGTTTACCCTGTCTTCTGCAATCTTTAACTCTACTTCTTTACCTGTAGCAACTGGATTATAAAAACCTAAACGCTCAATATAGCGTCCATCACGCGGTTTTCGACTATCTGTTACAACGATGTGGTAGAAGGGGCGTTCGGTGCGGCCGCCTCGTGCTAAACGAATGGTAACCATTGAATAAATCTTCCTCTCTATTTGTACTATTTAAACGCTCAATTGAGTGAGCTTGCGTTAATAGCTAATGTTTAACATAAGCTTGCTAGATTGAAACCTGCCCGGATTCTACGCAAATTTTATTAATTTGGGAAGGGCTTTCCTTAGGGTTTCTAGACCTTATCGCAGATGGTGGTTCTGTAGCCCCTGTAGCAGTCTGCTCATAGAGCCAGGTTTTGAGAAGCGTTTCATCATTTTTTGCATTTGATTGAACTGTTTTAGGAGTCGATTGACATCTTGGATTTGGGTCCCAGAACCATCAGCAATACGTCGTTTTCGGGAGCCTTGAATGATGTCTGGAAAAAGCCGCTCTTTTTTAGTCATAGAGCGGATGATTGCTTGCATTTGTGAAGTTAATTTTTTATTGAGCGTATTTTTAGCGCTAGCTAATAAAGCCGCATTATTGCTGTCAGGAAGTTTACCTAAGAGCTTTTCCATCCCTCCCATATTGTCCATTTGTATAAGCTGATTTAAAAAATCTTCTAGATCAAATTTTTTGCCTTTTTGCAGTTTTTGATTGAGTTTTTGGATTGCTTTTTGATCGGTGTGACGTTGCACTTCTTCAACTAATGAAAGAACATCACCCATGCCGAGTATGCGCGAAGCAATTCTATCGGGATAAAAAGGTTCAAGCGCCGTTACTTTTTCGCCGGAGCCGATAAATTTAATCGGTTTACCTAAAGTAAATTTTACTGATAGCGCGGCCCCCCCGCGTGCATCACCATCCATTTTACTCAGGATAATACCAGTAAGAGGGATAGTTTCATCAAAGCCCTTTGCTGTTTTTACAGCGTCTTGGCCCATCATGCTATCGAGTACGAATAAAGTTTCGATGGGGTTACTGATAGCATGGATAGTACGCACCTCATCCATCATAGCGCTATCTATATGTAAACGACCGGCTGTATCGATAATAACGACATCTATCCCTTTATTTCGCGCAGCTTGGATAGCAGTTTGAACGATAAAAGTGGGTGTTTGGGAGGTATTACTAGAGTGAAATACCACACCGATACTTTCGGCTAAGTTTTCAAGTTGTAAAATAGCGGCAGGGCGATGAATGTCTGTGCTTGTCACTAAAACCGATTTATTTTTTTGTTCTTTTAGCCAATAAGCTAATTTTGCAACCGAAGTTGTTTTTCCTGAACCCTGTAAGCCCGCTAGCATAATTATGGCCGGCGCTTGTGTGGAAAGATTTAACTCAGAAAGATCTTCGCCCATTATACTCGTTAAGGTATCACTCACGATTTTTATAAACGCTTGACCAGGCGCTAAGCTTTCTGTGACTTTTTGTCCGATGGCACCCTGACGCACTTGTTCGATAATTGTTTTGACAACAGGATAAGCGACATCCGCTTCAATTAAAGCTTTTTTTACTTCACGTAGACTTTCCTTAATATTATGTTCGCTTAAGCGACCCTGGCCACGAATATTTTTAAAAGATTGTTTTAAACGAGCGGTTAAATTGTCAAACATGATTTTATAGTGATCCTGGATTTATCATAATTTTTAATGGACTAAGTCTACGCATAGTAGCAAAGCCCCGGTTTATAAAAAGGGACATGATGAACGACCCGAAAAATTCTGTTATTGTATCAGCTTAGCTGAGGAGTAAGCGAATCTCATGGTGCCCTATGCTGATTTTATTCATATTTTTCTTTCGACTCTCGCACTCATTGCTTTAGCCGGTGCGGCACTCCAAGCATTGTTATTAGCCAGTCAAGAATGGATGCTCAAGCATAAACAAGCTATCGACTTTATTCAATATTTCCCCCCTTTAGAAGTGACGGAGGCCTATCTATTTACACTGATTTCTATCGCTATCGTTTTACTGACATTAGTTTTGACAACCAGTATGATTTTATTTCATCCCGCTTTTGAGCAGCGATTGTGGAAAAAGATACTTTTATCACTACTAGCGTGGGGAGTGTTGTTAATGTTATTAATCGGAAGAAGTTATTTTGGCTGGCGGGGAAAAATTGCGATTAGCTGGACGTTAATTGGCGCTAGTTTAATTGGAATAGTTTATTTAGGAGCGATTTTTTTCATGCCTAATCTTTAAAGGATGAGATCTTAGCTCATGCACTATTCATTTGGATTTCTTGTTGGTTTATTAGTTTTTTTATTACTAGCGGCTGTCTTTTTTTCATTGGCAGAAGCTGCCATGTTATCTATAAATAGATATCGATTACGTCATTTAGTGAGGCAGCATAACCTTCTTGCTAAACATGTACAGGACTTATTAAAAAGACCAGATCGTTTGCTAGGGGTTATTCTTTTATGCGGAACTTTTGCTGATATCCTAGCTTCGGCAGTAGTTACATTGCTTGCATTACATTACTTTTCGGCATCAGGTGTTTTTCTAGCAACCTTAGCGCTTACTTTTGTAGTATTAATTTTTTGTGAAGTAGCGCCAAAAACTTTAGCAACTTTATATCCTCAACCAATTGCGTTGTTTGCTGTTTGGCCGCTAATTATTTTGCTGCATATTTTATACCCGTTTGTTTGGTTAACAAATTTAATGGCGAATTCTACCCTGCGTTTATTGGGAATAAAAATTCCCAAATTGAAGGCTGAACAATTATCCCGCGAAGAATTGGTAAGTTTATTGCGCGAGGGTACGGGGCATATGCCTAATGATTATAAAAATATGTTACTCAAGGTATTAGAACTAGGTAAAGGAACTGTAGAAGATATTATGATTCCTAGGCAGGAAATTATTGGTATTGATATTAATCAGCCCTGGGAGGTAATTTTAAAACAATTAATTAAGAGCGAATATACACGATTACCGATTTATCGCGGTTCTCTTGATGAAATAATGGGAATTTTACATTTTCGAAAAGTTTTAAATAGTTTAAGCAAGCGACAATTGAGTAAAGAGGTACTAATCGAGGCGGCAGAAGAGGTACATTTCATACCCGAAGCAACGGCATTAAATATTCAATTGTTAAATTTTCGTCGTGAGAAACATCGTATTGGTTTGGTCGTCAATGAATATGGTGAAATTCAAGGTCTTATTACCTTAGAAGACATATTAGAAGAAATTGTTGGTGAATTTACCACTGATACGGCATTAATACGGCGCGCTGTTTCATTACAAGCAGATGGTAGTTATTTGGTGGATGGAGGAATTGCATTACGAGATTTAAATCGTCAATTAAATTTAAATCTGCCTTTGCGCGGTCCTAAAACTCTAAGTGGATTAATTATTGAGACGCTTGAAGTTATTCCAAAAGTGGGTACGGTGTTTCAGTTTGAAAATAAAACCATGGAAGTAATTGTGATTAAAGATAATATGATTAAAACCGTTAAGATTTTTCCAAATCGCTCTGCTTTATCTAATAATATGTAATTATATTTTTTATTAAATTTTTTTTGAAAAAAAATAAATAGTTGATATAATTAGTTGGTATTTTTTTAATTAATTTATTAGAAGGCAGTGAAATGATTCGAAGCATTAATTGTACAAGGATATGTACGCATTCTCCTTTAGTAAAAAACTCATTAGATGTTTTTAGAAAAAATCGTTATTGGATTAAGAATACGCAACAGCAAGGATCTACTACATCAGTTTCTGATGATAAAGGGAAAGAAACATTATCCGATATAAGTCAAGAATCTTCTTGCGTAGGAAAAAATTCGATTTTTTTTAATCCGCAAAAAAGAAATGATTCGGAAACTGCAGTCGAAAACATTGTGTCTATATCACCTACGCCCAAGTAATTCTTATTCAAATTAATTTCGAATAAGAATTAAAATAGATAACGTATTCCTACACCTACGGCATTAGAGCTTAGATTGCCGGCGCCAAATAATCCCCAAGCGCCACAACGGTGATGTGCTCTGACCACCAATTGTAAATCGGGATGACTAGGTACTGCAAAGGTCGCTTCTACGACTAAAAAATTCAATAATCTTTTAGCATTATTGTTGGATGAATCATGTTCTTCGCGTAGAGGAATACTGGTTGCGTAAGAGAGTCCATCTCCAATAGCGAAAGTCGTAGTGAGGTAATGATCCCAAGGAAAAGTTTTCCAGCGGAAATTTAAGTAAGGGTCAAATTCGTAAATGAGACCGTTCGGGTCACGTCGCTGGGTTATATTACCAGCGACTTCAACAGTGCTGACCAAAGGCCGAAAAAAACGGCGTAAAGGGTTGGTTGGATCTAATTCATAGGACAAATCGATAGAGTTCATCGTCCCATATTTGAACTTAACATCTTGGCCAGTTAGCACCGGGCCAATATTACTATTAGTCATCCAGCTATGGTAAAACAGTATTCCCCAGCGCTTATCAGGCACAGCTATACTCTTCGCACTTGAATTTTGGTCTGTGTTGCCGCTCAACTTGCAATCCTCATGTATGTTAATACACTCCGGTTGCTTCGTTTTCGCGGCGCCTTGACCAAAATCCAATTGCTGTGAGTATATATTTTTAGCTGTAGGTTCTGCTAATAAAGGGGTAGTGCACAGGCATAATAGTAAAGCCAAAAAATATCGACGCATAAATTTATTATTATTATTTTTATATTGCACAATATTATAAGGGAGGCAGGACTGTAATTCAAGAAAAACCCATCAAATACAGGGTTAGGCTTAAGGCAGGTTTATCCAAATAAGACTTAGCATCCGCCCTGTTATGTGGTCTCTGCGATAAGAGAAAAAACGCAGCTTATCGGAAAAAGTACAGTAATTACCTCCGTAAATTGAGGTTATTTCCAGCTTATTTAAGCGTTGTTGGGCCAATTTATATAGATTTGCCCGCCATTGTTTATTCTCTATATATTGAAAGGCTGTTTCGGCAGCCGGATCTTTGTCTGTAAACGACTGAAAAACCTCTTCTCCGACTATAAATGCTTGAGGGCCGATTGCAGGGCCTAACCAAACTAATATATCGCTGGGTGGTAAAGCTATTGCATCGATAGTAGCTTCTATAATGCCGTTATTTAAGCCTTTCCAACCGGCATGGATAGCTGCGACACAATAACTGCTGGAGCTGCAAATTAATAGAGGTAAGCAATCGGCGGTTTGTACGGCGCAAACCGTTTGTGCTGCTTTGGAATAAATTGCATCAGCCCGAAGGCTACTAATAGGATCATCGGCTGAAATAGCAATATTTCCATGTAGTTGTTCTAACCAGATAATGGGCTTTTTTAAGTGTAAGTCTTTTTGTAGTAATTGGCGGTTTTTAGATACACTGTCTAGATTATCACCGACGTGCGTGGCGATATTAAGACTATTATAGGGAACCTGACTAAAACCACCTACTCTTGTAGTTGTGTGAGCTTTGACCCAATGGGGAGCCGGCCAATCAGGAGTGATTAAATCAAGCACTGAGTTTATCTTCGCGTAGGCAGTTAATTAATTGTTTCATATCCTTAGGTAAAGGGCTTTGCCATTCAATGGGTTGCAAGGTAATAGGATGTATAATACCTAAACATTGTGCATGTAGCGCTTGGCGAGGAAACTGTTGCAAACAGTTAATCAGCATTTCACTGGCTTTTTTTGGTAGGTGAAAACGCCCAGTATAGGTTTTATCGCCAACCAATGGATGATGGATGTGAGCCATATGCACGCGAATTTGATGAGTACGCCCGGTTTCTAATTTTACTTTAATGAGTGTGTGATGATTAAAACGTTCCATGACTCGATAATGGGATATCGCCGGTTTTCCACTCAATAATTCTGTGACAGCCATTTTTTTTCTTAGTCTCGGATGGCGACCGATAGGTGCATTGATAGTCCCTCCGGCGATTACCAGACCTTGAATAACAGCTATATATTCGCGTTTCATGGTTCGTGCTTGTAGTTGTTTGACCAATTTAGTATAGGCATTTAAAATTTTAGGAATGATTAATAGACCAGAAGTGTCTTTGTCTAAGCGATGTATGATTCCTGCCCGGGGCAGATTTTTAAGCTCAGGTAAATAATGTAGTAGAGCATTAACCAGTGTTTTATGCGTATTTCCTACCGCAGGATGGACGACTAAGCCTGCAGGCTTGTTAACTACCAGTAAAGCTTCATCTTCATAAATAATATCGAGAGGGAGTTCTTCGGCTTCCCAACTAACTTCTTCACTCAAACTGGCCAAAATAGTAATTTTAGCCCCTGCTTTTATTTTATCCCGTGGTCGTTTGAGTTGATCATCAACCCAAACTTGTTGACAACGAATCCATTGTTGTAAACGAGTACGGGAATAAGCAGGAAATAGTTGACTCAAAATTTGGTCGAGACGCTGCTCTGCTAAATGTTCTGGGACAATTGCTTGACAATTTATTACTTGAGCTGTGTTTTTCATAGAATATCGCTATAATGCTGACGGGAGCGATGCCTTTTTATTATGACTTAATAGAGGATACTATCTATGTTCAATGTAGCAAGCAATCTTGAATCCAATGAACGTCTTTCACGTTTAGTGATTGGGATCGTTTTATTGATTGGTGTGTTATTGGGTCTAGGCAAATTATTTGCGTTTTTGGTGGGTGTTATTCTCATTATCGAGGCAATCATAGGTTGGTGTGGAATTCCTATTTTGGCAGAAAAATTTAAACTGAATGAGATTTTTCGTAAAAAAGATTAAATAATTTGTTAGTCAAATTAATAATAATAAATTAATTTGACTTTTTGGATGTCGGATAAAAGAATAGCCAGTTATTTCGCTTATTCCTTCCTTCACTTTAAAAAAGGGAATAAAGCATAGCTTTATTGAAATGAATTGTGAAAATATTTAAATTTGTTTTTTTAGTGGGTTTTATATCGGCTATGCTAACTGCATGCGCTAGCCATTCTAATGATCCTTTTATTGCATTTAAGGGACAAACCGTTAATCAAATCTATCAAAATGCAAAAGAATCGTTGGTGAACCGCGATTTTAGTCAAGCTATTAAAGCTTACGAAGCATTAGATGTGTTGTATCCTTTTAATCGCTATGCCGAAAAAGCTCAATTAGAGTTGATATATGCATATTACAAAGATGGTGATGCACCATCAGCGAAAAGTGCCGCGGAACATTTCATCCATTTATATCCCAATAGCGAACATATTGATTATGCATACTACATGCAAGCTATGGCGGATATGGATCAAGATAGGGGTTGGTATTTACGTTATGTTCCGATTGATTTATCTTTGCGCGATCCAGGTACGATGAATTTAGGATATCAAGAGTTTGCCGAATTAATTCGTCGCTATCCTGACAGCAAATACGTTCCAGATGCTCGTCAGCGCATGATCTATTTGCGCAATTTATTTGCAAGTTATGAATTACATATTGCTGATTATTATTTCCGTAGAAAAGCCTATGTTGCTGCGGCAAATCGTGCTAATGAGATTATACAACGTTATCAAGGAGCTCCAGAAGTCAAAAAGGCGTTGATAATTATGATTAAGTCTTATCGTATTTTGGGTTTAGAAGAATTGGCAACTCAAAGTCTGGCAGTATTTAGATTGAATTATCCGGATGCAGATTACCAAAATATATAAATTGTTCATCACCTATTTATTACCTATTTAGCTGTTACAATTATTAGTACTATAAATAAATATATAGGTGATTTTTATGAATCGGACTGAATGGGATGAGCTGCTAGCCAAACTAAATGAATCCCCTCATTTAGAAAAAAGTGAATGGAATGATCTATTACTTTACGCCGTAGAATTCGGTAATTTTGATAAATCCACGATTGAGTTTTTATTATTCAAAGCAGTTAAAATGAATAATTTTAAAGCAGTTGAGAAATTTATTAAAGCAGGGACTGATATTAACGCAATCCATCCAAAGAGTGTTGAAGCTTTGCGTCAGGCAGTTAACGATAAAAATAAGAGAACAATAGAGCTGCTTCAGTGTAGTACAGTCTTGTATTGGGCGGTTAACAATAATAAAAAGGAAATGGTAGAGCTGCTTCTTAAAAATGGGGCTAACATTCCTTTAACCAATGAATATTTTATTGCATCTTTAGATAGAGATGAAAATGACATAGATAGAGATGAAAATGACATAAAAGAAATGATAGCATTGAAAGTATTGAAGAAGGAGGTTATTTTTGGCGATACATCATTATGGGATCTTTATAGAGAAAAAGATGAAAAGAAATTAGAATATATAGTTCGACGTGAAGAAGTACAAAATAAATTAAGCGAAATAGATTTTACCAAGAAATTTACTTATGAATTTGGCGGAATAGATTTGAAGATGCAATTTCCTAATTTTGGAGAGCAAATTGGGGATAACCTAAAAAAAGGGATACGTAGAGCCAAAGCTGTAGATGGGGCATCGTCAGTAGAATGTTGGTTAGACGAGAAGCGTAGATTAAACGAGCATTGTTTGAGAAAAATATTAGAAGTAGCGGACACGGAATCCGTGAACAAGATAAGGTTTTTTAAACCGACCCCTACAGCTGATAATGCCGAAAAAACCCTTATAGACCCTAATGCTAACATTAGGCCTACTAGGTCTGCTGGTTCTTAAGTAGCTAATAGAGTAAATAAAATTCTTTTATTCTAGATAGAAAAACCTGAAGTAATCGGATAACGGCGCTCCCTGCCAAAAGCTCGGGGCGTTATGCGGGGGCCAGGTGCTAATTGGCGGCGTTTATATTCATTCTTGTTAACTAAATTAATAACTCTTTGTACTATTTCTTTCGCAAATCCAGTTTTAACAATATCATCTATACTTTTATCTTGTTCTACATAGAGTTCTAAAATAGGATCAAGTTGAGAATAAGGCGGTAGAATGTCTTCATCTTTTTGATTTTCAGCGAGCTCCGCAGTGGGTGGGCGTGTCAATAACACATCAGGAAAAATACCTTCACTGTTACGGTATGCCGCTAATTGGTAAACGCGAGTTTTGGAGACGTCTTTTAGTACTGCAAATCCACCGGCCATATCGCCATATAAGGTACCATAACCCACAGCTAACTCACTTTTATTTGTACAATTTAAAAGAAGACTTCCTTCTTGATTAGATAAAGCCATGAGTAAAATAGCACGGCAACGCGCTTGGATATTTTCCGTAGTAAGCCCTACGGGAGGATGCTTCGGATCTAAATTTAGAGTGCTTAAAAAAGCTGAAAAACTCGGCTCAATAGAAAATATACTCAATTTTATACTTAATTTTTTAACCAGTGTTTGTACAATCTCTTGACTCAGTTTGGAGGTATAACGAGAAGGTAAAAAGACAGCTTGAACACGATCTTTTCCTAATGCATCTACTGCAATAGCTAATACTAAGGCAGAATCTATACCGCCGGAAAGGCCAATTAAAACCCCTGGAAAATGATTTTTATTGACATAATCGCGTACTGCTAATACTAAGGCTTTATAGATGGCTTCATCAATTAAAGGTTTGGATAAAATAGTTTGTGGTATAAATTCAACCAATGAATTAATTTTGAGGTCGATCAACCATAAAGTTTCAGTGAAAAACCCTGCTTCTGCTACAAGATGTCCGTTAGCATCAAATGCTTGGGAACCCCCGTCAAATACTAAATCGTCTTGACCACTCACACCATGCACATAAAGTACGGGTAAGTTTGTTTCTTTTATGCGAGCTTCTGTGACCTTTAAACGTTGCTTGGATTTTGTATAATCAAAAGGAGAAGCATTGATACAAACTAATAATTGTGCTCCTTTTTCTTTAAGTGCTGATGCGGGTTTGCTATACCAAAGATCTTCACAAATTAAAATGCCTATACTTAGGCCTTTTATTTTGAACAAACCATCTGAATTTCCAGGTTTAAAATAACGTCGTTCATCAAAGACACCATAATTGGGTAAACATTGTTTATGGTAGGTACTAACAATTTTTTTATCTTCTATCAGAGTTGCTGCATTAAAAACTCCCTCAAAATTATAATCTGGATGACCTAATAAAATGGCGATACCACTAGATTTTTCTTGAATAATTTTTAAGGCATGTTGGATTTGTATTTTAAAATTTTCACGTAAAAGTAGATCTTCAGGAGGATAACCACTTAATGCAAGTTCGGGAAAAATCAATAGATCAACGGAAGCTTGCTTGGCTTTTTGTATACAATCTAATATTATTTGTGTATTCCCTTTAATATCACCCACTAAAAAATTTAATTGTGCTACGGCAATACGGAATGTTGTTGGCATAATGACCTCTTATTTTGCCCAACGCATTAATATAATGGCGATGAACATAAAAATGAGTATAGGGAGTAAAGCGGCTAGAAAAGGTGGCCATTGATAGACAATGGCGAATGGGCCAAAAAAATCATTCAAAAGATAGAAGCCAAATCCTACTGCGACCCCGGCAATAGTTCGTAAACTTGTAGCTAGAGTTCTTAAATGTTTAAAAGTGAAAGGAATAGCTAAACAAAGCATAACCCAAATAGCGGCCGGTTGTAGTAGTCGTTGCCAAAAAGCCAAAGAATATTGGCTGATATTTAAAAGATTTTTTCGGCGATAACGAATATAATCATTAAGTTGTCTTAAAGACATTTCCTCGGGTTTAATAATAGAAATATTCAAGAGCTTAGGGCTAAAAGAAAACGGCCAAATTTCATGTGCAATGTGTTTGGCTTGAATTTTCTTTAAGCTAATTATACTCGTTGTAATATCATAGGCATTCCAAAAATTACCTTCATAATTAACCTGTTTGGCAAAGCTTGCTTCCAATAGATTATTGTTATCATCAAATTGGTAACGACTTACTTTATTTAAATGAGTGGGATCTAAAATTGATTGAATATAAATATAATTATGCCCATCTCGAATCCAAACTGCTCCTTGTTGGGTCATTAACGTTTGCCCATTTGTGGTAAGAAAGGATTTATGATTTTCTGCGAGACGAGCGGCACGCGGTGCTAATCCTTCGCCAATTAAAACAGTCAGAAAAACCATCAGCAAAGTCGCTTTGATTAAACTCCAAGCCATTTGATAAAGAGAGACGCCATTAGAATATAGTATCATTAGTTCGCTATGTTTCGCTAAAACACTTAAACCAAGAATACTGCCCAGTAAGATAGCTACTGGGAAAAAGCTATAAAATTGCGATGGGAGAGTGAGCAGTACATAATAAAAAGCACCTGCTAACGTATAGTGACCATATCCAATATCGCGTGTTTCCGCAATTAATTTAATTAGCGAAAACAAGACTAACAATATCCCAAGTACAGAAAGGGTTGTACTGATAATGGTTCTGCCTAAATAACGATCGATGATTTTCATTGTCTTAGTTTAACTATACGGAATAAATGATATTTGACCCTATTCCACCCCAAAGCATAACACCAAGCAAATATGATGGTAAGAATGAGCAGGCCATGTATCCACCAGAGACCCCAGCGGTAGGAAATATCACCATTTTCTATCCAATTGCGTCCTACCAGTAATAGATTTAGATACATAATATAAATGATTATGGCAGGTAATATGTGTAAATATTTTCCTTGTCTTGGGTTAACCCGGCTGAGTGGAATGGCCAACAAAGCCAAAAGTAAAATCGAAATAGGAGCTGAAAGTCGCCATTGTAATTCAGAAAAATAACTCGGTTTATTAGCTTGACTTGCATCCCATAAAGTAATACTCGACAAAGCATCTTGCTGTTTATTAGCTGCCGTAGTATCTAAATCGATACGTATTCCATATTTTAGAAACTGCGTAATATAATATTCAGTTTGCCCAGGTATTCCTTGGTAGCGTTTTCCATTTACCGCGACAAAAAAAAGCTCTTTTGTGACAGGATTGACCATTTGGTAACCACTATTAGCACTCAGGATAGTCCAAGGGGTAATTTCGGAGGGTAATTCTTGTGGGTTTGTTTGTGCCAGGAAAATATTTTTTACTGATTTATGATCAGAAGAGACACTTTCCACATAAACGATGCGATGCCCTCCATTAGTTGATTGAAAACTGCCGGGTTGTACGGTTTGTAATTCTACGGCTGTCCCAGTCTGATTTAGCAGTTTATTTCGATAACTTAATAAGAATGGGTTTAACCATAGATTTAAACCTGCAACCATGAAGGTCAGTAGTAAAATAAAGGGTAGGCTTAAACGTGTTAACCGACCTAGACTAAACCCACAAGCATTAAGCACTGTCATTTCGTAATCAGCATAAAGGCGGCCATAAGTGAACAATATGGCAAGAAATAAGCTAAAAGGAAGCAGTATCGCTAAAAAGCGAGGAGATTCAAGAATTATCAATTCCCACAGGATACTGGCAGCAAATTTTCCTCCGGCTACTTGATTAAGATAATGAACAAATTCATTACTCATTAAAATAAGGAATAAAAGGCTAGTAATGAGAGAAAGACTAGTGAGGACCTCTCGGGTTAGATAACGGAAAAGAATCATTTTGTAGGTTAAAAATAGAAGAGTATAAATTATTTCATAAAGAAGGTATTGAATCTAGCAAATAAGTATAATTTAGGTAAACTGGTCTACTAATAAAATAATTTGAGGTGGCTATGCAATATTCTATCAATTCAAGTGATCTGATTAAACAAACCAGTGATTGTTTAATTTTCGGTACTTATCAAGGTAAACGGCTCTCTCAATCTGCTCAGCTATTAGATAACCATAGTCAGGGATATATCCAAAAAATTTTAGATCAAGGCGATTTAATTGAAGAATGTGGTAAAAGCATTGTGCTTTACAATGTCCCTGGAATATCGGCACCGCGAGTCCTTCTTGTTTATTGTGGAGAAGAATCTAATTTATCCGTAACGGATTTCCGTAAAATTATCGGCTGTATGGTATGTGCCCTTAAGTCTTTGCAAATTGATGAAATAACAAGTTTTTTAACAGATATTTCCGTGAAAGCGTGTGATCTTGCCAAACACATCCGTCAGAGTATCGAACTTATCGAAGATGGTTATTATTGCTTTGATAAATTAAAAACCGATAAAAAAAATAAAATGTCTCCGCCGGAAAGATTTATTTTTAATCTTCCCAATTCCCAAGAATCAGGAAAACTCACAGACACTATAAAAGAGGCCACGGCAATTACCGAGGGAATAAAATTAACTAAAGATCTAGCCAACCTGCCAGCTAATTTATGTACGCCCACTATCATGGCTGAATCAGCCAAAAAACTGGCGAATGAAGCCGGTCTTACGATTAACATATTAGATGAAGCCGCTATAAAAAAAGCTGGGATGGGTGGACTATTAGCTGTTGCGCAAGGTTCCCAAGAACCCGTTAAGTTTATTACTTTAGAATATCGAGGAGCAGAACAAAAACCGGTTGTTCTAGTCGGTAAGGGAGTAACTTTTGATTCAGGCGGAATTTGTTTAAAGCCGGCTGCTGGTATGGAAGAGATGAAATACGATATGTCAGGCGCCGCTAGCGTGATGGGGATATTAAAAACCATTGCTGAACTTAAATTACCACTTCATGTGGTGGGGATAATGCCGTTAACTGAAAACTTACCAAGTGGTAGCGCAGTAAAGCCTGGCGATGTGATAAAAACATTAGCCGGACTCAGTGTTGAGGTTATTAACACCGACGCGGAAGGACGTCTAATTTTGGCCGATGCCTTAACCTATAGCGAACGTTTTAATCCAGATGTAGTTATTGATATGGCTACTTTGACAGGAGCTATTATTGTTGCATTAGGTGCAGTAGCGACGGGTATGATGAGTAATAATACAGAACTTGCTCTGGAAATAGAGAAAGCGGGCCAGCAAAGTCAAGATAGAGTATGGCCATTACCTTTATGGGAAGACTACCAGCAACAAATTGACAGTAATGTAGCTGATATTTCTAATGTCGGTATAGGTGGGGGCAAGAGTATTACCGCTGCTTGTTTTCTATCTCGATTTACGAAAAACCTGCAGTGGGCACATCTAGATATTGCTGGGACCGCTTGGAAAAGTGGGCCAGAGAAAACCGCGACAGGTCGACCCGTATCTTTAATAGTGCAATTTTTACTGAATCGCTGTAAAAATAATAAGAAATAAACTGTTCTTCTTTGGATTTTTATCTCACCCCTATCATTAAGAATTGGGGTGAGATAAATGATCTTTTTTTATTGCCCTTGAAACTTAATAGCCGGCGGTAATGCAGAACATTTTTTCTGATCAGAGAGTGTACGTAGCCAATTATCACGTAATTGGTAAGACTGGATTTCTATACGTTCGGCATCAGAGAAGTCCATAAAAAACCAAGGAACAATTAAAAACGCCCCTGCGATTCCTAAACCAACGTTTTTACCGGTTTTATTTTGTTTAGGAATAAGGCTGGTAATTTTGGTTTGGTTATCCATTAACTCTTGCTTTAATGCGCTGCAGCTTAGACTTTCATCACCTGGTTGACGCTGAGGAATTGGATTGGGTGTCTTGCCAGCACAAGCTGTCAATAATATGGCACTGATAAGAACGCTGATTATTTTCTTTTTCATAGTCGTAAAACTCTTTTTATTGTTATAAAAATTTCAAGGCGCTGAAGTCTACTATCAAAGATAGAGAAAAGAAAGCATCAATAAATGTTTTATTGCATAACAATGCTATTATTAATATAATAATTTAAAAGGGATGTCCTAGCTAGAATAGAAATGAAAAATCCAATGCTATTCAGCGGTCAACAAGGATTTAGCTTAATCGAAGTCATGGTTGCCGCGGCAATATTAAGTTTTAGTCTATTAAGTTTCGCTCAAGCGCAATTGATAGCTTTGCATATCAGTGAGCATGCTTACTTAATCAATTTAGCTGATTTAAAGAATGTAGAATTGGCTGAGAGTTTTACCATTTGTGGATCTCGTCCGCTTTGTATGCAGCAAGTTTTAAGCCTATGGAAAAAAGAAACACAAGAAAGTTTTCCGGAAGGAATGGCTCAGGTCTCAAACCTTAATTTATCTAACTATCAAAGTAAAATTCAATGGTTCTCCAACTTTTATAAGCTACCATCGTCTCTTAATTTATTATTCAAAGCATGAAAAAGATACTCACAGTAATTGGATTTTGGTCAAGGCGCCGCGATAATGAAGCAACCGCAGTGTATTCAAGATACATGAGGATTGCGAGTTGAGCGGTAACACAGACAAAAATTCAAGTGCGAAGAGTATAGAGCAAGGATACAGTTTGCTTGAGTTAATGATAGCAATAAGTTTGTCTTTATTTCTTAGCTTGGGAATGATCAATATATTTATTCATAGCAAAAATATTAATCTATTAACGCTTAGCTTGAGTACAATACCAACCAAAGCACGCATGGCCTTTTACTTACTTAGTCATGATATTCGTATGGCAGGTTTTATTGGTTGTATACGTTTAATCGATGATTTGCCATTAAATAGTCGCCTAACAGGTGATACCAGCTTAGTTGTTTGGCATAAAGGATATACTTCTACAAACTTAAGCTTACCTAAGATCGCGCGGTATCAAAAAAATAGCGATGCTATTTTAATACAATTTCTTGATCCTAATACTTTTCCGATACAAGAAGCAAAATCTAGCCATATTCTTCTAGCACATAAGAAGTTATTTCGATCTCGAGATATTTTACTCATCAGCGATTGTCAACATGCAGAGCTTCTTCATTGGAATGATATCCATCTAAAGCATAGCTATCAAACAGATAGTGAAATCGGCTTTTTTAATAAGATTATTTACTACATTGCTGATACAGGACGTGTGACTGAAACTGGACAGCGAGTTTATGCTTTATATCGACGTAATTTAAATCAATCTTTTTACAAGCCCATAGAATTAGTGGAGGGAATAAAAAAAATGTCGATACAATTAGGCATGAAAAATAGCAATGGAACTTTATATTATAAGAATGCAAATGAGGTAAAACATTGGTCAGATGTCCATAGTGTAGAAATTAGACTATTATTGACAGATGCCAAACAGTTGCAACGAGAATGGAAGCAAATAATAGGACTGCGTGAACGAGACCCATAACCATTAACCGATACTTTACAGGTATGAGAGTTTCTCGATCTGAGTAACAACACGAGAGGTATAAAATTTTAATATTTTTATGTGTAAGCAACAGGGATTTATATTAGTGATGGTATTATTTTTTCTTTTTATCATGTCTTTAATGACATTATCGATATTAAATAGTTCTTATTTAGAATTACGTATGACCCAAAATTGGGTTATTGCTGCACAGCAGTTCCGGGCAGCGGAAGCAGGATTAAAATTAATCGAACATCGGCTTGCAAGCATTTCAACACCTATATCCGTGTTACATGAACATTATAATTACGCAGGTTTTCAAATTAGTGCAGAATTTAGTCGACATAAAACATCTTATTGTATTAATCAAAGATTGGCTTATGTTTATGATGTTATTGTGGCAGCCAAAAAAATGAAAGTTGGCGCACTTACGCTAAAAACTAATTATGTAATAAAAGCAAAAACCGCTTGTCAGTATGCAGAGCTTATATTAACAAAAACTGGACGTAGCTCTTGGCGAGAATTAAGTAGTCCAACTTAAAGTTATCAATGGAGTAGCTAATGTGGATACTGATTAGTTTATGCATTTTTATCTTGATTTTGATAATGCTGTTGTGTGTAACTCCATTGCGTCAAGCTTTTTTAGTAAAACCTTTTTTAGTTTATTTAGGCACAATACTCCCAGCTATTAGCGAAACAGAAAAAATTGTTCTAGAAGCGGGTGATATGTGGTGGGAAAAGGATTTATTCCGTGGCCGGCCAGATTGGAAAGCTTTGCACAATATTTCCTTATCAAATCTAACCCCAGAAGAAGAAATTTTTATCAATGATCAAGTAGAAACGCTTTGTAGCATGCTTGATGATTTTAATATTTTGACAGTGGAGCATGATTTACCATTTTCGGTATGGGAGTTTTTAAAAAAACAAAAATTTTTTGGTATAGTCATCCCAAAAAAATATGAAGGATTAGGTTTTTCTGCCTTAGCACACTCTTCTATTGTATTAAAGATAGCTACCCGATCAGTGAGTGCAGCTGTGAATGCTTTAGTTCCTAATTCTCTCGGACCTGCTGAATTATTACTTCATTATGGAACTGAAGAACAAAAAAATTATTATTTGCCTAGGCTGGCTAGAGGAGAAGAAATTCCTTGTTTTGCATTAACTTCTGTGGATGCTGGTAGTGATGCAGCTGCACTTAAAGATAATGGAATAATCTGCAAAGGAACTTATCAAGCTAAAGAAATGTTAGGCATACGACTCAATTTTAATAAACGTTACATTACTTTGGCCCCAATTGCTACGGTCATGGGTGTCGCTTTTAAGCTAAGCGATCCTGATCAATTATTAGGAGGAAAAAAAGAAATAGGGATTACCGTTGCATTGGTACCTTCGTCATTAGCGGGTATTGAAATTGGTAAACGGCATTCGCCGATGGGTTTAGCTTTTATGAACGGTCCTGTAATAGGTAAAAACGTTTTTATTCCTATTAGCTTTGTCATTGGTGGCGAGAAAATGTTAGGTCAAGGTTGGCGTATGTTGATGGAATGTTTATCAATAGGTCGTGGTATTTCTTTACCTGCCGTCAGTGCAGCACAGGCCCAATTAGCTTACCGTATGACAGGTGCTTATAGTGTATTAAGGCAGCAATTTCATCTATCGATTGCACATTTTGAAGGTGTTGCTGCAGCGTTAGCAAGAATAGCGGGACTCACTTATTTAATTGAAGCGACACGTCGGTTTACCGTGACTGCAGTTGACGCTTCACTAAAGCCGGCATTAGCCTCTTCTATAGCAAAATATCATATGACAGAATTTGCACGCACTATTGTTAATGATGCGATGGATATCCATGGTGGACGTGGTATCCAAATGGGACCACGTAATTATTTGGCACAAGGTTATATTGCTATACCGATATCAATTACCGTGGAAGGCGCGAATATTTTAACCCGCAATCTTATTTTATTTGGCCAAGGAGCAGTACGTTGTCACCCTTATTTAAGAGATGAAATGCAAGCTGTCGAAAAAAAAGATGTTTCTGGTTTAGATAAACTATTGATTCGTCATTTTTCTTATAGTATTAAAAATTTTTTTAAAACATTTCTATTTGCTTTCGGCTTAGGCCATTTTTTTGTAGAAACGCCTATAAAGAATTTTGGATACTATTATCGACAAATTTCTCGTTTATCAGCCGCTTTGGCCTTAGTGACTGATTTTACTTTGATAATTTTGGGCGGGAATTTAAAACGTAAGGAGCGCTTATCGGCGCGTTTGGGCGATGTTTTAAGTTATCTTTATATAGCATCCAGCGTCATTCGTTATGTCCAAGAATATCCGTTATCCAAGGAAGATGACGCTTATGCACGTTGGGGATTAAATTATTGTCTTTACCATATTCAACATTCGTTCGAAAGATTTTTTAATAATTTCCCTAAGCCTTTAGTAGCTAAGCTACTAAGATTTATTATTTTTCCTTTAGGACGACCTTATCAATTACCTACTGATAAACAAGATATACAATTAGTGGCTGTGATGTCCAAAATTTGTAAATTTCGCGATCGTATAACCCAGGATTGTTATTTAGGAAAAAAACCAGAAGACCCAACCGGTCGTATGGAGATTGCCTTTAATGAATTTATTAAGACGCATAGCATTCGTGAAAAATTAAAAAAACAAGGGTTTAATCGAGATTTAGATATTGAACAACAACTTGAATCTGCTTTAGCAGAAAAAATTCTCACTCATGCCGAAGTTGAGCAATTTCTTAAAGCTCAGAAATTTCAGCAAGATGCTATGCAAGTCGATGCCTTTTAAGTAGATATAAATTATAGGTTAACTTAACTTGCACATTCAATGACAGCAGGTATATTAAACTGACATTAACTATTAATTTTTGTTCCATGTAAGAAATACTAGGAAAAATGTTTTATGCAAGCACTCGATCGGTCAGATTTTGCACGATCAGTTTATATCGTGGATGGCATGCGTACCCCCTGGTTGAAAGTACGTGGAGGCCCTGGAAATTTTTCAGCTTCTGATTTGGCTGTACAAGCAGGACGTTATTTATTAGCACGCCAAGCATTTACTCCTGATCAACTGGATGAAGTGGTTACTGGGTGTGTTATGCCAAATCCTGACGAAGCTAATATTAGCCGTGTGATTGCATTACGTTTGGGTTGTGGTAAAGCTGTACCTGCTTATACCGTGCAACGGAATTGTGCTTCAGGTATGCAAGCTTTAGATAGCGCAGCTTTAGATATCGCTTGTGGGAGATACAATTTAGTATTAGCAGGTGGTACAGAGGCAATGAGTCAAGCTCCCTTACTACTTAATCGAGAAATGACTACTTGGTTGGCTAAATGGAATTCAGCTAAAACTTTTGTAGCTCGTTTAAAACTACTGAGTCAATTTAAATTAAAATATTTAAATCCAGTGATAGCCTTATTACATGGTTTAACCGATCCTATTGTGGGGTTAGCAATGGGTCAAACAGCAGAGGTTATTGCGCATCGTTTTGGGATTACACGTGAAGAAATGGATGAATTTGCTTTACAAAGCCACCAACGTTTATCGGCGGCGCAAGATGCCGGAATTTTTAAGAATGAAATCAATCCGATTTATGATAAACAAAATCTTTATTATTCTTTCGATAATGGTTTACGTCGTGATACGAGTTTAGAGAAATTAGCATCACTTAAACCTTTTTTTGATAAACCTTTTGGACTAGTTACAGCAGGAAATAGTTCTCAAGTTACCGATGGTGCCGCTTTTTTAATTTTGGCAAGTGAAGAGGCAGTACAGAAATATCAGCTGCCAATTTTAGCGCGCATAGTGGATGTAGCATGGGCAGGTGTCGATCCGAGTGAAATGGGTTTAGGTCCTGTACATGCGGTAGCAACACTCTTAAAAAAACAAGCACTTAGTTTTAACAATATCGATTTTTGGGAAATTAATGAAGCGTTTGCAGGTCAGGTTTTGGCATGTTTAGCTGCCTGGCAAGATACTGATTATTGTAAAAATCAGCTGAGTTTAAGTGAAGCTTTAGGCAAGCTAGATCAATCAAAACTTAACATAGATGGTGGAGCGGTTGCTATGGGTCATCCAGTGGGAGCTAGTGGCGCACGACTTGTTTTACATTTGGCACATATCTTAAAAAGAAAACAAGCACGTTTTGGTGTGGCAACACTTTGTATCGGTGGCGGACAGGGTGGAGCATTGTTGCTTGAAAATACTGATACAACTAAAACTGGAGCACTTTGATGGAAGTAGGCTATTTAAATTGGCAATTGCAGCAAAAAGAACACATTCTTTGGCTGTATTTTGATAAAAAAAATAGCTCTAGCAATAACTTAGATGAAAATGTATTAACCGAATTAAGTTCAATTATTAAAAAAATAGCTCATAACGAATCGGTATACTCACAGCAATCGGATTTTTGTCAAGGCGCCGCGAAAACAAGCAACCGGAGTGTATACAATATACATGAGGATTGCGAGTTAAGTGGCAACGCAGGAAAAAATTCAAGTGCGAAGACTATACAAGGTTTGATAATTACTTCGGGTAAAACAAATGGTTTTATTGTAGGCGCTGATATTCAAACCATTAGCAAATTAAAAACCAAGGAAGAGATCTTTGCTTTTATTCGACAAGGCCAAAAAGTATTTGATGAACTGGCAGCACTTAATATCCCCACTGTAGCTTTGATCAATGGCTTATGTTTAGGAGGCGGCTTAGAACTCGCTTTAGCGTGTGATTATCGTATTGCGATTGATGACAATAAAGTCCGTTTAGGTTTGCCAGAAGTGCTGCTCGGAATTCATCCAGGTTGGGGAGGAACCATACGTTTGCCGCGCTTATTGGGAGGTCCACAAGCATTAGAATTAATTTTAACAGGAAAAACAATTTCTCCTTATGCTGCAGCTAAATTGGGTTTAATTGATCAGGTAGTTCCATCGCGACAAGCTGAACGAGCAGCCTTATATTACGCTTCCGCAAAAACTAAAAAAAAGAATTCTTTTTTTGCATTAAATTGGAAAAAAATAACTAATCATCCTTGGATGAGAAATATTATTACTAAAATTGTGCAACGTCGTTTAAACCTCAAAGTTAATCCTAAACATTACCCTGCGCCTTATGCTGCGCTGCATCTTTGGCAGCAGTATGGTGTCAGTAAGCAAGCATTTTTATATGAAGCAGTTTCTTTAAGTGAATTAGCGCTGACTCCCACAGCGAATCATTTAATTAGAGTCTTTTTTTTAAAAGAGCGTTTAAAGAAATTAGGAAAAAAAGATTCTACCTGTTTCAAACATGTTCATGTTATAGGAGCAGGAACTATGGGAGGCGATATCGCTGCTTGGTGTGCTATGCAAGGATTGTATGTAACCTTACAAGATCGTGAAGCGAAATATATTGCTCCAGCTATGACGAGAGCTTATGCATTATTCCAAAAAAGATTAAAAACACCTCGCGCTATTCAAGCTGCGATGGATAGATTAGTTCCTGATCTCGCGGGTTATGGGGTACGTCGTGCTGACATTATTATTGAAGCGATATTTGAAGACTTAACCGTCAAGCAAGATTTATTTCGGCAGCTAGAGCAGCAAATTAAATCGGATGCATTATTAGCTACCAATACATCGAGTATTGTTTTAGAAGATATCCAACAAGGGTTACAACACCCTGAACGTTTAATTGGTTTACATTTTTTTAATCCTGTGGCTAAGATGCCCTTAGTAGAAGTAGTGCAATCGGCCATTAGTGCGCCGGACATTGTAGAAAAGGGTTTGGCATTTGTTCATCAGATTAACCGTTTACCTTTACCTGTAAAAAGTTCACCCGGATTTTTAGTCAACCGTTTATTAATGCCCTATTTAATGCAATCGGTACTGTTGTTGCAAACTGGAATTCCTGCGCCAGTTATCGATAAAGCGGCTGTTGATTTTGGTATGCCGATGGGGCCTTTAGAATTAGCCGACACGGTAGGTTTAGATATTTGTTTAGCTGTGGCTAAGATACTAAGTCAATCTTTAGGTAGCGTTGTTCCTGAGGGTTTGGAGAAAATGGTCACTAACAAGGAGCTAGGCCGAAAAACAGGTAAAGGCTTTTATCGTTATAAAAAAGGCAAACCTATTAAAGAAAAAGTTCCTGAAGATTATAAAGCGCCACCGAATTTAGCAGATAGTTTAATTCAGCCAATGATAGATGAAGCTAAAAAATGTTTGCAAGAAAAAGTTGTTGCAGACAGCGATTTGATCGATGCTGGAATTATATTTGGTGCAGGATTTGCTCCTTTTCGCGGTGGTTTGATGCAATATGCAAAGGAGCAAGGTGACTTGTAGACTGTTTTTGTAATTGTAAGATTGGTATTAAGTTCCTTTTTGTAAACGTTCGATGCGTAATTCCAAGGGTGGATGACTTGAAAATAAAGCACGAAACCCACCGCTTTTATGTGATATTTTTAAAGTCGATAAAGAAGGGGCGCGTGTATCTTCGGGTTCCATTGCCTTTTGTAATGCTTGTAATGCTTCAATCATTTTGTCGCGACCTGCTAACAAAGCACCGCCTTTATCAGCGCGATATTCGCGATGTCTGGAAAATGCAGCCACTAAAATACTACCTAAGAATGTAAATAGAATATCAAATACCATAGATAGCATAAAAAACATTGGCCCAGGTCCACTGATCGATCCTTCATTATTATTGCGCCCAGCCGCTCCAACAGAGATTACATAGGCAACGATGCGCGATAAAAAAAGTGCGAAAGCATTAATTACGCCTAGTATAAGTGTCATGGTCACCATATCTCCATTCGTGATATGAGTAATTTCATGTCCTAGTACACCTTCAATTTCAGCTGGATTCATTTTTTGGAGTAAACCACTAGAGACAGCCACCAAAGAATTATTTTTAGTCGGACCTGTTGCAAAAGCATTCAGTTCAGGTGAATTGTAAATTCCTACTTCAGGTAAAACCTTTAAGCCAGCTTTACGAGCTAAATTGTGGATAACTTCAAGGATATTTTTTTCTTCACCAATGGCAGCATTGGGATCAATAATTTTTAAATCCATACTTTTTTTGGCGATGAATTTTGAGGTAAAAAGCGAAATAAAGGCTCCAGCTGTACCCCATAACGCACAAAAAATAGCTAATGATAGATAATTAATTCCGTGAGAGGTGAGATAACTATGTAACCCTAATAAATTGGTAACGATAGAAATAGTAGCAATAACTAAAATATTAGTGCCTAAAAATAACAAAATACGACTAAACATAAAAATAATTCCTCATATAGGAGATCATTTTACACAGTTTATTAAGTGTAGCAGCTAATTCATTGAAAAAGAAAAACCCCGCGGAAGCGGGGTTTTTTATGAAACTAGACGGTTGGGGTTGAAAGCTTACATCATTCCGCCCATACCACCCATGCCACCCATGCCACCCATATCACCACCATGAGCACCACCTTCATCCTTCTTAGGGATTTCAGCAACCATGCATTCTGTGGTAATCATGAGACCAGCGATAGAAGCTGCATTTTGTAATGCAGTTTGGGTTACTTTAGTAGGATCCAAAATTCCCATTTTTATCATGTCGCCGTATTCACCGGTGGCTGCATTGTAGCCGTAGTTAACTTCTGTACTATGCAGTACTTGATCAATAACGACATCAGGACGTCCACCAGCATTAGTAACAATCTGACGTAAAGGTGAACACATTGCATCAGCAACGATACGAATACCATGTGCTTGATCCGAGTTAATGCCTTTAAGATTTTTTAAAGCGCCTAACGCACGAATTAAAGCCACACCACCCCCAGGAACAATACCTGCTTCAACCGCAGCACGGGTTGCATGTAGCGCGTCTTCTACACGAGCTTTCTTCTCTTTCATTTCCATCTCAGTAGTGGCGCCGACTTTAATAACAGCAACACCACCAGATAGTTTAGCTGAGCGTTCCTGTAGCTTTTCTTTGTCGTAGTCGGAAGCGCTTAGTTTAATTTGAGCATCAATCTCATCTATTCGAGATTGGATCATGCTTTTTTCACCTTGGCCACCGATGATAGTGGTATTGTCTTTAGTGATAACAACACGTTTAGCTGAACCTAAGTCTTCTAAAGAAGCTTTTTCAAGGTTTAAGCCAATTTCTTCAGCGATGACATTAGCTTGGGTTAAAATAGCGATGTCTTTTAGCATTTCTTTACGACGATCACCAAAACCAGGTGCTTTAACTGCACAAACTTTGACGATGCCACGAATGGTATTGACGACTAAGGTGGCTAATGCTTCGCCTTCTACATCTTCTGCAATGATGAATAGAGAACGACCTGCTTTAGCGACACCTTCAAGCACAGGTAGCATTTCGCGAATATTAGAGATTTTCTTATCCACTAACAGAATATAAGGATTATCCAATTCGCAAGCCATGCTTTGTTGGTTGTTGATGAAGTAAGGTGAGAGATAGCCACGATCAAATTGCATACCTTCTACTGTATCGAGTTCATTTTTCAGGCCGGAACCATCTTCTACGGTAATAACTCCTTTTTTACCCACTTTGCTCATCGCCCTAGCGATAATTTCACCAATCTCTTTATCATCATTCGCTGAAACAGTACCTACTTGCGTAATTGAATGATTGTCATCACAAGGTTTCGAAATATCTTGTAATGCTTCAATTGCGGCTGTCACTGCAGCATCAATACCACGTTTGAGATCCATCGGGTTCATGCCAGCAGCAACAGCTTTCATTCCTTCAAGTAAAATAGCTTGAGCTAACACAGTAGCAGTGGTTGTACCATCGCCTGCTACGTCTGAAGTCTGAGAGGCCACTTCTATGACCATTTGTGCGCCCATGTTCTCAAATTTATCTTTGAGTTGAATTTCTTTTGCAACAGAAACACCATCTTTAGTAATGGTAGGAGCGCCGAAACTTTTGTCTAAAATAACATTTCGACCTTTAGGACCTAAAGTTACTTTGACAGCTTCTGCTAATATATCAACACCTCGTAGGATAGAAGCACGTGCATCTGCACCAAATTGTAAAACTTTTGCAGCCATTTTATTAATTCCTCTGAATAAAAATAAGGGTTAAAATTGTGATTAATCTTTGATTAACGCCAGAACATCATCTTCACGCATGATGAGATATTCTTTACCATCAAGTTTGATTTCAGTTCCACTATATTTTCCAAAATATATTTTATCGCCGACTTTAATGCTTAAAGCCTGAATTTGACCTGATTTCAAGCGTTTACCATGTCCTACAGCGACTACTGTACCTCTAACAGGTTTTTCTTTTGCTGTGTCTGGAATAACAATACCACCTACGGATCTTTCTTCTTCTTCATCGCGTTTGACAAGAATGCGATCGTTCATAGGAACTAAATTTTCAACTAAAGGTTTTTCTAATGCAACACTCATGCAGATTTCTCCTTAAGAATTACTGTCAAAATGAGGATATTAACCAAATTAACCCCTCAGCAGCAGGGATTAATCATAATGATGTTTGATAAAGATCATACTCTTCGCACTTGAATTTTTGTCTGTGTTGCCGCTCAACTCACAATCCTCATGTATCTTGAAGAAACGAAGGTTGTTTCGTTTTCGCGGCGCCTTGCCAAAAATCCAATTGCTGTGAGTATACAATAAGTTGACTTTACCACACCAACACCACTTTATATGGGGAGCATGCTAAGAAAATTCAAGTCGGATAAGTTAAAATTTACTGGATTTTAACTTATTTTTTGAGTTATACCGCTTGAGCTTGAAGATGCGAATCAAGCAGTTTTATCGGTAGCGGAATGATTATTATTAAAGTCACCACGCAAGTACCATAACAAGCCTAATCCAGGCAAGCAAGTGGCTAGGGACACTAGAAAAAATACTGGCCAATTAAAATGACTCACGATTAAACCTGCTAAAGGCCCTACGAAAACCCGTCCGGCGCCCGCTAAAGCTGAAAATAGAGCAAATTGTGTCGCGGTATAACGATGATTACACAAGCTCATCAGTAGAGCAACGAAGGCAATACTCGCCATGGCATTACAAAAGCTGTCTATAGAAATAGCAAAAACTAACCAATGGAAATTATGTCCTACGAGAGCGAGTTTTAGTAAAGCTAAAATAGCCACAGCTTGTAAAATACCAAAATAGAGTAAGGAACGAAATAAACTAATACGCGCCATTAAAACACCGCCAGCCAGAAGACCTAGCATGGCTGCAAAAAAACCTACGCCTTTATTTACAAAGGCTACGGTACTCAAAGAAAATCCTAATCCGCGAATGAGAAAGGGTGTGGTTAATGAAATGCTGAGTGCATCGCCAAATTTGTATAAGACTATGAACAATAAGATAAGCCAAGCCGATTTTCGACTTAAAAATTCTTTAAAAGGATCAACAATTGCAGAATAGAGAGAAGTGGGAGGATGTTTTTCTTCTTCATCGTTAGGCTCTTCACCAAACCAAGCTCCAAAAAGACCAATTGCTATTAAAGCAGCCATCAGCAAATAAGTGCTACGCCAGCCTATATACTCAGCCAGCGCAAGTGCTAAGGCACCAGAAACCAACATGGCTGCTCTATAGCCCCAGCTATAAAGTGTGGTTCCTAAGCCTCGCTCGTTAGGTTTAAGAATATCTGTTCGATAAGCATCGATAGCAATATCTTGCGAAGCTGAAAGGAAAGCGACTATAAAGGCAATCGTGATCAATAAGGTGGCACTGGTATGCGGGTTTGCTAAAGCCATACCAATAATGGCTATTATAAGAACCAATTGAATTAGAATAATCCAACCACGGCGTCTTCCTAAGAGAGGAGGTATCCATCTGTCAAGTAAGGGTGCCCATAAAAATTTATACACATAAGGTTGCCCAATTAAGCTTAAACTTCCAATAGCAAGTAAACTGGCTCCAGTGACGGTAAACCAAGCTTGGAGTGTGCTAGAGGTTAATGCAAGTGGTAAACCGGATGAAAAACCTAATAATAGAGTAGAAAACAGATTGCGTTTACTGAGTTTATTCGTAGACATTTTTTTCCTATAATAAAGGGAAGAAATTTAACTTCCCCTTATCTAAGCAATTTAAGAATGAAAATGATTAACGTGCGTAGTAATCAGGATCAGCAATAATGCGTGGACGACCGCCCGCGCCATATTGCACTAACACATGCTGGCCGCGGTTAAAAGTTGGCATCGGTGCTTGTACGACTGAAATTAACGAGTTATTTTTAAGCTTAACGACATATTCAACACCTGTTTGTGTTGAAAGACCTTTTTGAATCTCATTGCCTACAAAACCACCTAATAGGGCGCCACCAATTCCACTGGCTAAACTACCTCTCCCTCCACCTATTTCGGAACCAGCAATGGCACCTAGAGCACCCCCGGCTATACCGCCGGCACCAAGCCCGCCATTTCCAGTTACTTTTACAACTCGGCTATTTGTTACCACACCCTTAACAACACGATGGACTTGTCCGGCGCCACTTGCGGTATATACATCAGGCGATAAAGAAGATGCACAGCCTGCTAATAGCGATAGGCCTAGGATAGATAGTAAGCAATGGATGTGAAACTTCATATGAGCCCCATAAATGTTGGTATATTGTTCTAAGTATAATGTTTAAGTAGGTGTTTTCAATTGCCACTTAACGTATTAAGGGTGATATTAGTAGATGCCAACTTGCACGTCAACGTATTGATCCCTTAAAACCAGCATATTCTTGCCTCAATAATTAAAAATAGCTTTGTGAATTGCAATTACCAGTATTATGACAGCACTAATAATTCACGACTACGAATAATTTTTCCTTCGAGCAGATAGTTTAAAGCAAGACGAAATAAGCGTTTTGCATCTAATAGGTGTGTAGGAGTATCCCATGACTCATGGTGCACCGCCAAAAGAGATGCGCCGGAAAAAATCGATTGCTTAGGGAGTGATTTATTTAAGCAAACCACCAAGCCTTGACTCGGAATAAATTGGTAAGACTGCTCGGGTAAAAGAGCTTCGTTAGTTTGACTATCCTTATCCAGGTATAAAGCATAACCCAATTCAGCGAGTAGTTTTTTTTCAAACACACGTAAAGCAATAACTGGATTGTCAGATAAGCTGCACAGCGCCGTTTGATAAGCTTGGAATAAGTGCGGGTAAGGATCGTAACGATAAAGTAAACGGATTAATAGTTCATTGAGATAAAGACCACAAACTAAAAGTTTACCTGTCAAATGCGGAAGAGGAGTAGGATGGGGTTCTGCATGGAGTAAATTCATGAGATCAGTTTTTCCGCGCCAGGAAAGGAGTAATGGTACAAAAGCTTGTAATGATCCTTTGAAGCGTGATTTTTTCCCGCGTACTCCACGCGCACCTTTGGCAATAAGGTTTATTCTACCTTGTGAAGCGGTAAATGCGTCTATCAATAAACTAGTGTCTCGATAAGGACGGGTGTGCAAAATATATGCAGCTTGCAGTTGATCGGTGCTTAGCATTGGACTAGAGATAAAAATGATTAGCCAAGAAACATTAAGTCGTATTGTATTTATATTGCACAAAAAATAAACTTTAATCTTTTGTGTAAGAAAACTTCCACTTCTTAAGGAAATCCAGTAACATTAGCCTATATAGGGTATTTTAGTAGTGTGTTCACCAATATATAGCGTGAGCACTTACATAGCAATGCCAATAACCGAATCTAAAAAATAATCTTAGCTGAAATAATCGCTACAATATTCCTTAAATTGATAATAGGAGCAACCCTTGGCTGAAATTATTGTTGTTACATCTGGAAAGGGCGGTGTCGGTAAAACGACAAGTAGTGCTGCAATAGCCGCAGGCCTTGCTTTCCGTGGCTTTAAAACAGTCGTTATTGATTTTGATATTGGTTTACGTAATCTCGATCTGATTATGGGTTGTGAAAGGCGCGTTGTTTTTGATTTTGTGAACGTGATTCGCGGCGAAGCAAATATTAAACAAGCCTTAATTAAAGATAAAAGACTCGAAAATCTTTATATTTTACCTGCTTCACAAACGCGAGATAAAGATGCCTTGACCAAAGAAGGCGTGGAAAAAATTTTAGAAGAACTCAAAAAAGATTTTGATTATATTATTTGTGATTCACCTGCCGGAATAGAACGGGGTGCAACTTTAGCCATGTATTTTGCCGATACAGCTATTGTTGTTAGTAACCCAGAAGTTTCTTCTGTTAGAGATTCCGATAGAATGTTAGGGATCCTAGATAGCAAATCAAGACGCGCTGAATTAGGTCTTGAGCCTGTGAAACAACATTTACTTTTGACACGTTATTCTTTAACACGCGTAAAAAATGGAGATATGCTTAGCGTGGATGATGTATTGGATATACTGTCTATTCCTTTATTGAGTGTTATTCCAGAATCACAAGCGGTATTACGTGCTTCTAATGCAGGTGTTCCAGTTACATTGAATGGAGAAAGTGATGCGCATCAGGCGTATGCGGATGCAGTTTCACGTTTATTAGGCGAAGACATACCTTTTAAATTTATTAAATTGGAAAAGAAAGGTTTGTTAAGTCGTCTCTTTGGCCGTGAGGAGGTGGCGACATGAGCTTATTAAATTATATTTTTAGAAATAAACCTAAAAATACTGCGATGCTTGCTAAAGAGCGTTTACAAATTATTGTATCTCATGAACGTAGAACTGATAATAATTCTGATTTTTTACCGAAATTACAGCAGGAATTGATTGAAGTTATTGCTAAATATGTCGATATTGATCAGGACCAAGTGAAGGTTGAGTTGGAACGAACTGGAAACTGTTCAATATTAGAATTAAATATAACGCTACCTAATGCAGAAATATCTATAGGTAGTGATGCTTAGTTGCATCATTCATCTGGAATTAAACGTTTTTCTCCGGGTTTTGACACGGCCACATAAACCAGACTTGCTTCTGAAACTTTAATTTGCGTAGATTCATTCACGCCCTCTTGGTAACGCTCTGCATAGACTTCTACCTCAATGGTTACTGAAGTTTTTCCTACGGAAGTAATTTTGGTATAAAAACTCGCGATATCATAAATAAATAACGGTTGTAAGAATTTTAATTCTTTGACAGCAACCGTAACAACGGGTCCCTTCGCACGTTGCGCCGCAGCAATTGCCCCAGCAATATCGATTTGTGACATCAACCAACCACCAAAAATATCACCTGCTTTATTAGCATCATTAGGTCTGGTTTTAACCCGTAAGGTAGGTTCTAGCAAATTAGTAGTCATCTCTATACTCGGCAGAATATGGAGTTTAAGTATAGCAAAAAATTCTTTGTCTGATTTTTTTATTGATATTTACGTTCTATATTAAAATATGCTTAGAACATTTTCCAGTACCCTATATTTTTTTTAAATTTTAATGATAAAATTAAGAAGACTTCAATTACAAATTAAATTTAAAAAAAAGACTTATGGTAAACAATGGTGACTATGAAGAAATAAGTAGCTCTAGCTCTGATGAAGAAACAACCGTTTCAAATGATCAGTTCAGTGAATTACTGTTTCATTTAGAGCAAGACTTAGAAGAGTTAAAGAAAGAAAATGAAGAGGACGTTTTAAATAAAAAAATAAAAAAAGAGAATCAGACTTTAGTAGAATCAAAAAAGGACGTTAAAAAAACCGGAGACGCTAGTGGCGACGAAGGTAGCGAAGAAGATTTTTTGCATTATCATCTCGAGGAATTGAAGAAATTAAAAAAAATTTCAACCTTAAAATCGATTAAACTAAAGCATATCAACTGGTTTTTTGATACAGCTCTTTTTAATTTGATGAATGAGCTACCTGAAGAATTTGTTATTGAGCCAGAGGAAATTTATCAGCGCATGCTTGAACGGTTTGAGATTACCTCTAAAGGAAAATTTCATGAGCATTTAAAAGTGTTGTTAGAGCAAAAAACAAAAGAGAAAGAATTTCCTTTCGTTCGTTTTTTCCCTGTTTTGAATGCTACAAAAAAGAGAAATAGCAATGTTTTGGATGACAGCTCTTCTCCAGAGACTAAGCGGGTTAAATTGCCTTCACCTTTGTCATTAGAGAACTCGAGTATATCTTTTAAATCTAAAGTTTAAAGACAGGTTTAAATATTTGATCTGGCTAGGTTTAAATACTTAATAATATCTAGAGGAGTAGCGATGCTTGCGTTTGCGTTCCAATCATTTACATCTTCTTTATCACTGATATAGCCATAGAGCGCAATTAAACTCTGCATACCGGCGGCATTAGCGGCTTCAATATCACGCTTAGCGTCACCTACATAAATGCAATGTTCCGGAAGACAAGCGATACATTTGCAGGCATGCAATAAGGGCTGAGGATGAGGTTTACTATATTTGAGTGTATCTCCGGCGATAATGCACTTAGCTTTATTAAGTAGTGGGAATTTCTTAATTACTTGCTCAGTTAAAATAGCGGATTTATTAGTGACTATGCCCCATGGCCATTTTTTTTCTTGCAAGTAATTAATTAAAGTTTCCACGCCTGGAAATAAATGAGTATGTACACAAATATGTTGGGCGTAGTAGTCGAGAAATTGTTTCCGCAAGCTAGGGAAAATAGGATCTTTTATGTTGATCTGGAGCCCTAGATTTAGTAAGCCGGCCACTCCAGAGGATATCGCCGGACGAACGTCATTAACGGATAAAGGTTTTGCTTGTTGTGAGATTAAAACGTGATTGAGAGCGGCCGCTAAGTCAGCAGCAGTATCTAATAAGGTTCCGTCGAGGTCAAAAAGTACGCCACCGATTTTTGCGTGCTTTAATGTTGAAAATGGCATGACTTAAGACCGCTTTTTAAAAGCAGCAAGATAATTGACGCGGATATCTTTTCCTAAGGCGTAATATTGGATTAGAGGATTATAGTAGATACCTTGAAACTTTTGCAGCATCAAATTAGCTTGTCGGGCTGCGGCAGTTAATTCAGAAGGGCGGATAAATTTTTTATAATCATGTGTCCCTCGAGGTAAAAGTTTTAAGAAATACTCCGCACCGAGTATAGCCAATAAATAAGCACGTGGATTACGGTTAATAGTAGAAAAAAAAATACTTGCGCCTGGTTTAGCTAGGTCACTACACGCTTGTATGAGCGAGCTGGGGTCAGGAACGTGTTCTAATAGCTCCATGCAGCATACGACATCGAAGGACTGACTATGTTTTTTAGCGTATGATTCTGCATCAGTCAGGTAATATTCGATCGAGAGCTGATTTTCTTCGGCATGTTTTTTTGCCACTTCTATAAGGGCATCACTTTTATCGATACCAGTGACCTGTGCGCCTACTTTAGCCATTGCTTCTGTTAATATTCCTCCCCCACAACCGATATCGATTATTTTTTGACCTTTTAGAGCTTGTTGTGCCATCATAAATTCTAAGCGCAGAGGGTTGATGATATGCAAGGGTTTGCATGTGCCCTTAGCATCCCACCACTGCTCAGCCATAAGTGTAAATTTGCTGATTTCTGCTGAATCGCTATTAGAAGCTGACATAAAAATTAGATTGTTTTCATTGGTTTTTTGCAGGGAGCGTATTACAATGTGCTAGTTTACTTGACCCCTCATAATGTGTCTATTGGTTATACTCAAGTGCGAAGAGTATATAAACAGGAGTGATGGATTTTAGGATAGCTCGCCAACGAGTATGGGGAATTTTTTATCACTCAATTTTTTAGTTCAATATGAACAACCTTACTAACCGTGTTTATAAATCGATCATAGATAAAATTTTAAGATTTGCACTACAAATAGTGCCAAAAGAGCAATCTAAGTTATTTACTACTTTTGCTCAGCAGTATTATGCCCATACCGACTTAGAAACATTGGAAAGTCGTTCCGCAGAGAATCTTGCGGCGGCACTTGCTTCTCATTGGAGCCTTATTTACCAACGTTTGCCCGGTCAAGCAAAGATTCGCGTTTATAATCCTAGTTTTGAAAAAGATGGTTGGGAAAGCAGATATAGTATTGTTCAAATTGTTGCTGAGGATAAGCCTTTCTTAGTGGATTCCACTCGAATGGAGATTAATCGGCAAGGGTTTAATATTTTTTTCAATATTCATTTTGGTAATATAAAATTACGACGCGATCGGCAGGGAAAAGTAATAGAGGTTTTACCTTACGATGCCATAGCAGATAAACAAACTGAAGCCTTAATTTACTTGGAAATTGATAAAGAGGCAAATACTGAAATTCTTAATAAGCTGGCTAAAAAGCTAGAAAAAGTTTTGGAACAGGTTGGTTTAGTTGTAAACGATTGGCCCGAAATGCGATCCAGGATGCAAAGTTGCTTACAGGAACTGGAGCAAAATTCGCCGCCTTATGATCCTGATGATGTTGCAGAATCTAAAGACTTTTTAGCTTGGTTGTTGAATGATCATTTTACCTTTTTAGGCTGCCGTGATTATGATTTAAGTAAAGATCATAAGACATTGCGCATGATCAAAAAATCGGGTTTAGGTGTGTTAAGAGATGAAACGAAAAGCAAAGAAGAAAAACCTTTAACAGAATTACCTCCCGAAGCCCGTCGTTTAGCCTTTTCTCCACAAGTTCTTGTTATCTCTAAGACCAATAGCAAATCGAGAGTGCATCGATCGGTTTATGCCGATTATATTGGCGTTAAACGTTTTAATGAACAGGGAGAATTAATTGGAGAAAGACGTTTTATAGGTCTTTATACTTCGACTGTTTATCATAGTGATCCACGTAGCATTCCATTAATACGGCGTAAGATACAATTAATTTTACAAAATTCCAATTTGCCTTTAAAGGGCCATGCTGGGAAAGCATTACTAGATATTTTATCCAGTTTACCCCGCGACGATATATTTCAAGCTTCAGTCAAAGAACTGACTCAATTAGCTTTAGGTATTTTACATATACAAGAACAGAGAACGGTACGTTTGTTTGTTAGACAAGATAATTATCGACGCTTTATTTCTTGTTTAGTTTACCTACCAAAAGAACAATTAAATACTGATCTGCAACGCCAGATGGAAAAGATTTTAGTTCGAGAATTCTCTGGTATTGAAATTGGTTTTTCGACATTGTTTGGGGATTCTAATCTAGCACGTATCCATTTTTTAATTCGTACTGATCCTAAGAAAGATTTAACTTATGATGTTAAAAAAATTGAGGCGCAACTGATTGAAGTCGCTCGCTCTTGGAAAGAAGAATTACGTCAAGCGTTGATTGATTATTATGGTGAACAAGATGGCGGGCGCCTATTACAAAAATATATGTATGCTTTTCCTAGCGGATATCGTGATACATTTCCGGCAAACATCGCCGTACATGATATCGAACAATTAGAAAGAATCTCGTCTGAACATCCTTTGGAAATGAATTTTTATCCTTCTGCAAATGAAAAGGGCGTTCCATTAAGATTTAAGTTATTTCAGGCAGGCAAACCCATTATTTTGTCTGATGTATTGCCAGTCTTAGAAAACATGGGTTTACGCGTTATGGACGAGTGGCCACAGGAAATTACTTTACCCGATGGACATCGTATTTGGATTAATGATTTTGGAGTAAAACCGGTTAATATTGATGATGTAGATGTTTCACAGGTAAAGGAAATTTTTCAAGAAGCTTTTAGTAAAATATGGTCGGGTGAAGTCGAAAACGATGGCTTTAATCGTTTAATATTAGCTGGTCAATTAACTTGGCGAGAGGTTTCAATATTAAGAGCCTATACCAAATATCTTCGTCAAATAGGTGTGCCATTTAGCCAAACTTACGTAGAAACAGTAGTATCGCGTAATGCAGGTATTGCTAAAATTTTAGTTAAACTATTCAAATATTATTTTGATCCTAGTCGCCAAGATGAGTCTGGTAGCGTGACGGCTAGTCTGGAAAAAAGTTTACATACCGCGTTGGATGCAGTGGTCAGCCTAGACGAGGATCGCATTTTACGAAACTTATTTGAAGTCATACGGGCTACTTTACGAACTAACTATTATCAGACCGATCATGAAAACAATCCCAAGCCCTGGTTGGCACTTAAGTTAAATCCTAGTCAAATTATGGATTTACCACTGCCAAGGCCTATGTATGAAATTTTTGTGTATTCCCCGCGTGTTGAGGCAGTTCATTTAAGGGCTGCGAAGGTTGCACGTGGTGGTATACGTTGGTCAGATCGAAGAGAAGATTTTCGGACTGAAATATTAGGTTTAATGAAGGCTCAGCAGGTAAAAAATGCAGTGATAGTTCCTGCTGGTGCCAAAGGTGGTTTTGTTTGTAAGCAATTACCAGAAAATGCCGATCGTGAAGCAGTGATGAATGAAGTGATCCTCTGCTATCAAACTTTTATGCGTGGTTTATTAGATTTAACCGATAATTTGCAAAATAATGTGGTTATACATCCCGAAGATGTGGTGCGGTACGATGAAGAAGATCCTTATTTAGTCGTCGCGGCTGATAAAGGTACGGCAAGTTTTTCTGATATTGCCAATGCTATTGCTGCTGAATATAACTTTTGGCTAGGAGATGCATTTGCTTCGGGTGGCAGTGTAGGTTATGACCACAAAAAAATGGGGATTACTGCGCGCGGGGCATGGGAGTCTGTTAGAAGGCATTGTAGAGCATTAGGCTTAAATCCGGATAAAGATGATTTTAGCGTGGTAGGTATTGGCGACATGTCAGGCGATGTTTTTGGTAATGGGATGCTACTTTCTCATCACATTAAGCTAGTCGCTGCATTTAATCATATGCATATATTTATCGATCCTAATCCGGATGCTGAAAAAAGTTTTCAAGAACGAAAGCGTTTATTTAATTTACCGCGTTCCACCTGGCAGGATTATAGTGCTGGTTTGATTTCCAAGGGCGGCGGTATTTTTCTACGTTCACAAAAATCTATCCTACTGTCTAACGAAATTAAAAAATTATTAGATATCAACCAAGACTCTATTGCGCCTGATGGATTAATCCGCGCCATATTAAAAGCCAATGTCGATTTATTATGGAATGGTGGTATTGGTACTTATGTTAAAGCATCAAGCGAAAGAAATGCCGATGTCGGTGATAGAACTAATGATAGCTTACGTATTGATGCCAAAGAATTACGGTGTCGCATAGTAGCAGAGGGAGGAAATCTGGGTTTAACGCAATTGGGTCGCGTTGAGTATGCCTTGAATGGCGGATTAATTTATACCGACTTTATTGATAACTCAGCCGGCGTAGATTGTTCGGATCATGAGGTTAATTGCAAGATTTTGTTGAATGCGGTAGTGGCTGCCGGTGAAATGACTTTTGAGCAACGCAATGCATTATTAGCAGAAATGACCGATGAAATTGCGAAACTGGTTCTTTACGATAATTATTGTCAAACTCGTACTATTAGCTTAGCGGCCATGCATGCTCAGCAAGAATTAGAATTTCATCGTCGTTATATTCAAGAATTAGAACAGCACGGTAAATTAGATCGAGCATTAGAATTTCTTCCAGATGAAAAGGCCTTATTAGAAAGGAAAGCTTTGGGTAAAGGATTAACGAGTCCGGAAATTGCCGTATTACTTGCCTATACCAAAATGTGGGTAAAGGCTGAATTGCTGGAAAAGCATTCCTTAGAAGAAGACTATCTAAAGCGTGTGTTGGAGTCTGCATTTCCAAAACCCCTGCGCGGTCGTTTCTCTAAATTTATGCAACAACATAGTTTACGTCGCGAAATTATTGCTACCAAGATTAGTAATGCCATGGTTAATGATATGGGTATTACCTTTGTCTTCCGTTTAAAAACCGAAATTGGGGCAGATATCGCTTCTATTGCACGCGCTTATGCAATTGCACACCATGTGTTTGGTTTTTCTGAATTGCTCGGATTAGCAGAAAATTTAAGTGATGAGGTAGCACCTACCACTCGTTACGCTATTATGCGTCAATTTAACCGCTTAATAAGACGCGCAACTCGGTGGTTTATCTATAATTATAAAGAACAATTAACCGATATTTTAGGTATGGTCGATCGATTTAAACAATCTATTGTTGCGCTGAATAAAAACTTACCTAATTTACTCATAGGCGAAGAACGTGAACAATGGGAAAGAAATGTCCAGGGACTTATCGAAGCAGGTATATCTGAAGATATAGCTAAACGTATTGCCAATGTGGATCATGAATATGCATTATTAGATATTATTGATGCGGCCCAGAAAAATAATTTGGCCTTACAAGATGTAGCCGAACTGTATTTCATGGTAGGCGAAAAGTTTGAATTTACTTGGCTGCGATCCCAAATTATGAAGATAACGATTGAAACTTTATGGGATAATTTAGCTAGAGTGATCCTATTGGATGATCTAGATACTCAACAACGTCACTTAACCGTTATTATTTTACAATGTGTGGTTGATAAACAAGGTAATAATGAAATATGTTTGGAACAATGGGAAACAGACAATCAAGATTTTGTAACACGTTGGGAACAATTTTTAGCTGACTTACGTAGCACTGGTGAATTGAAATTAATGATGTTTTCAGTGGTGATTCGGGAATTAGTCAGTATGGTCGATGCCTCTAATCCTTCTAAAGTAACAAACTAGATTTTTATCTAGTTTGTTACTTAAATCTTTTTACCTAAAATAGTTTTTTTATAAAGTATTAATTATTTTTATTATAAAAGTATTCTAAGCGTTTAAATTTAGAAAATATATTTTTAATCTAATATTAAATTAAAATATTTATTTATAAGGTCAGTTGCTTTAAAAAATTATTTTTTAAATACTTTTAATATGTTTAAAATGGTAATATAATTTACCCTGCACGAATTCTTACAACAAAAATGGAATAAAAAAATGTTAATTCTTTCTACATTTACTTCGGACTACCTTCAAAAACCTCTCCAGTTATTACTCGAAAAGTTTACTCCTGAGCCAGTAGATATAAAATACATAAATAAAAATTTAATTGGGGAGCTTCTAAATTTAAAATCAAATCTTGAAGAGTCAAAATCCTATGCTATTTTATTTCGAATATTTGATTTTATAGAACCAGGTTCAAAAGTCGACGAAAAGAAATTAACAGAACATTTAGATTTGATTATAAAGCAAATTACTTCACTTAAGCATGAAAAAAGATTACCTTTTTTGGTTTTTTTATGCCCTAGTCCTAGCAGTTTTTATATTAACTCACGATTAGAAGTTATAGAAAAATTATTTGTAGAAAAATTAAATGAAAATAAGATCCATGCATTGACCTTGGCGGATATTCAAGAAAAATATGCGATAGCTGAATTTGAAAACCCCATAGAAGACGATACACACGTTCCCTATAGCCCTAAATTTTATACTATTTTAGCATGTTCATTAGCAAGAAAATTGCATGCAATTATCCAAAAATCGTATAAGGTTATTGCGGTTGATTGCGACAATACTTTATGGACAGGAGTTGCAGCAGATGATGGCGTTGAAGGAATAGTATTTAAAGAGCACAATATTTTATTACAGGAATATCTGGTTAAACAACATGAAAAGGGAATACTTATTTGTTTGTGTAGCAAAAATGAGAAGCAAACCGTATTAGATGTTTTTAACCAAAATCGATCTAAGATGCCTTTAAAAATAGAACATATCAGTGAGTATAAAATAAATTGGGAAATTAAGTCTAAGAATATTAAAGAACTTGCACTACAATTAAATCTTTTTCCAGATAGTTTCCGTTTTATTGATGATAATCCCACAGAAATTGACGACGTAAGTCAAATTCCAGGAATTTCATGTATTACTATGCCGCAAAATTTAGAAGATTTTAGGAATAATTGGGCTTTCGATTTAGATGAACATTCAGTAGTTACTGAAACGGATAAAAAGCGAACTGAGTTCTATAAGCAAGCCGAGATTAAGGCGGCATTGGCGATAAGATTTCATGATCCTGTGGAATACTTAAGATCTCCTGAGCTAGGTCAAACTATCATCATAAGTAAGATTGATTCTGAAGAAGATGTGGAGACAATTCAAAGAGTGAGTCAATTATCTGGAAAAACTAATCAGTTTAACTTGTTTCCTGAATCTAAAGCCAAAGAAATTAATGAAATAAATGCGATAGTAAAGAATGTCGAAAGAGAAATTTTTATTGGTAGGATCAAGGATAAATTTTCTGCTGAAGATATTACTGCTATAGCAATAACTAGCTTGAATAGAAATAGTATAACTATTAATAATTTTTTCGTTAGTTGTAGAGTTTTTCGTAGAGGGATGGAGTATGAGATGTTGAAGCACATAGCGCAATTTTCTCAAGAAAGAGGATTAAAAAAAATTAAGCTTAAGTTTAAAAAATCAGAAAAAAATAAACCTGTGAGTAGTTTTTTAAATATTTTGAGCGAGCAAACTAATAATGATCCAATTTCCAGATTCTTATTGAATAAAACCGAAAATTATGCTTGGATTCAGGATGGTCTTAAGTTTTTATTTAAAAAATTAAATATTTGTTTGGATTTTAACTCACTTGAATTAAACGAAAAATTTATTTTGACATTGTCAACTCAAAAAATAATAGAACTTGACATAGATTCTTTAATCCGCGCAGGCTTAAATGTTTCTGAAGGATCTCAACTACAAAGTAATAGTGCAGCACTAGCTAATAACGATAAAAGTGAAAAATATTTACTAAAATTAAAGCAAATCACAGATTCACTGCTGTTAAATGATTTTTCAATAGAAAATAAATCAATCCAATCTATCGCAAACTTAGAGGATAGGGTAAATTTAATATGCAATAATTTATTAGGCGAAGAAGAGAAAGATAAATCACTAGTGGCACGTGGTTTGGATTCCTTGAAGGCTACAGAATTGCGTTATTATTTATTTGAATGTGATCAAGTTAATATTTCTATCCCAAAATTGCTCTGTGAAAAAACCACTGCAGTTAGTTTAATTGAATTCATCAAAGAGGGGAAAAAATCTTCGGAAATCTCCTTTCCAATTGAAAATCTTCATAATCAAACTTTGCCAATTTCTTTACAGGAACAAAGAATTTTTCTTGCTGAGCAAAGCGAAAGAGTTACCAATAGTTCTAAATTTCATATGATAGTTACTTTTTCGGCTAATAAATTAAATATTAATCGTCTTCAGAGCGCTTACGAAAGAGCTATACAAGCAAAAGGTTGCGATGTTTTTGGTTATTACTTTACAGTGAAGAATGGTCAATTAATAAAGTCTTATATTCCACCAGAAAAAAGAAAAATTAATTTTTATTATGAAGAAGTTAACGATGAATTTGATTTAAATGCCTTCATCTGGGGCAAAACAAGGGAACCCTTATCTATGCTTGATTCTAATGATCTTATTAGAATTTTTGTTATTAAAGTGAACGGAAAATATTATCTTATTTTTCACGTTCATCATGCAATCTTTGATGCAGTTTCACTTAAAAATTTCATAGATATTTTGTCAGAAAAATATCAAAATCAGATAACATCAAATTTTTTCGAGTTAAGGAATTTTTTTCCCCATATTGAATCTGTTCGCCGTCAGAAAAAAAAATTAGAAGATCCAACTTTTCAAGCGGCTGCATATAGTTTTTGGGAGAATGCACTATCAAAAATAGAAACAGTAACAACATTACCCTATGATCAACCCTTATTAACATTTAAACCAGCAACCGAACAAGCCGCTAAAAGGTTTACATTTTCTTTACCTTTCGAAGATTTATTAGCATTGAAGGCTTTGGCAAAATCAACAGAGTTTACTAGTTTTATTGTACTTAATGCTTTATTTGGTCTTTTAATAGCTTCTTATACCTTTCAAAAAAATGTTACGTTGATAACAGCCACTAACGGGAGAGAAGGACACCCTTCTTTCGATAAAATGGTGGGCTTCTTTGTTAATCTATTAATTCAACAAGTTGATTTAGAAAAAAATCAGTCATTTGGTGAGTATTTTAAGCAGGTCAATGAAAAATTCTTAGCGAGTCAAGAATTTCAAGATTTTCCTCTTGATAAAAAACAAGAAATTTTACCAAAGCTGGGAATTAAAGATATTTTATTAAGTCCCGGATTTATTTATCAAAGTTACCCTCTTCCACAATTAAAGCTGGACAATGAAATAGCAGAGTTAGAACCTGAACAGATTATCTATGATAAACGAGAAACTTGTCGATTTGGCCATTTTACCCTTTTTGCGCAAGAAAATGATCAGAAATTAACTTTTGTCATTGAATATGCTAAAGATTTGTTTAGTACATCTTTTATAGAAGGCTTTGCGAAGAATTTTCTACATACTATTCAGAATGTGTGCGCAAATCCTAGTCAAAGCTTGCATGAGATATCGGTGGTTTGTGATGAAGAACGAAACCTACTAATAAGCTTGGGGCAAGGACCGAAACTTCATTATGCTGAAGAGGATAATCTAGTCAACCGATTTAAATGTAACGTTGAAAAATATCCTGACCATATGGCGCTCTGTTATGGGGAAATCCGTCTTACTTATAAAGAGGTGGATCAGCAATCAACGAATTTAGCACATACTTTAATTGCAGCAGGGGTAAAAAAAGAAAATTATGTTGGAATTTTTTTAGAGGCCAATCATTTATTCTTTATAGCAGAATTAGCAACATTAAAAATAGGTGCTATTTTCATTCCACTTTCCAAAGAAAACCCAAATGAACGTCTAAAATTGATCATTAATGATGCTAAGCTTAAATTTTTTATTGTCGATGATAATACAAAGGGCCTGTTTGATACGGATTTTCAACCATGCCAACTAATTTCAATTAATTCCACTCAGTCTACTAATTTAGGTAAAGAGTTACCTCGTCTTGTTAAAAGCATGGAAGATACATTCTGCATCCTCTATACATCAGGATCTACTGGAAGGCCAAAAGGTGTTATTCTGCAGGAAAAAGGAATTTTTCGGGTTGTTGAGTCGCCAAAATTTGTAAATGTTTTACCTGGGGACAAAATAGCACAAACTGCTAATCAAGCCTTTGATGCCGCACAGCTCGAATGCTGGCTTGCCTGGAATAATGGGGCATCTTTAGTTCTTTTCGATAAAGAAACTATCCTAAATACTAGTTCATTGCAAAGTAAGCTAATTCATGAAAAGATTACTCATATGTGGTTAACAGCAGGGTTACTCAATATCCTCGCCAATGTTAAATTGGATTTGTTTAACAGCTTAAAATATTTAATGGTTGGAGGGGACGTCGTTTATAAAGACACCATCTCAAAAATTTTAGAATTCAAAAAATCTCTTATCGTTATCAATGGCTATGGCCCTACCGAAACCAGTATTTTTGCACTGACTTATACTTTTGAAAAACAGACACTCAATAATTTTGAGACATCGCCTATTGGCACGCCTATTAATAACACGACTATACAAATATTAACTCCATTTGGAACGTTAACTCCTTTCGGCGGCATAGGCGAATTATCCATAGAAGGAGATGGTGTAGGGAGAGGTTATTTAAACTTGCCAGAATTAGAAAAAGAAAAATTTATTGGCGATCTAGAAAAAAGAAACTATCTGACTGGCGATTTAGTCAAGTATGCTACAAAAGATCCGCAAATAATGTTTATTGGACGCGCGAATACACAACAAGTTAAAATTAACGGAAATCTTGTATTGCTCGAAGAAGTTAGGAATTGTTTATCGCAGCATCCGAATATTAAGCAAGTCGAGTTATTAATTATAAATCTCGATAATACTAATCGATTAGTAGCTTTTTATACTTTGGATTCCCCGAATGAAAAATTAATTAAATCGCCTAGAACAGAATTTCAGAATCATTTAGGTAAAAGCTTGCCTGCTTATATGTTTCCTACTTTCTATATTAAAATAGATGATTTCGTTACAAATGTTAATGGAAAAATAGATAAAGAACAATTTAAAAAATTTGAATCAACGTTAAATTTTGAAAGGATTCCGCCAAAAACCCCATATGGGAAGGTGATATTAGCAATAGTTAAACAAACATTGTCTTTTTTCCCAATTAACATAGAAATCGATTTTTTTAATGTTGGTTGCGATTCTTTGTTAGCTTGGAAAATAGCTAATGTACTTAATATAAAATTTAAACCAGAATTTGCAAAGGAATTTAAAGAAAAATTTAAAGAGAAATTTGAGCTAAAATTGGAAATAAAAGGCTTTGAAAAAAAATTTGAAAATGAATTTGAAAAATATTTGAACGAAATAATATTTTCTGCCAATAATTTAAAAGAGAAAGTTGAACCAGAATTGGAAAGGAAGGGTTTTGAAAAAAAATTTGTAGACGAATTTGAAAACTATTTAAACGAAAAAATGTTTAACGCCAATGATATATATGCAAAAAAAACTATTGAAGGTTTGGAGGCGCTGTTAATACAAAAGTTAAATGATGAAGTTAACATAAAATTCCTTCGCGAATTAAGAAAGGGCGATAGTAATTTACCCGCTATTGTATTTATCCACCCTGCTGGAGGAGGTATAAGCCTTTTTGATCCATTAATAAAACAGGTAACATTTAATAATATTTGCTGTGGTATTGAGGATCCATTGCTAGGGGTTGAATTTAAAAAAAAATCAATGCAAGAGATGGCGCAAAAGTACCTTTCTATGATAGAAAGTGAAATACAAGGGCATTTTATTTTGGGAGGTTATTCGTTTGGAGGGATGTTGGCGTTAGAAATGGCTGCTCAATATGAGGGTAAATCCGAAAACCAACATTTATTAGAGGTAATTTTATTTGATACTTGGGTAGTTGCCTATGCATCCGATGAAATTAAAAATGAATTAAAAAAAGATGTTTTAGTCCACTGCGAAAAACAAAGGAAAAAAACTACTATGCCCGATATGGATGATGACGTATCTACAATACAGTCTTCGTTAAAACAACTATGTGAATGGCATCAAGAAATAGGTTTTGAGTTTAAACCTGGAAAATTGCTTTCCACAAAGGTTTGTTTATTTAAAGCAAACAAGCATGATGATAAATTTGCGACAATGAATATTGAAACTGAAAACAATTATTTATCACATTCTATATCTGAAACACATATTAAAAAATATAATATTAAATCAACGCACTACGATCTGTTAGAAAATTTAAAAGAAAATCATTTAGCTGAATATTTTACAGCTCATATTGAAGCAATTAAACCAAATAAATCTTCTAAAAAATGTCAAACTGTAAGTAAAGCTAATCAAGTTATGCTTTTTAATCCCTTAAGCCAAGTAAATAAATATCAATTCCCACTCCAAATTGCACAACATAGATATAAACCATGAGCCTAAGGGATATTATTTGCTAGGAATTAATATGATGAACTTTCAAGCTATCTTAGATGTATTACCTTTTTCTGTTTACTGGTTAGACAGTAAAAAAAATGTTTTTAGAGGAGGAAACCAACATTTTCTTGCTGCATTAAAAATTAAATCTTTAGCAGAATTGATAGGTAAACCGACATCTGGTTTGTTTTTGAGTGAATATCTAAGCATAGTTAATGATTTATTTAATCAAAGTATAAAAAATAAAGGTAAAGGGTTTTCAACTGTTTACTATAAACGTCTTAATGGACATGAGGAACCCACGTTAATTCAGTGTATTTCGATTGCATCCAAAAAAGAATCGATTACTATTTTTAGTGAAATTAACCCATCAATTAAAGATTTTAATCAATATTTATTGGAAGAGAATGAAAAATTAAGTATTTACTTAAATAATATTATTGAAAATGTACCGGCAAGTATTTACTGGAAAGATATTAATAGCGTTATTTTAGGAGGAAGTAAATTACATAGCGAATTGACTGGATTTACTAATATTAAAACTGTTATTGGTAAGACAGACTTTGATTTTCCTTGGAAAGAACAAGCGGAAAGGATACAAGAAAATGACCGTTTTGTGATGCAAAATAATCAAATGGTTAGTTTTCAGGAACGAGCTAAGTTATCCGATGATACTATGCATATTTTTTTGACCCAAAAATCACCTTTAAAAGGAAAATTTGAAAAAATAATTGGTGTCTTAGGAGTTTCTATTGATATTACCGAGCTTAAAAATACTCAGATAAAATTAAAAAAATCGAAAATATTAGCCGATGCGGCCAATCAAGCTAAAACAGAGTTTCTTGCGAATATGAGCCATGATATTAGGACTCCTTTAACAGGTATCATCGGTTTAACAGAATTACTTGAGCAACGTTTAAAAATTGTTGAAAACAAAGACGACCTACGTTTGATGTATAAGGCTAGCAAACAATTATTGAGTTTGCTAAACAATGTACTTGATGTTGCTTCTTTGGAAAATGCTAACGAAACTCAGCTTAACGTGAGTAGTTTTTCTTTACAAGATTTAGCAGAATCCTTAAAGAATTTATTATTACCAGCGGTAAAAACTAAAGGTCTTAAATTGCAGATTAATTTAGATGTTTCTATCACAGAAAACATAGTAAGTGATCAAAATAAGCTCGAACGTATTTTGCTCAATTTGGCGACTAATGCGATTAAATTTACTGAAAAAGGCACAGTGGTAGTAACCATTAAAGAATTGGTATCATTACCACAGCAAGCAGATGGTGTGTATATTGAATTTGTTATCAGTGATACAGGAATAGGTATTCCCGCTGATAAATTGACGTCTGTGTTTGAGCCTTTCTTTCGAATTACACCTAGTTTTGCAAATACCGATCAAACGCAAGGATATGGTGTCGGTCTTCATATTGTGAAAAAATTTGTTAATTTATTAGGTAGTGAGATACAAGTAAAAAGCGAAATGGGTGTAGGAACGAACTTTTCGTTTACCTTGTTTATGAATTTGGCTAAAAAAAATAAGCTTATAAAATTTAAAAATAAGAATTCTGAGCCTTTTATCTTTTTAGAAACCAATAAATTAGTTGAAACAAAAAAGCTGCAATCTGAACAGGTGCAACTTCCAAAAAACCATATTAAAAAACACATTTTGTTAATCGAAGATGATCTTTTAACGATTAAATTCTCTCAAGAGCTGCTTACACAGGCTGGATACAATCTGACGGTAGTATCCACCATGCAAGAAGCTTTGCCGTTTGCAAAAAATCATCAGTTTGATTTAATTATTACTGATTTGGGTTTGCCTGGCCTTAGTGGTAATGAAATTGCCGTGTTATATCGTTATTGGGAACGAATTAACCAAAAACCGATGACTCCAATTATTACCTTAACGGCTCATGGAGAGGGAAAATTTAAAGAAGAAAGTTTAGCGGCGGGCATCAATGAAATTTGGCTAAAACCTTTGACTAAAGAAAAAATAAAAAAATTAGATAAGTACTTTCAAAATAAAAAAATCAATGTGATTGAATTTAATCCCATGCTAAAACAATCAAAGCCTATTAAACATGAATATGTTGAAGAAAATAACTTAAACATAGAAAAAGCCAATTTACTCGATATTATAAACTCATATCCTATTTATAATAAAACCATTAGTCTCCAAAATTTGAGTGGAAATGTAGATTTGTTCAATGAAATTATTGAAATGTTCAAACAATCTATCCCAGGGCATCTCCAAGAGCTTGAAAAGACCTATCAGGTAAAGGATTGGGAAACCATGGAAAACATAGTACATAAAATAAAAGGCGGAGCCTGTTATGCAGGCGCAGTCAGATTAAATTATGTATGTAAAAATTTTTTACGCTGCTATTTAACCGGTCAAACTCAACAATTAGATACCTTGTATTCGCATTTAGTCTATAGCTTAAAAGAGACCTATAAAGCACTGGAGGCTTAGGACCAGCAGTGCTGTAATTTTGCTTTTAAAAAGTTAGAAATTTATTAAAGCTTTCTTTTCAAATTAACTATGGCAAAATACAAGGTTTCTGCGGCTCATACCTAGTTTACTTACAGCAATTGGTGCTTGGCAAGGTGCCGCGAGAATGAAGCAGCCGGAGTGTATTAATATACATGAGAGCTTGCGAATTGAGCGGCAACACAGACAATGTCAAGTGCGAAGAGTATATGCCATCCTTTATCCATCTGCATTTACATACAGAATACTCTTTGAGTGATGGTTTGATACGTATTGATAAGCTTGTCTCCAAGGCAGATGAGCTATCGATGCCAGCTATTGCGGTGACAGATCTTTCCAATTTATTTGCAACGATTAAATTTTACCAGGCCGCGATTAAAAAAGGCATTAAACCTATAGTGGGAGCCGAATGTCGGATAAAAAATGATCTATTTCCAGATCAAGCATTTCAATTAATCCTACTTTGTCAAAATCAAGTCGGTTATCGAAACTTGATTCAATTAATTTCGCGTGCCTATTTAGAAAACCAACAGGAAGGCAAGCCTGTTCTCCAAAAAAATTGGTTTGAAAATTATTCTGATGGCTTAATTGCATTGTCAGGAGCAAGAGAAGGTGATATTGCATCTTATTTAATGAAAAATAACAAGCCAGTAGCAGCAGAAATAGTACAATCTTGGCTAAGGTTATTCCCCAATCGTTTTTATTTGCAGCTGCAACGTTTAGGTAGACCCTTAGAGGAAGAATACATCGGATCAGCTATAGAACTAGCAAAAGAATACGGTGTGCCAGTGGTTGCTACCAATGAAGTTTGTTTTATTGCCGCGGAAGATTTCGAAGCACATGAAGCTAGAGTCTGTATTAATAGTGGCTATACCTTAAATGACCCTAAGCGGCCCAAGCTTTATACCAATCAGCAATACTTGCGTTCTATGGAAGAAATGGTGACTTTATTTGCTGATATTCCATCGGCATTGACCAATTCAGTGGAAATTGCCAAGCGTTGTAATTTAGAAATTGAATTAGATGCCTCTTTTTTGCCTAATTTTCCTATTCCCGCAGGAATGAATGCAGAAAATTTCTTGATAGAAGAAGCCAAACAAGGTTTGGTGCAATGTTTGGAGAAACGCGCTAAAACTTTTTTACGTTTATCTCAGCTCAAGAATACGGAGTGCAAGTTATCAAGCATAATTGAAAAGAAAGACACGAAAAAACTGTGTGCTAACCTTCATGAAGTTGAAAAAATTTATTTTGAGCGATTGTATTCGGAGCTCAAAGTGATCAATTCCATGGGTTTTGCAAGTTACTTTCTTATTGTGGCGGACTTTATTCGTTGGGCCAAGAAAAATCAAATACCTGTCGGGCCTGGTAGAGGTTCAGGAGCAGGTTCCTTAGTAGCCTATGCATTGCAAATTACTGGTTTAGATCCTCTGCAATATGATTTACTTTTCGAGCGTTTTTTAAATCCAGAACGTATCTCTATGCCGGATTTCGATATTGATTTTTGCATGGAAGGGCGGGATAGGGTTATTGATTATGTAACAGAACGTTATGGACGTGATGCGGTTTCTCAAATTATAACCTATGGAAGTATGGCTGCACGCGCGGTAGTCAGAGATGTGGGGCGTGTTCTAGGTTATCCCTATGGCATGGTGGATAAAATTGCCAAGTTAATTCCTTTTGAGTTAGGTATTACACTCGAAAAAGCGCTCGATCAAGAGGATGAACTCAAACATCGTTATGCAAACGAAGAAGAAATAAAAGTATTAATCGATTTAGCGAAAAAATTGGAAGGACTGGTGCGCAACGTCGGTAAACATGCGGGTGGAGTGGTGATTGCACCTTCCAAACTAACAGATTTTACACCGCTTTATTGTGAACCAGGTGGAATACACTGCATTACCCAATTTGATAAAGATGATATTGAAAAAGTTGGATTGGTTAAATTTGATTTTCTGGGCCTGCGGACGTTGACTATCATTGATTGGGCTGTACAAGCAATTAATGCAAAAAAACCACCAGGAGAATCTTTACTAGATATAACAGCTATCCCTATCGATGATGTGAATACCTTTACTCTATTAAAAGCTTGTAAAACTACGGCTGTATTTCAATTGGAGTCTCGAGGGATGCGAGATCTCGTTAAACGATTAAGCCCAGATAGTTTTGATGAAATCATTGCTTTAGTTGCTTTATTTCGACCAGGGCCTTTGCAGTCAGGTATGGTTGATGACTTTATTAATCGTAAACATGGACGGGCACAGGTTCAGTATGATCACCCTTTTTTAGAGCCGATATTAAGTCCTACGTATGGAATAATTTTGTATCAAGAACAAGTGATGCAAATTGCGCAAGTACTAGCCGGTTATACTTTAGGGGCTGCTGATTTATTGCGTCGTGCTATGGGGAAAAAGAAAGCGGAGGAGATGGCGCAACAAAGAACGATTTTTATTAAGGGTGCAGAACAGAAAAACATAGAGCTTCGTTTAGCGAATCAAATTTTTGATTTAATGGAAAAATTTGCAGACTATGGATTCAATAAATCTCATTCCGCGGCTTATGCTTTAGTTTCTTATCAAACAGCGTGGTTAAAGACGCATTATCCCGCGGAATTTATGGCGGCAGTATTATCATCCGATATGGATCATACCGAAAAGGTAGTCACTTTTCTTGAAGAATGTCGTTTAATGAAACTGAATATATTGCCACCTGATATCAATTATAGCGACTATAAATTTACTGTAGATGATACTACAGGTTCGATACGCTATGGTTTGGGTGCTCTTAAAGGTTTAGGCGCTGGAGCAATAGAAATGCTCATAGAACAACGTCAGCAACATCCATTTAGTGATTTATTTGATTTATGTCATCGTGTCGATTTGCACACAATAAATCGTCGAAGTTTAGAAGCCTTGATTTTTTCAGGTAGCTTAGATGGATGCGGTGTAAATCGAGCGAGTCTTTTAGCCAATATAGAAGCCGCTTTACAAGCGGCAGATCAGAAATCATTGGCGAAAATTTCGGGTCAGCAAGATTTTTTTGGCCTTGACATGGTTTCCCAATCAAGTCAAATGGTGAATCATGATGATTGGCCAAAATTGCAGCGCTTACAGGCTGAAAAGGAAGTCTTAGGGTTTTATTTAAGTGGCCATCCTTTAGAAAATTATGCTAAGGAATTGTCACATTTTATTACCACATCTTTAAATGAATTAACTGCCAAGGCGGGTCATCATATGACCATTGCAGGTTGGGTACTGTCTATTCGTTCGCTCTGGACTAAACGCGGTGATCGTATGGCGATAGTTAATCTGGAAGATGCCAGTGGTCGTTTAGAAGTCACATTATTTAGTGATACCTATGCGAAATATCGTGAAAAATTGAATAAAGATAAGCTATTAATCATTGAAGGAGAGATACAACGCGATGAATATACAGGTAACACGAGGATATTAGGGAAAAAAATTTTAGATATCACTGAAGCACGTGAAAGTCACGCAAAAAACTTAACGATAAAATTATCTAAGTCCGTCATTAATCCTAGTCTGCTTGATGATTTGCAAAAATTAATGATCAATTTTTGTCCAGGGTTATGCCCAACACGTATAGCTTACTACCATCCTGAACTGAGCACAGAAGTTTATTTGAGTTTGGGAAATAGTTGGAGAGTGAAACCCGCTGATGATTTATTGAAGGCCTTACGCGAAAGTTTTGGTGAGGAATCTATTAGTATGCAATATTAATTTTAATAATACAGAGAATTAGGCGTTTTGCGAAAAGCGCTTAGCAAAAGAAGAATTTAAGCGTGATCGGATAATGGCTTACTCGTCATTGCGAGCGCGGAGCGCGCGGCAATCCATTAAAAGCTTAATTTTTTCTGGATGGCCACGGCCTCACTGACGTTTCGGCCTCGCCATGACGAGCAATTTTTAATTTTTGTACTAGCCAAGCTAAACCAGTAAAACTGGCAGAAACACACTATATAGATTATTATCCCTTTTGATTTCTTGTATTTCTGATGGCTAAGCGATGGTTAAAAATGGGAAAGTAGTTGAAAACCAACGATTCCAACGGCAACGCGATAAACCTAGATTTACTCGTTTAAGTTCTCAATTGCCTTCAAGAGGATGGTTTTTTAAGTTTTCACTGAGTCTATTACTGGTATTAAGTTTTGTTTTACTATGGCAAAAATTAGCCAATCCTAGTTGTTTTCCTGTCAAAAATATTAAAATTAGTGGTGATTTAACTTATGTTAAGCAAAGTCATTTGCAGCAGATTATTTTGCCGTTTGTTGCAAAAGGTTTTTTTCGTTTAGATAGCCAAGCGTTAAAAGAACAAATTTTACATGTGCCATGGATAGCTAGCGTAAGCATAAAACGATATTGGCCGGATACATTAGCAGTAAGCTTTACTACTAAAAAACCTATCGCTTTTATTGGAAAGCAGGGTTTATTAGATGACCAGGGTAATATTTTTACTCCAGATGGAGAGTCTATAGCATTAGACCTGCCAATTTTTGTCGGGCCGTTAGGCCAGCAAAAATATTTATTACAAACCTATAGCACGCTGAATCCAATGTTTGCTCAATTAAACTTAAAAATTAAATTATTAAAACTAGTGGATCAACAATATTGGCATCTGAAGTTGAATAATGGGTTAACCGTTTATTTAAGTCGAAGTCAACCTTATATACAATTAGAACGTTTGGTAGATGTTTATTCTGATGTTATTGCAAGTAAAGTATCTATGGTAGATTATGTGGATCTCCGTTATGCCCATGGTATGGCAGTAAAATTTAAGAAACGGATTTCTTAGAAAAATTATTAATGACATAAAACAGATTTTTGTCCAAATGCAGTTTTTGAGTTTATCAGAAAAGATTCGGCTCACACAAAAAAAGAGTAATGGGCTATATCCTAACAATGAAGTCAAGTGATGAAGTTTGAAAAGATCTAGAGAATTTAATTGAAGGTGAAATAATATGGCAAAGAAACCGACTAAGAATTTAATTGTAGGTTTAGATATTGGCACGTCTAAGGTCAATGCTTTGGTGGGTGAAGTAAAATCTAATGGTATCGAAATTATTGGTATGGGGATTTATCCTTCATTAGGATTAAAGCGAGGAGTTGTTGTTAATATCGATGCAACCGTTGATTCAATTCAACGTGCTGTGGGCGAAGCAGAAGCAATGGCAGGGTGTCCAGTTCGAAGCGTATATACTGGTATTGCTGGAAATCATATTCGGAGTTTAAATTCTCATGGAATTGTTGCGATTCAAAATCAAGAAGTAACACATGCGGATGTTGAACGTGTAATTGATGCAGCTAAAGCGGTCGCAATTCCAGCAGATCAAAAAATATTACACATTTTGCCCCAGGAATTTATTATTGACAGCCAAGAAGGTATTCGTGAACCAATAGGCATGTCAGGCGTCCGTTTAGAAGCTAAGGTACATATGGTAACGGGCGCAGTAAGTGCTGCGCAAAATATCATTAAATGTATTCAACGTTGTGGGTTAGAAGTTTCAGAAATAATTTTAGAACAACTTGCTTCAAGTCAATCCGTATTAACAGAAGATGAGAAAGAGTTGGGTGTGTGTTTAATAGACATTGGTGGTGGAACAACCGATATCGCCGTATTTACAGAAGGGGCTATACGTTTTACATCCGTTATTCCGATTGCCGGGGATCAAGTCACGAATGATATTGCCGTTGCATTAAGAACTCCCACCCAAAGTGCGGAGCAGATTAAAAGAAGACATGCCTGTGCTTTGCCTGAATTAGCAAACCCAGATGAACCCGTCGAGGTATCTGGGGTAGGCGATCGTCCCGGACGTACACTGACCAAACGTGCTTTAGCTGAAGTTGTAGGGCCGCGCTATGAAGAGCTTTTTCACTTAGTGAAGGCAGAATTATATCGTAGTGGTTTTGAAGAATTTCTTGCAGCAGGAGTGGTATTAACCGGTGGGGCTTCAAATGTCAGTGGTAGCGTCGAATTAGCAGAAAAGATTTTTAAGCTACCCGTAAGACTGGGGCATCCTCAATACATTACTGGAAATAACGAAGTAACGACGAACGGGATGTATGCGACCAGTACCGGCTTACTACTATATGGCTATCAACAACAATGCGAACAGCGAAAGCCCAATGTTTTATTTGGTAGAAAAATAGCACGTATAAAAAATTGGTTATGCGAAAATTTTTAAAAAATACTGAAATCCTTAGGAGTTAATTATGAGTGCTAAATTTGATGCGCACAATCCCCCATTGCAAAATGCGATCATAAAAGTCGTTGGTGTTGGAGGCGGTGGTGGTAATACGCTAGAACATATGTTGGCACAAGATATTCCAGGAGTAGAGTTTATCTGTGCAAACACGGATGCCCAAGCATTAAAAAACTCTTCTGCTAATTGTTTATTACAATTGGGTCAACAAATCACTAAAGGTTTAGGTGCTGGAGCAAACCCCGAGATAGGTCGTCTTGCTGCCGAAGCGGATAGAGAAAGAGTTAGATCCGCGTTAGAGGGAGCAGATATGGTTTTTATCACCGCGGGGATGGGTGGAGGTACAGGAACGGGTGCTGCACCGGTTATTGCAGAAATTGCTAAGCAGATGAAAATTTTAACGGTAGCTGTAGTGACTAAGCCTTTTGAGATTGAAGGAAAGAAACGTTTGCGCTTGGCTGAAGAGGGAATCAAGCAACTTAGTCAGCATGTTGATTCTCTCATTACTATTCCTAATGAGAAGTTAATGAACGTTTTAGGTGATGAAGTTAGTTTTTTAGATGCATTTAAAGCAGTAGATGATGTATTATTCGGTGCGGTTAAAGGAATTGCTGCACTAATTACGCGTGCGGGGTTAATCAATGTGGATTTTGCGGATGTGAAAACTGTAATGTCCGAGATGGGGACCACCATGATGGGGACAGGTGTAGGGTTAGGTTCAGACAGAGCGTTATCAGCTGCAAACGCCGCTATAGGCAGTCCATTATTAAAAGACATAAATTTAAAAGGTGCACGTGGTGTATTAGTTAACATAACCGCGGGACCGGATTTATCGATGAAGGAATTTGGAATAGTAGGTGGAGTGATTAAAGAAATTGCATCAGAAGATGCTAATGTGGTTATTGGTACAGTAATAGATCCTGGAATGAACGATGAATTGCGTGTGACAATAGTAATAACAGGTCTTGGACATCTTTCAACTGATGAAATAGCAGGAGAAAGAGTAGGAGATTCAAGTCTTGTTAGAGCAGCTGATGGTAGTTTAGATTACCATCAGTTAGAGCGTCCTACGGTATTACGCAAGCAAGGTGTCGTTACATCGAAGCCCACAGTAGATAGTACTACAACCGATATTGAATATTTTGATATTCCAGCTTTTTTACGAAGACAAGAAGAGGTTTCTTAAGGGTGTCCAGAAAAAACAATTCAATTCAAACTTCACGTGCGCTGAAACAACGTACTTTAAAAAACGTTATTAAAGCCGCTGGGATCACTTTACATAGTGGTGAAACGGCTATTTTAACCTTGCGTCCAGCTCCGATAAACACCGGAATTATTTTTCGACGGATAGATTTTAATCCTATAGTTGAGGTTCAAGCTCGGGCTGAACATGTCGGTGAAACTACCTTACAAACGACTTTACTCAAAAATGGTGTCAGAGTGGCCACCATAGAGCATTTAATGTCGGCTATGGCGGGTTTGGGCATAGATAATGCGTATGTTGATATTACCGCTTCAGAAATTCCTATTATGGATGGAAGCGCAGGACCCTTTATTTTTTTGATTCAGTCAGCGGGTATTGAAGAACAAAGCGCTTCAAAACGTTTCATCCGAATTAAACAAGCTATTAAAGTGACTGAAGGCGATAAATGGGCTTCTTTTGAACCCTTCGATGGATTTAAAGTTTCGTTTGAAATTGATTTTAATCACCCACTTTTTCAAAATCGTAGCCAAAAAGCAAGTATTGATTTTTCTACGACTTCCTATATAAAAGAGGTTAGTCGCGCACGTACATTTGGCTTTATGGCAGACTATGAAAAATTGCGTGAGGTCCGGCTCGCTTTAGGTGGAAGTCTTGATAATGCAGTTGTTGTGGATGAGTATAGAGTACTGAATGAGGACGGCTTACGTTATGAAGATGAGTTTGTGCGCCATAAGATTCTTGATGCAGTAGGAGACCTCTATTTATTAGGTCATAGCCTCATTGGAGCATTTAGTGGCTATAAATCCGGTCATGCACTGAATAATCTATTATTACGTCGTTTGCTGAGCAATGCAGATGCTTGGGAATATGTGGAATTTGAAGATGAAATTAAAGCACCGCTGGTTTATCGTCGTGCTTTGTTAGATGCATATAGGACTCAATAAAGCCTAATCTAAGCTATTCTTTTTTTCTCAATGTTGTTGTATACACACATAATTACTTTAAAAGTGCATCCAGGGCGGCATTAGCTAAGCTATCTACGCGGTCGTTTTCTGGATGGCCGCTATGCCCTTTAACCCATTCCCAACGGATTTGATGGCGTTCTGCTTGTGCGGCCAATTCTTTCCATAAATCAGAATTTTTTACCGGTTTTTTATTGGCGGTGAGCCAAGCTCGTTGTTTCCATTGAGGCAGCCATTCGGTAATACCTTTTTGGACATATTGTGAATCGGTACTGAGTGATATTTGACAGGGTTTTTTTACTACCATTAAAGCCTGAATGGCTGCCATTAACTCCATACGATTATTGGTAGTAGAGGTTTCTGTGCCAGAAATGGTTTTTTCTTTTCCCTGATATCGCAGGAGAGCTGCCCAGGCTCCGGGCCCTGGATTCCCTCGGCAGGCGCCGTCTGTAAAAATCTCTATTTTTGGAATTTTAGGCATGATGGGGTCCTCGAGCATTGGGTGCCAAGACCTTATTATTGAGTACTGGGGGAAATTGCCAAACTAAGCCTAAGCCATTGAGTCTTTTTACTCGTTTTTCTGCAATAATCAAATAAATTCCTCCCATATAAGGGATAAGCCAAGGCGACACCTGTTCTAACCATGCTAATTTCTTAAATAACCACAAACCTGGGGTGCTGGATAAAGGGGGACGGAATTGAAAGCTCTCAGTATGCTGAATTTCACCTCCTAAAAAGTGTATCCATTGGCAAAGGGTTTGGATGGTGTGAAAACGACCGTCCCAAGCAGGGTTCTTATTGAATGAGAATAGCCGATATAGGCCCCATAAGCTGATAGGGTTGATGCCTAATATAATCAAATGGCCGTTGGGGGCCAGTACCCGCCAGGCTTCTGTGAGTATGGCTAATGCGGTACTTTTGTTCGTATCTAACGTATGAGGCATCAGGAGCAGATTAATACTATCATTGGCAAAGGGTAAATGAGTATATAGACTCTCTAAATTAGAGTAATCTATTTTGTCAGTAATAGGCTTACTTTTATAGTCAGAAGAAACCGTAATTTTATGAATAATAGGACTAGTGGATAAGCTCGAAAACGAATGTGGGCTCAACTGCAATAAGTGTCGGCCAGCATAATGAGGGATTAGACTAGCTAAACGATGATCTTCAATTTCTAGGTAATGCTGTTTCAAGGGGATATATCCAACTAACAAACAGTTAGAATTAATTAATCGATGAATCTTAACATCTTTTTTATTATCGCATAGGTAGGTCTGGCTAAAAAGACCCTTAAAATATAGGTTTTAATTTAGCATTTCTACTTAAAAACAATGCAAAAATGTAGGTCTTTGAGTAAGAAATCGCCTTGTTAAATGTAGGTCAAAATCCTACAAAAAAGGCCTTTTATTTGGCGCTTGTAAGCCCTTTGTCTTGACCTACCTAAGGGCTCCCCGTAAGATCTTTAGTATGACTTATAAAATGCTTAAAATTTATTCTTTATTACTTACCGCACTACTCATTCTAGCAGTGGGTATCACCGCATGTGTGCAGTTTCCTACTTCTGAAGAAGGTGGAATGGGCCTCAGCGGGGCGGGTAACGATGTAGATAGTAAAACCTATCAAACCGTTATTATGAAATCGACCGGTAGTAGTTTAGCGCCTCGGAATGCTAAAGCGCTTTATAGCGCCGTAGACAAGGGTACGCTTTGGGAGCCTATTCGAGCCCATTTACAATTGTCAGCTCGTGAGGAAAACCAACCTCAGGTTCAAGAGCAGATCCGTTGGTTTGCTAAAAATCCACTCTATTTAAAAGACGCGGTAAATCGAGCTGCGCCCTACATTTACTATGTGTATGCGCAGGTGAGAAAGCGTGATTTGCCTACAGAATTGGTTTTATTACCTATTATTGAGAGTGGTTATAATCCGTCAGCGACTAACTCGTCTTCAGGGGCGGCTGGTTTATGGCAGTTAATGACCGGTACCGCTAAGGGCTATGGCGTCCATCAAGATGGAGGTTTTGATGGTCGTCGAGATATTAGTAGCTCGACCAATGCGGCCTTAAATTACCTTACCTATTTAAGAAGCTTCTTCGGGGGCGACTGGTTGTTAGCCATAGCGGCTTACGACACAGGTGAAGGTAACGTGCAGAATGCGATCCGTCATAATACGCAGCAGGATAAGAATACCCATTTCTGGGCATTGCCATTGGCATCTGAGACACGTTCTTATATCCCGCGTTTATTGGCTTTAGCTGCGATTGTTAAAAACCCAGCTAAGTATGGTGTGAGCTTACCTCCGGTCAGTGCTAAGCCTTATTTAGAGCTAGTTGACGCAAATAGCATGAGTTTAACTCGTGTAGCCAAATTAGCGGGCATGAGCGTTGCGGAATTAAAGGAATTGAATCCGGGTGTGAAAAGTAGTTCTAGTGCGATTAAACGTGGCCAGGTCGCTATACCTATTGATAGGGTAGCTTTGTATAAACAACAATTAGTTACCACTTCTTCAAGCTCGACCTCAAAGGTTCAGGCTGATGACAATAGGCTTGCTTTAAAACAAGCTGGATCAAAAGGTCATAGTTCTGCCCAATTAGTGACTAACCAAACTAAGCCTAGTCCGGCTACGTTGGTGAAGACTAACCCAGGTTCGCAGCAAATTCACTTAGTAAAAAGTGGAGATACGCTAGCAGGTATTGCAAAGCACTACCACGTATCGGTTAAGAAAATACAGGCTTGGAATAAGCTTGATAGCGACTTTCTCAAGCCAGGTGAAAAGCTAAAAATTATGCTTTCATAAGCATAAGCTTTAAAACGAAGAAATACGCAGGTATTCACTTCGTTTTTTTTTGCCTAAAAAACTAGCCAAGATTTTCACTCAAAGTCCTCAAATAATGAGTAAACAAATTTTTAGTTTCTGGATGCTTTAAGGCATATGCCATCGTTGCCTTTAAATAACCGAATTTACTTCCACAGTCGTAACGTATCCCTTCAAATTCCCAAGCATGCATCAACTCATCCTGTAGTTGGCTAGCGATGGCATCCGTCAGTTGAATTTCGCCGTTTTTTCCCATAGGTGTTTTGGAAAGATAGGGGAAGATAGTTGAAGTAAGAATATAACGACCGACCACCGCTAAATTGGAAGGAGCTTCCTTGTGACTGGGCTTTTCTACAATAGTATTAATCTGGCTTAGTCTACCCGCTTTAGATTTATAACCGACTATACCGTATTGCTCTGTTTCTTCGGGAGTGACACTTTGAACGGCAATGACAGTATTTTGTTTTTCTTGATAGATATCTAACATTTGCTTTAAACACGGGATAGCAGAATCTATTAAATCATCGGCAAGTAAAACAGCAAATGCTTCGTCATTCATAAGAGGCCGTGCACATAAAACAGCGTGTCCCAAGCCTAAGGTGTCTGGTTGACGCAGATAAACACAACTTACGCCTTTTGGTAAGATATTTTTCACAATATCTAAAAGGTCCTTTTTTCCTGCTTCGTTGAGCTTGGCTTCTAATTCATAATTCGAATCAAAATGATCTTCAATAGCCCGTTTACTACTACTCGTTATAAAAATGAGTTCAGTAATTCCTGCAGCAATAGCTTCTTCTACTGCATATTGAATTAAAGGTTTATCCACGATAGGCAGCATTTCTTTAGGACTGGCTTTTGTTGCAGGTAAAAAACGTGTTCCTAAACCTGCAACCGGGAAAATTGCTTTTGTAATTTTTTTAATCTTTTTCATATTAGAAATGCTCCCCGCGACCAATGGCATAGTATTTAATTCCTAATTGCTTTAAGCAATCAGGATCGTAAAGATTTCTTCCGTCAAAGATAGCGGGATGCTTTAAACGTTCTTTGATAAGTTGGAAATCCGGATTAAAGAAAATATTCCATTCGGTGACGACTACTAAGACATCTGCGTTAATTAAGGCCTCTTCAGGACTGCCATAGCAACTAAAATTAGCTTGATCTTTATATAAACGAATTGCTTCGGGCATGGCGACAGGATCATAAGCTTGAATTTTCATGCCTGCAGCTAAAGCGGCTGCAATAAACACTTTGCTAGGTGCTTCGCGCATATCATCGGTGTTCGGCTTAAAAGATAAACCCCATAGAGCAACTATTTTTCCGCTTAAATCATTTTGAAAGAATTGGGAAACTTTGTTAAATAAAAGTTTTTTTTGCGCATCATTCACCTGATGTACAGCATTTAATAGTTTAGGTTGGTAGTGAACCGTTTTAGCGGTAGCCTCTAACGCGAGCACATCCTTAGGGAAACAAGACCCACCATAACCGCATCCAGGATTAATAAAATGATAACCGATGCGTGGGTCAGAACCGATGCCAATACGAACTTGCTCAATATCTGCATTTAAACGATCGGCCAATTGACTCATTTCATTTATAAAGCTTATTTTGGTAGCTAAAAAGGCATTGGCCGCATATTTTGTGAGTTCGGCGGAACGAATATCCATAGCGATTAAACGATCGTTATTACGATTAAAAGGTCTATATAGATGTCGTAAATGCGATTCTGCAGCTTTATTATCGGTACCGATAATAATTCTATCAGAACGCATAAAATCACTCACTGCTGCACCTTCACGCAAAAACTCAGGGTTCGAAGCAACATCAAATGAAATGTTGACTTTGCGCCGATGTAGTTGTTTTTGAATAACTGCCTTTACTTGATCGGCAGTCCCTACGGGCACTGTCGATTTATTGATAATCAACTTGGGTTCAACCAATGCTTTCCCTATATATTCAGCAACCTCCAAAACATAGGTTAAGTCCGCTGAACCATCTTCATCTTGAGGCGTGCCTACAGTAATAAATTGGTAGAAGCCATGTTCAACACCTTGCTGAGGATCGGTACTAAACTCAAGCCGGCCAGCATTTAGGTTTTTTTGTAATAAAGCAGGCAAATCAGGTTCATGAATAGGGCATTCACCTGATTGTAAACGCTTTACTTTTTCTTGATCAATGTCAATACAAAGTACTTTATTTCCATGCTCGGCTAAACAGGCGGCTGTGACCAAACCTACATAACCTGCACCAAAGAGATTAATTCGCATAATTTTAATAAGGGCTAGAAAATACTAGGTGGTATATGGGATTTAACCCATGTGCGGCGAGTATAGTATCGCAGAATAGTGCTTGCTTCAATTTTGGCTAAATATCCGCTAGACTTTGATGTTTTAGAGAGTAACTCTGATGCGACCCTATTTGGATTTTTTACAGCACATTCTTAATAATGGACAAGCTAAAACCGATAGGACAGGCACGGGTACACTCAGTACCTTTGCTTATCAAATGCGTTTTGATTTGAGTGTCGGTTTTCCACTCGTAACAACAAAAAAATTACATTTAAAAAGTATTATTTATGAATTGCTGTGGTTTTTACGCGGCGATACGAATATTCGTTACTTAAATGAACATCAAGTCACTATTTGGGATGAATGGGCTGATGCAGCGGGCGACTTAGGGCCTGTTTATGGTAAGCAATGGCGTTCTTGGCCAACAACCGATCATAAAACGATTGATCAGATGAGTCAGCTTATTCAACAAATAAAAACTAATCCGGATTCGCGGCGCTTAATTGTTAGCGCTTGGAATGTGGGCGAGTTGGCAAAAATGGCCTTGCCCCCTTGTCATTTGTTATTTCAATTCTATGTAGCTAATTCACGTCTTTCTTGTCAGCTCTATCAACGTAGTGCCGATGCTTTTTTAGGCGTACCATTTAATATCGCTTCTTATTCTTTATTAACGCATATGATTGCGCAACAATGTAATTTAGAAGTTGGTGAATTTATTTGGACCGGTGGTGATTGTCATATCTATAGTAATCATCTCGAACAAGTGCATACGCAATTGTCGCGACATCCCTATGCTTCACCGCAATTAAATATTCTACGCAAACCAGAGTCATTATTTGAGTATGCGTTTGAGGATTTTTCTTTAGTAGATTATGAATATCATCCCACAATTAAAGCAGCCATTGCGGTTTAATTAAAAGTAATAATAAGTGAATGTTATGATTAAAAAAATGGTTTATTTACTTTTCTTGTTTTCTATTGTAGCAAAAGCCGATATTAAATCTCATGAACGGTATTATGCATTTCTGAGTCAGGGCTTTAATATTCATAACTATCAGCAATGCGATAAACTTATTCAATCTTGTCCCATCGATATTTTTCCTGATGCTAATTGTGTAGAAAAAATATTCCAAACGAAGGATGTCTGTCAGCAATTTAGAAAATTAACCGACATATTAGATAGCACGCTTATTACGGTTAAACAGATCGCCGATTTTTCTCTTATTACCGAGGAGTTCGTGGCTGATGGCCAAAATAATTATTATATACTCAGTAAAGGCTATTTAATTAACACTAATGTTGATCCGCGTGAGTTGGATGTAAGCTTAGCCAAAAAATATAAAAAAACTCCATTTTTTATTGTGAATTGGGGTGAACCGCAATATCAAAAGAATAGAGACGGTTCACAAAGTTTTCTAGCTCAACTTAAAATAACTGATGGTTGTTTAGCTTGCTCTAGCATTGCATTAGCTACGATAGAATTTAAATTTAACCAATCAGGTAATTTTATAGATAGGAAACTTAAAGATTTTCAATTAATTACTGATTCGTTAGAAAAAAATAAAAATTAATATATAAATTTTATTTCTTAAGGAAACCTTAAGTATAAATTGTTAGCCTGATACCTTTAATTTTCTAATAAAAATTTAGAGGTATTTATGATTGTCGAGGAAAAAAAGATACCCAAAGATGAAAGTTTAAAAAATTCAACTTATAATGGAACGGATAAATGGATGAAATCAACGGAAGTTATTAAACTCACGACTCGTAATGGTGGTGCATCAATTACCGATGAGATTCCCGGTGGCGGCATGGTGCGACAAAGAATCGCAGCTCAGGAAAATCAAATACAAAGCAATAAGCTTCAGTTAATCAATAGCACATCTAATTCTTCTACTATAACATCAAGCTCTTCTGAAATTTCTATTTCATCACAGTCTTCTGAAGAAAGTAATCATGTTCCTCAAGAGGAGAAAAAGAAAACTTCTCTTATACCTAGCAGAAGTAGTAGTGTTTTATCCAATAATAATTCATTGAAAAGTATTAATAGTGGTAGCGGTTCAAGTTTATCATCAATAACATCTTCAAAAATTCCAATTTTAAAAAGTAGCACTCTATTTAAGAGTGAATCCCTTAAAGATAACACAGGAAATTGGTATAAAATTAACAAAGCTGAAAGTTGGATTTTAATTTCACCTGAACTTTTAAATTTAGTTAAAGATCAAAAGTTACTAGAAGATACTGACTCAAGAAAAGCTGACGCGCTTACTTATCGAAAGACCGATAAAGTCCGACTCATGAATTTAAATAAAAACGAAATTTTAATTTTAGAAGAAAAATTACCGAAACTTTGTGAAAATCTTAAAAGTAATAAAAGAATAAATATTTTTAGAAATTAAATATATTCTACTTTATCAATCTCTAAATTAACCAAACCCGCTGGAGTTTGTACATCCACACTGTCGCCTTCTTCTTTGCCAATGAGTGCACGGGCAATCGGGGAGGCGACCGATATTTTCGAGTGTTTGATATCTGCTTCGTCTTCGCCGACGATTTGGTAAATAACCCCTTCGTCGGTTTTGGTATTAATTAGACGTATGGTAGAACCAAAAATGACTTTGCCATGATTGTTTATTTTGGTGACATCAATCACTTGCGCGCTGGCTAATTTATTTTCGATTTCGGCAATACGACCTTCAATAAAACCTTGCATTTCTTTAGCGGCATGATATTCGGCATTTTCTTTGAGATCACCATGCGCACGCGCTTCAGCAATAGCCGCAATGACTTGCGGTCGTTTCAAGGTTTTTAGTTGGTTGAGTTCTTCCTTTAAATGTTCAGCACCGCTGATAGTCATAGGAACTTTTTTCATGATTTCTCTCTAGCTTGCTTGGTATTTTTTTCTTCAGCGTCCATACTGAATCCGATTACCCGATCATACCTTTTTTGATTCAATTTTTCGAGTTTCAGTTTTGTTTACTGAAAAATTTCCTTACACTTTCAAACCATAATCGTGCTTTAGGGTAGTGATTTCCGTTTTGCAATTCTTTTTCTAGCGCAATGACCAATTCTTTTTGTGCTTTGCTCAGGTTAACCGGTGTTTCTACAAATACACGACAGAGTAAATCGCCGGTTACGCCAGGACGTCCAGGGACTCCTTTGCCACGCAAGCGTAATACCTTCCCACTTTGTGTTTCTGGTGGTATGTGTAAGTTTACCACACCCGTTAAGGTAGGAATTTGTATATCACCACCTAATAGCGCAAGCGTTAAATTAATAGGAACATCACAATATAAATGATTACCTTCACGTTTAAATAAAGGGTGCGGTTTAAGATGGATTTGCACATACAAATCGCCAGCAGGCGCGCCATGACTACCGGCTTCTCCTTCACCGGATAAACGGATTCGGTTACCTTCGTCTATTCCAGCTGGAATCTTAACAGATAAGGTTTTGGTTTCTTGAACTTGACCCTGGCCACGACATTCTGGACAAGGATTAGTGATAATTTGACCCGCACCATGACATTCAGGACAGGTTTGTTGAATAGTAAAAAAGCCTTGTTGTATGCGAACTTGACCTTGACCTTCACAGGTTTTACAAATAGTGGGTTTCGTGCCTTTTCGTGCGCCGGATCCCTGACAACTTTTACAGGTAACAAGACGTGGAATTCGAATTTGTACGGTGGTACCATGAATTGCGGATTCTAAATCCAATTCTAAAGTGTAGCGTAAGTCGGCGCCACGTTGAGTACGGTTTTGTTGTGGACCACCACGGTTGCCGAAAATATTACCGAAGACATCACCAATGTCACCAAAAACATCGTTAAAATTAAATCCATGTGCTCCTTGCCCACCCATTCCTGCTGCGGCATCTATGCCAGCATGACCATGTTGATCATACATATTCTTCTTTTTCGGATCAGATAAAATTTCGTATGCTTCACTAATCTCTTTAAATTTTTCTTCAGCAGCAGCAGCTGATTTACTCTCAGCAGCATGATGTTTATCAGGATGATATTTCATCGCCAATTTACGATAGGCTTTTTTTATTTCATCTTCCGATGCGTTGCGTGACACACCCAGTGTTTCATAATAGTCAGTTTTTTTTGCCATAGTTAGAGAACCAAAGATAGAAAATCCCCTGTGAGTAAACTACACAACAAGGGATTTTGAGATTTTTAATGGATATAGGTGTATACGATCTAGTTACTGGTGTGACCCAGTAACTAGAAGGCGAGCGCTTATTCTTTATCCTTATCGTTATCTTTTTTATCCTTGTCTTTGTCTTTTACTTCTTCGAATACAGCGTCAACTACGTCGTCTTTATTGTCATTAGTGCTGTCCTGCGCAGTGCTACCCGTTTGACTTCCAGCATCACCCGTTCCAGTATCTGGTTGTGCATAGAGACGATCAGCCATTTTGCCAGATGTCTCGGTAAGTTCTTTAAGCTTAGACTCGATGTTTTCCTTATCAGTTCCTTTTAGCGCTTCTTTCAGTTCCTCTATCGCTTTCTCTAATTGCGCTTTTTCATCCGCATTAATTTTATCACCGGCATCGGTTATTGCCTTGCCAGTACTATGGATTAAACTGTCGGCTTGATTACGAGTTTGGATAAGCTCATGGAACTTACGGTCATCATCGGCATGTACTTCAGCATCTTTGATCATTTGTTGAATTTCTGCTTCAGACAAACCACTACCTGATTTGATAACAATCTTTTGTTCCTTACCGGTAGTTTTGTTTTTGGCTGATACGTTGATAATACCATTCGCATCAATGTCAAAGGTTACTTCGATTTGTGGTGTACCCCGCGCACCCGGCGGAATATCAGCGAGATCAAAACGGCCTAATGTTTTATTCGCTGAAGCCATTTCCCGTTCCCCTTGCAGTACATGAATGGTAACCGCAGGTTGGTTATCTTCAGCTGTTGAAAACACTTGGCTTTTTTTGGTTGGAATAGTGGTATTTCTATCAATTAGTTTAGTCATTACTCCACCTAAGGTTTCTATACCTAATGAAAGTGGAGTGACGTCAAGTAATAATACGTCTTTAACATCACCAGCTAATACACCGCCTTGAATAGCAGCGCCGATAGCGACTGCTTCATCCGGGTTTACGTCATGACGTGCTTCTTTACCAAAATAATTTTTAACAACCTCTTGAACCTTAGGCATACGGGTTTGTCCCCCGACTAAGATAACTTGCGATATTTTATCGAGAGAAATCTTGGCATCTTTAACGGCTTTCTTGCAGGGTTCAATGGTGCGTGTAATCAAGTCTTCTACTAATGACTCCAGTTTGGCACGCGTTAATTTAATATGTAGATGCTTAGGGCCACTGCTATCAGCAGTAATATAAGGAAGGTTGATGTCTGTTTCTTGCGCGGAAGAAAGTTCAATTTTTGCTTTTTCAGCGGCTTCTTTCAGACGCTGTAAAGCAAGTGGGTCGTTATGCAAATCAATGCCTTGATCCTTTTTAAATTCGTCCGCTAAATAATTGATAACACGCAAGTCGAAATCTTCACCACCGAGAAAGGTATCACCATTGGTTGCAAGTACCTCAAATTGATGTTCACCGTCGACTTCAGCGATTTCAATAATGGAAATATCAAACGTACCTCCACCTAAGTCATAAACGGCTATCGTTGAGTCACCACGTTTTTTGTCTAGTCCATAGGCAAGCGCTGCAGCCGTCGGTTCGTTGATAATACGTTTAACTTCAAGCCCTGCGATACGGCCTGCGTCTTTAGTCGCTTGACGTTGTGAGTCATTGAAATAGGCTGGTACGGTAATAACCGCTTCTTTTACTTCATATCCTAAATAGGCTTCAGCATCTCTTTTTAATTTCATTAAGATTTGTGCAGAAACTTCTTGAGGTGATATCTTTTTATTACCCACTTCCATCCACGCATCGCCATTGGCTGCGCGAATGATTTTGTAAGGCACCATTTTGATATCTTTTTGTACCGCATCGTCTTCGAATTTCCGGCCTATCAAACGTTTTGCAGCATAAATCGTTTCAGCAGGTTTGGTGACGGATTGACGTTTTGCCACTTCACCTACTTTAATCTCGTTATGGTCAAAACTAACGATAGAGGGGGTAGTTCGTCGTCCTTCTTTGTTGTCGATTACTTTTGCTTTGCCGCCTTCCATAATGGCCATACAAGAGTTTGTCGTACCTAAATCGATGCCGATTATGGTATTTCTTGGTGGTTGTGCACTTGCCATAAATTTCTCCGCGTTAGTAGTAGCTCTTTTTGATTGGTATCAATAGAGTTGAAAATGATTGGTTGATTGAAAATTAACAACTCTTATTAAAATTGGGTTAGGAAGTTTAATTTTCAAGATAGGATCATGAAGTTTTCTCTTTAGCTTTCGCGACCACGACTAAAGCGGGTCGTATCAGTCTTTCATGAAGTAAATAGCCTTTTTGTAGTACCCTTATAACAGTATTTGGTGCTATTTCGTCATTTTCTTCTGCCAGCATCGCTTCATGAAAATGGGAATCAAAGGGCTTGCCAGCAGGCTCTATCGATTTTACGCCATTCTTTTCTAATAGGCTTTGTAGCTGTTTGAGTGTAAGTTGGATGCCAGATAAAGCAGTAGCCTGTTCTTCAGCTTTGGCATGATCGAGGGCTGTTTCTAAACTATCCTTTACCGGTAATAATTCTTTGATAAATTTTTCTAATGAAAATTTATAAGCGTTTTCAATATCGCGCTTAGAGCGACGTTGAATATTGTCCATTTCAGCCAGCTGGTAAACTTTTTGCTCTTCAAATTTAGCTAATTGACTTTTGTAGTCATTAACTCGATTTTCTGTTTCTAGCAGCTGAGCTTCTAGTGCTTCATAAGAAGGATGGGTTAATTGTTTTTCTTGCTCTAGTTCTTCCTTTTCTGCAGAAGGAGCTTTTTTCTCGTGAGTGGTAGAAGAATCTTGCTTTGCTGCAATATTGAGCTTTTCCCAAGTAGATTTTTTTGATGGTTCTTTTTCAGCCATTTCTGACAGGACTCCCATATTTTAAAGAAAAAGATAACTACTCTATATTAGAATAGAGGCACATGCATAAATTATGGAGGCTCGACTGCTTGGATTCAAGAGTTTGGGTTCTGCCAGATAAAATTTAACGAAAAAAGCTAATCACGACTAATATACAAAGTAACTGAGTTGACTAGCATGATAGTTTCGATCACGATATATACTCTTCGCACTTGAATTTTTGACTGTGTTGCCGTTCAATTCGCAATCCTCATGTATCTTGCATACATTCCGGTTGCTTCATTCTCGCGGCGCCTTGCCAAAAATCCAATTGCTGTG
>JBHGAL010000003.1:0-114584 GCA_041949685.1 Wolbachia endosymbiont of Folsomia candida
CGGCTAGTTTATAACTATCCGCGAGACTGTCGCACCTCTAAGTAGAATTCACCAAGCAAGATTTCATCTATATAACTGAAAAATTGGAGTTTATTGATGGTTATGCAGGTGAAAGTAATGACTATTCCGATCACATCTATATTACCGATGAGTCACATAGAAATCCCAAAATCGTATTAAGAAATAACGCGGTGGTCCATGCGTTTGGATCGAGTGATCGTCTAGAGTCGGTTAATTATAGGATTCCACAGGATGAAACCGGTGAAACTCATGTTCAACTACTATTTACAAATCCTACTTCGCATCGATTTTATTTTGATTTTTCACTTGATGATCTGAATGCTATTACCCTCCAAGCTAACAACATTACTTTTAATCTTTTATTTCAGAATAAAACCTTCAATCTGATTATTTTGGATCCTTTTAGAGATCTCAGCTTATTTCACGATAAAAAAATGCATTATCCAGAATGCCCGACCAATGCGTACTACGTTTTTCAGGATGCAGAAATTAAGATAATCAATAGAAACAAAATCTATGCGCAGCTGCGCAGCAATAAAACCGTGGATGAAATAGTAAGTCATTATCCAGCGATTGCCAGCCGTCTCAATATGGGGCTATCTATACGACTCAAGCATAATGAAACGGTATTGATTGGACATGAACAGCGTCAGATCCTGTACAATAACCCGTTAGCTAAAAGTCACTTAATGGGTAATGGTGCTGAAAATGTTTATGTCATTACCGCCGCGTCGAATTCAGAAAAATTCCCAGTACCAGACGTAACACTTTACAAAGTGCAAGAAGATCTGACCGATACGCTTGATTTACGGCGGATTGTTCAGCAGGCCAAGCAAGAGTGTCCTGAGCATGAAATTTCACCTAGCGTATCCCAGTATCAGCAAGATTTAGTTATCTCATTAAATACCCATTATTATCGCGTATCGAATAGTTGTTTGCCTCTAATGACAACTTGGCCAATGGTCAAAGTAAGCTTAAAACACGCGCTGCGAGATAACGAGTGGTATCAGAATCTGGTTATCGTCTGGGATCATATTCCTATGAATATTATTCCTATTAATGAGCGTTGGGGTTTAGTACATGTACCTTTAGTGTTCAATGAAGATAAAGAAATTATAGTCATAACCAATACTGATATTGAAAAAGAATCCGAGCTTATTATTCTTAAAAAAAGCGGACAGTTTAGCTTTATTCGCAATAACGACACCGATCTTATGTTAAGCAATGCACTGGAGAGCAATACGACACAACGTGATCTGTGTACGATTATATTCAGTAAATTTTATCAAGCATCTGCAATGAAAGAAAAGGTATTAAGCACAACGCTGACATTTCTTGATCAGCAAATACTATTAAAAAATTACATAGAGCAAATCAATAATGCCACCCGCTTTGATAATATAATTAGGCAATATACGGCAGAGAGTAACAACGATGGTTTAAATAGCACTACCACTAGACCCACACGACCTAAGCGTCAAATTAACCGTCAAGTCGACTTTACAAGTAAGGCAGAGGTTAAATCGATACCATCACTGTATTCTGAGGATTTCATACCGAATAACCGATCCGTCATAACGGGAGTTTCTTCTGCTCAGACGAATTTGCCAATTAACTACCAGGGAACATTCTACGGAAATGTTTATTTGGGTAGATGGCTGGCTTCTTTGTTTGCTCCTTCTGCTGTTAAGCGAATACAAAAGAGGGAACAAGTATTATCACAAGCTGAAAAGACTTCAGACGCAGATTGGGCATTTAAAAACTTACAGGATGGAGTAAAAAAATATGGTCGCGGATAGTCTTTAAGGCACTGGGATTTATAGATTGCCGCGTGCTACGCGCTTGCCAGTAAACCCCCGTCATGGCCATATCTAGATTGCCGCGCATCTGCGGTGCTCGCAATGACGTTAATATTCTAGTGCTCGCAATGACGAGGGTTGTGTGTTTAGCCGAAGTTGTAACTGACACCGACAGCTAGGAAGTCGATGTTACCCGGACGGTTGTTTCCCATCGGTTGGATGTGCGTTAAGGAGGTGTCGACAGTCACATTAGGTGTGATGTCATAACCCATACCGACAGCCACTTCAGGTGCCCATTTGTGTTTGGCAATGCCTTCCGCTTGATTGAGATCGGTAGAAATGGGGATTCCCTTGTCAGTCGCGTCTTTTTTTAACTCGGTAGTTAAATAAGCAACGCCTAATTTACCGTAGATATTGACATTTTGCGTAATCGGCAACATGCCTTTGGCAGCCACGTCAATCGCATGTTGTTTGTTATATTGAGTGTCTTGCGGGAAATTAGATTTTCCTTCAGATAATTGTAAGTAACCTACTTCTAAGCCAAAGTTCGGCGTGATTTTATAACCCAGCGCGATGCGACCTGCCAGTCCGTCATTGGCTAAAGCTATTCCGGTCGATGATGAAAGACGAGATTTCATGTGTGTGTCAGCATAACCTGCTTGACCACTCACATATAAACCTACAGGGAGTGCTGCATTCGCATTCATTATCGCGCACGCACTCGCGGTTAATACGCTAGTAATGAGGATTTTCTTAAGCATTGTTTTTATTTTCTCCGGGGAAAATATTATTATTAGAGCCTACTATTTAATCCTTAATAGGAAATAATGTCAATTTATCTTGAGTTTTACGAGAAATTTTAAGTAATAGATTGCCGCGCGCTCCGCGCTCGCAATGACGATTAATATTCTCGGTGCTCGCAATGACGAGTAAGTCGTATTATCCAAAATAATACGATACGCCGAGTGAATAAAAATCACTGCTCGGCGCGTGATTACTGCCACCCGCTTTTTGGATGCGATTCCAAGAAAATTCGACCGGAACATTCGGTTTGAGTGCATAACTGATACCTAAACCAAACGTCGGTTCTAAGGTTTTGGCATAGCTATTCATTGTGCCGCTGTACGGACTATTGGCAATTAAGCCGCCTTGTGCGTTAGGTCGTAGATAAGCCAAGCCTAATTTTGCATACAGATTTAATTTATCTGTGACGGGAAGTATCCCTTTTGCGGTTAAATCAAACGCACTGGATTTAGTCGATGCAGTGGCGAGGTAATTATTGGTAGCGACTGAAATATCAGTATGACCAAAATGACGATAACCAAATTCCATCGCCCAGTATTGATCAAATTGATAACCAAAACTAAGACGATACGCTAAAGCAAGATTATTCAGATCCGGTAACGCTACCGGCGATGTTCCATTATTTACTGTGACTAAATTAGTGGTATTGATATGACTATTCGCATAGCCGAGTTGTGCCCCGGCATAAAAACCTGGCATTTCAGCATGCACGTTTGCTGTGACACTGAGAATAGTGCTAGCCAGTAGTAAGGCGCTTGTATTTCTTTTTAGCATAGTGCTTCCCAATAATAATGTTTAACGGTTTAGAAGATGTTATCAAAAAAATTATAAGTGTTTACTATTTGCAGTATCAACCAAAATAATAAGCCAAACCAATAGAATAAAAATCAGTACTGGGTATGCTGTTACCGCCGCCGACACTTTGGATGCGTGTCCAAGCTAAATCGATCGGTACAAAAGGTGTAATGTCGTAACTAAGACCGACACCGAAACTGGGATTCCAGCTATCGGAGTATCCTAAGTAATTCCGACCATTCACGACAGCCGAACCATTGGCTTTAAGATAGGCTAAACCTAATTTGGCATAAAGATTCACGTTACTCGAAATAGGTAACATCGGTTTCGCCATGAAATCGATGGCTTTTTCACTTAAAGAAACATTTTGGCCGGGCACACCGCCGACGCCGGAGAAATCAACATCAGAAAATCGTGTATAACCCATTTCAAAAGCGATATTTTGATTAAATTGATAACCACCGGCGATGCGACCGGTGAAAGCCATTTTACTACTAATCGATTGTGCAGCGGCATTGCTGGCTTCTTGATGTGTGTCGGCGGTGCCAAGTTGACCTAAGATATAAAATCCAGGAATGGAAGCACTGGCCAGCAGTGGAAAGCACCATGAAAAAATAAAAACTATCTTTGTCCTGATTTTTTTCAACATGAACGACGCTCCTTGTGTATGAAGATCATTAAACTATAGTATACCTATTATCAATGTTTTGCAGTGTGACTGATCCTATTATACGATAAGCAGCATGAACTACCACCCACGTTGGCGCGCTTATCTCGTATTGCTTAGATTACATCAACCGATAGGAATATTTTTATTAGTGTGGCCAGCACTATGGGCGTTATGGATTGCGAGTGCGGGCCACGTGGATATTAAAATCCTCGCTTTATTTATCATCGGTGCGGTGTTAACACGATCGCTGGGTTGCGTGATGAATGATATTGCGGATAGACGTCTGGATGGTTTTGTGGCAAGAACTCAGCATCGACCTTTAGCAACCGGTGCAGTGAGTTTAAAAGCGGCCGTGTTGATATTAATCGTTTTGACTTTATTAGCGTTGCTAGTAGTTTGCCAGTTGAATTGTTTAAGCATAGCACTGGCAGGAATTGCTGCAGGCATGATAGCAATTTATCCATTTACCAAACGTTATATCGAATGGCCGCAATTATTTTTAGGCGTGGTATTTGGTGCTTGGTCTATCTTAATGGCTTTTGCGGCAGCAACGGGAAAAATACCGAGCATTGCTTGGTTGTTGTTTTTGGCCGCTTATGTGTGGTGTGTCGCCTATGATACCATCTACGCCATGGTGGATAGAGAGGATGATAGGCGTGTCGGCATTAAATCCAGCGCTTTAGCGCTGGGTAAGCATGATGTGATCTTTATTGCCGCTTTAGAGTCAGGTTTTGTTTTATTATTAAGTATTCTAGGTTTCTACTTACATTTACATTTCATCTATTTTGCGATGTTGGCGTTGGTCGTTGGCTTATTCATTTATCAACACTACTTGATTAAAGATCGAAAACCTGAAGCCTGTTTTAAAGCTTTTTTAAATAATGCATGGATAGGTGGTTTAATATTTTTAGGATTTTTTTTCGGTGTACATGCTTAAGCTTATAGGTAAGAGGTGATCCGTGAAAACCAAAGTTATCTATCCCGGTACGTTTGATCCGATGACCAATGGCCATTTGGATCTGGTGCAACGTGCTGCGCGCTTATTTGAAACCGTAATAGTCGCAGTGGCAAAGAATCCGAGTAAAACGCCGGCTTTTTCTGTCGATGAGCGTATCCGCTTAGCCAAGGCGGTATTAAATGATCTGAATAATGTGCAGGTACATGGTTTTGATGGTTTGTTAATCAATTGTGCGAAGGACTATAACGCGCATGTCATTTTACGTGGTTTGCGTGCAGTGTCTGATTTTGAGTATGAATTTCAATTGGCGAGTATGAATCGAAAAATGATGCCTGATTTGGAAACTTTATTTTTAACTCCGGCCGAACAGCATTCCTTCATCTCGGCTAACTTAGTCAGAGAAATTGCCAGTCTCGGAGGCAACGTGGCACAATTTGTACCGGCGGTGGTGGCAGAGGCTTTACAAGCTAAGTTTAAACGAACATGAGTATGGTCATTGCGAGCACCGCAGGTGCGCGGCAATCCAGGAAAATGGATGGCCGTGCTCATTACATTCGCTCGCCATGACGGTGATTTACTTGAGAACAATAGGTATGCGATGGCGTTACTAATAACCGATGATTGCATCAATTGTGATGTATGCGAGCCCGAATGTCCGAATGAAGCCATCATTCAGGGTGAGTTTATCTATGAAATTAAGCCCAACAAATGTACTGAGTGTGTAGGCCATTTTGACGCCCCGCAGTGTGTTGAAGTCTGTCCAGTAGCCTGTATCGTCATTAATCCTGAGCATAAAGAAACCCAAGAGCAGCTGTTATTAAAGTATCAAGGCTTGGTCAAAGCCGCTGGAGTGAAATAAAAAAACGCCGGTTGTTTTTTCGACCATCAGACCGCATAATATGCGTCTTTTAGAATTGCTTACATAAGAGGGCCATCATGGCAGTCCAAAAATCACGTAAATCTCGCTCCAAAAGAAACATGCGCCGTGCGCATGATGCATTAACTTCGCCAGCTGTCTCGATTGATGCAACCAGTGGCGAAACCCATATCCGCCACCACATCACCAAAGATGGCTATTATCGTGGAAAAAAGGTCCTAAAAGCCAAGGAATAACACCTTAAAATGTCTCGTTATACTCTGGCTATCGATGCTATGGGAGGCGATTACGGTCCCTCCGTCATAGTACCCGCTGTGCTCTTAGCCCTTCAGGAAGAGCCTCAGCTACACATCATACTTGTCGGTGACTTAGCTGCTTTGCGAGAGCAGATGAAACTGGCAAAAACCAAGCCTAGCGCTAGTCAATTGACACTGCACGCGGCGAGTCAAGTCGTATCCATGGACGAACCTCCGGCTTTGGCGTTGCGCAATAAAAAAGATTCTTCCATGCGCGTTGCGATTAATTTAGTCAAAGAAGGCGAGGCTCAGGCATGCGTCAGCGCCGGCAATACCGGGGCATTGATGGCAACCGCACGTTTTGTATTGAAAACCATACCTGGCATCGATAGACCGGCTATCAGTGCGATGCTCCCTACCATGAAAGAACAAACCAAAGTGCGCGTCTTAGATCTGGGCGCGAATGTCGATACTGAGGTTGAACATCTACTGCAATTTGCCATTATGGGTTCGGTATTAAGCTCTGAAATCGATAATATTCCCAGTCCGCGCGTAGCCCTATTGAATATTGGCGCTGAAGAAATCAAAGGCAATGAGCAGGTTAAAAAGGCGGCTGAATTATTAAAGAATGCGAATATCAATTATATCGGATACATCGAGGGCGATGCCATTTATCAAGGTTTAGCGGATGTGATCGTCTGTGATGGCTTTGTCGGCAATGTCGCGTTGAAAGTTACCGAAGGTGTGGCAAAATTAATGAGCCATTGTATTAAATTAGCGTTTAATCGTAATTGGTTTTCACGTCTCTCCGGTTTAATGGCGTTACATGTATTGAAGGGATTACGTAAACAATTTGATCCGGCGCATTATAATGGCGCAAGCTTAGTGGGTTTGCGTGGCATAGTGATTAAAAGTCACGGCAGCGCGAACGTATTCGCGTTTAAAAATGCGATTAATGAAGCAATCTTAGAAGTACAAAAAAATATTCCCGAACGTATACGCGAACAAGTGACCGGTTTATTGAAGGAATCTGAACAGTCTTTATGAAATATTCACGTATTGCTGGCACCGGTAGCTATTTGCCGGAAAGAATACTAACTAATGCCGAACTTGAAAAAATGGTGGCTACCACGGATGAATGGATAGTCGAGCGTACCGGCATACGCGAACGTCATATTATTGGTCCTAACGATAGCACGGCGAGTATGGCGACCGCCGCTGCAAAAAACGCCTTGTCGGCGGCGGATGTTGCCGCGAAAGATATAGGACTCATTATCGTTGCCACAAGCACACCCGATAAATTTTTTCCTAGTACCGCCTGTTTGGTACAAGCCGCGTTGGGTGAAGATGGTTGCCCGGCATTTGATATCGTAGCGGCTTGCGCGGGTTTTAATTATGCCTTGAGTGTTGCGGATCAATTTATTCGTAACGGTGTGGTTCAGACTGCGCTAGTCATCGGCAGCGAAAGCATGTCGAATATTATCAATTGGGAAGATCGTTCGACGTGTATTTTATTTGGTGATGGTGCGGGCGCAGTGGTACTGCAAGCCGCCAAAGAACCAGGCATTATTTCTGCCCATCTACACGCTGCGGGTTCTTATAAAGATTTATTGTCATTAGGCACCGGTTTAAAAAAAGATGATGTTCCGCATCTTAAAATGCAAGGCAGTGATGTGTTTAAGATTGCAGTGAAAAAATTAAGCGCGGTATTAGAGGAAACTTTAGCCGCGAATAAGATAGATAAAAAAGATATTGATTGGTTAATTCCGCATCAAGCCAATTTACGTATTATTCAAGCCATGGCGAATAAACTTAAAATGACGATGCAGCATGTGGTGGTGACCTTAGATCAACATGGCAATACATCGGCGGCTTCTATTCCGTTAGCGTTAGATGTCGCTGTGCGCGATGGTCGCGTGCAACGTGGACAATTATTGTTGATGGAAAGCTTTGGTGCAGGTTTAACATGGGGTTCTGCTTTGGTGCGCTACTAAAAAAATGGTTAATGCGAGCGCATAAGCAGACCTCGTCATTGCGAGCGCGAAGCGCGCGGCAATCCAACTGGATGGCCACGACCTCACTGGCGTTCGGCCTCGCCATGACGATGGGTTCATAAATTTTTATAGTGTGCAAAGGTAATTATGACTAAAAAAATTGCATTTATTTTTCCGGGGCAAGGTTCGCAAACATTAGGCATGTTAGCGGAGTTTGCTAAAGACTATTCTTTAATTCAAGAAACATTCATGGAGGCTTCATACGTCTTAAAGTTTGACTTATGGGAATTGTGTCAACAAGGTCCAGAGTCTGCACTCAATCAAACGGAAAATACCCAACCGGCTTTGTTGACAGCAAGCGTGGCTTTATGGCGGGTTTGGAAGCAACAGCATGGTATTAAACCAACCTTTATGGCCGGTCATAGCTTGGGTGAATATTCTGCATTAGTATGCGCCGATGCGCTGGACTTTGTGACAGCGGTACGTTTGGTAGCTGAACGAGGACGCTTAATGCAAGCAGCGGTACGACCTGGCGCCGGTGCGATGGCGGCTATCGTGGGTTTAGACAATGATCAATTACAGTTTTTGTGTGAGTCGCTTGCTGAAGGTCAAGTCTTAACGCCAGCAAATTATAACGCTATCGGGCAAACGGTGGTGGCAGGAGACGCGGCGGCGGTGGGTCGCTTAGTCGAACACGCCAAACGAGCCGGAGCTAAATTAGCGAAGCTTATTCCCGTCAGTGTGCCATCGCATTGTGCTTTAATGAAACCCGCTGCTGAACATTTGGCAGAAACATTGCAAACTGTGCATCTTTCAGTACCGCATATCCCTTTTATCAATAATGTCGATGTCGGTATCGAACATGATCCGATCATGATAAAAAAAGCCTTAGTTGAACAACTGTATAATCCCGTACGTTGGGTAGAAATAATTCAAGAGCTTGAGAAACGTGGGATCGAAGAATTCATTGAATGCGGTCCGGGTAAAGTATTAACCGGTTTAAATAAACGTATCACATCGATACCGACACTTTCGATCCAAGATCCAGAAATACTTCAAGAAGCTTTGATCGGTTAAAAGACATAGGAAAAATTATGTTATTACTCGCAAATAAAGTAGCGTTAGTGACGGGCGCCAGTCGCGGTATTGGTGCAGCGATTGCTGTCACGCTAGCACAACAAGGTGCATTGGTTGCTGGAACAGCAACCAGCGTTGCCGGCGCAGAAAAAATTTCCCACGCATTACAAGAGCAAGGCTTGAAAGGTAAAGGTTTTGTTTTAAATTTAAACGACGAAGCGTCGATAAAAAATTTAATCAGCGAATTAGCTACGTTTGGCCTACCTAATATATTGGTGAATAACGCGGGTATTACGCGTGATAACCTTTTATTGCGGATGAAAGCCGATGAATGGAATACTGTGCTAGAGACTAATTTAAGTGCCGTTTTTAAATTAACGCAACTGTGTTTAAAGCCCATGCTGAAAGCACAGTATGGACGTATTATTAATATTGCTTCTATAGTAGGGTGTACCGGAAATCCAGGCCAAGCCAATTATGCCGCTGCAAAAGCCGGATTAATCGGTTTTACTAAAGCTTTAGCGCAAGAAGTTGCAACACGGCATATTACTGCTAATGTTGTGGCGCCAGGATTTATAGAAACCGATATGACCCGTCAATTAAATGAAAAGCAACGCACATCGTTACTGGAAAAAATTCCAGTACGACGATTAGGCTCAGTGATGGATATCGGGCATGCCTGTGTTTTTTTAGCATCGGAGTGGGCTGACTATGTGACAGGTAATACTTTACATATCAACGGCGGAATGTATATGAATTGAACAGGGATGGTTTTGTAACAATAATTTAATTACTTAATTTAAGTAAAGTGACTTGCGTTCATTCAGGAATTGAATAAACTAAGCGACAGGTTTTATTTATACTAAATAGGGGAGATTCTCAGTGAGTACAATTGAAGAACGTGTCAAGAAGGTAGTGGTTAATCAACTTGAAATAAAAGAAGAAGAAGCCACTATGGAAGCTTCTTTTGTCGATGATTTAGGTGCCGATTCTTTAGACACCGTAGAATTAGTCATGGCTTTAGAAGAAGAATTCGATACCGAAATCCCAGATGAAGAAGCGGAAAAAATTCGCACTATTCAGCAGGCCGTCGATTATATCAAACAACATCAAGTCGAAACTGAAGACTCTGAAGAAACTGAAGAATAATTACATCCAAAATAGAAGTCAGTTTTTTATTTGTAGGGGGCGAACGTGAAAAAAAAGCGACGTATAGTGGTAACCGGTGTGGGCATGATGACACCGTTAGGTCTTAATACCAAAACAACTTGGGAAGCGATATTAGCAGGAAAAAGTGGTGTCTCTGCTATCACCCAATTTGATGTTTCCGCTTTTCCCTGTCAAATTTCTGCCAGTGTCCGCGATTTTCAAGCGGAAAATTATGGTATTTCACCGAAAGATGGCCGCAAAATGGATTTATTTATTCAATATGGTTTAGCGGCAGCGATAGAAGCGATGACCGATTCAAAACTAGAAGTGACTGAAAAAAATGCCGATAGGATCGGTGTTGCAGTAGGTTCTGGAATTGGTGGTTTACCTTTTATTGAAGAAAATCACAGTAAATTAGAACAAGGTGGCCCTAGGAAAATATCTCCTTTTTTTATACCCGGTGCTATTACCAATATGTTAGCCGGTCAAATTTCTATACGCTATGGATTACGCGGTCCTAATATTGCGGTGGTAACGGCCTGTACCACGGGTACGCACAATATCGGTTTGGGTGCGCGGACTATACTTTATGGTGATGCGGATGTCATGGTAGTTGGCGGTTCAGAAATGGCGACGACACCGTTAGGTTTAGGTGGATTTTCTGCTTGTCGTGCTTTATCTAACCGTAATAAAGATCCGCAAGCGGCCAGTCGTCCGTGGGATAAAGCACGTGATGGTTTTGTATTAGGTGATGGCGCCGGTATTTTAGTGCTAGAAGAATATGAACGTGCCAAACAACGCAATGCACCAATCTACGCCGAACTGGTAGGTTTTGGCATGAGTGCCGATGCTTATCATATGACCAGTCCTGCGCCAGACGGGCAGGGTGCGATGACAGCGATGTTAAATACCTTGCACGATGCGAATATCGATAAAGAAAAAGTGGCGTATATCAATGCGCATGCCACATCGACGTTACAAGGTGATTATTTAGAGTTAAGAGCCATCCGTCGTGTGTTTGGCGAATATGCTAAGAAGATGGCGATTAGTTCGACTAAATCGATGACCGGCCATTTGTTAGGTGCAGCGGGCGCGGTGGAAGCTATTTTTACTATTTTGGCACTCAAAGAACAAAAGGCGCCTCCGACGATTAATTTAGATAATCCAGGCAATCCACCTGAGCTCAATATTCCTGATGATGATTTTGTCGATCTGAATTTTGTCCCGAATGTACCACAAGAATTAAAAATGGATTATGCGTTATCTAATTCTTTTGGATTTGGTGGAACCAATGCGTCATTGCTGTTTGCAAGATTGTGAGATCTAATGAAGAGATTGACTCTGATTGCCTTAGTCATTCTGGTCGTCGCTTTTTTATTAACCTATTTTGTTGCGCATTATCATCGGTTTTTGGAGTCGCCTTTAAGTAAAACGCAAACGATACACCTCGTACTTGCACCCGGTGCTTCGGTACATCATTTAATCGCGGATTTGCAGCAGCTAGGCGACATGCCACATCCGCGTTTTTTCTTATTATTAGCCTATGTTAAAGGAGCGACCAGTAAATTAAAACCTGGTGAATATCAATTTGATCCAGGGACGACGCCCGGTCAGATGTTGGACCAAATGTTAGCCGGAAAAGCCATTTTTCATCGCTTTACCATTGTTGAAGGGTGGACGTTTCAACAATTAGTCAACGCATTAAATAATTTAACCGTCGTTAAACATCAACTAAATCACATATCACCGGAACAAATCTTAGCTAATTTGGGTTTGCCCGCGCAGAATCCGGAAGGTTTATTTTATCCTGCGACGTATTATTTCAGCGCTGGATCTAAAGATAGCGATTTATTAAAATGGTCCTATCAGTTAATGGAAAAAAAATTACATGAAGCCTGGAAAGCGCGCGCTGACGATTTACCGTATAAAACTTCTTATCAAGCACTGATAGCCGCCTCCTTAGTTGAAAAAGAAACCGCGATTGCTAAAGAACGACCGATGATTGCGGGTGTGATCGTGCGGCGTTTGCAGGCGGGTATCCCTTTGCAAATTGATGCCAGTATTATTTATGGTTTAGGTGTACATTACACGGGTAAACTGACTATTGAAGATCTACGTAAAGACACACCTTACAATACCTATACACGTAGAGGTTTGCCGCCCACACCGATAGGCAGTCCGAGTTTGGCTTCCATTGTTGCTGTTTTGCATCCGGATCATAGTCAAAATTTATATTTTGTAGCAAAAGGCGATGGTACACATCAGTTTTCTGCGCATTTAGCTGAACATAATTTAGCGGTACAACTGTATCAACTCGATCAGCGTTATCCGTATGTGAAGAAAAGAAAATCCTGCCAAAGTCTCTGGTATCTCAGTAAGCCGATGCGGACGTTTTTTTGTAAACTGAATGAACTTTAGTATTTTTTATCTTGAGCCTTTAGCGAAACAAATCTGCGTGTGAACCAGTTCGTTCTAAAATAATGGAATTTTCCGTAGATTTATAAATTAGTAACCAATCCGGTTCAATATGGCATTCTCGGTGGTTTTGGTAATTCCCAATTAAGGCATGATCACGGCACCGAATAGGTAAGGATTTTTTTTTAAGCAAAAGCGTAATGATAATCTTTAATTTGTTTATATTTTTCTGACGTTTTTTTATGCGTTTGAGATCTTTCTCAAAACTTTTCCTATAAATGAGGTTTAACAAATGAATTAAATCCCTACTTTTTTAAAGAGCTCATCGATATCTTTACACTGAATTAGGCCTGTGCCTTTATCGGTAGCTTTAAGTACTTTTTCTGTTTCGGCATTAGGGATGTTGGGAATAGAAATTTCAAAGGGAAGCGCTTTTTGCATCGTGACTTGGACTAGCATTAAATTAATAGCTTCTGACATGGACAAGCCCAATTTATTAAGAATAAGCTCAGCGCCTACTTTTGTTTCGTGACTCACTTTGGCTCGGACAGTATCGGTTCTCATCATATCTAAACCCACTCATTATGACCTATTATAGCTATAATATAGCTGTAGATAGGTTATGACAATAGGAAAAGCTTTTTAAAATTTAAATAGGTTATAAGGCTACTTTGTAAATTGAATGAATTTTAGTATTTTTTATCCCAATTAATGTATGTAGCGAATTAAGCTGACTAACACGGTAGCTTGAACGGCAGAAACGCCAAGAACCCATTTAGCTATTTGAGCATTAAGACTGGCTTTAATTTTTTCAATCTCTAGAATAATGTCGCGTCTTACTTCAGCTAAGTCTTGCTTAGTCGTAATATTATCTTCGATCACCTCTGAAAGGATTTCAACTTGCGCTTCAGCATGCGCAGAAGGTACACCTGCTTTCTCAAGTTTTCTAGCCCATGCTAAGGTATCAAATCGCATTAGTGTACTCGTCATGGTTGCCATCCTGCTTTTATTATAAGTGATGAGTGGTTCCTGCACTTAATACCCATTATATACCGATTTCTACTTAGAAAAAAACAGCATTTTGCATCGTTCTTATTGTTTTAAAGTTGGGCGAAAATTTTTATTAACGTTCAGTGTATTGTCTAAGAAATTTTTCTGTTGGTTATTTTTTTAATAAAAATTTTTTATTAGATATAAATATCTTAATTTAAAAATTTATTAAAAAAACTATACAGAACTAAAAATTACCGTTATATTTCGCGCCCACTTAAATATAAGAAATTTTAATTTTTAATAAAACAGAGAAAAATAAAAAAATGCCTTATTCCTCTATATCAGAAACTGAATTCAATGATCGATATCAACTATTAGCCGCTTATATCCAAGCCAATGAAGCTAAACTTAATGCAAATAATCTTCTCCAAATTAGACAGGGTGGATTGAGTAACTTTTTACCTGATGGAGATGATTTAAAAGGGAAAAATATTTTTGTTGTCAATCAAACTAATCGCAAATCATTTTTACATTTAGCCGCAGCAGAAGAAAATTTATCTTTAATTACTTTTCTTAAGGAAACCGGCCACGAGATTGATCGTCAAGATGCCCAACATAAAACTCCTTTGTATGATGCGTGTGATGAATTGAAATTACGGTCCGTTAATGCTTTGTTAGGTTATAACGCCGATCCGAATCTCGGTAATGGTCATCTCAAAGTTAAAGTGGGAAATCAAGAATATACTGGCGAAACAGTTCCTTTGGTGGCTGCGATTGAAAGCACAGCGATAGTAACCCGTGCAGAACTTTCCGCTGCGACGGGTCAAGATTTTTCACAACTAACAACTGAGCAAGCGACAGAACAAGCAAGGGATAAGATTACAAAATCACTGATTGCAAAGCGTCCCAATGGTGGCAATGGTGCCGATGTCAATCTACAAACAGGTCAAGAAAATTTTTCCGCCTTGCATCGCTCTATTATCAACCTACAAATCTCAACCGTTAAGGTATTTACTGATTTCAAAGATACCGATTTTCGTCTGGTCGATCGCGATGGTCAAACCGCTTTACATATGGTAGTTGATTATCGAGATGTAGTAGAAAAACAAAAAGAATCAGCCCAGATGCTGAAAGAAAAACAGATAACGGAATTGATTATTCCTCATCTAGAAGCCATCAATGTAAAAGATAAAAATGGAAATACACCGCTACACACTGCAGTCATTAACAGTAATGCGGATGTGGTGGAAGCTATTTATAGGCATGATTATCTGTTCCCAGAATTGAAATTGTTAAGTATTAAAAACAACGCGGGGAATACAGCAATACATGAAGCCATATTAGAATCAAAGCGAGGCCCTAAAGTTTTAGCGATTTTACTTCGTGTTGCGACGCCGGATGATTTAGCGATTACTAATAATCAGGGTGAGACAGCCCAACAATTGGCATCGCGTTTAACGCTTGTAGCCGAACAGGAAGCCGCACCCGCAGTTCGATCAATGGGAGATTTAGTCGACGAAGTGGACGCTGCGGCAGACAAGTTGGAAAATTCGTTCGCGGGTTCAGATGAAATAGAGGAAGTCAGCGCGCCGCAGGAAATCAAACAGTTACAAGAAGCTATCGATGCATTAGATAAGCGTCTCGATCGTGACAGAGCCACTAAGCACTTATCTGCCGATCTAGAAGGTCTCTCATTAGATGCTGGAGAACATGCTCAAGATGCTTCGGTATCGCTAACCGATGCAAAGGATTTAATTTCAAGAGCACGACAATTAGTGACAGATACAAAAAATGAATTTTTTCATGAAAATTATATTAAGAGTTTAAAAAGTGTCCATCAATTGGAATATACTGCTTGGAAAAATGACCTATTAAATAACGCCAGCCCTTTTCCAAATTTCAATGATATAGATACCCAATCCGCAGCGTATCAAACTGATATAACGCAAGCTAATACTTTTCGGGATTTAGGTAATGGTTTTTTAAATGTAAACGATAATGTTAATGCTAGAACCAGTATCGAATTAGCCATACCCATTTATACGCGTCTAAAAAACGACTTTGAACTGGAACGCTGCTATCAAAGTTTAGCAAAAACCTATATTGGTGACGATGATGCGGTGATAACGCGTTATGAGACTGAAAATCAGAATAAATTACATTCTTCAGATAACCAGGAAAAATTACAGGGTCATTTAGCATTAGGGGCTCTTTATAAAGAGTTAAGAGAACAGAAGTATACATCGGCGTCTTTTTCTAGCGATGATCTGCAAACACATGAATCCTATCATTACTATCAAGCCTATAAATTAACGCAAGGGGATCTGGATGCGCATGCGCCCGTTGTTTTACAACATGAAATGGGAATTGCGAATAATGCTAAGTTAGGTACTTATAATATTCAACAATGTGTGGCCATCATTGCGTTTGATCCTATCAGCAAAAAAGTGGTTTTATCCCACTTTGATAGGTTTTCTGGTCCATTAAGTTTTATGGAACAAATAGTCAATGAATTTCCTAATCCTCAACACAAAATAGAACTCTATCTGAGTGGTGGTAGAGATCGCGTTAGCACAGTGTCAACCACCAGCACTACGAAAATATCGGATAATAATATTGATCAAGTTTTGAAACAAATCTATGCGGAGCAAGAACGGTTTGAAATTAAAGCGGCTTATGTAGGTGATAACCCATCTCCGCCAGCGATAGTGTTTGATGTGCAGGCTCAACAATTAGTTCATGCTACACCTGACCTTCCCGATAGCAGTCTCCCTTCTAGAGAAGTCAATTTTTATTTACAAAAAAACAAAGCGGATTATTTACGCCCGTTAAACAGAGTTGATTTTACACAAAGTGTAGTCGCTAGAACTATACTCTTTACAGAACCCGCTTATGCTGTTCAGAAACTTGAAATACACACTAAAGTTGTTTTTTTTAATCCCCGATCCGATCAAACAACTGCCTGGAATCATCAAGAGCTTTACCCTTTCATTACTGTCCAAAACGAGCTCATCGGGGCGACACCAAATTTTCAGCAAGGCTTACTCAAAAAGGCGTTACTCGATCGTTATCAAGGTGCATCTCTGCCAAGTAATTTGCCCTGTATTGCTAGCAGACGCAGACGCGATGCCGGTCTTTGTGTATTAGATAGTGAACACTTGATTGAAGAACTGGCCAAATTACCCGAAGCTAAGCAATCCGAAGTTTTAGATCATGTGGCCACTCGCCGCGTCGGTGGAACGAAGCAAGAAGAAGTCGCAACGCTGGTGCGTAATCAAAAAATAACTCATCATCTAGAAAAAGTCAGAGGATTTTCTGCAGGTTTTATGGATGGATTATTTACCGAAGATGCAATAGCGGCGGCCTTGTTCAAAGGTGATCGTTATCCGGCTTTCCAGCTAGGTGAATTAAAAATATTAGGCCGTCTCCTAGAGAATTTAGCTGCAAAGATGGAGGCTGAAGGACTCGAATGGGTAGCGGCAGGCAAGGCGCTTCGAGGTAATTTTTTACGTGCCGGCGGTGCTTTTGCAAGTCGTAGTACGTCACTAATCATGGCGGGCGTTGATTTGGCTAACCAAGTCAGTGCATTTGAAAAAGATAGTAACAACACGGTTGCGTTGGTAAACATAGTCAATGATGGAGTTCAAATAACCAATGATGGATTACAAATTGGTGTAAAAATTGCAGAGCTTAGTTCCGAAAGAATTGCACTCGTGCGTATTTCTGAGTTTACCGGACCGATAGGCGAAGCTGTGGTGGTTATCGCTATGGTGGGGGTTAAAGTCTTTGACGATATAGAAGAGGTAGCGAATGAAGATCACTTGTTTCATTTAACGGATAAACAAAAAGGGATAGAGGGAGTGCGTATTTTTTTTGGTATGCGCCCGATTTTTCAAAAAGAACTTGATGAAATAAGCGACTATGATACTGGCATATTGCCCAACCAATTTGAATTCTTGAAAAATCATACAGACATTAAGGATGTTATTTTCTCCGCTATTGAGAAAACAGGAGAAAAATATTCGTGTAAAAGAACCAGAACGTTCCAGAAAGGTTGTACATCAATATATACACCGACTTTTAGTGAGATCCAAGATAGTTCCGTCGATTTCCAAGACAAATTAATTGGTTTTAAATTAAGCAGGGAAACGCTGACCGCGCCACTAGGAAGCGAATTTCTTTGTTTACCCACTGGAAGTGCAGAGCACGGAATAGATCTTCCTGAAGGGGGTGCTTATGCCTGTGATGGAGCGCTCGGTCTTACAAATATTAACAGTACAGGAAACGCAGCCTTTTATAATCTGGGTGATGGAGAAGATCATGTTGCCGGTTTTGCTAACCGATCTAATATTTTTATGGTTAATGATGGCGCGAAAGATTATGCAGGAGGGGATCTTGAGGATAGTTTTATCATCGATGCAAAAAAAGTCGTCACTGCCGTCAATAAAGAAGGCGGGATCGGTGGTTTAGACGGAGGGCCCGGGTCAGATAGCTTATTTCTGCAAAGATTTCAACCGGAAGCCGAGTGTATCGACGTTTATTTGGGTGACCGCGGTTACTTACAATATGGAAATGAAACCAGCATACTGGATCTTAACAATATAGAGAAACTGTTTGGAGGAATTTTTCCTCTCGCTGTAACGGCAGGTTGTGATACAGAAGAAATTCATCTAGCCGGTGGGCCAACACTTAAAAATTTGGATACACTTTTTATTTCAAAAAATAGTAGCTGTGCTTATGATTTGAGAATGTATTTGCAACCGCATGTCCGTGTCATTAATGAGGCAGAAGTCGGTAACTTTACCTATTACATTTTACCCGGTAAAGGAAACGTTGCAGTTAACTTAACAAGGACTGAGGATAATGCGAATACTAAACAATTAAAGCAGCAATTTGTTTTTAATGCGCTTATTTCAGATGTATCTTCTATCTCATTTTCTACATCAGACGATGAACAATCACAAGCGATTAAATTGCATTTCATAGATCATAGAATGAGAACACTTTCTCGAAAGACGGATAAAATTTCCTTCTCTCAGCCTAATGCAACAGCCAATGTAAGCATAGCATATCAATTTAAATCGGATAGCTATAAAGCGCCTTTTGTTCTGCCTATGCAATTACAAACTAATCGAACACGAGAGCTTTTGAAAAAACATTTGGTAAACCCAGCGGCGGATAGTTTTAATGTGACATTAACCCAGCCACATGAAATACGCCATGCGTTATTAAATTTAATCAATGATGAGAGTGTGGAAGATTTTACATTCGAATTAAATGCTCATTTATCGAATGATACGAGCTTTCAATTCATAGATAATGCTGAGCTTATAATAGGCAAAAAAAATAACTATCTTTTTAAGAAAAACCTGAATCAAAGTGTCAGTGAGATTATGGATAGGTATGCTCCTATTGCTAGACGTCTGAATCTCATTTGTATTCTAACGACTCAAGACAATGAGCAGATAGTCATCGGTCATAATGGCAAAGTAGCGATGAATAATAACCCTTTAGTGAGAACTCATCATAATTGGAATGGTGCGGAAGGGCTTTCTGTTGTTAAATCGGGAATGGAATCTTTAGTTCAATTAGGATCACGATTACCTATAAAAGAAGTCGTACTCCACCGTCCAGTGGGTAAACATATTGGTAGCTTAGATTTACGAGAGTTAAATGCACAAGTTCGAGCAATAAATGCAACCACTAAGATTCGATTCGAGAAGCCAAATAAGAGAAATAAATTAGGCAAGAATGATTTGAAACTTATGGTTGGTATGCAGACAGAATGGACTCCTGCAAAGAAAGCTATTCCAATTGTTGAAATTCTCTTGAAAGATGTACAGAATCATTGGCATAAAAAATATTTACACATTTATTTAAATGGGCTTCAAGCACATCGGATAGCCGGTCGTCATTCGCATCTGCATTTAAAACCCGAGCCATTAGAATTTGGTCCGCAGCATGAGCTGGCGATTATCGGTATAAAAGATGTCGCAGAAAATACCGACATTATTATTCCTCATGCATATCAACCGGGTGCTTTTTATCGTGATAAAGAAAATCTAGTATGGACGAATACGTTAAGTAATCGTTCTGATGAACCTTTTACACTTATACTGCCAAATTTTTACCGAGAACCCAATTTAAAAACGTTATCGCTGCAGTTTATGGATAAGAAAATAGTACTAAAAAATAAATTTGCCCAGCTTAATGCAACAAAAGATTTTGAGGAGGCAAGCAATACACGTTTAGCCAGCTTAAGAGCAGCATCCTTAGCCATTCTGAGTTCCCAACCACTTGTTTCACATACTAGCCATCAAGCAGCTAATGTTAGCGAGATTGAAGTCAATCCGGATCAGGAACATTATTTAGATAATGATATTAACGATATTAATGCAACTTCGATCGAAGATCATACCGAGGACTATTCGAATGAAGAAACGAATGAGATTGAGATCGGCCTATCGAGACGGCGTCGTGCAGCTGAAGATATAGAACAACGCAGCATATCGAGCGCTGCTGCGAGACAGTCTGGCATTCTCCAGACTATGGTTAATACGGTTAAAAGTTCGATGTCTACTATTTTTTCAAATAATGCGCAGAGAAATAGCCGTGATAAAATCTTCGAGATAGCCAATGACTTCTATGATAAACAGGATCAGATGAAAGCACCTGTTCGAAAAAAAGTGGCTAAGCAATCTAAAAAAGTGTCTGTTGAGACAATACAAAAGCCCGTAAATAACAGTGCTAAACACATTGTTCCAACAGGCAAGCCGGTAAAAAATGCGGTTTTATCTAACCAACTGCATAAAAAGGCTGATCGTGTACAAACTTCTAATAATATAGCAAAAGCTAGCCCATTCTTTTGTGGTAAACAAAGACAAATCCAGCCAACTTTTGCTCCGCAAAACGTTAGAAGTAATAATCAAACTTTCTATGTCAATCCCAGCTCAATTAAAAACACCTTATCCGGTGCAAATTTAGTTAAAGGGTTAGGAAATAAACCGGAGAATTTCTCACGCTCACAATCCTTAGCTCAAGCTAGGTTAGCAGATAATCAATACCGACATCAGCAGCATAGTCGTCAGCAGACAGGAAAATCGGGTATATCCAAAGTCACAGCGGTCGGAGATATGCAGGGCTTACTGTTGTTGGGTCATTGTATGTTTATAAGTAAACCACAAACATCTTTAAACCCTAAAGTAGTACGTTTTCATCAGCAGGAGGAAAGAAGAATCTGCAAACAACAAGGACCTCAAAAATTGTATATACCGAAATAAAAAGTATAAAAAATCGCCGTCATGGCGAGCGAATGGAATGAGCGTGGCCATCTACCGTTTCATATTTCTTAGATTGCCGCGCGCCTTCGGCGCTCGCAATGACGAGGTTGTTTATGTGCTCGCAATGACGAGGTTTGCTTTACGCTATTCGCGAAATCTCTACTTGTATGCGTATAATTGCTGAAATACTTATTTGGAAGTGTTATGCAAACCACGCCAGCGCGTTTTATCAGCTTAGAAGGCATAGAAGGGGTAGGGAAATCAACGCAACTCAAGTTTGTCGCCGATTATTTACAACAAGCAGGACTCTCGCTGACCGTCACACGTGAACCGGGCGGCACGGAAGTAGCGGAAGCGATACGGGCTTTAGTGTTACAATCCGATTTTGCACCTGAAACCATCATTCCAGAAACAGAATTGTTATTATTTTTTGCCGCGCGTGCGCAACATATACACTATGTCATTAAACCGGCCTTGCAGCGTGGTGATTGGGTGCTGTGTGACCGCTTTACCGAAACCAGTTATGCGTATCAGGGTGGTGGTAGGGGTCTCGATTTAGCGTTTATTCGTAGTTTACAGTTATGGGTACAACAAGATTTAAAAGTCGATGCGGTGTTATTACTCGATGCGCCAGTGGATATTGCCTTACGTCGCACGCATCATCGAAAAGCGGTGGATCGCATTGAAGCAGAAAAGCAAGATTTCTTTACGCGTGCGCGTGCCAGCTATCTAGAACGGGCCAAACAAATGTCCGATGCTTATCATGTGATTGATGCCAGCCGTTCACTAAAGGATGTACAAAAACAAATTAAGCAGGTGTTGGATCAACTTTTAGCGTTATGGGTAAAATCGGATGAAGAATGATGCTAGATAACTATTCGGTCCCTTTGCCATGGCATACCCAACAATGGCAACAACTGTATCGCTGTCATCAAGAGGGTCGTTTAGCGCATGCCTTGTTGCTGGTAGGGCAAGCCGGTTTAGGTAAAGCCTTATTTGCGACAAATTTTGCCAAAACCTTATTATGTCAACAAGCAGTGAATCAGATGGCTTGTGGACAGTGTCGTGATTGTGTGTGGGTAGCAGCGGGTACGCATCCGGATCTGTGTTTGCTGGCGACGGAAAAATCCAGTCAGGGCATTAAAATTGATCAAGTACGTGCGGTGATAGAAAAATTAAATCACACCAGTCTAGCGGCATACAAAATTATTGTGATTAATCCGGCGGATAGTTTATTACTGGCCGCCAGTCATGCCTTATTAAAAAGTTTAGAAGAACCCAGTGAGCGTAGCTTATTTATTTTATTGACTGAAAAAATTGAGCGCTTATTACCAACACTTCGCAGTCGTTGCCAAGTGATTCGTTTTACACCACCAGAAAAATCGCTAGCGACGGCTTGGTTAGCGCAGCAACTTCCGGCGTCCACACCGGTCGATAAACTGTATCATTTATCGGCCGGTGCGCCATTGCTTGCATTGACGTATGCGCAACAGAATTATTATCCGTTTTATACTGATTTATTGGCGTCCTTAACGCAGTTATTTAATCAAGAGCTGGATCCGATCCACTGTGCTACACATTATGTGAAAACGGATGCGCAGCAATTATTGTTTACGTTATTGAATGTCGTCAGCGAATTGTTAAAATGCCAGTTACTGAGTGGATATACGGCGATAGAAGGCGTGCTAGCGCATTTAGCGACGTGCTTATCGACGGATTTTTTGTTGCAGTATTTTGATGACGTGATGGCACTACAAGCGCACACGGCTAAAATTACGCTGAATCTACCGTTAATGTTAGAAGATCTGTTTTCTCGTTGGGCTATACAAGGTAAATTATGTTAGTTGACTCACATTGCCATCTGGATCGTCTCGATCTGGATTATTTTAAACAAGACTTAAAGGGTTGTTTGGATTTTGCCAGAGAAGAAGGCGTCATGCATTTTCTGTGTGTATGCATTGATTTAGCTAATTTCCCGGCGGTGTTAGCGATTGCTGAACAGTTTACCGATGTTTCTGCATCTGTCGGTGTGCATCCCACCGAACAAGTGGCTGAAGAAGCGACATTGAATGAATTGATTAAGCTTGCACAGCATCCCTGCGTTGTCGCTATAGGCGAAACAGGCTTAGATTATTATCGTGAAAATACGCAAAAAGAATGCCAACAACAACGCTTTCGTCAACATATTCGCGCCGCCATTGCTGTGAATAAACCGCTTATTGTGCATACGCGACAAGCGCGCGAAGACACTTTACGTATCTTAAAAGAAGAGGGTGCCCACCAAGTGGGCGGCGTATTGCATTGTTTTACCGAAGATTTAGCTATGGCGGAAGCGGCCATTAAAGAGAATAATTTTTATATTTCTTTTTCCGGAATTTTAACCTTTAAAAATGCCGCTGACTTAAAATCCATCGCGCAAACATTACCCTTGGAACGCCTGTTAATTGAAACCGATGCCCCTTATTTAGCGCCACATCCGTTTCGCGGTAAGCCAAATCAGCCCGCGTATGTGCGTTATGTTGCCGAATGTTTAGCCGAATTGCGTGATTGTGCGTTAGATGAAATTGCCGAACAAACTACCACTAATTTTTTTAATTTATTTAAGCAAGCGCGACGAGACTAGTAATGGCTTCTCGTCGGAAAGACGTTTTATGATGCGCGTAATTACTTTTTTCCTATTGTTATTTAGCGCCAGTCTATGTTTGGCGGAAACCGATGCGTCGCTGGCAACCGCCGCGTATTTTAATTCAATACAGACCCAGCCAAAAAAATTAAGCGTTTTTTTGCAGGCAATGCCGAAAGGCGGTGATTTGCATAATCATCTTGGTGGTGTGAGTATGGCAGAAAATATGTTGCGCTATGCGAAACACGATGATTTGTGTGTTAATGCTAAAAGTTCTGCTGTGCAGAAAGATCTCAGTTGTCCGCAACAGTGTCGCGTTGCGCAGATACAAAAATTTCCAATTGTATATAATCAAACGATTGATGCTTGGTCGATGCGTCATTTCCGACCGGGGAAAGAATCGGGACACGATCATTTTTTTGAGACGTTTGAAAAATATTTACCTATTCTGATGAAGCATCGTGCCGAGATGGTGAATGAAGCGGTGGAAAGGGCATGCCGAGAAAATCTGTTGTATCTGGAACTGATGATCATGCCGGATGATAATACGTCGGGATTATTAGGCAGTAAGTTCGAATGGGATGATAATTTAAGTCGCTTACGTGGAAAGCTTTTAAAAACAGGAGTTATTCCTATCGTCTTGGATATTTCTAAACAATTTGATAGTTACCAAAAACAACTGCAAGCATTTTTGACTGGACCAGGAAAGCAGTTGTGCCCCGAGTTTAAATTACGTTATTTATATCAAGTATTACGCGAACAGCCAGCAACACAAGTTTTTGCCCAGTTGTTAACTGGTTTTGAGTTGGCGAGTCGCGATCCACGTGTCGTAGGCATTAATCTAGTGCAAGCGGAAGATGGAAAAATATCCATGCGCGACTATAGCTTGCAGATGCGAATGGTCGGGTTTTTACATCATGTATATCCCAAGGTGAAAATTAGTTTACATGCCGGTGAATTAGTGCCTGGTTTGGTGCCACAGTGTGGTTTACGTTTTCATATCCGTGAAGCCGTAGAAATAGCGCATGCGAATCGGATTGGTCACGGCGTGGATATTCGTCATGAAGATCATGCGGCGCAATTAATGCAGGAAATGGCTAAAAAGCGGATATTAGTTGAAATTAACCTCAGTAGTAATGCAGCAATCTTGAACGTTAAAGGTCGACAACATCCGATACTACTGTATAGACAACATCACGTACCTGTGGCTTTATCTACGGATGATGAAGGTGTATTAAGAACCAATCTGACCGAACAATTTAAATTAGCGGTATCTAACTATCATTTCTCTTATTTGACCTTGAAGCAATTAGTACGTAACAGTATTCAGTATAGTTTTTTACCCGGGGTGAGTTTATGGCAAGATGCCAATTATCAACATCCGGTTTTGTCCTGTAGGGATAGTTTACGCACCGGTAAACTGTTTTCCACTTGTCAACGTTTCTTGGCTAGCAGTGAAAAAGCCAATACCCAATGGAAATTAGAACAACAATTTTTAAAATTTGAGCAAGCATTTATGAAATCGCATTGTCAGTAACTGCTTTATTTTATGCCAATATAAATATCAACCACGGCATGATTAACATCGCTCGCTCTTTGATCGTATACTTCAAAATCAGCAATATAGTTACGCTTTCCACCCAGAACTTCTTCTGGCATTTGCCAAATTTTTTGCCAGGAAGAAATAACCATATCCGGTATTTTCCCGGGTTCGGTGGTGAATTTTTGATACTTACCTGCCGGAATAACGAGTGGCTTAAATTTAGATTGATCTTGTTTATCAAGAGATTTAACCCTCTCTCCAATAAAATAGGTATACTCACCCTGTTCATCACTTTCATATTCAGTATAAACAGAATAAGTAATTCCAGAATTGCTTCGATCTTTGAATTCCTTACCAATTTGATTGCTCCAGTAATAACCGGCCAGCTTAGCTATTTTTGACTTTTCTGGATTCATTTCATTTTTATTATTAGTTCTAGCAGTTAAGCCGATTAAGCTTAAGCTATCCAGTTCAACTTCTGTTTTTTTCATGACTAGTTTTTTCCTTAGATAAATTTTTAAAGCTATAAAGTTTTCTGATGCGTGTCCATTTTAACAAACTCAGCTAATTAGAGTGAAAAAAAGATGGCAGAAGCGATACCACCAAATAAGGCCCATTTAATCAAATAATAAGTGGGTTTATTCCATTGTTTAATGCGCTTGCCGACGCGGCGAATAAAATAAACATATTTAAAGATGCGATTTACACCGCCGGTATCATCTGTTTCATCATTCGGCGCGGCGGCAGCACTCATTAAATAACGACCCATTAAATAATTGAATTTTTGTGCCCAACGGTATTTTAATGGTCGTTCAATATCGCAAAAAAGGATTAAACGATTCTGACCGCTGGTGTTTTCAGCATAATGAATATAGGTTTCATCAAAGATAACGCCTTCGCCATCGCGCCAACTATATAACGTGCCGTCGACATTAATATGACAGCGATCATCATTCGGTGTCATTAGACCTAAATGATAGCGTAAGGAACCCGCATAGGGGTCGCGATGGCGAGGTAAACGACTTTTATCGGGTAATTCCGCAAACATCGCGGCTTTAACTGAGGGTAGGGTTTTTAATAGCGCAGTGGTTTTCGGGCAGTGAATTGTCGCAGAAGGATGATGGCTATTATACCATTTCAGATAAAAGCGTTTCCAACCCGTTCTGAAAAAAGAATTAAATCCGGCATCATCATACTTTTCTGAAGCTTTAACGTGTTGTTGAGCTAAAAGATTCATGCCTTCTTCGCGTATCAGCTGCCAATTTTGACGTAAGATTTCTAATTCAGGAAAATTTTCCAGTTTCAGATAGGGTGTACTGGGCACAGCCGAAAACAGGTACATGAAGGCATTCAGCGGTGCAAAAAAAGTCGAATGATCGGAAAGTTGGCGCCAAAATGGATAACGCTCTTTTCCGCGTCGATGGATGTAAACAACACAGGCTGCAAATAAAATTAGGATGATATACTTCATTTAAATTTCTTCTCTTAGCGGATGAATGTGAAAATCTGAGCCTGCAAGTCCAAAATGATACCTGGATTAAAAAGGAAAATTTTTAGTTTGTACAGTGTATTGTTTTTATATTTGGCTGAGGTTAGTATCAACACAGTTTCTTTTATTTACAATATCTACTAAAAATAACAAGTGAAACACTCTTTTTCTCCAGCAACCCGCGTTGCCACAGCCCTTTTTTGCATACTCACCATTAAATTCCTATTAGCGTGGTTTATTCCCATTACTGCAGATGAGGCCTATTATGCCATATGGGGTGCTTATCTAAGTGGCGGCGGCTACGATCATCCGCCGATGATAGGGTTCGTTTTATACCCGCTGTTGCAACTCGGTTATCACTCTTTGACGCTACGCTTACCCGCTATCTTCACCAGTCTCATAGTGGGTGTCGTGACCTACCTTTACCTGAAAAAAGAACACCCTGAGCGCGCGGCGCTGACCAGCATTCTCTTAATGATCGCACCGATTAGTCTATTCAATATTATCATCACTACCGATACGCCTTTATTTATATTTTCATTTTTATCCGTGATGTGCGTCTTACAGGCTATCAGGAATAACGATGCGTGGTGTTGGTTTGCTCTCGGTGGATTGTTTTTAGGTTTGGCATTTTTCTCAAAGTATTTTGCCTGTCTATTAGGCTTAGCGTATGCCGTTTACTTTCTCTTCGTTGCGCCTAATCGCGCGCGTCTCATCGGCTTAGGTTTATTGGTTTTATTTACACTGCCTTTTGCTTTACAGAATATCTATTGGAACTATCAACATGATTGGTCAAATATTTTATTTAATATTTACAATCGAAACCATGATATGGGTTTTAGTCTTAAGACTCTGTTCGGATATGTGCTTATTTTATTGTATCTCATTACACCGCCGTTAGTATTAGCGGTGGCAAAATTTCCTAAACAACAATTAAAACAACAACCCTTATTTTATTTCTTTTTTATACCGCTATTAATATTTTTCTTTTTGAGCAGTGTTAAACCGATAGGCTTACATTGGCCACTGGCATTTATTTCTTTCATTTATGTTTGGGCTGGCCTGTATTTAAGTACGGATAGCTTAAGAAAATTATTAAAATTTACGCTTTATTGGACGGGCATACAGCTGATATTGATTATTAGTTTATTGCTTATTCCACTTAAGTCGATACAACACCGTGATTTTCTGTCTTTAAACTATAATAAGGTCGTGTATTTTTTTCATCATAAGACCATCAATAGCTTACTGAAAGAAAAATATTCGCAACCGCTTATTTATGCCAGCCCTAATTACGCGGACGCTTGTTTATTTTTTTTCGACACGCATCATTATGCTTCGGTATTTTTGAAAGGTTCTTATCACGGTCGTGAAGATGATTTAATTACCAATTTCAAACATTTTAAAAATAAAAACTTTTTAATTTTTTCACGCACGCCTTTTGTCTACAACGACTATAAGCCTTATTTTCAGCGCGTGGTGATGCATACTTTTTACTACGAAGGGGCCGCTTTTTATTATTTGCTCGGTACGAAATTTAATTATCCGGCCTATCAGCAAAACATATTGAAGGCGATTAATGATACCTATTGGGTTGATCCGCCGTATATACCGCATGCACCGAGTTTTTTCTATTTAAAATACTTTAAAAACTAAAGGCCCCGTCATGGCGAGGCCGAAACGTTAGTGAGGCCGTGGCCATCTAGTTGGATTGCCGCGCGCTACGCGCTCGCAATGACGATCAAAATTTTCCGTGCTCGCAATGACGAAAAATGGTGGTGTGCTGTGCTGTGCAAATTTAGACGACTAAGCTTAAAAACTCTGATCGCGTGCGCAGATCTTGTCGGAATAGGCCGAGCATCACCGAGGTTTTCATCGAAGCTTTTTGTTTTTCGACGCCACGCATCATCATACACAGATGTTTGGCTTCAATAATGATAGCAACGCCTTTGGCATCGAGTACTTTCATCAAAGTATCGGCGATTTGACGGGTTAAGTTTTCTTGAATCTGTAAACGTCGCGCATAAAAATTAATAATACGCGATATTTTTGATAAGCCGATGATTTTTCCGTTCGGAATATAGGCGATATGACAAACCCCGATAAAAGGTAATAAGTGATGTTCGCATAGCGAATATAATTCGATGTCTTTGACTAAGATCATTTCTTCCATCGCTGAGCGAAATACTGCGCCATTTAAAATGTCATCTAAAGATTCGCGCGAACCACTGGTTAAATAACGTAAGGACTTTGCGACACGTAACGGTGTGTTTTTTAATCCTTCGCGTTCCGTGTCTTCTCCGAGCGCGCTTAGAATTGCTTTAATATGCTTTTCCATCAGGTATCTTCTTATTAAGTTTAATTTGGCAAGCTACTTCCAAGCTGGAATGGCTGACCCATGAAATAATTTATCTGCGGCGGCTAAAACCTCAGGGGAGTGTATGGCCTTAATTAAATTAATAAATTTAGGATTATTTTTATCGCTAGCATTGACCACTAATAGATTAGCATAAATAGAGTTTCGATCTTCACTAAATAGCGCATTCTGCTGCGGATAAAGATGCGCCAGAGCCGCATAGTTAGCATTAATCACCGCTAAATCAACATCGGCAAGTACGCGCGGTAATTGCGCGGCATCCAGCTCTTTAATGTCTAATTGTTTAGGATTACGCCGGATATCGGCAGGTGTCATCAATGTGCCTTTATGGATATCCAGTGTCACTAAGCCGGCTTGACTGAGTAATAACAAAGCGCGCGCTTCATTGCTGGGATCATTGGGAATCGCCACGCTGGCATGCGGTTTTAATTCATTTAAATGCTGAATTTTTACTGAATAAATAGCCATAGGGTAAATAAATTCTTTGGCTATGGCGACCAATGGATAACCGCGGTTATGAATGTCGTCGCTTAAAAAAGTTTGATGTTGAAATAGATTGGCATCAAGACTACTGTCGTTTAATGCTCGGTTAGGTAGTGAGTAGTCGGAGAATTCAATAATTTTTATTTTTAAAGCATAATCTCGTTGCGCCACTTGTTGTGCAACTTGCATGAGCTCTGTTTCTGGTCCGCTGATCGTACCTAAACGAATTTGATGTGGGTTTTCACGCTGATGGCAAGCGTCTACACCTAACAAACTACCGATTAGCAAGAAATAAAGAATTTTTTTTAGCATCTTAAATAATCCCGAAACAACATAATAAAATTTTTATGGATGGCCACGCTCATTTCATTCGCTCGCCATGACGTTGATCTCTATTCGTCATTGCGAGCACCGTAGGTGCGCGGCAATCTAGCTTTACTGATGGTTTAAGCGTTTTTCCCAATAATCTCCCAGATGTTGTATGCCTTGGACTAAGGCGATAAGGATCAGGATAGTCATGATCATCACGCCGGCATCAAAACGCTGATAACCATAGCGTATCGCCAAATCACCTAAGCCACCACCACCGACTGCTCCTGCCATGGCTGAATAGCCTATTAAAGTAATCAAGGTCGTGGTTAATGTGCCTACCATACCCGGTAACGCTTCGCTTAGTAAAATAGCGGGGATTAATTGCCAAGTCGTAGCACCCATGGCGAGTCCGGTCTCAATTAAGCCGGGAGGTAATTGGTTGAGATTATTTTCTACCATCCGTGCAAAAAATGGCACGGTGGCCAATGTTAACGGAACGATAGCAGCGCTGGTACCTATCGAAGTCCCGACTAATAATCGTGTAAAAGGAATAATGGCCAACATTAAAATAATAAATGGAATTGAACGTGCCATATTAACCATTAAAGATAAAGTTTTGTTAAGTAATGGCATCGGCAATAAATTGCTTTGTCGCGTACTAAACATCAATACTCCCAAAGCTAACCCGAATAGCAGTGCGAGTAAGCCTGAAACCAACACCATATACAGTGTTTCTCCGGTGGCGATGAGTAATTCAAACAATAGATTCGTCGACATAACCCATAATCTCTACATGAAGTCCTTTATTAATTAAATACTGTATTCCTTGAGGTAAAGGAGCTTGATCACCCATGACCTCGACTACCATGATACCTAAGATTGTTTCTTTGAGACATTCGATATTAGCTTGTAAAATATTTAGATGGATACCCATTTCGCGCATAACATGGGCTATTAAAGGTTCAGCGGCGGCATGTCCCTGAAATATTATTCTGAGCACGGCATGGTTACCCACTTTTTTTTGGGTAACGAGTCGTTTTTGTAATCGAGACGGTAATTCATGCTTTAAAGATACACTGACAAATTTTTTGGCTAAGTTGGTTTTTGGGTCAGTAAAAAAGCTGACGATATCGGCGACTTCAACGATCGATCCTTGATCCAACAAGGCAACACGATCACAAATAGTTTTTACGACATCGACTTGATGGGTAATTACTACAATGGTAATTCCTAAGCGTTGATTAATATCTTTTAATAATTGCAGAATAGTTTGTGTGGTGTGTGGATCTAGCGCCGATGTCGCTTCATCACAGAGTAATACTTTGGGTTGACTAGCGAGTGCACGCGCAATCGCAACACGTTGTTTTTGTCCGCCGCTGAGTTGTGCCGGATAAGCATGCCGCTTGTCGTTCAAGCCGGTGAGTTTTAATAAGGGATTAATTGCGGATTCGATTTCTGACTGAGAATAATGAGCAAATTTCAATGGCAAAGCAATATTTTCAACCACGGTTTTTGCTGCCAGCAAATTAAATTGTTGAAATATCATGCCTATCTGTCGTCTGGCTAAGCGTAAATCAGCAGCGTTCAATGAGGTTAATTCTTGCTTATCAACCCAAACTTGTCCTTGGTTAGGCCTTTCCAACAGGTTGATACAACGTACCAGTGTGCTTTTACCGGCACCACTTTGCCCGACAACCCCAAATATTTCCCCTGGGCGAATAGTTAGATTAATGTCGCGTAGGGCATAGATAGGTGGGTCTAAACTATTATAAATTTTTGCGATATTAATAAGTTTTATCATCTTGTGAATGTATTCTGCTTTGAGAGCTCGACTTAAGGGTATTATCGGTACTTAGAGAGAGAACGCAAGAGGAAGTTGTCTCATACTTTGAGTATACTGATCTTTGAGTGGCTATCTTATTGAGTTCTTCTAGCGAAATCAATGCTATGACTCGATTGAATAAAGCATTTTTTTAACTAATAACTAAATCATCTATCACTTTTTATTATAAAAAATAAAGTTTTATATTACTGTTTTAAAACTTGTGTGAAAAAATTTAAAAAAATGTTTGAATGACTTGACACTAAACTTTAATGTACCTAGCATATATCCCAAGAAGATAAATTTTAGTCTAAATTAACTTAGAAATAGTCGATGCATAACCGACAACGATATTATAAAATAAATTACAATCAATTTTTCTACCATTAAATTCTTATTTAACGGTAGAAAATAGTGTGCATTAAAAAAATAAAATTAAAAATTAATGGATGATTTTATGAGTAATCTAGAACAACAACCCGCCTTAGAAAAACGTTTTGCGTTGCTGATAGAGGATGATCTTTTTTGCCAAAAGGTACAAAGTCATTGTCTTTATGAGCTAGGGTATACCGTAGAACTCGTGACCGATGCCGCAACAGCAATCGAACGCGTAGAACATAATGTTTACCATCTTATTGTGTTAGATCTAGGTTTACCTGATCAATCAGGTGAGTTAGTCATACGCGCGGTACGTGAGTTTGTGGCCAACCAACAAACGCCGCTGATTGTGGCTACAGCCCATGCGGATGGACCTATGCAGCAAAAATGTCTGTATATGGGCGCTGACGTGGTGTTTATTAAGCCGTTCAATAAGCAAACCTTAGCTCGGGCCATTGAATTTTGCCATTCTCGACTAGAAGAATTATCTCGATTTAGCTAGTGTTAACTTTATGAGGTGCGTGGGATAATACTATTATATATGGTTTATCCCATAACCAACTATAGTATTTAATTTGTGATTCAAAAAAACTTTTTATACTATAATATTTATGTTAATAGGCTATGGGATAAATTTATAGCTATGAATATTGCTTTTTAAATGGAGGGCCTGTGTTAATTGATTTCGCGCCGCAGTTCGTTAGCTGTTTTACCACATTATTGCAAACGCTGGATACCTGTAACGACCATATACAAAACCAGCTGGGTGCATTACCGTTATGGGTGGATAATGGTGCCGAAGTTTTTGTTAGAAATCGCGATAGAGTTGTCTTTGCTTTGGCTAACTTCAGCCCCACGCCAGGTTTATCACCACAAGAAACCTTTAAATGTCCCGGTGTCGTAGCCGGCACGTCGCAAACCCTAGCGCTGATTGATAAGGTTAACCAGGCAAAAACTACCTTTAAAGAACTTGTGCGTGTGTGCCAGCAAAGCGCACAGCAAGATATGACTAAATTTGTCCGTGATAGTTTGGCGCGCGCGGGTTATCCGGGAGTTAAACTGAGACAAGTTTTTCGACATATTATTTATATTGATTATCATCCGCGACGCATCGCATGGACTAAGGGCAAGCACACCACGAGTAAACAATTATCCAAACAAGCCTCAGAAAAGCTGTTGGACAAAGCAGGGCAGGGCTTACATATTGAGATACAAAAGGTAAAATTAAGTGGATTGCCTCACCAAACCAAACTCATTAAGCACCGCGCTATTAAACCAGGTTGGGTCGTGAACATCGGTGCATTTAAAGAAAACAATTGCTCAGCGTATGAAGATATTCGAACCGCTTTACCTTTATTTTATTTACATGATCAACAATTGCCAAATCCTATCGTCTGCTTTGCTAAACCGCGGGTGCAAAATCGTAAGACGCGCATCGATAAACAAATCGAAACGGTTGCTTTTCTACCGTCTATTAGTGTGTATCGATATAAAAAAGAAGGGGTTAATTAATTATAAATTAAATAGCATTGCACTTTTTTTTTCAACATGTTTAAATTTATTGACTTTTAAAAAATAAGTCAATTGACATGGATTGCCACGCACCTATGGTGCTCGCAATGACGAGTAATAAACTATAAAAATCTCAAAAAAACTTGAGGAAAATATTATGCTTAAAGCAGAGCTAAAAACTGAATTTATTAATAATCAACTTGCTGTCAAAGCCGCTAATACTATCTCGCCAATAACAGAAACCTGTCGATCCTACCCCGCGCAAATCTCTAAATAATGTATTGAAGAGATAAGTTATTCAAGCACTCATCTCTTTGTTCTAGCACCTAAAATTTGTACCTCTGCTAAGCCTTGCTAAGAAAGATTTAATTTTACCTTAAGCTATGGGGACTACACTTAATAAGTGCCAAGTAATAAATCTTGAGTGATACAAATTTAAATTTATTTAGTGCAGCGGAGATCTAATGTTAAGCAACAATGATACCGTATCCGTAAAAGAAAATTTAATTGCCAGAAACTATGACCAACTTCTTATTGATTTACGTCGAATCGGTCGTCCAATTAAAAAAGTCTGGCTTAAATCTCCGGTATCAAATGACGTCGAAAAATATAAATTTACTTCAAATCCAACATTTAAAGAATTTTTGCTCGAGAAAATCGAAACTTCTAAAATTCTTAAATCATCCAATATTCAAAATATTTCTCAACTTAATCAGCTTAAAAATCAATTATCATGTCTAGCTTTTTTTTTAATTCTATGGAAAGACGATGCGAATCTTACATCTGAAATAGAACAATTAAATTTATCAGAAACTGAGAAAAAAAAGTTACACCAACTGATAAAGTATAAATCATCGCTGGATAAAGACGATCGATATGCTATCAATATCGCTCTTCAAACTATGACTTTTATTCTATGTCAGCAAAGCAATAATTTTATAAAACATCAAGAAAAAACCAGAGAGATTTTTGCAAAAGATTTTTCTTGGAAAAATAGTACTAATTTCTTTAAAATCTTAGATAATAAATCCAAATTGATTAAATATATTTCCGCCCATATTAATAAAATAAATAATTTTAAATCTCTTCGAGGCCTTGATGTTACAAACGATGAATTAACTTCAGACCAAAACCTACAAGAAATAGAAAAGATCGGACGTGCTATTTCATCGTTTCAGACACCGAATAAAAAGAAAAAATTACTCAAATACTTCGGTATTTCCCTAGCTTTTATTACCGCCTTGGCATGCGGACTTTCTACCGGCGGCGCTCTTTTTCTTTTACTCCCTGGATCAATAGTGATTCCGTGCATCGTTGGAGGACTTCTTTTTGGGTTTGCATTTAAATCTAATTATAGTTTTTTCTCCCAAAACTTCCCCGATTTTTTGCTCAGCCTAGCTAAAAAATGCGGTATTTCAGAGTTTATTGATCAAGCAGGAGAACGTAAGCAATTAACTAATATTCATAAGTGGGGAACCTTACCGCTTATAGGACTTATTTCGCTAGCGGGAGGGATGGCAACGACTGCTCTCACCTATCTAGCTATGTTAAATTTGGTCACAACTTTTTTACCCATATTGGCAGTGCTTTGGCCCCCATTACCGCTCATCATCGTTGGATTTTTGGCGGTAGTGCTAGGCATTACACTCACAGTGTCATCATTTACAGCGAATATAGATAAATTCAAAAAATATTTAAGCCAAAATACGGATGAAAACCAATTAACGTTTATAGAAAAACTTAAAGCATTAACATTACTGCAAGTCATTACTTTTATTCTTACCGGTGTATTAATGCTCGCTGCAGTGCTTGGTTTAGCTTATTATCGTATTACGGCGGGCATCGATTTATCTAGCTTTACGGGCGTAATACTTTCTGGCATCATCAGCACAGTCGCTTTTTTCGCACAAATTGCCTTCACCGTTAACGCAATTCATAAACTAAAATATGCGGTAACATCTACGATTGATAATACAAAATCGATTTTTTCTCGGGTTGGTACTTGGATTTGTCTCGGAGGAAATGCAGTTGGCAATGCCTGTTTAGCTGCGCTGAGTGCCTTGTCGGCTCCGCATTCTATTATTCCTCTGCCATTAGTAATTTCTGGGTCGGTATTGTGCGGCCTTAATTCTTTGGCCGGCAATATACCCGAACAGGATATTAATCGTCCCGAGAGAAACCGAGCAACCGCAGCACTGGCTAAGGAAATATCAAGTTTTAGTACTCGGACTAAAGAAGATGCATCTGCGTCAACCTATGATTCTGATTTGGATAACACACAGCAACCACTCAAATTCAGTTTAAACACTAACTCTGGCAGTTATCCTCAGGAACCTAATACTGTCAGTCTTCCTAGCCCAACGGGTTCAGAAAATGAGCTGCTCACGAAAACCTCAAATAATGGATATGCTCATGGTAGCGCACACTTTTTTCAAACAGCTGCTAATCCATCTACACCAGCTGAGCCTAATTACGAGAACAAGTTAGTTGCTAATCGTTAATCTGGCATTGTTGACAATACACACTGCTGCGTTGCCCAATGCGTATCAGTTGTAATGTTGTTTGACATCGCAAGCAGGGGAGTCCAGCACGGCCATACACGTTTAATTGTTGCGTAAAATAACCGGGTTTTCCTTCACTATTTAAAAAATCTTTTAAGCTACTTCCACCTTTTTTAATTGCAAGACGTAAAATGGCTTTGATTGCATTGACCAATTGCTTTAAATCGCTTAGTAATAGGGATTTTGCCGATTTTAATGGATTAATTCCGGCCTTAAACAAAGCTTCAGTGGCATAAATATTGCCAACACCGACTACGATGCGTTGATCCATAATCGCAGACTTTATCGGTAGCTTTTTATTAGCCAATTGCTGCTTTAAATATAATGCAGAAAATTGACGACTAAGCGGTTCGACACCCAAATTTTTCAACAATGCGTGTTTTTTGGGGTCATCTTCTGTGTAAAGTAATGCGCCAAATCGACGTGGATCGGTAAAACGGAGTAGGGTGCCATTATTAAAAACTATATCCACGTGATCATGTTTATCGGGTGCGACCCATTTATCCGAGATACCTAGCCGACCAGACATGCCGAGATGGATCAATATATGCCCTCGAGTAGTGCTTAATAGTAGATATTTGCCGCGCCGCATGACATGAGTGATGGCGAAACCTACTAATCGTTGCATATCTTTCGAAGGAATAGGCCAACGTAGATTAGGCCGACGGATTAGAAATGTTTGGATGATTTGGTTTTGTTTTGCGTAGTTAATAAATTATTATATTTCTCTTCTAGATTTTCTTTTAAACAATTTTTAATATGAGCATGCATCTCTGAATTAAATCGATCCCAACGCAATTGAATTATCGGAGGAATAGTTAAACCATCAACACGCCCAACATCAGACTGTAAGCTATTCAATAAATCTATATTTAAATAATTAATTTTAATACTTTCTACCGAAGTAACCCGAGTCAATGGAAATTGACCAATAAAAACAGGGATTGGAGCTTTTTCAAAAGCTATTAAATTTATTTCACTTAATTTCACAAGTATCTTTTGCAATTTGTTTTGTATAGAAGCATTTGGAGGATTAGATATGCGTGGACGGATTCTTATAGAGTCAGTCTCCGTTGTAGTTCTATAATACATATCGCCGACCAAACTTAAAGTTAACTTTACCAAACTCATTAAGGTTTTTTTCTGTTCTTCTGTTAATTGATTATAATTAGACATAGTTATTTTTTTAAATTAAATCGACTAATATAATAATAACATAGAATTAGAACGTAATTGCACTTAGGATTTTGATCCGCCCCTCGGGCCTAAAGCTAACTTCCGATAATAAAAGTTATCGGATATAGCAAAACGTCGGTAGGCGCGTATTTTCTATATGCGTAACTTTTGCATGCTATGACATAATTGATCTTGATTAGTCGGCTCTTGATCTAAATTTAAAATAAAACTATACCTATCGGGATAAGTCAGGATACTATCATCGCCACGTTGAGTAGAGAAAGAACACCTTTTACCATTATCAAAAAAATTACCGACTCTAAATTTTCTAAAATTATCATTGAGCTGAGTTTTTTCATTGCATATATTCAGTTCATATTCAGTTTGAAATGTCATTAATATAGGATAGTCAGGTTTAATCAACTTTGGAAATACCTGATTTACTATTTGGCAAAATATATGCTGTCTACCGTTGCTTTCGGTGAAATCTCCATTACGCATTATCCCAAAATCGATAGAGTGCGACGGTGTAATTACACTCATTTCACAGGTGCTAGAGGCATCCGCACAAAAGAATCTCACATTTTCATACGCTTTATATCTAGCTCTGTTATCTTCAATTATAGCGCTGTTATTATCTATGCCAATATAATTAATTTTCTTATTTTGATGTTGAAAATACACGATTAAAGGTAGGATCTCATTAGAGATACCACAAGCCAAACTAAGAATTGTAAAATTATCTTTGTGTTCTTTTTTTGGAAAAAACTCAACCAGTTTTAATCCATCTATAATTGAATAAAAACCAGTTGCTATTGCTGATTCACCTTCAAGTTCCGACGGTGAAGTAATTTTTTGGCATTCTTTTTTTAATATAGAATGTATTAAACTAAAATAGCAGGAACCTTCTTTGATTAAGCCTGCATGAAGAGAGTTTAAATATTCATCACTTTCTCTAAATAAATCACACGGCTTTTTTCCTATTTTGTTTACAGAAAGATAGTCGGCGCCATATTGGATTATCAACTGAATAGTTTTACTATAATCTGCAGAATTACCTTTATATATTTCCACTGCCTTAAAACAAGCCCAATGCAAGGCTGTATTTCCGTTAGAACTTTGACTATCTATATTAAACCTTGAACTTCCATTATTCCTATTTCCATCTAAAATTTCTTGAACTTTTTCAAACTCGCCTTTTGCGGCGTGTTTACGTAGTAAAAGCTCCTTATCTTGCGCGTTATTCTCTAACATATTTTATTCCATAAATTGTTTATACTACTATATAAAATTCAGTTTCTAATTCCTGGCTAATTTTTTCGTGAAATGCTTATATAAATTACCACCCTTTTGTTTGTCTTTCATTATATTTTGGTAACACACTCATGGCTTAAAAAATAATTAGCTTCTTGTTGGAGCTAAACTTCTGTCTCCCATTTTCAAGCCGATCAATTAAAATACAGGTGTGTAACGTTGTAAACGTCTCGTAAACACCCTACGAGTCTTGTGTGTTTCATATGCTTCATGTTTTTCTTGTTCTTTTGGTTCATCTTTTGAATTGTTTAACGGCTTAAACATTAATTTTAGTGGAACTCGAGTTAATGGAGCTCGTGGTCTTTTAATGAAATCATTATAGTTACAATAGCTAGAATGTACCTCCTCTATCTCTGTTTCAGTTTGCCAAAGCTTCTCTTTCATTTCTTCACATGTTTCCTTGGGGTCATTGATTATTTTACGATCAACTTCCTCAAGCCTAGCATTGAGATCATCTCTTATTTTTTCCAACTCCGCTAAACGCAAAATAAATTTATTTCTCATTTTAAAAAAAGCTAATTTATTTTTTTGTGTGATTAAACACTCTTCTAAGGTCTGTAAGCCTTGTTTTATCTTATCCATTGATTCTTTGGCTAAACAGCTAAAATCTTTAAACAATTCGGTTTGTAGCACTTGCAGATTTTTATTTCCAAATGACTTATCAGGGTGAAACAATAACACGATTTTTTTAAATAAAATAAAATCTTTTTGTAGCAAACTAGCTTGTTGAATGGCTTTATCCGCCGCTAGCCGATCGCATTTCACTTTGTTAATCAGTTCTTCATAACGTCCTAATTGATGATTAATCAATTGTTTAATCTTAGAAAGAGTAGGTTCTAAAAAAGTTTTTATCCTAAGAAATTGCTCAGGGGAGTTATCTCGTAATATTGATTCAAGTATTTGCCGTTTCAGCTTGATCCATTCTTCTATTGACTGCGTAGAGTAAGTCACTTTCTTTCCAGTGTGAGGATCAATACAGATATCAAGCGGGATAGGCTTATCAAAATAAATAGGCTCATCAAAAATTTTTTTAAACCACGCAGCTAAATAACTAAAAAAAATGCTTTTGAGTCTATCAAATTCTTTTTCGAGTTGCTTTTTTAAGTTGTTTTTATCTTCAATAAACAAAGAATCTAATTTTTCTTCTAATAATTTGTCAAAAAATTTCCAATTTCCTCTCAAATAAAAGTCTACACTACGATCATTTTTTTCGAATTTAAAGTCTCCAGCATGTTTCTCCAAATACTTGGTAAGTTTCATTGTAGTTTGATATAACCTTTGCACAATCTCTTCACCTAGATACTGTTCAAATACACTCTGGATGGGCTTCTCTATGCCATATAGGTTTTTTATGGAAACTTCGCGGATGGCTAAACAGCGGTGATAATAAGACCAGAGCTTAATTTTACTATTAATAGAGGTAAATAAACTTAACAACCATCTTTTCCAAAAGGGTTGCTGCCAATAACGAACGATCTCACGTTGGAGTTGATCCAGGGATAAGTCAAATAGTTGGATTGTATCTAGGCTACTTTCCTCGTGAGTCCACAAAGGCTTATCTATCGTGATTGGGGAATCTATTTTAATAAAAGTAACCCATTGGGGACCCCACCCCCAGTACATCCCTTCAAAAGGCTCTTTAGCTAATTTATCCATTAGATCTTTCCATAATCTATTTTGCATGCCTTGTAGCCTCCCTGGCTTTTATCTCAGCGCCTTGAAGAACACCTGGTACTGGGTCCGGGTTCATCTAATTCCGATACCTCAGAGCTTGGGCTTTTTATGTTAAAGTTTGTAAACGAAGTTTCTAAATGTCCAGTCCCTCTATTAAAAACTTTTTTTATCGGTTTGTGCTCATCTTTAACCCTCAACGAGTTTATATTTGTATTCATGTCTTCCTTCAATAATTCTAACCTCCTAGTTAATTTATCATGCAGGCTCGATCCGCGTAACCAACCTAAATCTGCGTTCTTGGAAATAGCAATTATTTCATCCAATGTACTTTTCGCATTGGATATCGACTCCCCTGTCACTTTTCCTGCATTATGAAATAGAATTAGGCTTTTACCTATTCTCCAATAGATTTCGATAAACTCTCGTTCTCTTTGCTTAGAAGGATTTGCTAACTCAAACCTTTCTTTTAATCGATTGAGTAAGCGCTCAAAACCACTTAACTTATACGAGTAAATTATTTTTTCTAATCTTTTGGTATAGTTTATAAGTGAATGTCCTAATTCAAGCATTATTTTTTTGGATTCTGAGTAGTTTTTTAAAACTTCTTCTGCCATACTGATTAGAGTTTCACGAGAATAAATATGGTCTAAAATAGTTTGTTTAAAGTCTTCATTTTCATAGATCTGCATTAATATAGGTTTTTCGTCGCTTTGTTGTTCGAATAAATTAGCGGTTCCATTATCTAGCAGGCAGTTCATCATAAAATGGTCATTGCTTCTTAATGCCTCTTCTAATAAGTAATAACCTAAGGTATTGACCTGGTTAACGGTTTGGTTTAAATCCAATCTAAATAAAGGCAAACGTCCTAAAATATATTCTGCATGATCACAATACACTGCATGGGCTTTCGGGATTAGCTTAGTCGCTAAAGGAAATCTCTTCTTACTAATAGAAATACTCTTCCGCGTTTTTTCTTCTAATATAAATTTAATTTCTTTTTCTAATCTGCTAATTTCACTTTCGTCTGTCTCGTGTTGTCGGGCGTTTTTTGCCTGTGAGAATAAACGTAGAAATTCGGCTTGATTAAATCTTTCCATATCAAATCGTTGCTTTCCCGTTCTATCTTCTGACAAGCATTCTTTAATTTTTTTAAAGATTACAAGTGATTCTGGATCGGTCGGTTCTTTTATTTGCAGCTTTTCGATAAAATAATTTTTAGAGAGTAATTCATATAAATTTTGATAACCTTCCGCACTGATATTGGTATTACCTAAATTTACGGCTTGAATTTTAGCGTAATGTAATGCCTGACAAAGAACCATTATATTGTCTGCTTCGTCTTCATTGGGTAACAGCTCCAAAGTCAAGTGCCAGAATGTAGGTCGCTTTGTTAAAAATCTCATCCATGCCCATTGATGAAATTCAGCATTCGTTATAATTAATGCCTTCGTTACAGCTAAGTCGGTTGAACCGTCTTCTAACGGTGCAAATCCTGCCAGAAATGCAAGTATAAAATACGAACTGAGAGGAGAATAAACTTTACCTTGTAAAATGCTTACATTATCAAACCCAATAACACTCCATCTAGGTGAAAAGCTAAAAACTTTGTCCAAAAATATGTGAATGGGCATTTCCAGCCTATTTACAGGAAGGTTTTGAACCCCTAGGTCAAAAGCAACATTATCTAAATAGAATCTATAATCCAGTTCATAGGAAGGTCTAGATGGTTTATTTAAATTTAAATAGTTAATAAAATAGGATAGCAACTCGATCGTTACTATTTCATTGGTTAATTTAAAATGACCTGTTTTTACAAAGTTGTCCAAAACGGTATCAAAGGACGCGTTGGGTTTATCTTGATGATTATAATGTTTGGACTTAGTAGTAGCCTTGGGCATAAAACACTCCTTTTATTGTAGTTGTTTCCAGTTCTTTTCTTATTATTACTACACGGACATATGATTAGATGTTGAAAATACAGGCTGAGGAGAAAGACTCGACGCCCTATCACTATTATATTGATGAGGTCTTACACGCGGATGGAAAAAATTGCTTTGTATAGACCCTCCCGCTCCTCTTGGGGAAAGTAAAGGGGTTATTTCCGAAGAAGGTCCAGCCGCATAACTATCATCATTATTTATACTGCCATAAGGAAAAGCATCAAGCTCCGTCACTAAGTTTACACTGCCGAGTTTTTGCATGAGCTCACAAAGCGCCTTATATTCCTGGCAAACTTCTTTCAAACTAAAAGATAAAATTAATTCCAGTTCTGTATCAAAATAGCTTATCACTGCTGCAATCTTCTCAACGGTATAGTCCTCGTCCTTTTCCAGCTGATATAATAATTTATATAACCAAGCTTCATCTATATTCTCCGTATTTATCGATTTAATTTTTCTAAATATTTTTATTTTTAATTCTTCTGCGAGTTGGACAAGCGTTGCACTGAAATTTTGTAGATCGTTTTTGTCCTTAATATTCAAAATACTTTTTAATTGACTTGCATTCGCTTGCGCTAAGGAGTCGAGTAATAGATTAGGTTTCATCAATTGTAGGCTGGCTTTCATTTGACTTAAGGCCTCAAAAAGACCAGCTACGGTTTGCGTATCTTCAGCGCCACCATATTGCGCAAATTTGCTCAGCACAGTATTAAAAAAATCTATCATGGCGGTAAAACCTAAAAAAGTTAAACCCGTCTTGGCTAAATCCAGCAAATAAGGACGCAAAAATTCTAATTTACCATTAAAATTATCATTAATTAATTGCGCGCCTGCTGCATAAGAAAAAACAGATAAATACATCGAGATCATGATCAATAATACCGCTGTTTTTGGATAGAGTTTAAAAGCCATGGGAATTTTAACGGTATCATCTTTCCATGCAGTCAAATAATCATAGCTATTTTGTAAAGCATTACCACCGAAAAATGCCAGTAATACTCCAAAACAATAAATAGAAGGTGCTGAAATAACAGCTGCTGACACTGAATCGCCGGTATACTCAGCCATTCCCTTATATGAACCCATCGGAAATCCTGCACAAGACAGTATTACCCAGAATGCTCCCGGTAAATAAACTGCTTGTCTGAAAAAATGATTTATTCTACCGGATGGGGCAATAGTTCGATTAGGAGACATCTGATGCAAGCGATCAAATAGTTGAGTTAATAATTGTAGGGGAGAATGCGTTTGCTCTTTAACATCGCGTATGTCGTTTTTTACTTCATTAGTATAGTCACAGCCCGTAAATCTAAAACCATAAATGCTTAAAAGCCTTTGCGCTTGATCTAAGTGATTAATCAATCGTTCCTTGATCGTTTGGTAGTATTGATTTATTTGTGCCTGCAATTCTTTTTCTTGTTTTTTTTCGGCACTCTGTATAGTTAATGCATTAATTATTTTTTGAACCGCAAATTCTATCGGTAAAAAAGGGAAACGATACAACCAATTTTTAAAAGCAAGATCGACAGGTAATAAATGTAAAAAGGTATTTGTCATCCAAATCAAAAAGGCTTCAGAAAGGTTAACTGCTATGGGTAATCCTGGTACGGGATTAACCAGACTAAGTATAGGAAAAGGCATTGAAGCAATTAAAGAACCTACAAATGTTATTACCTCTTGTGCTGTTTTTTGTTTAGCGCTAAAAGGATATTCTAAATAATTCACTAATTTTAGTGGAATGCTCCCTGCCTTTAGTTGCTGTAAATAGGCGTTGGTTGCATTGATTAAAATCGTTCCTGCAACCACCAACGTACCGCCCAGGTGATTTATCACAAAAAAACCACAGGGCATACCCTTATAGCTTGGATCGGCACAAATAGTTTCGGCATAGGCTTTGGCGGGCACATAGTAGAATATCACTCCAAAAGTAGCTACGGCGGACAAACCTAACCATTTAGGTATTTCTTGCATTAAACGGCTGTGCCCTTCCCCATCCCAGTGATATTTGATGATTGCATTTAGTGCATTTGGTGTTACCGATACTTCCAGATCCGGCACAAGATTTTCTATCTGAATACTTTCTTCATTTTCTTCTATATCAAGGTGAGTATCCTCGTTACTACTGGTCGATACATCGAGTTCGGAATTGTTATAGGCATTGTTAATTGATAATGGCATATCCATCTCCTTTTTTTTAAGATTGTTTTTTATATTTTATTGAGACGTTTTTTTATTTACCGTATAAAAATAATCTTCAGCTGAAAGCTGAAGTAATAAGTTTTTTTGAGAGTAAAATTAATTGGTGGTTATTAATGTATGAAATAATTTCCCTATATTTATTAATATTATTTAGATCGATATTATTTATTTAGATAATAAATTTTTTTATTTAATATGAATGACTTTATTCAATCGTAGCTTATTTAAAATAAATCTAGCATAACTTTTTAATGATTCCAATCTGTTTTTTAAAAATTATAATCCTTTATTTCTAAAGTTTATCGTCATTACAAGCGCACAGCGCGCGGCAATCTAGACATTCGCAGGAATGACTAAAGGAGATTAAACTCATAGAAAATTCGCCTTTTCAGCGAGACCGGTATACTATTCGGCAAAAAAATTAAATTTTCGAGCAATAAACTATGATATCGATTAATCAACTCAGCATGGCGTATGGCGAAAAGCTGCTATTTTATGATGTTAATCTTATTCTATCGTCACAAAGTCGTTATGCCTTAGTCGGTGCGAATGGCGCGGGTAAATCTACTTTTTTAAAATTACTTACCGGCGCAGAGCAACCCATCGCCGGTACACTATCCATTCCTAAAACCGCCAGTGTAGGATGGCTGAAACAAGATCAATTTCGTTATGAAAGTACACTGATCATCGATATCGTGTTACAAGGCAAACCTGCCTTATGGCAAGCCATGCAAGAAAAAGATAAATTGCTACACAGTGACCTGCATAACGAAAAAAACATCAATCGCTTAGGTAAACTCGAAGAGGAAATTGCGCGTCTGAATGGTTACAGCGCTTATGCCCTAGCGGCCAAGCTTTTAATGGGTTTAGGGATACAGCTTGAATACCATGAAAAACCGTTAAGCACGCTATCGGGTGGTTTTAAACTACGTGTGTTGCTGGCGCAAGCATTATTCCAAGAACCTGACATTTTATTATTGGATGAACCGACCAATCATTTGGACTTTATTTCCATCGTCTGGTTAGAAAAATATTTAAAAAATGAATTTTCAGGTTTATTGCTGTTTATTTCTCATGACGTGGAGTTCATCAATCGCTTAGCCGATCAGATCCTTGATGTCGATTACGGTGAAATACGTCAATATAGCGGCAACTATGAAAAATTTCTTTCTGAAAAACAATTAATTATTGAACAAAAACTGCAAGAAAAGCGTAGCGTAGAACTTAAAATCGCGAGCATGCAAAGCTTTGTGGATAGGTTTCGTGCCAGCGCCAACCGAGCGAAAATGGCTCAATCACGTGTGAAAATGATCGCCAAAATGGAAATTCCAGATATTAAACAGTCTTCGCGATTATCCCCAAGCTTTCAATTCAAAGCGCTACGCCCTTCTGGAAAATGGGTGGTACGCGTTAAAGATTTATCTAAAAATTTCCAAGAGAAAAAACTTTTCCAGCAGCTGAATTTCGAAATAAAGCGTGGCGAAAAAGTGGCGATTATGGGTGAAAATGGTATTGGTAAATCAACCTTAATTAAAATATTACTCAACACTATTCCATCTGATCAAGGCAGTGTTGAATGGGGCTATGAAACACATACCAGTTACTTTTCACAAGACCATCATGATTTACTGAATAAACATATAAACGTTTTAGCTTGGTTAGAACAATATGCCGCTGGCATCAATGAGCAATCGATACGTAAAACCCTAGCACAAGTCTTGTTTAATAAGGAAGATGTTCTCAAAGATATTTTAGCCTTAAGCGGCGGCGAAGCGGCCCGCTTATTATTGGCAAAAATGGTATTAGAATCAGCGAATGTCTTAATCCTGGACGAACCCACCAACCATCTCGATATTGAAGCAACTGAAGCGCTGGCGAATGCCTTACGCAATTATCCTGGTACCTTACTCTTTGTGAGTCATGATCGTCATTTCATCAACAAAATAGCGGACCGCATTTTATTCATTTCACATGAAAAGAAGTTACAAGATGTTAAACAATTAGATGCGATTAATTTGGATTAATTTTTCATAGCGGTTTTATCGTACTCCAATTACGACATGCCGGACACAGCCAATCAAGAATTTTGCTATTAAAACCACAGCTTAAACACCGATACACCGGTTTATTTTCCATCAATTTTTTAATCAGATCTTTTAAGCTAGTTAAATTACTTTTATCCGTCAGAAAACAATTTTCTTGTGCTAAATGTAAATCAACTAATTGATATAAGCCAGGCAAGGAAGGCTTAGCTTGTAATTGCCGCGTCAAAAATTGTAGTGCTTTATCATTATCATTTTCTTGGATTAATTTAACGATAGCCAGTGAAATGGGTGTCTGTGCATGCTCGTTGAGTGTTTCATGCAAATAACCTAATAACCCTATCGTTCCTGAATGATGTTGTAAATAACATTGGTTAAGTGGTGCTAACGTTTCAGTAATATAATCCGGATCTTGTTTTTTTATTGATTGATAGATAGTAATAGCTTCTTCCCATTTTTCGGCAGCAATGGCCAATTTTCCTTTAATAAGATTAGCTCGAACACAGTTCACATCATATTTTAGCGCCTGCTCTAAGAGTTTAATAACTTCTTTTTGGCTGGCTTGGGTATTGAGTAAATTCTGTGCTAATTCGCAATGATAATGCGCAATATTTTTAAAAATTTTGTTATCCCATTTCGAAATTTTTTTTGCTTGTTTTATGGCGATTTCCCAACGCTTTTGTTGTTGGTAGATTTCTAATAGATAACGCACAGCAATACGCGCGTACTCGCTATCGTCATGATGGATCACTTCAAAAAATAAGCGCTCTGCCCTATCTAATAAACCTGCGCAATAATAATCTCTGCCTAGCGCTAACAAGGCTTGTAATTTTTGTGCATGCGCTAGATTAGGTCTGGCAATCAAATTTTGATGGAGCCGGATAGCGCGATCGATTTCACCACGCCGACGAAATAAAACACCTAAGGCCAAATGAGTCTCCACTGTTTCTGTGTCAACTTCGAGAATCTTAATAAAGGTATCCACCGCTTTATCAGACTGTTCATTGAGTAAATAATTTAAACCACGTAAATACTCACGATTGCATTCATGTTTCTTACTCGAATTCGAATTAGAAAATTGACAATAAGCAGCATACCAACCGGAAACGGCGGCAATAGGCAGCAATAGAAACAGTAACTCTAGCATATACGAAGAGTATACATTAATGTTGATCTTTAAACGGTAAAGCTCTCAAGTTGCTTAGTTCTTTTTCGACTAAGATCAGTCGATGTCGTAAACGCCGATTAACATATTTAAGTTTTATATACGTAATAAAGGCCGTTAACAAACCCAATAAGCCGCCTAAAATAAAGCTGAGTATGGTTAATAAAGAAAGTGGTAATCGCTTAGTACCCAAATAATAATTAACACTAACCAGATCGGCATTGAGACCGGCAAAAATCAGTCCCAATATGAATAATACTATTAGGAACAAATATGTTATGCATCGCATAGACTTACCTACTTAATGGGAACTGAGGTGTCTATGAAGACACCTCTATAGCCCATACTGATTTCCTTTTTTTTAAGAAAAAGCTTACTTAGTGACGGCTTTTTCTTCTAAAGGAAGGAAAGAAAGTGAAATGTGACGATTTTTTCGATCAAGATTTAAAATTCTTGCTTCGATTTCTTGTCCCACTTCAAAATTTTTCCCTTCTTCACCGTACTCAGTCGTTTTAATCTGAGCTTCTATATTATTACCCAAATCAACTTTCATCCCTTCGTCATTGATTTCAGTAATTTTCCCTTTGACCATTTGGTCTTTACTGTATTTATCAAAAGGATGCGATGATTCGGTATCCAATTGTTTAATACCCAGTGAAATGCGTTCACGCTCAGGATCGATGGATAAGATGATCGTTTCTAATTCATCACCTTTTTTGTACTTACGAACGGCTTCTTCGCCAGAGATATTCCAGGCGATATCCGATAAATGGACTAAACCATCGATGTTACCCGGTAAACCGATGAAGAGACCGAAATCAGTAATCGATTTGATCTTACCGGTAATACGTTCACCTTTAGCATGCGTATTTGCGAAATCTTCCCAAGGATTAGATTTGCATTGTTTAATACCTAAAGAAATACGACGTCGATCTGAATCAATGTCTAATACGACGACCTCAATCTCCATGCCTGCTTGAACGATTTTATTCGGATTAATGTTTTTATTGGTCCAATCCATTTCTGAAACGTGGACTAAACCTTCAACACCTTCTTCTATTTCGACAAAACAGCCATAATCAGTCACATTGGTCACTTTACCTTTTAAACGTGTACCAACCGGGTAACGTTTGACTAAGTCTTCCCAAGGATCGCCGACTAATTGTTTAAGCCCTAATGAAACACGGCCTCTGTCTCTTTCGATCTTCAACACCACGACTTCAATTTCGTCGCCGATGGTTAACACTTCACTGGGTTGCTTGACGCGTTTCCACGAAATATCGGTCACGTGTAATAAGCCGTCGATGCCACCTAAGTCTATAAATGCACCGTAATCAGCTAGATTTTTTACGATACCTTTAATGACTTGACCTTCTTCTAATTCAGTTAATAACTGTTCTCGTCCGGCTTGACCTTCAGATTCAAGCACCGCACGTCGTGATAAAACGATATTGTTACGCTTAGGATCGAGTTTAATGACCTTAAATTCTAGATCTTTACCTTCGATAATGCTGGAATCACGTACTGGACGCACATCCACTAATGAGCCAGGTAAAAAGGCACGTAGGTTTCCGATTTCTACCGTAAAACCACCCTTCACTTTTCCTGTCACTTTCCCCGTCACCACCGTATCGGCATCGTGTGCACGCTGTAAAGCCGTCCACATTTCCGCACGCTTGGCTTTTTCACGCGATAAACGTGTTTCACCAAAACCATCTTCTAAAGATTCTATACTGACGTCAATTTGGTCGCCGACTTGGACTTCTAATTCGCCTTCCTCATTATAAAATTGCTCAATGGGAATCAAGCCTTCTGATTTTAAATTCGCATTGACAACGACACGGTCTTTTTCGATGCGGACTACGGTTCCGGTAATGATCATTCCGGTGTAAAAAATACGTTCGGAGAAATTCTCCTCCAGTAACTGTGCAAAACTCTCACTCATATAGTTATATCACTTGTTCTTTTTTAGAGAACCATGGTTAGGGCGCAATATGCGCGCGGTTAATAGTTAGCATTACGCGAAATTTTCATGAAATTTCTAGCTTAATGCCCCCTGTTACATTTTTTTCGTGCTAGCCTGTGGCAACTTACTTATAATAAGTTGTAACACTTCTTGAATGCTTAAGTGCGTCGTATCGATAGTAATAGCTCCCCTAGGCGCTATGAGTGGCGCTATTGGACGCTGCTTATCTTGACGATCACGCTGCTCAAGCTCTGCTCGCACAGCGTCAAGGCTAACATGCTTCCCCTTCGCCTTCAACTGTAAATAACGTCGTTTTGCACGTTCTTCGAGGCTGGCTTCCAAGAAGATTTTAAGCTCCGCATCCGGGAAAACCACACTACCCATATCTCGACCGTCTGCTACCAAGCCTGGTGCACGGCGAAATGCCCGCTGATAGGCAAGTAAGGCTTGCCGAACCTTAGGATAAGCCCCTAATTGTGAGGCTAATTGACCTATTTCTTGCGTGCGTAGGCTATCAGTGATATCGCACTGTTGCCAAAAAATTCTAAGCGCCTGATCCGAAGCTCGTACGCTGAAATTAAGCGCTAAGTCCGCCACCAAAGGAAGTAATTTATCCTCTTCGAAAGGAGTCTGCGTCGATACAGCAATCCAAGCGGCAGCACGATAAATTGCCCCACTATCGAGGAAATGCCAAGCCAGTTCTTGGGCTAATAAATGACTAATGGTACCCTTCCCTGAACCACTCGGACCATCGATAGTAATCACGGGAATCCGGGATGTATTTTCTGTAGCTAACAACATGACAAATAAGCCTTCCAAGCCAATTTTCGGTATTTATGGGCCTGCGCCGCAGGGTCGTCCGCTTGATAAATACCGCGGCCGACAATAATAATATCCGTGCCGTTTTGTGTAATCGCTTGCTCCGGAGAAATATAGTGTTGACCGAGCCCATCGGCGCCATTGGAATCGGATTGCACACCAGGTGTCATATGTAACAAACCTGGATTTTCTGTTAATTGATGCTGTGCAATAAAACCCATGACAAAATCGGGATATTCTTTAGCCATAGCTATACTCGCTTCCGTATACGCCCCTTTAGCTAAAGAACCCGCTGAACTCATTTCGGCAAGCAATAATAAACCACGTTTTTTAGCTAAACCGACTTCGCGCAAACCCTGAATAACGCCGGGACCAGGAACGGTATGTGCATTAACGATATCTGCCCAATGAGCGATCTGATAGATACCTCCCGCATATTGTTGTTTGACGGTATGACCAATATCAGCAAATTTACGATCTTCAAAGATTAAAAACTGATGCTTATCCGCTAAATATTGAAGTTGTTTGATAAAGTCGGCGCTAAAATCAGACAAGATATCGACATGGGTTTTTAATAGACAAATTTCCTCTCCGACTTTATCCGCCAAATTCAGTAATTCAGCCGCACCACTGACATCGGCAGATAAGCAAAGATTAGTTTGTTTTTCCGCTATCAATCGACACAAACGTTGCGCGCTTGGGTTTAAGCAAACAGTCGCCCGTTCGGCAAAACTTAATTTTTTAATTTTTTTGGACATTTATGGGTTGAGTAAAGGATCAAATGCAACAACCTGTGTAGTCAGATGCAGCTCGGTATTGAGTTGTTCGGCCACTTGTTTCATTTGTTTGGGTTTAATTTCTGGACCTACAAAAACACGCGTCAATACGCCTAACAAGCTTTTGTATTGACGACTATAGGCATTGAAGCCTTTACGGCGTAAGGTTTGTACCAAATTCTCCGCCTCTGCCGGATCTTTGATATCCGGTAATTCGACTACCCATGCTTTTGCCGGCGTTAAAGGAAAGTTCAGCAAACTTTTCATACTCGGTTTAGTGGAAGTTAAGCGTAATAACGCTGCAGTAGGCGCAACCGGTAAAGTGGGAATGGTAAACGAGAGTAAATTATCAGCGCGAGAATCTTTCATCCATAACGGCACAAAAATAACCAACAAAGCGGCAATAACAATAATAGTAATAAAACTAGCGCGTTTAAATGAAAAATCCACAAGCGATCTCAACAAATTGATTGATGAAGTATACCTACTTATGCAGCGATTTGCGAAACGATAAAATTTATTTTTCTTTGTGAACTTTCGTCATTGCGAACACCGAGAATATTGACCGTCATTGCGAGCGCGCAGCGCGCGGCAATCTACCTTCGCTCGCCATAACGGAAATTTTTTTATACTACCTCAAGAGCAGAGGTAACTATACTAGACTGTTCACTTTGGGTAAAAAGTAATATTTTACTGTGAAATTGTTCTAGATCGGCCCTGTGCCCAATACTAATCAAGCTAGTATGCGGTAAAAGTAAACGTAAATTTTGGTACGCATTAATTTGCGATGCTGCATCTAACGCTGAAGTGGCCTCATCAAGGAATAAGATGTCTGGTTTATTAATAACCACTCTAATCAAGGCCATTAATTGCTGCTCGCCAGGCGAACAGATTTGCTGCCAAGGCTTAATTTCATTCAATTCAGATTGAAATTTTGTTAAACCAAAACGTCCGAGCAATTCTTTTAATTCATCATCTGTCATTGAAGGTTGATTAGGATAGAGAAGACTATCTTTTAATGTCCCCAATGGGAAAAATATTTTTTGCGATAGAAAAAAAGAGGTTTTATCTTTGGGAAAATTAATAGACCCTTCTGCAAAAGGCCAAATCCCCGCCAGTGCGCGAATCAATGAGCTTTTACCGATACCGGAACGGCCTTTTATCAAATAATTCTCATTTAAATCTAAAGAGAGATTAATAGAATTTAATAATTTTTGCCCGCTGGGTAGATACAAGTTTAAATTTTTAAGCGTAATATGTTGGCTAAGATTACTTTTTTGTATGTCTAATTGTGTCGGCAATAATTCATGTGCTTGTTCGATAGCTTTATTTAACTCAGTTAAACGAACAATAACCGAGTTCCAATCCGCTAATTCAGCATACACACGCATTAAGGTCGTAAATGAAGCGGCAACACTGCTAAATCCGCTAGAAATCTGCATTAAGCCACCAAACTGTATTTTTTTACTTAAAAAAAGTGGTAGGGCGCATAATGTGGCCAATGGAATGCTGGCGTAACCAAAGCTAAATGATAAAAAGGTTATGCGTTTTTTTACTTGAATGATATTAATAAAATTATGATAAATTTTCTTAAATAATGCATTAAATTGGCTATTTTCAGACTGTTCTCCGCCCTGTAAAGCGACTTCTTCTCTGGATTCGCGGAATTTTATTAAGGAAAAACGGAAATCGGCATTATAGCGTTGCTGATCGTAATTGAAGCCCGCTAACTTCTTTCCGACGCGATTGGTTAGCCATAACCCCAAGCCACCATATAAACAAGCGGCCCAAAATAAGTAACCAGGTATTGGGATAAGCAAATGTCCTACCGGAATGCTAAAATGACCCCCAATCCGCCAAAGTAAAATGCTAAAAGAAACAAACAGAACCAACGATTGTAAAACTTGAAACGTTATGTCTAAGGTCAAATCAGTGAATTTATCTAGATCTTCACTGATACGTTGATCGGGATTCTCTACTTTCTCCGTTAAAAACTGAAAACGGTAATAATTTTTATTGGCTAACCAGTTGCGTAACGTGTTTTTAGTCAGCCATTGTCGCCAGCGTAGCGCCAATAAGCCATTCACATAAAAAGCAAAACCCAAAGATAAAAACATCAGCGTAATGACTATCGCCATCAGCAACAAATTATGCCACATCAATGGCTTATTAAAATTTTGCAACGCATTGAAAAGGTTTTTATTACAATAGCTTAGCCATACATTGCCTTCTACTGCGAGCATGACAAAAAATATATCTAAAAAAAGCAGCGTATAGGCAAGTTTTTTTTCTTCGGATTGCCAATAAGGTTTCAGTAAGCGCCAAAAACTCAGCCAGAAATGCCTATTAAATGTTAAATGCAGATTTGTTTTTTTCATATTATTTTGTGTGCAAGATGTCCATTTTTCCTCTATCCTGTCATATCGAATAAGGGCATCTAATCGTGCTGGCAGCTTACCTGAAAGCAGCAGCCAAAGCCAGTTTAAAATGCACAAAAAAAGTACATTTATATCTTAAAAGATAGAAAATTATCATTATATTTGATTAATATGGGCTAGTATTAAATCGCCCAACCACTGACATAAAATAGCACTAACAGCAGAGCAATCATCACCGTCCCAATAGTTAATTGTCGCCATTCCCCGGCGCAGATACGTCCTATCACCAAAGAACTAAATCCTAGCATAATACCGGTGACAATATTACAGGTTAATACAATAAAAGCAGCACACAACAATCCTGATAATGCATCGACAAAATCAGCAAAATTCAACTTCGACACATTGCTTAGCATCAATAAGCCAACATACATCAAAGCCGGCGCCGTAGCATAAGCAGGTACTAAATAAGCCAATGGTGAAATAAATAGCGTTAACAGGAATAACAGCCCTACTATCGTTGCCGTCAAACCGGTTTTTCCTCCTACTGCTGCTCCTGCTGCCGATTCAATGTAAACTGCTGCCGGCGATCCACCGATTAAACCAGCAAAAATACTGCTCACAGAATCTGCGGTTAAAGCTCTCGATTCATTTTTCATCGGTTGATTGGCCTGTAACAATTTGGCTTGACTGGCTACGGCATGAATCGTTCCGGTTGCATCGAACACTGCTGTCATGACTAAAGCTAAGACACTCGGTAATACGCTGGGATCTAATGCGCCGATAATATCCAAATGCAAAAATAATGTGTCGGTTTTTGCGTTAAATAAATGCGGTACGGCGAACAATCCTTGATATTTAACCTGAGGATCAAGCCATAAACCCAGTATCGAAATAAATACGATGACCCATAATACCGCTCCTGGAACACCTCTTCTCTCCAAACCAAAAATCATCGCCAAACCTAACAATGTCATCAGCGCAGGAAAGGACGTAAACACACCTAACTGCAGCGGCAAACCTTGCTGCGGATTTTTAATGATTAAACCAATGCTGTTTGCGGCAATCAACAATAAAAACAAACCTATCCCTATACCAATACCGCATGCCACACCCTGTGGTAGATTACGCAAAATCCAGGCACGTATTCCGGTTATCGAAATGAGTGTAAACAAAATCCCTAACCAAAACACCGCACCTAAAGCCACAGCAATACTCAGATGTTGAGTTAAGACGATACTGAAAGTCGTAAATGCGGTGAGCGAAACCGCACAACCTATCGCCATCGGTAAATTGGCCCATAATCCCATCAACAAAGAACCAAACGCCGCCACCAAACACGTGGTAATAAACGTCGCTAACGGCGGAAAACCCGCTAGCTTCAACATATTGGGTATTACGATCACAGAATACAGCATGGCTAAAAAAATAGTTAAGCCAGCCATTACTTCACGCTGCACGGTACTACCGCGTGCGTGAATGTTAAAATAAGCGTCGAGTAAATTTTTTTGCTTGATCATTTTTACCTCTACAGAATTCGTCATTGCGAGCACCGTAGGTGCGCGGCAATCTGAAATAAAAACTATAGATGGCCACGCTCATTCCATTCGCTCGCCATGACGGTGAAATTAATTATCTAAACAACGGTAGATAGCCGCTGCCGTATGGAAAGAACCAAAAACCAGTAGCCGATCATTTTTTTGTAGCTTACGATAAGCGTATTGAAAAGCTATCTCAGGGGATGAAAATTCTAAAATTGTTTGAGTGACTTCAAGATCTAATAATGCTTGTTTTAATTGTGTCGCTTTCGCGCTGCTTTGTTCAGCCAGATCACAGACATACCAATGATCCACATGATGCCTTAAAGGACGCAAAGTATTGCTAATATCTTTAGTGGCCAACATACCCGCTACGGCATAAGTATTTCCTAAACACGGAGTATTCGCCAAACGTTTTGATAAACATTCACCGCCGGCAGGGTTATGTGCGACATCGATAATAATTTGGCGGGCATTTTTTTTAATGATTTGAAAGCGACCGGGTATAAAAACCCGCTTTAACCCTTCTTGTATGGCCAAGGGTGTAATAATAAAATGCTCACCGAGTAATTCGACAGCTTGCAACACAGTCGCAGCATTCTGTAAATCGATGTTGGGTAAAGGTAAATCACGCAGAGTCAGTTGTTGACTGATCCACGACCAGGATTGCCCCTGCATTTTATAATCAAATTCTATGCCTTGCCGATATAAGGGACTGGCTAAAGATTGGGCCGTGTTGAGGATGGATTGCGGCGGCGCAAAGTCGCCGCAGACACAAGGTCGATTCGGACGCATGATGCCTGCTTTTTCGAAACCGATTTTTTCACGCGTATCCCCCAACCAATCCATGTGATCCAAATCTATCATGCTGATAATAGCCAGATCGGCATCCACACAATTAACGGCATCTAAACGACCACCTAAGCCTATTTCTAAAATAATGGCATCTAATGCGGCTTGTTTGAAATAGCAGAAAGCGGCTAAGGTTCCAAACTCAAAATAAGTCAATGAAATATCAACACGATTTTTTTCAATCTCCAGAAAAGCACGGCATAAGTCTTGATCACTAATGCATTGTCCGGCAATTTGAATACGTTCTTGATAGCGAATTAGATGCGGTGAAGTATAGGTACCCACTCGATAACCGGCTGCAGTTAAAATGGCTGCGGTCAAAGCAACATTAGAACCTTTGCCATTCGTTCCAGCCACCATTACCACTGGGCAATTAAAGTTTAATACTGCTAAGCGTTCAGCTACTTGTGAAATGCGTTCTAAACCTAAATCGATACTGCTAGGATGACAGGTATCAATATAAGCTAACCAATCGGATAATGTTCGAGAATCTAAGCTTAATTCATTAGATATCGTCATTGGCAATGGCTGTGAGTGAATAACGTCCTTGATTCGCTGCCATCAGTTTATTTAATAGAGATGCCACTTTATCTTTTAATTCCCTTCTATCGATAATCATATCGATGGCACCATGCGTTAACAAAAATTCACTGCGTTGAAATCCTTCAGGTAACACTTGACGTACGGTTTGTTCAATAACTCGCGGACCGGCAAAACCGATTAAAGCCTTAGGTTCTGCAATAATAATATCGCCCAGATTAGCAAAACTTGCCGATACACCGCCCATGGTCGGATCGGTTAACACCGAAATAAAAGGCAATCCTTTCTGCTTGAGCTTAGTCAAGACAGCGCTGGTTTTTGCCATTTGCATCAATGAGAACAAACCTTCTTGCATCCGCGCTCCACCACTGGCTGAAATACAGATAAATGGAATATCTTCCTCTATCGCCCTTAATACACCTTGTACAAAACGTTCGCCTACTGCAGCGCCCATCGATCCACCCATAAAATCGAATTCAAAAGCTGCACACACGACTGCCCTATCGTGCAGTTTTCCTTGCATAACTAACAAGGCTTCTTTTTCACCGGTTTTTTTTATTGCCGATTGTAAGCGATCTTTATATTTAAATTGATCTTTAAATTTGAGTCTATCCACTGCTTCTATTTGACTGCCTATTTCTTGGCCAGTTTCAGGATCCAAAAGTTGCGCTAGACGCTTACGTGCCTTAACCCGATGATGATGATTACAAGTGGGACAAACCATTAGATTACGTTCAAATTCTGCACGATATAATACCGCGCCACAGGACTCACATTTAATCCAACTATTTTCAGGAACTCCCGTGGTATTGCGAACCACTGTTTGAATTCCCTTGATGACTTTTTTTAACCAACTCATAAGCTTCCTCTAACCCCTCGCCCGCTAAATTAAATCTTTTCTTCTTAACCAATTTACTCGTCATTGCGAGCACCGTAGGTGCGCGGCAATCTAAGATAGTATATACCTTTACATTCATATTCTGCCTAAAATTAACCACCAATTTTCAACAATTCCCAATAATGTTGATAAATACTCTCCGCCGCACCCACATCGACTTGCACCACACTCCGCTGTAAGGTTTTTTTATCTGGATAAATCATAGAATTTTTCAAGATAGCCTTCGGCATCAGTTTATACGCGGCAAGATTAGGTGTCGCAAACCCAGTCGCTAAACTCATTTTTTTCGCAATATCCGGTCGAAGTATAAAATTGATAAAAATATACGCATTATTAACATGGGATGCGCCGATCGGAATCGCCATGCTATCAATAGAAATGATAAAGCCTTCTTTAGGATAAATAAAACGTAAAGCAGGATTTTCTTGTGCCGCTTGATAGATATCACCATTCCAAGCCATGCCGAGACTTATATCTTCATCAATAAAAAGCGATTTTACGCCATCATTATTAAACAGACGTACATTCGGCATTAATTGTTTTAATTTAAGATAGGCCAAGCGTATATGTTCAGAATCGGCGTCATTCGGCGAATAACCTAATACCATCAATGCCATGGAAAAGACTTCATGGACATCATCTAATAAAAGTAATTGATTGCGAAAACGCGGACTCCAAAAATCTGCCCATGCTTGCAATGACCGTACGGGATGGTTCTTACTATTAATAACCATACCCGTTGAGGTCCAAAAATACGGGATACTATAATGATTATCGGGATCATAAGATTTATTCAGTAACGCCGGATTAAGATTTTTAAAATTCGGTAAACGGGATTTATCCAATGCTTGTAACATGCCTTGTTGACGCATACGATCGACAAAATAAGTAGATGGCACGATAACATCATAACCGGTATGCGGATTGGCTTTAAGCTTCGCGTATAACGTCTCATTACTGTCATAGGTCGTATAATTGACTTTGATGCCAGTCTCTTGCGTAAACTGTTTTAATACATCACTGGAAATATAGTTCGACCAATTATAAATATTAACGATATTTTCTTCTGCAGTCGCAGGACTAGCTAGAAAAACCAAGCATAGGATAAGGAAACCAACGAGACGCATGATTATTGTTTGACCTTTTTAGGTAATACCAGTTGGAAAGCCACCACGATAAATAAGGTAATAGCAAACATCACCGAACATAGTGCATTCAATTCTGGTTTTAATCCGATACGCACTAAGGAATAAATATATAAGGGTAAAATTTGAAAATCAGGACCGGTAACAAAAAAACTAATGATCACATCATCGAGTGATAACGTAAAGCTTAATAACCAGCCTGCTAAAATAGCGGGCCATAACATAGGGATAATAATCCGACGAAAACTCATAAAATCATTCGCACCTAAATCACGCGCGGCTTCAAAAATATTTTTATCCAAACCGGTCAAACGACTATAAACCGTGACGGCCACAAAAGGAATGCAAAAAGTAATATGTGATAACAACAATGACCAAAAACCCAAACGCATGTTCAGTAAAAAAAATAGGATAAGTAACGAAATTCCCATCACAATATCCGGCGAGACTATCAATACAAACAATAAACCATGTAATAAATGCTTGCCAAAAAAACGATAACGATACAGACAAGTGGCCGCAATCGTACCTATCAAGGTCGCAAAACTTGCCGCTAACACGCCTACTTCTAATGAATGGAAAGCGACAACGGCAAGGTTGCTATCATCGCCTAATTGCTTATACCAATCTAAAGTAAATCCGTGCCAAAGCAGTGAGTAGGTCGAATTATTAAAAGAATAAATAATCAACAAAATGATAGGAAAGTAAAAAAAGCAGTAAATTACTGCTAAATAACTAAATTTCGCCAATCGATTCATCGTGATATTGTCCTATTTTATTGGCACGTCGATACAGTAGCAACAGTAAACCCATCGCTAAAGTCAGTACCATGCTCACCGCAGAACCCAATGGCCAATTGTGTGCTGATAAAAATTCATTTTGAATAAGATTCCCAACCAACAACGATTTTGCACCACCTAAAATATCCGGAATATAAAACATACTCATCGCTGGCAAGAACACCAAAATGATTCCACCCATAATACCCGGTAGCGTTAGCGGTAAAATGACGCGCGTTAAAATAGTCACGCTATTAGCTCCTAAATCACGCGCTGCATCAATAAATTGTGTATCTAATTTTTCGATATTCGCATACAAAGGCAAAATCATGAACGGAAGCAAGCTATACACTAAACCAATAATGACCGCGGTGCTGGTATATAAAATGGTTAATGGATGGTGAATAATGCCGAGCGATAAAAGTAAGGTATTTAACAAACCTTTCGCTTTCAATATGGAGATAATCGCATAAGTACGGATTAATGAACTGGTCCAAAAAGGAATAATCACTAAAAATAATAATAAACTCTTATATTTAGAATCGAGTCGCGCTAATAGATAAGCAAAGGGATAACTTAACACTAAACAAATTAAACTACATAGCCCGGCTACACAAAAAGAATGCCAAAATACTTTAAAATAAATTGGATTTAATAAGGCTTGATAATTTTGTAGCGAAAATTTCCAACGGATAAGATTCACTGGATCATTTTCAAGTAAACTTATTATCAACACCAATAGCGTCGGCAGTAAAGCAAATACAGACAACCACAGCCAAATGATACTAATGGTGCTTCCTTTAAAGAGACGATCAGCTTTCATCGGGTAAAATAACCTCCCATCCCGGAATCCAATGCACCCATACCGACTCCCCGCTATGGAAATCTAATTTTTCATCATCCTCATTGAAAAATTGCGTAGCTGCTAATAAATTTTTACTTTCCAAGCGCACCATCAGATCCACGGTTGAACCTTTATAAATGACTTGTTCAACCACGCCTGGGAACATTTGCGAGGTATCGGTCACTTCCGCCGGTGACCAAACTTCCAGATCCTCGGGCCTGACTAAGGTATAGACTTTTTGATTCTTGGAAAAATGGCGTCGATTTTTTAATGTAAATTCTTTACCTTCAATCACCGCATGAAACACATGCTCATCCGCAGAAATAATTTGTGTTTCAAAAATGTTTACCTCACCGATGAAACGTGCAACACGTAAACTATGCGGTTCTTCATACACCTCGCGCGGCGTGCCGATTTGTTCTATGCGCCCTTCATGCATCACCACAACACGATCCGACATCGACAAGGCTTCTTCTTGATCGTGCGTCACGAAGATAAACGTAATACCTAATTGCGTTTGCAATTGTTTTAATTCCAGCTGCATGGTTTTACGCAGGCGATAATCTAAAGAACTTAACGGTTCGTCCAATAACAGAATACTGGGTTTATTCACCACGGCTCTGGCAATGGCAACCCGTTGTTGTTGCCCGCCACTTAACTGTTCCGGTTTACGCGCACTTAAGTGTGTCAGCTTCACCATGTTCAATGCTTCATCAACCTGTTGCTTAATCTCTGCTTTGGATAAGCCACCTTTACAACGCAAGCCAAAGGCAATATTGTCAAAGACATTTAGATGTGGAAATAAAGCATAACTTTGAAAAACGGTATTGACATGACGTTCTTGCGGCGTTAATCCTTTAACATCAATACCATTAATACAAATGACGCCACCATCCGGCTGTTCAAAACCAGAGATTAAACGCAACAAAGTGGTCTTTCCGCAACCGCTAGGCCCCAGCAAGGTCAAAAATTCGCCATGCCTCACCTCGAAGTTAATATCTTCTAATACATCTTCGTCATCGAAGCGTTTAGTGACTCCTTTGAGTTCAAGGACATTGCCGTTCATTACACTGATAACCTCTCACTTTCGTTGTATAAGAGTAAAATTGCAAGGATTATGCAATAGAGTTTCGCTAAAACCAAGTATTTTATATCATCGTCATTTTAAAGAAATCATTTTCTGATTGAGGTAATGAAAAGTTTTCTGGATAAAATACTTGTGATAAATACAAACCATTCGGCGTAGCCGTCACATCTGCTGCTTTACGATCGTGTGCTAATAAGACTTCTTGAGCCCAGGTGATGGGTTTCTTACCCGCGCCTATAGTCATTAATACCGCACTAATATTGCGTACCATGTGATGTAAAAAAGCATTCGCTTGGATATCGATGGTGACATAACATCCTTGACGACTCACTTTAATATGTTGCACCTCGCGTCGAGCATTCCTTGCTTGACAGCTGGCTGCGCGAAATGAACTAAAATCATGTTCACCTACTAAATACTGTGCAGCCGACTGCATATGCTTTTCGTTTAAAGGATAATAACAATGGCTGGTATACTGATTCCACAATGCACTTTTTAAGCGATTATTGTAAATAATATACTGATAACGACGCGCTATTGCAGAAAAGCGCGCGTGAAAACGACTGTCAACCGCTTGCACCCAATTAACCCGAATATCCGCGGGTAAATGACTATTACAGCCTAACAACCAAGCGCGTTGGGATCGCTGCGATGTCGTATCAAAATGTACCACTTGACCTAAGGCATGCACACCTTTATCGGTACGTCCGGCACAGCTTAAAACGATAGGATGGTCCGCGACATGACTAATGGCTAGCTCTAAATGGGTTTGTATGCACGACAATCCCATTTGCGATTGCCAGCCATGGTAAGCGCTACCTTGATAGGCAATACCCAAGGCAATTCTCATAAACTTGATCGTCTCTGCTTAGTATTATTCTTGTTCGTCATTGCGAGCGCATAGCGCGCGGCAATCCATGGATGGCCACGCTCATTACATTCGCTCGCCATGACGCTGATTTTTATATTCCTGCATTTATTTCTTTAAACCTTATTTTTGGTTGGGTTAGTCGCAGCAGAAATCATGGCTTTAAATTGCTGCAAACGTGCTTGAGCGGCTTGTGCCGCTTTGGAATCAGGATATTGTTGAATTATTTTTTCAAACATCTCCATCGCCATTTGCTTATCGCCCTTGGCAAAATAAGCTAAGCCACATTGCAACATGGCATCAGGAACTCGTGCATCTTGACTATAACGTGTAACAAAACGTTTAAAAAAATTAATCGCGGGACCGGCTTGACCTTGTAACAAATACAGCTGACCTAAAAAGTAATCGGCATTCGCAACATTCAAATCATTCGGAAATTTTTTGTTGAATGTCTCAAAGGCCTCTATCGCCTCGTTATATTGCTTGGTTTTTAACAATTGAAAAGCACCCTGATAAGCACGCTCTGCCGCGGGCGTAGGCGCGGCATTCGGCATCATCGACTTTCTATCAGGAGAGGTTTCTTTTTTAGAGCTACTGAGATCCACTAATGGACGCGGGCCCATACTATTAGTCGACATACTTGAAGCAGTGACCGGTTTCGCGGAATACGCCATAGGCTGATTATTTCGCGGAACTAAACGTTTTTCTAAGGCTAAATATTGATTGCGTACTTGCTCTTCTAATACTTTGATCATATGTTGTTGTGATTCAATTTTGCCTTGTATACTTTGTAATTGTTGTTGAATATCATCGATTTGTACCAACAGAGGATTGAGATTAGCGATTTGCCGTTCCAAAATCGTGACGCGCTGTTCCAAGGAAAAAGAAGCTGAATTACTCGGAACCGCTGGCGGACTCGGCGCTGCTACGCTAGGAGCGGAATTGGGTAGTGTATTATTGGGCTCACTCGGTGCATTCGATGGACTTGAAGACGCAGCAGTAGAAGACGTCGTCGCTGGCGCGTCATCTTCATCGTCGTCATACGCATCAACGACGGGCGCGAGTGCATACGCGACTGAGCTTACTAATAAGCTCACACAGCATAGGCTAATTTTAATCGACTTAACTAGGCGCGGATTTATTCTTTTTTTCAATAGGAGTTCTTTATTCAAAGGTAAATTCAATCGCATAGTTAAATCCTAGTATTACATCTTATCGGTGATAACCGGAGTTTGATACTGTAAATCAGCGCGACGATTTCTTGCATAATCTGTTTCGTTATGACCAAATGCAACCGGTTTTTCCGCGCCGTAACTAACCGTTAAGATTTGGTTGTCACTCACACCATTCGCGACTAAAAATTGTTGCACGCTTAAGGCACGTCGTCGACCTAAGGCGATATTATATTCACGGCTGCCTCTTTCGTCGGTATTACCCGTTATCAATATTTTAGCTTGTGGATGACTAATTAGGTAATGTGCCTGCACTTGCAGTGAAGGTTTATCTTCTTCACGGACGATATTTTTATCAAAGTCAAAATAATAGGTTTGATTCCCTACCTGCATAGGATGCGTGCTTTCGTCTCCATAAAAACTACCGACATCACCGGCTCCTTGCGTCAATGCGCTATCAGCATGTGTCGGACCGGCCGTCATTTCTCCTAATTCACCCTTATCTGCTGTGGAACAAGCGCCCAAACTAACACATGCAGCAGCCATTACACTTATTTTGAACAGTCTTTTTATTAACATATACAAACTACCCTCTAAAAATAGTTAACTTGATAAAAAAGGCGACCAGACCGGATCTTGTACATCACCTTCAGGTGTGGGTAAGCGTAAATTAATTCTTCCATCGACAGAAGCCATGCCTAACAAGCCATGTTCACCGGGTTTTGATTCAAATAAAACCATTTGGCCATTCGGTGCAAAACTGGGTGAAGCATCAAAACCTGAATGCGTTACGCTTAATAAGGTATCGTCGTCTAAATCTTGCACGGCTATATTATACATTCCTTGTTCACGATTGAGTACCACTATCATTTTTCCATCGGGTGAAAAAGACGCGCGCGCATTATAGCTGCCATCAAAGGTAATACGTTGTAACCGTTTGCTGCGCAAATCCATTTGATAGATTTGTGGCCCGCCGCCTCTATCCGAAGTAAATAACAAGGATCGACCATCGGCTGACCAAGTCGGTTCGGTATCAATAGAAAATCCAAAGCTTAACTGACGTAGAGCTTTACTGCCTAAGTCCATGAGATAAATTTTCGGTGTGGCAGAATTTTTAGATAACGCTAACGCCAAGGTTTTATCATCCGGAGACCATGCGGGTGCACCATTAATGCCTGGATAATCGCTAATTAATTGACGTTGCCCATTCGCAATGGTTTGAATATAGATACGCGGCATGATTTTTTCAAAAGAAACATACGCAATACGTTTGCCATCATGCGACCACGCCGGAGACATAATCGGTTGTGTCGAAGTTAACAACGGTTTGGCATTATGCCCATCCATATCGGCCACTTGCAGACTATAAACTCGATGATTATGCTGACGTGTCACCAACACATAAGCGATATGTGTAGAAAAAACACCCGGAACACCGGTTAATTTTTCATAAATCAGATCGCTCACATGATGTGCTAAAGCCCGTAATTTCGCATATTTCGCGGTAAATTCGCGTTGCGCTAAGATTTGCTTACGCCCTTGTGCAACATGTACCAAATCAATATGAAGTCGATATTGCCCCTGCCCTAGCGCTGTTATTTTTCCCGTTACTACATCATCAATGTGATGCGCTCGCCAATAAGCCACTGATACCTTATCGTTGCTAGCAGCTTGCGTTTTGACCCATGTGACTTTAAATTGACCGCTATGACTTAAATCCGACTGAATCACGCGACTGATATCGTTTTCGGGTGCAAAGTTTTCAGTACTCTCAAAAGGTACGATCGCAATCGGCAGCTGATTCGCCACACCTTGCGTTAATTCAAGATTCAGTGCTGCGCTCGCGTTATAACCAAGCAACAAACTGCCAAGGCACAGCATATTTTTCAATATAAAAATAATTTTTTTTGTCGTATGACACGACTTTTTTAAGTACAAACCATTCATTTGTTATTCTCCGTCCACTCTATTTTTAGGTAATATCCACATCCTTTGCAAAACAGGATGATAAAATGCACCGATCACATGCAACGTAAATGACGCGATCAATAAATAGGCCAATATTTCATGTGCCTTAGCAAAAAATTTTGACCATAGCTGATTATCGGCTAATGGCGACACGCTAAAAATACCATAAAAACTAATCGCATGATTACCGAGTGTCGACATAAAAAATCCCGTTAACGGCATCGCCAACATTAATAGATACAGCGCGGTAATATTAAATTTAGCACATTGCCGCTGCCAATGAGGAATCGATGGCGGTAATTTCGGTGTTTTATTCATAAAACGCCAGATGAGTCTTAAGATGAGTAAACCGAATATCAACAATCCAGTCGCTTTATGCAGATTAAATAAAACATCACTAAAATGAGAGGCAGGAATATTGATCATGGTATAGGCCACAGTAAACATACCGAAAATAAGCAGTGCCATCAACCAATGAAAGGATTTAGCAATACTCCCATAAACCGTTGCCGAATTTTTTAACATCATAAAACACTCAATGTTACAAATAGCTCATTTATTTTAATGCAAATCACGCTAATTGCTAGTTCATTTAAATTAATCTAGTAAAAATAACGCATATTTTCGCTAAAAATACTTATTAAAATATTATTTTATTAAATTTAAATGATCTTTTTACAAAGATTTTATGTTAGAATAAAGATTAATTTAATAACTTAATTAATCAATAAAAATTGGAGATAATTTTATGCCAAATAATGGGATTAGCAGAACGAATACTAATAAAACTACGAACTATAGAATGGAAGAAAAACCTAAATTTCTTGTAATAACTAACTCCGTATCACCTACTCCGGAAAAAGCCCTATTAGCGCTTTATAGAGACGGTAACAGCGCAAGTGTACATTATTTTATTCGTAAAGATGGGAAACAAGATCAATTTCATTTAGAAGATAATCAATCTTTTACTTGTGGTCGAAGCAAATTTGGAGAAGAAGAGTCCTTAAATAAAACTGCCATTTCTGTCATGTTCATCAATACTGGCAACGAAGCTTATACAGAAGAGCAAAAAGCTAAATTTAAAGCTTATTTAGCAGATTTTAAAGAAAGAAATCCGCATATCGATCTAAAAATAAATCTTTTGGGCTTAGGTGAAGTAGCAACACAAATAAAAGATGTACCCGAGGGACATGGAAAAATATTTCCCCGTCATGAGGCACCCGGTAAATTGTTTTTCTGGGATGAGCTTGCAGCACTTGGTTTTGGATTATTTGTCCCGACCACTGCGCAACAAAAAGCCGAAATATGTGTCTCACCGACAAGTCCTGAAGCAAAAATTTTAGATTTACAAACGAAATTAAGAGAATATGGTTATGCGATAGAGGCAAGCGGCATTTACGACGACGCCACTAAAGCCTGGGTTACGCGCTTTAATCAACGTTATGTTCCAGATGAGACGAACCAACTAGACGCTAGCCTTTGGAGCAAAGCGAGTCAATTGAGTCTCGAATATATACAACAATACTTAAATACAAAAACCAATATCGCCACTCAGTTACCTAGCTCACCAAATATCTTTTTTAATCCTAGCGCGCCGGCTGCGGCTAACACGACAGATGAAGTTCGCGTGCAAACACCCACATTAAACCTAAAATAAACGGGTCTTTCTTATTGCCATCAGTTGTTAACAGCAATTGATGGCAAACTTTTGCGAGTATATTTTCTAGATTGCCGCGCGCTCCGCGCTCGCAATGACGAGATAGCTTTATTAATTTAATTGACTCGTCGACAATAGGTTTCTTTGATACCACAAGCAACGAATATCGCCAACAATAAACAACCGAGCAAGATAAATAAAGCGGAACGAAAATCACTATTAGAATAGTACGGTAAACCTTGTACCATCACACCATCCCAATTTTTTTGTAACAACCAACCTATCAGCGGCTGAAATCCTGCGCCAATAATCACCGATGCCATATTCGCGAATGCCACTGACGTTCCCGCAACCGATTGTGGATTAATTTCTGATGCGACAGCGTAGGCCGTCGCGACGCCAGTATTGGCAAATCCATATAAAAATAACAAACTAAATAAAATACCCAACGGTAAACCAGGAACTAAAATAACCAAACTAGCAAATAATAAACTAAAACTGGCTGATAAAATGATGATAATCTTGCGTCGTTGAATTTTATCTGAAATCCAACCAATTAAAGGCCCACCGATGGTCCAACCGATAAAGATTAACCCGATCCCCATTGCAGCCACTTCATTACTTAAATCATAAGTTTGACGAAAAAATTTAACGCCCCATAATTCTGCCAAAGCAGCCGTAGGCGCATAAAGTAAACCCGCCAATAAAGCATTCCACCAGCTTTGAGGATTTCGCAATACACGCATTAAACCTGACCAAGGCGACTGCGTTAAAGTTTTTTTAGCTTTCGCTTGGGTAGCAGGTAAGATCGGATCGCGTACCAAAAGAGCCACCAACATCGATAGTAAAATCATTAAACCGGCAATAAAAATTAAAGCGTTGCGCCATCCGAAATTTTCTACTAAATAAGCCATCGGCATTTGACCGACTGCCGCGCCCAACATGCCTAATGCTTGCGTTAAACCCGCTAATAATCCAAACTTTTGCGCCGGAAACCATACTGCTGCTACTTTCAATGCACTGACAAAAGCGAATGCTGCGCCAAAACCCATCATTAAGCGCGCAAATGCAGCAATTTCCAGATGTGTTGTGCTTGCAAAAATAAGACAAGACACGCCACAAAGAAAGATCATACTGGTCAATAACCAACGTAAACTAAATCGATCGACCAAAATACCGACCGGGATTTGCATGCCAACATAGGTATAGTAGAAAAAAGCCGATAAACTTCCTAAGGCCAAGGCCTGCACTTTAAAATCGTGCATCAAGGAATCTACCATCACACCCGGCGCAACTCGGGCAAAATATTCGATAAAAAAAGCACTCGCCGCCAAGCCCCAGACTAACCAAGGATAATACGGGTGTTGCAACCAGCTGTTGATAAAACGATTATTCGACATTTCTGTGTAATCCCAAATTTAAGTTAATTGGAGCAGGCTAAGTAAGCTCCTTTCTATGCAGACGCATCCTATAGGCTTATTAAGCCTAGCATTCCCTTACTTTAGGATTTTTCAAACTGCTTTTTTTCATGGCAATTGCATACCGATGACTTATATCGATAACACTTCAAGATCCAAACAAGTACCAGCGGTATATATTAAGCTTCGATAAAATTTTTGTCTATCTGGGCTTAGCAAATATGCCTAGGACTAGCGAATTGCCTAACTTTACTTTGCAACCCAGCTCTGCTGTAGTAGTATCAGTCGGTTTAGTCGGCTATTCTAGCCAATTAGTTAGGTGACCGTAAGAATAAAAATAAAGGGTTGTTTATTATGTCAACTATAAAACCAAATTCTCGAAATGGTAGCAAGGATTTTTTCCTGCAACTGTTATTGGTAAGTACACTCTATATTGCGGTGATTAATCTTATCTTTTTGGTTTTTGATAGTATCAATTTTTTATGCCATCGCTCTCTAGGCTTTTTAGCTGTCTTTTTCGCACAAATGAACTTTGCTTCTTTGTTTTTTTTATTTCCCACTTTTATGGGAATTTCTTATTATCTCTATAAAACTTATTATTCCTTAGAGCCAGCAAGTCGTTGTTCCGTTTTTCATAAACTCGGGACATATTTAACAGTGTTTCTAGCGGCGATCACGACTTTATTCTGTGCCATTTTTTTACTCATATCCTTATTAAACAATAATCTCGGTTTAATTTTTAGCTACAAATTATTCGCTTTATTATTTATAATGGCGAATATATTGTATTTTTATCTTGGAGGCGAATGTCATCGCCGGGGTTATTGGTCTTCTCGTCAACTCAAGATTTTTTCCTATATCGCTTCAGCTATCGTCATAGTAATTTTATCTTTCTCTCTCTATATGATAAAAACACTGGATAAAACTTCCAATTCTAAAAAAATATCTGTTAGTAGCACAACTATTCTAAATGAAAAACAACGCACGACCGATTTACGTAATACAGATACGACTATCCGTTTGTATTGGCAACAAACTCAACATCTACCCCGCTCACTGGCCGCTATAACTCAAGTGCTGCCGGGCTTTAAAATACCTTTAGATCCCGTCAGCAAGCTTCCTTATAAATATGCGGTAGTCAGTAAATCTTCGTATCTCCTCTGTGCTAAATTCGAACTTAAACATCCAATTCCTGAAAACACTAGCAAAAAAGATCAATTTTTTGATAGCAACAAAAATTCTTGTTTTCTACGTACCATTAAACCCTGATAGAATATGCAATCCAAGGATTTTTTAATTCATGAAACATTTTAAACGCTTGTTGTTTTTATTCACAATCTGCATACACATACAAGCATACGCATTTAGCGATGAAAAAATAAACTCTTTAGCACATGCCTTTATGGAAAAAAACCAAGTTCCAGGCATGTCGATGGCGGTTATCGATCACAATAAAATTTATTTTTATACTCTAGGCTGGGCCGATCCAGTAAAAAAAATACCCACCAGTAATCAGACTATTTATACGATTGGCTCCTTTAGCAAAACCTTTACCGCAACATTAGCTGCTCGAGCGATGGTCGAAAAAAAATTAAATTTAAATGATGCTTTTATTAATTATTTTACAGAATTAAAAAACAACTCGAATTTAAATAAAATTACTCCTAATGAATTACTCGCACACGTTTCTGGGCTCCCTTTTGACTTTAAGCCGCGACCGAAAAACTATCCAGAACTTATCAGCGACTTGCAACAGTTTAAATTAACTCGAGTGTCCGGAAGCGAATACAGTTATTCCAATGCTGGTATTGGTATCGTCGGGTATGTGCTACAAAGTATTTATCATCAAAATTATCAAACCATTTTAACGGCTAAAGTTTTAGCGCCTTTGAATATGAATTCAACCTATTTACAAGTGCCCACAGCAAAAGAAAAATACCTCGCCCTAGGTCATGATCCACAAAATAACATCGTAACTTACAACAAAAACATTGAAACCTGGTTTGCCGCTGCTTCGTTAAAATCAAACATTTCTGATTTAGCCAAATATTTGTATGCGCAAATCAATACAGCTACGCTTCGTGATAAAAATCTGAGTAAGGCGATAACCTTGGTCCATCAAAATAGATATTGTTTTGCTGATAAGCTTTCCTGCGAACAACTGTCTTGGCAAGCACATACCCTGTCCGTGTTAAAAAGCTCAACCAGTGATACTTATTTTATTAATTTCGATAAAGAAGGGTTTCCACTCTTCCAAAGCAAAAAAATAATTAACGCTAATCCTTTAGCGAGTAGTAAAATTTTTATTGATAAAACCGGCTCTGGTTATGGGATGTCCAGTTATATGGCCTATATTCCCGAGCAAAAAATAGGCGTTGTTATCCTGACTAATAAATTTCTAGGTGACGAAAGAATCCAACTGGGACGCGATATTTTACAAAGCATCACCTAATCGTTGCGAGCGTGTAAGAATATTGATCGTTATTGCAGGCAATCTAGACATTCGCCTGCAATGACGGCATTTTTTAATGTACCAGGATCGCAAACGGCTTCCCTGGCTGTAAGGCCCAAGTAGCAAGAATTTTAGCGCCTTTAGGACCTGCTTTAGTCCAGTGAACCAAGTTAGGTAAGTTTTGGTAACTATCTCCTGCTTTAAACTTTCTTGGGGCTTGCCCTTTCACCATAAACACCACTTCACCTTCTAAGACATAACACAATTCAGGTCCAGTTTGTTTTTGTGCCGCTTTGATGGCATTCGGGGCAAACTCAGTGATACCCATACCCATTTGATAAGTCGATTGCGGAATACTAATTCTTTGCAAAACATGGGTTTGTGGTATCGATTCCGCAAAAGCCACACTCGCTGTCATACAGCCGAGACCTACCAGCGTGCATAATAGTAAAAGGGAACGAGTTTTATGCATAATAACCTCAATAGAGTTTTAAAAAAATAAAAGTTAGTAACTAAGAACCATTCCCTTGTCTAAAAAGGACATGACTATTTAAATGTAGATACACTATAATGACATCCCATTTCAGATTACCACTATGCAAATCTAACAAGCAATAACAAGGAGTTATTATGCCCTTACCTAGAGAAATACAAGATGCCTTACGAGCCTATGATAATAACAAAGGTTTCTGGCGGCGCTTACCCTTCTTCGGTCGTGATCAAGCCGCGATACGCGCTTTACGCAGCCTAAACGATGCCGAACAAATGAATCTTTTAAAAATTTATCAATGCTTTATTGAAAACCTACCTAAAATTACACAAGAATCTTATAAAGTGCATCAAGCTGTAATAGCTTATTTACATAGCATCGACTTTAGTGGCATTCCTGGGGTTATCAATACGTTGCATTTTGCTAAACTTTTAAAGTCAGTAAATTTAGATAAATTAAACCAGCTACAAGGAAATCATTTTCGACTACTTGAAAATCTACTTAGCCAATTAAGTAGCTGTATGCTTTTAAACCAAACAAATTTTGATGATCTCGCTAAACACTTTGAAGCGGTCGAAGGGAATATACCTGAGGAATTAGGTATTATTGCCAATGCAGTCGATAGACTTAATGATCGTTGTTTAAACCAAGAAAATTTCAATACTATTCTCAAAAAACCTAGTCTTGCAGCCAATATTGCCTCGGCTTTAATTGTTTTAGACCAATCAGAATTATTGACAGACGATAATCGTAGCAAAATCATTGATCTCGCTCAACAAGAAGATCCAGCAGAAAAAATTGAAAATTATATGCGTGAATTAAATGCTGAATCCGATATACCTAGACCTCGATCTAGAACATATACTAACGACAAATTTTTTACCGCACCTCCCCCGAGAACAAAATCTCGTACTAGTATGGAAAATCTCGTTGATTCCCCATCGAATAGACCGGGAACTCTATAAATCCTATTAAGCATACTGTTTAACAACAGTATGCTTTTCTGTTCAGTTTGCAATAGTCTATGGCATTGGTTGTAAAACAGCTTCTAGAATGACCGGTTTATCTTCACGAGCAGAATTAAAATGCATACTTAAGGGAACTTGAGGTTTTTTTATTGCATTATCTAGACTAGATACCTGTTCTTTAAGAGATTCTAATAGCTCATCTAATTCATCCATAGTTGAATTTGGCCTTGTTTTGTCTTCGTGAATTATTGATAAGGCATTTTTGAAGCGAGAGATTTCTGGCACCCCATCACCTTGAAATCCAGATACGTTAAAAATATTTTCTAACAAATCAAATTCATCTACATCTTCTTCGGAATCTGAACCTGATCCTTCATTAGAAATTACAGGGGATAGCGCTTCGTCTAACACAGGGATTATCTGTTTTGAATCTCCATCTGATTCTGATGAACTTTCTTCACTCGCAGCTACAGTTTTCTTTTCCAACAATGCTCTTCGTTCAGCTAATTTTAGCTTTAATTCTGTGGGTTTATCTTCAGGACTTGAGGTTACAGAATTTTTAGGTTTTATGGAATTAAGTTTTATGTTTTTCAGAGCATCTTGAGTCATGACAAATCCGGGTGCGTCATGCTCAATCTTAGGCATTTGAATAGGCTTCATTTGAACTTCATTTTTTTTTACTGGTTTTAATTTAAATTCTTGGATCTTTTGAAGCAAAGAATTTTCACCCACAATTTGCTCAGGTGTATTATCAGAAATTACTGGTGATATTGGCTCTATTGAAGAATTGTTTGCTGTATTTACATTCAATAAAGTTTGATTGGTATTTTCATACCCAGCCAAACCATTCTTTTCTTCTTCATGCATAACTAACATTTCATCTAAAATACTAGTTTCTTCAGAAGTTTTATTTTCTTTTTGAGAAAATTTTTTTATCGTTTGCTTAAGGGATAAAAATTTTTTTAGTCTTCTTGTCTTTTCTTCAGAATCTTTTAACTTTTCTTCAACATCGTGAATTTCTTGGTCAATTTCATTTATTTTTTTAAATCTGTGTTTTAGCATGATCAACCTTAAGCTAAGTTTAAGAATGATCAAGTATAATTTTTGATCCTTAAGATAAGATTAATAAACTATATTTAAAATTTAAATAACAAATTGTTTTCTTATTCAAACCAATTGCTATTGTGTGATAACGCCTTCCGGACGGACAGTCAGATTGATTTGGCGAAAGGTGTGAAACAAACCATTATTTTTTGGCACGGGTAAAGGCGATGCTTTATATACCGCGGTTTGTGCCGAACGATCCAATACTGAATTACCGCTGCTTTTAACAATAATCACTTCTAACACCATACCACCCGGCGCCAAATGCACGGCTAATTTGGTTTCCAAATGTTTATTCATTTCTGGCGGAATAATCCATTGCTGAGCAATCGCTTGCAAGATGAGATGCCGATATTTATCCGTGGTAGCCGCATTGCGCGCTGCATTGATCTGTTGTTTCGCTAGCGTTTTCATTTCTTGATCAAGTAATTGCTGAACATTTTTTTCAACTAACTTTAATGATTCTTTAGACGCTTTCAGATGTTTAGTACTGTCTTTCTTTGATTTACTTGTCACAACTTTTGTGAGATTAGTTTTAACGGGTATCACTTTTTTTTCTGATGATGGTTGTTTGTTCAGTGTTTTAAGCGGAATAATTTTATCCTGTTCAGCTTTATGAACTTTCTTTTCTTTCACTGGTAACAATACCGGACTTTTTTCCAGTAACACCGGTTTTGATAGTGTTTGCGCAGCAGCGGGAGGTGGCGGTTTTATTTTTTCTGCAACCGGCATAGGTTTCTGCACGAGTGCATCCATCGAAATTGCTGTCGCGTGTATGACTTGTAAAGGCGGAGGGGCTAAAAATAATAATTTTGAGCTATGGCGTAGACTTAAGAAAAAGGCTGAAAATAAAACAATATGCAACAAAATCGCAACGATTAGCGGGTAACCATACTTTTCTTTTTTAACTCGCACATACATCACACTTTAAACCGCTTTTGGCGGTGACTCGGTTAACAAACCAATATTGATAGCCCCAGCTTGTTGTAATAAAACCATGGCTGTGACTACTTTGCCGTAATCAACCTTTTTGTCTCCTTTCACAAACACTTGGCGTGGTGCTTTTTTTTGTTCTGCGCTGCGTATTTGTTCACTCACCTCTCGGCTTAATTGATCGGTATCTAAAGCGATTTCAGGATGCGTAGCGGTATTTAAATAATAACGTCCTTGGTCATCTATCGATACAATGATAGGTTCCTGCGCTGGTGCTATCGTTTGCGCCTGAGCTTGCGGTAAATTTACTTTAATCCCTTGTGATAATAACGGCGTCGTGACCATAAAAATGACTAACAACACCAACATCACGTCAATATAGGGAACAACATTGATCTCAGACATCGGTCCTTTGCGTCGTTGCGGTGGAAATTGAAAAGGACTATGCAACATAACTACCCGTATTACCATGGACTTGACGATACAAAATATTCGCGAACTCTTCTTGAAATCGGTGATAATTATGTAATAAATGTTGAATTTGATGAGAATAACGATTATAAAAAATCACTGCGGGAATGGCGACAAATAAACCCATCGCCGTGGCGATTAAGGCCTCCGAAATACCGGGCGCGACCATAGCAATCGTGGCGGTCTGTTGCGAAGCCGATAAGGCTTGAAAAGAAGTCATGATGCCCCACACTGTACCAAACAAACCAATGTATGGACTTGTCGAACCTAAAGTCGCTAAAAAATCCAGATGTTTTTCCAGTTGTTGGTGTTGCTCTGAATAAGCAATACGCATCGCACGTTGCACACCTTCCATAATAATAACCGGTACATCACCCACTTGTTGATGTAAGCGCATAAACTCTCGAAATCCGGCATGAAAAATACTGGCCAAGCCGACGTGTTCATCTTGTTCACGATTTAAATCGGCATACAGTTTACTCAGATCAATCCCTGACCAAAATTTGTCTTCAAATTGGGCTAGTATCTTTCGTGAACGTCTTAACATAAATCCGCGCTGCAAAATCATCGACCAGGATACGATGGATCCAAGCAGCAGAATTAACATAACCAATTTCACGATCCCGCTAGCGGCGGAAAAATAACTCCATAGTGTTGGATCGACCGTTGTCATTATCTATCCTCATTATATTTTGTATAAAACACATCTCACTGATAAAAATCAAGCACCGTCATGGCGAGGCCGAAACGTCAGTGAAGCCGCGGCCATCCATGGATTGCCACGCACCTACGGTGCTCGCAATGACGATCATGTTTTACATACTCGCAATGGCGAGTAAATTATTTCAATCTTTTGTATCTTTTAAGTACGAGCTTGTATTAGTTTATTTTATCAGAAAAATCGTAATTGAGTTGTTTTTGTCCGTTGAGATGACCCGGCATGGTCAATCCAAAATGAATATAGGTTTTTTTTGTGGCAATCCGACCACGCGGCGTACGCATGATAAATGCTTGCTGGATTAAAAATGGTTCGATCACTTCTTCAATCGTATCACGTTCTTCGCCAATAGCCGCTGCTAAGCTATCTAAACCGACCGGTCCACCGTCAAATTTTTCCAGGAGTGTTAATAATAATTTTCGGTCTTGTTGATCAAAACCTTCTTTATCGACTTCGAGTAGATCTAAAGCTTGTGCGGCTAAATGCTGATCAATTTTTCCATCGGCTTTTACTTCGGCAAAATCTCTGACACGACGTAGCAAACGATTCGCGATCCGCGGTGTACCGCGCGCACGCTTGGCAATTTCACTTGCGCCTTTTGCATCGATCGTCACACCTAAAATTCCTGCCGAACGCGTCACAATCCGACACAAATCAACAACACTATAAAACTCTAGACGTTGTACGATACCAAATCGATCGCGTAGCGGGGAAGTTAACAAGCCGGCACGCGTTGTCGCACCAATTAAGGTAAAAGGTGGTAAATCTAATTTAATCGAACGTGCCGCTGGGCCCTCGCCTATCATGATATCTAATTGGTAATCTTCTAAGGCCGGATAGAGTATTTCTTCAATCACGGGGCTTAAACGATGTATTTCGTCAATAAACAATACTTCTTTTGCTTCAAGATGCGTCAACAATGCGGCCAAATCACCCGCTCTTTCTAATATCGGTCCTGAGGTTTGTTTGAGTGTGACACCCATTTCATGCGCAATGATATGCGCCAACGTGGTTTTACCTAAACCCGGCGGCCCAACAATTAATACATGATCTAAGGCTTCACCACGCGCGCGTGCGGCATGAATAAATAAAGCCATTTGTTCACAAACCGATGCTTGTCCTAAATAATCGGCTAAAGCCAGCGGCCTAATACGTGGATGTAACTTATCGTCTTCAGAAAGTTTTTTGGCAGCGGTTAAGCGATCAGAGATTTGCATAGCGATAGTTTATGAAAAGTTTTCAAGCAGCGTAAAATACTAACAACATTTTTATTATTAGCTAACTGCACCACTTTTAGCAAGCTTAACTCGTATCATTCTAAATAAAGCATTAATGATTAAAAAATAGTTTTTTATTTAAAATTTAGATTAACTATTGCCCGTTCAGATAATTTAAGATAAATTTTTTTATTAAGCCTCCACCAGGAAAATAATAAATGACGATTTCCATTCATCACCCGCATGATTCTTTATTCCGAAATTATCTTACTGATATCAAAATGGCAAAAACCTTTTTTGACGTTTATTTGCCAAACGATATAAAAATATTATGTGATTTTTCTTCACTAAAGCTTGAGCCGGGTTCTTTTGTGGAGAAAAATTTACGCATACATTTTTCTGATATTTTATATTCCGTTCAAATGAAAGGCAATCAAGGCTATCTTTATCCATTAATTGAGCATGAAACTACCCCCAAGAAAATGACTCCCTTTAAAATTTCTCGGTATATTCATGCCATTATGGATCAACATCTAAAGCAAGGCCATGTTAATTTACCTATCGTAGTGCCTATTTTATATTATCGCGGCAAAGTGATACCTTACCCATTTACAGGTAATATTTTTGATTGCTTCGGAAAGAATAAAGCACTGGCCGAAAAGACTTATCTGAAGCCTTATCCTATTATCGATGTAAGTTCTATGTCTGACGAGGAAATAAAAAAACACGGTAATATCGCCATACTCGATTTTGCGCAAAAATATTCTTGTTTAAATCGGGATATACAAGATTGGCTAGAAAATATAATTGAAGAGCTTAAAAAAGGCTATCTGAGCAGTGAACAATGCCAGACTTTGCTGTATTATATTTTTAGAGAAACCGAAGCTTACGACGTTAACAAACTACTAGAAAAGCTACAAACTATTCGAATTTACGAGGAAGACTCATGAGTATTGCGCAAAAAATTGAAGAATGGGGCTTACAGAAAGGCCTACAACGGGGCCTACAAAATGGTTTAGAACAAGGTCTACAGCAAGGGCGTGAAGAAGGTCGGCATGAAGAAGCTATGACCGTTGCTAAAAACATGCTCGCCAAACGATTTAATATTGCACTTATCAAAGAAATAACCGGTCTATCCGATCAAGACTTACTAAGTTTGGAAGATTAACCATCTTTCATTTTGAAGCTGTCCTAAGCGATTTTTTTCTTCATTGCTTATAGTGCGCTCACTTGTAAAGAATGTTAAACCTGCTTCTTCAGCAGCGAGTTTCCAAGCAAAAATTTCGTCTTCTTGAATTTGTTGATTTTTTAGTTCAGGCGTCCAGTTTGGTTTAATATTTGCTACAGACTCTTGAATGTTTTTGATAAATGCTTCTGTATCCCCACCCTCATTGTTAATAGCATAAGTATGCTCGGCATCAGGAGAGCATTTTTCCTTATAGTCGGCAACCTTATCCGCATCAGGTTCGATCAAATCGTAATGTCCTATGGTAGCGTTGCCTTTAGGTGGATCAGATAAAATTAATATTTTTCTAGAATCTGATTGATCTTGAAGCGCAGACTTGATTGAATCAGAGCAACCTTCAGAACCTGCGAAGAAGATAGAAGAATCATATCCAAAAGCTTTACAAATAGGTTTCAGTTCCTCAGTAAGCAAACCTCCGCCTTCTTCTGATGACGGTGAGTGTTGATGATGAACCACTAAACCCAACATGATATCAGCCTGTTCAGGATGCATATTTTCCACAACTTCAGCCAGCTGATCAGGATACCAATTTGTTTGATAAAATTGATTAAATTTATCAAGTATCACTGCAAAATTAGCGTCATTAATGATACGTCTAGCGAGTACATAATACCCGCAGAAATTATTTTGCGTGGATACATTAATTAAATTTTCCGGACCAAACTCATTAGTATCGCTCATTGTTCTTCTCAAATGCTGCATAGCTATAACCAACTAACATTATATTTGTATTTACTTAAAACAACCTTAAACACACAAAATATTAGGAATCAACACTCTTTAATGCTAACCGAATTAACGATTCTAAAGACAAAGATGTGTCTTTAATCTGCATTATTGCACGACTTGCTTCTTGATTTTTATATCCTAAGGCCACTAATGCCGAAATCGCATCTTGTTGATAATGCTGTAAAGACCGAATAGTATTTTTATCGGCTTCGCTAGATTGGTTATGGGATAAACTTTTTAAACGATCACGCATTTCGATGATTAACCGCTCGGCGGTTTTTTTACCAATACCTGGAACCTGTTGCAAAGCGCTGACATTCTGTTGCTCTACACAGTTAATAAACTCTACAACTTCTATTTTTGATAAAATGCCTAAAGCGACTTTGGGCCCCACGCCATTTACTTTTAATAATTGCGTAAATAATGCTCGCTCATTGGATGTGCTAAAACCATACAAAAAATGTCCATCTTCACGCACAATAAACTGCGTGTATAAAAAAACTTTTTCTCCACACTCGGGCAACTGATAAAACGTATGCATCGAGGCTTGTACTTCGTAAGTAAACGCATCAGCCACTTCAATTAATAGATACGGTGGCTGTTTTTCAATCAGTATGCCGCGCAATCGATTGATCATCGTCTTCTTCCTCGGCGAAATCCTTGTTTAAGTCCTTGTCCTCCCGACTGCCGCGCTTGTGCATGACAGATCGCAATCGCCAGCGCATCGGCAGCATCGGCTTGGGGTGAACTGTCTAAACTTAATAACAGTCGTACCATATGTTGTACCTGTTGTTTATTCGCGGCTCCATAACCAACCACCGATTGTTTGACTTGCCTAGCAGAATATTCACTGACGATTAATTTAGCTAAAGCCGCCGCGACTAACGCAGCACCTCGCGCTTGACCTAACTTCAGTGCCGCATTGGCATTGATATGCATAAATACTTGCTCTATAGCGGCTTCATTAGGTTTATATTGTTCAACCACACTTTGTAAACCAGAAAATATTTTTTCCAAGCGTTCAGCAAAAGCCACTTTCGCCACTTTAATGCAGCCGCTATCAAGATAGCTTAATTGTGAACCTTCGACCTGAATAACGCCATAACCGGTGATACAAGAACCAGGATCGATACCTAGAATAATGGCATTTTTACCTAAGCTTGGGGTTTCCTGATTCAACATTAGGCTTGGTTAGTATAGACATTTTGCACATCGTCTAAGTCTTCTAACTGTTCAATTAAGTGATCCAACTTTTCCTGATCCTCATCATTGAGTTCAACTTTCGTACTTGCCAACCAAGTGACTTCACTATTCGCAAGATTTAAATTTTTATCTTGATACAGCTTAGCTAAAGTCGGTAATTGGTTTTCTTCAACCAAGATATCAATACTATTATCCGGATAAGTGATGGCATCTTCAGCGCCTGCTTCTAAAGCAATTTCTAAAATACGTTCTTCTTTAGAACCGGGTGGAAAAGTAATCACACCCTTTTTACTAAACAAATAGCCGACCGATCCCGTAGTCCCTAAATTACCGCCCGACTTGCTAAACGCATGCCGTATTTCAGCCACAGTACGATTGCGATTATCAGTTAAGGTATCGACTAAAACAGCAACACCTTTAGGACCATAACCTTCATAGCGGATCTCTTCCATTTGCGCACCATCTAAACCACCTGCTCCACGCTTGGTCGCGCGGTCGATAGTCTCTCTGGTCATATTAGCGGCTAAGGCTTTATCCACCGCTAAACGCAAACGCGGATTACTATTTAAATCACCGCCACCCATCCTCGCTGCGACGGTAATTTCGCGGATTAATTTGGTAAATAATTTACCTCGTTTTGCATCTTGTTTATTCTTTCGATGTTGTATGTTTGCCCATTTACTATGTCCGGCCATAATTATTTTCTACTTATACTAAACGATATAAACTATAGATTACCTTCACAAAAAATTTGATTATATTGGATGGCTGTCACTAAGGATGTCATCGGCAATAACCAAATTAAACCAATACCTAAAGTCATCAAGGCCAAAAGACCAAATACCATACTCGTGACGACTATCAAACCGATATTCTTAAACCAATGTTGATTGACTGATTGAAAAACCAAACTTAAACTTTGTTTACTGGGTATTTTTTGATCTAAAATAAGCAGCACGGTCATATACACTAGGATCGAAAGATAGAAATATAAAAAGAAACAGATTAAAAAAATTGCCAATAAAAAAATGCTGCCTAAACCCGAGCCTAAATAAGCAATCTGCTGTTTAAATAATGCGCTATGTAAAATGATATTTGTGGTTGATATGATAAAACTATTAAACAAATAGAGTAATAATGCAATAATTACTAAAGGTCGCCAGGCCTGACGAAAAGAAAAAACCAAGCTCGCATGGATGGGTTGATTACGTAAATGCTGTAAGGCCATATACGCCAACGAAGCCGTGAATAAAAAACGTAACACTTCAACGATGGCGACGACAATAAATTTAAGACCTAGCTTTATATTATGGAAAGAAGCAACGTTATGAGCGCTAGCCAATGGCAGTATAAACACATCATATAAAGCTAATACTAAGCCTAATACCAGACAAGCCGCCGCCATCACCAGTATGAAATAAAGAAAACCTAACCAAAAAGAGGCTTTGATTCCTTTTACCCGATACCAAGCTTCCAGAAAGATCGCTTTAATCGGAATACGATAATCACCGCTAGTGGCTTTGATAAAATTCGGTGGTGTAGAATTAGACATAAGACAAGCTTTTATCCAAAAAAATGTGCTGATACTGAATGGCTATCAATAATGCTATCACTGGCAGTAGCCAAATCAAACCTATTCCTGAAAAAAACAATTCTAAAATAACTAAACCTAAAATCACTTTTAGTATTATCAAAGCAATTTTTTTCATAGGCGTCAAATTAGTTTGAGCTGCAATTTTTTTGTACAAAAAGAACAACATAGTCAGGATCATCCCTGGCAAAAGAATTAAATAGGTAAGTAAAGCATATCCATTTGTAATGCCGGAAAAAAGATTAAAGGAATCACTCCATGCACTCATATACACCAGACTGGGTAAGAATAGTAAAACACTATTTTTAAACCAATGTTGATTGATGGTTTTAAAGGCACAATGTAAACTCTTTTTGAGCGCCAATTTTTGGTCTAAAACGAGTAAGCTCGCCATGAAAAGGATTAATAAGATATAGGTATGCAACACAGTAATTATGATCAAACGTAAGATATAACCCAAGAGAAAAATTAGTTTTCCTGGATAGCTATGAGCAAATCCATATAACGCTTTAAAATAGAAACCTGAAGCGTAAAACATAGCAGCATAAAAAAGACTAAATAGGATACTTATTAGGAGTAAAGAAAATAAAGCTTTTACCCATTCAAAAATCATGGTCGCTTTAATCGGCTGATTTCGAATGTGATTTAAAGCTAAAAAAGCGAATGAAACCGTTAATAAAAAACGTAAAATTTCTATTACCGTTATGGCAAAATTGCCAAGTAGCATTTTCAGCTTATTTAAAGCATGTAATGTATGTAAATTCGGTAACTGTGCTTGATGATTTTGAAAATGTAACAATTCTAAATCGTACTGCTGCAATAACAGCCCCATAAGAAGAGTCATGCCCAATAACACTAGGAGCATTAAGCCAAATGCTTGCCAAAATACTTTCGGCATATGGAGAAGCTGTCGCCACGTTTCTATCCATAAGCGCTTGATCGGAATTTCATATTCACCTTTAGTGGCTTTAACAACCGATGACGGCAAAGAATCAGACATGGGAAATACCGATTATTATTTTTTTCGAATCTGTAACGATAACTCTTTTAATTGTTGCTCAGAAACCGGACTCGGCGCGCGCGTCAACGGGCAGCTCGCCGTTTGTGTTTTTGGAAAAGCAATCACATCACGTATCGATTTTGCTCCTGTCATCAACATCACCAAACGATCCAGTCCAAAAGCCAAGCCACCATGCGGCGGACAACCAAATCTCAGCGCTTCGAGTAAAAAACCAAATTTTTCTTTCTGTTCAGCTTCATTAATATTTAATAACTCAAACACCGCCGATTGCAGGTGCGTATCATGAATACGGATCGATCCACCACCAATTTCACAGCCATTCAATACCATATCGTAAGCTCTTGATAAGCACGATCCGGGACTGGCTTGTAACTCAGCGGCATCGTTGACCTTAGGCGCAGTAAAAGGATGATGTAAGGCTTGCCAACGTTTTTCTTGTGCATCGTATTCAAACAATGGAAAGTCCACTACCCACAACGGCGACCATGCATCCTTAACACAGTTAAAATCATGACCCAATTTAACACGCAAAGCACCTAAGGATTCACTGACCATTTTTGCTGTGCCCGCACCAAAGAAAATAATATCGCCCTTTTCTGCCGCCACGCGTTGCAATATTGCTTTGACAGTGGCTTCTGGAATAAATTTTAAGATCGGTGACTGTAGACCTTCAAGTTCCAAAGCAGGATCCAAGACTTTAATATAAGCCAAACCTTTGGCACCAAAAATAGCCACATATTGTGTATAGTCTTCAATCGCTTTACGACTCAAATCGGCGCCTTTAGGAATGCGTAAAGCAGTTACTCGTCCTTGTGCATCATTGGCCGGTCCCGAAAAAACCTTAAACTCAATGTCTTTTACCAAATCAGCAATGTCCACTAACTCAAATGGAATACGCAAATCAGGTTTATCACTCCCATAGCGTTGCATAGCCGTTGCATAAGTCATGCGTGGAAAAGGATCCGGTAAATTCACCTCTAATAATTCTTTAAATACATGCCGGATCAACGATTCATTCAATGTTTGTATATCTTCTTCATTACAAAAAGACATTTCCATATCTAGCTGTGTAAATTCAGGTTGCCGATCAGCACGCAAATCCTCATCACGAAAACAACGTACGATTTGATAGTAACGATCAAATCCTGACATCATCAATAATTGCTTAAATAATTGTGGCGATTGCGGCAATGCATAAAACTCCCCCGGATGAACGCGACTCGGTACCAAATAATCACGAGCCCCTTCCGGTGTGGCTTTGGTCAACATCGGCGTTTCTATATCTAAAAAACCTCTTTCATCAAAAAAATTCCGTATCAATTGCACCACTCGAGTTCGCAATTGAAAACGTTCCTGAACTTCAGGCCTGCGCAAATCTAGATAGCGAAAACGTAATGCCACTTCTTCACTCACGGGTGTGTAGGCATCAATGGAAATCGGTAACGGTGCCGAAGTATTTAAAATAGTGAGTTGGGTCGCTTTTAATTCGATTGCTCCAGATTTTAACTGTGCATTTTCGGTCCCTTTGGGACGCATACATACTTTTCCAGTAATCTGCACCACATATTCATTACGTAATGTTTCTGCTAGTTTAAACAGTTCGGACTGATCGGGGTTAAACACCACTTGCAAAAGACCGCTACGATCGCGCAAATCGATAAAAATAATGCCGCCATGATCACGCCGATGATGTACCCAACCACAGACTTGCACGGTTTCATTAACTAAGCTTGGATTTAATTGCTGATTATAATGTGTTCTTTGCATAATAATAATTTTAATTTAAGAGGATTTTTCATCCGATTTATCGGTTTTACTGGTTTTATCAGCAGGTTTTGCTGCTGCAGTGTCTTTGGTTTTAGTTTCTTTGCTAGCTTCTTTATTTGTTTCCACCGGTTTACTACTAACGTCCTCAGTTTTAGCTTTCTCTGAATTATCCTTTTTAGCCGGTGGATTTTTAAAATCAGTCACATACCAACCACTACCCTTTAAATGGAAAGCTGATGCCGAAATCAATTTCTTCAGCGCGGGTTCTTTACAAACCGGACAATCGGTTAAAGGCTCTTCACTAAAACTTTGTATCGTATCAAACGTATGACCACAGGCCTTACATTGATACTCATAAATAGGCATGGTGTTCCTCACATTGTTACATTCATTCGGATATGGGCGTTTAAATGGTGAACCGATAGGATAGATTCCATGCGACTCAAACCTAAGCGGCATTTTAATCCAGTGTTTACACTTTGGCCAGTCTGATCTCTCGCCTATCTTTTCAGTGAGGGGCAATCGAGTCGGGAAGCGTTTTGCCAATTTTTAATGATAGCAAGGTCTTGTTGAAGTAAAGCAGTATTATCGCTGAGCTTTGCCTGACAGGTAAGGATTAGGATCAAAAGGATCATAATCGCGATCGTTGGGTTTAGGAAGTGTAAATTCCCAAGCCGCTTTAAATTTTTTCCAATGTTCATTCAAAACCTCTATTCTGTTACTGACCGCGTCGACATCTTGATCTTTAATCTTAGCGGAAGCAATTAAATTCCCTATATGCGCTAAATATTTATTCCATATGTCTTCGGTTTTTTTAATACCTTCTTTTACACGTAATACATCTATTTGACAGTGGTGATAATCCAGATATTTTTTTTGCAATTCTTGTTCCTCATTTTTCATAGCAAGCTCCCAATATTTTCATTTTCCTGGATTGCCGCGCGCTTCGCGCTCGCAATGACGAGTAAATGCCTTATCTAGCATAGCTTACATCCTTCTTTTTCTTTGCACTAGTCGCGAAACTCCTGAATAATTGAACTTGATAAAAAAAAAAGCTACTCATACTATAGTAAGCTTTAATCATTTAAAAAATAGTCGGGATTATCCATTATGCGCAGCAGTCATCTGTATTTACCCACACTCAAAGAAGCACCGGCCGATGCCGAGATCAAAAGTCATCAATTAATGTTGCGCGCCGGCATGATCCGTAAATTGGCTACTGGAATTTATACCTGGCTACCCTTGGGTTTGCGCGTGTTACGCAAAGTCGAAACTATCGTACGCGAGGAGATGAATCGCATTAACGGCCAAGAGGTGTTGATGCCGAATCTGCAACCGGCGGAGCTTTGGCAAGAATCAGAACGTTGGGATGCGTACGGTCCAGAATTACTACGCATTACCGATAGGCATCAACGTTGGTTTTGTTTTGGACCCACACACGAAGAAGTCATTACCTCGTTAGTACGTAATGAAGTCCGTAGTTACAAACAATTACCGCTGATTTTTTATCAAATACAAACCAAGTTTCGTGATGAAATTCGCCCACGTTTTGGCGTAATGCGTGCACGCGAATTTATTATGAAAGATGCTTATTCGTTTCATCGTGACAAAGCTTCATTAGCGGAAACCTATCAGACTATGCATGATAGTTATTGTCGAATTTTCACGCGTTTGGGATTAAAATTTCGTGCAGTTTTAGCTGATACGGGCAATATCGGTGGCAGTCAATCACAAGAATTTCAAGTATTAGCGCAAACCGGCGAGGATCAAATTTTTTATAGTGATAGCAGTGATTATGCTGCAAACGCCGAACTAGCAGAAAGTCTAGTTGTTAATCAACGCCCTACTGCTACGGCGCCACTCAAGAAAGAAAAAACGCCCGGCACAAAAACCATTGCTGCAGTTTCTGAATTTTTAAACACCGATCCGCAACATTGCGTCAAATTGTTAATGGTAAAAGGAAATAAACATCCTTTAATAGGTCTTATACTGCGCGGCGATCACGAATTAAATCCCACTAAGCTCGCTAAAATACCTGAGATTGCTCATCCTCTAAGCTTTGCTGAAGAAGCAGACATCTTAAAACTAACCGGTGTCGCTGTTGGTTACTTAGGTCCAGTCGGTTTATCAATACCCTTAATTGTCGATCGTTCTGCGGCTGTGCTGGCTGATTTTGTCTGTGGTGCTAATGAAGAAGGTTTTCATTACACGCATGTTAATTGGGAACGCGATTGCCCATTACCACCGGTCGCCGATTTACGCCAAGTTCAAGTCGGTGATCCCAGCCCGGATGGGAAGGGACATTTAAAAATGCAGCGTGGTATCGAAGTCGGTCATATTTTCCAACTCGGCAATAAATATAGTCTCGCGATGAATGCCAACATAACGACCGAAGATGGCAGTTTACTGCCGATGGAAATGGGATGTTATGGGATTGGTGTATCGCGCATCGTCGGCGCCGCTATCGAGCAGAATCATGATGAACAAGGGATAATTTGGCCGCAAACCATGGCGCCGTTTCAAGTGGTGATAGTACCGATTGCCTACCATCGCTCTGAACAGGTTAAACATGCGGCCGATGCACTCTATAAACAACTGAGTGCAGGCATAGACGTCTTACTCGATGACAGGGGAGAGCGTCCCGGCTTACTGTTTGCTGACAATGATCTCATCGGTATTCCACATCGTTTAGTCATCAGTGAAAAAACTTTGCAAGAAAAAGTCATCGCTTACAAAGCAAGAACCGAAAAAACCGAGCAAATGGTAAACATGCAAACTATTATGGATTTTTTGCAACAAAAATTAACCCAATAAAAACTAATCAATGGAAGGAAAAACTAAGTGAACTATTGGTTGATGAAATCTGAACCCACCTGTTTTAGCATTCAGGATCTGGCCAAGCGCCCCCATCAAACAGAACCTTGGGATGGGGTACGAAATTATCAAGCGCGAAATTTTCTGCTAGCGATGAAAAAAGGTGATCTGGCTTTTTTTTATCATTCAAGTTGTCCTACGCCGGGTATCGTTGGCATGATCAAAATAGTTAACAGCGCTTACCCGGATAAAACAGCCTTGCAAGTGGATGATCATCATTATGATCCTAAAAGCACAGTCAGTAAGCCTCGTTGGGTTAGCGTGGATGTACAATTAATAAAAATTTTTAAATCAACTATTTCCTTAGAAAAATTAAAAAACCAAACAGCGTTAAAAGGAATGCGTTTATTACAAAAAGGCAATCGATTATCGGTCATGCCACTGACTGCGTTTGAATGGCAACATATTATGACTCGAGAGCATAATCGATAAACTTAAAGCTTTTGACCTCTATTTAAAATCATCTGTATTCAATATAATGATCTCTACTCCTGTGCGAAGAGTATGTACTCACAGCAATAAAATAATAATTAACTTAGGGAAAAGTATATATGTCTATTACCGATTGGCCTGCAAAAGAACGTCCACGCGAAAAGTTACTCTCTCAAGGGGCCGGCGTCTTATCTGACGCAGAATTGTTGGCCCTATTCGTTCGTACCGGTGTCCGTGGAAAAACGGCCCTAGATATTAGTCGCGATCTCTTATTACAATTTGGAGACTTACGGAATATCGTTGCAGCCAGTTTAGAACAGTTTTCAAAGACGCTTGGCTTAGGTCTAGCAAAATATGTCCAGATTCAAGCCGCTAAAGAATTAGCCACTCGCTGTTTGCAAGAAAATCTCGAGCAGCGGAATAGCTTTGAAAATCCACACGAAGTTTACCAATATTTAACGCATAAGTTACGAGCCTACCCCTATGAAGTCTTTAGCTGTTTATTTTTGGATAATGCTCATCGATTTATTCATTTTAAAGAGCTGTTTCATGGCAGTATTAACGAAGCAGCGGTATACCCTCGTGAGCTGGTCCGGCAGGTCTATCAACATAATGCCGCAGCGGTCATTTTGGCACACAATCACCCTTCCGGCATTGCCAAACCAAGTGAAGCAGATAAAAGGATTACACAAGAAATTAAATCTATTTTATCAGCAATTGATGTACGCCTATTAGACCATATCATTATAGGAGAAGGCTGTATGACCTCTTTTGCGACTCAAGGTCTATTGTAAATCTTTTGACAGTCTGCTGCATTTTTGGTATAAAAGCGGGCAATATTCGAAGCTAATCTGCATTGAGGATTATTATGGCTAGAGTCTGTCAGGTAACGGGTAAAAAACCCATGGTGGGACACAATGTATCTCACTCTAACCGAAAAACTAAACGTCGTTTTCAGATTAATCTACATGTGCGTCGCCTTTGGGTAGCTGCCGAAAAGCGCTTTGTTACATTAAGAATAACTGCTGATGGTTTGCGTACTATTGAGAAGCAAGGCATTGATAAAGTACTGGCTACGCTACGTCAGCGTGGCGAAAAAGTTTAAACGGGAAAGCACATCATGCGTGATAAAATTAAGTTAAAATCAACGGCCAGCGCTTATTACTATACAACCAGTAAAAATAAGAAAGCCACGCCGAATAAATTAAAATTTAAAAAATATGATCCTATCACTCGCAAACACGAAATGTTTGAAGAAGATAAGATTAAATAGCAACCTCCCTCATTGCAAGCCTGTAAAATATTAATCGTCATTGCGAGCACCGTAGGTGCGTGGCAATCCCTGGATGGCCACGCTCATTACATTCGCTTGCCATGACAGTGATTTTCCTATTCACTCTTATTTTCAGGACGCATCAAGGGAAACAAAATAACGTCTCGGATCGATGCGGAATCAGTAAATAACATCGCCAATCGATCGATACCTATACCCTCTCCTGCGGTGGGCGGTAAGCCATATTCCAATGCTTGTATATATTCTTCATCATAAGGCATTGCTTCTAAATCGCCCGCTGATTTAGCTAAACTTTGCTGTTTGAAACGCGCTGCTTGATCTTCCGGATCATTTAACTCAGAAAATCCATTCGCTAGTTCCCGACCTCCAATGTAGAGTTCAAAACGATCCGCTAACTGTGGATCTTTATTACTACGTCTGGCCAAAGGCGACACATCAATAGGGTACTCGGTAATAAAGGTAGGTTGCTTTAATTTTTGCTCAACGGTTTCTTCAAACACAGCAAACTGCAATTGTCCGATAGATTCACTCACTGGAATTTTTAGATCAGCGGCAATTTTTTTCAAAGAGGGTAACTCAGTCATCTGTTGCAATTGCCATTGCGGATTATATTCGAGTATGGCATTAACCACACTGAGGCGTTTAAAAGGCTGGGACAAATCATAGGTCTCGCCTTGGTAGGTCAATTGCTCCGTGCCCAAAATAGTTTGTGCTAGCTCACGAATTAATTGTTCGGTTAAATCCATTAAATCGTTATAATCGGCATAAGCTTGGTAAAACTCTAACATCGTGAACTCAGGATTATGTCGAGTCGAAAGCCCCTCGTTCCGAAAATTACGATTAATTTCAAAAACTTTTTCCATACCACCCACGACTAAGCGCTTTAGATGTAACTCTGGCGCCACACGCAGAAATAATTCCATATCTAAGGCATTATGATGTGTGATAAAAGGTCTAGCTAAAGCGCCACCGGGTAACACATGCATCATAGGTGTTTCTACTTCAACAAAACCTCGCTGGTTTAAAAATTGACGAATTCCGTTGATAAGTTGCGAACGTATTTGAAATGTTTTTCTGGTTTTTTCATTGGTCATCAGATCTAAATAGCGTTGTCGATAACGCTGTTCCTTATCTGATTCTGAAAGTCCATGAAATTTATCCGGTAACGGCCGCAGTGATTTACTTAGCAAATAAACCTTTTCTGCCTTAATGGAAAGCTGCTTGGTTTTAGTACGAAATAATACGCCTTTGATACCAACAATATCGCCCAAGTCCAAACGTTTAACCGCTTCAAAATCTTCTAATCCGATGTTGTCTTGCTTAACATAGACCTGCATTTTTCCGGACATATCTTGAATATCGAGAAATAAACTTTTACCCATGTCGCGCTTTAACATAATCCGACCTGCAAGTCGGACAGACAAATGGTTTTGCTCTAATTGTTCGGCATTAACTTGTTCATATTGACTATACAAATCAGCCGCCAAGCTATCACGGCGGAAATGATTCGGATAAGCCTCTCCGACATGTCGTAATTCGTTTAATTTCGCTAGACGTTGCGAAAATAAATCTTCAGCATTATTCGTGCTCGTTTCTTTTTCATGGCTCATGTTAATTTTTTCCAAACTGATTCAACTGCGAAAAGTATAGCTATAACCCTGCTTTTAAACTAGCGATTAAAAAAGGATTAAGATGACCGTTTAACACTGCTTGCGTATTACCTGTTTCCACACCGGTACGTAGATCCTTAATCCGCGCATCATCCAATACGTAAGATCGAATCTGACTACCCCAGCCGATATCGCGTTTCAAAGACTCTTGGCTTTGTTTTTCTTCCGCACGTTTACGACATTCTAATTCATATAATTTTGCACGTAATTGCTTCATCGCTTGGTCACGGTTTTTATGTTGTGAGCGATCACTTTGTGATTGCACTACCACACCGCTAGGTATATGCGTGATACGCACGGCTGAATCAGTACGATTGACATGCTGCCCCCCCGCTCCACTAGCGCGATAGGTATCGATACGTAAATCGGCGGGGTTAATTTCGATGTCGATGGTGTCATCCACTTCCGGTGACACAAATACGGCGGCGAAGGAAGTATGACGACGTTTATTCGCATCGAAAGGAGATAAACGAACTAAACGATGCACACCGGTTTCGGTCCGTAACCAACCATAAGCATATTCACCTTCAAATTTAATCGTCGCACTTTTTATTCCTGCCACTTCACCGGGAGATACTTCGATTAAGTCGACTTTAAAATGATTTTGCTCTCCCCAACGCAGATACATACGCAATAACATTTCTGCCCAATCTTGTGCTTCGGTGCCTCCTGAGCCGGATTGGATTTCCAAATACGCAGAATTTTTATCTAATTCGCGTGGAAACATGCGTCTAAATTCGAGTTGCTCTAATCGTGCTTCTAATGTTTGTAATTCTTGTGGCAGCGTGGCTAATAGATCTTCAGCCCCTTCATTAATCGCTAAATCATGCAGATCTTTGATATCGCTAAGACCTTTTTCTAATTGCTGAAAGGTATCAACGATTTGCTGTAATTGCGCACGTTGTTTGCCTAATTGTTGTGCTTTTTCAGGATCATTCCAGAGCGTGGGATCTTGTAGTTCTTGTTCTAATTCTTGGAGTTGTTCCAGTTTAGAGGGATAGTCAAAGGTACCTCCGTAATTCCATACTACGGTTTTCAAGTTCTTTGATTTTTTGAATGATAGGTGCTGTTTCAAACATAAAGAAAAATGATATGAACTAAAGAACAATTATTTTTTAATGCGCCCTATTTAAGAGCGTAATCAACACACTAAGAATACTTATACCCACCGCCATCATGCTGCCTAACCTTATCGTTAGATCTTTTTTAACCATAATTAAATCTTTCTTAACCATGAAGAGATCTTTTTTAACTAGGTCTATATTTCTTGATAAACCTTCTATATCGTGGGTCAAATCTTTTTTCATCGCTAACATATCTTGGCGCAAATCTCTGATGTCTTGCTTAGTGGCTAAATTATTTTCCATGACTTCTTTAAATGCTTCCGCTTGAATTTCAGCAACGTTTTCTGCAACACCGGCTCCTCTCAGTTTTTTAACATACTGTAAGGTATCAAAAAATATAGGATTACTCATAAATACGGTCCTGTTGTTATTTTTATAAACTTACTTTTAATGTAACTTAAGTTAATTTTTTTTGTGTCGAAAACCCTGCCAAACTAATCGCAAATTTTCGTAATGCATGCACGCCGGTTGCTTCGGCTTGTTTACACCACTCTTGTAACGCTTCTAATAGTTCGCGTTGCGTCGCGGTGGTACGACCCCAAATTGCCTGCAGTTTCAGACGATACTGATACACTAGCGCTAACATATGATGATTATCCATCACTTCCGCAATCTGCTGTTTACCTTCTTCGTTTAATAAAGACTCAGTGCGAATTAACGCAACCTTGGCGCGCTTTAATAAGGCTTTACTGCTGGTATTGGCTTTTAGTTTTTCTTCATGTAATACCGGCAATAATACTTCGCGACTATAACGCGCCAACACTTGAAAACGATTCGTAATCAATGCGGCTAAGGTATCTGCATCCACCAGTGATTTACCAGGAATATTCGCAAGTTTGGGTGATACGCGTTTAACCTTGGATAAACCTAAAAATTGTAATAAACGAATATAAACCCAACCCATATCAAACTCCCACCATTTCACCGAAAACTTAGCCGAGGTTGGAAAGGTATGGTGATTATTATGCAATTCTTCACCACCAATAAAGGCGCCTAACGGGATGATGTTGCGCGCCGCATCCGGGCATTCAAAGTTTCGATAACCCCAATAGTGACCGATACCATTTACTACACCAGCGGCAAAGAAAGGGATCCAGGCCATCTGTAAAGCCCAGATAGTAATTCCAGGAATACCAAATAAAACCACATCAATAACAAACATCAGTGCAATACCCGCCGCGCTATGCTTGGTATAAACATGTCGTTCTAACCAATCATCCGGAGTCCCTTGACCATACCTGTCCATGGTATCTTTATTTTTAGCTTCGGCACGATACAACTCCGCACCTTCAAAAAATACTTTTTTAATACCTCGAGTTTGTGGACTATGCGGATCTTCATCGGTTTCACACTTAGCATGATGTTTACGATGAATAGAAACCCATTTTTTGGTTTCCATACCCGTAGTTAACCATATCCAGAAACGGAAGAAATGACAGATGGCTGGATGTAATTCCAACGCACGATGCGCCTGGGATCGGTGTAAATACACCGTCACGCCCACGATAGTGATATGCGTTAATATCAATAAGGCAACGACATAACCCCAAAATGATAAATTCAATACACCGTATAGTATTTCCACAGTAACCTCTTATATTTTAATACTGTCTCAGAGTAAAACTTTTAAAGTCACACTTTTAGTATAATCAAAAAGCTTTTTTATAAAATTTAATGCTTATTCTTCTTTATATTCTATTAACTTAACCACTTTTTTCACACCGGAAGACTCTCTCGCTATCGATACCGCCAAATCAGCTTGTTTTGGTGTCGCTATCCCTAGTATATACACCACTCCATTTTCAGTGACTATCTTAAAATTATTCGATTTAAGCTCTCTACTCGCAAACATCTTGGTCTTAACCGCTGAAGTGATACCCACATCTTGAGCACGTCGATAGACTGTCGTAGGAATCCCTAGGACAATTTCATTAAATACCCGTCGAACTTGCGGGATGCTTTTGGCATAGTGTTCTGCCTTCGCTTTTAATTCCTCATCATAGGCCTGACCGGTTAACAATATCACCTGATTATAACTTACCGCGGCGATATGGGTTTCGGCATTTAGCACGGGATCATTAGCCAATTTTCTGTTGATTCTAAAGTTAATTTCCTCATCGGATTTAATCGTATTAATAGGACGCGGATCCGTCACTAAACCACCCGTGGTTGCGCTACCCGCCACAAAAGCGCCTGCCAGACAACCTTGTAACCCCAATGATAGGATTAAAATAATAAAGATTTTTCTCATTTCGTTTCCTAGCCTCTAATAAACAGGATGGTTAATGGTAAAAAAAACCGCCTTGGCCAGCCATATTAACTGACTGGGAAATAAACCTAGAACGAGGAGTAGTATAGCATTAATACTCAGTGCAAGGTAGGCATCGGGCGCTACCAGTAAGCGCGGTGTAGTGGGTGCAGGCTCCTCAAAATACATCACTTTTATGACGTTAATGTAATAATAAGCGCCAATTATAGCAAAAATAATGGCCAATGTGGCTATCCAGAGCAGATGTGCTGAAATTAGGGCTTCTAAGATACCTAATTTAGCAAAAAAGCCTATCGTGGGAGGAATTCCCGCCATAGAAAACATCGCCAGCAACATCATCAGCGCTAACCAAGGGTTACGTGCATTCAGTCCTCTTAAGTCACTAATGTGCTCAACCTGGCCTGATTGACTCATCACCACCAATAAACCAAATGCGGCCAAGGCCATCAGGCCATATGCCAACATATAAAAAAGACTCATGGCATAACCCATCGCCGTACCGGCGACTAAGCCAAGTAAACCATATCCCATGTGAGCGATGGCCGAGTAAGCCAACATACGCTTTAAATTGCTTTGTACGATAGCCACCAGATTGCCCAAACTAAAGGATAAAATGGCGATAACCGCTAATAAGGGCTGCCAATAGCTGAGTAAGCTAGGCAGCGTATCGACTAATAACCGGATTGCCAGCGCCAAACCGGCTATTTTCGGTGCCGCACTGATAAACAAAGTAACTGGCGTGGGAGCACCTTGATAGACGTCAGGAACCCAAAGTTGAAAAGGTGCCGCCCCAATCTTAAATGCGGTCCCCGCCAGGATAAAGATGAGCCCCGTGCTCAACAATACATGGGATTGCCCACCCACGAGTAAAGCCTGATGTATCGTAGGTAAGATTAAAGAATGCGTCGCACCATACAATAATGAGAGTCCATATAAGAATAAGCCGGAAGCCAACGCGCCTAAAATAAAGTATTTCATCGCCGCTTCTGCCGCCTGACTGGATTGACGTTGTAAAGCCACCATCGCATACAGCGGAAAAGATAATAGTTCTAAACCCAGATAAAGGCTTAATAAGCTATTCGCCGACGTCAACACCAGCATCCCGAGTATTGAAAATAAACCTAATAAATAATATTCACCCGAGTTCATATGCAGAGTTTTAATAGCATCACGTGCATAAACAAAGGCAAATACACTGAATATCAAAATGCACAATTTAATAAAATAAGCGACCAGATCCCAAGTAAAATGTTGATGAAACAAGAACTGCGCCGGTACATGATGCAGATGAATAACTAACGCTAGCGTAATCACCAGACTCATTTGTGTCGCACTATAGGTGAGCAAACTGGATTTCTGTTGCACAAATAACTCTAACAACAGGATCACACATGTCATCAACAATAAAGCGATTTCAGGAGTAGCAGGAAATTGAAGTAATTGTTGTAATGTCATCATAATTTAGTTTGCAAACTCCAATGTAAAATTGAGTCTATGGAAGCATGCATGATTGTCAACAAAGGAGCCGGATAAATACCAATAAAAATAATCGCCACCGTTAATAAAATAAACACCAGTTTTTCAAAACCATGGATATCGCTACTTTCAGCCACCAAGGGATTAGTAATTTCACCAAAAAATACGCGTTTGTACATATAAAGTGTATAAGACGCACTGAGAATTAATGTAGTCGCAGCAATCGTGGTAATCCAAAAGCTGGCTTGCATGGCACTCATGATAATCATGAATTCGCCGACAAAACCGGACGTGCCTGGCAAGCCGACATTCGACATAGCGAACAACATGAAAAAAGACGCCAATAAAGGCATACTGGTAGCAAGCCCACCATAATCTTTGATCTGACGACTGCGAAAACGATACGCCAACATCCCCACCGCTAAAAACATCGCACCTGAACTAAACGCATGGGAAATCATTTGTACCATCGCCCCTTCCAAACTCATATACGCCATTAAGGTGTTATGACTATGTTTCATGATGGCAAATAGCATAAAACAACCGAGCACCACAAAACCCATATGTGCGATCGAGGAGTAAGCAATTAAACGTTTCATGTCCACTTGTGCCAAGGCGACCAAACCAATATAAACGATAGCAATCAAGGCCAGCGCTATCATAAAACCATCTAATAAACGACTCGCGTCTGGAACGATTGGCAACGTAAAGCGCAGAAAACCATAACCTCCTAACTTTAACATTAACGCCGCCAATACCACTGAACCACCGGCAGGCGCTTCGGTATGCGCATCAGGTAACCAAGTATGTAATGGCCACATTGGAATTTTTACGGCAAAGGCAATTAAAAAAGCCACAAAAATCCATACTTGCACCGGCATGGTCAATTTTATCGGATAAAAATGCGTAATCAAAAAATCATGCTCTGGGTTATGCACACCGAGATACAGTAAAGCAATCAGCATCAATGCCGAGCCAAAAAAGGTATATAAGAAAAATTTTATCGACGCATAAGAACGATTATCACTACCCCACACACCGATACTCAGATACATAGGAATAAGTATCGCTTCCCAAAACACATAAAATAAGATCGAATCGGTCGCAGCAAACGTTCCTACCATCATGCCTTGCATGAGTAAAAACGCCGCCATATATTGCGCAACCCGCAGAGTGATACTACGCCAAGCCGCTAAAATAACCAGTAACGTGGTAAACACCGTTAATATGATCAATGGTAAAGAAATACCATCGACACCTAAGGCATAATTAATATTGTATACTGTTATCCAAGGAATATTTTCTTGAAACTGCATACTGCTTAAAGCAGGATTAAAATCCAAATACAGCGGCACACATAAGAGCAATGTAATCAGTGAGGTGATTAAAGCAATCACACGCGCGCGCTGAGGATAACGATCACCATTAAATGCAATCGCCAACACACCACCTAGTACCGGCAGCCAAATAAGTAGACTTAATAAATGCTCGTGTATGAACGAGCCAAATTGAGAAACGAAAGTTAATAACATTCTTATACTACAAAATTATAAACTAATAAAAAAATAATGATTCCCAGCACCATAATAAATGCATATTGATAAATATAACCCGACTGCAGACGACGTAATACATTGGAAAGCCAACTGATACGTCTTCCTGAACCGTCTATCAGTTTCTCGTCAAGTACATTTATATCGGCATTAAAAAATAATTTTGCTAAGTGTCGACCACCATTGGCAAATACGGTCTGATTAAACGCATCAAAACCATACTTATTCACTAAAACTTGATAGAGCCAAGCAAAATGTTTTTGCGCCCAAGCAGGAATAGCCGGAAATTGGCAATAACAAAACCATGCCAATACAATGCCAACCAGCGAAAAAATAGTTGCCATACTTAACATTTGCTCAGTTGTCATCATCTGATGATTGGGTAATACACTCAGACTACCAGCGAGTAAACCGGGAACGTTTAAAAAAGGATGTACTAATAAAAATCCTGCTATTGCAGAAAGAATCGCTAAAACGATTAAACTGAACTTAACGATCGTCGTGGTTTTTTGATAATGTTGGATAGGCACGCGCGCTTCTGTATGAAACACTAAGAAAAAGGCACGAAAAATATAAAATGCGGTGACCAACGCACCGATTAATACACAATAATAAGCGTAAGATGCTGCCGGTAAACTCGATGCATGCACCGCATCGATAATCGCATCCTTAGAATAAAAACCCGAAAAAGGCGGTAATGCCGCCAATGCTAAGGCACCGACTAAAAAGCAAACATAAGTCAACGGCATCACTTTCGCTAAGCCACCCATCTTACGAATATCTTGTTCGTGATGCATCGTTAAAATAACTGAACCTGCTGCCAAAAATAATAAGGCTTTGAAAAAAGCATGTGTCACTAAGTGAAACATACCCGCCGCATACGCAGAGGCACCTAAACCAACCATCATATAGCCCAGTTGCGAAAGCGTAGAATAAGCAATGATGCGTTTAATATCGTTTTGCACGATGGCTACTAAGCCCATAAATAAAGCGGTGGTCGCACCTAAAATTAAAATAAGATTTAACACACTCGGTGCATATTCATATAAAGGCGAAAGACGTGCGACTAAATAAACACCGGCAGTAACCATGGTAGCCGCATGAATTAACGCAGAAATAGGTGTAGGACCTTCCATGGATTCCGGCAACCAAACATGTAACGGTATCTGTGCAGATTTTCCCATCGCGCCAATAAATAACAAAAAACAAATAACGGCAATAACTGAATAAGAAGTATGCGGAAAGAGACTGATACTCGCGTCTTTCAATGCAGGTGCGGCATGAAAAACTTGGTAATAATCTAAACTACCAAAATAATTAAATAATAAAGCAATGCCTAAAAAGAACCCAAAATCACCGACTCGATTCACCAGAAAAGCCTTTAAACTTCCGGCATTCGCCGCTTCGCGTTTAAACCAAAAACCAATCAACAAATACGAAACTAAACCCACCGCTTCCCAGCCAAAAAACAACTGTAGGAAATTATTCGCACTCACCAACATCAACATTGCAAAGGTAAATGCCGACATATAACTAAAAAACCGCTTATAACCCGGATCGCCGGCCATGTAAGTGACACTATAAATATGCACTATCAACGAAATAAACGTGACGATAAGAAACATCACCACGGTTAATGGATCAATTAAAAAGCCAATATTAAAGCGAAATTTACCGGTCAAATCCCACAAATAAAGGTTTCCGTCATAAGCCCCAGCGTGTAAAAAAAAGAGTTGGTATGCAAAATACATTGATAAAACGAATGCAACGGCAACGCCTAAAATAGTGATCGTATGGGCCGAACGATCGCTGACACGTTGACCACCTAAACCAGCAAATAAGGCACCTGCTAAAGGAGATAATATTAATGCGAGGTTGATTAACTGATAATGACTCATTACCAACTACCCCTTCAAACAATTTAAGGCATCGACTTGTATGCTATGTCGGGTGCGGAATAAAACAATCAGTATCGCTAATCCGATGGCCGCTTCAACGGCTGCTACGGCCAACACAAAAAACACGAACACTTGGCCGGATAAATCCGCAAAAAAATGTGAGAATGCGACAAAATTCATATTTACGGCTAATAATAGTAGCTCAACACACATCAGTAAAATGATGATATTCTTTCGATTGATCACCAACCCTAGTAAACCCAAGCTAAATACGATAGCAGCGAGTATTAAGTAATAATTTAACGGAATCATTTTTTTCTCTCGGCTGGCATTTTTATAATTCGTAATCGATCCGTAGGCTTCACTTTTAATTGTAATTCAGGCGCAATCGCTTTATTCAAACGTTTTTCACGAAAACTCAAGGCGATAGTCGCCACAATACCCACCAGTAATAAAACACCGGTAATTTCAAACGGATAGGCATACTGCGTATACAGTACATCTCCTAAGGCTTGTGTATTACTCGCATCTTGAGACAATGGCAGCAGGCCGGCAGTACCCGAAAGCGGAAATACCGCGTAGATCAATAATGCCAATAAAATCAGCACACTGATCGCCGCAAAAAATAGATAGCGCACGTGGATAGGTTGATTTTCTGCACTATCAATATTCAAAGTCATAATGACGAATAAAAATAACGTCATGACCGCACCGACGTAGACTAAAACCAAAATTAAACCTAAAAATTCGGCCTCTAATAATATCCATAAAGCGGCAGCTGCAAAAAAAGCCAACACTAAAAACAACGCGCAACGAACCGGATTATGCGAAATGACTGTCATCAAGGCAGCGCCTACTAATGTCGCAGCAAATAAGAAGAAAGCACACTGATGAATCGGAATTATCATAATATAAATATTTAAAATTTGGATTGCCGCGCGCTACGCGCTCGCAATGACGAGAACCCATCCGTCATGGCGAGCTCACGAAGTGAGCGTGGCCATCCATAATGACAAAAATTAACGATAAGGGGCATCTTCCGCTCTCTCTTTAGCTATTTGCTTCTCATACTTGTCACCAATCGCCAACAATTTTTCTTTGGTCATAATCTCTTCGCCACGATTTTCAAAATGATAATGTGGAATATTGGTTTCGACGATGGCATCTACTGGACATGATTCTTCGCAAAATCCACAATAAATACATTTAAATAAATCGATTTCATATAAGGTGGTACGTCGTGAACCATCATCACGTGGCTCTGCTTCAATCGTAATCGCCAGCGCTGGACACACCGCTTCACATAATTTACACGCAATGCAACGTTCCTCACCATTAGGATAACGACGTAACGCATGTAAACCGCGAAATCGGACTGAACGTGGTGTTTCCTCTTCGGGAAATTGTATAGTGACTTTTTTCTTAAAAAAATGTCGCCCGGTCACACCCAGTCCCTTAAAAAGTTCCCAGAGTGTAAAAGTTTTAATCAGCTGTACTATTTTTCTTAACAAGTTCATGCGTTAAACCAAGGACCCCATTTAAATTGTACCGCTAATGCCACGATTGATATCCAAAGTAAAGTCACTGGAATTAATACTTTCCACCCCAAACGCATTAATTGGTCGTAACGATAACGGGGAAAAGTCGCTCGCGACCAAATAAAAAGTCCCAAAAAACTAATCATTTTTATAAAAAACCAAATAATACCAGGAACCCATACGAAAACCTGATCTAACACCGCAATACCTTGAAAAGGTGATAGCCAGCCACCTAAAAACAATAAGCTAGCAATCGCTGATATCAAGATCATATTCATATATTCAGCGAGAAAGAATAAAGCAAAACTTACGCCTGAATATTCGACATGAAAACCCGCTACGATTTCGGATTCACCTTCGGCTAAATCAAAAGGAGCGCGGTTAGTTTCGGCGATTCCCGAAATCCAATAACAAACAAATAAGGGTAGTAATGGTAACCAATACCAATGCCAAATGCCGCCTTGTTGATGTAGCACGATATCATGCAGATTCATACTTCCGGCCGCTAATAAAACACCGACAAACGAAAAACCCATGGCAATTTCGTAGGAAATGGTTTGCGCCGCTGCGCGTAACGAGCCTAGTAAAGCATATTTAGAATTAGTCGCCCAGCCAGCGATTAAAATGCCATACACACCCAACGAAGTAATTGCAAATAAATAAAGTACACCGGCATTAATTTGCGTTAATGCCACACCTTCGCTAAATGGGATAACCGCCCAAGCGGCTAATGCCGGGGCGATGGTAATAACCGGGGCTAAAATAAATAAATAACGATTCGATGCGGTGGGAACAATAATTTCTTTGGTAATTAACTTAACCACGTCGGCAATGGGCTGTAGAAAACCTAAGGGTCCCACCCGATTCGGTCCTATTCGGGCTTGCATATAACCGATACCCTTACGTTCAATAAAGGTTAAATACGCGACGGTAAGCAGTAAAGGGATAGTAATGACAACAATCTTAATCAAGATCCAAATTAATAATACTAAATCATTCAGCATAGAGTTTAACCTCGCCAAATGATTCACCTAAAGCGGTGGTTTCTTCACAACCGGCGGCAATGTAAACACAATAATCAGGAATACCTGCTTGTATCGACAAAGGCAGTACCGCTTGACCTACGCCTTGTTCGATACGAATTAATTGACCAGAAGTAAAATTTAATTCACTGGCTAATGCGGCGTTCATGGCAACAGTAACTGGATCATTCGTTGCAGAATTTTGTAAAGCTAACGATCGACGCACCAAGCTATCGACACTATAGATAGGCCATTCACTGATACGCATTATACTCTTCGCAATACTCTTAGCACTTGAACTTTTGTCTGTGTTGTCACTCAACTCGCAATCCTCATGTATTTTACATACACTCCGGTTGCTCGTTTTCATGCCGCCTTGACAAAAGTTCAAGTGCTGTGAGTATATTTTATTTCTATCATGTTGATTAGCGGATATCGCAGCGACACCTAGATATTCTAGTAATGTTGGCTCTAGTTCTTCACGAATAAAGGCATGATCGGATCGATTAAAATCAGCTAATTCCAAACTATTGCCTAATGTCTGGAGAATTTCCCATCCTGAACGCGTCTGCCCTAACGGCGGTATCGCTGCTGAAAAGCTTTGCCAACAACCGGCCAGATTGATAAAGCTACCTTCAACCTCAGCAAATGTTGCCATCGGTAAAATAACATGCGCATGATTTAACAAGGATTTCGCTTTAAACGGTGATAAAGCTAATACAAAATCGGCTTGCTTTAATGCCTTGCTGACTTGTTGCGGATTAGCGCAATCTAAAGTGGGCTCGATATTCAATAACATAAACGCGCGTAAATCCGCATTGAGCATCTCAGCAGCGGATAAACCAGGTTCAGCAACGGAAACACCGCATGGCAAACGATGGGGTACAGCGCCGGCTAAGCTAGCGCCCGCGCTATTCGCACCTTCGGTTAAAGTCACACAACGTGCGCCGGTTTGCTGAGCAATAAACTGCGTTAATAATCGAATTAAACTTGCCTGTGGATGATTATGTGCTAAAGCACCTAATACGATCAGATTATTTTCTGACGCTTTTAATTGTTCGGCCAAGTCACTTTGTAAAGGACGAACTGGGATCCCAGCAAACGCTGCCAGTGCTGTTTCATCATCCGCCACCGCTCTAGCAATGCTTAATAAAGTGGGTACGAATGTATCCGGACTCACGCACAGATTTTCATGCAGTGCAAAAGGAACACTGATATCCACACAATGCAGACTAGCAATTTTGGTGCCGGCTAAATTCGCTTTGCGTAAACGATGTGCAGCTATTGGTTGTTCTCGCCGAATATTGGAACCCACCAACCAAACAAAATTGGCTTTTTCGAATTCAGATAACGTGATCCCTGGTGGACAAAGCGTTGCCTGTATTTGATCCGATACATCGGTTTGATGTAAACGATGATCAATATGCGGTGACCCCAAGTTACGCAATAATTTTTGAAAAAAATAAAACTCTTCGGTGGTACAGGAAGGCGAAGCTAAACCTCCGATAGCATGTGGACCGTGTGTTTGCAGAATTTTTTTAAATTCAGTCACCACTTTTGCCAACGCGGTTTCCCAATCGACGATAAACCATTGTCCATTTTCTTTAATATGTGGTTTCGTCACCCGTTCTTTACTATGAATGCCGAGATAACTATATCGATCCCGATCCGATAACCAAGTTTCATTAATCGCTTCATTCTCACGTGGCACTGCCCGCATCACTTGTTCGCGACGTGTGTGTAAATAAATATTAGAACCCAAGCAATCATGCGGCGCTATGCTAGCAGACTGTTGTAATTCCCAAGCACGTGCAGTAAATCGAAATGGTTTCGATGTCAGTGCACCCACGGGACAAAGGTCAATTATATTTCCTGATAATTCCGATTCCAAACTATGTTCGATATAGGTGCTGATTTGTAAATCTTCGCCACGATTCAGTGTACCTAATTCTTTAATGCCAGCAATTTCCTGACCAAAGCGAACGCAACGGGTACATTGTATGCAGCGTGTCATTTCAGTTGCAATTAAAGATCCCAAATTATCATCTTTGACGGAACGTTTACCTTCAGTAAACCGTGACAGCGAGGAACCGTAACCTAAAGAAAGATCTTGTAATTCGCATTCGCCGCCTTGATCACAGATAGGACAATCTAAAGGATGGTTAATGAGTAAAAATTCCATCACTGAACGTTGTGCTTCTTTGGTTTTTGCTGACGTGGTATAAACTTTCATACCCGCTGTAACGGGTGTCGCGCAAGCCGGTAATGGTTTTCCAGATTTTTCAACTTCGACCAAACACATGCGACAGTTGGCAACGATAGAAAGCTTTTTATGATAGCAAAAACGCGGAATATAAATACCTGCTTTATCCGCCGCTTCGATAATCGTGATATTTTGTTCAACGTGTAAGGTACGACCGTCTATTTCAATGTCTATCATAGTTCTTCTCGACAAAAAGCGTCATGGGGATCATTCACTGGACAACGCTTATGTTCAATATGTTCAATAAAATCATTCCGAAAATGTTTAATAAAACTTTGCACCGGCATCGCCGCCGCATCACCTAAGGCACAAATGGTATGCCCCATAATCTTGCCTGCCACACTATCTAATAAATCCAGATCACTCATCCGCCCTTGTCCATGTTCAATGCGGTGTAACACGCGCCACATCCAGCCGGTTCCTTCGCGACAGGGAGTACATTGACCACACGATTCTTCTTTATAAAAATGCGCAATACGCGTTAAAATTTTCACCATGCACGTGGTTTCATCCATGATGATCACCGCGCCAGAACCTAACATCGAACCGGCTTTAGCAATCGAATCATAGTCCATCGTGGTATTCCACATCGCTTCCGCGGTTAACACCGGCATAGACGATCCACCTGGAATCACTGCTTTTAAGCTTCTTCCGTTTTTCATACCCCCAGCAAGTGCTAATAATTCTTTAAATGGAATGCCTAAAGGCACCTCAAAATTACCCGGCTTATTGACATGGCCAGTGACACTGAATAGTTTACAGCCGCCGTTGTTAGGTTTACCTAATTCTAAAAACCATTGTCCGCCTTTTTGTAATATCACCGGAACCGAAGCTAAGGTTTCAGTATTGTTAATCGTTGTTGGGCGGCCGTATAAACCATAATTCGCTGGAAAAGGTGGTTTAAAACGCGGAAAACCTTTTTTTCCTTCTAAAGATTCCATTAAAGCGGTTTCTTCACCACAAATATAAGCACCCGCGCCTAAATGGTTATACAGTTGAAAATTAAATCCGGAATCTAAAATATTAGCACCCAATAAACCAGCCGCATACGCTTCTGCTATCGCGCTTTCGCAGCGTTCAAAAGGTTCATAATATTCACCACGTATATAGTTATAACCCACGCTAGCACCCATCACATAAGCGGCAATCGCCATCCCTTCAATGAGTTGATGCGGATTAAAACGTAAAATATCGCGATCTTTGCAGGTTCCCGGTTCTCCTTCATCCGAATTACATACGATGTATTTTTGACCCGGAGCACCGCGCGTAATAAAGCTCCACTTTAATCCAGTCGGAAACCCTGCCCCGCCACGACCACGTAAACAAGAAAGTTTCAATTCAGCAATAATTTTTTCCGGAGGCGTTTTTTCTTTTAGAATTTTTTCCCAGACTTGATAACCACCCACACGCCGATAATTAGCTAAGCTCCAAGGTTCGTCAAAATGTAAGGTACGGAAACAAATATCATTCGCCATTTAAGTTATCCAAGATTTTATCTAATTTTTCGGGTGTTAAATCTTCATAATAACGTTGTCCGATATGAACTACCGGGGCGTTTGCACAAGCACCTAAGCATTCGACTTCGCGTAAGGTAAATTTTTTGTCGGCGGTGGTTTCGCCCAGATTAATGTGCAAACGATTTTGCAAATGCTTAACAATTTTGTCGCAACCGCTCAGCATACAAGAAACGTTGGTACAAACCCCAATCTTATGCCGACCTATCGGCTCGAGTTCATAAAGCGTATAAAACGTGGCTACTTCATAAGCGGTGACGCGTGACATCTCTAGATAATCGGCCACCGCATCAATTAAATCTTGGGATAAATAACCACCGTTATAATCTTGCGCAAGAGTCAACGCCGGTAACACCGCCGATTGTCTACGATCCGGTGGATATTTCTTGGCCCATTTCTCAATAGCGATTTTTAATGCTTCTGGCAATATTTCGCTTTTGTTATTCGTCACACTCTTCATCGATCGATTTCACCAAATACGATATCAAGACTAGACAATATGGCAACTAAATCAGCAATCATATGTCCGGAAACCAATTCATTTAAAGCCGCCAAGTGCGGAAACCCCGCTGCGCGTATTTTAACCCGATAAGGTTTGTTAGCACCATCCGATACCATATAAATTCCAAATTCCCCTTTAGGATGTTCTATTGCGGCATAGGCTTCACCCGGTGGCACGCAATATCCTTCGCTAAAAAGTTTAAAATGATGGATCAGTGATTCCATGTCTTCTTTCATCTGTAAACGCGTCGGTGGCACCACTTTATGCTCGATCAATGTGACTGGGCCTGGATTAGCACGTAACCAACTCACACATTGTTTTATTAAAGCATTCGATTGGCGCATTTCTTCGATTCGTACCAGATAACGATCATAACAATCGCCTTTGCTTCCTATCGGTATATCAAAATCTAATTCATCATACACTTCATACGGTTGTTTTTTGCGCAGATCCCAAGCGACGCCCGAGGCACGTAAAATTGGACCGGTACAGCCTAATTGTAAAGCGCGTTCCGCCGATAATACACCAATGCCGACGGTTCGTTGTTTCCAAATACGATTATCGGTCAGCAAGGTTTCATAATCATCTATCAGTTTAGGAAATCGAGTAATAAAACTTTCAATAAAGTCTAATAAACTTCCCTCACGATTAGCATTCATCTCACGGGTTTCTTTTTCATTATGCCATTGTGAAGGTTTGTATTGCGGCATTTTATCCGGCAAGTCGCGATACACGCCTCCCGGCCGATAATAAGTGGCATGCATACGCGAACCTGACACCGCTTCATAACAGTCGATTAAATCTTCGCGTTCTCGGAAGCAATATAAAAAAACCGTCATCGCACCGATGTCTAAAGCATGTGCACCTAACCATAATAAATGGTTCAAGATACGTGTAATTTCGTCAAACATAACACGAATATATTGCGCACGCTTCGGGGGCGTTACAGCTAATAATTTTTCTATTGCCAAAACATAGGCATGTTCATTACACATCATGGAAACATAATCCAAACGATCCATGTAACCAATACTTTGATTGTAAGGTTTAGATTCAGCTAGCTTTTCGGTTGCACGATGCAATAAACCAATATGCGCATCTGCCGATTGGATGACCTCACCGTCTAATTCTAAGATTAAACGCAACACACCGTGCGCGGCTGGATGCTGCGGACCAAAGTTTAAGGTGTAATTACGTATTTCAGGCATGCATTTACTCGTTCTGGTTTTCAAGAAAACAGGTTAAGGTATCTTCAGTCGTTGTTTTACGAATGGTTTTTGGCACTAAGGTACGTGGCGTAACCGTGACCGGCTGGTAAATAACCCGACCTTGGGTCGCATCATAGCGTACCTCGACATGTCCAGTTAGTGGAAAATCTTTACGAAAAGGATGACCGACAAAACCATAGTCGGTTAGCAAACGCCGCAAATCAGGATGTCCATTAAAAAAAACACCATACAGATCAAAGGCTTCTCGTTCATACCAATTAGCGGCCGGCCATAATTTAATGATCGACGGCACTTGTGGGGGTTCACCATGGGCAAACACACGCAAACGTAAACGCTGATTATGCTGAAGTGATAATAGATGATAGATCACGGCAAAGCGTGGCTTATTCCAAGCCACCGGTTGCAGATCACCCGTGGTGTCTACACCGCGCTCAAAACCGGTTAACGTTGAACGCTCGGTGGTCCATTCACTGATACCATAGTCAGAATAGTCCACGACACAAACATCTACTAATAATTCGAATTTAAAATCCGCTTCATCACGCAGTGCTAAACAAACCTCAAGTAATTTTTCGGCAGGAATTTCTAAACTGATTTCACCACGCGCAACGATTATTTCTTGAATAACCGCGTCAAAACGTTGGTTAATTTTTTGAAGTTGCAGAACAGCGTCTGACATAGTTTAAGTACGCTCAATAAAGTGTGTTTTTTTTATTTTGTTTTGCAATTGTATAACACCATACACTAATGCCTCTGCGGTGGGTGGACAACCCGGCACATACACATCAACTGGCACAATTCTATCGCAACCGCGTACTACTGAATAGGAATAGTGGTAGTAACCTCCGCCATTCGCGCAAGATCCCATCGATATCACCCAGCGCGGTTCTGCCATTTGGTCGTAAACCTTGCGTAAAGCTGGAGCCATTTTATTGCATAAAGTCCCAGCAACGATCATGACATCGGATTGCCGCGGGCTAGGACGAAATACCACGCCAAATCGATCCAAATCATAACGTGCAGCGGCCGAATGCATCATCTCTACCGCACAGCACGCCAAACCAAACGACATCGGCCATAATGATCCACTGCGCGCCCAACCCAGCAGCTTATCTAAGGACGTGGTGACAAAACCTTGTTGTTGTAATAATGGTTCTATTCCCATTGTAAGGCACCTTTTTTCCACTCATATATAAAACCTATCAATAATAGACCCAGGAAGATACCCATCGCTATTAAACCAGACAAACCGATGCGTCTTAAGGAAACCGCCCATGGAAATAAAAAAGCAGTCTCTAAATCAAAGATAATAAATAAAATCGCTACCAGATAATAACGGATATCAAAAGGCAATCGTGCGTCGCTAATGCCTGGAAAACCACATTCATAGGAAGATAACTTCGCCGGATCCGGACGCTGCAAGCCTGTTAAGCGCCCAATTGATAAGGCCGCCACGCCAATAAATAAGCCAAAGGCAATAAAGATCAGTATGGGAAAATAATTCTGTAACATGGTTTTCTCGTTACCCTGAGCAATTTTGTTGCTAGTATACAACCTTCGTTGGCCAAAATTCTATACTTAATGCAGAAAGATCACCGTCATGGCGAGCGAATGTAATGAGCGTAACCATCCAGTCGATTGCCGCGCACCTTCGGTGCTCGCAATGACGATAAAATATCTCAAAGATTGAGCTCTAATTTAATAAATGCTAGGATGAGAGGATAGAAGATTAAAAAATTTTAAGGAAAATAAAATGTACCCTGCAATGGATTATCAGTGGATACCTATCTCTGACCAACCCTATCTACTAGAATGCGATATTGATTTGGTCAAAGAAGCTTTATACATCCTTCTCCATCCAATTACTGAAAACTCAGACGCCTCGCCTGAGTCTATAAAAATAGCATATGCGCTTAATAACTATCTTAAAGAATGTAATAACGCTTTTTTAGCCAGTGAACGTATTCGTGTCTTTTTACTATTATGCCTATTTGCCAGTTTGATCTTGTCGTTTATTGCGTTAGCTACCTTGCCAGTGACTGCCGTCAGTATTACTTTAATTTTTATCGTTTCTTTACTATTAGTTTCAGTTAATATTTTTACCTTGTTTAACCAAATGAGTGGTTATCAACAAGAAATTGATTGGAACAAACTAAAAACACACTGCTCAAAATATACAGAAAAATTATATTCAGAAAAGTTTAAGACGCAGAGTCCAAATAACCCATTACAGAAAATTTCTAGTCCTACGTCTGATCCCTGTCTATTTTCAGCCAAAAAAATCCCACAAAATGATGATGTTAACGCTAATATATGCAACGATCGTTTAAATCATACTGAACGACGACTCTCTCCTATCAATGAAGCCGCTATCGAATCTAATTCAAGCCTGTTATCTCATATTAGATAGTCGTCCCTGAAAAAGTCGTATAGCGCTAAACAAAGGAAGAATGCTGGCAAAAAAAGAGAAGCTCATTGCCCCCGAAGGGGACAGGGCTTGAGAGTCTCTTAGATGAGCCTCATGCTCTCTATCACAAATTAACCCATATTCTTAACTGGGAGTAATTAATAAAAGAATTTGGCGCTTATTATTTAGAAAAAACGAGGTGGGTTTGCTGCGAATTGTGCGACTCCTCATGAATTGTTCTTAAGGGTTTCAGTTGACTAAAAAGTCCTGCTCTTGATCTGTGGCGATTAGAAGCTCTGAACGCCGACATCTGGCTTCGCCATTGCATGCTTGGAACTAATTCCTTTTCATAGGAGCCTAAATCCTTAGTTAATTTTTCCTGATAAGGAATCTTGCCATTGTAAAAATTTGCTTTATTTTCGTAAATTCTATGCAGCTCTTTAGCCAGGTTTGGTAAAAAAAGAAAAGGCAAGAGAACAGGAAGAATAATAAAAATAGCAATCACGGGTGCAAAAATAATGGTAAGAGCCATTGCTGCTAAAATGAATACTGAAGTTACAGGGCGATAATCAGGAGAAGAAGAATATATACGATGGCAAAAGTAAGCTCTATCTTCCCATTTAGCACGACTATCATAATATCTCTCAAGTGATTCTTTTTCATTTTCTAGTAAACGGCCAATAACAGCTTTTTCATATCCTATTAGTGTATCAAAATAACTCAGATCCACTTGGAGTAATGCTATTTGATTTTTTTTACACAAGTGGGTAGTATTTATACTCACTTCAGTGTTGACTACTTTCTCTTTCATTACGGTTCCAAAATTTTTCTTATTACTTAAAGTTTACCCATGGAAACTTAAGGAATAATTAAGAGTCAAGAATGACGAAAAATATTCACTAAAAGCAGGTATTTTTGTCCCCTACAGAGTTATTTAGGAGCTACTGAAATGCATAAATGGATAGTCAAGCAAGGTTTTAGATTGCTTGTTTTTGTCTTATTTCATCAATCCGCTTTTGCGGGCGATGATTGCGCTTGCCATCCTTCCATCAACTCGCATAGTCCACAATTTATTATTGCTTACGGTTCATTGATGGAAAGCAATTCCAAAAAAGCCACTGATAATCACAGCGGTGAAAATAAACCGGTATGGGTAGAGCACTACCAACGTGGCTGGTTCTCTAAAGGTTTATCGGATGGATTTAGTACTACTTATTTAGGCGTTATTAAAAGCAAACATGCGCATTTTAATGGCACAATTTTTAATTTGCCCACTGCTAGTTCATTCAAAAATTATGACGCACGAGAAAAATATTACTGTCGCGTCTTGGTTACACCGCGTGATATTCACTTGTTAACTGGAAAAAAATTACCGCCAGGACAATTTTGGATCTATGAACTAAAGCCTGAATTACTCGCACCACCCTCGGATCGTTATCCAATTGTCGAATCTTACGTCGATATTTTTTTAGCCGGCTGTCTACAGATTGAGGAAAAATATCATTTAAGAAATTTTGCTGCAGCTTGTGTCAACACCACCAGCGATTGGTCATCACATTGGGTTAACGATAGAATCTATCCGCGTCGACCTTCAATGTATCAGCCACGAGCTTTAACGATCGATACGCTGCTGCAACAACAAATACCGCAATTTTTTCAGCAAATAAAATTAGAATCGTATAATTAATTTAACGAACGTTTCAGCAAAGAGAGGCGCTGATGACGTGCCAAGGCTAACTCAACTAACTGCGTCAATAGTTGTTGATAAGAAAGGCCCGAAGCTTCCCATAATTTCGGGTACATACTGATCTGTGTAAATCCCGGAATCGTATTCAGCTCATTAAAATAGATTTTTTGCGACTGTTTTTCGATAAAAAAGTCTATCCTAGCCATCCCTGAACAATCTAGGCAATTAAATATTTTTGTAGCTAGATTCTTAAATTGTTGCAATTGACCTTCCTGTAGCATGGCGGGAATAATCAATTCTGCGCCTTTAGGATCCAAATATTTAGCTTCATAGGAATAGAATTCATGGCTAGGTATAATCTCACCGACTCTGCTCACTAACGGCTCAGCACCCCACTGCAGATTTTCTAATACCGCCATTTCAATTTCACGGACTTCCAATGCTTGCTCGAGCAATATCTTGGTACTATAAGTGAACGCCAACTCAATAGCCTCGACCAGATCATCGGTGTTTTTTACTTTAGTAATACCCAAACTTGAACCCGCATTCGCCGGTTTAACAAACAACGGATACGATATTTTTTGCTCAATGTTTTGTATCAGCTGGTCTTTCTTAACCGTCCAGAGACCCGAATTAAAACTTAAAAAAGGTACGACCGGAATCCCCGCTGCACTGGCTAAGCGTTTAGTCACATCTTTGTCCATACCGATGACCGAACCTAATACATCCGCACCGACATAAGCCAAATCTAATATTTCTAAACAACCTTGTATCGTACCATCTTCACCAAACGTTCCGTGTAATACTGGAAAAACGACATCAGCATGATTTTTTTCGTGTCGACTTAGTTCTGCTAAACTATTCACGCACTCAGCATGTTCAGTTTTTAATGCTAGCGTGTCATTTACATATAAATGCTGGATGTCATTGATAAAACAACGTCCTTGTTTATCGATACCGATAGGAATAACTGTAAACTTATTTTTATCTAAATTTTTAATAACCGAAGCCGCGGATAACAGTGAAACTTCGTGCTCAGCCGATCGACCACCATACAGAACCGCCACTTTAATCTTTGAATTTTCTTTTAAGGACATAAAAGCTCATACGCGATAATAAAAACTCATTATAGAACCTAACAAAGCTTAATTAAAGCCATCCGCGAACGATAACCCCTATCCTAATAGTTTTAGTTTAAAATTATAAAAAAGGTCATATATTTATGATTGTTTAATTCGTAGGAGGATACTTAATTATGCTACTATGTGAAAAATAATGAGCTAATAGGGAGTTAATTAATGAAGCATTATGCCGCATTTTTAGAAGGAATGACGCCCATTGAAGAAGAACAATTAACCTGCATTTTATTTAATCAATTGTGTATCTATTTAACAATAAATCAAAAAAAATCAAAACCGATCTCTATCGATAATACCAATGAAAAAATTTGGCAACAAGAAAAATTATTTTTTCATTATAATAAAAATACTCGATTATTGGAGACAGAATGTGTTAAATACTGCCAAGCTGCCCTGGTAATCATTAGTAAAAAAATCGGTCTCGATAAGCTTTGTAGTGATTTTTTTAAAAACTTAAAATTTGCACCTTCTGAAGCAGAAGCGCTTATGTTAAGTGATAATGGACTTTTATTCTCACAAAGCGTGAGGGTCCATGAAAGTAAAAATAGTAAAAATCTTCCGTTATTCAATGGAATTGTAAGCTCAAGCTTTGCGATGCAGAAAATTTTAATGTGTAATTCGGGTTTGGTACTAGGACATGCCCATAATGGTATTTCCTCTTATGCTGAGCTCATTAGTTTACTAGCCAACTATAAATCTCAAGAAATAAGAATTCTTTATTTAGAACTACCTTACCGCATTTTTTCACCATTATTTGAAGATTTTAATAAGAAAAAATCTGACCACAGACTTATCATCAGTGAACTAAAAAAAGGAGCGAGTAAACTTTATCAAGATAAAACTTTTCTTAATAAATTTGGAAAATTGTTATTAGCGGCAAGAGATCAGCAGATTAAACTTCAAGCCTGTGATGTTAATTCATTAAATTTTGTCAATCAATCTGAACCGATATTAGATGCAGAGCATCGGCTCAAGGTAGGAAATGCTTGCATGATAAGAAGCATCGAAACACTACAATTTAAGCAAAAATATCCTAAATTTCTATTGTTAGTGGGATTAGCGCATGCGCACACGATAGCCCATGAATTAGGTGTACCTTGCTGCTATATTGGTAACAAGAAAACAGTACAAAACTTCTCAGATTTAGCTCAGATTGTGGATTATGAATTTTTTGCCGACAGTGACAGCTTCCATGCTTCGAAATCCAGCTTTTTCATAAAAGCTGATCGACTAGATCAAACGAGTGATCCTAAAATTAATGAAATAATAAGCCATTGGGATGAATTAATTAAGCAAATACCACGATTTTCATCGATTGCAGCGAGAGAAATTAAAGCGGCAAGAGAGGTCTATATAGAATATATATTAGAAAAATTACAGGGTGATAAACACATAATATCCGCTATTTGTAAAAACCAACAATCACTGGTAACGGCATCGTTAACACAGGCTGTTTATAGTAAATCTATTGAATTAGCACATCCTAAAAACTGGTATCCATTATTTTATTGTCAACGTCCGCATGGAATTCGACTCGCCGATAATGAAAAATATGCTTTTACGCTCACGCATTTAAATGCTCTAGAAACATCACAAGCAGAAGCAGAAACTGTTTCGAAACTGCATTATGCCTAATCAACCATAGAATAAATATTTTCAATTATTTGTAAACAAAAAAGAGGAACTCTATGCCGCAACAACAAGAAACCATACCACTTACCCGCACCTCTGGAAACTCTTCCTATGGCAGCACCGTTGAAAACACCGCAACAAATTCTGCTAGCAACGGAAATCCAGATACAACAGACGCAAAGGTTTACGCTAATTTTTTTAAGCAAAAATTTAGACAAGATTTCCCTGATGAATTTAACTTTTCAATCGGATTGGCAGGTGGAAGTATGAATATATTTAAATTTTAAATTTTTTATTTTGCAATAATGATTATCTACGTCATTGCGAGCACTGAGAGTGCAGATCGTCCATTGCGAATAGTGAAAATGTAGATCGTCATTGCGAGCGCGTAGCGCGCGGCAATCTAGACATTCCTTAAGGTGAATTCGAAAGATTTTGCGTCTTATTAAATTCATCTTGTTGTTCAGAATAGGCTTTTTCTGTTTCTTTTTTCCATTAATATACTCATAGCAATTGAATTTTTGGCTAGGCGCCGCGAAAATGAGCCAAACTATTATAATAATCCAGTATTTTTATTTAATTCGAGGCGAATGATTGTTGAGGAACGGAGTGTACTAAAGTACATGAGTACCGGAAACAAGCATTCAACAAAGAAGTAAATAAAAAGTCGCCGATTATAAAAAAAAACCCGCGGATAGCGGGTTTTTTGTGTGTACAGTAGCCTGGCGATGCCCTACTTTCCCATGGGGGAACCCCAAAGTATCATTG
>JBHGAL010000004.1:0-108996 GCA_041949685.1 Wolbachia endosymbiont of Folsomia candida
ATTTTACTGGTGGGCCGTGATGGAATCGAACCATCGACCAATAGATTAAAAGTCTACTGCTCTACCAACTGAGCTAACGGCCCCGCGAAAACGGAAGCCGAGATTGTAGACAATTTGCTGGTGAATAGCAATCCTAATGCACATTTTTTTTCGATTACTCTGGCCATTGAGAGCAGCGATTCATATCATTTAAGCTTCAAATAACCTTAATATAAATGTTAGATCTATAAAATTCCTGAAATCCCGCCGAATAAACCAAACGAAGCGGTGATTAATAAAATTACTCCAACTAATAAAGCATAAGCAGGTTTTAAACGAAATTCTTTCGGCAAAGTACGTAGCGCTAAAAGATACAAAAATCCCAATACTATCGGCAATAATATGGCATTCATAACCTCAACACCGACACTTAGATTCACTAGATTCACTCTACCGGAAGCTACTAATATTCCACCTAAAACTAAAATTAAGGTATAAATTCCATAAAACCAAGGCGCTTCTTTAGGATGGTGCTCTAAGGAGCGGCGAAAACCCATCACCTCTCCTAAGCCCCAAGCAGCGGTTAAAGAAACCACAATGCTGGCAACCAATGCTGCACCGGTCATTCCTAGAGCAAATAAAACCCGACCGGTGGTAAAACCTAAACTGGGGGTAATGGCATGACTTATTTGTTGGACGGTATTCAGAGGCATTTGCGGATTGATTTTACCTATGGTAGCCGCTGTCGCTATTAATAAGGACGCCATGATCAATTGCGTAATGATAGCCCCTATGGCGGTATCCCAACGTGCTATGCGTAAATGACTGGTATTCAGTCCCTTATCCAACACTGCTGATTGTTGATAAAAAATCATCCAGGGCATGATCACCGCGCCAATATTTCCAGCCAGCAAGTATAAGTAAGATTTATTTTGCCAAGGAATATTGGTAAAGCCGCTCAATATTTCATGTCCTACCGGCCTAGCATCCCAAGCGACCCATAAAAATACTAATTCGAATAATCCTATTAAAATAGCAATTCGTTCAACCGAACGATAAGACCCGGTCCAGGCGACTATAGTCAAAAAAGCGACCACTAAGGATAAGGTTTCCCAGGCTGGAATATGAAAGAGCGCCCCGACCCCGGCCAAACCACTAAATTCACTGAGTATGGCACCTATGCAAGAAACCACTAAGGTCGAAACCGATAACCACGCCCAAGTTTTGCCAAAATGATGCTTAATTAATTCGCCATGACCCATACCCGTGGCAATACCTAAACGCACGGTTAATTCCTGGGCGATATACAATATTGGCATCAAAATAAACTGTAAAGCCAGTAACTTATAACCCCAGACGGCACCACTTTGGGCGGCAGTAATTAAGCTCCCGGCGTCGGTATCGGCCAACATCACCACTAATCCCGGACCCAATATACTCAACCAAAATAGCGGCTTTTTTAAGGAAAGTGGTTTTTTTAAAATTTGCGAAAAAGACATACCTATCGGGTTATTTTTAGAATTATTCTGGCGTATATTTTAGCAATAAGCATAGCGACTATCAATACTAATGATAATCATTATCAATTAGCGCTACTCAATTACTTACATAGAAAAGCTGATTTTTGTAAGCCGCAGATGCACCTAAAGCTTAGACAGGATTAAAGCCTAGGAGTTATTTTTTTCGAGGATATTGCCCAATGGAAGCTGGCCGCTAAGACTAATAAACTTAGAAAACTGAGCAAGCTGGCAAGTGCCTGCCAACCCATAGGAAAAATAGCAAATAAGCGCGTATTTCCGGTGATAGATAAAGGGATGGCGAGTAATACATCCATCAACGCAGCACCCGCTACTAATCCGCAACTGAGTAAAACCGCATCGTGTTGTTGAAAATCCGGTTGCGATGCGGCACCGTTATTCATTTTTTTTTGTAAAAATAATTTAACACTATAAGCAAACAAACTGCCGAAAAATAAAGGAGTGGAAGAACTTAAAGGTAAATAAATTCCCATGCCTACGCCTAGCAAAGAAATATTAATTTTAGTCAGTGTATTCACAAGAATTAATACCAGCATAATAGCCGCACCAATACCTAACATGTTCCAAGGCAAATCATGATTAAATACACCTTGAGTTAAGCCAGCCATCATGGCGGCAGGTGGCGCCGATAAGCTTTGCTGGAGATCCATACCCGCATGCGGTAATACGTTGGTAAGTCCATACACATTAAAAAGCAATTGCATGACCATTGGAATAACTAACGCGGCTATGAGCACACCGAGTATCAACATGACTTGTTGCTGCCAAGGCGCCGCACCAATAAGATGCCCTACTTTCAAATCTTGAATATTATCATTCGCAATACATGCAGCCCCGGCTACCACTGCACCGATAATGATCGTCATAGCAGCTGCATCGAGTAATTGTGAATCTAACAATGCATGTCCTTTAAAAAACAACAAAGCGCGTAAAATTAATGCCATAAATAATAAACCGGAAATGACTATCGCAGAACCTGGACTCGCTGTCACACCTACCAAACCTGAAAAATAACCGCATAGCGCTGCAAAGACAAAACCTATTATCAGCACATACACAACCGCGCCGATGATAAATAATTGTGGTAAAGCAAACATTAAACTATGAATCGGCAATAAATAATTAAATAAAAAATAAATACTCACAATAACCAAAGCTAAACCTGCGAGTAAATAATTCAAAGGTATATCTTGATCAGTAGGCGATAGGATTTTTTGCGTCTGAAATAAGCCTTGCACTGATAAACGCAAACTAAGATAAAAAGGCTGGAGTAAATTCAATAAGGTCCACAATCCCGCCGCTAACATTGCACCTAAACCAATATAATGAATGTCACCTGCGTAAACGGTTAAGCTTTTTGCCAAGATAAAAGTTTTACCCACTGGAACAAAATAACTTAATAAGGGTAAAGTTATTCCCCAAGCAATAAACGCTCCTAACAACAAGCTTAGACCTACATTCCAACCAATTAAATAACCTACACCGATCAAAGCAGGGGCAAAACCTAAACCAAAACCCATAATTGTTGATTGTCCGAATACTATCCATTTTTCAGTGGATGCCGCTATAACTTTTAAACCGGTTTGCGCGAATTCCAAACCCGCTCCCAAACTGGTACCCACTAACATTTTATTAATATGAAATGTTTGTTTTTGGCTTAACTTTAACACTTCGGATATCGCGCGCGCTTCTGGAAAATACAGTTGCGGTGTATTGATTAAAATTTTACGTAGCGGAATCGAAAACAAAATACCTAATAAACCACCGAGTAAAGCAATCGCACAATTTGCAAAATAGGGAAAATAATGCCAATAACCAATAATGACTAACGCCGGTATAGTAAATACTATTCCGCCGGCAACGGCTTCACCGGCAGACGCGGCGGTTTGAATCAGATTAGCTTCATAAATATTTCCGTTATGGAACAAACGCAGTATGGCCATCGCTAATATCGCAGCGGGTATGGATGCCGAAGGTAAGATTCCAACTTTTAAAGCTAAGTAAGTACTCGATGCGGCCAACAATATCGCTAAAAAAATACCTAAAACTATTACTCTTAAGGTAATATCACCGGATTGCTGTTTGTTGTCAGCTTGCATAGACATTCAATTTAAATAAAATCATCTTGAATATAATCTTTTAGCGCTTCCGGTATACGTATTTTTCCATCTTTAGTTTGATAATTTTCCATCAGCGCGACCAAGGTACGTCCCACGGCTAAACCGGAACCATTAAGCGTATGTATCAATTCAATTTTGCCGGTTTCTGGATTACGCCAACGCGCGGCTAAACGGCGGGCTTGAAACGATTCAAAATTACTGCATGATGAAATCTCACGATAAGTATTTTGACTAGGCAACCACACTTCTAAATCATAAGTTTTTGCTGAACTAAAACCTAAATCGCCGGTACATAAAGATACGACGCGATAAGGTAATTCTAATTTTTGCAGTATCGATTCTGCCTCTTGAGTTAATTCTTCTAAAGCTTGGTAGGAATTTTTAGGTTCGACAAAACGAATCAGTTCTACCTTTTCAAATTGATGTTGACGGATCATACCACGCGTATCTTTACCATAGGAACCCGCTTCGCTACGAAAACAAGGTGTATGCGCCACATATTTTTTAGGCAAATCCGTCATAGCGTAAATAGTATCGCGGGCGAGATTGGTGACCGATACCTCAGCAGTCGGAATAAGGTAAAAACCGTGCTCACCTTTTAAATTAAATAAATCCTCAGCAAAACCAGGTAATTGACCGGTACCGATTAAGCTTTCAGTATTGGCGATATACGGTACATAAACCTCTTGATACGCATGTTCTTTAGTATGCACGTCTAACATAAATTGTATCAACGCGCGCTGTAATCTTGCCAAACGGCCATGCAAGACAACAAAACGCGACCCAGCAATTTTGCTGGCACTGGCAAAATCCATCAAGCCGTTTGCTTCGCCTAATGCGACATGATCTTTTACTGCAAAATCAAAACTAGGCACTTTCCCCCAATGACGTTGTGTCTTGTTTTGGGATTCATCTAGCCCTATAGGTACCGATTCGTGAGGCAGATTGGGAATAGTCAGATAAATAGCCGACAATTCTTCGAGTATGTCCTTGAGTTGGCTTTCACATACTTCACGTTGTTTTTTTATTCCTACCACTTCTTCGAGTAAGCCAGTAATTGATTCACCTTTGGACTTTGCTAAACCTATCGCTTTTGCACTACGATTGCTGGTGTTTTGCAAGGTTTCAGTTTCAGATTGCAACTCTTTGCGCCGGCTTTCTAAGCCCGACACCAAACGTATATCAAGTTGATAGCCACGATTAGCCAATTGTTTCGCGATTTCTTCGATTTGAATATCGTTACGTAAATATTTGGGATCTAACATATAATGCCTAGATTGCTCTTTTTTAAAACGGGTATACTAGAAAGTAATTATGACTGCAATTATCATTGATGGCAAAGCGATTGCTCAACAAATACGTACACAACTTAAACACCGATTGGAAAAACGGCGTCTAAAGGACTTAATTACTCCTGGATTAGCCGTGATTTTAGTAGGTGAAGATATCGCTTCGCAAATTTATGTACGTAATAAACGCGACGCCTGTCGAGATGCTGGAATAAATTCCTTTGCCTATGATTTACCCAAGCATACTACTGAGACTGAATTACTCTCTTTGATCCAAAAACTGAATGCTGACCAGAAAGTGCACGGCATATTGATCCAACTGCCACTTCCGTCATCCATTAATACAGCACGCATCCTAGAAAGTATCGATCCAAAAAAAGATGTCGATGGTTTTCACCCGACGAATTTAGGACTCTTAGCTCAAGGCCGGCCCTTTCTACGTCCTTGTACTCCATATGGTGTGATGCGTTTATTGGAACATGAAAAAATTGCATTAAAAGGTTTAAATGCGGTGATTGTGGGAACTTCAAACATCGTGGGCAAACCGATGGCTTTAGAATTGTTGAATGCAGGATGCACTATCACACTTTGTCATAGCGCCACACGTGATTTACAGCAACATATTCAACGCGCCGATTTATTAATTAGTGCCATCGGTAAAGCTGGCGTTATTCAAAGCACTTGGATCAAACCCGGCGCTATTGTAATTGACATCGGCATTACGCGCGGGGCGAATGGAAAACTGCATGGCGATATCGAATTTTCCAGCGCTAAACAAATCGCCGCTTATATTACACCGGTACCCGGCGGCGTCGGTCCCATGACAGTGGCGATGTTACTAGAAAATACGTTATTTGCTGCTGAATATCACGACGTTAAATAATTATTATGCTCTTTATTTCCTAATTGGTTATGGGATAAACATTTATAGGGATTTAATTCAGTTTATAAATAGCTGTTACAGATCAAACTTAGCAACCAGTCAATGTTAGAATAGCATCGTTTGTTGATTGCAGAACTTCCATAGCAGGCGTTATTGGATTGATCATATCTTTATATCTAAAAAATCCGACTCTCGGACATGTATTAGCATATTGCATCAGAATTGTAATATCTTGGGATACGTGAGGAGGTAGCCAGGTAGGATCATAGGGTTTTGGAGAATATATCTCTTCTTTAGGTATTTTTTTCGTAAATTTTTTTTCCGGTTTAGATTCTTGATCCTCCGTTATGCGAAATACACTATATTCTCCTTTATTACAACTTACACATTTACCTAAATCAGTATCCAGGCTATAAATATTTTTTTGCGAGGGCTCACGCGAATCATGACCATGAACAAAACTAAGTTTATAACCTGACTTTTGCTCGGGTCGTTCAAGTATCTTATACTCCCTATTCCAAATGAAAGAATACACAGGATTCTCAATTTCTAATAAATCACGTATGTTATTTTCTTGTACATATTTTTCTTGAAATTCATTATTAATTTTATCTATCGTCTGGGTTAATTCGGCTAACTTCCCATCTTTATAGTCAATATCCAACTCGCTGGCTATTAGTTTAACCGCTTCCAATCCCGCTGGAGCATGTGTATATAATACAATTGCTTTATTTTTGCTATGCAAGGTGTAGGAAATTAATTTTAAGTTGGGTTTATAGACAGTTTGATAAATAGAAAATACTTCTTTTTTATCTATTAGTTTTTTATCCATAAGAATTTGCAGATTTATCATCGAGGTAATAAATCTAGAATCTAGGTTTTGCGAAACAAATTTATTATGAGAATTTAGTTGCTGGATTTCATAAGCCTTTATAAATTCGGCACTATGATTAGAAAGCAATATTTCTAATCCTACCCCTCGCTCATGTAATTTTTGCAAAATTTTCAAAGTGAAATAATCATTATTTCCTCTATCAGCCAACTCATCACCGATTAATCTTACTATTGAGTTTTGATTTTTAGTGCATTTAATTTTTTTTAATATATTCTTAAATAAATTAAGATCCTGTTTTTCTAGCTTAGCAACTGGTTTTTTATAGATATTAATTAACTTATTATAATCGATACTATCTATATTTTTTACTATGCTCTGCTTTATAAGAAAATAGAGTAGCTTGATAGCATTACCATGCAGATCGCCAATGGTTAATTCATCCGTATTAGCAATTGGATAATCTGAGTCCAATGTCGGAAAAGTAAAAATATTTAGCTTTTTTTCTAATAATTTAATGGGCATTTTAGTCAACTTTATGATTGCAGAATATCTCTATAATAATAATTATATACCGCTGATATCGCCATGACCTTTCTTTAATAATCCCATTCCAACAATACCCGCATACATACATAACATTCATGCTCTAACAAGACATTCTATTAAAAATTATCTTCCAAAGCTGATGCGAGTATGGCTACTTGCTTCAGAATTTTCTAATTTGCTTAATTCCATTTTTAAACGGCCAAGTTCTAATATCAAATCAGTTTCCAGTTGCGAACAAGTTCCCATTTCTTTGTTCCGGTTTTCTAATTCTTGCTTATCAGAATTAAGCTCCCTTGTAAGTGTTGCTAATTTTTCACTTTCAGCAGCAGTTAAATTGGATTTATTAGCAAAATCATGTATTTTATTTTCTTTTATGGTTACTGCACGTTGTTGAGTAGCGCGACGTGTAGTCAAGGTTTTTAGATCTCGACTACAATTCGCTAGATCAAATCGTTTTATTTCAATTTGTTGGCGAAGTTGATTAATGTCATTATTATTTTGCATAATTTTTCCTTTTTCAATCAAAAATTTAAAAAATAAATATAAAGAAAATTTTTCTTTTTGGCAAGAATATCTCTTTTTTTTTAAAATTTTAATAGAAAAATTAACATTTCGTGAACGCAAAATCATTTAACTGGCATAGCGTTCCAATAAATAACTAAACACCGCTAATATCGCCATCGCTTCTCCGCCTTCGGGTCGGCCTGGTCTGGTATTAACATTGTAAGCATTAAAATCAAAGTGTAACCAAGTCGTCTTTTCACTAATAAAACTACGCAAAAATAAAGCCGCAGTTATAGCGCCGGCAAAAGGAGAAGAACCGCAATTATTTAAATCGGCGAATTTAGTATCGAGTAGTTTTTGATACGGTTTATATAAGGGCAAACGCCATACCGGATCCTGTTGTTGTTGACTGTGTTGGATAATATCGTGCGCCAATTGTTCTTGATCAGTAAAAAACGCACTTATTTCTGTTCCGACTGCGCCTCTTGCTGCACCGGTTAAGGTAGCAAAATCGATCAACAATTCTGGACTTTCACTATCGGCTTCACACAATGCATCCGCTAAAATAAGACGACCTTCAGCATCAGTATTTCCAACCTCAACGGTTAAACCATGTCGAGTTTGAATAATATCGCCGGGTTTATAAGCGTTCCCCGAAATCAAATTTTCCACTGCAGGAATTAATAATCGTAAACGCACAGGTAACTGATACGCCATAATCATTTCGGCCAAACCGATAGCATTCGCGGCTCCACCCATATCCTTTTTCATAGCCAACATATTGCCGCTAGATTTTAAATTATAGCCACCCGAATCAAAGCATACCCCTTTACCCACTAACGTAATTTTTGGATGCTTGCTATCACCCCACTTTAAATCAACCAAACGTGGTTCATGACAACTCGCTTTTCCAACGGTATAAATAGCCGGATAGTTAGCGCCGAGTAAATCATCGCCGACTATCTGTGTCACTGTGGCATGATATTTTTTGCCGATCTGAAATACATTTTCTACTAGTTCAGCTGGATCCATATCATCCGCGGGTGTATTGATCATATTACGGACGCGATAAATTGCTTCAAGTTTTATTATCAATTCTGTGTGATTCTTTTTCGAAATAAGCAATTGCACTAGAGGCCGCGTTGATTTTTTATAACGGCTAAATTCATACGCCCCCAAACCCCAAGCTAAAGCAATCTGTTCCAGTAATTTGGGTTTCTCGATACCTTCAACATGATAATGCCCTTCTGGTAGTGCATTAGGTAGCAAACCGAACGTCCAAAAATCCGCGGCATCATTCCGAACCAATAAAACTTGCTGCAGTTGCCCTGCTGTTCCAGGAAGTAAACTATAACTTCCTGGTTTTGCAATAAAATTTATAACCTGTAACCATTGCTGAGTGGCTTTTGTCTGACCCGCTAACCAAGCTTGCCATTGTTCTGGCAAAATGGCAGTGATAGGAATCGATCGCGACGATTCGTGAATAAAACAATTAAGCACTCAAAACCTCCCGTGCTGAAACATAAGGCTTATCAAATACATTCGCCACCGCTTGATGCGTGATGCGCCCACGTGAAATATTCAAGCCATTACGTAAATGCGCATCTTCAGCCAAAGCTCTATAAATACCTTTATTAGCTAAGGCTAAAATGTAAGGCAGTGTGGCATGCGTCAAAGCAAACGTAGAAGTACGAGGCACAGCACCCGGCATATTGCTCACACAGTAATGAACGATGTCATCGACAATATAGGTAGGATCAGCATGTGTTGTCGGTCGACTTGTCGCAAAACATCCGCCTTGGTCGATCGATACATCCACAACGACCGAACCCGGACGCATTTTTTTTAATAAATCTCGTGTTACAATTTTCGGCGCTTCAGCACCGGGGACTAACACCGCGCCTATTAATAAATCTGCCAACGGCACATATTTTTCTATGGCATCTTGTGTGGAAAAAATAGTGTTTAGTTGTCCACCAAAGTGGAGATCTAACTCTTTTAGCTTAGCCGCTGATTTATCCAAAACAGTCACTTGCGCTTCTAAACCTAAAGCCATGCGAATCGCATTACTGCCCACTACACCGCCGCCTAAAACAACAACACTAGACGATGCAACCCCTGGAACACCGGATAATAAAATACCGCGTCCGCCTTGTGCTTTCTCTAAACAATGTGCGCCCGCTTGTATCGACATGCGGCCTGCTACTTCACTCATGGGTGCTAATAAAGGCAAGCCTCCTCGAGCATCGGTGACTGTTTCATAAGCTATAGCGGTACAATTCGAAGCTAATAATAATTCTGTTTGCCTTTTATCGGCGGCCAAATGCAAAAAAGTAAATAGGGTTTTTTCTTCATTTAAATAAGCACATTCTTGTGGCTGAGGTTCTTTAACTTTAAGGATCAGATTCCCTTGTTGGAAAACTTCTTGCGCTGTATTAAGTATAATAGCGCCGGCCTCTTGATAATCATTATCTGAAATATCAATACCACTCCCTGCATTCGTTTCAACAAACACCTGATGACCGTGATCAGTCAATTCACGAACAATAGAAGGAATAATAGCGACTCTATACTCATGGTTCTTAATTTCTTTAGGAACGCCAATATGCATATTAACTCCATATTAAAGAATGCTATCAAGTTTGTATTACTCTCAGCACAATATAAAAATTAAAAATAGTCCGTCATGGCGAGGCCGAAACGTTAGTGAGGCCGTGGCCATCCAGAAAAAATTAAGCTTTTCATGGATTGCCGCGCACTAAGCGCTCGCAATGACGAAAAATACTTTATCCTCGACCTCTAGGACTACACTTAGAACCCACACAAAATACACGGGTTTTACAAAAAGTCCATATATACCGTTTACTTAAAATACCAGGCATTTAATAAAGGAAAATTTTAGCGGCTAGAAATCCTTAGATTAAAGGAAATTAGTTACTTATCATTGATATTATCCAACATCAAATGATATAAATGTTTTTTCTCTTCTTCGTTTAAGCCGGATTGCTTGCCTTGTTGCAATATCTTATCGATTTGTCCTTCCGCGACTGCTTTTTTTAAATGCTTAAGTAAATCATGGAATTCTGCTTGGACTCCAGACTCTGGGATAGTTAAGGGGTAACTTATCAATTGTTTGAGGATTTTATGGCAAGACTCATCTTCTCGCCAATATTCCAGTAACATGGCACTTGTCAGTTCTGGATTTTGTTTGAGCAGTAAAAATAACTTCACTAATAAATCACTGCCAGGTAATTCTAATCGACTTAAGGTATGGCATTGCTTATCAGAAAGTGATTTAACGATTTGAGGGAACTGCACTAATAAGGCAATCGCTAAACGCATCGGCGAAGAACGATTGGCGCTATTAGTAGGCTTATGTATTTTTTTTTGCATGGTTTTTATTGAATTGCTTTTATCATTGACGGTAACTTTTTTTAATGTCACCACGTCCATATTAACTAAAGCAGCCAGTTGCTCAAATAATTTATGTTGCATAATACCCACCGCCACTTTTTCAAGCAGTGGAACGGCAAGCTTTGCTAGACGTGCTTTACCTTCTAATTGATTGATGTCAACTTGTGTTAACAAATAACCAAATAAAAATTCACCTAAAGATTGTGCTTGTTGTAACCTAGCAATAAATTCAGTACGGCCTTTTTTCTGTATCAAAGAATCTGGATCTTCGCCATTGGGTAATAGTAAAAAACGTAGTATATAACCATCGGTTAATAAATCTAAACTTTGCTCTAGTACGCGCCATGCTGCTTTTTTTCCAGCAACATCCCCATCAAAACAAAAAATTATTTCCTGGGTATGGCTCATCAGTCGACTTATTTGATCACGACTGGTTGCGGTACCCAAGGTTGCAACTGTAAAAGGGAAATCAGCTTGAAACAACGCTAAAACATCCATGTAACCTTCAACTACTAAAATGCGTTCTAGCTGACGATTTGCCTGAAATGTTTCATAAAGACCATACAGCTCTTTACCTTTATGAAACAGCGCGGTTTCAGGCGAGTTCAAATACTTAGGTTCCTGTTGTGCTAAGACGCGGCCTCCAAACCCGATAACACGCCCCCTCCTATCACGAATAGGAAACAAGATTCGGTCGCGAAAACGATCATAATAACCTGGGCCTTCGGATTTTTTGACCAATAAACCCGCCGCAAATAAATTTTCTGTGTCCTTAAATGTTTTAAGCAACGTATCCCATGCGGCTGGCGCATAACCTAAGTTAAATTTCTTAGCTATCTCGCCCGATAGTCCGCGCTGTTTAAGATAATTAATAGCGTGCGTATTATGTCGCAATTCTTTAGCATAGAACTGCGTCACTTTTTCTAACAAACCATAAAGATTAGCAGAAACTTTATAAACTTCTTGTTGTTTTGCATGCTGCGGAACTTCTATCCCCATTTGCTCTGCTAATAAACTTACCGCTTCTACAAAGCTTAGTTTTTCGTATTCCATTAAGAAACTTAAGCCATTTCCACCCACAGAACAACCAAAGCAATAATAGAATTGTTTTTCAGGCGTAACGGTAAAGGAAGGTGTTTTTTCGGAGTGAAAAGGACAGCAGGCAATATAATTTTTACCTTTTTTTCGTAATGGAACACGTGCATCAATAAGCTGCACAATATCAACGCGCGCTAAGAGTTCATTAATAAATTCCTGAGGGATAGGCGCTAGTGACATATATTCCTGGTACTCTTCGCACATGAATTTTTGTCTGGTGCTACTCAAGAAATAAACGAGGGCTTAAGTCAAACGTTCTTTAATTTTTGCGCTAATCTGTGTCATGTCGGCGCGACCTTGCAATTTTTCTTTCAGTTCTGCCATGACCTTGCCCATATCTTTAATCGAAGTTGCGCCTACTTTTGTTATGACTTCCGACAGCAACCGATCAACCTCTGCTTCACTTAAAGGTTCAGGTAAATAGGTTTGAATAATACCTACCTCTAAACGTTCTTGATCGGCTAAATCATCGCGCTTAGCCTGGTCATATTGAGTAATTGAATCGTGACGTTGCTTAAGCATTTTATTCAATATCTGCGTAATACGCGTATCGTCTACTTCAACGCGTTCATCCACTTCAACCTGCTTAATCGCCGCCAGGATGAGCCGTACCACGCCCAAACGCTGCTTATCTTGTGCTCGAAGAGCAGCCTTCATATCTTCCTGAATTTGCTGTTTGAGCGAGGTAGTCATGATTAATGCTTACGCTTTGTTTTAGCAATAAAGCAAGGATTATCGCGCATCAAACGCTTGCGACAACGTTTAACCGCTGCAGCAAAGCGACGCTTGCGTGCCTCAGTGGGTTTCTCGTAGTATTCACGACGACGCACTTCAGCGAAAATACCTGACTTTTCACAGGCACGCTTGTAACGGCGGATAGCCGACTCTAGTGTTTCGCTGGTTTTAAGTATTACGCCGGGCATGTAGTGCACTTCCTCAATTAAAGTTAAAATAGGTGCCAATTCTAACCAGCAATCCATAAAAATGCAAAGTTTCTATTCAAAACAAACCGATTTCCATCCAAAAAACATACATTGTGTATTAGGGATTGAGACATCCTGTGATGAAACGGGTATTGCGATTTATACAGGCGAAAAAGGCCTAGTCGCACACTCTCTATATAGCCAAATTGAATTACATAATCAGTATGGGGGCGTCGTTCCAGAATTAGCCTCACGCGACCATATCCTGAAAATATTACCTCTAGTAAAGGAAACCTTAGCGATTGCCCATCTCCCGCTCTCCGCCATCGATGGCATCGCTTATTGTGCTGGCCCTGGCTTAGCCGGGGCACTATTGGTCGGTGCGGCTTTTGGCCGTAGTTTAGGTTGGGCGCTCGGAATCCCTACGCTAGGCGTACATCATATGGAAGCTCATTTACTTGCACCCATGCTGGAAGAACATGCCCCAGAATTCCCGTTTGTTGCACTATTAGTGTCGGGTGGCCATACGCTACTGGCACAAGTAAACGCCATCGGCGATTATCAAATTCTAGGCGTAAGTCTGGATGATGCGGCAGGCGAAGCTTTTGATAAAACAGCCAAGTTATTAGGTCTAAATTACCCCGGTGGTCCAGCCATCGCTGCATTGGCCGCGCAAGGTCAAGCTAAACAATATGCTTTTCCACGGCCTATGGTAAACAGACCGGACTGCGATTTTAGCTTTAGTGGTCTAAAAACATTTGTGAGTACGACATTAAAAAATAGCGACCAAACACACCAAACCAAAGCAAACATTGCGCATGAATTTCAAGCAGCAGTGGCCGATACCTTAGTGATCAAGACAATGCGCGCTTTGCATCAAACCGGTCTGCATCGTTTAGTGGTCGCGGGTGGTGTTGCCGCCAATACCTGGCTCCGAAAAGAACTCGCTAGCATGGCATTAAAGCATGACATCACGCTCTATTATCCACGACCAAGTTTTTGTACCGATAATGGGGCAATGATTGCCTATTTAGGTTACCGACGTTTGAATTTGGGGCTAAGCGATAATTTAAGCATAAAAACCATTGCACGCTATCCTTTAGATCAATTGGATTAATCGTTAATTTTACAAACCACTCACTCGTGGAGAAGGTGGGCCTGCGCTACCCGTTTTCTGCTGTCCCAATTCAATTGGCTGAAGTCCTTTGTCTGCATCTATAACAAATATGCTAGATAATAAATTTTTTTTACTCGCCTCACTAACCGATCGTGGACGCATTTGTTGGTGAAGAAAACTATTTTCAAAATTATTAGTTTCTGGATAACTACCAATTTTGGTTCTATTAATTAACGGCTCTATTGATCCTGTCGGGGAATCCGCCAATGATAGTGGCGGTGGCATAGTCACTACTATCGGAGTGGGCGCCCATGTGGGTTGTGTAGGAGGAGTATATGGCTGGCTGTGCAGTCTTAACACTGGTTGATGAATAGGGACCTCTGTGACTGGAGCTACGCAATCAACATCTAGTATTGGAACAAGATCACTTTTTTTACCCATAAGCTTAGCGCAAAATACTAGTCTATTTAGCAAAGTACTTTTGTTGTCATGTAAAGAAATTGTTGCTCCATAAGCTTGTAATTTATTAAAAATATTATCAATCGTTAGATTATCGGGTAACTCTTTTCGATCATAATCTCTTAAAAATTGATTAACACTTCGTATGTAATGTCGATTCCAAGCCAAAGAAAAAAATCTTTTCAAAGCCCCAGGTAAACCCTGGCCCTTAGAATAATCCCTTAATAAATTGATACAGGTTGTTATCGGATCATTTTCATAAAATGTAACAAAGGAAGAAATATTTTTATCGTCTAATCCGCGGCCTGGAATTCTTTCTGGGATAATCAATTCCTGGAGTTTATCTTTTTCTTCAGATGTTAACTTATTTTGCAATATATAAGCTAATATCATGTTAATTTCAGCCGCAAGAAAGCTTAAATCAATATTCTTTTCTTTAAAAATTTGAATATTATTTTTAATAGCCAGCCAATAGTCATTAAAACCGACTTGTTCTTCAGCATTATCTGTCTCAGATTGAGTAGTTTGATTTAAAACGCCTACTGCAGAGGTTGAGGGTTGATGGATATCGTTCTGCAATCCTGGCTCGGTTTTAGTTACTTTGGCCTTTTTTTCGGTAACTTCCGTATCTTTAATAAGTTCCTCAGTGCAATTAAACAATTTAATTAAATTTAACTTGAGAAGTTCTTTTTCTCCATAAATTTGCTCTATAAATCTTTTATTGCGTTTCAGTAACACTTGATCATCAATACTACAAAAAAGTTCGCGGATCTTATCCAGGAAAGTTAATTCTTTTTCAACTAAGGCTTTGGCACCAGGAAAACGAGTTTCATCCAAATAATACGCTGCATTTTGTATTTTACCTTTAAGATTAATTTTGCAATCTGAATCACGAAGCTCAATTAATCCCGCATTATCATTTGGAATAACTACTTTCGTATCACACAGATCAATACCCAATCGCTGCAAAGCAAACAAAGAAACAGCGATATTCTCAATCGGAGCGTCAAAAAAAGCATTATAAACAGAAATGTAGTTTATTTGCCCTTCTAATACTTTTGCATAAGACTCGCCTTCTGGTGAACGTTCTTCTACCTGTCTATTCCCAATTTGTATACATCCTACCGCTTTTAACAAAGTTCCTTGCGCCATCTTATATAAATTTACTATTGAAGCCCCAGGCATAGGCACAGGTACAATAAAAATTTTATTATCATAAGTCACGCCAAACTCAGCCGCACCTCGAAAGACATGATCTCCGCCAACACTATGTGCATACGTCGACCTTATTTTTCTTTGATAAAAGGAAGCTTTAGATTTATCTTGATTTTCAATTAACCCCAAACCTAAATGATTTAGATCAGAATCGCCCGAACTTTTACCATAAACTAATTGATTTTGTTTTCTGAGCCCATCTTGTTCGGACAAATATTCAAGTATGGTTTGTTGGTTTTGGTGGTTAACTTGGCCGGGTTTAGCAACGGCCGCCGACAAGACACTAAGCTTATCTTTTGCTTCGGCTGTTTTCAGAGGATCTGAGGACTTAGAATCTTTTTCTGGCAGATCAGAATTTTTTTTAATCAAATCTGCAGCCTTACAAGCCGCTTTTAATCTTTCCTCAGCATACTTGAGCTTTTCTTTAGTAGGGGACAAAAAACTTTTTATATGTACTTGTAAAGGATCGGATCGCTCCGCAACAGAAATATTTTTAAGTTTAATCGGCATGAATAACCTCCATTTAATTAGATTTTTTAATTATAAAATATCCATTATTCAAACAACATAACATAAAAATATTTTTGTAAAAAGCTCTGTTAAATAATTTAACAAAAAAAGTAAAAATTATTTTTTCCGAATCAATTCAGATTTAGTTAATTTTGGTTCAGTACCTTGGAACAGACGTTGAATATTTGAAAAATGACGTGCTATCAGTAATACTGTCATTAAAAAAATAGGCAAGTAAACTGGCAAAGAATACATATAAAAAACGTAAAAAAAAGTCATTGTAGCCGCCAGCATGGACGCTACCGAAATATAACGAAATAAAAATAACGTCACAGCCCACGTTAATAGTCCTATTAAACCTAAAGGCCAAGCTAAAGCGACTAATCCACCCAATGCGGTTGCTACGCCTTTCCCGCCACGAAAACCAAAAAAAATTGGATATAAATGACCAATAAAAGCAAAAAAGGCAACCCATGCCAAAAACGCCAAAGGCAAACCAAATAACTTGGCTAACATGACTGGAAGCCATCCTTTGAGCACATCACCTAAAAAAACGATAGCCGCTAATTTTTTTCCGCCTATTCTTAGGATATTACTCGCTCCTGGATTTCCAGAACCTTGCGTACGCGGATCGGGGATACCCACACATTTGCTCACAATAATCGCACTCGACAAAGAACCCAGTAAATAAGCAACTAAAATAAAAATAAATAGCAATAACATAACTTTTCCTATATAGACTCATTTGACATACTTGCACCAAACCATCAATGCGAACCTAACTATTTTAAATTATTCGCATCTTTAATAGGCCGCGGTATAATATATACGAATAAATAATTTTCGTGATTGAAAATTGCGAATCAGCCCACGTTATAGTAATAATTATTAAAGGTTCTGACATGACGCCTAAAGCGGATAATTTAATTTGGATCGATCTCGAGATGACAGGACTTGATACTAATCAAGATAAAATTATCGAGATTGCAACCATTATCACGGATTCTCAATTAGAGATTATAGAAGAGGGTCCTGTGTTTGCTATATTCCAATCCGAACAACTATTAACCGGTATGGACGATTGGAATAAACGCCAACACAAGGGCTCGGGTTTAATCGAAAGGGTAAGAGTCAGCAAAACCACTGAAGAAGAAGCGGAAAAGCAAACCTTAGAATTTATTATGACGTATGTCCCACCTAATAAATCGCCAATGTGCGGTAATAGTATCTGCCAAGATCGGCGCTTTTTGGCCCGCTGTATGCCGGTGTTAGAGAAGTATTTCCACTATCGAAACTTAGATGTCAGTACCTTGAAAGAGCTAGCCTATCGTTGGAGTCCCAGTATTTTAGATGGCTATAAGAAAAAATCCAAACATTTAGCGTTAGAGGATGTACGAGACTCTATTAATGAATTACGCTATTATCGCGAACATCTTTTTAAACTTTAACTTCGAATTATGCCTTATTACACTACCAATGAATTAAGAAATGGTATGAAGGTCATGTTAGATAATGACCCATACACAATTTTAGAAAATGACTATGTTAAACCAGGGAAAGGACAGGCTTTTAACCGGATTAAATTACGAAATTTAAAAAACAGTCGCGTCATTGAACGTACTTTAAAATCCGGGGATACTTTACAAGCTGCTGATGTCTTTGATATTGAAGTTCAATATCTCTATAACGATGGACATGTTTGGCATTTTATGGATGCCGAGACCTTTGAACAATACGGAGCCGACGCATCGGCAGTAACTGAAGCTAAAATATGGCTAAAAGAGCAAGACGCCTGCACTTTGACCTTATTTAACGGCGCACCCTTATGTATAACACCCGCCAATTTTGTTGTTTTAAAAATAATAGAAACCGATCCTGGTGTGCGCGGCGATACATCCGGCGGAGGTGGAAAACCAGCGACTTTAGAAACAGGTGCTATTGTTAGAGTCCCGCTATTTATTCAAATTGGGGAATCAATTAAAGTCGATACGCGTACCGGTGAATATCTTTCTCGCGTAAAAGCGTAAATCACCGTCATTGCGAGCACCGTAGGTGCTCGCAATGACGAGTAAATTATTTTAATTTTCATACTACAAGTGCGAAGAGTATAAAAAAAAGATGGATGATCGTAAGACCATCCATCTCAGCTGCGCTCCTGCCCCAATCAACTGCTAAAAAACTTAGCAAGCTTATCCAAAAGCATTAACGGGTTTTAGCGTTTGTCTTTATTATCTGGCCATTGTGGTTTGTTTGGATTAATTTGTGGGCCGTGTCCGCCAGGGTTATGTCCAGGATTGTGCGGAGGTTTTTGTGGGCCATGACCTGCATGACCTGGCCATTGTGGTTTTTGGTGTTTCTTATCGTGAGGAAATTTACCTTTGTTCATATGAGCTCCTAATTAAAACATATAATGTTTCTCCCTTTAAGCCTAGCAAAGACCTCGCTAAATACCATAATATTCCTATTAATTGGACAAAATATGGTCAACTTATGCGGGCAGCGTAAATAGTTGTCAGTTAAAGACTTAACTTATTTAAATCCACTAAACGCCTGGGAGTAATACGTCCATCGTCTAAGATTTCTCCCACACCAATAAATTGTCCACTTTCTTGTAAAAGTAAACGCACAAATCCTTGTTTGGGAAGATTAGGGAGTAATACCGCTTGTCCTCGAAAAAGATAATAAGCCGCAGCTTGTGAAATTTTCAAAACCGGCCATTCGTTTAGCAAACTATCCAAACTCAATAATTTTTGATCGCATTCGGCCAGGCTTAAGCTTTGTAATTCTTCCAAGCTTACCATTTGTTCAGCAAGGTAATTAGCGACTCCTAGGCGACGTAAATTATGCACATAAGCACCACAACCTAGAGCTTCACCGATATCTTCTATTAAGGTACGTATATAGGTCCCCTTACTACACCTAATTTCCAGATTAACTACATTTACATCCCTACTGTCGAGTAGCCTTAAGCTATGTATAGTCACGGTGCGCGGATTACGTTCTACCACTAACCCTTGCCTGGCCAATTTATATAAAGGTCGACCTTTATGTTTTAGTGCCGAAAACATAGGAGGAATTTGCGAGATCGGCCCACGAAAAGCAGATAGCACACTTTCTAGTTGATCTGTCGAGTAATTAGTTACGGGGCGGGTTTCTATCACTTCTCCCTCAGCATCACCGGTGTTGGTTTTAACCCCTAAGCGGGCACTCACGCAGTAAATTTTATCGGCATTGAGTAAAAACTGAGAAAATTTTGTCGCTTCTCCAAAACATAATGGCAACAACCCTGTTGCTAATGGATCTAAGCTCCCTGTATGCCCCGCTTTACTTGCCGAGAATAATTGTTTTGCTGTTTGTAATGCTTGATTTGAGGTCATCCCTTTCGGTTTATCCAGCAACAAAATACCATTGATGGAACGTTTTTTGGATCTTGGGGGGTGCATAACTTATTCTTTTATAAAAATAACTATTTACTCTTCGCACTTGAATTTTCGCGAATGATTTATTCGGAACGTTTAGCCTTATCTTTCTCGATAACACTGTCAATTAAATTATGAATGCGATCACTTTCTTCCATGAAATCATCATAAAAAAAACGCAGGCTCGGCACTTTATGCAATTGTAAACGTTGTGCTAAAGCATAACGTAAACGAGCCGCTGCTTTTCTTAACAACTTAACCGCTAATTCCTTACTGTGTTGTTTATCCGTTGAATTTTCTACATCTAACTGTGTAAACCATATATCTGCATAAGAAAGATCACGTGAAACCTTAACTGATGTGATCGTAATAAATTTCAACCGACTATCCGCGATTTCTTTGTTCAGAATATTATTACTTAATTCTTTCTGTATCAGATCGGCAATACGCGCGACGCGACTAAATTCTTTTGGCATTAGATAGTTCTAGATATAGAAATACGTTCATACACTTCGATCATATCGCCCACTCGTACATCGGTAAAGTTTTTAATACCGATACCACATTCCATACCATGACGAACTTCTGCAGCATCATCTTTAAAACGACGTAATGAATGTAATTCGCCTTCATGAATCACAACATTATCACGTAACAATCGGATAGGCGCATTACGTCGCACCAATCCTTCAGTCACCATACAACCGGCGATAACACCGAGCTTAGCAGAACGAAACACTTCACGAACCTCGGCTAAACCTAAAATATTTTCTTTTATTTCTGGCGCCAACAATCCATTCATGATGTTTTTAACTTGGTCGATCAGGTCATAAATAACGCTATAATAATTCATTATTAAGCCTTCTTTTTCTACCGTTCTTTTGGCGGTGGCGTCCGCTCTAACATTAAATCCTAAAATTAATGCCTTTGAAGCTAAAGCAAGATTAGCATCAGATTCTGTAATGGCACCTACGCCTACATAGACAAGTTTTATTTTAACTTCAGAAGTAGAAAGTTTATTCAAAGCTTCTTGCAACGCTTCAGCTGATCCTTGCATATCAGCTTTTAAAATAATATTTAAAGTCTTAACTTGGTTTTCATCCAACTGACCGAAAATATCATCGGTTTTAATCATGCGTTGTTGCGCTAATTTAGCTTCACGTAATTTTCCTTCACGGAATAAAGCAATCTCTCTAGCTTTACGTTCATCAGCAACAACCACTGCTTCATCACCAGCTACAGGAGCACTCGACAGACCTAATACTTCAACGGGCATAGAAGGTCCAGCTGCTTCAACTAATTTACCTTGTTCATCGAGTAATGCTCTGACTCGGCCATAAGCGGTACCCGCTAATAGTAGATCGCCTTTATGTAGCTTCCCTCGTTGTACTAATATAGTCACAACGGGACCTTTTCCTCTATCTAAACGCGATTCTATAACTATCCCTTGTCCTGGTCCTTCTTGGGGTGCTTTCAGTTCTAATACTTCTGCTTGCACCAATAGTGAATCTAATAAATCATCAATTCCCTGGCCAGTTTTTGCAGAGACAGGGATAAGCATCGTATCACCACCCCATTCTTCAGGATTGAGACCTTGTTTGGCTAATTCATTCTTTATTCTATCGAGATCGGCTTCAGGTTTATCAATTTTATTCACAGCAACAACAATAGGAACATTTGCCGCTTTAGCATGTTGAATCGCTTCTATGGTTTGCGGCATCACACCATCGTCGGCCGCGACAACCAACACAACGATATCTGTTACGCGTGTACCTCGGGCCCGCATAGCTGTAAACGCCGAATGACCAGGAGTATCTAAAAACGTAATGACTCCTTTGGGTATTTCTACGTGATAAGCACCGATATGTTGCGTAATACCACCGGCTTCTCCCTGAGTTACCTTGGTACGTCGGATATAATCTAAAAGAGAAGTTTTTCCATGATCAACGTGACCCATAATGGTAACTACCGGTGGACGTGCCAGCAATTCACCCATTTGTTGCTGCGTGGTATTCACCAAACCTTCTTCTAATGCATTGGAGCTTACAGGCTTAGCAATATGACCCATTTCTTCTACGACGAGTATGGCGGTATCTTGATCGATAGCTTGATTAATAGTTGCAATCACACCCAACTTCATTAACGATTTAATAACTTCCGCCGCCTTAATCGACATCCTTTGCGCTAAATCACCCACCGTAATCGTTTCGGGAATTCCAACTTCATGTACCGCAGCTACGGTTGGCCTCTCAAATTGTTGTTGTAAAAACTGATCCGGCCGCCTATGTTTACCGGTTTTTTTACGATGACGGAATTGTTCGTCGGATTCATCTTCAAGTTGATAAATCGCCTTATGCCGATATTTCGCCAGTTCTTTTTCTTTTAAATTGCGATTTTTATGCTTTTTCTCACGTTCCAATCTTTCTGCATTCGTGGGTAAAGCAATAATCACTTTTTCGTTGGGCTTAGATTTTTTTTCTAGATTGGTTGTAGGCGCAATGAATTTTTTCTCAGGTACGGACACTTGCTCTTTTTCCACCGTTTCATTAGACACCACGGACTCTTCATTCGTTGGGCTATTACTTTCAGAAGTGGCTTCAGCTTGCGTTTCGGGTGTGATCAATTTTTCTGCAGCAGCTTTTTCTGCTTGATGCGCTAATGCTTCTGCTTCTTTGATTTCTTTTGCTTCGTTAGCGCGATTAGTCTCTTCATCTATCAAGCCTTCATTACTTTTCACATATGTTCGTTTTTTACGAACTTGCACTTTAATAGTCTTGGCTTTACCTGAAGTATCTTTCACTTTAAGTAAACTCGTGCTTTTACGAGTACGCGTCAAAGTAATTACTTTTTTGGGGTTACTATCCACAGAGGTTTCTTTTCCAAGCTCTGTGGAAACTTTATTTGCAGTTTTATCTTTAATACTTTCTGTCATACTATGCTTCTCCTGCCAATATTTGACAGCTTCGAAAACTTACATTTTTCTGAATACATTATTGCTGCTTCATTTTTACTGGAGTTGTTTAAGTAAAAATAACTCTATTTTTCACTCCTATTTTTTCTCTTCAGCAAACCAAGGCGCACGCGCAGCCATAATTAGCCTACCGGCTGTTTCACGATCTAATTCGATAATATCTAACAAATCATCGACTGCCAATTCAGCTAATGCTTCGCGAGAGGAAACACCTTTTTTAGCTAATATGGTTGCTATCTCTTCGGTAATACCCTCTAAAGAAAGTAAATCTTGATGCGGCTCCAAAAATTTATCATGTTCAGATATCGTCGATTTTTGCTTAGCCGCGATTTGTGTTGCTAACACTTCTTTGGCGCGACTTTGTAACGTTTCTACTAATTCTGGATCAAAATCTTCAATATCTAATAGCTCTTGCTCTGATACATAAGCAATTTCTTCTAAACTAGTAAACCCTTCTCGCGCTAACATCTGTGCTATCTCTTCATCTATGGCAAGTTGTTCCATAAAAAGATTTTGTAAACCTTCCGATTCTTTAACCACTTTTTTGGCTGCTTCTTCTATAGTGATAACATTAATTATCCATCCTGTTAGTTCACTGGCTAAACGTACATTTTGACCATTGCGACCGATAGCTTGCGATAATTGTTCCTCTTGTACAGCCACGTCCATTATCTTGGTATCTTCATCCACTACGATAGAAGCAACTTCAGCAGGTGCCATCGCATTTATAACTAATTGAACTGGGTTATCATCCCATAACACAATATCAATCCGCTCGCCGGCTAATTCACTGGAAACGGCTTGTACTCGCGCACCACGCATGCCAACACAAGCGCCTATCGGATCAATGCGACCATCATTGGTTTTAACTGCAATTTTTGCACGTGAACCAGGATCACGCGCTGCGCTTTTAATTTCAATCAACTCTTCACCAATCTCTGGCACTTCTATCTTAAAGAGTTCAATTAACATTTCTGGGCGCGTGCGACTCATTAATAACTGAGGGCCACGCACTTGTGGATTCACGGCATATAAATAGCCACGCAAACGATCTTCGGATCGTACTTCTTCGCGTGGTATCATTTCTTCGCGTGGAACAAACGCTTCTACACTGGCACCTAAATCCACGATCAAACCTTCTCGTGTAATACGCTTGACTATGCCTGACAACAATTCACCAATACGACTGGTATAAGCCTCGGCTATCTTAGCGCGTTCGGCTTCTCTGACCTTCTGGATAATGACTTGCTTTGCCGTTTGCGCTGCAATACGACCAAACTCCACCGAAGGCATATGCTCTTCTACCACATCCCCGATTTGGCTATTTGGATCACGCTTTTTAGCTTCGCTTAATAGTATTTGTTTTAAGGGTTCAAAGGGGATATGAGCATCTTCAAGGTGACTCGCCGCCGTTTCATCAGCAACGACTGTCCAGTAGCGAAAAGTATCATAGTCACCGGTGCGGCGATCGATAGCCACTCGGACATCTATATCTTCACCCGCTTTTTTCTTGGTAGCCATCGCTAAAGCGGCTTCTATCGCTTTAAAAATTAACTCTTTATCAACATCTTTTTCGTTAGATACCGTCTCTGCCACTAATAAAATTTCTTTTTTCATAGCCTGCCTCCGGTTATTTATTCATTTCAGGCAATACATTCGCACGCAAAATATTGTCCCACGTTAATACTAATTCTTTCCCATCCTGGTTCAGCACTATCCCAGCTACTCCTACTGATTGTAAAAGACCTTTAAATTTGCGTTGGTTATCAATCGGCGTGTGCGTAGAAACACGCACACTATGACCAACATAACGCTGAAAATGCTTCTCTTTAATAAGGGGTCTGTCCAAGCCCGGAGAAGAAACTTCTAAGTTATAACGACCCAATAAAGGGTCTTCTACATCCAATAATGCACTAATCTGGCGGCTTACCCGTTCGCAGTCAGCGAGCGTAATACCTTTTTCACTATCGATATAGATTCGCAATACACTTTGTTGACCTTGTGTCAGATAGAGGCAAGCCCATAGCTCATAACCTAAGGCTTCAACCGTCGGTAATATCTTTGCTTCTATCGCTGAATTATTTTTCATCGTCTACAAAGGGTTTTGAATTATAAAATTACCCATCTCAGCTAGTTAATATTTAGCGCTAGCCTAGCCAAAATAAAAAGCCCCTTAAATGGGGCCTCTCACACAATAAATTGGTAGCGGGGGTAGGATTTGAACCTACGGCCTTCGGGTTATGAGCCCGACGAGCTACCAGACTGCTCCACCCCGCGATAGCGGCACAGAGTATACTCCATTCAGTGTTGTAATTACAATGGGATAAAACATTCTAATTGAGGGTTAGCTAAGTGGTAAATGTTGCATGCTGACACTGCTCACACGCTACTAACTCAGTCGCATAAAAAGAGGCAAAGGGAGGATAAGGATGGTGAAGATTCAATGAAGTATCTGCATGGGTTTGTGTCGGGTGTGAGGTGAAAAATCGTCCACGATAACTCATGCAAAACCAATATGTGGGCTGAGGTCTGTATAAAGTAGTAGGCCATTGATCCAAGGCGAGTTGGTTCGAGAAAAGTTGATATAATTTTGTATTCCAAATGAATGGCGGCGTGCCCAGCTTCAGAGTTTCCGAAGATTGCTGCTTTAAAATCCCCAAACTAACGTTAACTAAAGGCCTCAATGTTTGCAGCTTCTTATTGACATAATAGGCATTACCCCCGCCTAAGCTGGCTACGACTAGCACGTTAGATTCATTTTCTAGTGCTGATTTAAGTTCGTCTAGCGTAAAATCATATTTTATGAAATTTTTATTCTTAACTAAAGGCTGATCGTAAAGGTCCGCTAATTCTTTCCGCAATAGACGTGGTGTTACTGTTTGTAGACTTTCGATACTAACCCTTAGATTTTTGGACCTATTCTCTACACACTCAGGCACATATTGGGTCTGGGCAAAAAAATTAAGAAAACATTGTTTATTCGCAAAACCAAGGCTTAATGCCGCAAAATGGAAACTGTGATGATATAAATAGTAATGAATGGTCGATAATGGCTGATTTTTCGGATTAAAATCTGTCTGGCGAGTGACTTTATCAAAAAAACTACTTCCTAAGCGTTCATACAAGGCTAGTTCTGTACTCTTTTCAAAATCACCCAAACTTAATCGTCTTTGCCAAAGATTTGATTTTGCAATGTCAAGCTGTAAATTTTTCTTATAAGCATATCCATATTGCTTTAAGAGTTCTTTAATGCCAAGCTTGTGTAATTCTTTATAAAAAGCATTCCAGGTTAAGTTATAAATTGATTTTTTATTAAGTTGATTGACACCCTTAATCCACTCTTCTATCCGTCTTCGTTTAGTATTTACATGAAAAAAACTACTACGCTGCGAGATTATCTTATCCTTATTCATCCTTATTATTCCTTTAATTCAAACTTGTTATAAAAGTTCTCGACTTATACCACAAGCATCCAACAAGCCAATTAAGTTTTTTCCTTGTGGCGTTTTATTTGATTGCCAATATACATTCAAGTAACTTTTTAGCAAATAATTATAATCAGCTAAAGTTAAAATTTTTAACATTGCTTCGGCATGTTTTAGATCATTAAGATGTTGCGTCGACTTTTGGAATAAAATGGCGGCTAAAATAGTCGCTTTAGTGGCTCCTCTAGCTTTATTACTATAATAAAATCCTTGTATACATTCCTCTAAAGCGCGATCCTTATCCCAGATTTGCCAATCCTGAAAAAAACCTAATGCTTGCTGTTGGTGTTTTTCAAAACGGGAAGCTAATTGACCTTTAGTATTAACCGCTGATAATAAAAATAGTATTCCGGCAATACTGGCTTCTATATTTGCCCAGGAGCAATTACCAATAATTTGTCCCTGGATGGGGAGATTCGCAATGGCGACTAAGCCTAAGTCGCGGTGTATTCCCTGCGTCAAAAACTCGCGCGATTGACGTGTGTAAATTAACTGTTTACAAAACTCATTATTCCAAACATAAGGACGTTGACATTCATAGATAACAATGCTGCCTTCACGATGACTATTTTCACCTCGATCGCAGCGGACGAGCAAATTTTTATATTTAATCAATGCAATGGCATGGCCTTCATAAGCAACGGGTAATAAAAGTAATTCTTGATCTAACAGGGCATCAATACTATGCGTATAATCCTGAATATTAATCGTATAACGTTGATATTTCAGTAAGGCCTGAGCGTTAGAAAATGCTGCAATCAATTTTGCTAAATTGTCAAAGTAAGGCCGTAAATGGCGTGAAGAAAAATTATTCTGATAACGGCGCAAGGAATTGAGTATCACATCGATGGTAAACTCTAAAAAAAACCCTTCATAGTTTATTTCTATAAAATTTTTTGCGCCATTAACAATATCTACCTGACCCATCAACTCATAACGATGTCCGAGTAACTTGGCTTGAATAAAGTCTTGGGCAAAACTTAATTTAGCACCATATCGATAGAGTAGTTTTTTTAATTCGACTTGCTGTCTCAATAACGGGTAAACTAAAACGGCTTGCCCCGCGGTGGTATAAGCATTTGCATCGGCTTTATTTGCCAGTAATAATTCACATAAAGCTATATTGTGGTTATCGACTGCCCAATGTAATGCGGTGCGACCAGTAGTATCGGCATTGTTGATATCGGCTCCATATTCTAATAATAGAGCAACAACATCTATTTTATTGGCAATCGTTGCTTCTATTAACGGTGAAAACCCATACTCATCGGTTTCTTCTATATCCGCACCGGCTTGTATATACTGCTCCACGCCATTAAGTGTACCAAACAAAATTTCTTGAGCGAAAGTAGGCTTTAGCATTATCTAGCAAGCGTTACACTTTTGCTTGCACCTAAACCAAGATTTTTTTGTAAACGTAATTGGTTTTCTAAACGTTTTTCGGGAAACTTTTTACTCGCTTCTGAACTCTCTACAGGATTTGGAGTTAATTTGTCGTCTATCCCGCTAAATTGCTGGGTTCGTGATAACAAAGGGTGAGACTGCGGCGACTCGCCAAAACCGCAAGAAGATGAATTTTTCTTACCCAGTAAATTGTTAGGGTCCTCAGATAAAGGACAAACGCCAAATTTTCTCTGTCCATCGATGCGTTGTCGTCGCTCCTTGTTAAAGGCAGCCTGTAAATACGCACTTAACTGTTCAACGCTGAGTGTAATTCCACCCGCGTCACCCCCTTCTTCATCTTCTTGTTCGACATTTAAGCTCAGCAATGGCTTATTTTTTTCATCGTCTAGTTTTTTTTCGCTTTGAATTTCAACCATAGATTCACATATAAAAACATTTGCTTCCATTTTAACCTAAACCAGCCTAACGCTAAAGAGGGATGCGTAAGATAGATCGTTTAAGAAAACTCCCAAAATGATCTATAAATAGTGCTCAATCATCAATTCAGCAATTTGTACAGCATTCAAGGCGGCGCCCTTACGGATATTATCCGCTACTATCCACATGTCCAAGCCCAAGGGATGGGAAATATCGTCGCGAAGTCGGCCTACTAACACTTTATCGCTATTAGCATGGGAAACGGGTGTTGGATATCCATTATTGGCAAGCTTATCGATAACTAACACACCAGGAGCTTTTTTTAATAACTGTTTGGCCTGGTTGGCACTGATTTTTTTCTTAGTTTCTATATATACTGCTTCAGAGTGTCCATGAAACACAGGTACTCTTACCGCGGTAGGGTTGACTTGAATTTCTGGATCGGCAAAAATCTTTTGTGTTTCCCAAACCATTTTCATTTCTTCACGTGTATATCCATTTTTTTCAAACTCATCAATATGCGGAATGACATTAAAAGCAATCTGCTGAGTAAAAGCTTTCGGCTGCTTAATAGGGAAACCATTCAGTAATTGGCCTGCTTGCTGAATCAATTCATGAAATGCAGCTTTTCCTGCTCCAGAAACAGATTGAAAAGTAACAACATTTATACGCGATATACCCACGGCGTCATAGATAGGCTTCAAGGCTACTAACATTTGTATCGTGGAACAATTTGGATTAGCAATAATACGACGTTTTTTATAACCTGCTAATGCTTCGGGATTCACTTCTGGAATAACTAAGGGCACATCTTTGTCGTAACGAAATTCAGGGGTATTATCAATAACCAGACAACCACTTTGGGTAGCCTTAGGAACATACTGAGCAGAAGCAGTTGAACCAGCGGTAAATATCGCGATATCAGCTTGTTTAAAATCAAATTCCACTAAATCTGATACGATTAATGGTTGTTTGTTAAATTCCATGGTCTCGCCAGAAGAACGTTCACTAGCCAATAGATATAGATTTTTAATCGGAAATTTGTGCTGCTGTAAAATACTTAACACAGTTTGACCGACAAAACCTGTAGCGCCAACGATGGCTAAATTAAATTTCTTGCTCATAACGAGTTAACTGCTCTTGGGTTAATAAAAATATTTCCGCTTCACCATGTTCAAATTCAAGCCAAAAAAAAGGAATTTGTGGATAACGCTTAATTAAAGCTTTTTTACTATTACCCACCTCCATAATCAAAATACCTTTTTCTTTCAAATATTTTTTAGCCTGTTTAAGAATTTGAATGACAAAATCTAAACCATCCTTCCCCGCGGCTAAAGCCGCGGCAGGTTCATGTTGATATTCCAGCGGCAAACTCGCAAAGTCTTCAGCATCAACATAAGGCGGGTTACTAATAATAATATCGTAAAGTCGGCTATTTAGGTTTTGAAAAAGATCGGAGTGTAGTAAATTAATTTGGCCTTGCAGTTTATGTGCGGCCACGTTAATGGCTGCCACCGCTAATGCATCTTTCGAATTATCGACGGCATCAATACGTGCCTCAGGTAAAGCATACGCACAAGCAATCGCGATACAACCGCAACCGGTTCCAATATCAAGTATCGTATTGATTCTTTTAGTATCTTTAATCCAAGGACCAAAATCACGCTGAATTAATTCAGCAATCGGTGAGCGTGGTATCAACACACGTGCGTCAACATAAAATGATAAATCCGCAAAGTTTGCCTCATTGACCAAATAAGCGGTAGGGATACGATCTTCCACACGCTGGCGAATATTTTCTATCAGTAAACGCCGCTCAGTTAAGCTTAAACTTGCCGCTAAAAAGCATGGATTTAAATGAGACCCCAGTTTTAATGTGGATAACACTAAATAAAGTATTTCATCCCATGCATTATCGGTACCGTGACCATAATAGAGATTTGCTTTATTAAACTGGGTAAATCCCCAGCGTAAGATGTCTTGCAAATGTCTAAATTCTAATAATGCAGCTTTAAGCTCTTCATCAGAAATACAATAAGATAATTTAGCCACAAAGTTTTAAAAGTTGAGTAAAATATTCCACATTTAAACATAGGCCTTATAGAGAAACAATCAACATATAGTAAGATACAAGTATAGTTCGCCTAGATTAAGCCAATTGAGTAAACTAAAAAATTATATGGCATTCCAGAGGATAATGAATATGGAAAAAAAACCATCCGACCTGCCGATTATCGATAAAAACATAGATAAAACATTCACAATAAATTCAAACAAAATTTTAAAGGAGTTACTCGAGTTATTTATAAAAGAAACCCCAGCGTTACAAGCAGAAATCAATCTAGCGTTTCGAAACAAGCAGCAGCAAAAACTTGAAGATGGATTGCATAAGTTACTAGGTTCTTGTGCCTATTGTGGATGGTTACGGCTTAAAGTCAGCATCATTACACTAGAAAAGGCTATAGCAGAACGAAACTATTCTAACGAGCTATTAGAGCAATTGAATCTAGAAATAGAGGCAGCGTTGCTCAAGGCGGAAGAAATAACACAAACATAGAAAATGCCTACTCGTCATTGCGAGCGCGTAGCGCGCGGCAATCTAGAAAGAAATATAAATGAACTGGATGGCCACGCTCATTACATTCGCTCGCCATGACGGTGACTTTTTAAATTAGTTTCCACTCTCAGTACGTTCGACGAGTTCTACCATCGCCATTGGCGCACAATCACCTGCACGATATCCGCATTTCAAAATACGCAAATAACCACCCGGTCTTGTTTTAAAACGAGGACCTACGGTATTGAAAAGCGTAGCTACCGCTTCTTTATTACGTAAACGATCAAAAGCTAAGCGCCGTTGAGCAACACCATCACTCTTAGCTAAAGTAATAAGTGGTTCGGCAACTCGACGCAGTTCTTTAGCTTTAGCTAAGGTAGTACATATGATTTCTTTGGTTAACAAAGACGTAACCATATTTCGGAACATCGCTGTTCTGTGACTAGATGTACGGCCTAATCGACGGCCTGAATTAAGATGACGCATAACACTTAGCCCTTTAAATTAATCTTTGTTAATATCTTCAGTTTTTTCTAATTTTTCTGCTTCTTCTGCGCCCTCTAAAGATTTTTTTAGAGAGGTAAGTTGTTGTATGGGAACATCCATACCTAAGGATAATCCACGTTTTTGTAAAGCAGTTTTAATTTCCCATAAAGACACTTTACCTAAATTCGGGGTTGATAAAAGTTCTGATTCGGTTTTAGTGACTAAGTCTGCAATACGATAAATATGTTCAGCCTTTAAACAATTAGCCGCACGTACCGTTAGTTCCAATTCATCAACAGGAAGTAATAACATAGGGTTAATATCAACCAGATCTTCAACCACTTCAGCTTCTGTTTCATGTTGTAATTCAACAAAAGTATGTAATTGTTCCTGTATAATCGTCGCTGCACGACGTAATGCTTCTTCAGGCTCGATGGTACCGTTAGTTTCTAAATCGATAACTAATTTATCTAAATCTGTACGCTGCTCAACACGTGCATTTTCAACTGCATAGGTCGCACGTAATATAGGATTAAAGCGTGCATCCAATTGTAATGAGCCGACTTCACTCACAAATTGCTCGTCTGCCTTACGTAGCGATGCGGGTTGGTAACCACGCCCTCTTACTACTTTAAGCGTCATTTTAAATTCTTTCGGTTTGGTTAAATGTGCGATGACAAAATTAGGATTCTTAACTTCAACATCATGCGGTAAGGTAATATCTCCCGCGCACACAGGTCCGACTGTATTCTTGGTTAGCTCAAGTGTGACTTCTTCTTTACCATGCATCAGGAAGGCAACGCCTTTTAAGTTAAGCAAAATATCAATAATATCTTCTTGGACACCTTCCAAACTACTATATTCGTGAAGTACACCTTCGATTTTTGCTTCCACAACCGCACAGCCTGGCATAGACGATAGCAATATACGACGTAGGGCATTTCCTAAGGTATGACCGAAACCAGCTTCAAAAGGCTGCAGAGTAATTAACGCTCTATTTGGCGCAATACTTTGAACTTCGATGGTTTGTGGGGTTAAAAACTTCTTAACATTCGTCGACATGGGCTACCTTCTTACTTAGAGTAATACTCAACGACTAGATTCTCATTAAATTCTAAAGGCAATTCGCTACGCTCAGGAATTAACTTAACGATTCCTTGTAATTTAGTGGAATCCACATCTATCCAACCAGGCTGGACTTTTTGCTTAGCAAGTTCTAATGCAGCTTGAATACGAGTTTGAGCCTTACTTTTTTCTTTAATCTCAATAACATCGCCTGCCTTAACTTGATAAGAAGGGATATTAACGATGCTACCATTCACTTTTACGGAGCGATGCGTAACTAACTGTCTAGACTCGGCCCGTGTCGATGCAAATCCCATACGATACACAACGTTATCTAAACGGCATTCTAACAATTTAAGCAGATTTTCGCCGGTAATCCCTTTACGCTTGGCAGCTTTAGCATAATATAGCCGGAATTGCCTTTCCAATACACCATAAGTACGTCGAATTAATTGCTTTTGGCGAAACAATACACCAAATTCAGATAACCTACCGCGTTTTGCGCCATGCATACCCGGAGGTGTAGTTAACTTACATTTGCTATCGAGTGCACGTATACCACTTTTTAACTGTAAATCAGTCCCAAGTCTGCGTGCTAATTTACAAGTAGGACCTCGGTATCTAGCCATTAAATTATTTACTCCAAATTATTAATATATGCTCTGAGTGTGTTCATCTAAACTCGACGCCGTTTAGGGGGTCGACAACCATTGAAAGGTATACCTGTAACATTAAGTATCTGCGTAACCTCTATATCTTTGTTCTTCAATGCCATAATGGCTTGTTCCGACCCTTGACCGGGTCCTTTAATTCTAACTTCCACACGTCCCATGTTATGTTTATATTTAGCTCTATATTTATCGTAGGCTTTTTCTATCGCCTTTTCGAAGGCAACCCGAGCAGCAAAGGCAGTACCCTTTTTTGTACCCTTAAAGTCACAAGCTCCGGCAGAAGATATACCTAAGGTATCACCGCCCTTGCGTATACAAATAATCGTATTGTTAAACGAAGTACTCAGATGAACGATGGCATCCGGTATAACCTCTTTACGCTTACGGTGCGCTCCTGCTAAAGCCTTATCGGCCATAGTTAAGGGCGGCTGAGAAGCATGTGAATTGTAATCTGACATATTAGTGAATACCTACGCTTATACATTTTATGAGTGACATGGCCATTAATCCTTACGAATCATTTTTCGAGGACCCTTACGCGTACGTGCGTTAGTGCGAGTACGTTGACCACGGACGGGTAAACCACGCCGATGGCGGATGCCTCTATAACAGCCTAGATCCATCAAGCGCTTGATACTGATGGAAACCTCACGCCGTAAATCACCTTCTACTTTATAAGTGAGAAGCTTTTGCCGTATAGCATCTAACTGGGCATCTACAAGATCCTTAACTTTAGTCTCAGGCGATATAGCCAAGTCTTGGCATATTTCCCTTGCGCGGGATCGTCCAACCCCATAGATAGCGGTTAAGCCTATAACGACATGTTTATTTATTGGTATATTGACACCGGCTATTCTAGCCATTTTTCACTCCAAACCCTTAAATTTAAGATATTTCAGAAGGCGCAGTAGGGTATCTCACTCCTGACTAAAAATCAATAACACTCACCGTAAAAAATTAATGATCCCGTCATTGCGAGGCCGAAACGCCAGTGAGACCGTGGCCATCTAGGGATTGCCACGCGCTACGCGCTCGCAATGACGAAAAATGCTCAACAAGCCAAAATACTAGCCCTGACGCTGCTTGTGACGAGCTTCAGCTGAACATATAACTCTCAATTTTCCCTTACGTTTAATAACCTTACAGTTTCGGCAAATTTTTTTAATCGACGCTCTAACTTTCATAATAACCTCTAAAGATGATGCTCATATTTTCTGTGCCAATACTAATAGGCACTGCCTGGCCCACCAGACAAACCCTTCAAATTGGCCTTTTTAAGTAGCGATTCATATTGATGCGACATCAACAAAGATTGAACTTGGACCATAAAGTCCATAATGACCACTACAATGATTAATAGGGAAGTGCCCCCAAAATAGAAAGGGACATGCCAAGTAAATATCATAAACTCAGGTAATAAGGCAACCAAAACCAGATATATACAACCTATTAAAGTAAGCCTGGTCATCGTTGTGTCAATGTATTTCGCACTTTGCTCACCAGGTCTAATACCAGGAATAAATGCCCCTGACTTTTTTAAATTGTCTGCGGTTTCTCTAGGATTAAAAACTAACGCCGTATAAAAAAAAGAAAAGAATATGATTGCGGCAGCAAATAACAAAATATATAAAGGTTGTCCCGGCGCCAACCAGAAACTAAGCTTCCCCAACCAACCCAAGCCTTTCACGTTAGCAAACCAATTTGCAAAGGTTCCGGGTAACAACATAATGCTGGAGGCAAATATGGGTGGAATAACCCCCGCCATATTAATCTTTAAAGGCAAATGACTGGTTTGCGCGCTATAAATTTTTCGACCCTGTTGGCGTTGCGGGTAATTAACTGTTATACGACGTTGTCCTCGCTCCATAAATACGACAAAAGCAGTAACCAATATAATAACTGCCAAAATACAGAGTAAGGTTAAAAATTGCACCTGCCCCTGTCTAAATTGCTCTAAGGATTTAGCCATAGCCACTGGCAGTCCTGACACAATTCCAGAGAAAATTATTAAAGAAATACCGTTACCAATACCATGCTCAGTGATTTGCTCACCTAACCACATCAAAAACATTGTACCTGTAACCAAGGTAACTGTTGCTACAAAGTAAAAGAAAAAACCAGGGTTTAAAACAACTTGATTGCCTACCAACCATTTTGCCATGCCCACGGCTTGTATCAACGCCAACAATGCAGTTCCGTAACGAGTATATTGATTAAGCTTACGACGTCCCGCTTCACCCTCTTTCTTGAGCTCCTCTAATGCAGGCGTTACGGCTGTTAAGAGCTGCACAATAATTGAAACAGAAATATAAGGTAAAAGACCTAAAGCAAAAACCGTAAACCGGGAAAGCGCTCCTCCCGAAAACATATTAAACAAACCTAAAATGCTATTGCTCTGATGATTAAATAAATCAGCTAGACGATGTGGGTCTAAGCCTGGTACGGGTATGTGTGCGCCAATCCGATAAATTATTAATGCCAACAAAACAAATAGTAAACGTCTTTTAAGTTCACTAAACCCGCCATTCGGGGCGCGTACTTTTGCAGAAGCTGCAGCTGCTAGATGGCTAATTTTATCCATCTATTTAAGCCTCAACACTGCCACCGGCTGCTTTAATTAAGGCCTCAGCTCCTTTAGTTAACTTTATGCCTTTTACTGTCACTGACTTTTCAAGTTTACCTGTTGCGATGAACTTAACTTCTTTTGTCAGAGCAGGTACCAATCGGTAATCTTTTAGCACTTGTATGTCAACGATATCAGCCTTAATCTGATTTAAAGCATCAATACGTAGCACTTGCAGTGATAATGATTTAAGCGATGTAAATCCGAACTTGGGCAAACGACGTTGTAATGGGGTTTGTCCACCTTCAAAGCCTAGTTTATGAAAACCGCCCGCACGTGCACGTTGGCCTTTATGGCCTCGTCCACAAGTCTTTCCCAAACCAGAACCTATTCCTCTCCCTACGCGTTTTGCAGTAGGCTTTGAGCCTGGAGCAGGCTTCAATGTATTAAGATACATGGTTAAATTTCCTCTACTTTGAGTAAGTAAGATACTTGATCGATCATTCCTCGCATAGGCAAATTATCTTTCACTTCAACGATCTGATTTAATCGCTTTAAGCCCAATGAAAGGACTGTCGCAGTATGATGAGGTAAACGACCCGAGATACTACGTATGAGAGTCAAGCGCAATTTTTTTTCTGACATATCTACTTACCTAATTATTCGTAAATTTCTTTAATCGATTTTCCGCGTTTGTCCGCAATCATTTCAGGTGTAGACATACTCGACAACGCTTTTAAAGTGGCTCGCACGACATTGATTCGATTTGAGGATCCAATAATCTTCGCTATGACATTTTTAATGCCCAATACTTCAAAAATTGCGCGCATAGGGCCACCCGCAATAATACCTGTTCCTTCAACGGCAGGAAGGATAATAACTTTAGTCGCCCCATGACGCCCTACCAAAGGATGGAATAGCGTATGATTATTCAGTTCGATATAAAGCATGTCACGTCGCGCCTTTTCCAGCGCTTTTTGCATAGCAACAGACACTTCTCTTGCCGGACGTTTGCTAAAACCAATACGTCCTTTGCCATCGCCTACTACAACTCCGGCAGCAAAACTAAAAATACGTCCACCTTTGACGACTTTAGCGTGACGATTAACTGCAATTAGCTTTTCTTGCAAGCCATCACTTTTTGTTGATTGATCAAAACTCATCGATGAATAACCTTTTAATTAAAAGGGCAATCCGGCTTCCCGGGCTGCCTCTGCCAATGCCTTGATACAACCATGATACTTAAAACCTGAACGATCAAAAGCCACTTGATTGATTCCAGCGGCTAATGCTCTTTTTGCTATAAAATCACCAACCACTGTCGCTGACTTAATATTATTTCCAGTCGTAGTACCTAAGGTCTTGATTTCTTTATCTAGCGTAGAAGCGCTCGCTAATATCTTGTCTCCTCGATCAGAAGATACAATAATTTGCGCATAAATATGCTTAGAAGTACGTCCTACACAAAGACGCGGAACACCCAGTTGACGTATCTTAGCGCGTGTTTTGGTTGCCCTGCGTTTTCGTTTTAACTTCTTGTCTAACATGCCTACCTCGTTGCTATTTTTTCTTTGTTTCTTTCAATTTAATGCGTTCATTTGCATAACGAACACCTTTACCTTTATAAGATTCCGGTGGACGATACTGACGTATTTCTGCCGCAACCTGCCCAACTAATTGCTTATTAAACCCTTGTATCACAATTTCAGTCGGTGTCGGCGTCGTTATAGTAATGCCATCCGGTATTTCATAATCTCTAGGATGTGAAAATCCCAATGTAAGGTTAATTTTTTTACCCTGTACATTAGCACGATAACCCACTCCCACTAATTGCAGCACTTTTTTGAAGCCATCAACAACACCTGCAATCGCATTTGCAATATTGGCACGTGTAGTCCCAGCTAAAGCATCTGCCATAGTACTCTCATCTATAGGGCTAACCTGCAAAGATTTATCTCTAATTTCAATGTTAACTTGATCAGCCAACTTTAAATTCAATACACCCTTGCTGCCTTTAACAACTAATGTTTTTCCATCCAGCGTGACTTGCGCATCGCCGAAATTTATTGGATTTTTTGCAACTCTTGACATACCAACCTTTATCTTAACGTTTATTCAACGATAGCAATAACTTCGCCGCCTTGACCTAAAGCTCGAGCCGCTCTATCTGTCATTAACCCTTTTGGAGTAGAAATAATAGCAACTCCTAAACCTGCTACCACTTTAGGTAAGTCGGTCGCGGAGCGATATATTCGCAAACCGGGACGACTTACACGTTTTAATGAAGCGATAACGGGCTTATCCAAATAATATTTTAAAAATATTGTCAGCGAGGATCTAAAACCCTTTTCTTCACATTGAAAATCGGTAATATAACCTTCTTCCTTTAATAATTTAGCAATAGCTAATTTTATTTTTGATGAAGGCATCGATACCGTAGGCTTTTCAATAGCTTGGGCATTTTTTATTCGGCAGAGCATATCTGCGATAGGATCTTGCATACTCATATTTTTTTACCTTACCAGCTTGATTTTACTAATCCTGGGAGCTCACCTTTCATAGCATAAAGCCGCAGCATATTTCGAGACAATCCAAAATGTCGATAAACACCTCGTGGTCGTCCTGTTAAACGACAACGATTGCGTAATCGCACGGAAGATGAATCACGTGGCAATAATTGAATTTTCTGTTGCGCCAACCATTTATCTTCATCAGATGCGTTTAAGCTATAAATAATTTCTTTTAACTCAGCACGTTTTACCGCATATTTTTTAACGATATCTTCGCGCTTTTTCTGGCGCATAATTACACTTTTCTTTGCCATAAATATTAATTCTCTTTAAACGGAAACTCAAATGCTGCTAATAAAGCCCGGCCTTCCCGATCAGTTTTTGCAGTGGTAGTAATCGTGATATCCATACCTCTCAAAGCATCAATAGTATCGTACTTAATTTCAGGAAAAACTATTTGCTCACGGATTCCTAAACTATAATTCCCGCGCCCATCAAATGAACGGGGACTAAATCCTCGAAAATCGCGAATCCGCGGTATCGCTACACTGATTAAACGATCTAAAAACTCATACATACGATTTTTACGCAGCGTTACTTTACAGCCAATAGGCCAATCTTCACGGATTTTAAAACCCGCGTTAGATTTCTTAGCTTTAGTAATAATTGGTTTTTGTGCAGCAATTAACGTCATATCTGACGCGGCGGCATCAATAACTTTCTTATTCGCAGCGGCTTCACCCACACCCATATTGAGTGTGATTTTAGTAATACGTGGAACTTCCATGACACTACCATAAGCAAATTCTTGCTTAAGTTGCGCCATAACCGTATTTAAATAATGTTCTTTTAACCTTGCCATCAAATCTCACCTAATTATTAGATATCAACCAGCTCACCGTTAGATTTAAAGATGCGCACCATCTTTCCATCTTCCAGCTTTTTTATTCCCACTTTATCGCCTTTTTTCGTCACTGGATTATACACAGCCAGATTCGTCAAATTAATTGCAGCTTCTTGTGTGACTATTCCCCCAGCAACATTTTTTTGCGGGTTGGGTTTCACATGTTTTTTTATTAAGTTAATGCCTTCTACGCGCGCACGATTCTTAGTCACGCTAATATTTAGTACTTTTCCTTGTTTACCCTTGTCTTTTCCGGTTAAGGCGATGACGGTATCACCTTTTCTAATTTTACGCATATTTTGGTCTACCTTTATAATACTTCAGATGCCAATGAGATAATTTTCATAAAGCGTTCGGTACGTAATTCTCTAGGAACAGGACCAAATACACGTGTGCCTAATGGTTGTAATTGCGCAGTCAATAAAATAACGGCGTTACTATCAAAACGTATCACGCTACCATCCCCTCTACGTACGCGTTTTTTAGTACGCACAACGACAGCATGCCAAACTTCACCTTTTTTAACTTTACCGCGCGGAACAGCTTCCTTGACGCTGACTCTAATAACATCTCCCACTCCGGCGTAGCGTCGTTTGGATCCGCCTAATACCTTAATACACATCACACTACGAGCGCCGCTATTGTCTGCTACAGCAAGTACCGATTGCATTTGTATCATAAAAAACTTCCCCTATCCCGTCGTTTCTTCTGGAACGGGTTGCTGATTTATCGATTTTACTACCACTTGCACGAGCGTCCAGGCTTTACGTTTGGAAATTGGACGTCCTTCCTGAATAATAACGGTATCACCTATTTGACACTGATTTTCAGCATCATGCGCAAAGATTTTACTGCTACGCTTTAAGTATTTTCCATACTTAGGATGTTTCACTTTACGTTCTATACAAACGTTGATGGTTTTATCCATCTTATTACTAATAACCCGTCCCTTTAAGGTACGGTTGACTTTACTTGCTTGGCTCATACTTTGTGGCCTATATTTTCGTGTAAAATAGTTAATGATGTTGCTAACAAACGTCTAACTGCTTTCAATCTATGTGTTGCAGTTAGTTGATGTGTCGCATGTTGCGCTTCTAATTTAAACTTCTCCTGTCCTAACTTAAAGCTTTCTTCCCTAAGTGCTTCTAGTGATAATTTTCGTAATTCAGTTTTTTCTTTTTTATTCATTAAAGCACCGTCCGCGTTACAAAGTTAGTCGTCATAGGCAATTTTGCTGCTGCCAATTTTAAAGCTACTTTAGCCATTTCAGCAGATATACCTTCCATTTCAAATAAAACGCGTCCCGGCTGTATGACCGCTACCCAATATTCAACGCTACCCTTACCTTTTCCTTGACGGACTTCTAAAGGTTTTTTAGTAATCGGTTTATCAGGAAATATTCTAATCCAAACTTTTCCACCGCGTTTTATGTGTCGCGTTAAAGCACGACGCGCTGCTTCAATTTGTCTCGAAGTTATAAAGCCTGCAGCAGTTGCTTTCAAGCCATATTGTCCAAAACTAACTTCTGTACCTCGTGTAGCAATACCGCGATTACGCCCTTTAAATTGCTTACGATATTTTGTTCGCTTGGGTTGCAACATAATCTTTTCCCAAATTACCTATTCTTCACTATTATTTTAACGCGTGGCTTCATCAACAATTTCTTTATTCGCAGCATGTTTAGGCGCGGGTTGACGTCTGCGACTATAATGCTTTTGATTTCTATCATCAAGAAATTGTGTCTTAGCTTCTGTAGTTTCTAAACTTGAAATTTTTGAGCGATCAAAAACTTCACCCTTATAAATCCAAACCTTGACACCTAATTTTCCATAGGTTGTCTGTGCTTCCGCTAAACTGTAATCGATGTCTGCCCGGAAAGTATGTAATGGAACGCTTCCTTCTTGATAACGTTCACTGCGTGCAATTTCAGCTCCACCTAAACGTCCGGACACATTAATTTTAATTCCAAGCGCGCCTAAGCGTAACGCAGTTTGTACAGCACGTTTCATCGCTCGACGAAACATAACACGACGCTCTAATTGTTGCGCAATATTTTCTGCCACTAATTTAGCGTCCAATTCAGGCTTCTTTACTTCCACCACGGAAAGTCGAACCGGCACTAGCATTATTTTTTCTAATTGTTCCCTTAAACGATCAATGTATTCACCCTTTTTACCTATCACTATGCCGGGTTTGGCAACAGAGATAGTTATCTTTGATTTTTTTGCCGCTCGTTCTATTTGTATGGATGAAACTCCAGCTTGTAATAGCGCTTTTTCTATCTGCTTACGAGCACATAAATCGCTGTAAAGATTATCCGCATACTCACGCGACTTTTTTGCATACCATCTTGCTGTCGATGTTCGGGTAATACCTAAACGTATTCCAACAGGATTTACCTTATGGCCCATAATTAGTTTTTCTCCCCATTAACATCTGACACTTTCACTGTAATGTGACAAGTTGGTTTTAATATGCGATTACTTCGACCTTTAGCTCTGGCATGCATACGTTTTAAAGTAGGGCCTTGGTCTACAAAAATAGTCGATACTTTCAGTGTATCGATATCCGCTCCAGCATTATGTTCTGCATTAGCTACAGCTGATTCCAAAACTTTTTTTATAGCCTTAGCATTTTTTTTGACACTAATGGTCAAAACTTGCAGTGCTTTCTCCACGGTCAGACCGCGTACCTGATCCGCTACTAATCGACACTTTTGCGGTGACAACCGTGCGTATTTTAAACGTGCAGCAACTTCCACTTTCTATACCTCATTAACTATTTTTTTTCATCTGCGCCTTTGGCTTTCTTATCAGCTGCCCTATGGCTACGAAAAGTTCGCGTAATAGAAAACTCTCCTAATTTGTGGCCTATCATATTTTCTGTAATATAGACAGGGACAAAATCACGACCATTATGAATCGCTATCGTCAAACCTATCATTTCAGGCAAAATCATAGAGCTACGTGACCATGTTTTAATTGGCCTCTTAACACTAGCCGCTTGTGCGGCCTGTACCTTTTTCGTTAAATGTCCCTGTATATATGGACCTTTTTTTACTGAGCGTGGCACTAGATCACCTCATCAAATTAAATTATTTCTTTTTACGCCGTTGCACAATCATTTTGGCATTACGTTTATTTCGGCGAGTTTTATATCCCTTGGTTGGAAGACCCCAAGGACTGACAGGATGTCGTCCACCGGAAGTTTTACCTTCACCACCACCATGCGGATGGTCGACTGGGTTCATCGCCACACCTCTAACAGTAGGCCGAATTCCACGCCAACGAGATGCCCCTGCTTTCCCTAAAGAACGCAGATTATGATCATTATTACTGACAACACCTATGCTTGCTTTACATTCGACAGGAACTTTTCTCAGCTCTCCCGATCGCAGCCGTATAGTAGCATAATCTCCCTCACGCGCAATGAGCTGTACATATGCGCCAGCACTACGTGCCAACTGAGCGCCTTTACCAGGCTTCAGTTCGATCGCATGTAATACCGTCCCAACAGGGATATTGCGTAAAGGCAATGAGTTACCCGGCCTTATCAAGGCTTCTGGCCCTGCTGTTACTTGCATACCCACTTTAAGGTCATTCGGAGCCAAAATATAACGCCGTTCACCATCCGGGTACAATATTAAAGCAATGTGTGCGGTACGATTTGGATCGTATTCTATTCTTTCAGCACGGCCTGCTATTCCCTCTTTGTCTCGCTTAAAGTCAATCAATCGATATTGCTGTTTATGACCACCACCTTGATGACGAGTCGTAATCCTTCCTTGATTATTGCGTCCACCCTTTTTAGGTTTTGGAGCCAATAAACTACTATGTGGTTTACCTTTATGTAGACCTACTTTGGAGATCTCAACGACAAAGCGACGGCCTGGTGAGGTAGGATTTGCTTTTTTACTAGGCATAAAACTTATTTCTCTCTATTTTGTTCCGGTAAAATCAATGTCGTAACCATCTTTTAAGCTTACATAAGCTTTTTTCCAACCTTTTAACTGACCTTCAACTTGTTTAAAGCGTCGACCTTTAGCTTTTACATTCAAAAGTTGCACGGCATTTACTTTCACATTAAACAGAGATTCTACGGCTTGTTTGATTTCTGACTTATTTGCATTCTTTAATACTTTAAAAACAAACTGTCGATGCTTATCGGCTAGCATCGTAGATTTTTCTGATAAATGCGGTCGTTGAATAATCTTAAACCGGCGCAACTGCTGAGTTAGGGCAATATTCATCATGCTAAAAGTTCCTCAATTTGTTTTAAAGCAGGCGCTGTAATTAATATTTTTTCATAATTAATTAAGTTAACAGGATTGATAGCTTCCACGTCAGTTAACTCTACTTTATGTAAATTTCTTGCTGCTAAATAAATATTTTCATTAACTTCTTCAAGAACAACAAGAACTTTTTGATCAATATTCAGTTCTTGGAGCTTAGCCACGAAATCACGTGTCTTGGCTTTCTCAAGGTCAAACGATTCCAACACTATAAATCGTCCTTGTCGTAATAATTCTGAACAAATGGATCGCATCGCTGCGCGATACATTTTCTTATTTACCTTTTGCGAAAAATCTTGCGTACTTGCTGCAAAAGTAACTCCACCGCTACGCCACAGTGGGCTACGGATAGTACCTGCTCTTGCACGACCCATGCCTTTTTGCTTCCAAGGCTTCTTTCCACCACCGCTCACTGCAGAACGGTTTTTTTGGGCGCGCGTACCTTGCCGTCCTCCTGCTAAATAAGCAGTGACAACTTGATGAACTAAAGGCTCGTTAAAACGACAACCAAAGACAGTTTCTGACAACTGCAGTTCTTGATTCGAGCCATTCTTTGTTACTAAAGCCACTTGCATAAAGCCATTCCAAAAATTTATATTTCAATATTTCTAATTAATCTCTTCCAGGGGATGATCAACCTTTGTTTCGTTTATTCTTTTTTCTTACCGCGGGTTTTATAATAAGGTGTCCGCCTGGCGCTCCTGGCACCGCTCCTTTTATATGCAGCAAATGCCGTTCAGGATCGACCTTGACTACTTCTAACGATTGAATAGTGCAACGGTGATTCCCTAACTGTCCACACATTTTTTTCCCTTTAAATACCCGGCCCGGCGATTGACGCTGACCTATAGAACCTGGTGCACGATGCGAAAGCGAATTACCATGGGTTGCATCTTGCGTAGCGAAATGATGCCTTTTAATAACACCTGCAAACCCTTTACCTTTATTAGTTCCTGTTACGTCTACCCACGTGCCCAATTTAAATAACTCGTCAACAGTAATTTCTTTTCCTAATGACAAGTCTTTAACAAATTCACTATCTTCGTCACCTAATGGAAATTCCCAAAGACCTTTTCCGGGCTCAACATTGGCCTTAGCAAAATGACCTGCTTCTGCTTTATTTAGCCGTGAAGAAGATTTTTTATCTGTGGTTACTTGAACAGATTCATAACCATCGTGCTCTTTAGTTTTAATTTGAACCACACGATTAGGTAGTATTTCAACGAGCGTGACAGGTATTGCCGCACCATTCTCAGCATATATCTGTGTCATACCACATTTTCGACCTATTAAACCCATTGTCATAACAAAACACCTTCACTGAATTAGCATTTTTAAGGAAATTACTTATCTTTCTTTTCACTCTTATCTTTTTTATCACTCATGGTTTTCACCTGGATGTCAACATTAGAAGGTAAAGCCTCAAGATATCTAATCGCATCGACTGTTTTATCAGTTGACGCATAAACATCTATAATGCGTTTATGCGTACGTATTTCATACTGATCTCGAGCATCTTTATCGACATGTGGTGAAGTGTTAACCGTCAACTTTTTTTTGTGCGTCGGCAAAGGAAGCGGAGAGATAATAGCTCCGGTTCGTTTTAATGAATTCACAATCTCTTTCGTTGTCGCATCGATTAATCGATGATCAAACGCAAGTAGCACTATACGCAAATCTGGGACTTTTAAAGACATAATTATTTCCTACTGACCATTAGGCCTTTTTACCTTTTTTAACAAGATTAGAAACAACACCAGACCCAACGGTTTTACCACCTTCACGAATTGCGAAACGTAAACCTTTTTCCATAGCAACACCATACTCATTCATCAGTGTCACTGTAATTTTGACGTTATCGCCTGGCATAACCATTTCAGAACCTTCAGGAAGTTTAATCGTTCCGGTTACATCAGTGGTTCGGAAATAAAATTGTGGTTTATAGTTATTCATGAATGCCGTATGACGACCGCCTTCTTCCTTAGTCAATACATAAATTTCCGCTTCAAATTCTACCCAAGCTTCTACCGTACCTGGTTTAGCTAATACTTGACCGCGTTCTACATCTTCACGCTTTAATCCTCTGATTAACGCACCAATGTTATCGCCCGCTTCACCTTGATCCAGCAACTTACGGAACATTTCCACGCCGGTCACTGCGGTATCTTGTACTGCTCTTAAACCTACCACTTGCACAGCATCACCTACTTTAACAATTCCACGTTCTACACGACCGGTTACTACCGTTCCACGACCTGAAATTGTAAACACATCCTCGATAGGCATTAAGAAAGGCTTATCGGTATCACGAACGGGTTCTGGGAAATAATCATCCATCGCCTTAACTAGCGCAATAACGCCACCGCCTTCACAATCACCTTCTAGTGCTTTCTTAGCCGATCCACGAATAATTGGAATATCATCGCCTGGAAATTCATATTTAGAAAGTAATTCTCTGATTTCCATTTCCACTAAGTCTAATAACTCGGCGTCATCTACCATGTCACATTTATTCATGAATACAACAATGTTAGGCACACCGACTTGTCGCGCTAATAATATGTGTTCACGTGTTTGTGGCATAGGACCGTCTGCCGCACTAACCACTAAAATAGCACCGTCCATTTGTGCAGCACCGGTAATCATGTTTTTGACATAATCGGCGTGACCTGGACAATCAACGTGTGCATAGTGACGTTTTTCACTTTCATACTCTACGTGTGAAGTCGAAATAGTAATACCACGCGCCTTTTCTTCTGGTGCTTTGTCAATTTTATCAAACGCAATCGCTTCCCCACCAAACTTATCAGCCATACATTTAGTAATTGCTGCAGTCAATGTCGTCTTACCATGATCAACGTGGCCTATAGTTCCCACGTTTAAGTGGGGCTTATTTCGTACAAACTTTCCAGTGGCCATAATTTTTACCTCAATAACTATTAATTATTTACTATCATCTTTTTTACGAATAATACCATCCGCAACATTAGTGGGAGCTTCGTTATATTTACCAAACTCCATCGTATACGTTGCACGTCCTTGAGTCGCTGAACGTAAGTCTGTGGCATAACCAAACATTTCAGAAAGTGGAACCTCAGCGCGTATCATTTTCCCACCACCCGCAGGCAAATCTTCCATACCCTGCAAAATTCCACGCCGGCGATTCAGATCACCCATGACATCACCCATATACTCTTCAGGCGTTACCACTTCAACTTTCATAATCGGCTCTAACAAGACAGGCGACGCTTTGCGTGCTCCTTCTTTAAAAGCCATTGAACCCGCAATTTTGAAAGCCATTTCACTGGAATCGACATCGTGATAAGTACCATCAAAAAGTGTTACCTTCACATCTACGACTGGGTAGCCTGCTATGACACCATTTTCTAATTGCTCTTTTATCCCTTTATCCACGGCTGGAATATATTCTCTAGGAATAACACCACCGACAATAGCATTTTCAAATTCGTAACCTTTACCCGCTTCTAATGGTTCCAGCTTTATCCATACATGGCCATATTGACCACGGCCACCACTTTGACGAACAAACTTTCCTTCTTGTTCAACGGCTTTACGTATGGTTTCTCGATAAGCGACTTGCGGTTTACCAACATTCGCTTCGACACTGAATTCTCGCTTCATACGGTCAACAATAATTTCTAAATGCAGTTCGCCCATACCAGAAATAATGGTTTGACCTGATTCTTCATCGACTCGCACCCGAAAAGAAGGATCTTCTTGCGCTAACTTACTCAACGCAATAGACATTTTCTCTTGATCGGCCTTGGTTTTAGGCTCTACCGCAACAGAGATGACCGGCTCCGGAAACTCCATACGTTCTAAGGTAATAATATTATTTGGATCTGAAAGTGTATCACCGGTTGTGGTGTACTTCAGACCAACAGCGGCAGCAATATCGCCTGCACGAACTTCTTTTATTTCTTCGCGTGTATTGGCGTGCATTTGCACGATACGTCCTATACGCTCTTTTTTACTTTTAACTGGGTTGTAAACACCATCGCCACTCTTTACAACACCTGAATAGACTCGAAAATACACCAGCGAACCAACAAAAGGATCGGTAGCGATTTTAAACGCAAGCGCTGCAAAAGGCGCATCATCAACCGGTGGTCTTTCAGCAACCGTTTGATTAGCATCATCGAGCACACCCTTAATGGCCGCAACATCATTAGGCGCCGGTAAATACTCAATAACGGCATCCAACATCGCTTGCACACCCTTATTCTTAAAGGCGGAACCAGATAGCACAGGAACAATCTTGTTATCCAAGGTCAACACACGAATAGCATGCTTCACTTCGTCAGTTGTAAACTTATCGCCATTAAGATAACGCTCGGTCATCTCTTCAGAAGCCTCAGCGACTGCCTCAATCAGCTTTTCGTGCCAAACTTCACATTCAGCTTTTAGAGCTTCGGGAATATCCCGATACTCAAAACGCATGCCTTGCGTACTTTCATCCCAGTAAATAGCCTTCATTTGCACCAAATCAACGACGCCTTCAAATTTTTCTTCTGCGCCTATCGGGATATGGATAGGAATCGGACGTCCACCCAAGCGTTTAGCTATTTGCTCAACCACGCGCAAGAAGTTTGCGCCTGCTCTATCCATCTTATTCACAAAGGCAAGACGCGGCACCTGATATTTATTTGCTTGACGCCATACCGTTTCCGATTGTGGCTCAACACCACTCACAGCACAAAAAACGACACAAGCACCATCCAGCACACGCAGTGAACGTTCTACTTCAATAGTAAAATCAACGTGTCCAGGCGTATCAATGATATTGATACGATGCTGAGGAAATTGATGAGCCATACCATCCCAAAAGCAGGTGGTCGCAGCCGAGGTAATCGTAATACCACGCTCTTGCTCTTGAGCCATCCAATCCATAATGGCGGTGCCCTCATGGACCTCACCTAGCTTATGTGATACCCCAGTATAAAATAATATACGCTCTGTTGTTGTTGTCTTCCCCGCATCTATATGGGCAATAATACCGATATTTCGATAGCGTTCTATGGGTGTTTGTCGATCCACACTCAGTACCTTTTAAATTTTTTAAAATCAGCCGAACCGGAAATGAGCAAAAGCTTGGTTAGCCTTAGCCATACGGTGCGTATCTTCTCGTTTTTTCACTGCGATGCCTTTATTGTCATAAGCATCCAAAATCTCTGCCGACAAGCGCTGTGCCATGGTCTTTTCGCTACGCTGACTCGCTGCCACCTTCAGCCAGCGCATGGCTAAGGCTGTACGTCGCGACGGCCGCACTTCAACTGGAATTTGATAGGTCGAGCCGCCCACACGCCTTGCTCTTACCTCAACATTCGGTCGGATATTATCTAAAGCTTGGTCAAAAATATCGAGCAATGCATCCGCATCAAATCCTTGCTTACTACTACCTTCCCCGCCCGCTTCTTCGTCCCTATCTACTTTTTTAGACTTATCTCTTAACCGGGCATCTAAGCGTTCTAAAGCGCCATAAACGATTTTTTCCGCAACAGCTTTTTTCCCATTCTTCATCACTGAATTAATGAATTTACTCAATAACTCACTTTTAAACTTAGGATCAGGGAGGATAACCCTTTTAGCAGCAACACGTCTTCTTGGCATAACTCAATTCCTAGCTATTTAATTTATTTATCTTTAGGCCGTTTAGCACCATATTTAGAACGCCCTTGTTTTCGACCCGATACCCCTGAGGTATCTAAAGCGCCGCGCACTACGTGATATCGAACACCAGGTAAGTCTTTTACACGGCCGCCACGCATCAGAATAACCGAGTGCTCTTGGAGATTATGACCTTCACCACCGATGTAAGTCGTTACTTCCATGCCGTTGGTTAGGCGCACCCGCGCCACCTTACGTAAAGCCGAATTTGGCTTTTTAGGTGTAACCGTATAAACACGTGTGCAAACACCGCGTTTTTGGGGGCATTCGCCCAACGCAGGCACCATTGATTTAGCGCGTCTTTGTACACGCGGCTTTCGTACTAACTGGTTAATTGTGGCCATGTAATCTCTTTACTCAAAAATGTGGCTTAAATTTAGTCTGAATACTTTCTTTTTTAGTGTAAATCAAACTTTTCTTCGCGTTTACACTAAATTTTTTAGGCGTTACAGTAAGCTCAAAAAATACTTTCTTCATCGAACGAAGAGGGGCGAGATTGTAAAGAGACCGCTCTAAGATGTCAAGTGTCGCCATCGGCTTATTCACTTATTTTTTACTCTTTTTTTTGTATTTTTTTAAACCTATACCGCCAGAATAGCTGCCCGCTTTAGTCTTATTTTCTTATCTAAAATGGCCGATTATTTTTAGCTTAATTCTCCAACTATCTTAAAGCTAAGCAGACTGGAAAATTTATCCCCTTTTCTTAACCTCCTAACCGGATTCCACCCTTTTGCGGCTTTGGGCTTTCGATCTCTGCTATTAGCTCTTTTACTGGTTTGAAAAATAGTCCTTTGGTTAGATTTCTTAGAGAGGATAAGGGGGCCATCATTTTCCTTCCATCTGGAACAGCTGGCTTATTTAAACGGGCAAAAAAGGTATTTAATTCATTGCTATCTTCACTGAGCTTGACATCGGCTGGTAAAATCATCCGTGGTTCAACGATACCCTTTGCCCCCGGGGCATTTTGCCCCGCTGCCTCTTGATGATGGCCTGAGCTGAATAGCTTTTCCAACTGCGAAACATAGGCATTTCTGTCGGCTTGTTTATCGCTATACTTGGGTAATTTTTTATATTCATTATAATATAATAACGTAGCATCATAGGCAGCTGAGGCTATTCCGGTGCGGTCCTTGCCACTTTTACAAGCCACCCAGAGCGAGCCATTGAGACAGTTCAAAATAATCGCTTCCGCACCGCTTATCATCAACTGATTGTGACGCACATCTTCATCTATCAATCCGCCCTGATCTAATGGTGTCGTCAGCAACATATGCATTGCATGGAGTAAAAGCAAGGTATTTGGATCCAATTTCAATTTATGATGAATCCCCAATAAATTATTCAAAACTTCAATTAAATTTCGTTTATCACCTGTTGCGATTATTTTTTCTTCTTCGCACTGACTAAGTGTCCTTAACAATTGATTGTAGTTATATTCCTGGAATGAAATTCCATGTCGCTTAACTTTTTCAGAAAAAATTGGATGTAAGTAGCGTCCGATAGCTCCTAACAATAGGGCTGTATTATATGTGTTTGTTATACCTTGCTGGGAATAAGGGCCACCACGTCGCAATATGTTTAGAGGATGATTAGTCGATAACAAGGTAATTTTTAAGGGGTCACAGTTTTTGTATTTAAATAATCCATCAGCTTGCGCTTCTAGACCCCATTTGGCTAAAAAATATTTATAGTAAACTGCTTGATTTAAACTAAAAAATAATACTTTTAGTCGCACGTGTTTTTCATCTACAGTCTTATTAGGGTGAGATAATGCGTATTGAAAGAGCTCAACGATCTCCTCCTTCATTTTGTATATCTCGGTGTCATTGTCACTAGGTCCAGAAACCTTACTTTTAAGATCAGCAGCTGTTCCGGGTGACAACAGTGATTGTGTTAAAATAACGGCTTCTCCCATTTGTTTTGCGCCAGCCCGTTTAATTTGATCCTCCAAACTCAATCTAATCTGACTGGCCATATTCAAACAGGTTATGCGGTATTCTTCATCGTAAGCATCTTTATTATTCATCAAATCCACCGGCCTTGGCGTGGCATGCCGAAAATAAGCTAAGCTTTCAACACCGTTAATACGGCAAACGTGTTTTGATAAATTCGCCAGTCCAGGGACAGAACGTAAAGAAGAAGGAATAGTATTTTTTAATAGCGTAGCTTGATTAGCTCGAATAAAACCTTGTTGCCAAGGTGATAACCACTTAAACCAGAATGGTGAAGTTTTATCGTTAATCTTTTTATATTCTTCAGCCAAAAGATCCGGATCATGGCAAGGAATTTCTTGCTGTGTTATTTCAAGTTGATTGCTTTTAACAGTCATACCAGTTACTTCAAATTGACTGCTTTTAACCACCGTATCCAAAGCTTCTCGTCCATTTTTCCATACCGAATAACGTTCTGCCTCGCATAAAGATAGAAAAGGATCTTTTAATACGATATTTGCCTGCAATAGCTGTGTATACTTGCTAAGTAAATTACTTAAATTTTGCTTTCCTTCGTCTAGAGAAGTGACAACATCCAACTTCGACGTATATTCTTCGTAAAACTCATCAATACAAACGATGATACCTATATATTTTTCTATCAATTGACTCGTTTCTTTATTATTGACATATTTTGTAAGTTCAATGTTTTTTGAAGCATCGACTAATAAAAGCATCCCTTCTTTATAAGACTTTCCACGTCGTTTAAAATTTTCTTGAAGGCCGAGGATTTCAGTTTCAGATAGTATCTTTTTCATGGAATTATTCTTTTTTTATTAATATCTCATATCAAAAAAATTGATATCTCTGCTCATTAAAGCAGAAGATTATTAACAAAAAATGAACACAATGGACTTTTTTCGGCTGATTTTCACTATTTAACGTATAGGAAGTGCTACAAAAAGGTTAAAAAAATGCACCGTAAAGTGCATTTTTTCAATCTAGAGAAGAATTAATGGTTTTAAGGACCTAGTTTTTGGGAGGTATTATAGCTGGATGCATTTGTTCCTCGATCCCGTTGGTTCTGATTTGAGAAGAGCGCTGTGTTGCTCATGCGGGGAGCTACGACTTTCTCGCAGCTTGATTCTGGCACAGATGGGAAAAGAAAATGATGCTGGTATACCTGTATGCTAGCGGGATCAAAATTTTCAATAGCTTGTTCAATCCCCTCTATAATCCTGTGACGATCTTTGAAGTCTTTGAAACATTTCTGAGCACTTTTTTTATTTTTAGCATTACTTATAAACTTGTCTAATTGCTTCTCTTGCTCAGGAAGAGTTTCATTTTTTAAATCATTTCGTAGCTTGTAATAATATTCGTCTTCTTTTCCTTTAGAAATGCAATTATTTTCCACAAGTTGTACTATTAGCTTACCAAGGTTTACTTGCTTTAAGTCTTGCAAATATACAGCTTTCAATTCGTGACTTTTTAGCGGCGAAGAAATACTTTCAGACTTTTCATTGTAAGTTTTTAGTGCGAGAGTCACTGTCATCGCTAATTCGTCAGTAGCGCATGAGTGAAAAGATATTCCAGCTTTCATAGTCTCGTGCTGTCTTATTTTCGCTTTTCCAAGCCCACTTTCTATATCAGCGATGAATTTTAATCCCTGACGACTTTTTTCATCCTCAGATATAAGTCTTCGTAGCTTTACAGTCTCTTGCATAATTTTTTCGAACAAAATTCTCCCTCCATCAGGTAGGTATTGATGTTTAAGCTTTTCTTCTATTCCAGAGAGTATTATGGATAGGACTGACCTATCTCTTGCCTTTTCATATTCTACTAACTCCTGATATCCTATTCCCTCTGCTAGCGGTTTTGGTCCCGCCTGCGCTTTTATTTTTTCAAACAAAAATATCAGACCTGGAAGTTTACACACTTTCAGTCGTTCTCTCCTTATCTCATCTTCAGGAAGAGAAGGAAGAGAGATTGTATCCATAGTTCCCGGCAAGTTCTCAAGCGTCACATTGTTGCCCTGCCCAAGCTCTTTCCTTAGTTCGTCACCGTCCATTTGTCCTTTAATTAATTCATAATCTATACCATTGAGTCTTTGTATAAATTTATCTTTGCAAGCTTGATACTCTGCATCTTCTGCTAAAGAATCATTATAATATTGACAAATGCTATTCATATCAGCTACTAACAGGCGCCCATTAACTAAGCTAAATTTACACTTGTCAGGTGTGTATTCTTTCCTGATCCCGGTAAGAAAATCAAATAACTCCTTTGAAATCAAATTTTTATTTTTTGCCTCAGCAAGCACCCCTAATTGATATTCAATAACATGTAATGGACCGACAGAGAAAATAAATGTATTACTCATGGCTTCTTCAATTTCAAAGAATCGACACCTGTCTTTTTCAGTCAAGGAATGTTTTTGCAAGGATGTTGCTTTTGCGAATTTTTGTTTAGGTGTCGTTTGATTAATAAGCGCTGCTTTTTGTAGGTCATCCCTTATCTCTTGTGCTTTTTTTGCGATATAGGATAAACTCTCCTGAGCTTCAGGTATTGTTTTCTCAAGCAAAGTAACGAGCTCCTCGATCGCTGCCTCATCGGAATCTTCTTCGGAAACTGGCTGGCCATTTTGACTGACCAGTATCTCGACTTCTGCTGCTGTTTTTGCAATTAGTCCGTTCTGTTGGAGCATTTTTTGTTTTTCTTCTTCTATTATATTTTCTTTCTCTTGTACTTGCTTTGAAATTTCCGCTAATGCATGAGCTCCAAAAAAATTACTAACGCTACTATAATTTCCATTCACGTTATTATTATTCATGTTACTATTCTTTTTCATAAAGTTACTGTATTGAGCGTCAATTTTTCCAATAATATTGAATTAGTTTAACTACCTGTGGCTTGGTCCTCCTAGCTTTTGCGTTTTTTCCTTTTGCTTGTTTTTTTCTTCTTTTTTAGTATAAGAAAAAAAGGTAGCATTGTTTTGTGCTGCCTCCACCACCTTATCTGTCTGTTGCTTTATATTCGTTAAAGTGGGTAAATTTTTAAGCCTATTTTCCCATTTATTTTCTCCTATTCTGTTTGTCACGGATTTAGAACCATTTGTAGCTGTAGGAACACTTTCCACTGAAGCAGATGGGTTTTGCGTACTTTTCTTTACGGCAGGAGTAGCACCAAACTCTAGTTGGGTTTTATCATCTAACTTTACCTTCTCTGTTAATTTAACTACAAGCGCATCTCGTAATTCTTTAGAAGAAGAAAAAGTTCCATATGGCGGCATCTTCTTTAGTTTATCCGCTATCATTTTTAACTCTGATGGATTGTGGTAATTTTTTTTAACAAGATCTGCCAGATGTGCTGTAGTCTGCGCAAGATAAGACATATTCTGAGCTAGCGAACCATCTCCCGGCTTATCTTTTTCTGATAATTTTACATATTTATCGGGATTCAAAAGACTATTCAAGGTTTCCCCTGGCGATCCTTGACTTAAATTATACTTTGACAATTCCCCGAACTTTTCTAAAAGAAACTTTTTATCTCCAGCTTCGCCTTCTACTTGCTCATGCTTGCTTATTATTTCTGCAACTTTAGAAATTTTATTAAGTTCTAAAGTTAATGTTTTAGCAGATTTAGCTAACTCGTCTGTACCAATACCATAGTCTAAAACTTCTTGCATAGTTTTTTCAGCCACTGTGCTTATAGATTCCAAAGTAAATGGGATATTCTCAAGTAAAATCTTATCGCGCATGCGCTCAGCTAGTGATTCGGGTTTGGGTGCTTCTGCCTTTAAAGCATTTACTATGCTACTTAATTCATCTTCCTGATTAAGTTTTTGATCTTCTATTCCCTCGCATAATTTCTTCATCTTATCTAGGATAAATGGATACTCATAAGCATTATGAATAGAATTCGCTAATGAACTCACAGAATCCAAGGTGTTTGCAATCTTCGTCGAAAGCGGACTATTGGCTGCTTTATCTTCCTTTGAGCATTTTGCATAAATACCATCAGACCCAAAATCCAGAAACTTCTTTCCTTCTCCCATTTTATGATCTGAGATTTTCACGAGTTTTTCGAGGAGATACCTTTTGCTTGCATTTTCTTCTGCGCCTTGTTCAGCTAATATTTTTGAAACCTGAGCAAGATGGGTAAATCCCAAAGTCACTTTCCTAAAGCAGCTTTGGGAGCGCAAATCAGCTAAATCAGCAGAATTGTCCTTTTCAGCCTTCTGCAATTTACCTTTATCAACTGTTTTTATAAGCTGATCCATTCTAGTTAATCCATGCTTTAACACCTCCTGTCTGGCTTCATTGGCTCTCTGAACTATAGATTGCAAGCCTTCAGGCACATCCTGCAGTAATGTGTCATTTAACTGCTTTTGAATCATTTGATGTTGATGTATGTCATCCTGTTCGTGCATAAATTTTTCTCAATTTTTAAAAATATTTAATTGCTTAGTATACTTATGGAAAATTAAAATTAAAAATGAATATTATTTTTTAAATTTATTCTTTACGAAGCTCGTACTACAGGTAAGAGCTGTTGATTTTCGCTATTTTAAATGGCGAGGTGTTGCCAAAAGATAAAAAAAATGCACCGTAAAGTGCATTTTTTTATCAACGAGAGAAGAATTAACGATAGATATTATTACTTCTCATCTTTCTTAGGTTCAGATAACGCCTCACTCAGCGCTTGTTCCACATCACTCGCTGTCATTTGTGGTGCCGCAGCAGCCGTTAAACGTTGTTGTTTTGCTAATATATTAGCAGCTCGCTGACGACGCGCTTCAGCATGATAAGCAAATCCAGTTCCAGCTGGAATTAAACGCCCGACTATCACGTTTTCTTTTAATCCTTTCAGTTCATCACGTTTTCCAGTGACCGCCGCTTCAGTTAATACACGTGTCGTTTCTTGGAATGACGCGGCTGAGATAAAGGAATCCGTCGCCAACGAAGCTTTGGTAATACCTAACAATACCGCTTCAAAGCGTGCCGGTAATTTATTTTCAGAAACCAGCTTCCTATTTTCTTCTTTGAGACGTGATTCTTCCAATTGCTCGCCTTTTAAGTAACGACTTTCACCGGAGTCAAGGATATTTACTTTACGTAACATCTGACGAACGATCACTTCAATGTGTTTATCATTGATCTTCACACCTTGTAATCGATACACTTCTTGAACTTCGCTGACGATATAATTAGTCAGTGCATTAATCCCTAACAAACGTAAAATATCATGTGGATTTAAAGGTCCATCGGCGACAATTTCACCTCGCTCGACATGTTCACCTTCAAACACCGTCACGTGACGCCATTTAGGAATGAGCGCTTCAAACGCTTCACCGTTATTGCCGGTAATCACTAAACGTCGTTTACCTTTCGTTTCTTTACCAAAGCTAATGATGCCGGATATTTCAGCTAAGATGGCAGGCTCTTTAGGCTTACGTGCTTCAAAAAGATCCGCGACACGTGGTAAACCACCGGTAATATCACGGGTTTTTGAAGTTTCTTGTGGAATACGTGCGACAATGTCACCCACGCCAACCGCAGCGCCATCTTCCAAGCTCAAAATTGCATTAATCGGCAAGAAATAATGCGCTGGTAAACGCGTACCCGGTAAGAACAGATCGTTACCTTCTTTATCGGTAAGTCTTACCATAGGACGTAATTCCTTACCTCCCGAGCCACGTTGCTTGGAATCCATGACCACAATACTGGTTAAACCGGTAAGTTCATCGGTTTGTCGATTCATGGTAATACCATCGATTAAGTCGATAAACTTAACATAACCAGCTACTTCCGTTACTACTGGATGGGTATGTGGATCCCATTGAGCAATTAATTGCCCTGGTACCACTTCGGTACCGTCAGAAACTTTAATGGCAGCACCATAAGGCAGCTTATAACGCTCTCTTTCACGACCCTGAGGATCCAACAGCGTTAATTCACCTGAACGTGAGACCGTCACATAATGCCCATCATTGTGTTTAACGAGCTTGATATTATGCAATTTAATGCGGCCCTTAGATTTTACTCGGATATGATTAGCTAAAGCCACCTGCGAGGCCGCACCACCAATGTGGAAGGTACGCATGGTTAACTGTGTACCGGGCTCTCCTATCGACTGAGCAGCGATAACACCGACCGATTCACCGATACCCACTAAATGACCGCGCGCTAAGTCACGGCCGTAACAGGCAGCACAGATACCATATTTAGCTTCACAGGTAATCGGCGAACGCACATTAACTTGATCCACAGCCCGTTCTTCTAAGATATTGACCCAATCTTCATCTAATAAGGTTCCCCTATTCACCACAATATCGTCACTGCCTGGTAAGCTAACATCTTCAGCGAGTACACGACCTAAGACACGTTCTCGTAATGGCACCATGATTTCTCCGCCCTCAACGTGGGGAGTAATCGCGATACCTAAGGTCGCTCCGCAGTCATCTTCAGTGACAACCATATCTTGCGCAACGTCAACCAGACGTCGGGTCAGATAACCGGAATTCGCGGTCTTCAACGCGGTATCAGCCAAACCTTTACGCGCACCGTGCGTAGAAATAAAGTATTGTAATACGTCTAAACCTTCACGGAAGTTAGCCGTAATCGGTGTCTCAATAATGGTACCGTCTGGTTTAGTCATCAAACCTCGCATACCGGCTAACTGACGCATTTGCGCGGGTGAACCCCGGGCGCCTGAGTCGGCCATCATATACACTGGATTAAATGACTCTTGCGATACGATAGTACCATCGGCAGCTTTGACATTTTCAGTCGCTAATTTTTCCATCATCGCTTTAGCCACTTGATCATTGGTACGCGACCAAATATCAACCACCTTGTTATAACGTTCTCCTTGCGTGACTAAACCAGATGCATATTGAGCCTCAATTTCTTTTACTTCGGTTTCAGCGCCTGCAATAATAGCGGCTTTATTTTCAGGAATGATCAAATCCTCAATCCCAACCGAAATACCGGCACGTGTGGCATAACCAAAGCCGGTATACATCAATTTATCAGCAAAAATAACCGTCGCTTTCAAACCTAAGCGGCGATAACATTCATTGATAAGACTTAATATCGCTTTTTTATTCAGTGTTTTATTAATTAGAGAAAAAGGTAAGCCATCTGGCAGCGTTTCACGTAACAAAGCTCTACCCACGGTGGTGTCAATTAGCTTAACCGATTCGCTACGTTCACCTTTCGCATCGAATAACACTTCGGTTATTCTCACTTTAATCTTGGCATGTAAATCTGCATAGCCTGCATCGTACAACTGACGCACATCGTTAACATCTGCACAAATTAAGCCTTCACCTTTGGCATTGATTTTGTCGCGCGTTAAATAATAAAGTCCTAACACCACATCCTGCGTTGGAAGGATAATCGGCTCGCCATTCGCAGGAGATAAAATGTTATTAGTCGACATCATCAACGTACGCGCTTCTAGCTGGGCTTCGATGGTTAATGGAACGTGTACCGCCATTTGGTCACCGTCAAAGTCCGCGTTATAAGCGGTACAGACTAAAGGATGTAATTGGATGGCCTTGCCTTCGACTAAAATAGGTTCGAATGCTTGTATACCTAAACGATGCAAGGTAGGTGCTCGGTTTAATAAGACCGGATGTTCACGGATCACATCTTCAAGAATATCCCAAACTTCAGGAGACTCATTTTCTACCATTTTCTTAGCGGCCTTAATCGTAGACGCTAAACCACGGAATTGTAATTTACTTAAAATGAAAGGCTTAAATAACTCTAAAGCCATTTTTTTAGGCAAACCACATTGATGCAACTTTAAGGTAGGACCTACCACGATTACCGATCGACCTGAATAATCTACGCGTTTACCGAGTAAATTCTGTCTAAATCGACCTTGTTTACCTTTGATCATATCTGCCAAAGATTTTAATGGTCGTTTATTACTCCCGGTAATAGCACGGCCACGTCGACCATTATCCAATAAGGCATCCACTGATTCTTGCAACATGCGTTTTTCGTTACGCACAATAATGTCGGGTGCATTCAGATCTAATAAACGCTTTAGACGGTTATTACGATTGATCACACGTCGATAAAGATCATTCAAATCCGATGTCGCAAAACGTCCCCCATCTAAAGGTACTAAAGGACGTAAATCAGGTGGTAGTACCGGTAATACCGTTAACACCATCCATTCCGGTTTATTGCCTGATTGATCAAATCCTTCCAGTAGTTTTAAACGCTTCGAGTATTTTTTTAATTTGGTTTCAGAACTGGTATTCGGAATCTCTTCGCGCAAAGTATTAATTTCTTCTTTTAAATTCAACGTAATCAATAATTGCTGTATGGCTTCGGCACCCATGCGGGCATCAAATTCGTCACCATGTTCTTCGATAGCTTCTAAGTATTGCTCATCAGTTAAAAGCTGGCCACGTTCTAACGTCGTCATGCCTGGTTCTATAACCACAAATGCTTCAAAATATAGAACGCGTTCTATATCGCGTAACGTCATATCGAGTAATAAACCGATACGTGATGGTAAAGACTTTAAAAACCAAATATGGGCTACAGGGCTTGCCAGTTCGACATGACCCATACGCTCACGTCGTACTTTAGTCAATGCCACTTCTACACCACATTTTTCACAAATCACACCACGGTGTTTAAGCCGCTTGTACTTACCACATAGACATTCATAATCCTTAATTGGCCCGAAGATTTTTGCACAAAACAAACCATCTCTTTCCGGTTTGAAAGTACGGTAATTAATGGTCTCTGGCTTTTTAACTTCACCGTAAGACCAAGTACGAATCATTTCCGGCGAAGCTAAGGAGATACGAATATTATCAAACTCATCCAAATAATCTTCTTGCTTCAGTATTCCCAATAAATCCGACATCAACGGTTTATCAGCGAATACTTTGTTTCTTTCGTTGTTTTCGTTCGACTCGATCGCTTCCGCCATGCTCGCCAAGCTTTCTTGGACGGGCTCTGGCTTCACTAGTTCGGATGGCACAGCTTTAGCTATTTCTGCTTCAATCGACGTAGCCTGTTCTAGCTCTGATTTTACAGTGTCTGCTTTTGGTTTAGTTGCCAAGGTAATACTCTCCACTTCAGATTAATCTTTGGTTTCTAATTCTGCATTAATTGCCAAGGAACGTATTTCCTTGACTAATACGTTAAATGATTCTGGCATACCCGCTTCCATTTGATGGTCACCATCAACAATGTTCTTGTACATCTTGGTTCGACCGGCAACGTCATCCGATTTGACGGTTAACATTTCTTGTAAGGTATAAGCCGCTCCATAAGCTTCTAACGCCCAAACTTCCATTTCACCAAACCGCTGACCACCAAATTGCGCTTTACCGCCCAGTGGTTGTTGAGTGACTAAACTATACGATCCAGTAGAACGTGCATGCATCTTATCGTCGACTAGATGATTCAACTTAAGCATGTACATATAACCCACCGTAACAAGCCGTTCGAAACGTTCGCCGGTTCTACCATCGTAAAGCGTGGTTTGCCCTGATTCTGGCAAATCAGCCAAGCGCAACATGCGTTTAATTTCCGCTTCGGTCACACCATCAAAAACAGGTGTTGCCATAGGTACGCCACTACGTAAATTTTGCGCCAGCTCAACCACTGACTCATCCGATAATTTATCCAAATCTACTTTTTGCGCCGTTTCCTTAGTATCGTTGTAAATAGACCCTAAGAAGTGTTTAATTTCTTTAATATTTTTTTTCGCATCCAGCATGTCACCAATTTTGATACCTAAACCTTTTGCTGCCCAACCTAAATGCGTTTCCAGCACCTGACCCACGTTCATACGTGATGGTACGCCTAAAGGATTAAGAACGATATCAACCGGTGTGCCATCTTCCATATAGGGCATATCTTCTACGGGAATAATGGTAGAAATAACCCCTTTATTACCATGTCGACCGGCCATCTTGTCTCCGGGCTGTATACAACGCTTGATGGCTAAATGAACTTTAACTATCTTAAGGATCCCTGGCGCTAAGTCATCGCCTTGGGTTAGTTTTTTGCGTTTATTCTCAAACTTCTCATCTAATGCAAGACGAGCCGCTTCTAACTGTTTGGCAACGGCTTCCAATTGCTGGTTAGCCGCTTCATCACGCAAGCTGACCGAAAACCATTGATCTTTAGCCAGATTTTGTAAATATTCTAATGTAACTTTACTACCTGACTTCAATTTGTTTGGCCCGCTGCTTGCCGTGGCACCCACTAATAAGGTCTCTAGACGTTGATAACAATCATTTTCTAAAATTCTAAACTCGTCGTATAAGTCCTTTTTAATTTTATCTAAAGCCATTTCTTCGATACTTAACGCGCGTTTATCTTTTTCTAAACCATCTCGCGTAAATACTTGAACATCAATGACGGTACCACGCATACCAGAAGGCACACGTAGCGAACTATCTTTTACATCCGAGGCTTTTTCGCCAAATATCGCGCGTAATAGTTTTTCTTCGGGTGTTAACTGCGTTTCACCTTTAGGTGTTACTTTTCCAACCAATATGTCACCCGCTTCCACCCAAGCACCTAAATGCACAATACCTGACTCATCTAATTTAGAGAGCGCACTTTCGCCGACATTGGGAATATCCGATGAAACTTCTTCGGTCCCTAATTTAGTGTCACGTGCAATACAGGTTAATTCTTCGATATGTATCGTGGTAAAACGATCTTCAGAAACAACCCGCTCAGAAATCAAAATAGAATCTTCAAAGTTGTATCCATTCCATGGCATGAAAGCTACTAGCAGATTACGCCCTAAAGCTAACTCACCTAAGTCGGTAGAAGGACCGTCCGCCATAACGTCGCCCTTCTTAATCAAATCGCCTTTCTTTACTAAAGGCCGTTGATTAATACAGGTATTTTGATTGGAGCGCGTATATTTGGTCAGATTGTAAATATCAACACCTGCTGTGCCTGCCGTCGCTTCTTCATCATCAACACGAACAACGATACGACCTGCATCCACTGAATCAATAAAACCACCGCGTTTTGCCACGACGACCACACCTGAATCGACCGCTACTTTACGTTCCATACCGGTACCCACTAAAGGTTTTTCGGTACGCAAGGTAGGCACAGCTTGACGCTGCATGTTCGAACCCATCAACGCACGGTTTGCATCGTCATGCTCTAAGAAGGGAATCAAAGAAGCTGCCACCGAAACAACTTGGGCCGGTGAAATATCCATATAATTGACTTTATCCGCCGTCGTCAGCATCGATTCATTACGATGTCGACAAGGGATCAAGTCATCGATCAACTTACCATGGCTGTCTAGACGGGTGTTGGCCTGCGCAATGACATACTTACCTTCTTCAATGGCAGACAAATATTGAATCTCTTTGGTTACTTTACCATTTTCAACTTTGCGGTAGGGTGTTTCAAGAAAACCATAATGGTTGGTTCGAGCGTACACTGCCAAAGAATTGATTAAACCAATGTTAGGTCCTTCAGGTGTTTCAATCGGACAAACACGACCGTAATGGGTCGGATGCACGTCTCGAACCTCAAAACCTGCTCGTTCACGGGTTAGACCACCCGGCCCTAAGGCAGATACACGACGTTTATGCGTAATTTCAGAAAGAGGATTCACTTGATCCATGAACTGTGATAACTGGCTGGAGCCAAAGAATTCTTTGATTGCCGCTGAGATAGGCTTAGCATTAATAAGATCTTGTGGCATTAAATTTTCAGATTCAGCCACACTTAAACGATCTCTGACCGCTCGTTCAACACGCACTAAACCAATACGGAATTGGTTTTCGGCCATTTCACCGACACTACGCACACGACGATTACCTAAATGATCGATATCATCCACCTCGCCTTTACCATTACGTATTTCGATCAATGCACGCAACACAGCCACAATATCATCTTTGGCTAAGGTGCCAGGCCCGGTAATTTCTTCACGGCCTAAGCGACGATTAAATTTCATCCGTCCTACTGCAGATAAATCGTAACGATCCAAAACAAAAAATAAATTTTTAAATAAAGCTTCTGCCGCTTCTTTAGTGGGTGGCTCACCCGGACGCATCATACGGTAAATTTCTACTAACGCTTCTTGCTGACTGTGACTTGGATCAATACGTAAGGTAGTAGAGATATAAGCGCCTGAATCTAAATCATTGGTATATAAGGTTTCTATTTTTTCTATCTGTGCTTCTATCAATTTTTTGACAATATCGGCACTTAATTCTGTGTTCGCTTCAAATAGAATTTCACCGGTTTCTGCATTAATAATAGGCTTGGCCAATGTTTTGCCAATCAAATAATCTATCGGTAACTCTAAGTGTTTGATCTTAGCTTTTTCTATTTCACGAATTTGTCTTACTGCAATACGCCGACCTTGCTCAACAATCACTTTGCCACTGGCATCTTTAATATCGAAGCTGGCTATTTCACCACGCAAACGTTCGGGCACTAAATCTAAAACAACCTTTTCACCTTTTAGATGAAAAACATTATTACTAAAAAATAACTCTAATATCTCTTCTGAGGTATATCCTAGTGCGCGTAATAATATGGTTGCAGCTAATTTTCGTCGTCTGTCGATACGAACAAACAAATTATCCTTAGGATCAAATTCAAAATCTAACCAAGAACCACGATACGGAATGATTCTCGCCGCATACAACAACTTACCTGAAGAATGAGTTTTACCCTTATCGTGCTCGAAAAACACACCCGGTGAACGATGTAATTGTGAAACCACCACACGATCCGTTCCATTTATTACAAAACTTCCTGTGTCGGTCATCAATGGCAGCTCGCCCATGTAAACTTCTTGTTCTTTAATATATTTGAGCTTTGTTGAACCTGGCGCTGCTTCTTTATCGTAAATAATTAAACGCATTTTCACACGTAAAGGAGCGCCGTAAGTTAAACCGCGAGCTTGACATTCTTTAACATCGAAAGGCGGTTGCCCTATTCGATAATTAATATATTCCAACGTAGCTTCGCCACCAGAATAAGAAGAAATAGGAAATATAGATTTAAATGCGGCATTAAGTCCCACATCTTCTAGCGCATCCGGCGAGGTATCTGTTTGTAAAAATCGATGATAAGACTCAATTTGCGTCGCTAATAAATAGGGCGCTTCCATTATGGTCGCTTGTTTACCAAAATTTTTACGAATACGTTTTTTTTCAGTAAATGAATAAGGGGTACTTGTTTGCTCAGTTGCTGGGGATGTCCGAATTACCATCTAAAGTTCACCTAGTTAGAGAACAGAATAAATAAAGAAAAATCGCGCCCATTATGTCTGGGCCTATGTTCGTGTTGGCTATCAGTAACGCATAAACAAAGCTTGTTTTAACGCTTCAATCTCGTTCTAGGTCCCTTCTTAGCCTACGTCCTTACGATCAACATCGTCTTAAACCTGAATCTTATAAAATGTGTTTCGCTCTTAAAAAGTTTATTCAAAAACCATTTTCACAACACAAAGAATGCCCAAGTTAAACCTGAGCATTTCTCTTTAAGTTAACGCTTTATTTCATTTCGCCTACAGCTTTAGCTTCTGTAAGCTTAGCGATAAGCTTTTCGGCATCTGCTTTAGACATACCTTCTTTAATGACCGCTTTAGGTGCTGATTCAACTAAATCTTTAGCTTCTTTTAAGCCAAGACCAGTTTCTTCGCGCACTACTTTAATCACATTGATCTTATTAGGACCAATTTCTTTCAATTCCACATTAAATTCGGTTTTTTCTTCAACCGCTGCTGCTGCTGCACCAGGTGCTGCTGCCACGGCGACTGTCGCTGCTGCTGCAGAAACGCCAAATTTTTCTTCCATATTCTTAATAAGATCAACAACTTCCATGACACTCATGTTAGAAATTGTATCTAATACATCTTCTTTTGCTTTAGCATTCATATTAATCACTCCAAAAAAATAACTTAATTAACACCTTACTTATGCGGCTACTTGTTGCTTTTCACGCACAGCAGCCAATGTACGTACCAGTTTGGCTTGTGGTTCAACCAGTGTACGCACTAACTTAGTAATCGGTGCTTTTATAACTGCCATCAATGTCGCAATTGCTTCATTACGGGTTGGAAGGTTCGCAAGTTTTTCGAGTTCATTTACCGCTAATAATTGACCATCAAAGGCGACTGCCTTAACGACCAATTTTTCATTTTGCTTAATAAATGTTCGAATAAGCCGCGCTGCTGCACCTGGCTCTTGTTGGGAAAATGCTAAAAGTAAAGGGCCTACCAGCGTATCTTGTAAACACGCAAAGCCTGTACCTTCTAAAGCACGACGCGCCAAGGTATTACGCACGACACGTAAATACACCCCAGAGCTGCGTGCTTGTAAGCGCAATTGACTCATTTCCCCCACACTCAAACCACGATATTCAGCAGTAACTGCTGATAACGCATTTTTTGCAACCTCTCCAACTTCCGCAACAATGGCCTGTTTATCTTCAAGTCTTAATGTCACGTTAGTTTTCTCCTCATGTATTGTTTAACCATCGCCCAGTAATAGTCGATGGTTAAAGGCTCGGTGGCCGTAAAGGTTCACCGTCTGCGTAGGTAATAAATTAAGCACCAAATTATCAAGAGGGACTTTGAAATCTATCTTTTTAATGCCGGGGCACCTACGGTCTCCGACAGTTAGAGGGAAAGCCCTTTAACTGCGAATTCGTTCCCACTATTATATCAAGTGGGGGTAGCTCTTCTATCCTAAATACACTAAATAGTCAAGCCGTAAACCGTTATTCCGGATACTCTGCTTAACTTGCTTCTAAGGATGCCAAATTAATTAATAAACCAGGGCCCATCGTACTGGAAAGACTCAGCTTCTTTAAATAAACGCCTTTAGCTGTAGCTGGCTTAGCCTTTTTAACCGCTCCTACCAGGACCTCTAAATTCTGCAGTAACTGCTGAGTCTCAAAACTCAACTTACCAATAGTACAATGGATTATTCCGCCCTTATCGGCACGGTACCGCACCTGACCCGACTTGGCGTTAGCAACTGCCGTATTTACATCCATCGTTACTGTTCCTATCTTAGGGTTAGGCATCAAGTTTCTTGGCCCTAATATCTGGCCAAGTTGACCGACCAAGCGCATAGCGTCAGGCGTTGCAATCAGCACATCAAAATCTAAGTTACCGGCTTTAATGCTTTCAGCCAAATCTTCAAAACCCACGATATCAGCACCTGCTGCCTTCGCGGCTTCGGCATTAGCTGCCTGGGCAAACACGGCAACTCGTGGTGTCTTACCTATTCCGTGTGGCAATACTACGGCACCACGAACGGTTTGATCCGATTTTCGTGGATCAACGCCTAAATTGATACTAACATCAACACTTTGGTTGAATTTAACTGGAAACTCTTTGAGCAAAGCGATGGCTTCTGCAACTGTATATACCTTCCCAGGAAGCAGCTTTTCTTTAATCACACGGAAACGTTTACTTAACTTAGCCATTTTTAGCTTCCCCCTCGACTTCAACACCCATATTACGCGCCGTACCCGCTATCGTGCGCATAGCCGCTTCTAAATCGCCTGCGGTTAGATCAGGCATTTTAACGGTTGCAATTTCAGCCAGTTGTTTGCGAGTAATTTTACCGACTTTATTTTTGTTGGGGATACTACTCGCTTTGCTGATTCCGGCTGCCTTCATAATTAAATAAGAAGCAGGAGGAGTTTTGATAATAAAGGTAAAACTACGATCAGTGTGTACCGTAATCACTACTGGCATCGGCATGCCTTTTTCTACATTTTGCGTACGTGCATTAAAGGCCTTGCAAAATTCCATAATATTCACCCCTTGTTGTCCCAAAGCAGGACCAATAGGTGGCGCAGGATTAGCCTCGCCGGCTTTTACCTGTAACTTTACATAGGCTTGTATTTTCTTTGCCATTTTTACCTCCGGGTCTAACGCTTAACAATTAAGCTTCCCATCGTTTATTTCTATCCCTTTTCTTGCTAGAAAAGGGTCCTACAATGCATCAAGCTTTTTTAACTTGACCAAACTCTAATTCAACCGGTGTGGAGCGACCAAAAATAATGACTGAAACGCGCATACGGTTTTTTTCATAGTTTACTTCTTCAACCTCACCATTAAAGTCAGCAAAAGGTCCATCCACGACACGGACCACTTCACCCACTTCAAACAAGACCTTCGGTCGAGGCTTATCTACGCCTTCTTGCATACGCTGTAAAATCTTATCAACCTCTTTACTGCTCAGAGGCACTGGCTTATCACTGGTTCCACCGATAAATTTAATCACGCCCGGCGTTTTTTGAACGAGATACCAACTATCTTCATCCATATCCATTTCAACCAAAACATATCCTGGATAAAATTTACGTGCTGTTTTACGTTTACGACCTTGGTGAATTTCGACCACTTCTTCCGTCGGCACGATAATTTGACCAAATTTCTCTGTTAGACCTTGCTGCTTAATTCGTTCGTTTAAAGCATCTAAAACCTTGCGCTCATAACCTGAACGTGCTTGTACGACATACCATTGCATAGATCCATGCGCAGTTTTTTCTTCTGCTGCAGATGATTTTTCATTAGTTGAAACAGGATCGTTTGACGATTGCTCTGAAACATCGGAATGAAGTTCTGATTTTTTTTCTGTCATACGTTAACTATCCTCTTCATTTACGCTGTTAAAAAAGCAACTGCCCACAATAAGAGTGTATCTATACCCCATAAAAACAAACCCGCTACAACAACCATCGCCATAACAATCAAAGTAGTACGCACGGTTTCTTCTCGTGATGGCCATACTACTTTGCGTAGTTCAGCACGTGAAGCTTGTGCAAACGCCCAAAACCGCCGGCCTAGTGTCGTATAGAAAAATAACGATGCCAGCACCAGCGCACCTATTATCCAGCCAATCAAGCGAATAGCAATGGCCTGATGAGAAAAATAACTATTGGCGTAAATAGTCAATAGAAAAAGAACTCCCATCATGATCCAGAGCATGGAATCTTTTTTAGTTGTCTTGCTTTCAAGCTTTACGTTCTTCATTTCACCTATTTCTATTTTCTGCAAAAAACCGAGTCACTTGATTTGGTTTATCAATGCCTCACTGTTAACAGTGACTTTCGACATCAAATATACTCTGCGCACTTAGTTTTTGGCAGGCCAGGAGGGAATCGAACCCCCAACCTGCGGTTTTGGAGACCGCCGCTCTGCCAATTGAGCTACTGGCCTAATTCTACTCATGGAGCCCACAACCGGGATCGAACCGGTGACCTCTTCCTTACCAAGGAAGTGCTCTACCACTGAGCCATGTGGGCCTGCATGCATTTAAAAAATTCCTGTACCCTTTTCCTTTTCTGGGCTAAGTTTTTAGTATTTGTCCAGTTTAGTTTGTCTGCATCGCTTTCTGGAGCGGGTGATGGGAATCGAACCCACATAGCCAGCTTGGAAGGCTGGAATTCTAACCGTTGAACTACACCCGCAATACGACGTTCTTGTTTAATATCTAAAAATTAACTGGTGGAGGGGGAAGGATTCGAACCTTCGAAGGCTGAGCCGGCAGATTTACAGTCTGCTCCCTTTGGCCGCTCGGGAACCCCTCCTCAAAATTGAGGGGCTATTTTGCGAAAGTCAAGGCTGGATGTCAACCACTATCTCAATTACATTACATAAATATTTTTTGACTATTCTGTGCATTTGAATTTTTGTCACTGATTACCACATCATCGCGGCACTTGCCAAAAAACCAATTGCTGTGTACATTTTTACTATGCATTTTCAAATGAACATTTATTCAGCGGCTGTGACACTTTTTTTAGTCATGGATCCGCTCGGAAATATCCCGGTTTTCTTATCGTTACTCAAACAAGTTGACCCAAAGCGACGAACCAAAATTATTTTGCGTGAAAGTTTAATTGCATTGGCTATCCTGACACTTTTTTTATTTTGCGGAAAACCTATCTTAGACAGCTTACATATTACTGAAGAAGCCTTAGGCATCGCAGGTGGAATTATTTTATTTCTTATTGCGATTAAAATGTTATTCCCTATGGAGCAAAATAAATTAGCTGTTCAAACTCAAGGAGAACCTTTTATCGTTCCTATGGCCATTCCTTTGCTCGCTGGCCCTTCCGCAATGACCACCGTCATCTTATTCGCCAGTGAAGCGCCGCATCGCATGGGTGAATGGTTTGCCGCGCTAGCAGCCGCTTCGCTGGTAGCGACACTATTACTTTTAATTGCCGTACCTTTACAAAAATTATTGGGCGTCAAAGTCATCGCTGCATTAGAACGTTTAATGGGAATGATATTAACCACCATTGCAGTGCAAATGTTTTTAACCGGCTTAGGTACCTACCTAAGTACTCTTCGCACTTGAATTTTTTTCTGCGTTCCCGCTCAACTCGCAATCCTCATGTATGTCTAATACACTCCGGTTGCTTCGTTTTCGCGGCGCCTTGCCAAAAATCCAATTGCTGTGAGTATCTTTGATTAATATGCTTTTAATTTTGCTGAACGGTATTCGCTAACAATACTTTTTTCAGTATCGTTAACGCTTCATCTAATTGCTCTTTGCTAATGACCAAAGGAGGCGCTAAACGAATAACCGTGCCGTGCGTTTCATAGCTTAATAAACCATGTTCTAATAACTGTAAAACAATATCACGCCCTTTTGCATAGCAGGCATCCAGTTCAACACCTATAAATAAACCTTTACCACGAATTTCTTTGATTAGCGGTGATGATATTTTTAATAGGTTTTGATGCAAATAATCGCCTAACTCTGCTGAGCGTTGGATTAGGTTTTCATCAAATAGTACGTTTAAAGCCTCCAATGCAACCGTCGCCGTTAAAGGATTGCCACCAAAAGTACTGCCATGATCACCCGGTGTAAAAACATCCATGACATCACGACGACTTAAAAATAAAGACACGGGTAATAAGCCGCCGCCTAATGCTTTACCTAAAATCAAAGCATCCGGTTTAGTATTCTCATGCTCGCACGCCAAAAATTTGCCTGTTCTACCTAAACCGGTTTGTATTTCATCAAAAATGAGTAAAACATTATTTTCTCGACAGATTTTTGCGATAGCTTGCAAATATCCTTTGGGCGGCACAACGATGCCTCGTTCACCTTGGATAGGTTCCACTAAAAAAGCCGCTGTATTGGGTGTGATTGCAGCCGACAAAGCTGCTGCATCACCATATTCTATGGTTTTAAATCCTGGCGCAAAAGGACCAAAACCAAACTGATACTGTGGTTTTGATGACATACCCACTACGGTTGTGGTGCGTCCATGAAAGTTACCTCGGCAAACAATGATTTCGGCTTGATTTTCTGCCACCTTTTTAACGGTATACGCCCATTTTCTAGCCGCTTTGATCGCTGTTTCTACCGCTTCAACCCCCGTGTTCATAGGTAAAGCACGCTCCATCTGCGTTAAATCGCAGGCATGCTTTAAAAAAGCGCCCAATCTATCACTATAAAAAGCACGTGAGCAAACCGATAAGCGTTGCGCCTGCTGCGTTAAAACCTTCACCAAGCGAGGATGACTATGGCCATGACTTACCGCCGAGTAAGCACTCATCATGTCGATGTAACGCTTACCGGCAATATCCCAAACTTCGGCACCTAAACCACGAGTGAGTACCACTGGCAAAGGATCATAATTGGCTGCGCCATAACGCTGTTCCAGATCGACGGAATTATTCAGGTTTAGATCGTTCGAAAAGCTAGTCTGTTGATCGGCAATAGCGCTTTGCTTACTCATTTAGTTTAAGCTCCAAAAATACTCAGCAATATTTCCTTAATTAATCTTTCCGTTTTATCATCCCTATCATGATAAGGGTTGTATTCAACCACTTCAACTCCAATAAGCGATGTTTCTTGACGAAATTGACTGGGTGCGCAGCATGCAAAAGAAAAGGACATTGTGATGAGCAATGTCCATCGGTAATGAACGGCTTAAACTAACTATTCCAAAAACGATAATTTTTAATAGGAAACATCATCCTTGAGAGTAAGTACAACTATTCTCATTAGGTGGTTGTATTTCTTCAGTTTTAGAACTAGGAGGGTTACTAAAAAATCTTCCATAAGTATTAGTGGTTTTTTGATGTTGGACTTTAATATCATCAGTCAAATTGTGCTGTTCCTTTACTACTTTAATTTTCTCAGCAACAGTTTCTACTTGATCAGGCCAATCTTCAAGGCGTTCGCTATTTACATCTTCTTTAGGTTCATCTTCATCACCTCTAGCATTTTTGAATTTTTCCTTCAAAGCACGATTAAACATATCCTGTAGGTTATTAGTATTAATATTATTTTTTGGGGGAGGCAAAATTCGAGCGCCTACAGGCTTAAGTGTTACACCTATTCTAATGACATCAAGTAAATCCTCACTATGATTACCAAGCGCATTACTAACGGGTGACTTAGTATTGTTAACCGATGAAGAAGATGGGCCAGGGCTTGCGCTTACTGGTTTTACAATATTACTAGGAGCAGGAAGAGGCGGTGGTGGTGGTGGTGATAGCACTGATTTTGTAGCTAACTCTGATGTCGATGTCGATGCTCCAAATTTAAATCCCCCTTCTCTAAAAGATTCATCCGAATCGCCAGCCTGCAGTGGAACATCTCCATTGCTTGAAGTATCACTCTCTGCACGTTCAACATTCGCTTTATTCCGGTTTTCAACAAATTTACCAACAACTACTCCTAAATTTTCCTGAAAAATAGCATTTTGTTGTAAATCAAAATAATTACTTTCACTCAAATCTTGCTTAATCGCTTTTATTGCTGATCCTAGAGATTCATTCTCAGCACCACGCATCTTAAATTTTTGTCTATTAAATAGTTTACTCCCTAACCAGTAACTTAAGAATTTCATCCAATGAACAACACGCCATGCATTAGACTCTAAGGTCGGTTTAGCTTCGATAGAATATTTTTTTGGAAGAAAATAACGCAACAGATCGGATTCATCGTATTCATTGACGATCAATGCAACCAGACAATTAAAAGCATCGTTATATTTTTGTCGCTGAGCTAAGTCTCTATTTTCAAATTGATGTTTTTTAAGAAACTCTGCAAACTCTTGCTCTCCAAGTTGGTTCATATCATCAAAAAATTTTTTAACCCGAATAGGGAGATTCATTTGATAACTACTTAAATTATTATCATTAAGCTTATCAATATCGTTAAAAAAATCATTCATTAGGCCTATTGTTCTACGCTGAAGACCCACTGCTTTTACCTTTGGCATATCTCACCTTAATTTTATTAATGTTTTAAACCGTTTATAAGATCACTTATATTTTTGTATGAGCTTCATGAAAATTTTCTTATTACTAACAATACCCATAGCAATCATAAACCTACTATCTTAGAGTAAAGAAAAAATCTTAATGAAATATTAAGCTCTAAGAAAAAATGTTACTCAATGTAAGTTTCAATATAAAGTCATGCAAAAAAACTTGCTATATCCTAAAAGCCGACTAACAATAGATCTATGCAACCCCTTGCTCCACTTATTAAAGATTTAGCCGTCATACTAGGCGTAGCCAGCTTAGTCACACTTTTATTTCAAAAAATAAGACAACCGGTCGTATTAGGCTATCTATTATCCGGAATTATTGTCGGCCCTCATGTCCCTCCCTATGATCTCGTTGCCGATGTACCCAGCTTGCATACGCTCTCCGAATTAGGCGTTATCTTTTTGATGTTCTCCCTCGGCTTAGATTTTAGTTTTCATAAACTTAAACGAGTTGGAACGCCAGCTATCGTTACCGGCTTATTTGAAGTGCTGATAGTGTTACTCATTGGTTTCATGCTAGGCAAAATTTTGGGCTGGTCTACTTATGATTGTATTTTTTTAGGTGCCGCACTTTCCATCTCATCTACCACTATCATCATCAAAGCAATGGAAGAATTGGGTTTAAAAAGCAAGCATTTTGCGGAGCTCGTATTTGGTGTGTTGATTGTTGAAGATCTGCTCGCGATTTTATTACTTGCCGGTCTGTCTATCGTGGTTGGCACACATGCCGTTATTTCTGCCACACTCGCAGACTCGGCTATTAAACTTTTTATAGTCGTTGGCAGTTGGTTTTTGATCGGTTATTTTTTAATTCCTACGCTGATTCGAAAACTAGTCGATGTTGCGAATCAAGAAACCTTAACCATCGTCTCAGTAGCATTGTGTTTATTACTGGTCTGTATTGCTGCTTATTTTGGCTATTCTTCAGCATTAGGCGCCTTTATTATGGGTTCGATATTAGCTGAAACAGATTTAATCCAGTTTATTGAACAATATATGCGACCTATTCGCGATATTTTTGCAGCAGTATTTTTCATTTCGGTAGGTATGCTTATCGATCCGAGTATGATTATTCAAAATATATGGATAGTACTGCTGATTTCTATCATCACGATCATTGCTAAAATTCTTGCCACCGGCACAGGTGCCTTAGCATCAGGACAAAGCTTAACCACTTCAGTGCGCGCAGGTTTTAGTATGGCGCAAATTGGTGAATTTTCTTTTATTATTGCTGGATTAGGACTGACATTACAGGTGACACGCCCTGCACTATTTCCTATTATCATCGCCGTATCGGCCGTCACCACGTTTACCACGCCTTATCTCATCATGTCCTCGGCTGCATTAAGTAAGCTTTTGGAAAAAAATCTTCCCATACGAGTAAGACAACTACTAAGCCATTACACGATACTCATTCATCGTTACCTCAGACTTAAGAAAAAACGAGCAGTGTATAGTCAATATATCACGCGCTTACTGATTAACAGTGTCATGGTGGCTATTATTTTTAGCTTAAGCGAAAAATGGATATTTCCAAAAATTAGTGAATGGATCGCTGCAACCTACTGGGTAAACACCCTAAGCTGTCTAATTGCCTTATTATTAGCTTCACCGTTTATCTGGGGTATGATCTTTGCTTATCGCGCTTTCCCGCATCGACGCCTCGCCGCCATTAAACCTATCATTGCCTTAGGATGGATTTTTACTTTAACCGTTATCACGACCTTAGCGATTACCTATTTTCATACCTGGTCCATTATTTTACTGTTAATCATTATTGCGTTTACATTATTTAGTGTATTGCATAAACCTTTGCAAAAATTTTATCCTTGGTTAGAAAAAAGATTTCTAGCCAATATTAAAACACCCAGCCTTCAAGAAACTTCCAAAGATGAATTAAGCGCTTGGGGTGTAAATTTAAAAGGGACAGATATTCAAAATAATTATTATTTTATTAATAAAACCCTACAAGAACTGGACCTGGCGCAACAATTTGGCATTCATGTGATCGCCCTTTATCGTGGCCCAAAAATTATTTTGACTCCACCACATCATGAAAAAATTAGGCTTTACGATAAACTTTTTATTTTAGGAAGTGACGAACAAATCGATACCTTTAGTCAGTTATTACAAGTGAATACCTATCAAGAAGAACTGGAACTATTTAACCATCTGGAATTAAAAACTTTTTTACTCGATAAAAGCCATTCTTTTGTTGGGCTTACTATAAAAGAAGCCATGCAGAAAAATCATATCGATGGAATAGTACTAGGTATGGAGCGCAAAGGGGTCAGAAAAATTAACCCAAGTAAAGAGACTATCTTACGCAAAGAAGATCTGTTGATTTTGTTAGTTTATAAAGCCCCAACTTAAACGAAGTATTTAAGCTAGCTGAATAATATCTTACTCGTCATTGCGAGCACCGTAGCGAGGGTCATTGCGTGTTGGCGTCATTGCGAGCGCCGCAGGCGCGCGGCAATCTAGACATTCGCTCGCCATGACAGTGATTTTTTTATACTATTGTGAAAGAATTTTGGTAGCATACACGCCTAGGAACAGGTTAGTGTGATAAAGCATTGAGCAACAGATCAACTATCAGCCCTTACTAACCGATTCATTAATCAATTACACAGAAGAGGAAGATTCCCATTATTAAGCAGTTTTTTCATCGACTATTTCCCAAAAAAATAGCTCACGCACAAGCCAAAATCATCCCTAGGGCTGAACATACTATTTCCCGCAAAGATATTAGTCATAATGCGCTTAAAGTTCTATATCGACTCAACCAACATAAATATAGCGCTTATCTGGTGGGAGGCTGTTTACGTGATATTTTACTCAATCAAAAACCTAAGGACTTTGACATCGCCACCAATGCCAGTCCTGAAAATATCAAAAAGCTTTTTCGTAATTGTTTGTTGATAGGTAGACGCTTTCGTCTTGCACATATTCGTTTTGGTCGAGAAATCATTGAGGTGAGTACCTTTAGGGCGCAAAGCAAAAAAAAATCCTTTAAACACCGTAAGATTGCCACACATGGTATGTTGTTACGCGATAATGTCTATGGAACTATTGAAGAAGATGTATGGCGGCGAGATTTTACTATGAACGCCCTTTATTACAATATCGCAGATTTTTCTTTAGTCGACTATTGTGGCGGACTCGCCGATATACAGAATAAAACCGTACGCATTATCGGCGAACCACGCATTCGATACCAAGAAGATCCGGTGCGATTATTACGCGCTATCCGCTTTGCTGGAAAATTAGATTTCCAATTAGATCCAGCTACCGCAGAACCAATACGAGAACTTGCCCCATTACTGCGTCATGTACCCCCCGCTCGCCTATTTGAAGAAGTACTTAAACTTTTTCATCATGGCCAAGCCTTAAAAACCTATCAACTACTACAGCAATATCATTTACTCAACGAATTATTTCCACACGCTAATCAAGACTCTGTAGATGATACAAACGACAAACTTCTAGAACTGGCCTGTAAAAATACTGATAAACGTATCAAAGATGGAAAAACAGTTTCGCCGGCATTTTTGTTTGCAGTGTTTTTATGGCCTACGGTTCAAAACAAAGCTCAACAACTCATTGCTCAACACACACCGACATTTATTGCCTATCAACACGCAGTGAGTTATGCGCTGGGAAAGCAGCAAAAACTCATTACCATTCCGCGTCGTTATAGTACCGCCATTCGTGAAATATGGGATTTACAACATCGATTGTTGCAACGACGTCCTTTTATGTTACACCGTTTAATGAATCATCCACGCTTTCGTGCCGCTTATGATTTTTTATTATTACGCGCCGAAATCAAAGAAATTGATACAGATATTGCAGATTGGTGGACTGGATTTTTAGAAGCGGATGATGACACCAGAAAGCAATTGATACAAACTGCAACTCAAGCGCCCCGAGGAGCCAAGCGTCCCAGAAAACGAGGAAGAACAATATGAATGGAATCGAAGCCGGACTGACTCAGTCGGCTAGTTGGAAGGATTTAAACCAACATTTTTTACAAACTAAACAAACCAGCATCGCAGAATTATTTCATAATGATCCATTGCGCGCTAAAAAATTTAGCTTAACTGAAAAAAACTTATATTTTGATTATTCAAAAAATCCCATACTTGATAAAACGCTGACCTTATTAGCGCAATTGGCAAATGATGCTAATCTGAAGAAACACATCCATGACTTATTTTCAGGTGCCTGCGTCAACACCACGCAACAACTTCCTGCCTTACACACCGCATTACGCGATCCTAAAAAAACCGGATTAATCGTGAATGGCGAAGATGTTTTGGTCAAAATTCATGCCTGTTTAGATAAAATGCAACTTTTCGTGGAACAACTCCATCAACACCAATGGCGCAGTTTTAACGGCAAAAAAATAACCGATATCGTCAATTTGGGTATAGGCGGATCAGATTTAGGACCTCTAATGGCCGTTCACGCCTTGCAACCCCTGCAAAAAAACTCATTACGTTTTCATTTCGTCTCATCGATCGATGATCGGACCTTGCAAAGCTTATTAGAAAAAATAAACTTAGAAAGCAGCTTATTTATTATTACCAGCAAATCCTTTACCACGCGTGAAACGCTTTTAAATGCCACCAGCATTCTAAAGCTATTTCAAGAAAAATTTAGCTCAGCATCCATTAAACAACATTTTTTAGCTGTCACCAGCGAAATCGAAAAAGCCATCGCATTCGGTATTGATCCTGAGTGTGTATTTCCATTTTGGGATTGGGTCGGCGGTCGCTATTCATTATGGTCAGCGGTTGGTTTGCCGATCGCCTTATGCATCGGCATGTCAAATTTTCGTGAAATGCTTAATGGTGCGCATGCCATGGATCAACATTTTTTTCATCAACCCTGGCTAGCTAACATGCCGGTGATATTAGGTCTATTAGGCATATGGCAAGTCAATTTCTTTCTTACTTCCGCTCATGCGGTGTTACCTTACGATGCAGGCTTAAAATATTTTCCTGCTTACTTGCAACAATTAGAGATGGAAAGTAATGGTAAATCCACACGCATTAATGGAGAGCCAGTGGATTATGACACCTGTCCAATTATTTTCGGAGACATTGGTTTAAATGCCCAGCATGCTTTTAATCAACTTTTTCATCAAGGTACTCCGCATTTTTCAGCTGATTTTATTTGTACGTTGCGTGATCCCAAACTTAATATTCACCATCATCAACATATTATCGCCAGTGCTTTAAGTCAAAGTAAGGCTTTTATGGAAGGTTGCCATAGCGATACTAGCTATAAAATTCTACGAGGAAATCATCCCAATAATATGCTGGCATTAGATGAACTTAATCCATTTAGTTTAGGATTGTTGATTGCGCTTTATGAACATAAAGTGTTTGTGCAAAGTGTCATCTGGCAGATTAATCCATTTGATCAATGGGGCGTCGAATATGGCAAACAATTAAATAAAAAGATTTATCAAAGCTTGAATAAGCCTAGCAACCAACAGATGTCTGCACACTTTGATTCATCAACACAGGGGCTAATCGAACTGTATCAAGAGATTAATAGCGTATAACAAACTATCAGCGTGCCAAGCACCAACACGCTCCAATGCATAAAACGGATTTGTGTCTTAAATTTATCTCCCCGCTCTTATACCTAAAGCTTATAGGGAACCCGAATTCCAGGTTCTTTTTCAGTAAAATCTTTAGTATTTCGAGTAATGAGCAACATAGAATTAATTTGTGCTGAAGCCCATATCACCGCATCGGGCAACTTGATGCGATATTGCTTTCGAAGTGCGACCGCTTGCTCAGCAACAAAATCATCAAGTTCAATAAGAAAAAAGCTATTAAGAAACGCTTGCGTACCTTTTTCTGTATTTTTGGTGGTTCCTACCATGACTTCCATCCATGTTATGACGCTAATTGCTTTTTCAGCATAGCGCCCTAACTCATCGCGAGCTTGCGGCACAGCATTTAAATAATCCACTAAAATGTTGGTATCAAAAAGCGCTTTTACCATTCGGACCGAATCTTGCGTTGATATTTAAGTCCATCTGTTTTCTTTTTTCCCCATAAACCAAAAGCATCCACGGGTTTTTTGGATCGATGTTCGACGATATAGGCTGCTATTGCTTCTCGAACGACTGCAGCACGAGATAGGTTTTCCTGCTTACATATCTCAGCTAATTCGCCCAGCTGTTTATCGGGTATATCGACTAAGGTTCGCATAATGTCCTCGCCAAGAATGATATCTTTACTATATATCATTCTTCATGATATTACTATCCTTGATTTGTATTAGGCACACTCGAATAGCACTGATATACTTACCATTTATACCCATCAAGGTTAATGAATGGATATTGCAGATTCTAAGCCGTTTTCATCCGCGAAAGTCGAAGTTAAAAAGCGTAGCCGGCAAAAAGTGGCCTGGCCTGCCTTTGAACTGGCCTTTTTAGACCATGATTTTTTGCTGCACAAATCCTTACGTTCGGTGCGCTTACAACTAGAGTTGTTAAAACCAGAACTCTCGCAACAAAAGCTAAAGATCGAATCCACCATTGTTGTGTTTGGCAGCGCTCGAGTTGTCGATCCAGAAGTGACCAAGCAGGAGTTAAAGCAAATACAAAAGAAATTAAAACAGACGCCCAATAGTGCTTCCGCCAAAAAAGCAGAAAAATTGCTTAAAAACCAACTAGAAAAAGGCAAATACTACGAAGAATCGCAACGTTTCAGTCAAATTGTCTCGGAGCGCTGTCAAAAAAATCGACGTCGTCATTTCGTCATTGTCACTGGCGGTGGACCAGGCATTATGGAGGCGGCCAATCGCGGTGCACAGGATGTCAAAGCCAAAAGTATCGGTTTAAATATCGTGCTACCACACGAACAAAGCCCCAATCCTTATATTTCGCCGGAACTCTGCTTTCAATTCCATTATTTTGCGATACGCAAAATGCATTTTCTGATCCGTGCCCGAGCCTTAGTCTGCTTCCCCGGAGGCTATGGTACTTTGGATGAACTCTTTGAAGCCTTAACCTTGTTACAAACCAAAAAAATCAAACCGATTCCGTTACTATTATTCGGCAAAAAATATTGGTCAAAATTAATCGATTTTAATTTTTTACTCAGTGAAGGTATGATCGATGCCAACGATTTAAAATTATTTCATTATGTCGAAACCGCCGAGCAGGCCTGGAAAATCATCGCTCAATTTTACGACTTGCCGATGAAATAAATTTTCAAATTGTTTAAATTCACAACTATTTCTTAGCTATTCCATAGTTTTACTCCCCTAAAACCAACGGCCGGCTAGTTCACTCTTAATCTGCACATAACCTTTCATTAAGAAAACCTTAAGAGTTTCTTAAGGTTCCTCGCGTAGAATTAAATAAGTAAAAAACCTTTGTTAATAGAAAGAATAATAATTCAATACAAGGAATAGAAAATGCCATCTATCATTGAAATCTTAAACACTTTAAACGTTAATAAAACTACAAAGCAACATATTGAACGAATAGAAAATTTCAATGAAGAATTTAAAGTTAGCCCTATAAAAGATTTATTTAATGAAGTTGGAGATAAATTAAATGATAATTCTGTTTTAAGCGAACTTAAAAAATCTCTCGAGTCTTATGTCATTACATCTCAAAATCCTAGTAAAGAAGAGCTTGGAATAGCAAACAAAGAACTTCAAAAAAAGATAAAAGAAATTGGCCAACTAAGCTTTATAGAAAAAAGTGCTATTCTTACACCTCTAAAAAAAGCCGAAGAAGATTTAAGCGGTTTTGTTAAACAAACACAAACTATAAATGCTGATGAGAAAAGAAAAAAAGCCTACACTCAAGCAAAAGATGCGCTTCGTGCAGCAGATATAGAAATATTAAAAATAAATATTAAAAATAACAAGAATATTATAAAAAATATTGCTGAACTTTATAAATTAATAAACCCTTCTATTCTTGGTTTAGTTAGAGCTTTTTCCATAAAAGATGAAATAACCAAAATCGATATCGATCGTGATAAAAATTTAATTAGTTATCTCAATTTAATTAAGGAAAAACTTAAACTACCTACTGACCAAGATATTAATCTATCTAGTTTAGGGAAAATATCTGACTGGTCAGTCTTTAAGCTTTCATTAAAGAAAACCTTTGAACAAAACAAGCTTAAAGAAAAAAACACTATTGCCTCTTCTGCGGACTTTGGGAATTTCGATGTAAGTGAAAATATAAATATACTTCGTAATGAAAATTCTAAGTTAACAAAAGAAGTATCTGAACTAAAAGAAAAAATTACTTCTTTGGAAATACAATTATCTTCTACAGAAGAAAATAAATTAATCGCAAACATTGAGCATGAATCAGTAAGTTTAAATATCGCAACATCCAACACTTTAAAAGAGCAAGACGACGATAGAATCAATGACTTAGATGATCAATTATTTCATCTGGCTGAAACAAATAAAGCATTAACTGAAGAAGTTGATGAACAACAAAAACTTAATAATGAGCAAAAACAAAATATCCTAGATTTAAGGGCTAATCTAGAAAAACTCAAAACCGCATTAGAAACTAAAGGGGAACAAATTTCTGAAAATTTACAGAAATTGAAGCAGCATGAAGAAAAACTAACTTCAAAGGAAAATGATTTATTTAAAAATAAACATGCCTTAGAAGCATCCACAAATGAAAACAGGAAACTATCCGATAATTTAGCGGATTTATCCAAAAAATTAGATGAGAAAACTCAATTACTGACTAACACAGAAAGTGAATTAAATATTCTTAGAGTCAAGAGTAATCAAATAGAATTACTAAAAAAAGAACTGGAAAGTAAACTTAAACAAACTGAGCTTTTTAATACTGGAATACTTCAACAAAAACAAGAAGAAATAACTAAATTAAATGGGGAACTAAAGCACTTAAATGAACAATTAGTAATAGCCAAAGCTAACTTTACTTCCTACTCCAATGCTACTAATCATAAAATTTTGCTTCTCGAAGCGAACATCAATGAAAAAGAATCCTTTGTAAAACAATTAAAAAAGGAATTGGAAGATTCAGAAAAAACAACCAACCAATATAAAAATGAAGTAACAGAATTAAAAATAAAATTAGAAGCAAAATCACAAGAATTAGATGACAACGCGTCCCAGATAAAAAAATTAATAGAGCAATTTGAGAACTCAAGCACCCAAAAAAATGCAACTCAATTAGCTGAATATGAAGCCTTAAAGGCTCAATATGCAGTAAATATTAATGATTCAGAAGAAAAGCTAGCTACTTTAAGAGAAGAAATTGCTCTTACTAATAATGAGAAACTAGGACTTAAGGAAAACGTTGGCTCTCTAGAAACAAACTTACAAGAAGAAAAAAGTAAATTTTCAGCATCAAAGCAAAAAATATCAGAATTACAAAATGAACTTTATACTTTGCGATCAAACTTAACCTCAACAGAACAAGATCTCAAGTTTAAATTAAACCAAACAAGGGAAGAGAAAAAAGCTATAAGTGAAAAACTTGAAACAGTCACTAAAGAACGTGAATCATTTATATCTAAAGCTTATGATGTTTTACCAAATTTTATTTCTTCTGACTCTAAGGATTATTTTACACTCGTCCCTACTGATTCAAATAAAGAATTTGAGGGAATCTTACAGAAAATAGATTTACTAAAAAAACAAAAAGAAGAAAAAGAAGAAAACGAAGAGAAGATTGAAGAGCTTCAGCATCAACTTGAGATGTTAAAAATTGAATCGGATAAAAAAGATGCGAAAATTTTTGAACTAAAGTTACCTAACATTGATCTCGATGATGAAAATACTAAAACACTAATCCAAGAAAAAGATCATCTACAGGAACGAGTTACGAGCTTAACAAATCAACTTATTCAACTTGAAGAGCAAAATAAAGAACTATATCAAGCTACTACTCCAGCAAATTATAGCCTTGAAGACAACTGGGATTCTGATAACGAAGAAACTGCTGATGATAATGAATTAACTGCATACCAGGAAGAACTAATATCGATACGAGCTTCATTAAAGGAAACAAAAACTGAACTTGAGCAAAAAAATGGCGAGTTAAAGAGATTACAAGAAAAATTGTTCACTCAAACAGAAGAATCTAAGCTTAAAATAATTAAACTCAAAGATGAATTAGCTAATCTTCGAACCAATGATTCTTCTAAACAAGAAGAAATATCTGAACTTACAAACCTGCTCGATGAGTTAAACAAGCTTAAGTCCCAACAAGAAAAATTAATTTCAGAATTACAAAGTCAGCTCATTTCAAAAAATGCAGAACTTAAGGGATTATTTGATCAGCATTCAGTTAATGATAAGCTTATTACTAATTTAAAGAACACCATTTCTATATATAAAAATGAATTAACTGTAGCCAAAGAAGCAATAGCAACTTTAAATGAAAAACTTGAAACCAAGCAAAAGGATGACAGTAATTTAAAAGTAGATCATGCTAAACTTGGTACAGAATTATCTGAAAAAATTTTAGAATTAAATAAAATTCAAACTGAACTTAAAAGTACAAAAGAACAGCTAGAAGAAGCTCGAGCAAAAAATATAACGCAAGGAGGGTTGACTATGCCAGGTACTCAAACCGATCTAATAGATTTCGAAAACCCAATGCCAAATCAAGATCACCCAGATCATAAAGCAAATTTTCCGGATGAAAATGGTTCTAGTTCAGGACATTCATCTAGACATTCTAGTTCTAACTCTCATGCTTCTAGTGAAAACATTAATTCACTTTTGAACCCTTTATTTTCACATAATCAGAACCCGAGCAGCGAAGATGAAGCATTTACCGAACAGCATTCATTAAGAACTAATTCATCTAATTCGAGCCTAACTCGATCATATAGTTTACCGAACTTCGCAAAACCCAGTGTTAGCGCTACGACATTAGCCCAAAGACCCACAGTACCCATAATAAATCCTAAAAATAATGGTACAACCATGACAAGACCAGAACAACCAGACGCGCAAGTTGATAACACATCCTCAATTCATGAAAGAGGAGTGATAAATGCATTTAATGAAGAACACCACGAAGAAATTAGTCAAGCCTTCAGAGCAGAATTTTCACGGATAGCTACTGCTGCTGCCAACACATTATTTAATGGGAATATTGTTACTAATTCTGACTTACCAACTTTTAAAAATGAACTTGACGAAAAAGCTAATGAAGAAGTAAAACGCTTAATTCTTGCATTATCTAAATCTAATAAAAAAGAGCTACTCTCTGGAATTATAGAAAAAATACATAGCGATGGATTAAACCATGCAACTTATTTAGAAGAGGTAAAAAATTCAGCTTCATATATTTTTGGAACCTTATCGGTAGCTCAACAAAATTACAAGGAGCATATTGCCGATATAGGTAAAAATCTTCTTATAAACCTTTGTGTTGAAAAACTGGAAACGGAAGTAAAAGTTAATCTTCCGCAGATGGCTAAACGTGAACTAGAAAATAAAATTATTACTAATCGTTTACTACCTATCGAACAACATACTGAGACAATAAAAATAGCTGCCGAGGAATTGGTAACCAAAATATTAGAAACTAACAACATAAAGGCCATTATAAGAGCTGCAAAAACCCGTGCTACTGATAACTTAAACCTTTTAGAAGCAAGCACACAAAAATTGCAAGAACAACTGGAACAACAGGTTGATCAAACTTTTGATCATTATTTTCCAATTGTTCATTTAAATCCAATTTTTCAAAAAATCAAAGATGGCGAAGTATTGTCTGAAGAGGAAATACAAAAAATTCCATCAGAACTCCAATATGCCGATACACCCGAAGATTTTGCTTTAGGTTTAACGGCGAATTATTCTCATTTGAAATTCTTCCCTATATCCAAAGATGTTTTTGACAAATCAGTTTTAATATTACGAAAAAATGCTTTATCACCTATTAACCAAACACTTATAAACAACGATGAATTAGTTGATTTATCTGCTGAAGCTTGGTTAGAAAAAAAACTGGAACTAGTAACAGACAAATCTATTGCTTTAGAACTAAACAAAAAGCAACAAAAGGATCTGGATAATAAATTTTATAAATTATTCCCTCTATCGCCGCTCGAAGCTATGGCTGTTACACATAAATCGGTTGATGAATTAACTGATGAGTTAGAAAAATTACATGGCTTAAAAGTAAACGCTACTGATAGACTTTATAAAATATTTGCGGAGATTGAAAATAAGCTAAAAGAATATCCAAATTTAATTAAGGATATTAGCCTATTTAAGGAATATCTAAATATTCAATTAACCCATGCGTTTCCAGAAAATAAAATCAAATGGAGCGTTAATAGCAATAAATGGAAAGTTAATGAAAACGAAACAAAAATTATATTAGCAGGAATTAATCGGCGGCTAGGGGATGATATTAGCAAATGGAATTTATTTAATCATGCTAACGATAAACTTGCAGAGGAAATTGCTCGAGATATTTCTACTTACCCTATATTCATTAATTCTAATTTTGAATTAGCAGACATAAAAAAACTAGTTACAAATGCTTTACGCGTGTTATATAAATTTCCTAATCTTAAAGACATTCTTAATAAAAGAGAACAATGGAAAACAGATATTAAATCGCTGTTTGCTTTCACAGAAAAATTGAGACCAAATAGTCAATTTTCTGAGGAAATAGAAAAAAGAAAAGATATTCTCGAAGATCTGCTGGCTCTAAAACAACTGGATGCTGAGGAACAAACCGTCGTTATACCAAAAGGTGTTTATATACCAAACAAATGTCGGATCATACCTAACTTTCAGTCCGATCCCTCAGATACATACCAATTCGATGTGCAAGCAAATATTTTTTATAAACAAAAAGCACTTGCTCCAAATGAAACGGTTACATTTGCACAAAAATTAGAAAATGAGAAGATATGTAAATGGTCTGCCACACATAGCGCCGATAAATGCTTAACCTATAAAATCGAAAAGAAATTTTTTAGACGCAAAAAAAGCTACATACAGGAAATTAGTTTCGCACAAATGATCCACTCGGTTAATAGTTTTAAAAACGCTAAGACTTGTACGCTTAACTTTGGTAATTGTTCTGATGCTATGAAGGAAAAGCTTTATCTTTTTGCCCATGCCTATAATGAATTACGCCGTGATAATGGCCCTCAAAAAGGGCCTCGAATAATGTGCCATATGAAAAATCCGCCTGATATGGATAAAGATAAAATCACTAAGGCAAAAGAAGAAATTAAAACTAAATTAAATCTTCATGGCGAGGAATTAGCCGATACATCTGAGAAACTAAAAGATGATACAATTAGCCATAAAACAATACGCTCAAGAGGATAATAAACCATGCCAAATAAAAACATAGCCGATACCTATAATAAGTTGATAGATGCTTTTGGGCTTATTAGTGATAATTTTGAAAAAGGTTTACCAAAATTTACTGAATCCGAGTTTTTAAAGGCCTTTGGAACGGAATTTCAGGGGCAACTTTCCGACGCAGGAAAAAACGTTTTCACGAACGTATTACAGCAAAAAATTCTGAGTCCTGTGCAAAAAAGCAGCCGTGAGGCATTTCAAAAGGATTACGAAGATACAGTAGAGGCGCTCATAAAAGATTTTACAAAAACTTTTGATCTGGATGCAAGCATAAAAAAGGGTCAACGTGAGTTGCAAGTAAAATTATCTATAACGAAGCAGCAATTGCTGACGAGTTTAAGTCAGAAGTTAAGCGATAAAGGACAAATATTTTCTCCAGAAGATAAAACTAAACTTGAGACCGCCTTTACCGAATACCTTGATAAAAACTATAATGAATTGAGTAAACATTTAGAAAAGTTTAAAGATTTACCTGCTGTTTATACTAAATATCAGTCACATTTAGGGCTTACTGCGAAACAAGCTAAATCTGATAAAAGTGTAAGTCATACAGTTGATAGGGACCCAACTCTCGAGGAGCTGCTATCTGAACCCAAATCTGAGCCAGTATTTGGTTTAAAAGTTAACAAAGACAATCTTAAAAAACAAATACTGCATGATATAGCCAATGGAAAGAGTATTGAAATCAACGTAAGAGCTCCTAACAGATACGATCTTATCAAGAAGATGGCTGATATTGGTATTCAACACAACTCACCGGGTTTATCATTGCTTCATATAATCATATTTACCATTTTTGGATTGATATGCGACAACGATGAAAAAAGAGTCGTTACAGCCATAATGGAGGTCATTGAAGAAAATCAACTTTTTGGTTTAGACCCTAGCAAAATAACGCTAAAGATAACTACTCAAACTGCAAACGGAAACGAGAGGGTTACCAGAGAAAAAGGACCTTTAAATGCATCACATATCAGCGAATTACAGTCGAAAGTTGATGAAAATAAAAACAAGTTGCAAGAACATAGCTTACAAGTACAAAATAAAAAGTCTGGATCGACGACGCCCACTCTAACAGAGTCTGGCTATAATTCAGAAGAAGATGTGGTATATCCAAGACCTGGATTCTAGTTATTCCTTAAACAGCATTGTCGAACTTAATTAAACACTTAAATGGCTACGCACCTACTCAAGTGAGATAAAAAAATGGATTATTTGCTAGGTATATAGGGGACGCTGTTGCGTAAACTATCTAACCGTGGCAAACGATCGCGTAATACTTGGGTTTTATTATCAGGCATAAAGTTAGTTACTTTTATTTTGTATTTTTCACATTCGAGACTAGCAAACCGCTTGGCTGCATCCAGTCCAGCAAATTGGATCTTTTTAGCGCCGCGCTCACTCAATAATTTAATCATCTCGCGTACGGTTGTCAGTAATCGCCCGGTTGCATAACTGCCATAGTATTTTCCAGCCGCCGTTTTCAGATGCATGCCATAATCAAAGATTTGATACCCTTGATCGACTTGGATAATCTTAGGCTTGGACAACGTAGTGCTTCCAGAGGTATCTCCCTCGCTTCCATCTTGCATAGAAACTTCAAAATAACTCCATAAAAGCAATAAATATAAATACGCTTGCTGATTAATATCAGAACTTTGTGTGATTTCAGCCAGCTGAGCGAAAAGCTCATCTAAATTTAAATTGAATTCAACATCATCTTTCATAGATTAAGACTAACATAAGTTAACGTTGACTATGGCACAACCGGCGGGATAGAACTAGCCGCACCACCTGCTCCACCACCAAGAGCACCCCCACCTGAACCACCACCAGTAGGCGCCGCTCCTCCAGAGCTGCCGCCGCTAGAGGTCGCTGATGTTTGTTGAGCCTCTTGCGTAGCATTGGATAATTGTGAGCTAGCTGGAGCACTTTCCTTCGCCGATTGAGTATATTGACTCATTGCTTGATTCACTAGTGGTACATCTTTTTCGAGTTGACCGCGAATACCTTGTAGCATCGATTCTTCATGACCACTTTCTGGTTGACCGCCGATCCAACGCAGTACTTTATTTGGCACTTCGTAAATCATGGCAAAGCAACGGTTCATAATAGCTAATACCGCGGAGGTATAAATAGCCATCATAGCTAATTGATAGATAAGATTAAAAATATCTCCGTTATAATCATTTAAAAACTGTACTGCAATAGCAAAACCACGATTAAATAAAGAAAGAGCAACATAAGATAAAATTATCCCGAAAATTAAACCAAATACCATCAACATCGGTCTTAAAAAAACACTGGCCAGTAACATAACCGACTGTTCTGCCCTCCCTAAAAAGTCATGTCCTTCCGGATGGGTAATCCCCAACGCGACTAGCGGTGCAGCTAAAATTGCCTCGAGCACAACTGCAAACCAGGTAATCGCTCCAAAAGTAAACAGGAAAAAAGGAATTAAAGGTACGTAATAGGATAGCACTGCCCCAAGAGTCAAATTAATACCCAGCCAAACAAAAAGCAATGGCCCAAGGATTACCATGACTAGCGCATAAAGTAGCTGCAGTACCATCGTGGTTACAGCAAAGCCGATACCAATGACAGGAATCCAACTCAGTGCACCTCCCACCACGCTTACGCCTATCGGGATGGCTATAAGCCAGCCCCATATCTTTTCTACCATCTCTACCAAACCATCTCCAACTGATGCTAAAGCAAAAATAGGATCCAGATTCTGGTTATTGATTTTATTAGATAAATCTTGTGTAAACTCATGTACATGGGGAAATATACCATTCATTATTTTTTTAACTACCCAACCTTGCCAACCTTCGGATGGATTACCCGGGAAAGAAAGCACTGGCTTAGATCCAGGATTATTATTCGCTGCAGCCTTAGAAATTTCGGCAATGATATATTTATCAATCACACCGTCATCGCTAGGCAAATTATTTTTTAAATTAATTTTAATGTTGTCATCAGTGATATCATTAAAACTTCCTTTATCGTAGCTAGGATTAAATTGTGGTATCAATTTATCCTTAATAGCCAATGTTCCGGTATTATTTCTAATACTTTGATTTAAACGTGCCATGTTGTAGTAATAACTTCCGGCCAGTATCCAGCCGGTATCTTTAGCATTTTTAATAAAATCCTTATATTTTTTATTCGCATCGTCATCTAAGGATCGTAAAGCAGGTTTTACGATTGCAAAATAATCATCACCGGTATCGACTAATGCATTGGGAGCAAAGATAGTATCATCTGCAGATAAAGTAATTACAGGAACTGTTTTATCCGCTTTATCTGTGTAAGGAGGAACTAATTTATTGGCTATGGATTTTGCTAACGCACTTAAATCTAAAGTCATTTGTCTAGCCGCAATACTAGCACTATCATTGGCTGTCAATTGTGCTGGGTTATAAACTTGGTCATTATCACTCTTACCAATAAAATCCCAAGAAATGTTTCCGCACATACCTATATATTTTTCGTAAGGTGTTTTAACTAAACCTTCTCTCCCAGGAAATGTTATAACCCCCCCCGTATCTCTTGAGTACTTTATCGGTGCGTGTGTGTTTAAACCATCAGGACCTTTCCCAGTCACAGACAGTGAACTCATAAAATCAGGAACGGGAGCAGAGGGAGTACCAGAAGATGGACCTGTAGCATTTTGACGCATTAGCGCATTTTGCACCGCGAGCATGCAGGCTTCTGATTTAAGAATACTTCCTGCTTTATTAATAAGAAAAGTATTATTTGCTTTTCCAGATGTTGGATCGGGTGCCAGAGATTGTATCGGTTCGACTATGGTCCCGTTACGATTCATATAATTTAAAGCGACATTCCAAACTTCATCTGCCGCACCGATTCCTTGTACCACCACCCACATCACCATGATTTGTATAAACGAATAACCGCTCGCTTTCGGTAATAATAAACCGATACCCATGACGGTTCTTAGAGGTACCCATATCGAAGACCATTTCTTACCGAGAAACTCACCTTCATGAGATGTATTTAGTATCGAAATAAATAAAACATAGGTTAATATGACAGAAGCCATGACTAATATAATGGCATTGAAGGCACCGAACATGGTTCCTAAAATTTGACTTCCTGTACCATGTAATACGCCATCCACGACACCAAAAATAGTCGCTAAATACGACATCGATAGATCGGTAGAGGGTGGTGTTAAGCTTAAATTATCTGCTAATAATAAGGATGGAAACAAGCAAAGAAAGCCACTTAATAGAATCTTTTTCATTATTTTTTCTTTCCAATAATAAATTGATTACTTAACCAATCACGAAAACCGCAACCTAGACGACGCTGTTTAATTTGAAAAAGCCAAAAATGATAGCGAAAGATTTGCGTTAAAATAATAACGCTAATAGCAAGGCAAGGAAAAAATGCTCGTAATGCATGGTTATGTAAGAGATAAATACTATAACTGATAATTAATAAGAAAAGAAAAATCCATATCCACATCAAACGCGTAAATTCTTTACTGCGTTGAATTAAATCGGCTTGAGTTAGCTTAAGACGTAACAGTGCCTCTTCAAAGGACTCCTGAGTCTTAGCTTGATCAGGAATAAAAAACTTTTTAATGAATCCGAAAATCGAACGATTGCTTTTAACCAATTGTCGATAGTCTATCCACTTCGGAACATCAACAGCCGGCTTAATTATTTTTTTTATACCACCAAAAAAACTCACGTATCACCCCGCGGTTTAATTACCTATATTATCCCGACCGCATCAAACTTGCAAATTTCGATTCTCTAGGCATAGTTGACCACTAAATTCCGCCCGCAGAACTTCTGAAGCAAGCTCCCCTCCGCCAGTAAATTTTCCCTAGATCTAGATTGAGTTTGATTTAGCTGGCATTAAGTTGGATAATCAAGATTCCTTTGCAGCAGTTTTATATCTATTTAAATAGAATATAACCCAATAAAAAGTATAATCTTATGCCCGACCTCACACACAAAGGTTCACATCTCTATTGGAAACACTATCAAGACCCTTTGATCTATCGGGTTCTTTGCTTCATGGAAAGTGTTGAATCTTGGACTAAGGATGGCGATACCACACTTGAAGCCAGTATCTTAGAACTGGGCAAAGAGCTTGATGATATCGATAAAGTCGATCTGGATAAGCTCGCACAACAAGCTTTATTTATCCGCTTAGGCAATCATTTGGGGATGTCTCGTACTTTACGTCTACTCCAAGCCTTAGACACCACACATCCGGGTTCTGCCGCTAAATTACTCATGCATGCCGAAGAAGTCAGTAATGGCCCTGAAGATGAAGCGGGCTTATTTCTGCGTAGAAATATTAGTTTTGAGCGCTTACGTCTACTGGCTAGAGTTTTTTCTCAAGATCGCTTGGATTTAGTTTTAAAAGCATTAGAAGGTGAATAAGTATGCTAAAGTCATGGATATCTAGATGCTGTTTAATTTTTTTCGGTTGTTGCTCGATCGGCCTAGCACCTGCTTATTCTGAACCAACGAAAAGTGATCCTTTGCAGATCTATCGTGATGAAATCAAACAGTCTGAAGCCAATGCCTCGCAAACGGTTTTGGATGCATTAAAAGCCGCCGATCCGGATAGTTCTTCGCAACAACAAAACCAGCCGGCCCCTGAAGCATCCGCTTCATCAGCAACGCCGACGCCTCGTTCAAATAACGATAAAGCCTTTTCACCTGCTAATAAACCCACAAACCCAGCAAATTCATCCAATAACAATCCTTGGCTGCAGCCTAATCCCTGGGCAAAACAACCAACTAACATTTGGGAAAAAAACGCCAAAGTAAATCCTTATTCCAACGCACCTATTCCGGGGCCTACACCACCCAAAGTTTCAGCAAATTTAGCTATTCCGAGTCCACCGAATATTTTTGCGCCCTCACGCCCAACACCTAACACAAACAAACCGCGACTCAATGCTAATTTTTAAGAAATTTTAATTTCAAACTCCATGAGGATGTTTATGTCTTACTTACCAAAAATAAAAACTTTAAAAAGCAGTTTTTTAAGTATTTCCTTAATCGCAACAAGCCTGTGTACTATGCCTAGTTATGCCGATATAGGTCCAGTTCCAGCGCCCGATTTTACAACGATCAGTATAAAAAATTTAGTAGCCGGCTATGGCAGTAAAGCCATTTCAAGTAATTTAATGAACACTGCGCCTATAGGTGATGACTTAACTATTGCTATTAACAATGCCCAAGTCGCTTATTTGTTATATCCCACCTCACCCTTGGTTAGTCCATTGACGCAACAATTACTGACTCAATCTGCTAACTTGGACGATAAAAACAATAATATAGTTGCTTTTACTTGGAATCCGAATACAAAACCTAATCCTAATGTAGAAAAAAATCCTTTACAATCGATAGACATCAATAGCTTGCTCCAACCTCTTAGCTATAATGCTACTGAAGCCGATGAAGCTAAAAATGTGATTAATGCCTTAAATACTTCGCTAACACCTATCAATACCGTCAACTTCAATCAACTAGTTGCTAATCTAAATGGGGATAAAAAGAATAATCTAAGAATTAAACTGAATGAAAAACCCATACAAGAATATCTCGCGAGCTTACGCAGTTATTTAGCCATACAAAGTGTCGCGCTAAGTAATCTTAATCAACTGTATGCAGAACGACAACCCATCGATCCTAGCAAAGCCGATCCTGCCGTGCAACCTGCATTGGCAGCATTAAGTCATCAAACATCGGGTCCCGTCAGTCTATTAAAATTAGAAAATTTTATGGCAACACGCCGAATTCTCGATAAAAACTGGTATAAAAATGATTTGATTCATGAAAATCCGGCAACCTTACAACGCCAACAAGTCGAATTATTAGCCGAAAACTTAGCAGAAAGCTATCAAACACGGATGACATTAGAGCGTTTACTCGCTACTATGTCGGTCTTAGTGTTAGAACTCAACAACCAAGGAAGAGCTCAACTGATACAACAAGCGCAAAACATCAATAACCCTAACCCAACATCAGGATAATTTTCTCTTATAAACTACATGGAATTTAAACATATCATATGCTTTTTATACTCACAGCAATTGGATTTTTGGCAAGGCGACGCGATAATGAAGCAACCGGAATGTATTCAAGATACATGAGGATTGCGAATTGAGCGGCAACGCAGACAAAAATTCAAGTGCGAAGAGTATACTAGAACAGATTAATTCTCCCGCACAGTTGCGTAACCTCATACCTACGCAACTGCCGCAATTAGCAACAGATCTCAGAGCGTTTCTTATTCAAACGCTGGATCAATGTGGAGGTCACTTTGCAGCTAATTTAGGAACCGTGGAATTAACCATTGCTTTGCATTATGTGTTTAATACGCCACACGATCACATCGTTTGGGACGTAGGCCATCAGGCCTATCCACATAAAATTCTGACAGGTCGCCGCGAACAGCTCTGTAGTATTCGAAAAACGCATGGTTTAGCGCCCTTTCCTTCCCGCGAAGAAAGTTCATTTGATAGTTTTGGTGTCGGTCATTCCAGCACTTCTATTAGCGCAGCATTAGGATTTAGTGTTGCTGCTAAAAAAAATAACACCGGCCAAAAAGCAATTGCAGTCATAGGCGATGGCGCAATGACTGCAGGTATGGCTTTTGAAGCTTTAAATCATGCCGGTGATATCCATGCAGATCTTTTGGTGGTACTCAATGATAATGATATGTCGATTTCTAATAATGTCGGCGCCTTATCTAATTATTTTGCACGCATATTATCCAGTAAACTTTACTCTAGTGTCAGAGAAGGCAGCAAAAGAATTTTAGAATCTATTCCTAGTGTGCGTAAACTCGCTAAACGTACCGAAGAACATGTCAAAGGCATGTTAGTGCCAGGTACTTTATTTGAAGAATTAGGTTTTAACTATATTGGCCCGATAGACGGCCATGACTTACCTTTATTGTTAAATACACTCAGCAATTTACGCCAATTATCCGGCCCGCAACTGGTGCATGTCATCACTACCAAGGGCAAAGGTTTTCCGGCTGCCGAACAAAATCCTATTGCTTATCATGCCGTCAACCCACATTTTTTAGCGCCAGTATTACCCACTACTGCGAATAAACCCAAACCTAAGACCTACGCGAATATTTTTGGGCAATGGATTTGCGATATGGCAGCTATCGATGAGCGCCTAATCGCGATTACACCGGCGATGCGTGAAGGATCGGATTTGATAGAATTTTCCGAACGATATCCGGATCGTTACTTTGACGTTGGCATCGCGGAACAACATGCCGTCACTTTCGCAGCAGGTTTAGCCTGCGCAGGTCAAAAGCCGGTAGTCGCCATTTATTCTACCTTTTTACAACGTGCTTATGATCAGCTGATACATGATGTTGCACTACAAAATCTGCCGGTATTGTTTGCTTTAGATAGAGCCGGAATTGTCGGTGGAGACGGCGCAACCCACCATGGCTGTTTTGATCTATCCTACCTGCGTTGTATTCCGAATCTGACTATCATGACACCGAGCAATGAAAATGAATTAAGACAAATGCTTTACACAGGTTTTCAACTAACCACGCCTTGCGCAGTACGATATCCGCGTGGCGTCGGGAGAGGCGCTTTAGTAGAAGAAAAAATGTCATGTATCCCTATTGGTAAAGCTGAAATCTGTCGCAAGGGACACTCGATAGCCTTGTTGGCCTTTGGCTCTATGCTACATCCTGCTCTAACGGTTGGCGAGTCATTGGATGCGACCGTAGTTAATATGCGCTTCGTCAAACCCTTAGACGAAAAGTTGTTACGTAATCTAGCAAAAACGCATAGCTTATTGGTCAGCTTAGAAGAAAATGTTAAGGTAGGTGGTGCCGGGTCAGCGGTGAGTGAGTTTCTGCATCAACAAGGCATTCCTTGTGATGTATTGATCTTAGGACTTCCGGATCGATTTATTGAACATGGTGACCCAAATACGTTGCTTGCAGAAACAGGTTTAGATGCAGCAACCATCTTGTCTGCTATTGAACAACGACTAGCACTATCACTGACTTTTTAGTACAGTGAGCACATTTTCTGGGCTTTTGTTGAGTTTGTTGCGTAAAGCACACTGAGACTTTTTTATATTTATGATTTCTAAGCTTTTAAGTAAATTTATTCCTAGCCGCAATCAGCGCGTACTAAAACAATTTGAAAAAACCGTTGTTGCGATAAATGCGCTAGAACCTAGTATGCAAAGTTTATCTGATGCGCAATTGCAAGCAAAAACATCAGAGTTCAAAGCCCGCTTACAAGATGGCTGCTCTTTAGATGAATTGTTAATAGAAGCTTTTGCTGTAGTGCGTGAAGCAAGTACGCGTGTGTTAGGTTTACGTCATTTCGATGTGCAATTAATTGGTGGAATGGTTTTACATAGCGGCAAAATTGCTGAAATGCGTACTGGCGAAGGTAAAACCTTAGTCGCTACCTTACCTGCTTATCTGAATGCATTAAGCGGTTTAGGTGTACACATCGTGACTGTCAACGATTACTTAGCCAAACGCGACGCAGAATGGATGAAACCAGTTTATGCTTTTCTAGGTTTAAGTACCGGTGTGATTGTATCTGATCTCCCTCTTCCCCAACGACAAGCGTCTTACGCAGCAGATATTACTTACGGTACCAATAACGAATTTGGCTTTGATTATTTACGCGATAATATGGCTTTCTCATTGGCAGAAAAATCACAACGTATTTTAAATTTTGCCATTGTCGATGAAGTTGATTCCATCTTGATAGATGAAGCACGTACCCCCTTAATTATTTCCGGTGCCAGCGAAGAAAGCTCGGAACTTTATATCAAGATCAATCAAATTATACCTAAACTGGTTTTAAGAAAAGAAGAAGACGGTCCTGGCGATTTTTATCTGGATGAAAAAGCGAAGCAAGCCTATTTAACCGAAGAAGGACATCAAAAACTAGAAGAGTTATTAGTCAAACAAGGCTTATTAAATCCAGGCGAAAACTTATATCATCTGACTAATATTGGTTTGATGCATCATGTTTATGCAGCATTACGCGCGCATTATTTATTCCAACGTGATATTGATTACATCGTACAAAATAATCAAGTTATTATTGTTGATGAACATACTGGTCGCTTAATGTCAGGTCGACGCTGGTCGGATGGTTTACATCAAGCGGTTGAAGCCAAAGAAAAAGCCAACATTCAAAACGAAAATCAAACCTTAGCGTCGATTACGTTTCAGAATTACTTTCGCTTGTATCATAAACTGGCGGGGATGACTGGCACCGCCGATACCGAAGCGTATGAATTCCAGCAAATTTACAATTTAGAAGTCGTCGTTATTCCCACGCATTTACCGGTTTCACGTCATGATTTAGCCGATCAAATTTATTTGACCAAAGATGAGAAATTTACCGCGATCATCGACGATATTAAAGCTTGTCAGGCACGTAAGCAGCCGATATTAGTCGGTACCGCATCGATAGAAACATCGGAATATTTATCGCAACTGCTAGAAAAAGAAAACATTCCCCATCAAGTCCTTAACGCTAAGTTTCACGAAAAAGAAGCACAAATTATCGCTGAAGCCGGTCGCCCTGGCACAGTAACCATTGCCACGAATATGGCGGGTCGTGGAACGGATATTGTTTTGGGTGGTAATTTAAAAGCTGAACTCGCTGCCTTACCGAGTGATAGCTCTGCGGAAGAAATTGCGCAACATAAACTTAACTGGCAAAAAAAACATGATGACGTGATTGCCGCCGGCGGTTTACATATCATCGGTAGCGAGCGTCATGAATCACGCCGTATCGATAATCAATTACGCGGACGCTCCGGTCGACAAGGTGATCCAGGCTCCTCGCGTTTTTATTTATCCCTGCAAGATAATTTAATGCGGATTTTTGCTTCGGATCGAGTTGCCATGATTATGCAAAAGATTGGCATGCAGCCCGGCGAAGCCATTGAACATCGCTGGATAACGCGCGCCATAGAAAATGCACAACGTAAAGTAGAGGGCCGTAATTTTGATGTGCGCAAACAATTATTAGAGTTTGATAACGTCGCCAACGAACAACGTAAAGTAATTTATGAACAACGTAATGAATTATTGGCTACAGAAGATATTTCACCGGTGATTAACAATTTATGGGCTGACGTTATCTATAGCGCCATTGAACATTTTATTCCACCACAAAGCTTAGAAGAGCAATGGGATATACCGGGCTTAAAAAATGAGTTGAAACAAAATTTTTGCTTAGATTTGCCGATAGACACATGGTTAGAAGATCCTAACTGTCTGGAAGAAAATCTCCGTGAAAAAATATTACTTGCCGCTCAAAATGCTTATGCAGAAAAAGAAAAATTATTTGGCTCGCCGACGCTGCGCCAAGTTGAAAAAACTTTGATGCTACAAACACTGGATACTTTATGGAAAGATCATTTAGCGGCTATGGATCATTTACGCCAAGGGATACATTTGCGTGGCTATGCACAAAAAAATCCGAAACAAGAATACAAACGCGAGTCCTTCCTATTATTTGCTGAGCTTTTAGATCAGTTAAAATATCAAGTTATTAGTTTGCTGAGCTGTCTACAAATCACAACTCCAGAAGATGCCGAACGTTTAGAAGAACAACGACGCCAACAAATGCCACAGTTACTCGATTTTCAACATCAAGCCTTATTAGCGGCTGATGGCGAATCATTAACTAACGAAACTGCAACCGCTCGTCTTAGTACGCACCGAAATTCTGATAAAACAGGGCGCAATGATCCTTGTCCATGCGGTTCTGGAAAAAAATATAAACATTGCCATGGTCAGATCAATTAATTTATAAAATCCATTTATTATGTCATCTATTATTATAAAAACTCCCCTAGAAATCGATAAAATGCGTATTGCGGGACGCTTAGCGGCAGAAGTTTTAGAAATAATTGTCCCGTATGTTAAAGTAGGTGTTACCACCAATCACCTCGATAAAATCTGTCATGACTATATCGTCAATGAACAACAAGCCATCCCTGCTCCCTTAAACTATCGTGGTTTTCCGAAATCTATTTGCACATCTATCAATCACCAGGTCTGCCACGGCATCCCTAGCGATCGCGTCTTAAAAGACGGCGACCTGATTAATATTGATGTCACTGTCATTAAAGACGGTTACCACGGTGACACCAGTAAAATGTTTTTTGTCGGTAAACCTTCGATATTAGCGCAACGTTTATCTAGAATTACTCAAGAATGCTTATATCAATCCATACGTTTGGTTAAACCTGGCACCTATTTGGGTGATATTGGTGCGTGCATACAAGAGTATGCGGAATCAGAAGGATTTTCCGTAGTGCGGGAATATTGTGGCCATGGTATCGGCCGTCTCTTTCATGAAGATCTACAAGTACTACATTATGGCCGAACCGGTACTGGGATTCAGTTAATCCCTGGCATGACTTTCACCATAGAACCTATGATCAATGCCGGCAAACGTTTTACTAAACTCATGCCTGACCAATGGACAGTCGTAACCAAAGATCATAGCCTATCGGCACAATGGGAACATACACTCCTCGTCACTGAGTCTGGATATGAAGTATTGACTAAGCGCACTGAAGAACAAGGTCTTATCTAGTCTTATTGAGATACTAGCGCTCCCCTATCCCTATATATTTATCGCCTATAAGGCAGCCTAGTTGATTTCAAGCTATTGCGCATATATAGTCCTGATTCTCAATAGATAAAAGCGTCAAAAAATAAAGATAATAATAATAATATGCGCTCAGTTTACAGTGTTTTTCTGTGTATTTTAATCGCTGCAAGTGCGCTTAGTGTCTTTTTTTTCGATAAAAAAGACACTAACCAGACACCTCCACTCGTGGTGGAGGCCATCACTGCACGCTTAGGGCCTTGGCAAAAAACGATAGAGGCTGTCGGGAGTCTATCTGCCAGCCAAAGCACCGTCATTAAAGCCGAAGCTTCTGGCCGCATTACCGGCATTTTTTTCCGTTCCGGGGATACTGTTAAAGCCGGCACCCCCTTGCTGCAGCTTAGTCCGGATATTTTAAAAGCCCAATTAGATGCCGCTAAAGCACAAACACAATTAAGTAAAGCCGACTATGAACGTGGTTTAACGTTGTATAAAAAAAAGGTATTTGCAAAAGCAGACCTTGATAAAGTCTCGGCAAATTACCAAATCGATCTCGCTAAGCAAGCGCAAAATCAAGCCACTTTCGATCAAACACTCATACGTGCGCCGTTCAGTGGACGGCTAGGACTGCGCGAGGTCAATTTAGGCGACATTATTGATACCACTAAGCCTATTGCTGATTTGGAAGCCATAAATCCTTTATGGGTGGATTTTCATATTGCGGGAACTGAAGCAAGCAAAATAACGATGGGTAGCAGGATATTGATACATGCTAGTGCTTACCCAAATAAGACATTTGTTGGCACTATTTATGCGGTCGATTCACACATCGATAACGACACACGCAGTTTAGCGGTACGTGCCAGTCTTAATAATCCCGAGCAAGCATTACTCCCCGGTGCTTTTGTTGATGTGCAAATAGAAGTTGGTTCACCACAAACATTGGTTATCGTCCCAGAAACTGCAATCGATACCGATGATAAGGGCAGCTTTGTATATCGTATTATTCATCATAAAGCGGTTAAAACACTCGTTAGTATCGAATTTCATCAGGATGGAAAAATAGGGTTATTAAGTAAGGATATTCATCCGGGAGATCAAATTATTAGCGTGGGTGGTTTTAAAGTGACTAATCATGCATCGGTTAGCGTTGGGAAGTAAATTTTATGCAATTTACTGAACTGTTTATCCGCAAACCCGTATTAAGTATCGTTTTAAGTTTGTTCTTTTTGCTAGTCGGTGTTAAAGCATTCTTATCATTACCGGTACGTCAATATCCTTTGATTTCACCGTCGTCTATCAGCATAGACACAAGTTACGCCGGAGCTCCTGCATCATTGGTAGAAGGCTTTGTGACTACTCCTTTAGAAAGTGCCATAGGCGCAGTAGAAGGTATAGATATCATGCGTTCTTCAAGCACACAAGGAAATAGCCAAATTACTTTACAATTTAAATTAGGTTATGATTTGAGTAAAGCAATGACTAATGTCAGTAATGCCCTGGCTTCGGTACGAACACAATTACCTAAAGATATTCTAGATCCTACGATCCATCCGCAAGACCCTGATGCTCGTCCAACTGTTTTTATTTCCTTCACTAGTAATAAGTTAAGTCCTCCTGCTATTTCCGATTATTTAACTCGCGTTATTCAACCGCAATTACAAACTTTAGCCGGAATAGGTCAAGCTAAAGTGTTAGGGAGTAATAATACCGCAATGAGAATATGGCTGGATCCGATAAAAATGACAGCACATCAGGTAACAGCTAGTGATATTACGCATGCTTTAAAACAAAATAATATCCAAGCAGCGCCTGGATCACTGCTTACAAACTGGCAAATAATTAATATTGCTGCAAACACGGATATGCATACAGCGGCTGAATTTAATCATTTAGTGATTCGGCAACAAAACAACTATTTAGTGCGCCTGTCTGATGTAGGGCATGCTGTACTTGGCATACAATCTGATAAAAGCAATACCAGCGTCAACGGAAACAAGCAAGCGGTCCTCATGGGCATCGTGCCACAGAGCAATGCAAACCCATTGGAAGTATCTAAGTCTGTTATTGCATTGTTACCCAAATTACAAGCGGCACTGCCAGCGGATGTGAAAGTGCATTTAATATGGGATGCTTCACAAGATATTGCGGAATCAATCAGTGATGTGCAACACACTATTATTGAAGCCTGTTTATTTGTAACTATCATCACCTTTTTATTTCTTGGAAATTTTCGAGCCACCTTAATTCCTTTAGTCACTATCCCCTTATCATTAATGGGTGTATCGGCTGTCATGCTAGTATTAGCTTATACATTAAACATATTTACTTTCTTGGCCTGGGTATTAGCCATCGGCTTAGTAGTGGATGACTCCATCGTTATTCTAGAAAATATTCATCGGCATATCGGCTTGGGAAAAACACCGGAAAACGCTGCTATCGTTGGCACTAAAGAAATTGGATTTGCCATTGTTGCCATGACATTAACTTTAGCGGCGGTATATGCACCGATTGGTTTTATCAATAATATGGCGGGGTTATTATTTCGCGAGTTTGCCTTTACGCTAGCGGCAGCGGTTCTCATTTCCGGATTTATTGCACTTACCCTATCGCCGATGATGTGCGCAAAATTATTAAAACATACGATGCATCCATCGCAGCTTAATTTTAAGATTGATCAACTATTTAAGTCCCTCATGTTTGCATATAAAAAATACCTGCTATTTATTCTACAATACCGCAAAACTGTAGTAGGCGGATCTTTGATCATTTACCTCGCTTGTTTCTGCCTCTTTAAACTGCTACCCAACCAATTAACACCTCATGAAGATCAAGGCTTAGTCATGACGGAGGCAATGGGCCCCACTTCCGCCAATTTAGCTTATATGGAAAAATATATGGCTAAAATAGAAAACATTAATAAAACAATTCCGGAAATAGCCACCACTATAACCTTAACCGGGGGCGGGGGCGGGGGATCAATCCTGAATAGCGCACTTTCTTTTTTAATATTGAAACCGTGGAATGAGCGTGATAAATCCAGTGATGATATCGCTGCATCTTTATATAAGCGCTATTGGGGAGTAGCAGGTTTACAAACTTTTCCCTTTAGTCCTCATCCCTTGCCAGGAGCTACAGGAAATGCACCGCTGCTATTAGTACTTAAAAGCACTGATAGCTATGCGACACTCAATCAATATGCAGAGAAACTAAAATTGGCCATAACAAAAAATAACCCCCGGATTTTAGGCCTACAATCCGATATCAAGATGAATCTAAATCAAATCGAACTTGATATTGACAGAGATAAAGCTAATTCGTTAGGAATAGCTATGAGCGATATTGCCGAAAGCCTGAATACACTGATAGGTGCACCACAAACCACTCTTTTTAATTTGCAAGGTCGTGCTTATCAGGTAATTCCACAGTTGTATCCGAATTATATGCATACTGATCAGCAACTCAAACTTATCAATGTTCGCAACCAAAATGGGAAACTGATTCCTTTAGCTAATATCGTCAGTCTACATTACACTAATGCTAACACTATGCTGAGTCTTAATCATTTTCAGCAATTACGCTCTATTGTTTTAAGCGGGAATCTAGCACCTGGCTATACTATCGGCTCTGCCGTTAATTACGTCGAACAGTTGGCACATAAAACCCTCCCAAGTACCGTGCAAATTGACTTTGAGGGTGAAACTCGCCAATTTATACAGTCGGGAAGTAGTATGAAGCAAACCTTTTTGTTTGCCTTATTGTTTATCTTTTTAGTGCTCGCTGCCCAATTTGAAAGCTTCCGTTCTCCTTTAATCATTCTTATAGCTGTACCCCTCTCTTTAACGGGAGCACTATTGGCACTCTATTTAACCGGTGGCAGTTTAAATATTTATACTCTGATTGGATTAATTACTTTAATTGGGTTGATTACTAAACATGGGATCTTAATTGTAGAATTTGCCAGACAATTACAAAAAAATCTGCATGTTTCGGTGCAAGAAGCTGTAGTCGAAGCCGCTATGTTACGTTTACGTCCTATTTTCATGACCACAGCAACTATGTTGTTAGCAGCCGTTCCACTGGCATTGGCCAATGGTCCAGGGGCTCATGCGCGCAACCAATTGGGTTGGGTTATTTTGGGAGGAATGTCAATCGGTACACTTTTTACCTTATTTATTTTGCCAGTCGTCTATACTTTGATTTATCATTCTAAATTAAGTCCTGATAAAATTATTGAACCAGAAGACAAAACCGAAGCAGTCATTACAAGCGAGTAATTATTTTACCGAAATCAACTGAGTTTCTCATCCATGACGTCATTAAAATCGATTATCGAAAAAGCTTACCAACATATAAATGAGATTAATGCTGAAACGATTGACGACTCAAGTAAATCAGCAATTTTAGAAGCGATTGAATTACTCGATAAAGGAAAACTACGCGTTGCTGAAAAAATAGACGGAGATTGGATAGTCCATGAATGGTTAAAACAAGCGATTTTATTATCCTTCCGAATCCATACCAATAAATTGTTTGATGCGGGTTATACGCATTACTTTGACAAGATCCCATTAAAGTTTGCTCACTACAACACCGCAGATTTTGAAAGAGATGGTTCTCCGCGGGTTGTACCCAATGCCTGTATTCGCCAAGGTTCTTATATAGCTAAAAACACCATATTCATGCCTTCATTCGTTAACATAGGCGCGTACGTTGATGAAGGAACTATGATAGATACTTGGGCCACTGTGGGTTCATGTGCACAAATTGGCAAAAATGTACATTTATCTGGCGGTGTAGGTATTGGTGGCGTACTAGAACCGCTACAAGCCAGACCGACTATCATTGAAGATAATTGTTTTATTGGCGCACGGTCGGAAGTGGTAGAAGGGGTCGTGGTTGAAGAAAATAGTGTCATTGGTATGGGGGTTTTTATAGGCAGTAATACGCCTATTTATAATCGCAACACAGATGAAGTTATCTATGGTCGCGTTCCTGCAGGTTCGGTAGTTCTCTCAGGGAGTCTGCCCTCTAAAACTGGACATTGTCATCTCAATTGTGCGGTTATTATTAAGCAAATTAACGACCGAACTCGAGCCAAAGTTGCGATTAATGAATTACTTAGAGATAGTTAATTTAATTGCAGACATCAAATAACTAGCCTACTATTATATTATCATTGGGTCTAATTTTTTAAGGATTTTCCTATGCGCAAAAAATCTATTATTACAGCTATTTTATTAAGCAGCTTATTAACAACCTCTACTATCATGGCGATGAGCTCAAGCAACCATTTGGCTTGTGTTAAAACCAACGAACAAGAGATTGCGGCACTATTTGATCGCTGGAATGCTTCTCTTAAAAGCAGAAATCCTGTTAGAGTAAATGCTAATTACACAGATAACGCCATATTGTTGGCAACTATATCCAACAAACCCAGAGTGAATAGCGCCGAGCGGATTGCTTATTTTAAAGACTTTTTAAGTAAACACCCGGTGGGTAAAATCGATTCCCGCACCATAAAAATAGGATGTAACAAAGCCATCGATACGGGTTTATATACATTTACATTGAAAGATGGAAAAAAGGTTCATGCACGTTACACTTTCACTTATCGCTGGGATGGACACAAATGGCTGATTTCATCTCATCATTCCTCTGTGTTACCAGAAAATGCAGAGTAAACAATTTTAAATAAGCATGAAACGACAACAAAACACTCCAGCACATGGAGTGTTTTTATTTAAACAGTTGGTGCCGAAAGCCGGACTCGAACCGGCACAGCTTGCGCCACCGCCCCCTCAAGACGGCGTGTCTACCAATTCCACCATTTCGGCAACGATACGAATAATATTAAGAAAATTCAGACGGTAGAGGATAAGATTTTTGATGGTCGAAGTTTGATTTTCCTGTATTCTTATTTAAAGATAAATTTTTCTTCTCAGCACCATTAGTTTTATTAACTGTAGAAGGTAGTTGCTGAGCCATGCTAGCTAAATTTTGAATGGGATCGTGTCTAGTCGTATGGCCAGCTAAATAGCCTAAACTAAGACTCGTAACAAAAAACAATAATGCGAGTAGACCGGTTAATTTAAGTAAAAATGAACCTGATCCTTGGCTGCCAAAGACTGTCTGTGAAGCAGCGCTTCCAAAAGTCGCACCTAATTCGGCACCTTTACCTTGTTGTATTAGCACCAAAGCAATCAATGCTATCGAAATAATAACGTGCATTAAAACTAAAAACTGCTGTAACATAAATCTTAAAAGTATGAGTTATATAAGAGTACTAAAAATTAAATTTTATGACCTGCTATTGAAGCAAGTATTCCATAAATACGCAAAAACTCCACGGCATCTAATGATGCTCCGCCAATCAAGCCACCGTCAATATCTGGCATCCGAAACAAAGCCTCAGCATTGCTGGCTTTAACGCTGCCACCATACAGGATAGGTAATTCTTGTGCAAGATCCGAGCCCAAAAATTTAATTTGCTCACGCAAAAATTGGTGTACTTCTTGGGCTTGCTCAGGTTGAGCTGATATCCCCGTACCAATAGCCCAAACAGGCTCGTAGGCAATAATGGCAGTTTTTAATCTATCACTACCATAATCTAATACTTTTTCTAATTGAGTTCGCAATACGGTATTAGTTAGCTTTGCTTGACGTTCAGCTAAGGTCTCACCCACACAAAGGATAGGTGCAAGACCCGATTTTATCGCTAAATCAAATTTTTTTGCGATTTGCGCATCCGTTTCTCCATACAAATGTCGCCGCTCTGAATGGCCTAACAAAACATATCGGGAGCCAAATTCATACAACATTAGCGCTGATATCTCACCCGTGTATGGCCCCTCTTGCTCAGCAGCCATATTCTGACCACCCCATTGCAGCTGCGTGTTTTTTAGCAAAATCTGTGTTTGCTCAAGAAAAACGTAAGGAGGACAAACTATCATATTTACATTAGATTGATCTTTTTTCTCAGAATCTTTAATGTTATTTAATAATTCCGCAACAGAAGTTTTACTACCGTGCATCTTCCAATTGCCAATAATGTATTGCTTGCGCATGCTGGAATTCCTCTTACATACTCACTGTCGAATAATTGACACTTAGTCTAGCATACTCGGAACTAAGCAGATCACTGCTTTCATCCAGAGAAATGTCATCCTCCTTGTTGATTGAATTTCTGAAATTACAGTTGTTAAAAAAATGGCAATGCGTTGCCTGCTTAAAAAATTTTATAATTTTATTACTAGGAAAAAAACGAACTTCTAATCGTTGTTTTAAATCTTTTAATGAATCAAGCTCCTGAGGTTGCAATCTGCAAAATTCAAACAAATATGCAAAAAATTCTTGGACTAATGTTCGCCTATCACCATCAGATAGACTTAGATCGTTGATTAATAACAAGGGTAAATTATCCAAGATTAATTCAATTTGTTGGATAGTAAGCTCAGAAAATATTTCCTTACACCATCGCTTGAAAAAATTGAAAATTTCACTTAAATCTTGTTGAGACGAGCTAAGCCTAAATCGCTTAAAAAAAATATAACGTAAAATGATTATATAACCTTTTGTTTCATTTTCTAACAAAATAGACGACAATTTTCCATCATTGATTTTTTCTAATAAGCTATTAACCAACTGAGTATAATGATTGATTTTAAATTGATTTGAATTTTCACGCTCAAACACTATCTGTAACCATGTCCCTAAAACACACCAAATGAAACTAAAGCCATTACGTTGAGTCTGAAAAATTAATGCCTCTAAACCTAAATTTGTGGTTTTAGCAATTATTTTTTTACTAATAGTACTTAAGTAAATAACTTGGCTGGAATGTAAAGTTTCATACGCTATGACATACATAAGTTTGTGAATAATATGAAAACCTGTATTTTCGGTATTTAAACTTAATTTTGTCATTGTCTGAACGTTCGCATTATCAAAAGAAAACTCTATGCTCGCGGCCAGCGCCATTATCCTTTTGCTATTTTTATCCGAAATACCAAAATCATCTAACGTAAATTTTATTAACTCACTTAAAATATAATAGACCCAACCAATTTGATTCATCTTATTATCAAAGAATATCTGATCGATAGTATCGGATCCTGCTCGCGACATTAATACGTGCAATAATTCAAATAAACGCTTACTTTGATCGGTAGTTAAACTCTTATTTTTTACAAAAATAAGCATGAACATTGGGATCACTGAAAGTTCAAGCTCATTTTTGCTTAAGAAGAATTTTTGTATCCAGATCGGGTGCACCCGTTCTAAGTGTGAGTTAATAATTTCTGGATCGGGGATACATAAACAATAGCCTTTTTTAAAAAGTAAATCGACTAATATTTTCCGTGTCCCTTTTTGATTGTCTAATCGACTTAGCAACATAACGCTCCTTGTTATTTTCTTTAGCTCATACTAACTGAGCAAAATATTTTTGCATTATTGAATCAACAAATCAGATAACATTAATTAAGTAGTATTAATTTCTTAATGATGGGGAACTGCTTTCCAAGCCATTATCTTTAATAAGCTCATTTTCTTGCCGGAATGTAAATAAACTTAAACTGGAATTTACTAATTCATTTATAGGCATAGAAGTAAAATTACGCGCAGGGATATTACCAGTCGAAGACACTATAGTAGTAAATATTCCAATCGGAGAGTCAGGTCCTCCATTGTCGGTATCCTCAGCCAAAGTTGCAGTTTTGATTAATTTGCTATTAAAAAGATTGTGTAGACTGTTAAGTCTTTCTTTTATTCTAGAAAAAAAAGTAGCTTCGGACTCCACCTCAAATTCTGGAGTGCCAAAAACAATAGTGGTAGGATTATTTTTATCTGCTTTAGCAACCCCGAGACTAGCCAAACTAACAAACGTAACAGTCGCTATTACTGCTGCAGCAATGCTTCCTATCGGCGGGGTAATGAAAATCCCAAGTATTAAGCCTGCTCCTATCGCAGTGATCGCTGCAAAAAATATATATTTGCCGCAATCGAATGAAAATTGAATTATATGACGATCCTTAGATTTGTGTTCTTTTATGTTAATTCGTTTAGATTCATGCCATTTTTTTTCTTCTTTTAAATAATCGGCTATTTTTTCATTAGTCGAATCCTGTTTGAAAGTTTGTCGATAGACATGTTGATTACCCTCTTTATCCTTCGTAACAAAATAACTCATCCCTCCTTTTATATCTAAACCTAAAGCTAATTGAGAAAGTTTTTCTAAAAATTCGGATTCCTTAATGTGTGGTTCTTCATTAGTTTGGGCGGCTTTAATTTTATCAATCAAACTTTGCTTTTCTTCTGTAAAAAGTACAGCAAATTGGCGTCCAACTTTTTTTTCTCCTTTTTCATAAATAACAATAAAACCATGTTCAGCTAAACTAATGTTATCCCCTACTAATTCATTCAGATGAGGAACACGATTTGTTATCAATTTATCTTCAAACCAATTAAGAAGTCCATGAGTATGACTAACATTAGCTGCCCCCATAATTCTCAAATTATTATTCGCAGCTTTAGTTGTAGCACAATCGTTAACTGCACTTGGCCTTATAAATTTAATTTGTGCATTTTCATCTTTAAAAGGAACTAATATATAAGTTCCGCTAGTATCAATCTGATTATTTTTTAACCATTCTTGTGCGATTTTCTGATTGGGAAAAGCAATAAGTTCATCGACTTCATTGCAATAAATGGGTGGCGCTACAGACATAAAATTTTTTCTTTTTTGTTATTGTTTTTTATTTTGCAAAGAATACAAAAAAATATAAAAATTATCAATCGATAAAAATTAATTTTAAATAAACAAATTAAAAAATGGTTGGTTATTTAACGAATAAACAGAAAATATCAAAACAAAATTAACAAATTTTTTTTATTTATTTGGTGTGTTGTGTTTATGCCAATGTAACTTTGTACGTAAAGTTTCAAAATAATTATAATCTAAAGGATGAATTAAGCGCAGTGCTTTAGCATTTTTTTGGATGCTAATATTAGCACCCACAGGGACTGAAATGCGTTCTTGACCATCACAGCTTAACCAAGGGGCGGCAGTACTATGAGTATCAATATGAATCACAATACGACTTTCTGCCGAAACGACGATAGGTCTTGCGCTTAACGTATGCGGAAACATCGGGACAAGTACGATAGCATCGAGTTGTGGGTATAAAATCGGACCTCCGCCAGATAAAGCATAAGCAGTGGATCCGGTTGGTGTCGCCACTATTAAACCATCGGCTTGTTGAGCACAGACAAATTGGTCATCAATCATGATAGAAAATTCGATCATACGCGCCACATTGCCTGGCATTAATACCACTTCGTTTAAAGCTAAACCCGCTTGCTGCTTATCTAATTGCATGGCTATCGTGGCATTTAATAAAAAACGCCGCTCCTCTTGATAACTTCCTTCTAAAACTTCACCTATTTTCTTTTCTAAATCTTGAGGATGAATATCGGTAAGAAAACCAAGACGACCACGATTGACACCTAACACCGGTGTATTATGTTTTACGGCACTATGAGCTGCATTGATTAGACTCCCATCACCACCCACCACAATCAGTAGATCAACGTTTTGTGCTAATTGATCACGTGTACAAGAAGTAAATTGGCGATTTTTAAAACAATGTGCCGTTGCTTCTTCGACCAATACTTCATAATGATGAGATTGAAAATAATCTAAGACAGCGATAAGTGTATCACTGACATCCTTCATCCCTTGTCTGCCGATCAAACCGATGGTTGTAAAAATTTTGCTCATAAGCTTTTATTTCATACGCTAAAATTGGGGCAATATACTCACAGCAATTGGATTTTTGGCAAGGCGCCGCGAGAATGAAGCAACCGG
>JBHGAL010000005.1:0-91393 GCA_041949685.1 Wolbachia endosymbiont of Folsomia candida
TCTTGCCAAGCGCCCACACACTTTGCTTACTGCTTTACTTTGTTAATGAACTTTTTTAAGATTTTTCTTAGTCGTTGTTTAGCTTTTATCCTAAACCTCTCTAAGCTTCTATCCTCTCCCTCAAGCCGAAAACTCAAGAGCTCGCGAATTCTACATCATACATTTTTTCTGTCAAGCGTTAAAAAATCTTTTAACTTTTTTGTTAGAAAAAACAAAGTAGTTTCAAACAAGTTTCTAGCTAAAGAAATTTATTTGTTTTTTATACCGCAGAACATCATTATAACATTATTCAGTAAAAAAATTAACCATTATTTACTCTATTTTTACAGTTTATGTATACCTACACAAGTATTGTATAAAACAATGAGGATTAAACTAAAGTAGTAAAATAATTAAATCGATTTTTTAAATTATAGAAAACGTAATTTAAATTTTAGATTGCCGCGCGCTACGCGCTCGCAATGACGAGGGTTGCTTGTCGGACAGGTGCAAAGGAACGACGATGAATTGGACTAGGTCCTAATTTTTTTAAGGCTAATAAATGTTGCTGCGTAGTGTAGCCTTTGTGTTGCGCTAAACCATAGCCCGGATATTCAGCATCTAACGAGACCATGCAGGCATCACGGTGAACCTTGGCTAAGATAGAAGCCGCACTAATGACCGCAACTTTCTCATCGCCTTTAATAATAGCTTCGGTCGGATAATTTAGCTTAGGGCAATGTTTACCATCGACTAAGACTAAGCTCGGTATTAACGCTAAAGCACATACAGCACGTTGCATAGCCAGCAAACTTGCATGAAAAATATTTAAGCGATCGATTTCTTCCACTTCAGCACGACATATAGCCCATGCCTTTGCTTTTTCTTGAATTTTTTTGGCGAGGTATTCGCGTTTTTTTGTGCTTAATTGTTTCGAGTCGGCTAAACCTGCAATTGATTTTTTGCTATCCAAAATAACTGCTGCTGCAAACACTGGACCGGCTAAAGGACCACGCCCTGCTTCATCAACACCGACTATCAAAGCTTGCTTCATTTCTGCAGGGCCTTGCCAAAAACTCCATTACTATGCATATGGAAGTTTTTAGAAGTTAAAAATTAATTTCGTTGTCTGAAAAAAAATATCTTCAGATGGATGTGTTTAAAATTTTCAATACCGCATCCACTGCTTGCTTGCTTGCATGACAACGTAGTTGTTGATGGAGTACTAAAAATTCTTTTTGCAGTTTACTCACAATATCTGGATTGTTCAAATAATAAAATACTGCTTGCGATAAACTATCAACGTTAGCTTTTTCTTGAATAAATTCCGGAACCAATAATTTCTTTGCTAATAAATTAGGTAAAGCAATATAATCAACTTTAATTAAAAGTTTTGCCATCCAATAAGATAGTTTACTCATCCTATAAGCAACCACCATCGGTTTTTTTAGTAGCATCGCTTCTAAGGTAGCTGTGCCAGAAGCTAACAGTATTACATTAGCCGCCGCCATTACGTGACGAGACTGACCACGTATCACGTGCAAAGGGAGATCAGGTGTTACTTGTTGGGCCAACTGAAGAAATTGTTGCTCCCTTGCTTGATTTACCATAGCAACCACAAAAACCAGCTTAGGGTCTTGTTGATAGCAACGCAGTGCGGTTTGAAGAAATAATTTTCCTAAATAATTAATTTCATTACGTCGACTGCCAGGGAGTATCGCAACAATCGATGCAGATTCAGGCAAGCCTAAGGTTTTACGTGCTGATAAACTATCGGTAGTGAATGGAATTTCATCGGCACTAGGATGGCCGACAAATTGCACGGGAATTTTATGTTCCTCATAAAAATGCTTTTCAAACGGAAAAAGACATAACATTAAGTCGACTGCTTTTGCAATTTTTTTTAATCGCCAGCGACGCCAGGCCCAAACACTAGGACTCACATAATGTAGGGTGCGTATACCATGCCTTTTTAAATTTTTCTCTAAATCTAGATTAAATTCAGGTGCATCAACACCAATAAACACGTCCGGTGGGTGTGAAATAAAATATTCAGTGATTTTTCGACGGCAACGCAGCAGCTGTGGCAATTGCTTCAGGATTTCACCTAGTCCCATCACAGACAAGCGTTCCATGGGAAATAAACTATGCGCGCCTTGTTGCTGAAGTTCCGGACCAATAATCCCAAAAACAGTAAATGGGATTTGTCGGCGTTTTAATTCCTTGCATAGATCCGCAGCCAGCAAATCACCTGATGTCTCACCGACTACGATGCCAATACGAATTGGAAGTTTAACGAATGATGCCACGTTCAGAATTTTTTAGTGCTTGTGTCATGAGTCTAACTTGTGGAGAATTGAGTTCTAAGGGCTTTAATTCTTCTAAAGCTTGTTCAACGGTTAAATTTTTACGAAAAATTAATTTATACGCACAACGTAAAATACTAATCGCTTCATCGCTAAAACCACTTCTTCTTAACCCTTCTTTATTAAGGCCACAAGCGCGAGCTTCATGTCCGCCTTCAACCAAAATATAGGGTAAAACATTTTGTCTTACCATGCTTGAAGCGGCAATAAAACTATGATCACCAATATGACAAAACTGATGTACTGCGCTATAAGCACCTAAGATGGCATAATTTCCGATGGTCACATGGCCAGCTAACGCCACATTATTAACAAAAATAGCATGATCACCAATCACACAATCATGCGCAATGTGAGAGCCGACCATGAAAAGATTATGGTGACCAATTTTGGTTAAGCTTTTATCTTGCGCGGTACCGCGATTAATTGTGCAATATTCGCGAATAACATTATGATCACCTATCTCTAGGTAGGTTTTTTCGCCTTGGTATTTTTTATCCTGCGGATCATCGCCGACCGATGAAAAAGAATAAATTTTATTATGTGAACCTAAACGCGTGGGACCTTTTAATACAACATGGGATCCAATGATCGTACCAGGACCTATTTCTACGTCAGGACCAATAATACTCCAAGGCCCTACACTAACATTCGGACCTAACTTAGCCGCAGGATCAACAATAGCCAGCGCATCTATCATGTTAGCTTTTTCTCCCAGCGCCCATGAGTTCTGCCTCGCAAACTAACTCATTGTCTACTTTGGCAGTAACTTTGCATTTCCAAATATTACCTTTGACCTTTAAAACTTCTGCTTCGATCAGCAATTGATCACCAGGCACCACCGGCCGTTTAAACCGCGCATTATCAATACCTGCAAAAAGATATAAAAAACCTTCTTTACGTTCTCTATTTGCATGCAAAGCAAGTATACCTGTTGCTTGTGCCATGGCTTCTAAAATAAGAACGCCTGGCATGATGGGATTACCAGGAAAATGTCCTAAAAAATATGGCTCATTAACGGTTACATTTTTTATCGCCACTATCGATTTCCCGGGTACTATTGAAATGACTTTGTCGATCATTAAAATAGGATAACGCTGCGGTAAATAAGATAGTATTTCTTGGATATCCATAACATCGCTCATAATGCTTACCTATTACTATTTTTTCTATTAATCGCTCGATTTATTATTAACTAATGCTTCAGTTTTTCGCAATCTTTTAGCTAACTGATCCAGCTGACGAAACCTGACACTATTTTTTTGCCATTCTCGCACCGGCTGCGTCGTATGGGTAGAAGAATAAATTCCGGGACTACGGATGGAATGTACGACACTCGACATGCCGGTAATATAAACATTATCCACTATTTCTATATGGCCGTTGATACAAACTCCGCCACCTATCATACAATTTTTACCAATATGTGTGCTGCCAGCAATCCCAGTGCATCCCGCAATAGCCGTATTTTCGCCAATTTGAACATTATGACCTATCTGTATTTGATTATCTAATTTCACACCATCACCGATGATCGTATCATCCAATGCGCCGCGATCGATACTGACATTAGCTCCGATTTCTACATCATGACCTATTTGCACTTTGCCTAATTGAGGAATCTTAACCCATTTATTATTCTCTTTGGCTAAACCAAAGCCATCACTACCAATAACGGTAGCATTGTGAATAATAACTCGTTCGCCTATTTGCGTGTCCGCACACACACTGACATGCGACGCTAAGCGTGTATTGGCACCGATAACAACATTTTCGCCAATCACACACGCCGCGCCTATCACAACGCCCTCAGCTAAACGCGTATTAGCGCCTATTACCACGTATGGGGCTATACTCACACTAGGATGAATATGACAATCTCTATCAATAACAGCCGTCGGATGAATTTCGTATCTAACCTGCGGCACTCGCTCAAATAACTTAGCTACCTTAGCAAATGCAAGATAAGGATCAGCAACGACTAAGGCATTATTCGGAGCATGTTTTAAACTTTCTGCACGTAGAATAACCGCCGAAGCTCGCGTAGCAGTCAGATATTTCAGATAACGTTTATTATCTAAAAAAGAAATTTGTCCCGGCTGTGCGCTTTGCAACGCCATAATTCCGCTGATCGAACAATTCGGGTCACCTTTAAGATCAGCATCGATTAAATCGGCAATTTCTTGTAATGTATGTCGACGCTGCATACCTAACTCTATTTTTTGTTTCAACCTGTAGTCAAGAATTTTTCGTCATTTCGACCGCATAAAAAAAATATTAACCGTCATTGCGAGCACGTAGTAAACTCTCGTCATTGCGAGCACCGTAGGTGCGTGGCAATCCATAGATGGCCCGCTCACTGACGTTTCGCTCGCCATGATGGGCTATTTTTAGTGCACAGAGTATTATGCTCTTTTTAATGCATCTAAAATTTGTGGTGTAATATCCAGATTATTCTTAGCAAATAAGGTGCTACCTTTTTGAATGACTAAATCATAACCCGATTGCGCAGCTACTTTACTCACTACTCTATCTAGCTGCTGGCTAAAATTATGTAATGATTCACTTTGTTGCTTAGATAAATCTTTTTGAAAATCCGCTACCATCGATTTAACCTTATTCTCATCGGTCATGAGCTTATTTTCTAAGGCACTTCGATCCGCCGCTTTCATGACTGCCGCATTTTTTTGTAAATTTTCAGCTTCTTTGCGTAATTCGTTTTGCTCTTTGACGATGCTGTCCTGCCGACCTTTAAATTGACGAGTTAATGCATCATTAATTTTGGCAATCTGTGGAGCTTTTTGTAATACCACTTGCATATCAACGACAGCTAATTTCACTTCCTCCGCTTGAGCCGAAACAGCCAACAGACCCGTCATAAACGTCACGATAGATACTAAGCAAACTTTGTTCATTATCAGCTCCTTAAATAAGCTAAAATTAAAAACCTGTTCCAATATTAAACTGGAAAACTTGGGTTTGATCGCCTGGTTGAGGATTCACAGCCTTCGCTATGCTAAAGCTCAATGTTACATTAAAAACTGGAACTCGCCAATCTACATCTATTCCAGTGGAATAACGCAGTGGTCCCGAGCCCGTCCCGCCCCTAACAATAGGAGGTGGTGGAGTCTGTCGAGTAATGCCTTGAGTAGAATAAGTATTACCTGCATCGACGAAAATACTGGTCCTTAATTTATCAGAGACCGGATTGGGTACAATTAAAGCTAAGCTACCGACTGTCATCACATTACCCCCTAGAGGATAACCATTGGTATCTCTAGGTCCCAAAGAACTGATTTCGTAGCCTCTCACCTGACCATCGGTGCCGATACCACCCGCGTAATAATTGGTGAAGAAAGGCAATCCAGTCGTAGAGGCAAAACCATTACCATAACCTAAGCTTAGACGACTTTGCAGAATAAAATTATGCTTGAAAGGCAAATAACCAATACCCGAGTAATTCCCTTTATAATAGTATAAAGGTTGACCGCCAACCGGTAAGGCAAGTTGGACGCTGGCAGTTTGAAAAATCCCACTTTTAGGAAATATCAATCGATCTAAGCTATTGCGTGACCAACCCAGCGTGAATAAAAACTGGTTGAATTGTACACCATGTTGCGTGACAAATTTTTGCACTTCTAGCGATTGTTGATTAGTCGGTGGCAAATTGAGTTGCAGTTTTTGTAAACCGCCTTGAATCTGTAAAGTGTCCCCGCGTTCATCAAAAGGAATACTATAATGGATATCGCCACCATAGGTATTCGTATTATAGGTCGTGGTATTCAGATCACCGGGTGTCGATCGCTGATAGAACAGATCATATCCGCGTTGTATACCATCTAAGGTGTAATAAGGATTGTTATAACTAATACTATAAACCGTTGCCGCACGAGTATTGTTAAAATTTAAGCCTAATTGATTCCCGGTTCCGAAAACATTATTTTGATTTAAAGACGCGCCGACTACGGGTCCGTTGGTACCATAGCCCAAACTAAATAAAGCCTGAGCTGCATGCGCTTCATTTATGTTGACGTCGAGATCCACTTGATCGGTATACCCAGCAATAGGTATTGGCGTTAACTGTGGTTCCCCTTCAAGAAAACCGCTGAGATTAAGTTGTCTTATCGACGCCTTCATATCGGACTCTGAAATCAGACTCGCTTCTTGTTGACGCAACAGACGCCGAAATACCAAATCTTGGGTTTTTAGATTACCGGCAATATTGATGTGTCGTACATACACTCGATTACCCGGATCAACATAAAAGGTTAAAAAGACGGTTTTATTTTCCTCATCGACTTGCGGAACGGTATTCACCGTTGCAAATATATAACCAAAATCACCCAGCGCTTTTTTAATACCCTGCTCTGCCGCTACAATTTTTTCACGTGAAAATATCTCACCACTTTGTAAAGGAACTAATAGTTTTTTTAATTTAGTTTGCGAAACTATCGCATTGCCGGTGAATTGATAACCACTCAGTTTGTACACCGGCCCTTCGGTCACATGGATGATAAGATAAACATGTTTTCTATCGGGAGTTAAGCTCGCCTGCGTAGAATCTACTTTAAATTTAAGATAACCTCGATCCATATAATAAGATTGTAAAGCGTCTAAGGTCGCGGATAATCGATCCTGACTATACTGATCAGCATTAGTAAAAAATGACCAAAAATGGTGTGTACCCAATGGTAAGGCCCCACGCAATTTTCTTTCACTGAAAACATGATTTCCGACGATGGAAATATCAGCAATCTCTACGGTAAGACCTTCTGAAATAACAATACGTACAGAAACTCGGTTATTAGGCAAAGGAGTAACAAGTGGTGTAACGCGCGCTGAATATTTACCGATATTGTCATACTGCGTGCGCAGCTGCGCAATAAAACGATCTAAAGTGGCTTTATCAAATAGGCGGCCGCGAACTAAACCAATTTTTTTAACAATTTGTTTTAATTTATCCTTAGGAATTTCTTTATTACCGGTAATATCAACTTCACTGATGGTCGGTCTTTCCACCACTTGTATAATCAAGCTATTACCTTGCTCTTCTAAGGTGACATTACTAAAAAATCCGGTCGCATACAGTGCATTGATGACAGCAGATGATTGATAGGATTGGAAAGATTGGCCCGTTCTAATGGGTAAATAGCTGAGTACGGTATCACGGCTAATGCCCTGTAGACCGTCGATCTCAATCCGATTGACAGTAAAGGCTTGCGCGGGCAAAGCGAGGAAAAAAATGATCGATAACGATCCTACTAAAAAAATTCTCAATAAAAGTCGCAACATAGTCGTTATTTTTTAGCCAAAAAAAGATCGCTATAAAAAAGTCAAAAAACTCTGTAGCCTTTATGACACATTCTTAATGGAGACTGATTCTCTTCGCACTATTTTCGTTTCTGAAGCGCTATAATGCTTTAAAATCATCTCTTTAGCAATCTCACGAGCTAAACTATCATCCTCCAAGATAATACTGAGGTTAGAAACGGGTCGTGAATGGATTTTTTCCAATACATCCTGATTGAGCTTGGCAATATCAGTAAAATAGATTTTGCCGTCTAAAAATGCTTGTACAGCAATTTCATTCGCAGCATTCAGTATCGTTGTCGCCGTTCCGCCGATACGCAACGCCTGATAGGCTAAGCTTAAACAGGGGTAGCGCTTTTCATCAATCGCTAAAAAATCCAAGCGTGCAACTTTTAATAAATCTAAAGTAGCCGCAGAATTATTAATTCGTTCGGGAAAACCCAAGGCATGTGAGATAGGAATCCGCATATCAGGACTGCCTAATTGTGCTAACAGCGATCCATCTAAATATTCTACTAATGAATGTACAATACTCTGTGGATGTAACACCACTTCAATTTGATCGAGTGTAAGACCAAACAAAAAATAGGCTTCTATGACTTCAAAACCCTTATTCATGAGCGTCGCCGAATCAACACTAATTTTGCGTCCCATACGCCAATTCGGATGTTGACAGGCCTGTGCGGGTGTAGTCGCTGGCAATTGCTCCAATGGTTTATGTCGTAAAGCGCCGCCCGATGCGGTTAAAATAATTTTCGCCAGGCTTTTACACGTGCTACCGGGCGCAACTTGTCCATGTAAACACTGGAAAATTGCATTATGCTCACTATCTACAGGTATTAAAGTAGTTTGGGCTCGTTGTGCTTCTTCTATGAATAAAGGACCTGCCATCACTAAGGCTTCTTTATTCGCGAGTAATACTTGCTTCTTAGCTTTAATGGCGGCTAAAGTAGGTAATAAACCTGCAGCGCCAACGATAGCGGCCATCACCGTTTCCACTTCGTCCAGACTGGCAACGAAAGCTAAAGCATCCCTACCAAATAATACTTCTGTTTTTGAAGACTCTGCACGTAAACGTTGCTGAAGGTTTTGACTTAAATTTTCGCTGCCAACCACCGCATAAGTAGGATTGAATTTCAGACATTGTTGAAATAATAAATCAATGTTGTAATGCGCGGTTAAGGCAATCACATTGAAAAGTGTTGGATGTTCGCTGATAACATCCAAGGTATTCACACCTATCGACCCTGTTGCACCTAAAATAGTTAAAGATTTCATGTTACTAAACCGAGCAGTAATAAAGATCCTGTAAAAACGGGAGCTGCAGCCAACAAACTATCAATCCGATCCAAAATTCCACCATGACCGGGTAATAATTGACCACTATCCTTTAAACCTCTTAGTCGTTTTAATTGGCTTTCAAATAAGTCTCCAGCCACTGCCGCTAAACTCGTCAATAATACCAATAAACACATTTGTCCCAGTGTGGGTTTAACTCCTTGGAAAAAATAAAACATGAGCATCGCCGCAAAAAAAGTAAACAATAATCCGATAATAAAACCTTCCCAGGTTTTTTTTGGGCTTAAGGTCGGCGCTAAAAGATGCTGTCCCCATAAACGACCACTGACAAACGCCGCCGTGTCGGCTAACCAAATAATCAACAGCATAAACAATAAATAAACAGGTGTCATTTGCAGTTTTTGTAACGCTACCCAACATAAGCTAATGATTAACCAACCTAAGCCAGCCGTGATCACAGGACTAATCGTCGGTAGTACGGGCTTGCTGCCTGCCCAAATTAAATAAGCGCTTAATAATAGCCAAAAAACCAAACCTAATTTTAAAAGCACGTCATAGGCAAAATAAGGTAAAATAAGAAATAAGATCGCCGCTTGCACACCTACGTATAAAAATCGCTGTGGCAAATTCTTGCAAGCACTCAAACGTGACCATTCCCAAGCAGCCAGTAGCATAATTACGGCGGTAATCAGTTTAAAATAAAATTCTGATGCGTAAAAAATTCCCACTATAACTAAAGGAATCAGTATCAGTGCTGTTAAAATTCTAAGTTTAAGCATTTATTTCCGCGAGTTGTTCGCTCGTGCATCCAAAGCGCCGTTCTCGTTGCGCATAAAAATGCAAAGCCTTCTTCAATTCTTGTTCGTCGAAATCTGGCCATAAGGTATCAGTAAAATACAGTTCAGTATAAGCTAATTGCCAGAGTAAAAAATTACTTATTCGATATTCGCCACTGGTGCGAATTAACAGATCCACCCCTGGCAAATCAGCTAAACTTAGATATTTAGCAAATATTTCCCGGGTTAATATTTCAGTTTCCAACGCGCCTGACTTAACTTCATTCACGATTTTCTGCGCAGCCTGAACAATATCCCATTGACCACTGTAATTTACCGCAATCACTAACTGCAGACCGGTATTTTTGGCCGTTACAGCCTGAGACTTATCGATCCATTCACGTAGCGGCTGATTAAAACCTTGCAAATTACCTACCATTCTTAATTGCACATTGTTCTTAGCTAATTTATCGATTTCGTTTTTCAAGGTATTCAGAAATAACGTCATTAAATAATTAACTTCTTGTTCAGGACGCTGCCAGTTTTCACTGCTAAACGCAAATAAGGTGAGGACTTCAATGCCGATTTCGCCACAGAGTTTAATGACCTTACGAACCGCTTTCACACCTTCTTGGTGACCTAGCATCCGAGGTAAATGTCGACGTTTCGCCCAACGACCATTTCCATCCATAATGATAGCGATGTGACGCGGACGTTTTAGTTCATGAATAGTGTCTGGAATTGACATAGAATAGTGAGATTAAATTTGCATTAACTCTTCTTCTTTGGTCTTTGCTAGTTTTTCTACTTCAGCGATATTTTGATCGGTCATTTTTTGTATCATGTCTTTGGCGCGACGTTCTTCATCTTCAGTGATGAGCTTTTTCTTCACCAATTCTTTAAGCTGATGATTGGCATCTTGACGATAATTACGAATGGATACGCGCGCATCCTCAGCTTCTTGTTTAACCAACTTACTCATATCGCGACGACGTTCTTCGGTTAGCATGGCTAAAGGAACACGAATCACATTGCCTGCGCTTAAAGGATTTAAACCTAAATTAGACTGAATAATAGCTTTTTCGATGGTGGGAATAGAGGATTTTTCCCAAGGCGTAACCAATAAGGTTCTTGCATCAGCGACGGTAATACTAGCCACATGACTCAATGGGACTTCTTTACCACCATATTGGGGAATGCGTAATTGCTCTAATAAACTTGGATGAGCCCTGCCGGTTCGTAACTTAGCTAAGTTAACTTTTAAAGCTTCCAATGCTTTTTGCATACCTTGTTCAGTTGTTAATTTTATCGTTCCTATCATACTTAATTCCTCTTACTCACTAATGTACCTTTACTTTTGCCTTGCAGAATATCTAATAATGCATTTTTGCATTTAATATTAAATACTAGTATCGGTAAATCATGATCGCGACATTGCGTAAACGCCGCTAAGTCCATGATACCTAATTCTTGCTCTAAAGCCTTTTCATAGCTCACATGAGAATATAACACGGCTTTGGGATCTTTTTTGGGATCAGCGCTGTATACACCATCGACATGCGTGGCCTTGAGCAATAATTCGGCACCGATCTCAACACCACGTAAACTCGCGGCAGAATCTGTACTCACCAGAGGATTCCCAGTACCGCCGGCAAAGATAACCACATAGCCTTTTTCTAAGTAACGTATGGCCTTGTAGCGTTCAAAAAGCGGTGCGAAACCACCGATGGGAATCGCTGACATGATTTTGGCTATTTTTTTGTGCTTCTCAAGTGAGTCACGTAGCGCCAATGCATTGATAACAGTGCCTAACATACCCATTTGATCGCCGGTAATTCTATCAATACCGCTGCGTGCTAAGACTTCGCCACGGAAAAGATTACCGCCGCCAATCACGATGCCTATTTGCACACCTAAATCCACCGCAGCAACAATGTCGGATACAATACGGTTAAGCTCTACTGGATCCAGCATTTTCGCGCTTTCTCCATGGAGCGCTTCGCCACTGAGCTTAAGCAAAACACGTCGATACTTTAATGGATGTGCCATGACAAAATAATAGGTTTAAAGAGATGGGATGATAACCTATGCAGAGCAGTGTTTCTAGTCGGTCACTCATTTTTATCTGCTTAATCTAAGCTAATGCCAACGCGTGTGTTTCGGTATTTAAGACTTCGAAACGTTGTTCGAGACGAGTGAGCGAATTTTGTATTTCATCAAGTTGCAGTTTATTGGCCATAGCGGCATGGATGTCTACGTTTTTATCTAATAGCTTCCAAAATTCTTCCAGCCAAGTTTTTACGTTTTTCTCTTTTAAACGTGGATACTCTTTTTTCATTTCTGGCCAAATCAAATGCCAACTAGATTCAAAAAAAATTCGTACTGAGCAGATAATTCTGGCTAAATTTTCCGCTAACGAGGCATGATGCTTCGCTTTAAAAGGCAAACATAAGGTTATATGATCAATTAACTTAATTTGTTCTGTATCGGGCTGCGGTATAATTCTCGCTAAATGTTCCATTAACTTCGGCGCACTTTCTTGTAGAGACTCCACTCTGTCATCCATCGGATCAATCAATAAGCCACTTTTCCATGTTTCAGGTTTTTCCCCGCCTTCCTTATTGATAATAATAAAGTTCTGGCCGCCCACCTCGCGTAAATTAATCGCTTGTATCCATTGCAAGCGACCTTTTTTCTCCGTAAATAACAGCTGGTTAAATGCCACTGCGACCTGTTCATCACAACGGCCGACCTGTAAAACTTCCGCCAAGGAGCTATGTACGATTCGAAAAACAAGTAAACGCGAAACCGTATCTTGCAATTCTTCAGTAATTTTCTTTTGTATGCTTAACAGGATGTCTTGTAAAACATCAATACGATAATAATCGGCATCCTTTTTTTTCCATCGCGATGCGGGGGGCATTTGTTGATGAGGAAATTGTTCTTGATGCCAATTAGGAGCACCGTAAGGAAGCGCTTGCTTAACATAAGTATTGATCTGAGATAAGTCGTCGATGGTTAAAGATTGATTACTAATATTTTCGGTATTAAGTTCAAAAGCATAATTTTTTTTAAGTTGATTTTTTTGAAAGAATACTGATCCTTGCACTATATTTTTCTCCATGGTTAACATTTTTTGCCATAGCGCTGCTGTTGATAAATGCGCAATAATATCAACGGCTTTTTTGCCTGCTATATTGACTTGATGAAGATTGATGTTGGGTTGACGAAAAAGGAATTTTAGGATGTCAACATGATTATTTTCGGATGCTAAATATAAAGCCGTATTACCTTTCGAGTTGCTTGTATTCAACGTATATTCATCACACAGATCCTTAACTTGCGTTAAATTTCCTGTGGCTGCCGCGACTAAAAAGCGAATACATTTTTTTCTTTGTTCTGGAGAAATGATATTATTGTTCGGCATACATTAATTCCTTTTATTTTGATTGTCACATGCGGCCACTCGCACCGCCGTCATGGCGAGCTCACGAAGTGAGCGTGGCCATCTATGGATTGCCGCGCACCTACGGTGCTCGCAATGACAACTAATGTTTTACGCGCTCGCAATGAGGATAAACATAAAGATCAAGAAGCGTCTTTAACTTGCGCCATCACTGCTTCAGCGAAATCCTCGCTTGGTTTTTCTATCCCTTCACCGACGGCAAACCGCACAAAGCTTATGACCTCTGCTCCTGCAGTTTTTAATAACTGTCCGACTCGAATATCGGGATCTTTTACAAACGTTTGGCCTAATAAACTCATTTCATCGCGGAATTTATTCAGTCGTCCTTCTACCATCTTATCGATAACCGCTTGTGGTTTACCACTGCCCTGAGATTGCGCCATAATAATTTCGCGCTCTTTCGCCAAAATTTGTTCGGCAATATCATCCGCTGAGATAACCATGGGATTATTAGCAATAATATGTAAGGCTAAATCTTTAGCCAGCTGTTCATCGCCGCCTTTTAATTGCACAATAACGCCGATACGGCCCATGTGCACATAGGATCCCAGAACAAGATCGGCCTGCTCTGCAACAAGCTGTAGACGTCTTAACTGAATATTTTCGCCTAATTTTGCGACTAAGCCTTCGCGAGTTTTTTCTACACTCTCGCCGCTATCTTCAAACATAAAGGCTAACAATGACTCTATCGTTTCAATATCATGATCCAGTGCACATTGTGCAACTTTCTCAGCAAATTGTTTGAAATTTTCATCGCGCGCGACAAAATCTGTCTCGCAATTGACTTCTAAAATGACGGCAGGACCTAGCGCTGATTTTGATTTAATCACAATCAAACCTTCAGCGGCGACACGCCCGGACTTTTTCTCCGCTTGAATTTGACCAGATTCACGCATTGCCTTAACCGCCGCATCCAGATCACCGCCTACGGACTCTAAAGCCTTTTTGCAATCCATCATGCCTGCCCCGGTTCGAGCACGTAAAGCTTGAACCATGGCGGCCGTTATTATTGTTGGCGTCATGTGCTTATTCCTCTTTTCCTTCGGTGGATTTAGTCGATTCCACTACAGGTTCTTGAGCTTCGGCTTTTTCACCTTCTGTGAGTTTTAAGTCGGTCGGTTTTTTTGCAGCAGCGCGTGCATCTAAAACAGTATCCGCAACCATTTTTGTATAAAGTGTAATCGCGCGGGCTGCATCATCATTACCTGGAATAACATAATCAATGCCTTCAGGCGAATGGTTAGTATCGACAATACTAATCACCGGTATTTTTAGCTTTTGTGCTTCACAGATAGCAATGTGCTCATAGCCTCTATCAATCACAAATAAGGCATCCGGCAAACCACTCATATCTTTGATCCCACCTAAACCGCGTTCCAATTTATCCATTTGTCGCTGTAAATTCAGCGCTTCTTTTTTAGTTAATTGGTCAAAGCTACCATCTAGGCTTTGTGCTTCTAATTCTTTAAGTCGTTTAATGGACTGACGGATAGTCCGATAATTGGTTAACAAGCCGCCTAACCAGCGATGGTTAACATACGGCATACCGCAGCGTAAGGCTTGTTCTTTCACTAAATCCTGTGCGGCACGTTTTGTTCCGACAAATAAGATTTTGCTACCAGGCCGAGCGGCTATTTTTGCGATATAATTAAGCGCTTCAGTAATGTAGTCTCGAGTTTTCTCTAGATCGATGATGCTAATACCATTACGCACGCCGTAGATATACGGAGCCATTTTCGGCTCACGAAAACACGTACGGTGACCAAAATGGACACCTGCTTCAAATAACTGTCTTAATGTTGCTGTTGCTGACACTTTATATAATCTCCAATTGGGTTAAACCTCCACCTCGTATTATTTGAAGACTATCTTTGAAATAGCCACCCTCAAATAACTTAGATACTAGGTGTGTGAAATATCGCTTTTCAGCGCGGTGTTTTATACCATAGAATGACTTGTTGCATCAACCTCAAGCCCAGCCTATCGGGTTCTTATCCATAATTTAAGGAGAGTCAAGGCTATGCCTTACCTATTAGTGCTTTACTACAGCCGCTATGGTGCTGTGGCAAAAATGGCCCAACAAGTCGCAAGAGGCATCGAGTCGATTGAAGGTGTAGAAGTAAGAATTCGCACCGTCCCCAATATTTCGACTGTTTGTGAAGCCGTGGAAGAGAAAATCCCACTGGCTGGGCCCCCTTATGCCACGCTAGAAGATGTTCGCGGCGCTATCGGCATCGCTTTAGGCAGTCCGACGCGTTTTGGTAATATGGCCGCTCCTTTAAAACACTTTATCGATAGCTTAAGTGGTCTATGGTTTTCAGGTGAATTAGTCGATAAACCGGCTGGCTTTTTTTCTTCGACGTCTAGTCTACACGGCGGACAAGAAACCACGCTGCTGAGCATGATGCTACCCATGATCCATCTCGGCATGATTGTCGTTGGCGTTCCGTATACGGAATCCGATTTAAGTACCACGCAAACCGGAGGAACGCCTTACGGACCGACGCATATGGCCGGTAAAGACAGTAAAAACCCGATTAGCGACGAAGAAAAGCGACTTTGCCAAGCCTTAGGTAAACGCTTGGCAAATATTGCCTTGAAATTACATTAATTGTGGCTAGCACGCTCAACTAAGTTTATTCCAACTATTCTAGCGTTGAGCCATACGGCTCAGGCTGGGAATAAATTTACTTTGCAAATAAGGATCAGCATAGCGATCAAAATAATCCATGAAAAGTGGTGCAAAAACTTTTTTCACCTTAGGTGTTAACAACTCATCCATGTCACTTGCAGCTTCTGTTAATAAATAGTCGCGTAGCGACCCTGCTCTTTCTTCTCTTGCATACGCAGATGTATAAATGGTGTCGCTACGTTCTCCTCTTTGCTTAAAATCATAAATAAATGCTTTAGCCAGCTCTAATGGCGATCTATTCCGATTGATCGAATAAAATACCAACACTTCACCTTTTTTATAATTATAAACAGTAGGTGCATAATCATCCATTGCAGCAAGATAGACATCGAGTTTTTTCTTTTCTTCATCCGAAAGCTGTTCTTGGTTATTTAATAAAGAATCAAATTCACTCATCTTATTTTTAATCTGTAATAAAGATTTTTCTAATTGTGTTTTGAGCTTCGTACTTATCTTGCCGTCTTTCGTCATAAAAGGGAAACCTACCAGACCACTCGAGAAATCATCCCAGTTATCTCCTAAATTGTGTCTGTTTATCTCCATAACCGTTAAATGATGTATTTCATTTAACAAAGTTCCCCTAAGATCTTGCTCATCAAGATATTCATTCATCACTATAAATATTTGCCCCAGCCCTTTAATAAAACCACTTGCACCAGAACGTAAAGGACTAGCAGGGACGAGACGAATCGTTGCCTGCGCTAAAGCCGCTCGATTGGCCAATGTCAAAGGTAGTGATGCCAATATTTTCTTTAGGGTTTTTAAATATTTATTAACAACTACACGAGATTTCTTATCATCAAAAGACTGATGGTAAGCAAATTTAACGCATTCTTCATTTACACAAGGCAGCGCAGGAGAAGGGAAAAAAGCAGGTCGATTAGCAATACCGGAAGATTCTCCATTTGTTACACTATTCAAGCTAGATTTTGATTGATTGCGCACCAAAAAATAGAGAATAACTGATGCCATCCCCATACCTATAGCCATGGTAGTAAATAGCCAATATAAAATGCTGGTATTCTCTTTCGGGACGAGTATTGGATCCTTAGCTTTTCTATCATCAGGCATTTTTTTATTTTCCTATAAAACTAGATTGCCACGCACCTACGGTGCTCGCAATGACGAGGTTGCTACGCTGCTCGCAATGACGAGGGTTGCTATGTGCTCGCAATGACGAAGTATTCTTTACTGCTTAGACAATACTAACGTTAATATTATAATTTTAAAATAGACTTAACTAAAGGAATAGTTAATTTACGTTGTAGACTTAAACTCGCTTTATCTAATTGTTCTAATGCAGAAAAAAGTGCTTGTGAATCACGCGGCAGACGGTGTAATAAAAATTGACCCACTTCTTCCGAAAACTCTAACCCTCTTAAGTCAGCACGCTGTTGTAAGGCAATGAGTCTTTCTGCGTCATTTAATTCGCGTACTTGAAATAAAACACCGCTAGATAAACGTGAAATTAAATCAGGCAAGGAAAAATTTAATTGATTAGGAACATTTTTGGCAGCAATAAGTAAATAGCGTGCTTGTTCTTGTAAACGATTATAGAAATGAAATAATGACTCTTGCCAAATACTATCATCCGCAAGACTGTCAAGTTCATCGATACAAACCATATCGACTGACTCTAAACCACGCAATATCTCACTACTGTTATTTTTTTTTAATGTGTTTAAAGGTAAATAAACGACGGAAAATCCTTGCTGTTGTGCCGCATGACAACACGCTTGCAGTAAATGCGTACAACCTGCACCCGGATTACCCCAAATATAGATATAAGGCTCACCTATTTTAAGCGAAAATTGTCGTAAGCAATTTAAAAGAATAGCATTCTGACCGGTATAAAAATTTTCAAAACAACATGCATCCGGAGGTTGGATAGGCAAAATTAATTGCGTCATTTAAGACCAACCCTGTTTTCGATTCTTAGCGCTTAATTTTTTACTGGCTAACTTTAAATAATAAGCCGCTTGCCAAAACCACATCCACGTATATTGGATAAAACTCAATAAGGTAGTAACAAAAACGGCCTCGATAATACGTGGAATTAATTCAGCAGGGATATCAAAAAAAGCTAATTTAATAATCAGTAAGCTCACTAATACTAATTGAAAAAATGTATTTAACTTACTAATCCAAACCGGTTTATAATCTAAAGGTCCGACCCAATAGCGATACAATAAAGCGCCGCCCATAATCCAAATATCGCGCCCTATCACCATGATCGTCAGCCATACAGGAATTTGTTGCAGATAAGCAAGTACCACAAAACTCCCCATCAGTAGAAGTTTATCGGCTAAAGGATCCAATAAAGCACCTAACGGCGTCGTCCAATCAAAAAAACGCGCCAATAAACCGTCTAAGCCATCACTCACACCCGCTATCACAAACAAATAAAAAGCCAGGGGATAGCACTTTGTCAACAAGGCCCATAAAATAGGACCTATTAGGATAAAGCGCATACAAGTAATCAAATTAGGTAGATGACGTAGTTGTATTTGCATCATTTTTTTGGCTTAATCAAACTTATCATAGGTGATCCATGCTGAAACCAGAACTCATTAACCAACTTATATTAAAGTTTCCTCAACTTCAGGCTGCTACTGTTAAGAAAAGTGTGGAACATTTAATCCAACTGCTGGAACAAACATTATATCAGGGTCGTCGCATAGAAATACGTGGCTTTGGAAGTTTTTCACCTCATTATAATGCAGCACGTTCTGCTTTTAACCCCAAAACCGGAGAACATTTTTTAGCGCCTGAAAAATATCGCATCCATTTTAAAATGGGTAAAACACTCAAATATTGCGTTAACAAACCTATTCATCAGACTAAACAAATTGAACTAAATCCTGTTGAATAAACTACTTGTCATTGCGAGCACCGAATATATAAATCGTCATTGCGAGCACCGTAGGTGCGTGGCAATCCAGATGGCCACGGCCTCAACTAACGTTTCGGCCTCGCCATGACTGGCTCATTTTAGTGCGCATTTTGTTCTAAAAAGTCTCCAAGAGCATAACATAATGCTTGTGTCCCGACACGCTGTAAAGCCGAAATTTCAAATACCGGGATATGCGCGGGAACTTGGGTTTTTATATATTGCACATACTCCTGTAACTCCTCAGCGGGTAGTAAATCTATTTTATTTAACACTAACCATCTGGGTTTGGCGGCTAATTCAGGACTGTATTTTATCAGCTCATTTTCAATCAAAGCCATATTTTCTAACGGATCACTGCCATCAATGGGTTGGATATCCAATACGTGGAGTAATAAACGCGTACGATCAAGATGCTTAAGAAAATTGATGCCCAAACCTAAACCTTCGGCAGCACCGGTAATCAATCCCGGAACATCCGCCATCACAAAACTACGTCCCGCTTCTAAGCGCACCACACCTAAATGTGGCTGCAAAGTCGTAAATGGATAATCAGCGACTTTAGGCGTCGCCGCCGATACTGCCCGTATCAGACTGGATTTTCCGGCGTTAGGCAAACCGACCAAGCCTACATCGGCCAATAATTTTAAAGAAAGTTTTAAGCGACGCGTTTCGCCAGGATGGCCTGGTGTAAATTGGCGTGGACTACGATTGGTACTGCTTTTAAATCGCGCATTACCCAAACCATGCCAACCTCCTTTTGCGACACATTGTGTTTGCTCTTTGGTCGTTAAGTCACCGATCAACTCTTGCGTATCCGCATCAAAGATTTCGGTACCGATAGGCACGTCTAAAAAGAGATCAGCCCCCTTTTTTCCAGCGCAATCACTACCTTTGCCATTTTCGCCACGAGCAGCCTTATAGAGACGATTATAATGAAAATCAATCAGCGTATTGAGATTGGCCGTGGCTTTTAAATAAACACTGCCGCCATCACCCCCATCACCGCCATCTGGACCGCCTAATGGGATAAATTTTTCGCGACGAAAACTAACGCAGCCTGCTCCGCCCTTACCTGCCTCTACCAGTATCTCAACTTCATCTAAAAATTTCATAAAAAACCCCGCTGAGCGGGGTAACCATTAAAAAACTATTAAAAACTATTTTTATTTATATAAAAAACTTCGTCATGGCGAGGCCAAAACGTCAGTGAGGCCGTGGCCATCCATGGATTGCCGCGCGCTTCGCGCTCGCAATGACGATCTATACCTTCGGTGCTCGCAATGACCGAGGATTGGTCGCCTACCTCGCAATGACGAGTAAATTAAGCAGCGTGTTTAGCCTGCTCTACTAATGCAGGAACTACATTCACATAACATCTTAGCTTAGCTCCTTTACGAGCAAATTTAACCACGCCTTGCACTAAGGCAAATAGGGTGTGATCCTTGCCAATACCTACATTATTACCTGGATGGTAATGTGTTCCTCGTTGACGGATAATAATATTTCCTGCTTTAACCGACTCACCACCGAAGTGTTTTACACCTAAGCGTTTTGAGTGTGAATCGCGACCATTGCGGGTACTACCGCCTGCTTTCTTGTGTGCCATGGTGAGTATCCTCTATATAATCTCGGTAATTTTAACCGCCGTATAATGCTGCCGGTGGCCCATTTGCTTCCTATGATGCTTACGGCGTCGAAACTTAATAATTTTGATTTTATCACCACGACCGTGCTCTACGATAGATGCTTTAACGGTTGACTCCGTTAAAAAAGGTGATCCCACTTTGACATCGGTTTTATTAGCCAGCATCAACACCGGAAATTCAACGATTTCGCCAACCTCTGCCGATAGCTTTTCTAGCTTAATAATTTCGCCTTCGGCGACTTTATATTGTTTTCCACCAGTGGAAATAACTGCGTACATTTATACTCTCCAAAATCTTACATGCAGGGTCTAGTTACAAAATCTTTAATGATACTGGCTCCCCGAACAGGACTCGAACCTGTGACCCAATGATTAACAGTCATTTGCTCTACCAGCTGAGCTATCGGGGAATTTATAGCCGTTAAGGCCGCTTATAGTAATGGCAGAGGTAGCATGGGTCAAGAGCTGAAATAAATTTATTTACTCAATTACATCATTTTAGTTAAGCTTTATTTTTGTTGATACAGCATCTGCAAGCGTGCCTTGTCGAGAGGTTTATGGTGCGGTATCTCTAAAAAATAGCGTAGCTGCCAATGTTGTGTATTTTGCGCTTGTCGACTCGTGGTCTGATCCCAAGGAGGATAGACGCGCAGCGCTCGTTTGCCTCCTTGACCTGCTTCGGAAAGAATACCTTGCTGCACTAACACCGATTTTGGCATAACAAATTGACCCAAAAGCTCGCCGCGACGCGTGCTAATCACTAGCAAATCAAACGGATCTAACACATCATAGGGTTGGATAGGTTGCTTACCGACTCTCTTCCATACAGTCACAAACTGCCCTATTTTAGTCGGTGTAATTTTCGCAACCCGAAACTTTATCCGCCTCTGCTGTAAAGTAAACTGATAAGCCCCATACTCTGCGTTATCAACTTCCGCTTGGGGTATAGAACAGTGAAAATGATTAGGCTTATAAACCCAGTCCTTAGTGTCTAAAAGATCAGGATGTATAATGCCATCCAAGCTATCCGCTGACTTGGAATCGAGGGGGTTAGTGATGTGTTCAAACTTTATCGATGGCATGCCCTAGCATAGCAATTCCATATTAAATAGTCACTGTTTAAGCACGCAGAGACCAACAGTCGAGTGGAAGACTGTTAATCATCCCCTCAGCTGCTATAGTCAATGGGAAGATGAGAGGAAAACCAGCCACTCCTTGAATTTTTAGCTGAATAGTGGCCGCTCGCGACCGTCTATTTTTAGTGCAATTTACCTATCATTTGCTGAATAAGCCTGTTAGAATGCCCACTTTTAGAGCTAAAGATGTTACTTGGCTCACCTACTATAGCCAGGAACTTTTTAGTGAACTTTACAGAATTTAACTTAAACGCCCAAATTTTATCCGGCATTCAAGCCGAAGGTTACGAAGTAGCCACCCCTATCCAAGCAAAAGCCATACCCGCTATCATTGAAGGCCGAGATGTCGTTGGTTTAGCGCAGACGGGGACCGGTAAAACCGCCGCTTTCGCCTTACCTTTACTACAACACCTGATGGCAGGACCTAAAGGTCAATTACGCGGCCTAATCCTCGCCCCGACGCGAGAATTAGCCGACCAAATTTGTGTTGCTATCAATAAACTCGGTGCTAAAACCGGTCTACGCTGCGCCACTATATACGGTGGTACGGTCAATTACCGTGAACAATATCGAACGTTGCGCGGGGGTATCGATATCGTCGTCGCTTGTCCGGGTCGTTTGCTCGACCTGCTCCAAGGCGGCAAAAACAGCCGTGAGCAGGCGAATCTTAACCATGTTGAAATATTAGTCTTAGACGAAGCCGATCATATGTTTGATTTGGGATTCCGCGAGCCTATTTATCATATTTTAAAATATTTACCCAAGCAGCGCCAAAACTTACTCTTTTCCGCCACGATGTCATCCGATATTCGGTTACTTGCAGACAAAGTACTGAATAATCCTGTTTCAATAAAAATTGGTGAATCTGCACCGGCCAACACCGTCACACAAACCCTTTATCCGGTTTCAGAAGCGCTGAAAACCGACTTATTGGAAATCATTTTACAAAACAATGCCGTCCAATCTGCATTAATTTTCACGCGCACCAAACATCGCGCCAAGCGTTTGGCCGAACATCTTGGTCATCTTGGTTACAAAGCGACTTCCTTTCAGGGGAATTTATCGCAAAGTAAACGCAAGATTGCACTCGGCAAATTTCGACATGGTGAATTAAAATTCTTAGTCGCTACCGATATTGCCGCGCGTGGAATTGACATCGATCACATCTCACACGTGATTAACTTTGATATGCCTAATACGGCGATAGATTATACACATCGCATTGGGCGTACTGGCCGCGCATCTAAGTTAGGTGCCGCCTTTAGTTTGATTACCAACGGCGATAGACGCCAAATTCGTTCTATTGAACATCTCCTTAAGAAACGTTTAGAAGAATGTATTATCCCTGAATTTGATTATAAAGCGAAAGCCAAAGCCCCTGCTGAACTCACCACAGCCGACCGACCCAGACAGTTTTCTTATGCTCATCAGCACTCAGGACCTAGAAAACCAAAACCGCGCGTTAATTATCAAAAAAGTTTTGCTGGTAATAATAACAGAAGAAGAAAAACCACCGACTAATCGAATACCTCTGCCATTCGCTTCATCGTCATTGCAAGTGGATTGCCGCGCGCTACGCGCTCGCAATGACGAGTAAAAACAAATCTGAAACTTGAAACTATACCCTTCTAGGGTATAATCAAGTTATGGTCTTTATCGAAACTTCTTTGTTTACAAAGAATCGTTCTAGTTATCTGAATGATGAAGATTATAGATCATTGCAAGACTATCTTATTGAACAACCAGAGGCCGGAACTCTTATTCAAGGTACAGGTGGTCTACGTAAACTACGCTGGAATATGGGAACCAAAGGAAAACGAGGCGGAATAAGAATTATTTATTACTTTGAATTAAAGAAAAGTCATATTTATTTAATGACCTTATATTCTAAAAATGAAATGACAGATTTATCAGCCAAGGAAAAGAAATTGTTAAAGCAGCTATTAGAGGAGTAGTCATTATGAAAGCAAAACGTAATTTATTTGAAGAACTCAAAAAGGGAGTTGAAGAAATAAAATCTAATCGACATCAGCAAGATAAGATTACTTTAAGGGTTTATCATGCTAAACCGCGTCCTTTACCTAAGATAACTGCAACTTCAATACGTAATATACGTCGAAAATTACATTTATCTCGTAATGTATTTGCTATGCGCCTAAGGGTTTCGCCAAGAACTTTAGAGAAATGGGAGCAAGGTGAGACAGTACCTAATAGTCAGGCAGCGGCTCTTCTTTTAATGGTAAAAAAATACCCTGAGACCTTAGATCGTTTAGCTAAAATTTGACATTAAGCAGTTACTATACTCCTTGATCTTGAATATAGATGCTCCTGATAAAAGGATCATGCAAAAATGACGCATTACTGAAATTTATTGTACAATAGCCCGGCTATTTTTGAAGGAATAGAATAAAACTTTTATTGTGGTGATAGGCTATGAATTTTCTCGATGATTCTCAACGCATCAAAACCGGTCTCGCTGAAATGCTGAAAGGTGGCGTCATTATGGACGTCACTAACGTTGAACAAGCACTCATTGCCGAGGCAGCTGGCGCTTGCGCCGTCATGGCTTTAGAACGTGTACCTGCAGACATTCGTAAGATGGGTGGCATCGCGCGTATGGCCTCACCTAAAATCATTCACGATATTATGCAAGCCGTCTCCATACCGGTGATGGCAAAAGTACGTATTGGACATTTTGTTGAAGCACAAATACTGCAAGCATTGCATGTCGATTTTATCGACGAAAGTGAAGTACTAAGTACTGCTGATGATGAATGTCATATTGATAAGTATGCCTTTGATGTACCTTTTGTCTGTGGCTGTCGCAATCTTGGCGAAGCATTAAGACGTATTGCCGAAGGTGCTGCCATGATACGTACTAAAGGCGAAGCGGGTTCGGGAGATATTCTCGAAGCGGTACGTCATATGCGCGCTATCACACGTGAAATTAAACAACTGACCATTTTAAATAATGAAGAACTTTACGCAAAAGCAAAAAGCTTAAATGCCCCTTTAGAATTAGTACGCTGGGTGGCTGAAGAAGGTAAACTACCGGTACCGCATTTTTCGGCGGGTGGTGTCGCGACACCCGCCGATGCCGCTTTACTACGCCAGCTCGGCGCAGAAAGTGTGTTTGTTGGTTCAGGAATCTTTAAGTCAGCCGATCCTGAAAAACGTGCCTGTGCCATCGTACAAGCCACTACACATTTTGATAATCCGGAAATTTTGCTCAATGTATCGAGTGATTTAGCCGAAGGCATGAGCGGATTTAATCTTAAGTCCGAAGAAGAAATCACCAGCTTGGTTTAAAACCTCTTTCAAAACCCAGTTATGGGCTTGAGTTCGAGGCAAGCAATTTGCGAGGACCGGAGTTTACTAAAGTAAATGAGGACCGCAGCAAATCGCTTAACAATGAAATCAAGCCTATAACGCAGGTTTGGAAAGAGGTTTAATATGAATATCGGTGTTTTAGCTTTACAAGGTGGCTATCAAGCGCATATCAACTGCTTAAATAAGCTTGGTGTGTTTTGTTCGTTAATACGAGATCGCCGCACATTGACGGCCAGCGATGCATTGATTATACCCGGTGGAGAAAGCTCGGTATTAATTAAATTACTGCGTCAGTATCAACTCTGGACGAGTCTCATGGATTATGACAAACCCATCCTAGGCACCTGCGCGGGCGCAATACTTTTAGCTAAATCAGTATTGTCGCCGACACAAGATAGTTTAGGGCGTATTAACATCTGCGCCACACGTAATGCCTACGGCAGACAACTTGCTAGTCGTGTGGTAAATGGACATTGTGTAGTGAGAGATCGAGGCATGGAAATGGTTTTTATCCGCGCACCTAAACTCACACTCCTAAACAACACTAACATTAAAATACTAGCGCAATACCAAGACCAAGTCGTTGCGGTACAAGAAAATAATATCATTGCCGCTAGCTTTCATCCTGAGCTGAGTCAAGATAATTATTTACATCGTTATTTTATCCAGCAAGTCGGTCGAAACTCCGCGCAAACCTAAAAATTATTCTGTCTTTTCTGAATTCGCGACTAAATTTCCGGTAATAATACTTTCTCGAAGTTGCGCAGCGATATCTTTTAACCCACCTGGAGAATGTGGCAACAAGATAGTCGTGCTTTTGTTATTAGCACCAATTTCTTTCAGTGTATCAAAATACTGCGTAATCAAGGCCAAATTCATGGTATCTGCCGCTGTCACACCTGGAATGGCTTTTTGAAATTCACCTACTGATTGTTGTAAACCACCAATGATAGCTTTACGTTGATTAGCAATACCTTCACCTTGTAAGCGCTTACTTTCTGCTTCGGCTTCCGCTTGTTTTACTTTCAGAATCTTTTCCGCTTCCCCTTTGGCTTGTGCTGCCACTTGCAAGCGTTGTTGCTCATTGATTTCATTCATGGCATTTTTCACTTTCTCATCCGGATCAATATTCGTGACCAAGGCTTTCACAATCTCATAGCCAAATTCTTGCATGGTACCGGTTAATTCATTTTTTACCGCATTCGCAATACTGTCTTTCTTTTCGAAGACAGCATCTAAACTCATGGTCGGTACTTCAGCTCGCACCAAATCCAAAACATAAGCCGTGATTTGTTCTCTGGCATTCTCTAATTTATAAAACGCATCATAAACACGGTCTTCTTTAATTCGGTATTGCACGGAAACCTGGATCTTAACGATCACATTATCTTGGGTTTTAGTATCTAACGTGACATCCAAAGGATAGATACGCAGCGAAATAGCGCCGGCAATACGTTCGATGAAGGGAATTTTGAAATTTAAGCCGGCATGCGCACAGCGGGTATATTTACCAAAACGTTCAATGACATCAACGGATTGTTGATTCACTGTAAAAAAGCTCTTAAACAACAGTATAGCGAGAGGTATAATAAGAATTAGTAACAATGAAAGCGACATAATGGTAACTCTGGTTAAAATTTAACCTATACTAACATAGGTACTCATCCAGCTGCCATGCTAGCTCGCAATTCCACTATTTCATCATCAGGTTTTTGCTGTGTTAAGAACTCCTGACAAGCAGCGCGAATATCATCACAATCACCCATTTTTCTAAAAAACGATTGTCGAAACGATTGTGGCGGTGCTAGTTTCTTGGCATCAAATAAAAGTATTCTCCAGAAAATATCGCATAAATTAGAATTATTGGATGCATTAAATTTGGAAAAATCCTTTGCTGCTAGTATTTCGGAAGCTAATTTACCAGCGTTGCTTGCTTCCGTTTCCATATAATCGTTCTCTAGCGATGAAATAACCGTATTAAATAAGGCTTCATTTTCACTAGACTTATCACTTAAAAGCGAATTCCCTACTCGGATTAAACCATCGATTTTCTTTTGTATTTTTGGTTTTTCTGAAAAAAAACCAAATCGTGACACTGAATTATTTTTTAATTTAGTTTCCAATTGAATAATTTTTACCACAATTTCTTTTAATAGATAAATTTTATTCGCTTCATAATCTTTAGGGTTATTTATTTCATACAGCCTACCACTACGACATTTTCTGTAATAATAATCATTAGTTGAAAAATCGATAAGCGAATTCTTTTGCTCTAAACTGCCAACAGTAGGTTCTGGAATAATACAGCCATTTTTATAAAAATAAATCGCTTTGGCAATATCGACTATAAGCAATAATGCTCCCAACACAATGGCCACCGCTAATCCTATCGGCCCCAAACCAAATCCAACCACACTGACCAGTGTTAACAATCCAGTAATTAAGGTGCCCAGCACTAAGATATGCGTATGTTTTTGAATATTCGCTTGATATTGGGCCTGTAACCAAACATATTCAGCGTCGTTACGGCAAGATTTAGTCTTGTAGTAACTAAATCCTAAGGTCAGCAAACTAATGCCAAATTTAGAAAAGGTATAAACACGAAACAAAGTTTTGATGTGCGCATAAGCCACTAGTCCCAAAGGTGCCATACCGTGGACTAAGAGTACGATCAGAAAACTCAACATCACCAACGAAATAACAATTTTAAAGCAAGCATATAAAAACTTGGTTATTTCAACTAAGTTTTTATTATCGCTATCTTGGAAAAAATCAACCAATGTCAAAAATGCCCGAGCAAAATGCAGGATATACAAAAACTCAAGCGCAGGAACCGGTAAGTCAAGGAAAATATACTTCAAACCGGTCTTGACAATACAACCGATTCGTTTCAGTACTTGTAATATCAGCCGCCAACCGGTAATGGAACTAAATGCTTTAATTATTTCCTGTAAAAGTGAAAACAACGATTGCCAAATTAAACGCCGCAGCTCACTTAAAGCCAACCGGATTTTAAGCTGGGTAATATATATCGCTATTCTTAAAAGAAACCAATCGTTAAGCACGTAAGGCATAGTCTTTACCCTATATGACATGTTTCTTAATTTAAAGCCTCATGGCATGAAGCGGCTCATTATAGTTAAGTTTCCTTTTACTATCCTTAACGCCACAACAAATAATTTTTTGGTTTAATTAGCTCAAGCTAGGCCCCAAGATGAATTGGATACTGTTATCCTGCTCCTCTATGTTTCGCGATGCGCGGAATGCCTGTGACAAGGCTTCGCAAGCACCGACCTTTTTCCAAAATGACTGATAGAATGCTTTGGGTTTAACGACTTCTGCTCGTTGGGTGCGTTTTTCCTGCTCGGCTAAAAAAACCAGTTGGCCTAAGATTTTTTGCAGTTCAAGATCGTCTAAAATCCCCGAGCGTTTATTTTCTAGCAAATCGCTATTCGCCAGAATAAGCCCGATTAAATCTTCGAGATTATCCGTATTTAAAGTCCAAGCTAACTCACGCAGTAAATATTCTTCTTTGACCTTAAGTTTTTCTTCGAGCGAAAAAAATTGACTCATTACGCCTAATTTTGCATTTTTTGCTCTTTCATTCCTTAATTGCAGTATTTTTAGCAAAGTTACTTTTAAAAGTAGTTTTTTATTGGCTTTATTGACATCGTCAACCTGTGGGAATTTTTCTGAAATTTGTGTTCGCAAATAGTACACAGGAGAAAAATTTTGGTAATAATCTCGACTGCTTTGGCCAAGCCGTTCATTTAATTGTTCTTCATTAAGGTTAGCCGGTTCAGGATCCGGTATATAAACAGCATAAAAATAATAATAAATCGTCAATAAGGCATCTTGTGCACTGAGTAATATCAGTGCACATGTGATGGTAGAAACGCCTACCCAAGGCGTAGCGACCGTTAATAGCAAAGCTATTATGCCAAGACCAAACATCCATAAAAATTTTTTGACTTTTGCAATCTGATCTTTTTTTAACAATGAATTTTCGCCAGAAATACGTATATTTTTAGCGACTTTGTAAGCAAAATAAGCGACGGTGGCGAGTAATGCCACGCAAATCACCCCATCTACCAATAACATCAATGGATTGGTCCAGAGTAAAATGCTAGTACCGGCGAGGAACATACACGTTAATAATACAAACAGTAGCCCCGCACCCAACATACAAACATGTTTGCTAATATTGTCTCGATATTGGGCGCGCCTCCATTGCTGTTCGATGCAATTTTTATCGATTTTTAGATAGAAAACCGTACTCACTAGCAAAACTATCGCACTATGAATGAGTTTTAGAACACTGTAGGCAAAAAATGAGCTTAACAAAATGGCAGGCAGCGTAGCGAGACCGCACCCGAGTAAAACGATGGCGATAACGGCTATTGAGACTTTAAATAGGGCAAATAACAACTTACAGGTATCGCCCAAGTTTTTATTTTTAGTTTTATAAAAATAGCTAACTATCCTTAAAGCGGCTCTTATCAGATGTAAGAAATAAAGGCTAAACGTAAAAGGTAAAGGAAGACTAGTCAGATATTTCGCGATACTTTCGAGGCGCTTCAAGACGAACGACAAGGCTCGCCAAAACTCAGTGGTAGTGATATGTTTCTTTATGTCAGAAACAAACCTGGTCATTAAGTTTATTTACCTCCTAAAAGGAAGGCCGGCATTATACTAAACTTTTTTAAAAATTTCTTGTGAAATATTATTTTTTTTATTCATTCATTATTTTTTCATAAAAGCTTGTTAAACTAGATGGAATTTTACTAAGATACTTGCTTATGTCACTTATTTCTCCGATTCCGCTATTTGATAGTTTAAAATTTATCGACCCCAAAAAACATCCGCAACAAATTCTAGACATTAAGCAAAGTAACGCGTATGCCGGCCAAGATTATTCTCAAGCCGCACAGTTTTTGTATAGTTATCGTGGGAGCGAGGCCACATTTAATGCTTATCGACGCGAAATTGAACGCTTATTACAATGGAGCTGGTTCGTTTTGGGAAAATCTATTAAAGAATTGCGCCGTGATGACTTTGAGACATTTATAGAATTTTGCCAAAAACCTCCCAAGGAGTGGATAGGTGTTAAGACTGTTGCTCGTTATTTCATGCATCAGGGCCAAAGAAAGCCGCATCCCGATTGGCGGCCTTTTGTTGCGACAATTAATAAAATGGCGAGTCAACAAGGCATCATGCCGGATATAAAAAAATACGCCTTATCCCAAAAAGCCTTACAAGCGATTTTTGCGGTATGTGGAAGTTTTTATAACTATCTGATTCAAGAAGACTATATCCATTTCAATCCGGTAGCCCAAATTCGACAAAAAAGTAAGTTCATCAGACAGCAAAAAAGCAACCATCAAGTGCGGCGCCTGAGTGAATTACAATGGTCGTATGTCATGGAAACCGCAGAAATGCTGTTTGAACAAAAACCGGATCTGCATAATAGAACCTTATTTATTATGAAAGCCTTATATGGCATGTATCTACGAATTTCTGAACTCGCCGCTAGCGCACGCTGGGAACCACAGATGGGTCATTTTCAAAAAGATGCGGATGGTAACTGGTGGTTTTTAACCGTCGGCAAAGGAAATAAAGAACGTTTAATTAGCGTCAGCGACGATATGTTAAATGCATTAAAACGTTATAGAGAAAGTTTAGGCCTGATGAGTTTGCCTAGTCGCGGCGAAACCACACCTTTAATTAGCAAAGCCAGTGGTCAGGCCGCTATTCAGAGTACTCGACAAATTCGTAGTATCGTGCAAGCTTGTTTTGATGCTGCTTTTGCACGTATGGTTAAAGACGGTCTCAAAGACGAAGCTATAGAATTGAAAACCGCGACGGTACATTGGTTACGTCATACCGGGATTTCTGAAGATATCAAACATCGGCCACGCGAACATGTTCGCGACGACGCCGGTCATAGTTCGAGTGCGATTACCGATCAATATATCGATGTCGAAATGCGTGCCCGGCATGCGTCGGCAAAGAAAAAGAAATTAGATCCATTAACATAATCAAAGCCGTCATTGCGAGCGCGGAGCGCGCGGCAATCCAATCATGCTAACCAATCTCTAGCGACCAAAAAATTTTCGGTTAATTCGGCCTCTTTAGAACCAGGCTGCGGCTGCCAATTATATTGCCAATTCGCTTGTGGCGGCAGTGAAGTTAATATCGATTCCACACGTCCACCACTTTGTAAACCAAATAAGGTTCCGCGATCATAAATCAGATTAAATTCCACATAGCGACTACGTCGATAGGCTTGAAACTGACGCTCGCGCTTGCCATAAACAACGTCTTTACGTCGTTGTATTATCGGAAGATAGGCTGATAAAAAATGATCGCCAACACTTTGTATAAACCCAAAACATTGCTTAAATTCCCATTGGTTCAAATCATCAAAGAAAAGTCCACCGATTCCACGCGCCTCTTGTCGATGCTTTAAATAAAAATAGTCATCACAATTTTTTTTGAATTGCGGATAGAGCTCTAAACCAAACGGATCACAGCTTTGTTTAGCGATTAAATGCCAATGGCGACAATCATCTAAAAAAGGATAATAAGGCGTCAAATCAAATCCGCCACCAAACCACCATTGTGGTGCTTGTTGATCCGATCCTTGCAAACCAATAAAGCGTAAATTCATATGTACAGTCGGCACATAAGGATTACGCGGATGGATGACTAAAGAAATACCGGTTGCTTGAAAAGCGGCGGCGCTTAAAGCAGGATGACGTTGGCTGGCGCTGGGAGGCAAGGCGCCACCAAAGACATGCGAAAAATTAACTGCTCCGCGTTCTATAACTGGCCCAGCGCTCAAAACACAGGTTTTTCCACCGCCACCTTCCGTTCGTGTCCAATCATCAATTAAAAATTTTTCTTGATGATCTTCATTTTCGAGACTCAAGCAAATCTTGGTCTGTAACCCCAGAAAATAATCTTTTATTGCCGGAATAATTAGGTCATAATTCATCATACAATTTTTTAATTAAAATTAATCCACAATTAGAACTTGGAGCATGACATGCCCTGGATTAAAGCCTTGCATATTATCGCCATGGTCGCTTGGTTTGCGGGCCTCTTTTATTTACCGCGCTTATTTGTTTACCATGCCGATGCCAAGGATAGTATCAGTATTGAACGCTTTAAGATCATGGAACACCGTCTTTATTATTATATTATGGCACCAGCCGCTTTATTGACGCTGTTGTTTGGGTTTATTTTATTTAGCTTTTCTGCCAACTATTACGCTCAAGCAACCTGGATGCATCTAAAATTAGCTTTAGTGGCAGTGTTAATCGTATTTCACCTCTATTGCGGAAAATGTTTACACTATTTTAAACACGATAAAAACCCACATTCGAGTTTATTTTATCGCTGGCTAAATGAGTTTCCGACCTTGTTGCTCATCGCCATTGTTATCGTCGCTGAAGTGCATCCTTTTAGCTTATAACTCCACCATTTCAAAATCTTCTTTCATCGCACCACACTCAGGACAACGCCATGTCATAGGGACATCTTCCCAACGCGTTCCAGCAGGAATACCATCTTCTTCCCAGCCGTGTTCCTCGTCGTAAACATAGCCGCACAGTAAGCACATATATTTTCTAAAAACGTTTGCGTCTGCTATCATTTTTCCACTCGTTATTAATGGTATTACTCGTCATTGCGAGCGCGGAGCGCGTGGCAATCTACATTCGCTAGAGGATAAAGAAATTATTCCCGTTTAGCAAAGTTTTTAAGCAGTTTTTGCCGTCAAAGGTTTATTTACTTCAAAATCCTCAACTATTTGGCTAAGCTGATTATTCGCAGCAGGCCTAGCAAAGAATGTAAAGGGTCGGAATATTTTTCTCGAAAACACCGTATCACGTGCGACACTAAGCGCATTAAAAAAATCTCCAGATTGACTCGTTTTTTGTTGTCCAGTAGCAGGCTCCTCAGCCGGCAAGGTCATTAAACATTGCATGAGACTTTGACTCGCGAGATAAGCGCCGGTTTTGATCGCTGGCGCTAATGCCATTTGCACGATTAATTTATTTAATAAAGCGATACTTTCCGGAAAAATTTCCAGTTGACCGCTTAATTGCCAAAGATGTGAAGGAGCATATTCTAATTCTGTCACTATAATAAAAAACAGGAGCTGGATACAATTTTCTAATTTGCTAGAGATATTATTTGCCAGCTTTTCTCGCATAAAATCGGTAAGAATTGATGCCAGCATAGCCATCCCAGCACTTAAAAAACTTGTATACCCTAAAGCCAATAAAGTAATGCGCGGTATAAACTTTAATAAGGTTTTATAAGTATGTGCAATATGACAAGGATCGATTATTCCTTCAAAAATTCCTTGTAATAAAGGTATGGTTAGTAATTGCGAGCATTGCTGTAGGTTTTTAAAAAATGCGGTATCAACGATCGGCTGATCAGCCGCCGCCCATAATGGATATTCGGGTTTGCTCAACAATGCCTGAGCAATAGGATATTCTTCCATGCTTGTCGAATTTCTTAAGTTTAACACTTGAATATGGCAAGTTTTTCTAGCTTCTGTCTGTGTAAAAATAACACTGATATTATAATCCTCAATGCGATTATCCAGCTCGGTACGACAATGGTCTAAGCTGGTGTTAGTAGAAGATTCAATCAATAGGCAGTGCAATTTTTTTTCTCGAGGGATAGCAACTGCTTGACACAATTCAATCAAATCAAGAGACGTTGCGTTATCGAATAATAAATACTTCGGACTCGGATTACTTAATAAGACCCAATTTTTTACAGGCATTTTTTCTTTGATCACCAACGTGACATTGCGTTGCAGTCGCGTAATATTATTACTTATCATTACCTCAAGTGAAAAAATACCCGTCGCATTACTGCTGCCTTTTAGCCGACAATCCCGATCAAGGATGAGTGACAAAGAAACATCGTAAGGTAATAACAAATGACAGCTAATAAATTTCTGGCTTAAACTCACTACTTTAAATTGCTCAATCAAATCGATTGAAAAGTTGTTATTGAGATAACAAGTTAAACTGGTTTTTCCTTGTGCTAAAATAGGATAAACAAATGCTTCCTGAGCACGTAAATATTCGATCATTTGCGTAAGTTTTAATTGATCTTGACTTGAAATATAAATCCCTTCCATTAAATAATAACTCGGAAAATCAAACGCAAGGCCCGTCAAGCTTTCCGGGGCGATAGAATAGATTGCCTTGGCCAAGCCAAAAACATCTTGATAGGTGCGCACCACGGGATAGCCCGCATATTTATCCAATAAATAAAAATAATCCTTTTTTTGACTCGTACTGGCATTGTAACTATCTAATATCTCTTCCATACGCGTGGTATTAAAACTGAGATAAGGTGCCAAATCTTGCACGTGATAATGCTGTAGTGAGAAAGGTGAGATCAAGGTATAGGGAGTCGTGAGTAAAATATCACTAAAAGGATAAATGTTAATAAATTTCTGCAACTTCGCAAGTCTTCCGTCCCAAGGCATCGTATCATCATAATAGATATCATCTACGTCAGGTGCCGGCATATTGATATTTAAAATGTCATTGCTGTTATCGGCACTAAAATGCGCATGTTTGATGCCAAATAAATGATTGATTTCATGCGCTAGCACACCCGTCCCATAACGTAAAAAATAGTTATTTTCAGTGGTGCAAGTGATCATGGAAAAAGGCGGTAAACTGAGATTGGCATTAGAAGGCGGATAACCAAAAAAATCTTTCACCGTTTTGCTATACAATAAACTCGCTCGCGTCCCACATCCCCTTTCGTCGGCACTTTCGTTAGAATTTCGAGTGAAAAGTATCTGATTTTGATATTCTCCTTTAAGATACAGAGTATCTAAAGGACAATTTCCAGGCAGTGTACCCATATCCATCGGCGCGTAACGTATATTGGCTAAGCCTAATTGATTAAAACTTTCTACGGATATTTTGATGCTTTCAATGTAATCAGGTTTTTGCATGGCCGTATCTGAATAGTCATAGGTCAATGTTAAGCGCTGCCCAGGTCGACTGGACCATAACTTTCTTAAACCAACAATAGGTCGTTCGAATACAAAACGCTTGGCACGTATTTTTTTTTCTTTGATCATAAAAACTCTTTTTTTTTATTTGTTTGAGCTTTGGAATGTAATGTGCAGCGAGTGTATTTTTATATGACTTATTTTTCAATAGTAAATAAAGCGCGAACAAACTCCTGTGCTGAAAAAACTTGTAGATCATCAATGCCTTCACCCAAACCGACAAAACGGATCGGCAACGCTAATTTTTTTGCGATAGCAAAAATCACACCGCCTTTAGCCGTGCCATCTAATTTGGTTAACATCACACTGGTTAAGGAGATGGCTTCGTTAAAAGCTTCAGCTTGTAGCAATGCATTCTGACCGGTGCCGGCATCCAGTATTAACATAATTTCGTGTGGCGCGGTCGCATCCAATTTACTAATAACTTTTTTTACTTTTTGTAATTCTTGCATTAAATTCTGCTTGGTATGCAAACGTCCGGCTGTATCAGCAATTAGTACATCCATATTTCTGGCTTTAGCGGCTTGAAACGCATCATAAATAACTGAAGCACTATCTGCGCCCTGATGTTGAGCAACGATCGGAATATGATTACGTTCAGCCCAAATGGTTAATTGCTCGGTTGCTGCAGCACGAAACGTATCACCTGCGGCCAGCATCACCTGCTTACCTTGCTTCTGTAAGTAATGCGCAAGCTTGCCAATACTCGTTGTTTTACCAACACCATTCACACCCACCACTAAAATAACCGTGGGTTTGTGTGCAGCGTTAATCACTAAGGGCTGTTCACAGGGTTGTAGTAGTTCGCCTAATTGTTGTTGCAAGCTATCCCATACCGCCTGACCATCGGCTAATTGATTGCGAGCCAATTTCAATGTTAAAAGCTGAATAATTTCTTCAGTCACCGCGGGGCCGACATCGGCTGTTAATAACAAATCTTCAACTTCTTCAATTAATTCGGCATCAACCTTTTTTTTACCTAATACTAAACTGGCGAGACTTTCGGTTAATTGATGACGCGTTTTCTGTAAACTATTTTTGATACGATTAAAAAAACTATTTTTACTATTAAGTGAAGCTTCTTCATTAGGAACATCGGGCTGAGATTCTTTGCGTTTTAAAAATTTAAACATAGTTATGTAGAGTAGCTGGAAACGTTTATAATAAGTGACTTACCACATTTTGCGCAATGAGGAGTTTCGCAAATGGATGGCCACGCTCATTAACATTCGCTCGCCATGACGCTGTTCTATTCGTAGCGAACGCGTAACCTATTGATCGTCATTGCGAGCGCGTAGCGCGCGGCAATCTGTTAGAGTATATTTTTTATGAAAAAAGGCGAAGTAAGGATCATCGGTGGGCAATGGCGCGGTAGAAAACTTCATTTCCCTGCTATCCCTGGTTTACGCCCTACTCCGAACCGTATCCGCGAAACTTTGTTTAATTGGTTAGCTCCCTATCTTAGCGATGCTAATTGTTTAGATTTATTTGCAGGTAGTGGCGCTTTAGGGTTTGAAGCACTCTCCCGTTATGCTAAATCAGTGAGCTTTATTGAGCAGTCCCCGCTATTAGTGACCTATTTAAAAGCGCAGCTGAAGCAACTCGGGGCTGAAAACCGCGCCCAGGTTTATCAGGCGCAATTTCCTTTTGCTGCAACACAACTTTTTAAAGCAAAAAAACCACTCTTTAATATCGTTTTTCTGGATCCCCCTTTTCATCAAAATTTGCTAGGCTCGGCCTGCACCTGGTTAGCCAAAGAAGGTCTATTAGCGCCAGAAAGTATGATTTATATGGAAGCCGAAGCCAGCCTTAAAAAGCTGGTATTGCCAGAAAATTGGGAGATTCAACAGGGTAAAACTGCCGGTCAGGTGCAATATACCTTAATTAAATCTAACCCCTAAAAGCATGGCTTGACATTATATTACCTTCTTGTTTCAATGCAGAAGTAGGTTACAGAATTTTATCTAAAATAAGATAAGCATGAAAAAAATAACAGTGGCGCTTTTTGTGGGTCTACTCTCGGGGTGTGCTTCACAAAACTTACCAAATTCCATAACCCCCGCTATCAACGCTCACTCAGATGATGCCTCAATTAGGCTAGCCGAAGCCGCACGTTCGGTTAGCCAGTCATTAAATGAGTTAAAAGAATTGGAGAAGGCTTCTAGCCCTCCTATTAGCAAGCCACTACCCTATCCCAGCGCTTCAGGACTAGAAAAAACCATCGCTTCAGTCGATTGGTCAGGTCCTATAGAGCCGCTATTACAGCGTATTGCCAAACTGGCTCATTTCCATTTACGAATCATAGGAAAACAGCCGGCTGTTCCCGTTTTAGTAACGATTTCCTCACAAAATACGCCGCTGAATTATATTATCCGCAATGCCAATCTTCAGGCAGGGATAAAAGCCAATATCACCGTCTATCCGGGCATTAAGACCATAGAACTACGTTATGCTAAATATTAATATTAAGTATTTCGAAAATTTATTACAACAATATCTACGAATAGTATTTGGCTTAGGTCTATTTGCGCTGCTCTCTGCCTGCAGCACCACACAACCTAATTATAAAACCGTCGGTAGTTTAGATAATTTAACCCAACTACAAAATTTACATGCCCAGGTTACAAAAGACAAAAAGGAAATGACCGCTTTACGCTCACAGGCACTACAGGATATCGCGATGAGTGTCGGTGCTCAAGCCGGTTTAGCTTGGCGCTCTGAACAGATTAATCAAGTATTAACTAAAAATTCATCACAGTTAGATCGGATTTTTAATTTCAATTTAATTTTACTCGACCACAACGTCATCCCTCCTGTACTCGTCCAAGGAAATAATTCACTCAAGCTTGCGGATAGCCAAACCTTACGTATCGACGATCGTACTTACCAAATTATTAGTCAGGCGCGCTTCACCACAGCACCGCCTCAGTGGCGTAATTATGTATGGATGGATTACCAACATCCCGAATTACCCTTACCCGCTTTTTTGCCGAAAACCCCTGAAGAACGACTCGTCTGGAAAAAATATGCTACGCTGGGTTGGCAAGATGGGATTGATCAAGCCGATGCTATTTTTAATGAAAATTTAGCGCGTCTAACCCGTGATTACACCGGCATGGCTTTATATCGAAACTTATTGTTGAAAGGTATGGTCAGTAAGCCTTTTGTTGCACATACCGATCTCGGTGTTACCGGCGATAGTTCTGATTTACATATTAACGATCAAATATTGCGTATCACTTCTTTACCAAAATTACAAGTTAACCCGGGTCGATGGAAATCCATTGTGACGCATGATGACGACAGCACATCTACTTCACGATGAACCGGTACGCTTCACGTCGGCTTGCTTAGCTCGTCTACTTATTCACTGCCAAAAGCTGGGCGCTTCAGATATTACGCTGCAAACTGGCGAACCCGTTTTTGCTGAAAGTTATGGTCGATTACTCCGTATCACGCAGCGTAAATTATCCAACACTGAAGTCGCTGAAACACTCAATCTAATCTATGGACCTAATGGTAGCGCACAAATTTTAAGTGGCGTTGATATTGATACGCACTATGAATTTCGGCCTAATCGTAACGAACGTTATCGATTCCGGGTCAATGCTACAGGCTGTTTAGTAGAAGGTCATGACGCAATACAAATAAGTTTTCGTACTATTCCCAGTACGCCACCTAAAATGTCGGATCTGAATTTAGAAAAAGAATTAATCCATGCTTTAGCTCCTGCGCAAGGCATCGTCTACGTCACCGGGGCGACCGGTTCCGGTAAAACCACCTTGTTAGCTGCCATCATCCGTGATCTGGCTGAAAAAGAAGACTCGCATCGTAAGATTCTTACCTACGAAGCCCCGATAGAGTTTGTCTACGATTCGATAGACATGCCCAGTGCTATCGTCAGTCAATCCGAAATACCAAGGCACTTACCCAGCTTCGCCGCGGGCGTACGCAATGCCTTGCGACGTAAACCTCGACTCATATTAGTCGGCGAATCACGCGATCCGGAAACCATTGGTGCTTCTATCGAAGCAGCATTAACCGGACATCCCGTGTATACCACGTTGCATAGTAATGGCGTGGCGGAAACCTTAAGACGCTTAGTCAACTCCTTCCCAGCTGAAGAAGCTAAAGCTAGAATGATCGATATTATCGAAACCATCCGCGTCGTAATCTGGCAACAATTAGTCCCTAGCATGGATGGAAAGCGCATTGCATTACGCGAGTTTTTAGTTTTTGATGAAAAATTAAGGGATTTTTTATTAGACTCTAAACTGGATAATATTAGTGCCACTACACGACACATGTTAAAAGAACATGGTCAACCCATGTCTGTTGATGCCAAACGCAAATTTGACGCCGGTCTCATTAGTGAACGGGTTTATAAGCGCTTAATTCTCAGCACAGAAATCGCCGAACAGCATGACGGACACTGAAAACACTTGGTGGCCTACTGCCAGCTTATCGATGTTGCGTTGTCGCGCCAAACTTTTATCCGACATTCGTGATTTTTTTGCCGGACGCCAAATATTAGAAGTAGAGACTCCCTTACTCAGTCAAGCTTCTGTCACCGATCCTCATTTACATAGCTTTCAAACGCAATATTGTTTGGATAATAAAAAACAGCAACAAACACTTTATCTGCAAACTTCTCCGGAATTTGCGATGAAACGTTTATTAGCGGCCGGATCAGGACCCATTTATCAAATTTCCAAAGCCTTTCGTAACCAAGGAGAATCGGGACGTTATCATAATCCTGAGTTTAGTTTATTAGAATGGTATCAACCTGGCTATGATCATCATCAATTAATGGATGAAGTAGAAGCTTTATTAAAAAAATTATTAGTGTGTGACCCTGTGCAGCGTTTTAGTTATGCGGAAATTTTTCAACGTTATCTGAATATTGATCCGCATCAACTATCACTTAAAAATGTGAAACAACTCACTGCGCGTTTAGATTTAGCAACAGAAAACTTAGGTTTAAACACGATTGAAGATTATTTAAATTTCTTAATGTCGCATATCATCGAACCGCAATTACCTAAACAATTAGTTTTCATTTATGATTATCCGGTTAGTTTAGCGGCTTTAGCTAAAATACGCAGCGATACAACACCTGTGGCAGAACGTTTTGAAGTTTATCTAAACGGTATCGAACTTGCCAATGGCTTTCATGAATTAAGTGATGCCAACGAACAACGACTACGCTTTCAGAATGATCTCAACACACGCGCTAGGCATGGCTATTCACCCGTTCCCATCGATGAACATTTATTAGCTGCATTGACACACGGACTTCCAGATTGTTCAGGTGTTGCTTTAGGCATTGATCGCTTATTAATGCTCATGGCAAAAGCGAATAAGCTATCTGAAGTGATTAGCTTTCCCATCCAACGTGCTTAACAAATCTTCCAAACAACCCTCGTCATGGCGAGCTCACGAAGTGAGCGTGGCCATCTAGTTTGGATTGCCGCGCGCCTGCGGCGCTCGCAATGACGAGTAAAAAGTTATGCGTTCGCAATGACGAGTAAAAAGTTATGCGTTCGCAATGACGAGTAAAATGCTATGCGCTCGCAATGATGAGTAAAAATGTTATGCGCTAGCAATAACGGTTGGATACTTATTCAACTTCGTCGCCGTTAATAAAAATTAATAAAAAATAATGTATAATCCAAGCTAAATAAATTCAAATACAATAATAAAAAAATGACGCTTGCAACTTTTATTCACTATGTTTTAGAAATGGATCCATTACTATTTTTATCTTTTGTGTTTTGGGCAGGCGTTGGCGTGCTTTTATGTTTGTTGTTAAGTGCAAATCAACGTAGCACAGTAAACAACATGCAAACTCGTTTTAACTGGAAGTGTCTTCTCTTTTACAATCGCAAAAGAATACTTATCTCATTTATTTTGATTCTAGTAACTATTAGATTTAGCAAACAACTCATAGGACTCGATCAAAATTCATTTTCTGCTTTTATTATTGGTTTTGGGAGTGATCGGCTTGGTAAATTCATACAAAACAAATTGTCAAACATCCGCGACAAACAATTAAATCTCAATCCAGAGCAATAATATTACAACACACATTTCCTATTAGATCACTAAGCTATCTAAAGTTGTTGTTAGTAAATTGTAATATTTAAGTCTATCACTCCATCCATTATAGCCGCCGTTAATCCGCTTAGTGATTTCTCTTAAATTACCATCATCCGATAAAGAATTTAGTTTAGTTTGCTTCCAGTATTCGCAGGCAATTTTACAAGCGATGATAGGATCAGCCGCTTCATCTGGATTATGAACTATATCTAAACCGAGCAGTTCACTATATCTTTGATAATTATAACGTCCTGTTAAATGGAATATGCCTCTGCCTCGAAATCGATAGCCATCGCCAATGTGTAGATTTCCTAATTTTTTTCCAATAGGAGTTTCTGGTTCATATTTATTAAAATAACTTTTTCCTCCCAATTCATAGAACCACTTAAATCCACCTGTTTCGTGGGCAGCTTGGGCAATAAAAGCAGCAATCCGTTTTGTAGTAATAACTTCATAACTAGGGAAGTAAGAATAAAAACCTTCTGTAAGTTTTTCTGATGTGCTTTTTTCTAAATTGGGTGTTATTTCAGCCAACAGTGTGTCGAGGATGGTTCTAAAACTATCATTTGGAATAAACATGATTAAAAAATATATTGTTTTTATTAGAGTTCACTCTACTTTTTTATTAGCTACTATTCAACTTCATCGCTTTGAATGATTTTTACGCCGACAGTTTTCATTTCAGAAATAGCTAAACGTCCATCTTCTGGATTAACATTCACCGCTCTACATCCATCTTCAATCAAATAGGTTTTAAAACCTAATTTGCAGGCATCTAACACCGTATATTTAACGCAATAATCCGTTGCCACACCCATAATATACACTTCTGTAATCTGCAATTCTTTCAGAAATTCAGCTAAACCGGTTTGTTTTTGATGATCATTCTCAAAAAAACCACTGTAACTATCAACTTCTGGATCATTCCCTTTGCGAAATACTTTGATAATGTGATCTAATTTAAGACTTTTTACGAACTCAGCACCTTTGGTATTTTGTACACAATGTACTGGCCATAACATTTGCGATAAACCAGCTTGTTGAATAAATTCTCCGGGAAAGCGACCTTTATGATTGTCGGCAAAACAAGAATGATCTTCGGGATGCCAATCCTGTGTAGCGATAACATATTTAAAATGCTGTTGAACGCGATTTGCCACTGGGATCACTTCGTCAGCGTTTTCCACCGCTAATGAACCGCCAGGCATAAAATCATTTTGTAAATCCACTAAGATCAAGGCTCTTTTCATAAAAGTTAGATTCCATGAACAAAAAATTATTATATTAATGAGGCGAGCACAGTGCCACTAACCATTTTTTATTTTAATCTTTTTTTGCACCTCAGGAAAGAGAAAAATAGTAAGTCATGTGCAGATTACGAACATTGACAAAACAGCAAAAATTATTTTTGTATCTATAAACTATTATAAAAATTTCTTTTAATTTCAATAGATCTTTCTTGTACTTTATCTATTTTAGCAAGCTTAGGTATTTTAGCCTTGTTAGGATTAAAGGATTTTTTATCTTTGGTTAGGCATTTGATGCAGAACTTTAAAGCAAATAGTGAAGTTTGTAAGTCGCTAGACGCGGTTACTTTGCTTATTCCCGAATGGCTACGAAAAAATGAATGATCGTTTTTTAAAAGAGGATAATTTCCATCCGCTTGTTTTAACTGTTTTTTTGAATTCATCCTTGGACTTAGATTATTTTTAAACGCAGGGGTCTGTATTTTTATATTCAGCATCGACTGCTTAGCAAATTTGATAGGCGATACAAAAGCGGGTTGGTATGGTTGATAATTTTTATGGTTATATTTATTTGATAAGTTTGGTCTTAGATCTAATTTTATTTTTTGTTTATAATTTTTTTTGTGTTCAACCCTGTGTTTATTGTTATTTTCTGAGAGTCGCTGCTGCCTATTCAATGAACTAACACTAATATTTTTCTGCCTATGGTTATTATCCTTAGGATATTTTTTTCTGCTTTCATACTGTAAAAGATAATCATCGGCAAGATCTAGAATCGCGTCGTCGGTTTCTATCTCTTGTTTTATAAAATCAGATTTATCTGATATGGAAATATCTCTAACCTGGCGCCTTCTGCTACGAGATACCCTAGGCATCTCTGTCGCAGTTGTAAATTCCATCTCGGTAACACACGCTCCCGGCGAACTAATGAGAAGACTTTCTAAAAAACTATCATTTTCTAATTTTTTTAATATGCTTAAAGTAAATTGCTCCGTGGCATTATTATTCACTCCGCAGCTGTCTAACGCTTGCCAAAGCTCAGATAAATAGCCTGCTAGTTTTGCTTCAGAAAAATCTTCATCTTGTTGTATATCTAAATCAAAACCGCCAAATACACTTTCAATATTCTTAATTAACCGCAACAGCAGCGAAGATTCATACCAGTTATATAGACTCCTTTTTTGAATTCTAGGTAATTGAATAACACCTGTTGGTGGCCCCCAATAGCTGGGATCGGTGGGTAGTGATGGCTTATGAGGAGGAGTAAAAAAAATCTTTAGCTCATCAAATTTATCCGATACATAACTACCGACATTGAGGAAGAACTCTTTGGTAATATTCCAGGCATGTTCATTGCCTATCATTAAATCAGGCCGGATTCGCTGCATAGAATCTACCACATCGCGTATCACTTGTTTTTCAGTGGAACATTCGCCTCGATCGATACATTGCTCTGCCACTATCGTGGTGGTGTTTATTTGTCTTTCATCGGCACCTCTTTCCTGGCCTACCTCTTGTGCGAGATGGTAAGCAAGTAGCTTTAACACGGTTTTGTTTTCTGCATCTATAAACTGTATGTCCGCTGTTGTGGGATTATTAATGGCTTGGCCAATGAAGTAGATGATCGCTGCTCCTAGCTGATAATGAGCACCATTACGAACCCCAGTCCGCATACCGGATGCTAGCTTTCTTTTCACTTCTAAGTTAATCCGGCGTAAGCGAGCACGATATTCTTCTTTATTATAAATTTTGCGTGTATTTAATTTGACATTTTTTAGTAAATTACGGAATTTTTCGGCATGTAAGATTTCGTGCTGAGTCTCACTCAGGATGGTGATCGTAGGCCTGCCATTTTTCAACTCTACCCTGGATAATTGTGTGTGTTGATTATAATAATTCAATTTCACATCAGAAAATCCCATACGACCGATATTCTCAGCAAATTCGCTTAACGGCGTTGCATCGCTAAATATTTTAGAAAAATGGAAACGTAGATTGATATTCTTACGCTCGGATACTTCGAATGCGGTAATGCTTTGCTTGGTAAAACTATCTAATTTAATGAACACATCGTCATCAGGCCGATGTCCCCAATAAAAATTCACTTCATTGACCTCATCAGACAATATATAAAGTGGTTTTGGCCCCAATACTAACTCTTTTATGGAAAAACGTTCCCGACTAGGCACGGCAAATGCTTCAATATCGGTTACTGAAATTCTTTTCTCAGTATTGGTTTTTTGGAAAAGAAAATGTATCGTACAAAAAGGGTTAGATAAAATGCTTCTTCTATCACGCGTACCGGAAATACAGCTTAGAGGCGATTGTTTATATTCAGCACCTTCTAATTTAAGATCGATAGCCGATACCGCTTGTTCGGTGAGCACTTGACTCAAGTAAAAACTATTTAAATTACTGCCGCGAAAATCGCGCAACCCTTGTTTATAAAGATGTAAAAAGCTCTCTTTCTTAAGCTTGGCACCTAATACCGGAAATGCTACCAATTTTTGTGGCATCGGCCCTTGCAACGCTTTTATTCCCATAAAATCTCGCTGTCCACTATCATACAAATCAAATAAAAAACGCGCTGACATTTCAACGTGATCAAAATTAAGTTGTGAGAAGGCTAGCCTTAAAATGATACTATCGCTGCTAAATTTAACATGCCGAAAAGTAGCACTATCCAATTGCGATTCCTTGATTGCAATACTAAGCTTCATAGTTGATGCAGGCTGAGTCACACTTTTTGGCGTAAATAGGGCTTCACTTAGATCGGATTTTATAAAATTTACATACATGCCTTCACCAATAAACTCTGTTTTTTTAAAATTCATTTGATAAAAACTATAGAATTCGTAGGGATCTTCAGCTCTCTTTTCTATATAAATTTTACAGCTGGCAAAATTCTTAATCCCTCTTCTATATAAATAATTAACCGTAAACAGATCGAATTGGCTTGCTTCTAGATTAGTGTGAGGATTTATAGCAATTTGGTTTAAATTCGCGCCGACAAGATTTGCTTTAGCTAAATTAGCTTCCCATAAAACAACCCCATGCAATTCAAGTTTACTTAAATCACAGGACTCTAAATTAGCATTAGTAAAATCGAGAAATCGCAAACGAGGTTTAATAAATTCATCTTGAAAATTAACCTCTTGCAAATTTGATCCGACAAAATCCACGACATAAGCCGATCGTAATCCTTTAAATGATTCAGTCGATAATAGGGCATTTTCTAAATCAATATTTGAGTAAGGCGTACTAAAAGGTTTATTAAAATTAACGCTTCTAATATCGGTGTTTTTAAACGATATGTGTTCTAACTCTGCAAAAAATCTAACCCCTTCCATATCGGCCCGATCAAATGCGCAATAACGAATAGGCTGATAAAATTTCGACAATTTAAGAATTACGTTAGAAAAGTCTAGCTCCTCTAAATAGGCGTGTGGTAATTGAATAAAATTAAGATTAGAAAAACTGTTAAATTCATTGTCAAGCAGCGTCGAAATCAAACCTTTTGTAATACTTAACGCCTCTTGCTTGCTAAGCGCGTTATAGTCTTCCTTTAAATAATTAATTCCTATTCCAGGCAGCACATGTTTAATATCTGCTTGGTTTAAAGCATGATATAACATTTTTTTCACAAACTCTGGACCACATTCGGTAAGAAATACTGCGCGTTTTGCCGGGTCAGGGATATGGGTTAATAATTCTATAAAAAGTCTAGCTGAATCCTTATTTTTACACAGATTGACAATTCGCCCTAATGATAAAGAATCGGTAAAAAAATCACCGTAAAAGGCTGGAAGATTTTTTATTACGCTGATTAAACCGTCGGTGTCTTTAATAAAGTCATGGATTATTCGAATAATATTAATACGACGCTGGTTTTCTTGCAGATGCGTTAAAGGAATGAGTGTAGAAAAACGATCTGCTTTAATAAGCTCTAGTAGCGGTATTCTTTGATTATCAACCCAAAACCAAGTAAAGCTTATTTCAGAATTAAACTCATAATATTCCAGCGACCCTCCCCTGTTTAAGCTTATTATTTTTGCTTCGTAAGCTTTTAATAATTTTCTAGCCAGTAACCGCTGTGTAACGGTTATTTGTAAGGCATCTACCGTTTTCAATTCGCCACTGTCAGTTAAAATCTCTTCTAATCCTACTTTATTGGTTTTAAACCAATTATCCTCCCCTAATAGATTCAATTTATTCAAAATACGTGTGGATTTATCGGCGTAATCACTATCCTCGGACAGTATTTGTGTAAAACTAGTATGTAATTTTTCGCTGATATAACCGACTAAATTTTTCGCGGTGATATGTTGTTCCAGGTCTTTGATATATAAATCGACAATAGCCTTTTTACTTAATGCACTGAGACCATTTCCTAGTTCAATCGCCCCTTGATCGCGTTGACTATCAATCGGAAATCCACGTTCCTTGGCTTGCATCAATAAGTAATTATTCGCATGCAATAGATTCTGGTCGACGGCACTATCTGACGCTTTGCAAAGCATCACTTGATAAGTATCTGGCATAGCAAACGGACGCTTCGCGGCAACATGGCTTGCCATAATCTTTGCATAAGTGCGTAACCATTGCTTAATCTGTAAATCTCCTTCTAAATTTTCTTGTAATTGCAAAGCGGCACTGCTAATACGTGAATAACAACCGGCAATACATTTTTCTAATTCTTTATCCGCTAATAAATTAACGATAATTTTTTTTCGTTCTTCTAATTTAATCAATGGCTCATCTAATAATACCGTCATTTTTTCTAGCAATAGTTTTCCATCACCATAAATTAATGCCATATTATCGCTAGGTTGCTCGAGTTTTTTCAAAAAAACCGATAAAGTTTCAGCCCCTTCAATCTTATGACTGACGGCCCATAACTGAATATGCGTGACACTCAGCTTTAACTCGACTTGCAAAAGTTTAAACTTTTCACTCTGCAGGCTACTTGTTTCATCTTGATAAACAAATTTGTTCAAATCGTTTAAGTTGCGCCCACCTTGATAATAAGTCGGTTTTTGATCAGCGGTTAAATACGGGTAGAGTTTTTGTTTAATCAATTGCTCTAGTCTATTTAACTCCTCCACGGCAATTTTTATTTCACTTTCAGATAACAAATGCAATAAAAAGAAATCTTCAGCTAATAAACGATCTTTTGGCATATGACATCCTTGTTGGTGGTTGTAGTGGAAAAATTAGCGCTTGAAGGTGGAGGATATTTGTTTCAAATCAAACAGCTTATCCACATATCCCAAAACAAAAAGTGTGCTTTGCATATTACGTGGGGACGTCATGCGCGATATCTCTGGTTTAACTGGACGATACGAAGAATCGCCGGTTAACATTTTATTGGAGATGACTTCACGCTCCAGATACTTTTTCTGCTGACTATGCTCTATTCCTTTAATTAGCTTGGGTAGGCTAATAGGATGAATTTTAGCCGCGCGTGAGTGCAGATTCGGTTTTATATTAACGGGTATTATTAGTTTATCTTGTAGCCGTTTAAAGTGTGTATTATTGCTATATTCCTTACAAAATCTTGATTTCTGATTAGATACTTGCTTAGGCTTACAGACATTTTTGTGTATAGATTGCCTAATTTTCCCTTGCATGATGTACTGTTGATTATTAAGAGGGTTAGTTAGCTCTTCTCGTTTATTTTTACCTACGCTAGGTTGCTGTTTAATCTTTGCATGCTCATACTTAGCGAGATACTCATCTGCATAAATTTCTATATCTGTGTTAGAAATTATTTTATTTTCTGGTTTTCCCCCCAAGTGAATCTCTCTTGTATTACGTCGCCTCCCTCTGCGCGGAGCAGGCGTGGCTTGGCTTGTGTTTAATGCTGATCCGCTGGCGGGCAACCTAAGATCAGCAAAACGTGGATCTTCTGATGAAATATTGAACGCTTGTTCAACAAAGTTATTATTTTGTATCACGCTTAAAATAAATTCCGCAGAAGAATTACTATTAACTCCCTGCTGATCTAACACTTGCCAAAATTCATTTAAAAATTTCGATAATATCTCTTCAGAAAACTCCTCAGTTAACTGCATTTCATAACCTAAGGCAGAAAATCCAGCTTCAATATTTTTAATCAGTCGCATTAAATCGGGAGATTGATACCAGCTCATTATTTCTCTTTCTTGTCTTACCAAACCTACTCGAGGCCCCCAATAAGTGGAATCCGTAGGAAGAGAGGCTTGATTATTCATTGAGGTAAAAAATTGCTTTAGATCGGTAAATTTAGTGGATACATAACTACCCACATTCGTAAAGAATTCATCAATTTTGTCCCAGGCTTGTAGATTTCCTAAATGTTGATCCGGCCGCATCCGAATCAAAGAATCAAGCACATCTCGGGTGACTAGTTCTTCATTAGAACATTCTCCGCGATCGATACATTGCTTAGCCAAATTAAACGTGACGTTTATCTGCCGCTCACCGGCACGTCTATCACGGCCTATTTCCAATGAAAGATTATAGGCCAGCGCTTTTAAAGTTTCTTTAGTCGGCTCATCTATGATCTTTACCTCAGGTGTCGCAGGTTTGTTAATGGCTTCACCAATGAAAAAGATAATAGCGGCACCGAGATCAAAGTGAGCCCCGTTACGTATACCGTTTCGCACACCGGATCCTATTTTCCTTTTAATATCTGCTGAAATACGGCGTAAGCGATGCTGTTGCTCGGCTTTATTAAAGATTTTAATTGGATCAACTTTTCTTTCTTCTAACTGTGAACGGAATTTTGCGTTAAGTAAAATTTGTTGTTCAATCTCCGTCACGGTATCTATAGAAATGACGCCATTTTTAAGCTGTATAGACGATAGCTGTGTTTGCCGCATATAATAAACCAATCTGACATCAGAAAACCCCATACTAGCTAAATTTTGTGCGAAATAATTAAGCATGGTCGTATCGACGAATTGTTTAGAAAAATAATAACGTAGATTGATAGTACTTCGCTCTGATGCTTCTGACGCGCTGACAATATCTCGGGTAAACCTTTGTATTTTCGTAACAGCATCTTCATCAGGTCGATAGCCCCAATGAAAATTGACTGCACTGACATCGTCTGCTAATAAATAAACTGCTTTTGGCCCCAGGACTACCTCTTTTAACCCGATGCGGCCGGTTGATTGAGTCAGTAACGCTATATCGTCGAGTGATACTCGCTTTTCAGCTGACATACTCCCTTTTTGTATAAGAAAATGTACGGTACAGGGAGATGCAGCGGCTGTAACTAAAGAATTCCTTGCTCTTTTCTGTCGTGAGCTAGAAAGACAGCTAAACGGAGATTGTTTATAATCAGCCCCTTCTAACTTTAGATCAATCGCAGATATCCTTTGTTCAGTGAGCAACTGGCCCAAGTAAAAGCTATTTAAATTACTGCCGCGAAAATCCCGTAAGCCTTGTTTAAAGAGATGAGAAAAACTTTGCTTATTTAATTCAGCGCCCAGCAAAGGAAAAGACAATAACTTTTTAGGAATAACTCCTTTTAAGTTTTTAATCCCTTTAAAATCGTAATGCCCGGCCTGATAAATAGCAAATAACAGGCTCGCTGGCATTTCAACTTGCTCAAAGGTAAGTCCAGAAAGTGTGGAATCGGTAAATTTATTATCCCCCATAAATTTAACTTGTCGAAATTGTGCTCCATCCAATTCTGATGCTCTAGCTCTTAAAGTGAGCAACAGGGTAGATTCTTCACTCTGCAAATGAGTAATTGACGTTGGGCGAAATACTGTTTTCCTGAGATCGGATTCGGTAAAATCCATTTGTAATATTTTTCCAATAAATTCTGCTTCCTTAAAGTTGGCTCGATAAAAATTAAAAGAGAAAAATTCATCTTCTTCTCCAAAATCTATATCTAAACTAATTTTACAGGCAGCAAAATTTTTAAATCCTTGTTTATAGAAATATATAACGTTAGATAAATCTAACTGACTCGCTTCTAAATGGGTTTGCGAATTAACCGCAACGGCTGTTAGTTCTGTTTCGCGTAAATTGGCTTTGGCTAAATGTGTTCCTGATAATATAAGCCCTGGTAACTTAAGCTTACTTAAATCGACGGATTCTAAATTAGCCTTAGAAAAATCGAGGAATTTTAAATAATTTTTTACAGCAACATCTTGAAAATCTACCTCTTTTAAATTTGCTGCGGTAAAATCAACCACATGAGAAGATCTTAGGCCTATAAACGATGTGGTCGATATTATCGCATCTTCTAAAATAATATTTGCATACTGCGCAGTAATAGGACATACAAAATTAACCGTTCTGAGATCAACCTTTTTAAATGATATTTGTTCTAAAACTCCAAAAAATGATGCGCCTCTAAGCTTAGTTTCATCAAATTTACTGTTCCGAACAGACTGAAAAAAATTACTTTTCTGTAAATCTAACTGTGAAAAATCAATCTCTTCCAAATAGTTTAAATGATTTAATTGCTTAAAGTTGATATCCTTAAAATTTTTAAATTCACCTTCAATGACTTGCTTAATCAATTCTTTGGTTACGCTCAATCCTTCGCGCTGTGAACTTGCATCATAGTCTTTTGCCGCATAACTAACCGACAGTCCAGGAAACGCACTGCGAAAATCAGCTTTATCTAAACCTGCTTTTAGCATTTCTTGAATAAACTTATTCCCACATGCTTTAAGAAATAACGCTGACTTTTCTTTATCTGGAATAAGGATCAATAATTTCTTAAATAACTTAACGGAATTATCAGCTTTAATCAGATTAGCTATTTTAGTAGACATCTCTGCATTAAAAAAAATTTCATGATAATGTATAGGAAGGTTTTTTATCACGTTCAATAAATTTTTGGTATCTTTAATAAATAAACTATGCAGTAATTGTATATGCGTTAGTAAACGATCTGCTTCGCGTACATGGGGTAATGGTATACTTGTAAATAAACGATCTTCCCTGATGAACGGCAATAAAGGCTTTCTTTCGTCATCAATCCAAAGCCAAGTCAACTCTATGGCTGAACTAAATTCGTGATAGGTAAGACGACGTCTTCCTGTTAGTTCTAAATTTTTGGTTTCAGAACCTTTCAATAATCCCTTGCCTAGCAAACGCTGCGTCACGGTTATTTTTAAGCAATCAACCGTCTTTAATTCACCGTTCTCAGAAAAAAACTCTTGCAGAGCCGCCACTTTATTGGTTTTAAACCAAGGATCATCACCCAAGGAATTAAGTTTATTTAAAACAATATCTATCTTATCTGTATAAGGAATATCGCGAGCCATTGTTACAACAAAACTACTGTGTAGCTTCTCACTGAGGTAATTAACAAAACTTTTTGCGTTTATATGTAACTCAAGTTGATGAATATAGGCGTTTATGATGGCACTTTTACTTAATTGGGTTAATTTATTTCCTAACTCAACAGCGTTTTGATCCCTAATATAATTGATTGGAAATCCATGTTCTTTTGCTTGCATCAGTAAATAATTATGTGCATGTAACATATTTCGCTCTACAGAACTCTCAGTTGCTTTGCAAACCAATACTTGATAACTATCGGGTATAGCGAATGGGCGTTTGCTAGCAATATTGCTGGCCATATCTCTTGCATAGGAACGCAACCAGCGTTTAACCTGATCTTTACTATCTAAATGTGCCTGTAATTGCAATTCAGCACTAGCAATATTCGAATAACAGCCATTGATACATTTCTCTATTTCTTTATTAGCCAGTAAATTAGTCATAATCTTTTTACGGTCTTCTAAAAGAATCAATGGTTCATCCAATAATACCGCTACTTTTTCTAGTAACTTTTTGCCATCGCCATAAAGTACTGTCACCCCATCGGTGGGTTGGGCTAATTTTCTCGAAAAAACGTCTAAACTGGGTGTACCTTCAATGTTATTGCTTTCTGCCCACGATTGTATTTTGGCAATACTTAGCCTTAATTCTTTTTGCAAATCCTTAAAGTTATTGGTGTAGGCAAGACTATTTACTTGATAAACAAATTTATTTAAATCGTTTAAGTTACGTCCACCTTGATAATAAATCGGCGTTTGTTCATCCAATAAATGCGGATAAATTTTTTGTTTGATCAATCTATCTAATTCATTTAATTCTTGTTGCGCACTATTTATTTCATCGATTGACAATCGATTCAACGTAAAGAATTCATCGGATAATAAGGGATCTTTTGGCATATGACTTCCTGGTCATTTTTTTGAAGGAAATAATTGTTTTTTAATAAAAAATTTTTAGAAATATATATTAATTAAATAAAAAAATATAGTCTTTAAAAAATATAATTAGACAGTGAAAAATTTAAAAAATTCAGTAGTTGCGTAAAAGATTTGTCGTCATTGCGAGCACCGAAGAATATGATCGTCATTGCGAGCGCGAAGCGCGCGGCAATCCATGGGTGGCCGCGGCCTCATTAATTTTATTGCGCAGAAGATTTAGCCTTTAAAATAAGTGCTAATTTTAAATTATACAGATTTTCTTCTAAACCGACTGGGTAAGCGTGGGGATTTAATAAGCGGCGAATACTTTCATGAAACTGTTGTAACTCCTGATGAGTTTTTTCTTGACTGGAATTTAATGAGGGTGTTTTATAAACTAATTTTCCTCGTCTAAAAATTGCAGTCAATAAGTCACGGTGCGGTGTTGTTGCCGGAATAGTGCGCCGTTTGGTCGGATCGATAGGATCGATAATCGTAATATTATCGTCTGAAATTCCTAATCTTTCATCATAAATAGCATCGGCCATCGCTGAACCATCCACTTTATCAGCATAATAACGCCGCACGGATAAAATCCCAGGAGTGGAAATTTTAATGGTTTGTTCAGATAACTTAAGCTTATTTTCCCATTCACCCTGTGCAGACTTAATCGCACTAAGTTTGTAGACACCTTCAAGCGCTGGCTGTTCATACGCGGTAATTAAATGCGTGCCTACGCCCCATACGTTAATGCTTGCACCTTGTTCCTTCAAACTGGTAATCACTGAAGGATTCAGATCGTTGCTACCGACAATCACAGCATCGTGATAACCCGCCGCATCTAAAAGTTGTCGCGCTTGTTGACTTAAATAAGCTAAATCACCGGAATCCAAACGTATCCCTGCTAATTTAAAACCACTGGGTTTTAATTCTTCGGCCACTTTAATCGCATTTTTCACACCTTCGAGTGTATTATAGGTATCCACTAAAAAAATACAGCGATCCGGAAAGGTTTGTGCATAAGCACGAAAAGCTTCTAGTTCATTAGCAAAACTTAATATCCAACTATGCGCATGTGTTCCGCGTACCGGAATAGCGAATAATTTCCCCGCTAATACATTAGACGTAGCAGAACAACCACCAATATAAGCCGCACGACTCGCCATTAAAGCGCCATCAAAACCTTGTGCACGACGTAATCCAAATTCGAATACTGGCTCACCCCGTGTGGCTTGCAACAAACGCGCGGCGCTGGTGGCAATGAGACTCTGAAAATTAATAATATTCAATAAAATACTTTCTAATAATTGACACTGTAATAAAGGTCCTTTAACACGGATTAAAGGTTCTTGAGGAAAAACCACGGATCCTTCTTCTACGGCATCAATATCACAACAAAATTTTAGTTGTTGTAAATAGTTTAAAAAATCGGCAGGAAATAAAACTTTGCCGTGTGTATCGGTCAATCCAGCTAAATAATCGATATCGTCTTGGGTAAATTTAAAATTCAAAAGATAATCAATTAATGTGCCTAAACCTGCACAAATAGTATACCTGCCATTAAACGGTGCTTGTCGAAAGCTATGATAAAAAACCGCTTCCCGTTCATGAATTCCAGCTTTCCAATAGCCGTAGGCCATGGTCAACTGGTAAAAATCGGTTAATAACACTAAAGAAGATTTATAGAGTTGTGTTAATGAGTTCATGGCTGCGCACTCGTTGGGTTAGCTTCAGCCATGCAAGGATCTTTCATCATTATTTGAAAAATTCGCATTTTTTGACCAATATATCAGCCGCCGGTTTGTTTTTCTCGAATCTCATCCAAAGTTTTACAATCGATACAAAGATTGGCGGTAGGACGTGCTTCTAAGCGGCGAATACCAATTTCAACGCCACAAGAATTACAGAAGCCATAGTGACCTTCATCGAGTTGCTGTAAGGCATCCTCAATTTTTTTAATGAGTTTACGTTCACGGTCGCGTGCACGTAATTCGAGATTAAATTCCTCTTCCTGAGTCGCACGATCGCTAATATCAGGTAAAGAAGTACCCTCATCTTGTAGATGATGTACGGTTCGACCCATATCTTCCAACAACACGCGTTTTCGCTGTAATAATAAACGGCGAAAATACGCCTGCTGGCTCGAGCTCATATAGTCTTCCCCAGGACGTTCCTTATAAGGCGCTATATTTAAATCGATTTCCGAATTAATAGAAGTCAATTCTAGCCTTGTTTCTGGTAAAGAACGTTGTTTTTTAAATTCTTTGTTAGGTTTTTTATGTTCTGCCATTTTAGTTTCTATTGATGGTTGTTGTTTTACCGCAGGTAGCGCCTGGGAATCAGACTTTGCTTGCTGTTGTTTTTTTTTAGAAGGAGCTCGGATAACTTGTGCCTTCGCTACTTTTGTTGATTTTTTTTTAGCTATAGGCTTTCTACTTCTGGTAACACGGGAGGACGTCGACGTTTTCTTTGAGGTTTTGCTTTTACTAGGCTTTTTTTTTACGCGACTAACTGCTTTTTTTTTAGTCTTTCTGCGAACAGTCTTACGACGAGTCGCTGGTTTCTTACGTGTTGCAGCTTTTCTACGACGTGGTTTTCGAGTTGCTTTTTTAGCACCTACTTTTTTACGACGACGCGTTGTTTTCACACCCGTTGCAGCTCTCTTCTTTCTTCGTTTTGTAGCTTTCTTACGTGTAGGTGTGGACTTTGCAGCGGTAGTGCGTTTTTTACGACGCTTTGCAGCTGCAGGTTTTCTTTTTACTGGCATAAAAAGTTCTCCTCTTGAGAATTTAACATTTGCCGGAATTGGCACACACACATAAACCAAACACATCTATACCAAAAATTATTCGACATGGCAATCATTTCAAAGCACCTGCCATGTCTCTTCTTTTTATTAATGATTTATAGATCATATTTTCAATTAATTCCATTTTCCACTACTAACTCGTTGATGACCGGCCCAATCTTTGTAATTTTTTATCTGCTGATAGCCATATTTTAAAAAAAATTCCTCAACCAAAACCGCCTGCTGATACCCATGTTCTAAAAATAAAATACCGTCCTCGTGAAGGTGTGCATGTGCTTGTTGAATAATAGTTTCTAAATCATTTAAACCTTTTTTCCCTGAAATTAAAGCGTTTTTCGGTTCGTAAGCTAAAGCACATTCTGTTTGCAAGTGTGGATCATCGCATGCAAGGTAAGGTGGATTACTAAGAATAACATCAAACTTTTCATCGACTAATAATGCCCGGCACCAATCACCCTGACGTAGTTCTATGGTTTTTATGTGATAACGGCTAATGTTGCGTTCGGCAACCTGTAAAGCACCGGGGGAATAATCGGTTGCAACGAATTGCCATGCGGGTCTACTTAATGCTAGTGCGACAGAAATTGCCGCCGAGCCTGTTCCCAAATCCAGTATTTTTCGTTGTTCCATGCCAAAGCTAGCAAGAACCTGTTGCACCAATAATTCCGTTTCCGGTCGAGGGATAAGTACCTCTGGGGTTACTTCAAAAGACAGTGACCAAAACTCCTGTCGACCGAGTAAGTAAGCGATCGGTTCTCCCTTTTGGCGACGTGCAATGAGTTGTTTGATGTGTTTTTGCTGGCGTGTTGTCAATAATCTATCGGGATGTTGACTATGTAATTGTGCCCGGGTAAGCCCTAAAACATGGGCAAATAACAATTCCGCATCCAAATAAGCACTGGGACTGCTTGGGCTTAATTCTTTGATTGCCCTACGCCAACAGGAAATTAACAACATTGCGCAGAGTATAACTTAAAACTCTTTAGGAATTTGCTTACGTCGAATATAAGAGACAAAAAATAGGATAATTAATAAGGGTAATAACACGGGTAATAAGACGGGAAATAAAATAATCGCGACGATAGTCCAAATAACGGCTATTGCGCCGATTATTAATGCGCCAGCCCAGGTTAAAATAAACAACAGTAAAATACTCAGCGAAAAAAAGAATACCGAAGCGACCAAAAATCCCCAAACACTAAAACCTATCACCACGGCTCCGGTAAATAAAGCCAGTGTGATGTGACCGCCAATAATCAGCAATAACAGAATAAACAATGCGATAGCTAAGGATCGAAGCATTTATATTTCCTCCAAAGTGGGTAAATTGATCGTCATTACGAGCACCGTAGGTGCGCGGCAATCTAGACGCGAATGACACTCGCTCGCCATGACGGAAATTATCTATTCGCCCAAGGCCGCTAATTCATCGGCTTGATATTCACGCGTCAGGGATTGAATAACCGGCTCTAAATGGCCTTCCATAATATCAGATAATTGATACAGCGTTAGATTTATCCTGTGATCGGTTAAACGACCCTGAGGAAAATTATAGGTTCGGATACGTTCTGAACGATCACCGCTACCAACTAAATCTCGACGTGTTTCTGCTTCCTCACGTTGTTGCTTAGCCTTCTGTGCCGCTAAAAGTTTGGATTGTAACAAAGACATCGCGCGGGCACGATTTTTATGTTGGGAGCGTTCATCTTGACACTCGACGACTAAGCCAGAAGGTAAATGCGTAATACGAATGGCAGAATCGGTTTTTTGTACATGCTGTCCTCCGGCACCTGAGGCACGAAATGTATCTATTTTTAAATCGGTTGGATTGATGGTGACATCATCCACGATATCGATTTCGGGTAATATCGCCACCGTACAGGTTGATGTATGCACTCTACCTTGCGCTTCAGTTTCGGGCACGCGTTGCACGCGATGTGCGCCGGATTCGAATTTCAAATGCGCATAAACAGCCGTGCCTATAATACGTGCAATAATTTCTTTATAACCACCTTGCTCGCTAGGATTCATATTAACAATTTCCACCGTCCATCCCTGATTTTCTGCGTAACGGGAATACATCCGAAATAAATCACCGGCAAAAATAGCGGCTTCATCTCCTCCGGCAGCCGCACGAATTTCTAAGAAAACATTGCGTTGATCATTAGGGTCTTGCGGTAACAACAAGCGTTCTAATTCTTTTTCTAATTCTACTTGCTTGTGTTGTGCAATTTTAATCTCTTCTGTAGCAAGCTCTCGCATTGCCGAATCAGCATCATGTAAACATTGCTCGGCTTGATTTAGGATATTTAAGTTAGTCCGATATTGCTGAAAACATTGTACGACAGGGCCTAACTGAACATACTCCTTAGATAAATCACGGAAATGATTTTGATCCTTAATTACGTCCATATCGCCTAATAAAGCAGTTAATTCTTCGTAACGTTCGACGATTAAGGTCAATCTATTGAATAAAGAGGTCTTCATACGACCACTTTATACCTAAAGCGAACCCCGAAGTCGAGTGCTGAATAGCGCACTATATAAAGCTTGGAAAATTGAATGTTAATGATTCATAAGCTATTCTGAAAAGGAGTAGACCGCTATAGCGGGCGCTATAAGGTTTTACACTATAGTAACCTAAGGGGATAGTATGAAAAAATTATTACTAATGACTTCAGCTATTTGCATGGGTTTATTAGGTAGCATTAATGTGGCTATTGCCCACCCAGGCCAAAGTGCTTGTGCGTTTAGTGCTCACTTAGTAAAAAAAGCTGGCTTTGTTTCTGGAGCATACTATGACGGTGCAAGCATCCGTCAGTTACTGTCCAGACTCAACGTCGCACCACGTGCTTGTACAAATATTGCATCATGTCAATACCGTTATGTTTGCAGCGAATATCATTATCTCGCTACCAATAAATTAATTCCAAACCGAGGCCAACCTATTTATTGGCATAATTCACAACCTTTCTAATAAAGAAACCGGCAAATTCAGGTATCCCTTCCTAGTGAAGGGATATTTTTTTGTGCGATATTTGCTGGTAAAATTTATTTATCTATATCAGGTTAAGCTTCATGTCGACATCAGTTAATGCCGCTATTGCCATTTCAACCCAGCTAAAAAATCAAATTGATTGTTTCGGTGCATGGACCTTGAATGGCATTCGTAAAAAAAATTTGGATAACGCTTTTAAAAAGCTGAATCGTAGCATAGCATCGCCACTTATTTTAAATGCTGAAGCCATCACGCGTATGGACAGTAGTGGCGCCTGGCAACTTTACCAATGGAAAAAACAACTTGCCCAAAAAAGAGATGTACAACTCATCGGTTTGAGTAAAAAACACTACGCACTGTTTACCATGATAGAAGAAGCAGCGCAGCAATTAAAACCTTTACCCCATCCCAAACGTTATACCGGTTTAGCTTTACTGGGTAAAAAAGTATTCGACCAGTGGCATGAACTCAAATCATTCTTGCGTTTTATTGGCAAAACCTTTATTACCGGGTGGCAAACGCTTGTTCAACCCAATCAACTACGTGGTCGTGCCATCCTAAGCATCATTGAAAATACCGGTTTAGATGCCTTAGGTATTATTGCTTTATTATCTTTTATGATAGGTATAGTCATAACCTATCAAATGGGTTTTCAATTAAGAAATTTTGGCGCAACACTGTTTATTATTGATTTATTGGGCTTAGTGATATTACGTGAGTTTGCTCCGTTGTTAACGGCGATTATGATAGCTGGCCGCAGTGGATCAGCTTTTACTGCACAACTAGGTATGATGAAGATCAAAGAAGAAATCGATGCATTAAACACCATGGGTGTTTTGCCCAGTCAATTATTAATTTTACCGCGTATTTGGGGATTGTTAATTGCATTGCCATTACTCACGGTTTGGGCAGATATTTTCGGCTTACTCGGCGGCATGGCCATGACCCATAATATGTTAAATATTAGTTACACAGATTTCTTACAACGTTTTCCGAGGGTCGTTTCACCCTCCTCACTCATCATCGGTATCTGTAAAGCACCGGTATTTGCATTGATTATCGCCAACACGGCTTGTTTTCAAGGTTTACGCGTCAGTGGTAGCGCCGACAGTGTTGGCAGACAAACCACGCGCAGTGTCGTACAAGGCATTTTTTTTATTATTGTTGCCGACGCATTGTTTTCGATTTTATTTAGCCAATTAAATATCTAATCAACACTATAATTAAATCTCTGCATGCTCATGTCATCGAATAAAGCGCTATACTGCAATTATGCATGCATCTGACCCGGTTATAAAAGTCGAAAATGTTAAACTCTCCCTCGGTGGTCAATCGATCCATTGTGGTATTAATTTACAAGTGCAACGTGGAGAAATTATTGCCATAGTCGGTGGTAGTGGTTCAGGCAAATCCACCTTGCTGCGTGAAATTTTGGCTTTACTGACGCCCACTTCTGGAGACATAGAAGTATTCGGTAAAAATTTAAGCAAGATTTCTTCAAGCGAGTTGCTCAAATTACAATGTCGCTGGGGAGTATTATTTCAACAATCTGCACTGTTTACTTCGCTTAATGTCATTGAAAATATTGCCTTCCCTTTACAAGAGCATACAAAATTGGACAAAACGACTATCCAAGAACTAGCTTTAATTAAATTATTGGCGGTAGGTTTACCGATGGACTCGGCCACAAAATATCCATCTGAACTTAGTGGCGGCATGCTCAAGCGCGCTGCTTTAGCGCGTGCTCTGGTCATGGATCCCGAATTATTGCTACTCGATGAACCCACTGCAGGTCTCGACCCACAAGGTGCAGAAGAATTTGATGCATTAGTCTTAAACTTACGCAATATTTTAGGATTAACTATCGTTATGGTCACGCATGATCTGGATACACTATGGCAAATTACCGACAAGGTTGCCTTTTTAAGTGCAGGACGCGTTTTGGAGTTTGCACCTATAGCACAACTGACGCAATCCAAGCAGGCGCCTATAGTGACTTATTTTCAAGGGCCACGGGGACGCATGACACAACATCTTTATGAGGGGAATCATGGAATCTAAAGTCAATTATACCTTAGTCGGTGCTTTTGTACTTATTTTAACCATCGCTCTCATTATTTTTATTACTTGGTTGTCGGCTGGTTTATCGACAAAGAGTTATAAAAATTTCCTGGTCATCATGAATGAATCCGTGGCTGGTTTAGGTACTAATTCTTCCGTTAAATATAATGGTGTTAATGTCGGTACCGTTAAGAAAATTTCCTTAAACGACCAGAATCCTGAACAAGTCCGCTTACTGTTACAAATAGAAGCACATACACCGATTACCGAAGGCACAACAGCGACATTAAATAGTCAAGGTTTGACCGGTATCACCTACTTGGCATTACAAGGCAGTGATTCTAACTTAAATCCTATTCCACTCATCCCTGGTGAAAAATATCCTATTATTAAAAGCGCCCCTTCTTTGTTCTTACGTTTAGATACGACATTGCGTGATTTAAATAATAATATGAATCAAATTACACAGGATATTAATGGCGTATTAGGTGGTGAAAATCCAATTTTATTTAGAAAGATTCTAAATAATTTATCTATTACCAGCAATCACTTAGCCGCGCAAAGTAAACGTCTGGATGCTATTTTAATCAATACTGCTCGTTCTACACGAGCATTCCCGTCCTTAATGAACACCTTAACTCAACAAACGCTTCCTTCTACCAATCAAGTATTAAATAATTTAAGCATCATGACCGATAATTTACTTGAACTTTCTGACAATCTAAGGCAAAACCCCAGCATATTAATCCGCGGGCAAAAACCACCACCCTTAGGACCTGGAGAGCAATAACGTGTTTAATTTTTTATGTGGTATGGATTTTGTAAAGAATAATAACTTATATAGAGTAACATGTTGTTTACTGAGCTTGCTACTGCTGTCGGCCTGTTCGATATTCGAGCCTATCAAAACTCCCCCGATGCATTATTTTACGTTAGCCATGCCTGATCCCGATTGGGATTGCTGCGCACAACAAGGACGCAGCACGATATTAGTCAATCAACCGCGTGCCAATGCAATTTACAATAGTCCACGCATGATTTATATCCCTGCGTGTTATCAAATCCAATATTTTGCACAAAATCGCTGGGCAGACATGCCCACGCAAATGTTGCAATCTTTATTAATCAACTCTTTACAACATACCGGTTATTTCCAAGCCATTATTAACACCCCCTCCACCACTTATTACGATTGGGTCTTGAATACGCAATTACTCAGTTTTCAACAAGAGTTCATCACCGTTCCCAGTCGTTTCCGCATTGCGATACGTGCGCAACTCATCGATGCCCGATCCCGACATGTCATTGCCACACAGGATTTTGTCGTCGTACAAACTGCAGCACATGATGATCCTTACGGTGGAGCACTGGCTGCCAACCTCGCTGCACAAAAAATACTCAATGAAATTAATTGTTTTTGCTTAAGAAATTTAAGCTGAGATGGACTTTCGGGTGTCATGGCGAGCGAATGTAATGAGCGTGGCCATCCAATTTACGGTATTTTCTGGATTGCCGCGGCGCTACGCGCTCGCAATGACGAGAGTCGCTAAGCGCTCACAATGATGAGTAAATTTTTTAATTTTTCGCATCTTCACATACGAGCGGTATATTGCTCATCCCTGCACATTTAAGCTTTCAGGGGGGAATAAAGTAATGACATTTAAATAACGATCATTTTTTTGTATCACATCCTCAGCCCAAACATAAATTTTTTTATCATTGCTGGTTTTTTTCAAACCATTCACTTTTTTTCGCAACGAATAATGACGATTTGTTTTCTTAATCGGTTTTCGTACCAGTAACATACAGATATTTATCCTCAATCAATGTTAAAATTAGCGCTATAATTTTTTATAGTAAAAAATATTTGATGAGTATAATTAGATTTTATTAAGCCTATATTAAATAAAAATTAAATTGCATCATTTAGTTTAATTTTATATTGACTAAGGATATAAAAAACTTCTAAAAAATAAATATAATTTGCTATACTCGCAAAGAAAAAACTTAAAAATGGAATATTTAAAAAATAAAAGCGTAATGATCCAATTCTTTCCCCTACTATTAGTTTGTTACGAAATAATTAATTATTTAGCCAACGATATGTATTTGCCGGCTTTGCCGAGTATGATTCACGATCTCGGAATCACTACTCGCTTAGCGCAACTAACCGTAACCGCTTGGTTTTTCGGTGCCAGCTCATTACATTTATTATTAGGTCCGGTCTCGGATCGATTTGGCAGAAGGCCCGTACTACTGATAGGTGGGGTATTGTTTACTACAGCCACTTGGATTTGCGCATTCACATCGAGTATTAACGTTTTACTGATCGCGCGATTTATTCAAGGCGCTGTGGTATCGACTTTAAGCACCGCCGGCTATGCCAGTATTCACGAAACCTATGATCGTAAACAAGCCATTCAAATTTTAGCACTGATGGGCAGTGTCGTGATGTTAGCGCCAGCCGTTGGCCCTTTAATAGGTGGAATTTTTTTACAATGGCTGAACTGGCGTGGAATATTTGTTTTTTTAGCACTGAGTGCCAGCATCATTTGGTTAGGCTTATGTTTTGTCATGACGGAAACTCATTCCAGCACGCAAAGATACATGTTCCGATGGTCACATGTGCTAATCCATTATCACCAGATACTGATAAACAAAGCGTTCATGCTTAATCTATTTATTATTAGTTTTAATGTCTTAGCCAAAGTTGCGTGGATCGTGGGCGGGCCATTTCTAATCATTAGTCAATTTAAATTGAATACTTTATATTTTGGCCTGATCCAAATCTTGGTATTTGGCGGTCAGATTCTCGGCGCACAAATAGTCAAACGTGTTATTCATCGCGTGGAAGTCAATCGTTTAATTAATCAAGGCTTAAGCATTTCCTTATTCGCTAGTTTATTAGCGGTTTGTTTGAGTTTTATTTTTCCCGACAAACTGATAGGACTGGTCATTTGCTTAATGATTTTCTGTTTTGGTACTGCACTTTCCGGCCCATTACAACGACTCTGTATCGAAGCAAGTCCTGAGCAACCCATGGGCACACGCATGGCCGTGTATGCAACTTCGATTAGTTTATTTTGCAGCTTAGCCAGTTTTTTATTTAGTTTTACCTACACCGGTAGCTTACTCTGGTTTGCTAGCTTACTGTTTATACTCGCTAGTCTCGCCAGTCTCGTACGCTGGTTGAGCTTAAAATATTTTTTTAGCGTTTAAAATTCCTTTAAATGCAAATACTCCCCCTTTTAATAGTTTTTTAAGCTTAATGATGTAGAATTAAAAATGATAATTATTTATCATAAACTAATTTCTATAAATATCTAAATAATAAAACGAGGTAAGCATGCCAGTTTCTCTATTTAACCGCAATGATAACACCATAGACACAAGATTACTTTGTCCAAAAAGTCGTGAGTATTTAACCGGTTTAAATGGTTTTTCACTACCTGATAATCTAGATTTGGAAGACCTTTGTTTTCAAATCAATGAAAATGGCAAAGAAGAACCTTATCAGGATAAACCACAAAGAAAGAGGGAAATTCTAGATGAATTACTTACACGCGAAAATAACTACAAGAATGAATGCGCAGCGCATCATCAACAAGCTCAAAGCAAAACAAAGAAACTGCGTTTCTTGACTATCGGTGTGACCTTGCTCGCTATAGTATTATTTGTTGCTATTGCATTAATCCTATTTTTTCCTCCCGTGACTGCGTTTGCCCTACCATTATTTGCTGTTATATCTACTGCCATTGGAAGCTGGTCGCCTTTATTCTTGCTTACACCACTGTTACTAAGCTTAGCTGTACTCATACCTAGCTCAATAGCAGCAAGAGCAGAACGTAAAAGCCAAATAAAACTTGATGCAAGCGGAAACATATTTCAGGAAATAAAAAATATCAAGGCTGATATCGAAGCTAAAGCAGTAATTGCTGAGTTTTCAACTTCCTCATCCCAGATAAAAACTCGTGAAAGAAGTTCATCCGAGACAATAGCTGAAAAAAGAAACCTCGGCCAAGGATCTAGCTCTAGCTTTTTTAGATCATTACCCTCAGTAAGATCTAGTGATCAAGCCATTGAACATGATCTTATTAATTTACACCCCGCTTCTATTTGATCTATAACCCCATTGAGGCAGAAGTGCTAGTAGCATTTCTGTCTATTGGTAAAACATTTTTGTCCTTACCAGCGCGTAAACATTAATCGTCATTGCGAGCACCGTAGGTGCGTGGCAATCTATGGATGGCCACGGCCTCACTCACGTTTCGGCCTCGCCATGACGGACTGACCTAAGTTTACCTTAAGCTTAGGTCAGTATTATGGGATAAGCCCATAAGCTGAGACGAGGTCATTATGCCGATAGTCACTGAACTAGGAATAGTTACCGCAGAACTTTGTGCGGACAGCAAAAAATATATAAGTCAATTACTAGCAGAAAGATTATCCGTGGGCGCACGGATAAAAAATTCTAACTTTATAACTTGGGAAGAGCTTTTAAGAATAGAAACCAACCAAGAAGAAGGAGAGGACCTAGCTGAATACGTAAATCGTTGGATAAAAAAACTCCACCCGGAATGGAATGGAAAAAACAAAGACGACTTAAAACAAGCTATTATTAATAAATTAAATCAGCTCGAAACTAACTATCTTCCGGAACGGCTTAAACCCTATGATCCTGAAGTCAGAAATCAGCAAGAGGATTTACGCTTTAAAAAACGTGCTTTGATTTATATAGGTATCATTGCCGCTCTAACTATTGCATTCCCTATTGCTTTGGGAGTGACTACTTTTTTCGGAGCAGCAAGCCTAATGCTAGGAACAGGTATTTTATTATTGTATTCAGGCTTAACTTTAGCCAGCAAAACACTCCCTGATCCAGAATGGTATAAGGAACATTCTATTGAAACAGAAAAATGGCAGAAAAAAATCTCAGAAATAACGACTAAACCAGAAGCTATTCTAGAAAAAGCGGAAGAACCTTTAAGTAACAAACAAATAGCTAATGTTAAGCAAACAGAACCATTAAGGGTTGAAGCGGCTACACAAACAGACGAACATATCAGTGAACCATCTATAAGGTATAATTTTTCTTTTTTTAAACCAGTAAAACCAGCGGTTGATTCTGAACAAAAGACTATTGATATTGTTCCGCAATGTATAACCAGCTAGCGCACAGTCAAAACTAAAAGTAGCTCGTCATGGCGAGGCCGAAACGTCAGTGAGGCCGTGGCCATCCCTGGATTGCCACGCACCTACGGTGCTCGCAATGACGATGAATATTTTTTACTATAGATCTTTTTGATTCAGTTTGGCAGCGTTGCTTAAAGCAACGCTCGGCGTATGGATAAGTTTATTGGTTAAACGATAAGCTAATTGTTTGATAACCTCGTCTTGTTCATGGCCTTTTGCTAACAACGCTAAGGCTTTTTTAACTTCTGCATCACGGAATTGTTCAGCCTGTTGACGATAAGAACAAATGATCGGTGCGGCAGCTGTTATTTTCAATTGTTCCAGATAATGCTGTACTTTTTCCTCTATCAGACTTTCTGCTTTCACAGCCGCCGCTTTTCGACCTTGTTGATTTTTCTGGATCAAGCTATGCAAATCATCCAGCGTGTAAAGGTACACATCTTCCAACTCATTTACACTGGATTCGATATCCCTAGGCATACCGAGATCGGCGATAAATAAAGGTCGACGTTTGCGTTCTTTTAAGGCTTGTTCCAACATCAGCTTTCTAATGAGTGGTACATCACTACTCGTCGCGGCAATAATGATATCGGCCTTAGTTAAAAAATAAGGAATCGCATTTAAGCATATCGCCTGACCACCGATAGTTTTGCCCAGCTTTTCGGCGGATTGGGGTGTACGATTGGCAATTGAGAAGTGAGAAACGCCTTGCGAAAACAAATGCTTAGCGACTAATGCAATGGTATCGCCCGCCCCTACTAACAAAACCTGTGTATCGGCTAAACGAGCAAAGATTTGTTTGGCACAAGTCACCACGGCGAATGCTAACGAGACCGGATGGGCGGTAATATCGGTGGCACAACGCACTTGTTTGCTGACAGAAAACACATATTGAAACAAACGATTAAAATGCGCACCCACGCTGCCTAAGGAATAGGCTAGAGAATAGGCATTTTTTATTTGACCTAAGATTTGCGGTTCACCTAAAATTTTAGAATCTAAACCGCTGGCTAAACGCATTAAATGACGTAAAGCATGTTCTTGCTGGTAGACATACCAATGCGATTTGAGACTATCTTGCGGAAGTTTTTTATGTCGATACAACCAGTTCATGGTAGTTTGCGCATCGCCATTGATACAATAAAACTCAGTACGATGACAAGTCGATAAAATCACCGCTTCTTCAGTTTGCGTATCCTGCAACAGTTCACGCAACGAGCTCGCCAAATAATCTTTATTAAAACTAAGCTGTTCCCTGATCGCGAGATCAGCTGTTTCATGATTAATTCCACAGGCAAGCAATTTCATATTGTTTACACTGCGCTCCCCACTAGACTCGCCCATTCTTGTTGATGATGTATACCGATTATTTTAAATCCTGCTGCGTTATACGCTTGCTGCACGGCATCAATTTGTTCATTTAAAATCCCTGCTAATACACAGTAACCTTTTGGCTTAACTAAGGATCTAAAATAAGTGGCTAAATCAATCAACGGTTGCGCCAAAATATTCGCCAGCAAAACATCAACCGGTGCTTGCACGTGAAAATCTGTCGGCAAACAAATCTTTAATTGTTCTGTCGGTATAGCATTTTGTTCGGCATTCATTTGGGTCGCATCCAATGCTTGTGGATCATGATCCACCGCCGTAACCTGTTTTGCGCCACATTTTATCGCAGCGATTGCCAAAATACCGGAACCACAACCATAATCAATGATCGTCTTTTCCTTAAGTCGATGTGCATCTAACCATTCTAAACATAAGGCCGTACTAGGATGTGTACCGGTACCAAACGCTAACCCTGGATCTAAACGTATATTCACAGCGGTTTTCACCGGCGGCTCATAAGTGCTAGGACAAATCCACAGCTTTTTTCCAAAGCGCATCGGTTTAAAATCTTGCAACCATTGTCGCTCCCACGCTTGATCGGCTAATATTTCGTTATGACTGGCTAAGATAATTTTTTCATCAAATGCTTGATGTAAAGCATCCATCAAGCTAGGCAACGAAGTATGTTCGTCAAATACAGCACTGATTTTAACCTGCTCCCAAAGCGGAGTGCTATTTAGCGGAGGCTCATATAGACTTTGTTCATCCATTGCCTGCCACGTGACCGATAAAGCGGATGCATTTTCTAAAAAATCACTTACCGCTTCGGTATACTCGCGCAATGTATTCAGATGTAATTGCAAACAAGCAGTCATAGCATTACAACGCTAAACGTTGCTCAAGATAATGAATATTCGTTCCACCTTTAATAAAATTGGCATCACGTACTAAGGCTTGATGCATCGCAATATTCGTCTGTATACCTTCGATCACAATTTCATCTAAAGCATTGCGTAATCGAGCGAGCGCAATTTCGCGTGTCTCACCATAGGCAATTAATTTACCTATCAAGGAATCATAATAAGGAGGAACACAATATCCGGTATATATCGGCGTATCGACACGGATCCCTGGACCGCCCGGAGCATGATATAAGGTAATTGTTCCAGGAGAAGGCATAAACGTTTTCGGATCTTCGGCATTGATACGACACTCAATGGCATGACCCCGTATTTTTATTTGCTTTTGCTTATAATTTAATTTTTCACCGGATGCGATACGCAACTGCTCGACCACTAAATCAACGCCGGTAATCATTTCAGTAATGGGATGTTCGACTTGGATACGTGTATTCATTTCGATGAAATAAAAATGTCCATCTTCATATAGAAACTCAAATGTACCTGCACCACGATAATTCATATCACGACAGGCTTTTACACATAATTCACCCATGTGATGACGTTGTTTTTCAGTAATTCCAACTGCAGGTGCTTCTTCAATCACTTTTTGATGGCGGCGTTGCATAGAACAATCACGTTCACCTAAGTGAATAGCATGACCTTGTCCATCACCTAACACTTGGATTTCGATATGTCTGGGATTGGTTAAAAATTTCTCCAGATAAACACTCGCATTTTTAAAATTAGCTTGTGCTTCGGCCCGTGTAATCGCAATCGCATTTAACAGCGCTGCTTCACTATGCACCACGCGTATCCCTCGCCCACCACCACCACCGGCCGCTTTAATCAAAACCGGATATCCAATTTTTTGCGCAATTTTTATATTTTTTTTGTCATCATTATCCAATTCACCTTCAGAGCCCGGCACACAAGGTATTTTGGCTTTACGCATCGCGGCAATCGCGGATACTTTATCACCCATCATGCGTATGGTCTCAGGCTCAGGTCCGATAAAAACAAAACCACTTTGTTGTACACGCTCAGCAAAATCCGCATTTTCAGAAAGAAAACCATAACCGGGATGTATACCCATCGCATCGGTAATTTCAGCGGCACTAATAATAGCGGGAATATTTAAATAACTAGCCGTTGCAGGGGGAGGACCAATGCACACCGTTTCATCGGCTAATTTCACATGCTTTAAATTAACATCGGCAGTAGAATGCAAAGCAACCGTTTGTATGCCTAATTCTTTACAGGCACGTAAAATACGTAAAGCAATTTCGCCACGATTTGCAATAACGACTTTATTTAGCATTATTTTTACCTACTCAATTCTGTTAATAGCAAATGTGTAAGTTACTACTCGATTACGAATAAGGGCTGATTATATTCAACCGGCATACCGTTTTCTACCAATCTTGCTTTAATCACGCCTGCTTTATCTGCTTCAATCTGATTCATCATTTTCATGGCTTCAACGATGCACAATACTTCACCTAATTTAACCGTCTGGCCTAAGTTTACAAAAGGCGCGGCATCTGGATTGGGCGCCAAGTATACGGTACCCACCATCGGAGAACGCACCTTATGACCGCTTACTTCAGCTTCTGCAGAAATCGATTGAGGTGGCATAATCCCACTCGAAGGACTAGGCTGTAAGAGTGTCGTTCGAGCAGGTGAAGACTCACGCTTAATGCGTATCGATTGGTCCCCTTCAGAAAATTCAATTTCAGTCAAACCATGCTCATTTAGGAGTTTAATAAGCTGATTAATTTTTTCCGAATCCATAAAAAACGGCCTCTTTTTCAAACAACAATATGCTGCATATTGGAGCATATCCTAGCTAACTTTGCTAGTCTTTATATACTTATGTTTGCTAAGCTGAGACTGCTGTAGTATTGAGAATCGCATTATGCAAAACCTAGGTTTGAAAAACCCGAATGGCGCTCACAAGTTGACCTTGTCAGAGATTAGTTGTACACAATTGCTTGGCGTTGGTCCAAAAATTAGTAATTATCTCAGCAAATGTGGAATACTTACCTTACAAGATCTGCTGCTACATTTACCCTTACGTTATGAAAATAGAACGCAACTCACCGCCATCAAAGATGTTCGCTGTGGTACGTATGCACTGATTTCAGGCGTTATAAATCACGATTTACATGCGGTTAAAAGCAAAAAAAGCTTTTCTTGTATACTCATCGACGAAACCGGCAGTATCAAGCTACGATTTTTTCATTTCAAACCTAAACAATTTCATCAATTTAAACAAGGACTGCGTCTACTTTGCTTTGGTGAAGTTCGTGCCAAAAAAAATAGATTTTTTGAATGTGAAATGCTCCATCCAGATTATGAATTTTTGCGCAATAATAATCAGCTTATTTTACCGAATTATCTAACCGGCGTTTATCCCACTACAGCTGGCATGTCACAACGACTGTGGCATAAATTGATCACCCAAGTATTTCATTTATTATTCACGCACGCTGAAACTAAACTCATTAAAAAACAACAACATTATTTTCCCGAATATTTACCTGAAGATTTATTAAAACGGATAAAGTTTCCTTCGCTTTTGGAAGCTTTATATTACATCCATCGCCCTCCTGCCGACGCACCTTTAGAGGAGCTAGCCACTGGCAGACATATCACTCAACAACGTTTAGCTTTAGAGGAATTACTGGCCCATTCGCTCAGCGTACAACAAATGAAAAGAAAACGTGCGGCGGAAACAGCACCCCGTTTAAAATCCGATCCTGCTTTAATTAAACGCTTTCTGACCGCCTTACCCTTTCAATTAACCCAAGCACAAAAACGCGTTATCAAAGAAATTAATCAGGATATGCAAGCCACCATTCCCATGCAGCGCTTATTACAGGGAGATGTCGGTTCCGGTAAAACTGTAGTCGCCGCCTTTGCGGCATTACTTGCCATTGCTAATCATTACCAAGTCGCCTTGATGGCGCCTACCGAGCTGTTAAGTGAACAACATTATCAGCACTTTTATCGCTGGCTGGCACCCTTAGGCTTTCACGTGGTTTGTTTAAACGCCAGCTTACAAAACAAAGCCAAGAATCAAACGCTGGCTGAAATAAAAAGCGGTAAAGCGCATATTGCTATCGGCACTCACGCTCTTTTTCAAGAAGGGGTGCAGTTTGCTAACTTAGGTTTCATCATCGTCGATGAACAACATCGGTTTGGCGTGCAACAACGTTTAGCATTATGGAAAAAAGGTCAGCAAGAAAAATTACAAGCTCATCAACTTTTTATGACCGCCACACCGATTCCGCGCACTTTAGCGATGACGAGTTTTACCGATTTAGATATTTCTTTTCTGGATGAATTACCACCCGGTCGTCTGCCAGTACATACTATCGTTCTTTCTGATCATCGCCGTTCACAAGTCATAGAAAGAGTACGAGCCACGTGTACACAACAAAAACAAGTCTATTGGGTATGCCCACTCATAGAAGAATCGGATTTACAACATTATCAAGCCGCTGAAACGACTTTTAAAACCTTAAAGGCCGATTTAACTGACCTACGTTTAGGATTGATACACGGAAGACTACCTAGTGCTGAAAAAGAACGTATTATGCGTGACTTTAAAAATGGTGAGATAGATTTATTAGTGGCTACTTCAGTCATCGAAGTCGGCGTCGATGTCAGTAGCGCTAATTTAATTGTAATAGAAAATGCCGAACGCTTAGGTTTAGCACAACTTCATCAATTACGCGGCCGTGTAGGCCGAAGTGAAACCAAAGGTTTTTGTATCTTGCTGTATCAAACGTTATCGCCATTAGCCAAAGAGCGTTTGGGTATTATGCGCAATAGCAATGATGGCTTTATGATTGCGCAACGCGATTTAGAATTACGCGGTCCTGGTGAAATTTGGGGTTTGCGCCAAACCGGCTGGAAACAACTACGTATTGCCGATCTAAAACGCGATCATGATTTAATTCCGCATGTCCTTAATCTTAGCAGCACGCTGCACACCGAATATCCCTATTTGATCGAGCCCATCATTCAACGTTGGGCAGAAAACAACGATGGCAGCTATAGCAAAGTTTAAATGCGCCTACTTGCTTTTGCTAATTGTTTTATCACTGATACCTATGAGAATAAGCGGGTGGATTAGCATTCGTTGCGCTGTTGCTAGCAGCGGAATGAGGATGATGATGAAAAAAATGCGGCGAATACTGAGAACAAGAAACCGATACCGGAATACATATTGGAGGTGTTACCGTACGCACCGATGTCGACGCCGTACTATTTTTGATTGCTTGTTGATAAGTCGGAGGTTCTGCATATAACTCAGGCACAATAGGAAATGTGGTGTTATTTTCCATCACTTCAGGGTAAGTGGGTGGTGGTGGACTAGATTGCAAGCAAAACCGATGTAATGCACTTTCCAACCCCGGCAACTGTGCAACATTTTCTTGTCTAAAACAAAAGAAGAACGTTCCTGTTCCCAACTTCATGCAACCTATCACCGCATTTATAATTCCACAAACCGCAGCAGCCACCACCGGAATGATAAGAAAAGATATCCAACTGGCAACACCCGGAAATAAGCCGATAAGAACAACCATCAACGCCAAACCACCGACACCACCCCCTGCAATCAGCAATAAGCCAAAAAAGATTTTCTTAAACGATGCCTTTATATCCGATTTTATTTCATCATTTTTATCCTTTTTTTCAGCACATTGTAGATATTCTCTGAGTATTTCCATCGCTTCAGAAGTTGCTTTACCACATTGTATTTTTTCTAAAATAGCCGTGACTAATTTACTGTCGCAATTTCTCGGCAAACTAGTCAGCCTATGACCGGCACCTACATTGCTTAGCGTTTGACTATCAAAAACATTGACATTCACATAGTCCCAACATTCCGAATGAGTCATATACACACCCTGCAAGCCCATTAAAAAAGGTGCAAATTGGTGTTTTATCCGATAAGTTTTCATGCTTTCCTCCTTGCATTAGATTGCCGCGCGCTCCGCGCTCGCAATGACGTCAATATTCTGCGCGCTCGCAATGACGATTTAAACAGAATAACATCTTTCTAATCTTGGATCAGTATTGTCCGTATCACATTCACACCCGTTGCTCGATCCAGAAGAATAAAAAAAATTGGACCTATTTGAAGATGTAGTCATAGATAATGTGGGCGTTACCGCGCTCATGGCATCTTCCCGCAATACATCCTCATAGGAAGGAAGTATGGATGCAGAAGATCCCATATAATGAGGATTCATTTGCATAGAAAAAGAAAGTGATTTAAGGAAGTTTATTTTTTCGAAAAGTGTATTTTCTAATGAACCCAAGACTCGCTCATGTTGGTTAAATGACCAAACTGAAAATATCCAAAAACCTAAACCATACAGATCAGCCAGTAAACTACCGTATATTAATATCCTGTTATCAGGAAAAAATAATAAGCTCAGATGCAAAACAATAAAAAGACCTGCCATCAAACCCGGCGTTATTTTATAATACATACGATCAATATTTATTTGTTTTAACAGCAACAAATACTCTTTAAAAATCCTTCCAATAAGGAGCAGCTCTTCTCGATCGACATAATCTTTTTCTAATTCGTTAAATAATTGATCAATGAGGGAATGCTGATTATAAGGATAACTCTGGCTAATCTCCACGTTGGCAAACCCTACTGATTCCGTAGTTATATTAAATCCGGGTAAGCCTTCTAAAAAAGAGGCAAATACAAAATTAATGCGGTAATTATTTTCATTGTTTGGCATTTTTTTCCCTAAATAACCAAGGCGCAGTGCTATTATTTTATACTTAAACGGAAAATTAATATACTAGTGGATGGCGAGTGCATGCATGCACTCGCCATAAGTCGTTCTATTCGTTATTGCGAGCGAATGTAGCAATCCTCGTCATTGCGAGCGCATAGTGTATTGAAACCATTATTGCGAGCACCGTAGGTGCGTGGCAATCTAGTGTGATTTTCTCGGCATATACAAATCGGTAATCGTACCTTCAAAGATTTCACTGGCTAACATCACACTCTCGGACAGTGTCGGATGTGGATGTATCGTCAACGCGATATCTTCGGCTTCACAACCCATTTCTATTGCGAGTGCAATTTCACCGATCAATTCGCCGGCATTAGGACCGACGATTCCTGCACCCAGAATACGTTGCGTTTTTGGATCAAATAATAATTTGGTCAACCCTTCATCACGCCCTTGTCCTAAGGAACGACCACTGGCTAACCAAGGAAATACGGCTTTTTCATACGTAATATTTTTTTCTTTGGCAACAATTTCCGTTAAACCAACCCAAGCAATTTCCGGATCCGTATAAGCCACGGAAGGAATGCAACGCGGTTCGAAAAAGTGTTTTTTACCGGCAATCACTTCGGCTGCGACACGACCTTCAGCCACGGCTTTATGTGCCAGCATAGGATTACCAATGACATCACCTATAGCAAAGATATGCGGGATATTCGTTCTCAGTTGTTTATCGACTGGAATAAAACCTTGTTCGGTGACGTTGATGCCTAAAGCTTCCGCACTGATCAATTTTCCATTCGGTTTACGTCCTACAGCAGATAAAATTCGATCAAATCGTTGTGGCTTCGTATCTCCCTCACCTTCAAATGTAACCCATAGTCCATCCTTCTTAGCTTCGACCTTGGTTACTTTAGTTTTTAATAAAAACTTATAATGTTTTTGTAGACGCTTGTATAAAGGCATCACCATATCCTTATCAGCGCCATTGACGATCATCTCGCCTGCTTCTACCACCGTAATATCGCTGCCCAGCGCGTGATAAACGGTGGCCATTTCCATACCGATAATTCCACCACCTAACACTAATAAACTACCTTTAACTTCGTTTAATTCGAGCGCACCGGTAGAATCAAAAATCCGCGGATCATCCGGTAAAAAAGGTAAGCGTATCGGTTGTGAACCCACTGCAATGATCGCTTGCTCAAAAACAATTTTTTGTTTTCCAACCGTTAACTCATTTTTTCCGGTAAATTTTCCTTCACCAACAATACATTCAACCTTACGTTGTTTAGCTAACAGGGATAAACCGCCGGTTAATTTTTTTATTATACTGTCTTTCCAGCTACGCAATTGTTTGATATCAATTTTAGGTTTACCAAAACTCACACCAAATTCCGCCATGGCGCTGGCATCCTCTATCACTTTAGCCGCATGTAATAACGCTTTTGAAGGGATACAACCGACATTTAAACACACTCCACCTAAGGTCGATTCTCTTTCCACTAAAATAACTTTTTTGCCTAAATCGGCAGCACGAAACGCTGCACTATAACCCCCTGGCCCGCTACCTAACACGAGTACTTCGGTTTTTTTAATTTCTAATTCAGCCATAGTTTCCTCTAAAATAATTTATATAAATAAACGGATCAGTCGAGCCTATAATAACCAGCGCCGTATATCCGACAAACAGGCCGTCAAATGCATAATAAAACGAGCTCCTTCCGCACCATCGATGACACGATGATCATACGATAAAGATAAAGGTAACATTAAGCGCGGAACGAACTCGCCGTCTTGATAAACGGGTTTAAACTGCGCCTTGGATACACCCAAAATGGCGACATCCGGTACATTCACGATGGGCGTAAATGCCGTACCACCGATACCACCTAAACTTGAAATGGTGAATGAACTACCTTGTAAATCAGCACCTGTCAGTTGTTTGGCGCGTGCTTTTTGACTGACCGTTCCCAATTCTTGTGCTAATTCTAAAAGACTTTTTTTATCCACATCACGTATCACCGGAACCACTAAACCTTCGGGTGTATCAACAGCAATCCCAATATGATAATATTTTTTTAAAATCAATTCCTCACCGTCGGCCGACAAAGAGGCATTAAACGACGGAAATGCTTTTAAACTGGTTACCACTGCCTTCATAATAAAAACTAACGGCGTTAATTTAATATTCTGTTTGGCAGCAAACCCTGCTTGTGCCTTGCGAAAAACTTCTAGTTCGGTGATATCGGCATCGTTAAATTGTGTGACATGCGGCACCAACAACCAATTACGATGTAAATATTGTGCAGTTAATTTTTTAATTCGAGATAAAGCCTGCTTTTCTGTTTTACCGAATTGATTAAAATCAATCTCCGGCGCTGACGGCAAACCCATCTGACTATTAGCACTTTGACTGAGATGTGCTTTAACAAATTTCTGTAAATCTTCCTTAATGATGCGACCTTTTTGTCCACTCCCGCTAATTTTATTTAGATCAAGTCCAAACTCTCGCGCTAAGCGTCGAACACCAGGACCGGCATGAATATCTTCTTGTTCATCATCATTGTCCTCATCACCTTCATCTTTCAATTCTGCCGACCGAGAAGAAATTTCTAACTTGGTTACTTCTGGCGCAGCAGTAGTCGTGCTTGCCTCTGAGATGGATTTTTTTTCTGCACTCGCTGGAGCAGCAGTAGTAGTCTGTGATTTTTCATCAGAAGTACTAGATTCTTCTGTTTCTAAAATAGCAATCAAGTCACCTTTAGAAACTTTATCACCCACTTTAACTTTTAATTCCTTCAGCTTTCCGGCTAAGGGCGAAGGAATATCCATCGATGCCTTATCACTTTCTAAGGTAATTAAGGCATCTTCTACATCGATAACTTGACCCACTTTAACGGGTATTTCGATAATAGCCGCCGCAGCAACGTTACCTAAATCTGGAACATGTATTTCTTTTAAGCTAGACAAACGTTTTCTCCTCTTTTGTCATTGCGAGCACAAAGTATTGGTCGTCATTGCGAGCGCGGAGCGCGCGGCAATCTACATTCGCTCGCCATGACGGGCATACACAAAAACATTAAATGGTAAAAGGGTTAGGTTTTTTAGGATCAATAGCATATTTTTTAAACGCCTGTTCGATCTCGGTCGTACTTACTAAACCTTCCGTCATTAAGGCGTGTAAACTGGCAATGACGATATAATAACGATTCACTTCAAAAAATTGACGTAATTGCTCGCGTGTATCACTACGTCCATAACCATCGGTTCCGAGCACCATATACGGCGCTTTAACAAATGCGCGTATTTGATCGGCATTTAAGCGGATATAATCGGTGGCTGCAATTACCGGGCCTAATCGATCCTGTAAACATTGTGACACATAACTCTGTTGTTCGGGTTTATCCGGATGTAATAAATTATGTCGCTCAACACTTAAAGCTTGTTTACGCAACTCTGAAAAACTGGTCACACTCCAAATATCCGCGGTCACGCCAAAATCTGTTTTTAATAATTCCGCAGCGGCTATCACTTCATTTAATATCGTGCCTGAACCTAATAATTGTACGTGCCGTTTACTCGGTTTAGTTTCGGATAAACAATACATTCCCTTAAGGATACCTTCTTTATTAACTTCGCTTAAGGCAGGATGCGCATAGTTTTCATTCATTAAGGTCAGGTAATAAAATACATTTTCTTGATCTTGCATCATACGACGCAAACCATCTTGAATAATGACCGCTAATTCATAACCAAAACAAGGATCATAAGCCACACAATTAGGCACTACCGAAAAAAATAACAGATTATGTCCGTCTTGATGTTGTAAACCTTCACCGGCTAAGGTTGTTCTACCTGCTGTTGCGCCCAAAACAAATCCACGCGCTTGCATATCACCCGCGGCCCAAACAAAATCGCCCACGCGTTGATAACCAAACATCGAGTAATAAATATAAAAAGGAATCATGCTTAAATTATTCGTACTATATGAAGTGGCAGCCGCCATCCAAGAACAAAATGCACCGCCTTCATTAATTCCCTCTTCGAGTAATTGACCTTTCTTATCTTCACGGTAATACATTAATTGACCGGCATCGACTGGATCATAAAGTTGGCCTACGGGGGAATAAATACCGATTTGACGGAATAATCCTTCCATACCAAACGTACGTGATTCATCGGGCACTATCGGCACAATACGCGGACCTAAGGTTTTATCTTTTAATAGATGACGTAAAATTTCCACGAATATCATCGTCGTAGAGATTTCTCGCCCTTTAGAACCTTGTAATATGTTATCAAAATTGCTTAATGGCGGCGCCGTTAAACTTTCGTCGGACCGTGTACGACGCGCTGGTAAATAACCACCAAGCTTTTTACGTTGTTCTTTTAAATACTTAATTTCTGGACTTGTTTCATCCGGACGATAAAAACTTAAATTTTCAACCTCAGCATCCGTCATGGAAAGCTTAAAGCGATCGCGAAACGCAAGTAATTGTTCTTGCGTCATCTTTTTTTGTTGATGCGTGATATTTTGACCTTCGCCGGCCGTGCCCATACCATAACCTTTAATGGTTTTTGCTAAAATAACCGTGGGTTGGCCTTTATGTTCGACGGCGGCTTTATAAGCGGCATAAACTTTTTTAATATCATGACCGCCGCGCTTTAAAAGCCAAAGTTGCTCATCACTCATATCGGCAACCATCGCTTTTAATTCTGGATATTTCGCAAAAAAATGTTCACGAATATAAGCACCATCTTTAGCACGAAAGTTTTGATATTCACCATCAATGGTTTCCATCATTAATTGAGGTAACAAGCCTTGTTTATCTTTTTTAAATAACGAATCCCAAGCGCTACCCCATAACACTTTATTCACATTCCAACCTGAACCGCGAAATACACCTTCTAATTCTTGGACTATCTTGCCATTGCCACGTACCGGCCCATCCAGTCGTTGTAGATTACAATTAACAACAAAAATTAGATTATCCAATTTTTCTCGTGCAGCAATACAAAGTGCTCCGAGCGATTCGGGTTCATCCATTTCTCCATCGCCACAAAACATCCACACTTTTCTATCCTGGTTGTCTAAGAGACCACGATTTTGTAAATATTTCAAAAAACGGGCTTGATAAATGGCCTGCATCGGACCTAAGCCCATAGAAACGGTAGGAAACTGCCAAAATTCTGGCATTAGCCAGGGATGAGGATAAGAAGAAAGACCTTTTCCGCCGATTTCTTGGCGAAAGTGGGCTAACTGCTGTTTTGTTAAACGTCCTTCCAAAAAGGCACGTGCATAAATACCCGGTGAAGAATGTCCCTGGATATACAATAAATCGCCAGGATGTTCAGCATTTGCAGCATGAAAAAAATGATTAAAGCCAACCTCGTACAGCGTCGCCGCCGAAGCATAGGTCGCTATGTGACCACCTAACTCTGAAGAAACTTTCCCCGCTTGTAATACCATCATTACCGCATTCCAACGAATTAAAGCGGCAATCCGTTTCTCTAGCTTTTCATCCCCCGGAAAAGCCGGTTCTAATTCAACAGGAATCGTATTCACATAAGGTGTGTGTAGACCAGCCGTTATATCTAAACCCCGTTGACGGGCCTTATTGATAAGCTGTTGGATAAGAAATTGTGCCCTATCTGCTCCTTCAAACTTTAAAACAGATAAAAGTGCATCTATCCACTCTTTAGTTTCAAGCGGATCCTTATCTACATAAGGGGTTTGCTGTGTCATAGGAGGCTTACCTTTAGAAATTCTTCTAATAATTGATTGTTGTTTAAACTAATTATTTAGTGAGCCAATTATAACAGCACACCCAATGTCACGGCGAATACGATAATTAAAAAAAGGATTAAATCACGGTCTATGAGCTTTAAAGCGGAACCATAGTTTTCATTAGTAAACTCAGTCGTTTCATCGAGTCCTAATGCGATACGTCCACTTTTTTCAATCAGTTCGCGATTAAATGAAACCTCTCTTAGTAAATAATCTAAACAAAATTGACTGGTTTGCACAAAATTACCCGCTAAGGCGAACAATATCGAAAATAAACGCACGGGCAACCAATCCAACAACGCTCGAATTTGTTGCGCTGACTTCCCTAAAGCGGGATAACTGGCATGAATATGAGCAGAACGTTCAACTAAACGATAAACCAATGCCGCGATCGGGCCTAATAAAGCCATCCAAAAAATCACTGCAAACAAGGATTCATTGGCTTGCCAAAATATCGGCTGATGTATTTTCTTAGTATCAAAAATATTGATAGGACCCAAACAATAAAAAAGCACCACAGCGCCAACTAAAAAAGCTAATAAACCTTGAATAAAAGCGGCGCTTAAAAAATAAATCACTGCCACCGGTATCACTATCGGTAATACCACTAATATTAAAGGAATAAAATATTGCTGTGCCCATGTAATATTTTTAGTCATGTCATTAATTTTGCTGACATATTGTTCAAACCAATTAAAACGCGCTAAAAAGTTACCTCGATGTAAGAAACGTTCCAGTCCTAAGCACAGTAACAATGTAATAAATGTCATGATCTTCCTCCGGGCGTCCAGCCCTAATGTTTAAAAATTATTGTTTTATACTCTTCGCATTGAGTATATATTATTTCAGCACAGTACAAAAAATAATGAGCCCGTCATGGCGAGGCCGAAACGTCAGTGAGGCCGTGGCCATCCAGGATTGCCACGCACCTACGGTGCTCGCAATGACGATAAATATTTTTCGCGCTCATGACGAAAAATGCTTTGTTAAGGCTGAAACCAAAATATGAGTATATATTAAAAAAACCTAGTTTAGTCTACTCGCATCTTTTCATTCAAGGCCAAAGGTGTAGGATAACGTAATACCACCCAATAAGATGAACCCACAAATGTCAAAATAGTGACCGCTTGGATCAGATAGTTGGCTTTACTGCCGATTAAAGCTGGCGTTGTTTCAGCGGCTAAATAAGCAATTAATAAAGAAAACTCGCTGGCTTGTCCTAAACGCACACCGACTTCACGGGCTATCACTTTTTTTTCACCTGACATTTGCAATAATACTTGAAACAACCAAGGCTTAATTAACAACACCAGTCCTGCTAATAAGAACGCGGGTATAAATACCATCGGTAAATAACTTAAATCAAAACTTGCACCTACAGCAAAGAAAAACATAATTAAACAAAAATCACGCAATGGTTTTAAATTATCGGCAATGAAAACCGCAATCGGCCCTTCTGCTATCGATACACCGGCTAAAAAAGCACCTATTTCTGCTGATAAACCTAATGCACGTGACAATTCTGCTAATCCTAAACACCAACCTAGCGCAACTAAAAAAAGATACTCTTGCACACGATCAAAACGAATAAACAATTTACTAATGAAATAACGTTGTACCACAAAAGCAAAAGCGAGCAAGGTAGGAAAAGTAATTAAGGTTAAACCGAGATCGGCTAATTTCGAGCCAGTCATATGCGCACCATGTACAAACAACAACATGCCTATGGCTAATAGGTCTTGCAGCAACAACACACTGATCATCGTTTCACCAATCGGTTTATGGTGCAAAGCTAACGTGGGTAATAACTTAAGACCGATAATCGTACTAGAAAAAATTAAACTGGCGCCTATTAATAAGCTTTCTAAGAGCGTAAAGCTAAATAAATAACCCACTGCAAAACCTATCGTGGTAAATAATGCACTAAATACCAACGTCACTAAAGCGGTTTTACGTAAGCTCCGATAAAATTCCTGTGGGGTTAAATCTAAACCGACTAAAAATAACAAAAAGATAATGCCGATATCGCCAATGCCGCGTGCCAAGCCTATGTTGGGTACTAACTTCAGACAACTAGGCCCTAATATCAAGCCTAATAAAATATAAGCGACTAATAAGGATTGGTGTGTATACAGGGCTATTGTCGCTAATACGGCAGCGCCGGTAAAGATGACAAAAATTGAAAAAACAAAACTATGATCCATTATTCCTCCAGGCAAAGCAAAGAGGCATTACCTCCAGCCGCCGTCGTATTGATGGATAAAGAACGTTCTAAGCACAGACGAGGTAAATAATGCGGCCCGCCTGCCTTAGGTCCGGTTCCAGAAAGACCTTCTCCACCAAAAGGTTGTACACCCACCACCGCGCCTATCATAGAACGATTAACATATTGATTTCCAACATGTACCTGACGTGAAATCGACTCCACGGTATGTTGAATTCGACTTTGTATCCCTAAGGTCAAACCATATCCAGTATGATTAATAGCATGGATTACGCGTTCACGATCTTTCGCTGCATAACGAATCACATGCAAGATAGGACCAAAAACTTCACGTTTTAAAAGATCTAAACTGCTTAATTCAAATAGACTTGGCGCAAAGAAATTGGTTTGATCTAATCCACTCGGCAGCTTGCATTGATAAAGCAATTTAGCTTCTTGGGACATACGATCAAAATGTTCTTGTAAGGTTTGCTTGGCAGCGCTATCGATCACAGGACCGACATCGGTAAATAACTCGCTAGGATCACCTAATTTGAGTTCAGCCATCGCACCGCAGAGCATTTCAATTAACGAATCCGCCATTTCTTCTTGCACAAACAATACGCGTAATGCTGAACACCGTTGTCCGGCACTACCAAAAGCCGAGTTTAATACGTCAACCACCACTTGTTCCTTAAGTGCGGATGAGTCGACGATCATGGCATTCTGTCCACCGGTTTCTGCTATGAAAGGTAAAATTCCACCCTCACGATTTGCTAAACCTTGATTGATTTCACGTGCTGTTTCAGTTGAGCCCGTAAATACGATTCCCTTGATCCGCGGATCGAAGGTTATTTTTGGCCCAATAACCGCACCACTGGCAGGTAAAAGTTGCAACACATCGCCAGGAATTCCTGCTTCATGTAAAAGTTGTACGGCGGCAGTCGCGATTAATGGGGTTTGACTCGCAGGCTTAGCAATGACGGTATTACCCGTCACTAAAGCAGCCGTCACTTGGCCAATAAAAATAGCTAAAGGAAAATTCCAAGGACTAATACACGCGATTACACCTCGGCCCTGAAAGCTTAACCAATTTTCTTCACCCGTCGGTCCCGGTAATAATTGTGGCATTAAATCTAAGCGAGCGCGCATGGCGTAATAACGACAAAAATCAACCGCCTCTCGGACTTCAGCGAGTGCATCATTGAGTGTTTTACCCCCCTCTTTGATCGCCAAGGCCATAAATTCACTCAAGCGTTGTTCAAAAAGATCCGCAGCACGTTCTAAGCAAGCCGCACGTGTCTCTATCGGTGTATTTGCCCAAGCAAAGTTTCTCTGATGAGCGTTGCTTATTGCTTGTTCTAATTGTTCAGCACTGGCTAAACTAACATGGCCAACGATTTGCTGCGGATTAGCTGGATTGCTGATAGCACGTGTTTTTTCGCCTGCTTCTAAAACACCGTTAATTAAAGGTCCTGCGCTATAAGATTTTTTAGCAGCACTCTCTATTTGGCCGGCGAGTGGTTCCCAGGTTTCGCTATCGGCGAAATCGATCCCTTGGGAATTTTTCCGACCCGCTCCATAAATGTCTCTCGGTAAAGGAATTTTAGGGTGTGGAATTCTATCCAATTGATATAATTTTTGCACCGGATCTTCTAACATTTCTTCGATAGGAATCGTCGGATCAATAATGCGATTCACAAACGAAGTATTGGCACCATTTTCTAACAAACGTCTCACCAAATAAGCGAGTAGATCTTCATGCCCGCCGACAGGTGCATAAACGCGACAAGGAATATTAAGCTGTTTAGGTCCGACGATATGATCATACAAGGTATATCCCATACCATGTAAACATTGCATTTCAAAATCTCGATTCTTTCCAGCCAACTCGAGTACCGTCGCTAAGGTATAGGCATTATGCGTGGCAAACTGTGGATAGATGTGTGCCGAGTTTGCCAATAATTTTTTTGCACAAGCAACAAAACAAACATCGGTGGCTGCTTTGCGCGTAAACACTGGATAGCCTTGCAAACCTTTTATTTGTGCATTTTTGATTTCGGTATCCCAATAAGCCCCTTTAATTAACCGTACCATCCAACGTTTATTTTGTTGTTTAGCTAAATCAACGAGCCAATCAATAACAAAAGGCGCGCGTTTTTGATACGCCTGCGCGGCCAACCCAAATCCTTCCCAATGCGCTAAATCTGGATCACAAAATACCGCACCGATAATATCTAAGGAAATATCCAAACGATCCGCTTCTTCGGCATCGACTGTCAGTGTGATGTTATTGGCTTTAGCCGCTAAAGCTAAGATTTTTAATTGCTTAATTAAAAAAGGAACGACCACTTCTTGTTTAGCAAACTCATAACGCGGGTGCAACGCCGATAACTTGACTGAAATACCGGGTGCATCATTGAGTGATTTACCTGATGCCGCCTTACCAATAGCAGAGATGGCGGTTTGATAGGCTTGAAAATAACGCTCAGCGTCTTTTTCGGTACGTGCCGCCTCACCCAACATATCATAAGAAAAACGATAGCCCTTAGCTTCGTAGCCTTTAGCTCGTTTTAATGCTTCTTCAATTCCTTGACCCATCACAAATTGGCGACCTAACATCTGCATGGCTTGCTTGACTGCTTTACGGATTATAGGTGCGCTGGTTCTACCAACAAAGCGACGGAATACATTAGTTAAACCGCTAGTTTGATCCGACTGTAATAATTTCCCGGTTAATACTAAGCCCCAGGTACTGGCATTAACAAAAAAAGAAGCGCTTTGACCGAGATGAGACGCCCAATCGGCATTGGTAATTTTATCTTTTAACAAGGCATCGATGGTATCGCTATCCGGTATACGTAATAGTGCTTCTGCCAAACACATCAGCGCGATACCTTCCTCGCTGGATAAATCATATTCGTATAAAAACGCGTCTAAACCACCTTTCGATAAACGCTGCGCACGAATGTGCCCAATTAATTTAGAGGCACGTTGCGCAATTTTTTCTGTTACTTGACGAGGTAAAGCAGCCTGCTGCAATAACTGTTTAACACACGACGTTTCATCAGCATAATAAGCTTGTGCTATAGCCAATCTTAACGGATTTTTCTTAACTGATATTAAGGGAAACGACATTATGGCCTCTATAAAATTCAAAAGTTATTCTTTTATATTCCTAAGCATGAACCAACATTCTATGCGGAATAATTCATGGTAGTTGTCTTTTAAAATGTTGTACTAGTCGTACATGAGTTCATCAAGCGGGGTTTGAGTAGTTGAGCCTCCATTTTGCATCAACTCACATAATACATCCGTAATACAAAGATAACGTAAAATATTCGGTGTGACTTCATCAAAATTTGCTTTCACGCCTAGCAAAGATTGTTCTATCTCATCAAAACTAACACCAATTCCATAACCTAAACAAAGCGAGCATAGTTGATCGGCACGACGAGCAATAGCGGGTAACAATCCCACTTCAGAAAAAACCTCATCATAGGTAATGGGTCTACCCTTCAAAGTAAAATTGGCCCGTAAGGCCTTGGCAATGGAATGTAATGCTTTTTTTAATTCCATAGGGCCTACTCCTTCCACCATGGAATAGCTATCTTACGCGGCCCAGCCAATACCGTACGCAACCAACGTAAAAAAACCGTCACCGAAAAACCATAGCGCTCTAATAAGGCAAAAAAGGCCATAGCCAGTAACGCCAATACAAAGCTCCAAACGCGAATATGTAACAAAAATAAGAGTAATGGGAAAGCCGCACGCGCATCGATTAAAAAAAATCGAGGTATGCGCGCTGAATCACGCCAATGTGCTGCTGTAGGAACCCGTGCCATAAAATAGTCCCATGAACCTATTTGGTTAATATTCTATCATTTATGGCGGGAATCATACAGCAACTGACTACAAATTTAAAGCTGAGAAATAGCCTCTCACGTAGGAGTTTCAATGCCCATACCGCCCTGCTATCCAGATATTTTAAAATACCGTCTTGTACTTCTATTGATTAATAAATTTCATGATTCGCTTGACTCAACTTTAACTAAACGCTTTAATACACAGCCTATGCATTAGCATAATTTTTCGTACAGATCTTTAGGCCGAATAGCTCAGTCGGTAGAGCAGAAGACTGAAAATCTTTGTGTCGGTGGTTCGATTCCACCTTCGGCCACCAGAATAATCAAACACTTACATCATTTTTAAAATATCCAAAAAATTTATCTGCGCGACTTTTGCGCGACTCCCAGTTTTACATGGCTCTTTTAAGCACCATTAGTAACGGTATACCTTGCCCTACCCCACAAACTTTATTTGCAGCATGAATTAAATTACTTAATTCCGCTTGTGAGTAATGAGTAGTCATACGACTACTTTTATGTCCTAATAAATCTTGGCGATCTTCGAAGCTTACACCTGCTGCACGTAAACGCCGCCCAAAAGTATGTTTAAGATCATGCACTCGCACCTTTGGTAATCCAGCACGAGCACGTGCCTTTAACCATGCCGAATTAAGCATACGCGTAGTGGGCTTCCCTAAGTAAGTAAAAACATACTTAGGATGGATACTACGAACCTGATTAATTACAGAATGTGCAATATCATTTAAAACAACTAAACGATCTTGACGATTTTTCACAAACTTTCCAGGAATCATAAATACTGAGCTCCCATTTAAGCGAACTTCCCATTCCCACTGCAACTTACATACTTCTTGATCACGGCATCCTGTATTGACAGCAAACAATGCCATTCGCTTCAAGTGTGCAGGCAACTCGTTAAATAAACGTGCTTGCTCCTGTCGATCTAACGGATAAGGTTGCTGTCTATCCAATTCGGAAAATAACCGAATTTTAGGAGCAACAGCTATCCAAGTTAAACCATACTCATCTAACCACTCACTAGCCGCCAAATTTAAAATACGACGAACAATCTGTAACCCATGATTAATCGTTCTTGCCTTTACACCTTCTTTTCGACGAGCACCTATATAAGGCTGCAAAGTCCCCATATGAATTCCATCTAAAGATAAGCCTCCTATGAACTTATCAAGGGCCTTAATGTTACCCGCATCAACATGAAGACTTGCTTTTTGTTGATGTTCCATCAGATATTTAGTCGCTGCTTCCTGAAAAGTCCGCTTTGGTCTTATTCCATAGACACTGGCTTGGCGAATCTGTTCGAGACGTCGAACTAAGTAACGTTCGGCTTCTTCGAGCAAGCCTGATCCAGTGCTTTCTGAAATGCGACGGCCGTTGACTTTTTTGTTAATGTGCCAAATGTTCCCGCGTTTAACGAGTCCTGGCATTTTTTTTCTTCCCATGGTTGTCCCCTTTTAAATGGAGGACGACCCTTACACTGCTTATAATCGTCCACCCACGCATCTAAATCAAGTCGGTCAAATGCAATTCCTATTTCCCCAATTGGAATTACTGTTAAATAAGGTCTCACTTCTTCATTAAATCGATGCCGATCCATTCCTAAATAATTCGGTGCGTCACGTAAACGTATAAGTCTTGGCTGCATATTCTTATCCTTATTTTTAAATTGCCTGCTAATAAGCTTACTAAAGTTATTCGCAACACATGTTGCAAGAATCTTATATAGACTTGTTTGGTTCATATTCATAAAAAAAATAAATGGAGTGGATAAGTATGGAGATAAACGCTTTTGAGATATTTATTCAGTGTTGTGGAACAGTAGAAAAGGCGGCCAGTATTTTGAAAACGTCACATCAAAATGTCAGTTCTATGCGAAATGGTCGTACTTGGATAAATCATAAGTTTGCACGAAGAGTTGTAAAATATTTGTGGGAACAAGCGAAATATAAGGTAGATCCTTTAGATTTAATCTCGCCGATAGAACGAAATGAATTGAAGTCGTTATCGCTGCCTTTTACGCATCACCCTATTAAATTAATGAATGTTTCGATAACTCATGTGAAATGTGATTTTTCAGTTCCAAGTTTAATCGATCCAGAACGTCCTTTAAACCAGTTCAGACCCATTGTTATCGATGAAAATCAACAACTCATAGCTAATCCAAGTACTTATTGGGTTTATCAGAAACAGAATAAAAAAACGGTCCCTGCTTGGCTGTTTTCCTTATCCGATCTGCTAACAAAAAAATATGAATTGGTGGTATTAGTGCAAACTTTTTTAATCTGCGAACGAGCTGCTATCGGCATTGCTACAAAAAAATACTTAGGAAACCGCCAAGGTCCTCGTTTTCATAAAACGTTTCGTCGAAATTTCGACGAAATAAAAGGAAGAACCGATGAGTTGATAGCTGCTTTACTTGGATTTGGTTGTAAAGACAGTTATCGCCATGCTGAGAAAATTCAATTACTCGGCTGTACTGAACTGGTAAAAGCAGTTGATGAAGGAAAGCTAAGAACTTCCGCAGCAGCACTCCTAACTCGCTTCACTCACAGAAAACAGCAAAAAATATTAACACAAAACAAAAAAGAAATTTCTTCTTTTATCTATCAATCTAAAAAAAGGAAATAAAAATGAGAGAATACGGTTCGGTACAAACCCAATTTTGGTCTGATTTAGCATTACAAAATTTATCTACACACGCCAAATTATTAGCCGTTTATTTATTGACAGGACCGCATACTAATATGTTGGGTTGTTTTCGATTACCCATTGGTTATGTAGCAGAAGATTTGAAATGGGATGGAGAAACAGTTTATCAAGTATTTTCAGAACTATCTCAAGTTAAATTTTTAATTCGAGACACTGAATCTAATTGGATTCTGATCACTCACTTTCTAGATTGGAACCCGATTGAAAATCCAAATCAAGGCAAAAGTCTGAGTAAACTTTTTAAACGAGTTCCAACACAATCAATGGTTTTTAGACCTTTAATAGTAAGCTTATTAGCTCAAAATAAACACTTAGATGAAGGGTTTAAAAACCATTTAGCAACTCTATCGCAACCCTTTCAAAACCAGGAACAGAATCAGGAACAGGAACAGGAGAAAGATCAGGAACAGGATGTTGTTGGTAAGCCGTCGTTTATCGACGGCTTACCCAGCAGCAACTCAAAAATTCCCTTATTAATTAATAAAAAAAGTGTAGTAAATACCATTTCCGACGAAGAAATCATCGGTATTCCACTTCAAAATAACGATGTGTTTATTGCGGGGAAAATGGATATCCACACCTGGAAAAAAACCTATCCAAATATTGATGTTTTGCAAGAGCTACGTCAAATACGCGCTTGGAATGATGCTAATCCAAGTGCACGCAAAACACGATCCCAGATCTTGCGCCACATCAATGCATGGCTTGCTAAAGAGCAACGTGATTCTCTACAACGACAGAAAGCCCCTCCCGATCATGACGTAACTCGTTTAGCAACACGAGGACTGAGTCCTACCCTAGCCCACAACCTCGTCGTTGGAGAACAATGGTTGAATCACTCAAAAAATTAAACAACAAAATAGGAGATTTTATGTTAGTAGATGATAAAAAACCCTTCCTAGAATGGCTGACATTATTGGCGGAATCTTTTAATCGCAAAGTTTCAAGTTTATTACTAGAAACTTATTGGCAATGTCTTAAAGCTTATCCATTTGCCCAAGTAAAACAAGCGATGCTAAATACTTTACAAAACCCCGATCGCCAGAAATGGGGTATGCCAACTCCTGCCGATTTAATTGTTTTGATTCAAGGTGATAGTCATCATCATGCACTCAATGCTTGGGGTCAAGTAGTAACGGCTATTCGCACAATAGGTCGTTATGATAGCGTCGTTTTTGGTAATCCAATCATTCATTGTGTCATTAGAGATATGGGCGGTTGGGTTTATTTATGTCAACAGCCAGAAAAAGAGTTACCATTCTTACGCCATGAATTTGAGAAACGTTATCGTGATTACCAAGATAAACCACTTTCTAGCTACCCACGTTCACTCAAAGGTAGTTTAGAATATGATAACCAAGTACAGGGTTTTTCACATACTTCACCTGATCCTATTTTAATAGGTGATGCTAAAAAAGCATTGGCCGTATATGCCAACGGCATTAAACCATTACCTATTCTCCCATTAACACTTTCACAAGCCACTCAGGAATTTTCGCAATTGCAGATTGATACGGATACATCTGAAGAAGAAAATTGAAGGATCTTTATGCAAAACAATCTAGTTAATGAACCTTTATTTCAAAACAATTACCAAATTCTTCATGGCGATTGCGAGAAAGAATTGCGCGCTTTTCCTAATCAAGTTGATCTGATAGTTACATCGCCACCCTATGCTGATGCGCGACAGCGGCATTATGATAGTGTTGCGCCGCATGATTACCCTGATTGGTTTATGTCGTTTCATGAAGTGTTTTGGCAAGCTCTAAAACCAAATGGAAGTTTAGTGCTGAATATGAAAGATAAAATTGTTAACGGTGTCCGTCAGCATTATGTCTGGGAAACTATAGAAAAACTCGTCGGCTTAGGTTGGTATTGCATAGACGATTACATCTGGCATAAAAAAACGAGTATGCCGGGATATTGGCCAACTCGCTTACGGGACGCCTGGGAATATGTATTTCATCTCGCAAAAGTAAAAACACCTTATATTAATCAGGAAGCGGTTAAAATCCCGATAGCCTTGTCCACTCAACAACGGTTGATAAGTTTCGAGAATCTAAAATCTCCCTTCGTTCGTTCTAGTACGGGTAGTGGCTTTCAGCGTGACTTAGCCAATTGGCGTAACAAAAAAAAAGTACTACCAACAAACGTTTTGCATCTGAGCCCTGAAAATCGCAATCAAGGTCATCCCGCAGTTTTTCCGGTTGCATTACCTCAATTTTTTATCCAATTACTCTCAAAGCCCAACGATCTGATTGTTGATCCATTTGCTGGTAGCGGCACTACAGGTTTAGCAGCACTTTCTTTACATAGACGCTGCGTGCTGATTGATAACCAGCTCATCTACTGTCAGGTTGCTGAACAAAGGATAAATACATTAATTAATTTTAATTCAATTAACATTAAAAAATCTTTTTAAAAGTTCAATAAATTTAGTTAAACCTCTTGCGGATCCCCTGCTGGGACCGCTAAGATTAATTGCCTGTTATTAAAAAATTTGGTGCAGGAAAACTTCCTGCACCAAACCGCACACAAGGTACTGGTAATACCTTGCGGCTACCACAACCAATTCTGGAGGAATTGATCATGGCTATTTCCATCTTAAATCACACGGCCCCCTTTGGGCAATTAACATCACTGCTAACCGCACTTCTGTTTTATCAACCGCATCTAGCGCGGGCCACAAAAGTGGCATCGGGAATAACTTTTGTGCGACTTCGACAGACATAACTCCTGATTTGTTTCTAAAAAACATTTTTTCAAACAAAAAAATAGGCCTATTTTGCGCCTCGGGAGCCATTATGTCTCAAAAGAAAGTGAGTGAATCCGCTATAGGGGATTCCAATCTAACACAGGGTTCATCCATTAATGAACCGACTGATCTAATAACGCGTATTTTAATAAAACTGGGTAATCACAAACCATCTCTTAAACAACGTCAACTCATCAAAACTTTATTATTTAATCTCAGTTTAAGAACTACATTGATCGTTGATTCACAGTTAAGCCCTCGAGAAAAAGAGTGCCTCTCATTAGCCGCTTTAGGATACACCGTAAGAGAAAGCGCTGAATTACTCGATATTAAGCACAATACAGTTGAAGACTATCATAAAAGCATTAAGAAAAAACTGAAATGTAAAACCATTGCTAGAGCAGTTATGGAGGGTATTCGCTATGGATGGATCAAAAAACCTTAAAAATTTACAACAAAAAACCCTCGGAATTCCGGGG
>JBHGAL010000006.1:0-88427 GCA_041949685.1 Wolbachia endosymbiont of Folsomia candida
TATCTTTTGCCCCATGGGTTCATCAGATTTAGAGCCGAGTAATGCAATTTGCCAAGCTTTTGATTTTTTGTAATTTGCAATTTCTGCAAAATATTCAGCAGGCCAACATTTAGCAGGTCCATAGGCGGCACCAGGACATAGTATAAGTAAAGGTTTTTCTTCAATTAGGAATAATCTTTTAAGCTTTGTACTTTCGTGATTGTGGTTGGTTTGTAAATGAGGTTGGAAAGCTTGCCAATCCAAAACTTTATTAGCTAAAGTGTTAGTATTTCCTAAAGCAAGGAAACGCTGGACCATCATAGGGAATATTTTTTTATTTAAAATACGCCAATCATTCAATAATCCGAAACGCATTTCGCCAAGCCAACCTGTTCTTATTGGGATGCCGGCTGCAAAAGGAATAATGGCAGATTTCCATGAGTTTGGAAGAATAATTGCTTGCTGGTAGTTTTTATTTCGCAACCTTTTCCCAAGCTGCCAGCGTTTTTTTAATTGAAATTGGGAGTGGCCTAAAGGCATCGTGAATATTTCGTTAATTTCAGGCATAACAGAATATAATTCATGACTCCAAGCAGGAGCTAATACATCGATTATTGTCTGTGAATTATGGTGTTTTATGTATTTCAGTAAAGACTGGGCAATAACTATATCGCCTATCCATGCAGGGCTGATAATAAGAATTTTTTTAGGGCTATTCATAAAAATTCAAGTGCGAAGCGTATATTCAGTTCCGCAATAAGGGCAAGTGACATGACCTGTTTTGGCAATAGGCAAATAAACTCTAGGGTGCGAATCCCATAAAGCGCTATTTTTTAAAGGGCAAGAAAGAGGGAGATCGGGGGGGCTAATTTCATAATAATGTTTAGTTTGGCTGCGTTTTAATGGTAATGACATAGAAACCTCAAGATTATTGCATTATTATTTTGCCAGTTCCATGCTAAACTGTATAGAAATTTATCTTTTTTATGGGTAAATGAGGTTTAAGGCTTAGTTTACGGAAAATATGTCTAAGTTCATTTCTGAGAGCTAGTCGTTGATTTATAATTTAAATTAATAATTTTTAATTTATCAATAGATAAAAGCTATAGAGTCCTTAATCAAGCAAATGCCAAAAATTTCGTAGGTATTGAAAAATGGTAATGTTCAGTGGTCTAAGGGCCTCTTTAAAAAAAATAAATAAATCTAAAAAGCCGCAAACTGATTTATATGTAATTAAATCAGCTGATGATCTATTAAATTCAGAAAGTAATTTAGCTTTAATTGAAACTATAAAATCACTTATTAGACCATCTAATCGGTTTAATTATTACTTACCTGTCATTGAGAAATTTGCTGAATTTGTCCAGGATATTCCTTTAATGCAGCATGGTTTTTTTAATCAGGAAATTAATTTTTTAGAAACTGGTTTGGAAAGGAGTACAAGAACACTGACTTTATGTTTGAAATATTTTTTTCCTGAAGAGATCAATTTCAGTAATATTTCTGATAAGGAAGCATTATGGGTGTACGCGGCATTTACCGCTGCATTATTTCTAGACATTGGGAAACTCTTCGTTAAATATTCCATTGTGCTATATCATAAGGAAGCTTATCCTCTGAAAATATGGGAGCTCTGCAAGGGCAGCATGTTAAGTCAAGCGTATTATTACGAAATAGATTATATCAAGGAAAATTTTGATAACTTAGAAAAATCAACCACGCATATATTAGCACGCCAGATTTTAGATAGTGTTACAAGTATTAATTTAGATACAAAAGGTTTTAGTTGGATAGCAAGTGATTTAAGGGTATTAGAAACCTGGTTAAACTTGTTGTCTGGTGAAGAAGATCGCATTCCTATGACATCTTTTATGTCTATGGTTCCACGCGCAGAAATTGATATTATTGAAAATTCTCGAATAAATGCACAAATAGCCGAAACAGATCCAAGTGGAGAGGCATTTTTACAATGGTTACGTAAAGAACTTGCCGATGGAAAAATTTTTATTAATGAAAAGGATGCTAAAATAAGAATATCTGATGGAAAAATCTTTATATCTACTGCTCTTTTTCAAGAGTTTGCTAACGTAAATCCAAATTATAAGCATCCAGAAGTGATAGAAAAACAATTTATTGATGTGGCTAAACTGTATCAAATTTCTATCAGTGAATTAGATCAACGTTATAGAGCATTTGGTGGTTTGTCTGGATTAGGGGATTTAAGTAAAAGATATCGAGCAGTGGGTGGGATGGCTACAACTCAGGAAAATCAAAAAAGCTCACCGCAACGCGTTTTACAAGGAGATATTCGGTTGATTTCACTCATTACTTCAAATATTTCACTACAGAAAATTATTAATTTAGAATTATCCGTCAAAAACCCTACCAAAAATTTTACTTCACCTAATTTAAGTAGTTAATTTAAATATGGCAACCTATGCGATTGGGGATATTCAAGGTTGTTTTGATTCGCTGCTCCGATTGTTGGACAAAATTAACTTTGACTCCCTTCACGACGCTTTGTGGTTTACGGGTGATCTAGTGAATAGAGGACCTAAGTCCTTAGAAGTTCTTCGTTTTATAAAAAAATTAAATAACGTTCAAGTAGTATTAGGTAATCATGATTTACATCTTTTATCTGTCGTTTATACTAATGCGAGTTTAGATCCAAAAAGTAATTTACACGCTATTTTAAATGCGCCAGACAAAGAAGAACTATGTACTTGGTTACGGAATAGATCTTTGTTACATCATGATGCAAATTTAGGCTATACCTTAGTGCATGCTGGTTTTCCACCCCAGTGGGATTTAAATAAAGCGATTACATGTGCAGAAGAAGTGGAAACTATATTGAGAGGTAAACATTTCGTAGAGTTTTTAAAAAATATGTATGGAAACGAACCTTCTCGATGGAGTGATAGTCTTATGGGTTGGGAGAGATTACGATGCATTACAAATTGTTTGACCCGTTTAAGGTTTTGTGATATCAAAGGAAATTTGGAGTTAACAGCTAAGGGAGTTAATGCTATATCGGACAATTATTTTCCGTGGTTTAAATTACCCAATCGATGCAGTAAAGATTTAAACATTTTGTTTGGTCACTGGGCAGCGCTACAGGGTCGAACCAATGAACCGAATGTATATGCTTTAGATACTGGTTGCGTGTGGGGGAGATGCCTAACTGCAATGCGCCTTGAAGATAAGGCGCGGTTTAGTATCAATTGCTTGGATTAACTCTACTTTGTGCATGCTAGACAATTTAATCTAAGGAACACCGAAATTTCTTATACTAAAGGAAAGGACAAAAACAGAGATTAAATGATTTTAAAATCAAAAAATAACCTTTATCCAAGTTGCAAAAGGTATCGGTATCAGGCCGTTTATACCATGATATGGTTAAAATAACCTTATAAAGGTTGGTTTTTCAATATGAAATTTTACCTTGTGACTATAAATGCCGATGCATTTATTTCTTTTTGCCTGGCTGGCCATACTAAAAATAATACCTCTTTGAAGATTTTAATAGCTCGTACTAGCTTTTAAAAATATATTTTGAAAAGAGGTAGATTAATATGAAACTCCGCACCATTGCGTCTGTTGTGGATAGCAGGCCTTCACAGCCAGTTTTTGTTTTTAGACCAAATATTATGGAGTGTGCGATTAAGTACTTTCGCACTCGATTTCAAGGACGCATTTTATATGCTGTCAAAACTAATCCTGAAAAACAAGTCATAAATCTTTTACAGCTCCAAGGTATTAATGCTTTTGATGTGGCTTCATACGAAGAAATTCGAATGATTAAATCGCTTATCCCTGGTGCTGAGCTATATTTTATGCATCCAGTAAAATCTACTTTTGCGATCCAGGAAGCCTATTTTAATTATGGAGTACGACATTTTGCTTTAGATAGTTTGGATGAGCTTAAGAAAATTATCCTACTTACTGAGAATGCCAAAGATTTGTGTTTGCATTTACGATTAGCAATTCCTAATACGTTTGCGGAATTTAATTTATCAGCCAAATTTGGGATTAATCTGGATGAGGCCCCTGAGCTTTTAAAAAAAATACGAAAAATGGCTTATAGACTTGGCATTACCTTTCATGTTGGTTCACAATGTATGCATCCAGATGCCTATCGAATAGCTATACGTTTGGCTAACAAATTGATTAGCCAATCAAAAATTGAAATCGAATATTTTGATGTCGGAGGAGGATTTCCATCTATTTACCCCGGCATGACGCCACCCGCGCTGGATATTTATTTCAATGCTATTCACGAAGAGTTTGAGGAAATTGCAAAAAAATTTCCACACATAGAATTACTTTGTGAGCCTGGTCGATGCTTAGTGGCAGAAAGCACCTCCGTTATTGTGCGGGTAGAATCAAGGAAAAAAAATCAGTTGTATATTAATGATGGAACCTATGGGTGTCTTTTTGATGCAGGTATTCCGCGTTTTATTTTCCCGGTACGTTTAATACAAACATCTTATAATAAAAACAAAGATCTTATTCCATTTAGTTTTTATGGTCCTACCTGTGATTCTTTAGATTATATGGAGGGACCTTTTTATTTGCCTAGCGATGTAAAAGAGGGAAATTATATTGAAATTGGCCAAGTAGGAGCTTATGGTAGAACGCTTTCAACAGGATTTAATGGTTTTAAACAAGAAGAAGGAGTTATTGTGGTTTCAGATAAACCTATCATGAGCATGTTTTCTGCTATTAATTTGCGGAAATCGCGAGAATTGGTGGCTAAAGAATAATTTTATTTATAAGGAAAACTTATGGAAACACAAGTCTGTAAAAATTCATTAAAAGAAAAATTATTGAATAAATTTGTCGAGCATATTGATATTACACTTTTTGATGCGCGCCCTATTATTGACTCAATGGGTGCTATGTCCTTTACTTCGCGCGACTTGGCACGTGCTACGCAGATTTTTAACTCTATGCTTCAGGATGAACGTTGTAGCATAATTTTATCCATTGCAGGTTCGACCTCAGCCGGTGGCTGCATGAAGCTATATGCGGATTTAATAAAATACAACATGGTGGATGCTATAGTAGCTACTGGGGCAAGCATAGTTGATATGGATTTTTTTGAAGCCTTAGGTTTTCGACATTATCAAGGAAGTTCTTCATTTGACGATGGAAAATTGCGTGATTTACAGATTGATCGCATCTATGATACTTACATCGATGAAGAGCAACTCCAACGTTGTGATCACGTTATTTTAGAAATAGCTAATAATCTTAAACCACAAGCCTATAGTTCCCGAGAGTTCATTCACGCAATGGGGGCTTATTTAGCGAACGGTCATGCAAAGAAACAAGATTCTTTAGTGCAACTCGCTTATGAGCATGGCGTTCCAATTTTCTGTCCTGCTTTTACAGATTCTTCCGCAGGATTTGGTTTGGTACTTCATCAGGTGAAAAATCCAAATCAACATATAACGATTGATTCTATTCGTGATTTTAGAGAACTTACGGACATCAAAATCAAAGCTGATACCACTGGTTTGTTGATGATCGGCGGTGGTGTGCCGAAAAATTTCGTCCAGGATACTGTGGTATGCGCAGAGATCCTTGGAAAATCTGTAGATATGCATAAGTACGCTATTCAAATCACTATTGCAGATGTGCGAGATGGCGCTTGTTCTAGTTCAACGTTAAAAGAAGCTTGTTCATGGGGTAAGGTAGATAGAGCGTATGAACAAATGGTTTTTGCTGAAGCAGGTTCGGTATTACCACTTTTAGCGAGTGATGCTTACCATCGTGGTTATTGGAAAGTTCGCAATCGTCGACGTTATGCCGAATTATTCGATTAATAAAGGTTTTGAAATGCAATGTATGACCCCAAAAAAAGGCTTTTTAGGATTAGACCCCAATGATGCTGTTGCTTACGACGACGCCAAAGCCGTAATTATTCCTTTTGGTCTTGAAAATTCTGTCACTTATGGCGCAGGCACAGCTAAAGGGCCTGCAGCTATTATTCGTGCATCACACGAAGTTGAATTATTTGATGAACATTTGTGGTGCGAGCCTTTCCGTAAGATTGGTATAGTTACATTGGATGAGCCAAAGATTGAATTGGAGATCCCTAATGCATTACAACAACTAGAAAATATAGTTGCACGAGTGTTAGATGATAAAAAATTTCCTTTTGTTTTTGGCGGTGAACATTCTATTACTATAGGGGCTATTCGTCCTTTTCTGAAAAAATACGACAATATAATTTTGTTGCATTTTGACGCGCATGCTGATTTACGTAATGGATATCAGGGGCAACATTACTCACATGCTTCGGCTATCAGACGTTGTTTGGATCATGACAAACTTAATGTGGTTTCGGTAGGAATTCGTAATGTTTCAATTGAAGAAGTCCCCTTCATTGAAGAAAATCGTCACAGAATTCACATTTATTGGGGGAAAGATAAAAAAAATTGGGATATTAAGCAAATAGTATCTCATCTAAAAGATCGTCCCATCTATTTGACATTCGATGTAGATGGGTTTGATTCAAGTGTCATGCCCTCAACAGGAACACCCGAACCAGGTGGTTTATTCTGGGAGGATGCTATAGAAATTATTACTGCAGCGAGTCAAATTGGGACTATCGTAGGGGCTGATATTAATGAACTTGCCCCTATTCCCCACTTTCATAGCTGTGATTTTCTAGTAGCAAAACTTGCCTATAAAATTCTTTCATTAATCTAAATTATTTAATAAAAAGTACATTAGCTTGAGTATCAGGATAATTTACATTTTTTATGGTATAGGATTTGAGATCCTGTAACAATAACTGATCAGCAGGTATAAAATGTTGCATGCTACTTTGTTTTTTTAAAGGCTGAAACTGTAAGTGCCAGGTTTTATGATAATGAACTAAACCTAGCCATACGGGGATACCATTACTTAATATTTTATGTGAATTCCAAAGATTTAAAACTAATAAATTATGCGTAGTTGGAAAATATTTTGTCATGGTTAATGCAGGCGCTTGACCGGCATTAGAAGAAATAAACAAAGGAAGGTTTGGATCGTTGGCATGTAAACTTAATTTATACAGCGTGGTAAAAATTTTTGCTTTAGGGAGCGTATGCCAGGCTTGTTTTTCTAAATGATTTTGAATATCCGAGAGTTTCCCTGCCCATTGAATATTTAATACTTCAATTTTCTGACCAAAATGCCCTACTCGGTAAATTGGTATTTGGAACTTAGCATTGCTCCACCAGGTATTAAAATTGATAGTTTGTTCAGAAAAAAGAAGTTGGGAGTTTGAGAGTAATTTTTTATAACCATGAGCTAGATTAGCTCCCCAACAAAGCAATAAAATTAGAATACCCAATATAGCAATTTGCCCAGATGAAATAGTTGTATGATCTATTTTTCTACGATAAGAAAGTGCCAGGCCAGTGAGAATACTAATTCCCAGTAAAGCACCTCCAAAAACATCACTAAACCAATGTGCAGTTAAGTAAATACGCGAAAACATGATTAGAAGAATAACTAAACTAGTTAATCCATAAACCAGCATTCGTTGTGGTTTAGGTTTTTCTATAGCAATTACCACAGCAAAAAATCCTAGAACAGAAATAGCGCTTACGGTATGTCCACTAGGAAACGAGGGGCCGAGGGGTGTTAGCATTAAGCCTATGGGGCGCGCAACGTGCAGAATATGCTTAAATACATCTGCTAAACCATAACTTAATAATCCTGCTAATCCCCAATGTAGACTCAGCCAAAAATTTCTTTTTATTAAAAAAAATCCTAACATAAGCATCCAAAAAACAGCGAGTATTCTCGGGTTCAGCTCAGTCATAACAACTAAAAACTTGTCTAGAGTTTGCTGACGTAAACTACGCATTAAATGATAAACGGGCTCGTTTAAATAAGTAGCAACGCCATGATGAGTAACACTAAAGGCTATTGCTAGAAATCCAAGTGAACAAAAAATGCAAATTAAAGCGAGTGCTAATTGAGCGTGTGATTGAGGATGTCGATAATCTGTCAAAAGAGAGGTGATGGTTTTGAGCTTTGGATGGTTACGAGTGAAACGCCAAAGATAAGCGACCTGTCTATCTAATAAACGACTAAACCATGCATAACAAGATTTTATGAAAGCATAGACTAGCCAAATAAACAACAAAAGTAAGACGACAAAGATGATTAATTTACTTGCAACTTCGGGAGGTAATTGCTGCGAAGCTTGGCCTAAAAGTATTCCCGGTAACATATAGGCGGGTGCCCACGCAATAGCAGAAATGATGTCTGCTATTAAAAATTGGCGCCATGGCATTCGCACCATACCTGCGATAAAAGGTAAAATAGCCCGAATAGGCCCAATAAAACGGCCAAAGAAAATACTTTTTCCGCCATGTTTGTCAAAAAAAGCTTCTCCTTTTTTTAAAAGTTGGGGATAGCGGCGGAATAACCAGAAATCCTTAGTATGATGATGGTAATGTCTACCTACCCAAAAACTAAGTACATCACCTGTGATAGCTCCTGCGATGGCCCATAAAACTATAGATGTAAATGGTAAAACCCCTATTCCAATTAAGGTGCCGATAGCTGTCATGAAAACAGTACCAGGTACTAAAAAACCTATCATGACGAGACATTCAAGAAAGGAAACAAAATAGGTAATTAAGCCTGCTAAATGAGGATGAATTTGTAGCCAATCAAAAAAGGGTTTGAGATCCGGAAGCGTCATTAGGCTACATTCTCTCCAGCCGCTTGTTTATCCGCGTGATACGAAGAACGGACTAGAGGTCCACTTGCTACACGAATAAATCCCATTTCTTTTGCTAAGAGACCGAGCTCTTTGAACTCTTGGGGAGTCACATAACGTGCGACAGGAAAATGATGGCGACTAGGGGCAAGATATTGACCGATGGTAATCATGTCAACCTGGTGTTTACGTAGATCTTGCATGACCTCTCTAACCTCTTTCAGCGTCTCTCCTAGTCCTAGCATAAGACCTGATTTGGTAGGTATTCCAGGGAAACGTTGCTTAAATTCGAATAATAATTGTAATGACCATTTATAATCTGAACCCGGGCGTGCTTGTTTATACAAACGAGGTATTGTTTCGATATTATGGTTAAACACATCAGGTAATTCAGGTGCAATAGCATTTAGAGCGACGTCCATACGACCACGAAAATCAGGTACAAGTACTTCTATGGTAAGCATAGGACAACTTTGACGTAAGGCTTGTAAACATGCAGTAAAGTGCGCTGCTCCTCCGTCACGCAAATCATCTCGATCGACTGAGGTAATAACGACATAGCGTAGCCCCATTTGTTTAACTGTCTTAGCGAGATTTTCAGGCTCATCCGGATCCAATGGATCAGGTCTTCCATGACCTACATCACAAAACGTACACCGACGCGTACATTTGTCTCCCATGATCATAAAGGTAGCTGTACCATGGCTAAAGCATTCACTTAAATTGGGGCAAGAAGCTTCTTCACATACTGTATGAAGACGATTCTCCCGCAGCATGGTTTTAAGTTGTTCTACGGCAGTTGTAGCCGGTAATTTAATACGAATCCAATCTGGTTTACGTAAAGGGGCAGTAGGCTCAATTTTTATTGGGATGCGAGCCATTTTTTCAGCGCCGCGTTGTTTTTGCCTAGGATCCGGTATTTTTATTTCCATAAGATTTTAAAATATTATATTAAATGAAATAATTTTAACATACAGTTAATGAAAACTTAGCTTTATAGTTCGCTATTTCTTGCTGAAACTGCTTAATAAAGTCATTGGCTACTATATTAAGATCACTTGGCCCTCCTAAATCAGAAAGTTGAGTGATGGTGAGTTGACTGATGCCACAGGGATTAATTCCTGCAAAAGGACCAAGATTCATAGCTATATTGAATGCTATACCATGATAACAATAACCACGCCGAATGCGTAGGCCGATAGAAGCAATTTTAGCCGAATTGACATAAACACCAGGGGCTTCTTTTTTTGCTTCGGCATTAATATTATAAGTTGCTAATAAATTAATAATCGTATTTTCTAGTAGAGAGACTAACTCACGTACACCAAGATTATGACGGCGAAGGTTTAAAAGTGGATATATGACCAGCTGTCCAGGACCATGATAAGTCACTTGCCCGCCCCGATCGGTTTTTACTATAGGGATATTTCGGGGATTAAGGATGTGTTCCATTTTCCCTGCCTGTCCTAAGGTATAAACCGGTTCGTGTTCGATGAACCAAATTTCATCTGGAGTTTCGGGAGTACGGCTATCGGTAAAAACACGCATAGCTTGAGCGATCGTATTATAATCGCCCCGCTGTAAAGGTCGTACCAGAAATAACTGATCTGTCATAGCTCAGAAAGTATACTGGATCTAAATAAGTAGTTGAATAGATGAATATTAAAAATAAGGAAAATTTTGCTTAGTAACTGAAATTATTAATGATAAATACGGATTTAGTCACTTAATTTCTGTTAAAATAACTACTGCTCTCATGAATTGGGATTTGTTATGAAAAAATGGTTAGCCATATTCCCCTTGTTATTAGTAAGTATCACGGCTTTTTCGATTCCTAACCCTGCCTCTGTTTACTGTGTTCATCATGGTGGCCGCTTGGAAATGATGAACGAGCCAGCGGGTGTAACTGGTGTGTGTGTATTTCGTGATAAAAGTTATTGTGAAGAATGGAGCTACACTAGAGGAATTTGTAAGCCTAGTCAATTTTATTTGCCTGGAAAAAGATGGGGAACAAGATATTGTCTTACACAATTATCAAATAAAAATTTAATTATTTATTTATGTAAAGCTTAAATGTAAATAATGGATAAAGAAAAACGTTTACATTATTTTAAAAAAATGGAAATTCCTCTTTGGAGCTTGCGGGAGAATGGCAATAAAATATCCAAAGAAAAAGTTAAGGATGATATGCCTAGAAAATCGATAATGACGCGTGAAAAAAAAATTTCGACACTGAATTGGCAAGAATTGAGCTTTGCAGTAAACAACTGCAAAGCCTGTGATTTATATAAAACACGTAGTAATCCTGTATTTGGTGTGGGAAATCTGGATGCCGATTTATTGGTTATTGGAGAGGCACCTGGTGCGAATGAAGATAAACAAGGAGAACCTTTTGTAGGTAGGGGCGGACAATTATTGACAAACATGTTGTCTGCGATTGGTTTTAAGCGGGAAGATTACTACATTGCAAATATTTTAAAATCGCGTCCGCCCAATAATCGTGATCCTTCTTTGGAAGAAGTAAAGGCATGCACACCCTATTTATTGAGACAGATTAGTTTAGTCAAGCCAAAGTTAATTTTAGCGGTAGGTCGAATAGCTGCACATTATTTATTATCAACCAATGCGTCTATGGCGAGTTTACGCGGAAATTTGTTTCATTTTGGCGTAAACAAAATTCCTTTATTAGTTACTTATCATCCCGCCTATTTACTCCGTTCTCCGCGTGAAAAGCGTAAGGCTTGGCAGGATATGCAATGTGTAAAAAAACAATTAGACCTCGAAGTTATCCAACAAAATGGATAATTGGGGTATATAAAAAAAGATTATTCGAATTGGGTTTTAGCTTGGTCGAATTGTTATTTACGATTACCTTAAGCAGCATTTTATTAACTCTAGCGTTTCCAGTCTACAGACATTTAATCCTAGAGCTTCGTTTAACTATTTTAACCGAGCGTATTAGTTCAACATTGCATTATGCTCAAAGCGAGGCAATTCGACGCCAGAGTGTGATAACAATCTGTAAAAGTAAAGATGGCAGGAGCTGCATGGGAAGTTGGGAGGACGGTTGGATTGTTTTAGTAAAAAAAAATTTAACTCCTACACTTGAAAATACGGAGTTATTACGTGTTTATCCTGCTTTGAGCCACTCAACTTTTATAGAATGGCATGGATTTCGCTCATACGATTACTTGCAGTTGCATCCAGATGGTTCTAGTCAAAATGGCAGTTTTATCGTCTGCGTTCATGCATTAGCAAAGAAAATGGCATGGTTAATTAAAATAAGTCAAACTGGAAGAATAAGAGTTGATAGGAAGAACAGCAAAAATCTAGATTGTAACGGTTAATGAGCTTATTCGTTGGTTTTAGTATCAGATTGTGGAATTAGCCGTCTGCTACATAGCGCTTGCAATAAGTTCAAAAAATTCGTAGCTTCATGTATACTCTTCGCACTTGACATTGCCTGTGTATCGCGAGGATCGCAACCCTCTTGTATCTTGAATACATTCCGGTTGCTTCGTTTTCGCGACGCCTTGTCAAAAACCCAATTGCTGTGAGTATACTAACAGGCGCAGCCCTTATTGATTCTATTCGATTAAAAAAATTTTGCTATGAAAAAACATATTCTTTATATTCTGCTTATGGCTTCAGTAAATGCCTATGCCTTAGTTCCGGGTTCACTAGGCGATTTATCAGATAAGCTTTTATTGCCTATGTCTCTATTGACCGGAGGGCTCTATAATATGAGTTTGGCTATCGGGATAGCTTTACTCTTTGGTTCCCTTATCCAATATAAAAACTATCGAAATAACCCTTCTCAAGTTCCTTTGAGCAGACCCATTACTTTGCTGGTTTTTGGTGTGATTTTAGTCGTATTACCTCTACTTGCAAAATTTTCTGAAAGCGCGCTTTTAGTTTCCAGAGTATCTTAAAATGAAGATTCTTATCAGTAATGACGATGGCGTACATGCACCGGGGTTGTCAATTTTAGCTAAGGCTTTAGCCCAAATCGCAGAAGTTACTATTGTAGCTCCAGATAGGGATCGCAGTGGCGCCAGTAATTCCCTTACTTTGCAGCATCCTTTAAGACTAAGGTATTTTGATGAAAATATTATTAGTGTTCAAGGGACACCTACAGATTGTGTTCATCTAGCTTTAACAGGTCTATTAAGCGAAGATAAACTTCCCGATATGGTTGTATCAGGTATTAATGCGGGATCTAATTTGGGCGAAGATGTTTTTTACTCGGGAACTGTGGCGGCTGCCATGGAAGGACGTTTTCTAGGAATTCCAGCAATCGCATTTTCAATAGCTGGAAATGAGCCGATGTATTATTCTACAGCGGCAGAGGTTGCGAAAAGATTGGTAACCCTCTTATATGAAAAACCGATTCCTGCTAAGACTATTTTAAACGTAAATATTCCTGATGTTGCTTTTGATGATTTAAAAGGCTATGAGGTGACTCGTTTAGGAACGCGTCATAATGCCGATAGAATGATGCCTAGTAAAGATCCTAGAGGACATACCATTTACTGGATTGGTAGTTCTGGCAAGGAAGATGACGCAGGAAAAGGCACAGATTTTTATGCTTTAAGCCAACAGCAAGTGAGTATTACACCTTTGCAGCTTGATTTGACGCATCATTCCGCGCGAGACCAAATCGAAGCTTGGATGGCTAATATGGATCCTAAATTATAAATTATTCTTGATATAAAGAATTTCAAAGGACTGAATTTTTCATCTCTAACCTATGATATGCAATGAAGTATTTTTCTAAACTTTATGACAAAATGCTTGCATTGGCTAAGCATGGACATGCTCCTTATTACTTATTTGTGTTAAGTTTTGCAGAGTCTTCTTTTTTCCCTATCCCACCCGATGTAATGTTAGCTCCTATGTCTTTAGCTAAGCCTGAATGTGCTTGGCGTTATGCATTTTTGACGACGGTGGCTTCTGTTCTAGGTGGATTATTTGGCTATTGGATAGGAAGTATAGCCTTTGAGTGGGTACATCCCTATATTATACAGTTTGGGTATGAGAAGACTTACCAGCAGATTGAGCATGGATTTAATCAATGGAATTTTTGGATACTTTTTTTGGCAGGATTCACTCCTATTCCTTATAAGTTATTTACCATCGCGGCTGGGGCCTTGCATGTTGCGCTATTACCCTTTATCTTGGGATCACTGGTGGGCCGTGGCGGAAGGTTTTTTTTAGTCGCTTTTTTAATGCGTTGGGGCGGTGTCCATATTGATAAGTTATTACGGCATTACATCGATCGAATATCTTGGTTTATTTTGTTGCTAGCGGTTGCTGTTTTTGCTTCTCTTAAAATCTGGGGTTAAGAGAGAATATTTTTATTCAGATCTAAGAACGTTCCTTAAGCTTTATTGAAACGTCAATAATCAAAAAAGTGGTTATTTAAATATACTTATAGCCAAAAATTCAAGTGGCGAAAAGTATAGTATCTTTCTATCTAGGTTAATTAATTCAGGGAGAGTTAATATGGCTAACAAAGGAAGTGCATTTAAAAAAAGAGGGGGTGGAAAACAGCAAAATTCAGTAGCTTCTGAACAAGTTTTTGAAAATAAACCAGAGAAATTTTTAGTAAACCGTGAAATTGGCGAGACAGAAACAACACCGCATAAATACGTACGGCGTGACGAGACTCTCGGTGCAACTCAATTATATTTAAATGAAATAGGTTTTTCTCCTTTATTAACGGCCGAAGAAGAAGTTTACTATGCACGACTTATTGCCAAAGGTGATCAAGACGCTCGTAAACGAATGATAGAAAGTAACTTGCGCTTAGTGGTCAAAATAGCCAGACATTATAATAATCGTGGATTACAGTTTTTGGATCTGATAGAAGAAGGTAATTTAGGTTTAATGCATGCAGTAGAAAAATTTGATCCTGAAAGAGGTTTTCGTTTTTCGACGTATGCGACATGGTGGGTGCGTCAAGCCATTGAGCGAGCTATCATGAACCAAGCTCGGACGGTTCGCCTGCCTATCCATGTAGTTAAAGAACTGAATGTTTATTTACAAGCCGCAAGAGAACTTACACAGAAATTAGATCATAAACCTACTTCTGATGAAATTGCTAAATGGCTAGATAGGCCTTTTGAAGAAGTCGAACGCATGCTTGGTTTAAATGAACATATTACTTCCGTTGATGCCCCGGCCAGTAGTGAGGCGGATAAACCTTTACTTGAAACCTTATCGGATAATCGCGAAAACGATCCTGAACATATTTTAGAATGTGAAAATTTACGTAAGCGTTTAGAAGGTTGGCTTAAACAATTATCGACCAATCAACGTGAGGTTATTGCCCGGCGCTACGGCTTATTAGGCTGTGATCGTATGACCTTAGAAGAAGTAGGAGAAGTTATTGGCTTGACTCGAGAGCGAGTTCGCCAAATTCAGGTTGAAGGTCTGAAAACCTTAAGGAAAATAATGGAAAAACAAGGGTTTTTTTCCAATTTATTGTATGATTAATCTTTTTAAATAAGAATAAAATATTAAAAATATGAAATGGTTATTTAATTATAAATATAGTATCACTTATATTATTTTAATAGTTTTACTCAATACCTTGTTTGCTTATATTCCTTTAATGCAAATATTTAGTACTGAAATTTCCCCTATGGATTGGACGGTGGGCGTAGTTTACGTATTGCGCGATTTTGCGCAACGTGAATTACAACATAAAGTAATTTTTGCTATGTTCATCGGTAGTTTAATTAGCTATGTTTTAGCCGGCAAAAATTTAGCGATTGCCAGCATGAGTGCGTTCTTAATTGCGGAGTTTGTTGATTGGTCGGTTTATACCTTTACTAAACGACCTTTATCTCAGCGTATTCTATGGTCGGCAAGTCTGAGCGCACCAATAGATAGCAGTGTTTTTTTATGGATTATTCACCAGTTTAATTGGTTAGCGGTGCTGGTTTTATCACTAGCCAAAATTGTAGGCGTCCTTTTCGTTTGGTATGGATGGCGTAGTCGTGAAAAACGCACAATGACAAATCGTTTAGATATACTGACTGTCAATCACAACTAACCGATTAAATTCTTTTTCCAATTCGATTTTTTGTTTAGCCAGGCCGTAACTCTCTTTCTTTTCTGTTAGATGGATTAACTGCAGATTCATCGTCCGAATTCTTTTGAAATAAAGTACTTTTATTTGCCGGCAAATTACTATAGGTAGGAGTATATCTATCTAAGTTCTGCAAAGCAGATCCTAAGCCTGACGAACTGGATGGTTTTACGTAAAGGTCCAAAGCTCTCACATATTGTTTCTTCTGCTGTTCAAGTAATGCTTTATGATCAAAATTACCTCCAGGCATGATCCTATGTGTACCACTGAGCTGTATTCCCCCTAAACTCCCTGTCTTAATTCCTTGATAATATTGGTCGACAGAATACAGTATATGATCAGGCTTCCGATCTTTCATTAGTATTGTTACCGCTACTTGGTCTGGACGGCTACTGGAAAGGCGTACACATAGGATAGATTTTTCCGTAAATGATTGCACAGTCCATACTAATTGTTCAGCGCGTTCTCGCGGAATAGCGGCCATAATTCCTTCCGCAAAAGCAGAATGGAAATTCTGATTTGAATTGATCAAGTTTACTACTTTTTGTAGATAGTCAGCGAGTCCTTCAATCGTACATTTTAGTTTTCCTGATTCAATGATAGCTCGATAACTTTTCTCTTCAGCAGGATTGAAGCTGGAGTGATCACCATGAAATAATTTGCAATACAAGGAAAGGCTTTGTTGGTTGCCTATATGTAAATAACCTAATTTTAAAGAGGACATGATACTCAATAGGGAAAACCAAGTTAAATTTTGCGTGTGTTTTTCTCTATGGAAGGATTTCCCATAAGCGCGCCAGCTATCAGAACCTATTGTTTCTTTTCCTTTTTCGAGCTTAGCAAATACCCCTAGTAGTTTCGGCCAAATATTATCCTTATCATGAAGATTTTCCTGTAACTTTCCTAGCAGGTAATCCAATGAGGTATGCCTGGAGAAGATCTCATTATCTTTGCAGGCATTTTCTAAAGCAGACCATGCGGTTTTCCTTTGTTCCGCAGAAATATTAAGTTCACGAATAACAGAACAAGCTATCCAAATGACATCTTCGATGTCTTCACCTGATAAGTGATCCGATTCTTGTGCAAAGGTTTCTGCTTCAAAATCAATGGAATCTAAGGTTTGACCACGCATCGCTGCGAAACCGCGTAAAATATCCCTTTGTCTGTCAACATGACCTTTTTGATCAAAGCAAACAGCTAAGTTAGCTATATACATACTCCATTTCAGCAGCATTTGTTGTTTTTCAGTAATTTTAGTAATGTCTTGATAGTTTTTTTTATTTAAGCGTATTCCCTTAGGCGCAATGGACAATATAGGTTCTTCCTGTGTGCTAAGAGGATCATCCCATAGGGTCTCGAAACTCGCTTGATAAAGGGTATTAATTGACTCTGGCGTGACGTCAACACATTTTTTATCTAGTCTCTGTAAACGGTTGTCAATGCTTGATAATGTATAATGTATAATATGCTTGGTATCGTAAGTTATTTCTTGGGCAAACTCATTTTTTAATTTCTCTTGGCTGAGCTGATCTACTTGCTCTTTGATGCTTGTACCTCTGTCACTAGTAAATTGACTGCTTATTTCTTCACATTTTGAGAAAAGTTTATTTAGTCGATGCTGAGTTTTGTTTGTATAAAAAAGACCTGGCGCTAATGCGCATCGCCCATATTCGGCATCTATTAATTCCTCTAGTGCTTTAAGCCTTATACGATCTTGTTCAAATTCTTTGGCTTCGCCTATATTTTGATAAATGTCTGCCCATATAGTATTAGCTAATGAATGGGAACATAGCATTAGTAATCGATTTAAACTATTTTGATTTTCAGCATTCATCAGTCCATAAGGATTTTCAAGCTCAATAGAAGTAAATACATCAATTCTTGTTACTAATAATTCAAACAGACGCGTCTTCAACACGTCAACATTAAGCTTGGAATCAGATTGCCAAGGGAATCCCGATAAACATTTTACGAGATAGTAATATAAATCGTTTGGATCTTGCTCTTCTGAGCTAAGTAAGTTTGTGAAATTCTTAAAAATAGCTTGGTAAGTTTTTTCAGCTAAAACATCGGGTTCATCCATAAGAACTCTGTTACTTAGGACGCGAAACATAAGGGCTTTATCTGATTCCTTGCAGAAATTCTCGAGCTTGTCGATTAAATAATGATCCACAGAATGTTGAATGTTAATTAATTTATCTTGTTGATCTTCTGATTCTGAGGGCAGAAAACATTTATTAAAAGGCGCGCCTCTGAGTAATAATCTTTCAGCGGCACCCAGATCACAGCTTGGATTGTCCGGAGAGGTGAACGAATTTGGCCCGTTATCTTGGTTATAAGCGCGCAGACATTCTGCTAGTACGGAAATAAAATTTTCCTTAGAAGTCAAAGTAGCCTCTTCCTGGGAAAGATTACCCAATGTATTGGTCCACTTTTTTGAATTTTCTTCGGAAGTTGCTTGCCATATCGCAGCAACAATAAGACGCAAACTATATAGCCTCCCCTTATATGAATAGGTAGCTATTCCGTACTTAGTTCCATCATTGCCACTGGTATCCCGTTTTATTCTGAACGGATTTGGGAAAGTAGTAGTTTGCTCAGGGAGATCATCAAATAAACCGCGTAATACAGTGAGGTAGCGTTCCATCGGTTTTTGATTTTCTTGCAAAATATCCAAACCTTTAGCTTTACTACTTCCTCTTTTCCTTGCGTCAGCGGAATTTAAAACATCTAATGTGCCTTTTTTACAAAGCAACTGTACTTGCTCTTTAATATAGCGATAGAGATACTTTAACGACTTATTTTCTTCGGTAGTGGGTTGATAACCTATTTTTGTGATTTGTTTTTCAATGGGTTGAGGTTGCATGCGATCCCAATACGAAGACTCCATCAACAAGCGCATGCGCTTGCCAATAATTTCTCCATTGGTGTGTGCACGCGTAATGTTAGCATGATGATGAGACCCAAATAAAATTTCAGCAATATTACCTAAAATTTCTGTTTCTTTTGTTGTGCGGTCGTTAGGCATAGATTATACATCCAAAGTTGTTTTTATATCCAAAATTTACGCGAATTAATTTAAATTTATTTTTTAAATGTAAAAAAATTCTACAAGTAATTAATAATTAAATTTTCCGTTTTTATATAGAAGTTGTCAATTTGTTTATTAAGGAAAAGATAATAAAAATTACTTCGTTAAGACTTGTCTGATGGCTAATATACTAATGTCTTTTAGTTCTTCTAGAACCTGTAACGATGTGTTTAAAGGTGGTAACCAATAGATAGTATCGCCTAAAGGGCGTAACCAAGCACCTAATTGCAGGGCTTTCTGAAAAATTTGATAACCTATACGTTGATTTTTTTCTTTTTCTGTTAATTTTAAATCTGCTGCAATGATTGCTCCGATACCTCGAATGTTAGTTAATTTTTGCGTTTTATCATTAACTTCCTGCATAAAGTTTTTTAAAATAATTTCTTTTTCTCGTACTTGTTGGAATGTTTTTTCATCTTCTAAAATATTTAGACATTCCAATGCCACCGCTGCCGCTAAGGCATTGCCACTAAAAGTATGGGAATGTAAAAAACTTTTTTCGGTTGCATAATCATCATAAAATAGATTATAAATATCAGTACGTGTTAGTACTGCGCTCATGGGTAGCCAACCCGAGGTTAAGCCTTTACTTAAACAGATAAAGTCAGGTTTTATTTGTGCATGCTCACACGCCAAGGCATGCCCCGTTCTACCTAATCCGGTCATAATTTCATCAGCAATCAAATAAATACCATGAGTTTGTGTCCATTTGCGCAAACGTCGGAGAAAATCTTGGCTATAGATTTTCATGCCTCCTGCCCCTTGGACTATAGGTTCAACAATAATAGCGGCTAAATTTGCGGCTTGCTTTTCAAGCTGTTTTTCGATATCAGGCCAAATAGCTGAGCAATCGTTCCATAAGGGGTCAGAACTAGAGTGAACATAGGGAATATTTTGAATAAAGTTAGGTTGTATTAAATGGGCTTCATAGGCTTGGCGGTAAAGGCCTAAATCACTCAGTCCTAAGGCCATAAAGGTTTCGCCATGATAGCCATTTTGAAGGGAGGTAAACTGAGTACGCTGATTTTGACCGAGTAATTGATGGGCGTGTAGACTCATTTTTAGGGCAATTTCAACTGCCGAAGAACCTTCACTGGCATAAAAAACCTTGTCTAAACCCATGCAAAGTCGGCCTAATTTTTCGGAAAGTTGAATGATAATTTCATAGGTGCTATTGGCAAATATCACATGTTCGAAGCATTCTAATTGGGCTTGGAGTGCGACTTTTAAACGGGGATGGTTATGGCCTAATGACTTACACCACCAGCTAGAAATGGCATCTATTATTTGCCTGCCATCCGACAGTTCTATATAAGATCCATAGGCTTTTTTTACTATTAAAGGTGGAAAAGCTTCATAATCCTTCATTTGTGAGCAAGGATGCCAAATATGTTGTCGATCGCGATTGATAAGATCCATAAAATAGGGTAAAAAAGAAGCAAGTTAAACATAAAAGTGACTGAAATTGCCAATATTCATTGCCAGAATAATGGCTCAATCTGAAGAATAAAAACCATTCGAGAAAACGATTGTGTTAAATAAAAAGAATAAAATAAACATAAAAGCTTGTTTCCAGGCGATACGGCCTTATCATGCCATAAAAAATATTTTATTATTTATACCTCTTTTTGTTGGGCACCAATATTTTAATATCATTGCCATAAAAAATAGCTTTTTAGGTTTTTTTGTTTTTTGTTTATTAGCTTCAAGTGCCTATTTAATCAATGATCTGGTTGATTTAGAAAATGATAAACAGCATGTTAAAAAGCAAAATAGACCTTTTGCTTCAGAAAAATTATCCCGTAAAACTGGATATATTCTTGCGCCAATATTAGCCATAACTGCTTTAAGTCTTACAATATTATTACCTTTAAATTTCTTAATAATTGCGATGGCGTATTATGGTTTAACCTTGCTCTATACATTTTTTATTAAACAAATAAAATGGCTAGATGCTATTTTACTCGCCATTTTATATTCAATGCGTGTATTTGCAGGAATGAGTTTAATTAAAAATGGATTTTCATTTTGGTTGATTTTTTTCGTTTTATGTCTGTTTTTTAGTTTAGCTTTACTAAAGCGTTATACCGAACTTATTGCGATACAAACAGAAAATAAATTTTCTATTTTAGGGCGAGCTTATCAAATAAAAGATAAAATTAAACTGGCCTTACTAGGATATATTAGCGGCTACTCATCAGTCTTAACCTTTATTTTTTATATTTATTCCGCAAAAGCACAATTATTTTATAGGACTCCATTGTTATTGTGGTTAATTTGCCCTTGTTTATTCATTTGGCTCAATCATATGTGGCAGTTTGCTCAGGAAGGAAAAATTCACGATGATCCGGTAATATTTACAGTCAAGAATAGATGCAGTTGGATTTTTTTGTTGTTAATAGTAATTTTTAGTGTGCTAGCAACGGAGATCAGGCTTCCATTTTACAGCTTCTAAGCCTTTATTCAGGAAGTTGACAATGTGTGTTATTCATTTTATGTTGGCAGTTTTGTGGTTTTAAGAAATTATTATGTCGAATCCTGAAATCCGTCACGATTGGACACTTGAACAAATTCATGTGCTATTCCAATATCCTTTTAATGACTTAATTTATCGCGCACATACGGTCCATCGCCAATCTTTTCAAGCTAATGCAGTCCAGATTAGTAGTTTACTTAATGTAAAAACAGGTTTATGTCCTGAGGATTGTTCGTATTGTCCGCAGAGTGGTCATTACAACACTGGGCTAAAAAAAGAACCTTTAATGACGTTAGAGCAAGTGAAAACTGCTGCCAAAAAGGCAAAAGAAAATGGTGCGGGTCGATTTTGTATCGCGGCTGCGTGGCGTAGCCCTCCTAAAAAAGAGCTCGCTAACATATTAGAAATGGTATCAGCAATCAAAGCATTAGATTTGGAGGCGTGTGCTACATTAGGCATGCTCACGCAAGAGCAAGCCTTGCAGTTATCTGATGCGGGTTTAGATTATTACAACCATAATTTAGATACATCACCAGAATATTACCAAACTATTATTTCAACCCGAACCTATCAAGAACGCTTGGAGACTTTAGCTTGTGTTCGAGCGGCAGGTATAAAAGTTTGCTGTGGTGGGATTATTGGCATGGGAGAGACGCAAGAGGATCGAGCGGGTCTGTTACGACAACTGGCTAATCTACCCGAGCATCCTAGAAGTGTGACGTTGAATAAATTAATTCCTATCCCGGGGACACCATTAGCCGATAAGCCTCCAGTTGATTCTTTTGAATTTACGCGTGTAGTTGCTGTAGCGCGAATTATGTTACCGCTGAGCATGATTCGTTTATCTGCTGGACGTGATAGCTTGAGTGAGGAAGCACAAGCGCTATGTTTTTTTGCGGGTGCTAATTCCTTACATTATGGAGAAAAATTATTAACGACAGATAATATCTCTCCTGAACAGGATAATGCTTTATTAAAAAAATTGGGGCTGGCAGCTGTATTATTCGATACCGACCTGAATGCATGTCATTAACTTTTGAGAAAGCATTAAGTCAACATAAACAAAAAGGTCACTATAGAGAACGTAAAGTCTTGCAAAGTTTGGCCGGTATGCAGCGGCGTTATAATGATAAAAATTTTTGTTGTTTTTCTTCCAATGATTATTTAGGTCTAAGCAAACACCCCGCGGTTATAAAATCTTTTAAACAAGGAGCTGATGACTACGGTGTTGGTAGCGGGTCTTCGCATTTTCTTGGTGCGTATAATCGATTTCACCATGAGCTCGAGCTTGCCTTAGCTGAATTCCTTAATTTTCCTAAAGTATTAGTATTCTCTACTGGGTATATGGCTAATTTGGGTATTTTAGGGAGCTTATTGCAAAGAAGATCTACAATATTCGCTGACAAATTAAGCCATGCTTCTTTAATCGATGGGGCAAAATTAACAGGCGCCGTATTTAAACGTTATCCACATAATAATCTTGCCACTCTAGAAAAGCATTTGAGGCAGTCACCTGCTAGACAAAAATTTATTATGACCGATGGTGTCTTTAGCATGGATGGTGATATAGCACTGTTGCCAGCATTAGTAGAAATCGCCCAAAGATTCTCGTCTACATTGTTAGTCGATGATGCGCACGGCATAGGCGTATTAGGAAAAAAGGGAGCAGGTATTTGTGAACATTTTGACTGTAAACCAGATATCTTATCGGGTGGTTTCGGTAAGGCTTTTGGATGTTTTGGCGGTTTTGTGGCCTCGAATGAGGTCATCATCGAGAATCTGATTCAATTTGCGCGCCCTTATATGTATACCACTGCTTTGCCGCCGGCTTTAGCTAAAGCAGCACAGACGAGTTTGCTGTTATTGCAAACAGAAAGTTGGCGTAGAGAAAAATTACAGAGTTTAATTACCTATTTTAAACAGATGGCGCAACAGCTAGAGATACCGATCTTGCCTTCCGAGACCCCCATTCAACCGATTTTAGTAGAGAATACTGAGCAAACCATGGCACTTTCAGCCTATTTATTGCAAAATGGCTTTTTGGTTAATGCTATTCGACCCCCGACTGTTCCTGAGAATACCTCGCGACTACGAATAAGCTTGAGTGCATTACACTCAGAAAATGAAATTGACAGATTATTAGAACAAATAGCCTTGGGGCTAAAATTGATAAAAATAAATGATAATCCAATTAGATGAAACACAAATTGCCCAACGTTTTAATAAAGCGGCAAACACTTATGATCCAGTTGCTGTATTACAACAACGGGTGGGCGAATCTTTATTAGAACGTTTACAAGGAATTCGCTGTCAACCGCAAACTATATTGGATCTTGGTTGTGGAACGGGTTATTGCGAGATTTTTTTAAAAAAATTTTACCCTGCGGCTAAAATTATAGGGTTAGATAAGTCAAATGGAATGCTGGCACAAGCTCAGGCTAAAGAAAAAGAATATCAACTTACGGATATCCATTGGGTAAATGGTTGCGCTGAGAATTTGCCTTTTAGTGATCATAGCTTCGAATTAGTTTATTCCAATTTGGTGCTGCATTGGAGCAACGATTTTACCAAGAGTCTCAAAGAAATTCGTCGCGTATTAAAACCCGATGGTTTGCTGCTATTCTCCATGGTGGGACCAGATACTTTGCAAGAATTGCGATATTGTTGGAGAACTATCGATGATCAACCGCATGTACATCTATTTGTTGATATGCATGATTTAGGTGATAACTTACTGCAAACGCCTTTCGTCGATCCGGTGATGGATGTTGAATATTTTACTTTGCTGTATTCAGAAGCCTTAGATTTGATGAAGGAATTAAAAAAATTGGGGGTACAAAATATTGCCAAGGATCGGCAACGAGGTTTGACTTCCAAAGGAACGTTAAAGAAATTGATTCAAGCCTACGAATGTTTTCGCAATCCACAAGGAAAATTGCCAGCTACATGGGAAATTATTTATGGACATGCTTGGGCAGCAGAAAAAAAAATAAAAAACCAGAATGATTCCAGTGAGATCAAAATACCTTTAAGTAGTATTGTTCGTAGTTTTAATTAAACAAATATAAATGATGAAAAATAAGGGCTTTTTTATTTTAGGTACAGACACTAATGTCGGCAAAACGACTATTGCTGTTAATTTGTTATCTTTTTTAAAAGCTAATGGTTATTCTACTATCGGTTTAAAACCGATTTCCAGCGGAGCGCACCTTAGCAAAGTTGGGTTACGCAATTCTGATGCAATTGCTTTGCAAAAAGCCGCAACCATTTGTCTTCCTTATGAGCAGGTTAATCCCTTTTGCTTTAGCCTAGCAACGGCACCGCATATTGCGGCGGAACAACAGGCCTGCCAATTAAGTCTTGCTAAGATTATGCAATCATTCCAACCTTTATTAAATTATAAAGCGGATTATCGTGTTATTGAAGGACTAGGAGGGGCTGCTGTTCCTTTAAATAAGACTGAAACGATGCTTGACCTCTTGCAAGCCTTAAATTTGCCCGTTATCCTTGTCGTGGGATTGCGTTTAGGCTGTTTGAATCATGCACTTTTAACTTATGAAATCTTGAGAAAAAGAAAGATTCCGATTGTTGCTTGTATATGTAATCAAATTGATCCTGATATGTTATTTCATGAAGAAAATGGCTTATATTTAAAGCAAGCCATGGATGTGCCTTTTTTCAGCTTTGTTCGCTACCAGAGAAACAATTTAGATACCAGTATTTGCATAGCTTGGTCTAATTTAATCAAAATAGAATCTTAACGAATTTCCTTATCTATTTTTCCAGATTTTTGCTTATGAAATTTTTAAATTTATACAAACTTATTTTTTTAAGTCTTTTGCTTTTATTAAGCTCAAACCAAGTGCTAGCGGAAGATCAACTAAGCCAATTATTAAATAATTTACAAACCTCCAGGTCTAATTTTACACAAACAGTGATGAATTCTAGAGGTCAAATTCTGCAGCAACTGAGTGGCAAGATGGCCATACAACGTCCTGGTAGATTTCGCTGGGAAGTTACGCAACCTAATAGACAATTATTAATCGCAGACGGTCAGCGCATTTGGTTTTATGATATCGATTTGCAACAAATAACCATTCAATCACAAAAAACTGCTGATATGGATTCCCCCGCCGCATTATTAAGTGATTCCCCTAAAAATCTAACACAACAGTTCATTATCCACCCTTTAATGGATGTTCAGGGTTTTACTTTATTTCCAAAAAATAAAAACGCATTATTTCAATCAATTACTTTGATTTTTGAAAAAAATCGCTTACGGGAGATGCGTTTGACTGATAAGTTAGATCAGCAAACAGTGATTAATTTTTCGCAAGTTGAATTAAACCCTCATCTTCCATCACAGACTTTCCATTTTATTATGCCGACCGATAAAAATATCGACATCGTTAAAGGCTAAATCTTATGTCGCATACCCACCATCACCATCCTACTTTTGTTACTTTAAATGTGAGTTTTGCGATCGCAATTTTGTTAAATTCAGGGTTTTTATTAACAGAGGTCGTTTATGGGTTTATTGCCCATTCGGTTAGCTTATTGTCAGATGCCGTTCATAATTTTGGAGATGTTTTAGGTTTGTTGATGTCTTGGGGAGCGAGCGTTTTAGTCAAACGTCGCGCGACGCAACGTTACAGTTATGGTTATAAAAAATTAACTATTCTAGCGGCATTAGCCAATGCTCTATTACTAGTTTTAACATCAGCTTTAATCGTTTATGAATCTATTAATCGACTTAATCACCCAAAAGAAATAAATGAAATTATTGTGATGATCGTTGCCTTTATAGGGATGTTAATCAACGGTGGAACGGCTTTATTATTTATGAGGCAAAGTACAACTGACCTTAATATTAAAGGGGCTTTTTTACATTTAGCTTATGATGCTCTGATTGCTTTAGGTGTTGTATTAGCAGGTACTGTCATTTATTTTACTGGATGGCTATGGGTAGATCCGATAGTAGGATTGCTAATAGTTGCAATTATTACTTGGGGTAGTTGGAATTTATTGCGTCGATCGGTAGAACTAATATTAGGAGCAGTGCCTTATGGAGTAAATCAGAAAGCAGTCTATAATTATTTAAAAGAATTACCTGGAGTTCAAGAGGTTCATGATTTGCATATTTGGGGGTTAAGTACGCAGGAAACTGCATTGACTGCGCATTTGATTATGCCCGAGGGTGGCTTATCAGATGAGGAATATTTAAAAATTAATCGATATTTGGCTAAGGAATTTCATATCCAACATATTACTTTGCAAGTTGAGCAAGGAGAAAAAAAATATCCTTGTGAGCAATCTTTAGTTTGCTAACTTAATAATTCAATTGACTCACTTTTTCAAAGTAAATTTACTCACTATTTTGGCCATTAAATGTTCTTTATATTATATGTAGCGATAGGATTGTTAGCTGGATTTTTAGCAGGACTACTAGGTATAGGTGGTGGAACAGTTTTAGTCCCTGGCTTGCTTGCTATTTTTTCACATGCAAATATTCCTGAACATTTGCAAATGCATATGGCAACCAGTACAGCATTGACATCGATTATTTTTAGTTCGCTTATAGCTGTTTATCATCAGCAGCGTAGTTTTTCTATTAATTGGTTGTTATTTCGGCAGTTAGTTCCAGGAATGATTGTGGGCATAATAACAGGCGCTTTGCTAGCTTTATTATTATCGACACAAACATTAAAATTATTATTTAGCTTATTTCTTTTTTCTGTCGCATTCAAACTTTATTTTCATAGAAGTCCAATTATTAAAAAAGAAATCATTGTCTTAAATACTTTCAAAAAATGGTCCATAGGTTTTTTTATTGGTATTATTTCAGGAATCTTAGGTCTTGGCGGGGGAGCTATTTCAGTTCCGGTTTTTTTACGTTTGGGATTGTCTACACATCATGCTATCGCCACATCTTCAGCATGTGTATTGTTATTAGCAATTTTAGGTGCAATAACCTTCACGTTAACCGGTTTACATGCTCATAATCTTCCCTCCGGTAGCGTTGGGTTTGTCTATTGGCCCGCTGTATTAGGAATATCGATAGGGAGTGTACTTTTTGTTCCTATAGGTACAGGATTGGGCAAGCGCATTACAGGGAATATTTTGCGAAAGTTTTTTGCTTTATTCCTTTTTATATTAGGTATTACCTTAATAATCCATTAAAGTATCACTATGTCTTCTAATTATTCACAACCTATCGGCATATTTGATAGTGGTATTGGTGGCTTAACTGTCGCTCATGCAGTCACCAGATTGTTACCTGATGAGTCTATCATCTATTTTGGCGATACAGCCCATGCACCTTGGGGTGATAAATCTGCCGCAGCCATACAAGCATATTCCATTAAAATATGCGATATGTTGCTTAAGCAAGATTGCAAACTTATATTGATTGCCTGTAATTCAGCCTCTGCGGTTGCCTATGAGCTCGTTAAAGAGTATGTAGGTCGCAAGTCGATAGTAGTCGATGTGATCGATCCTATGATCGAATATTTAGCCAAAAATTATACCGAGAAGACGATCGGTTTAATTGGTACTAAGCAAACCATTAATTCCAATATCTATAGAAAAAAATTAGATGAACTAGGTATTAATATTCGATTAAATACACTCGCCACCCCTTTGCTGGTGCCACTAATTGAAGAGGGATTTAAAGACCAAACTATTATGAGCGATGCTATTCAGTCCTATCTGAACGAGTCTTCCCTTCGTAATCTTGATGCCCTAGTGCTAGGATGTACACACTACCCATTAATTAAACAGCAAATCCAGCAGTTTTATAGCGACGCTACCGTTATTATCGATTCGACTGACATTGTTGCTGAAGTGGTAAGAAACATACTTAAAGAACGCAAGCTACTGACTGCTTCATCTAACCCCCCAAAAAAGAAGTTTTATGTTTCAGATTACACGCCCGCATTTTCCTCTCTAGCCCACCTTTTTTTTAAAATGCCGATAATTTTGGAAAAATACCCTTTATGGGAATGAAAATATACTCTGAATTGAACCTTAATCGTCTTTTAGCAGAAAATTGCTTATGGTAGAATAGGTAAATTTTTAGTCTTATGAGGGAAGTGATATGGCTTCTAGTCAAATACGTTTTAATACAGCCCTAGAATCCGTTTTGGCCACCAATACGGTATTACGTCAAACTTATATTCTGCTAGGGTTAACATTGATGTTTAGTGCAATAACCGCTGGGATTGCAATGTTCATTAATGCCCCACCCCTAAATCCCTTTGTTACACTCATTGGATATTTTGGCCTGTTATTTTTGACCAATTTCACTCGAAATAGTGCTTGGGGTTTGTTATCGGTGTTTGGCTTAACTGGATTTATGGGATATACGCTAGGCCCTATTTTAAACCACTATATCCATGGATTTACCAATGGACATGAATTGATCATGATGTCATTGGGTGCTACAGGCCTTATCTTTTTTGCTTTGTCTGCCTATGCTTTAACCACCAAAAAAGATTTTAGTTTCATGACAAGTTTTTTGATGGTAGGTATGATCGTCGCTTTTCTGGCTAGCATCGGGACATTATTCTTTCATATACCTGCTTTAATGCTCACCTTATCGGCAGTGTTCATACTATTATCATCAGGTATAATTTTGTTACAGACCAGCCAAATTATTCATGGTGGTGAAACCAACTACATCATGGCTACCGTTACACTTTATGTGTCGCTTTATAACATCTTTTTAAGTTTGTTAAACTTATTAGGCGCATTCAGCGGAAACCGAGATTAATTTATTTCAAAGCGACCTGATTTTAAAACTAGGTCGCTGAAATATTTTTTAGACAGCAGCTAACTTGGTAGTCAGTTGGCTGGATTTCGTCCTGCACTAGCTTAATCCTTGACCTAATTGGCTGGATTAGAAAAGGCTTCTCAACTATCCTTCAAAGGAGTTCATAAGCTAGAAAATAAAGGCTGCTTAAAAAATAGCTTCATCCCAACTTTTAAGAAAGTATTTTGTTGCATTGTCTTAGCAGCAGGTGATACATGGCTGGTTTAATAATTAATGGCGAGAAAATTTTAACTGATCAATTTGGATATTTGGTCCACTATGCTGATTGGCATGAGGAAGTAGCCACTAAAATTGCCAAGGATGAGGCATTAACGCTCATTAAAGATCACTGGCATGTTATATATTTTTTGCGTAATTTCTACCAGCAATACCATAAAACTCCACCGATCAGAATTTTAGTTAATCAATTAGCAGTACAGCTAGGCTCTGAAAAAGCCTGTAGCGTCTATCTAAATAGTCTATTTCCAAAAGGTATACTTAAGCAAGCAAGTAAGTTAGCTGGATTGCCTAGACCTACTCGTTGCATGTAATCTATTATAAAGTTCTTGAAAATAAAATTAAACTCAAAAAATAATTTTTGGAGAAAATATGAATGAAGAAATTTATGATAAGAGAGCTCTAATAAAGCAAGAAATAAATAATATAAAAATTTCTACTTTACAAACTCAATTGTTAAGTCAGTTTAATCATGAATCAAACCTGGATAATTTTTTAAGTAGTTTGCCAAAACAAGTCGTTATTAACTCCTTACAGCGATTTGAAAAAAAATTAAAAGGTTATCAGCAAATTGAGAAAGATCTTCCTGATAATCTTATTCCAAATGAAGAGTCATACGTCATATTGCCAAAGCTTAATACTCTAAGATTGAAATTAGCTATTCTATATGCTGAAAGACTTGGAAATGAAAATATAGAAGAGAAAAATAGCTACAACGAAATTAAACTTTTTATTTTAAAGATTATTAACTTTAACCTCAAGTTAAAGTACTTTGATTTAAGTATAAAATTGTTACACAAAACTATAGAAGACCCAAGTTTTAATAAAGAATTCATAGGCGTGTTTGATTTACTAAAATTGTTTGTTAATGAGCGGAATTATCTTCCTAGTGAAGCAGATTTAAAGTATATAAGCAATTTAGGGAGTGATGCGAATGAAGAAGATATCAAAAAATGTTTTTATGGGATAATCCGTGAATTAAATAAAAAAATACTTTTTAAAAATCTGTTAAATAAACTTTTAGAAATCATAAAAAATCAGAATAACTCGCCATTGATGCAGTTTAATATAATATTTATTACTAAATGCCTAAATAATGTAAGCAGTCTGGATGCTAATGATTTAAACCAGATTGTAGGTTTAGTTTATCGCGCTTTGGAGCATTATTATGAGCTAATAATAATGAAGAAAGTTTCTCACTTTTTTAACAAAATGTTTAACCAAAAAAATTTGAAAGATTATTTAATGGAATTTGAAGCGGATTTCAAAGAAAAAACATCAGGACAGATAATCAATTATCCAGTAAGGCATGATTTCTCAAATAATGAAAAAAATACTGTGGAAAACACTACACAAGAACTTGATCTTAGCATTTACTTTCCGATTCACATTAATAACGAAAAAATACGGGTTAAGTTTGCTGAATCCCAACAGTGTTTTAATGGAACATTAGTAAAAAATATCAATACTAATGAGCATTTAGCGTTTAATAATTTCAGAGAGGAATTAGCAAGAATTAGTAATAAAGCATATGAAATTATAGAAAATGCAAAAGCTATAGCATCAGATGCTAAAGAAAATTTAGGTGAATTTGCGGAAACTAGCGCAGATCGATTAACAAGTTTTCTCAAAAAAAAATCTGAAACTTCACTGGAAGAACATGCACAAACCGATATCGATCTGAACGTTTCATTAAATGAAGCTAAAGCAAAGCTATTACCAATTAGAGAAAAGTTGACTACTTGGAATTCAATCCTTATCCCAAATGTTGGTGAAAATTACCATAATCCACGCAATCAAATAGATACTAGCGAATTTGATTTAAATCAATGTCTAGAGTTAGTAAATAGCTTTACATTCTCTCTCAACGAAAAATTTAATGGATTTATCCAACAAATTCTTGACGAATTTGAAAAAATCAATAATGCCTTGCAAAAAGATTCTTGGTTTGCGAAACCTGAGATTGATAAATCTAGTTTTTTTCATCAAATATTTCTTAGAGGCTATTTTAGTGATAAATATACGATAGAAAAAATGAAAGACTATTTAAAAAATGATCTCAGTTTTGCTACAGTTAATAATCTTATCTCTAAACAAAGTTTTTGGGGTTTGTTAAGCTTTGGTATTATACGTTGGCCATGGAAGAATAAAATTGTTTTTGCCCGTACTTGGGCGGAACAATTTTGTATACCTGAGGTTATTATTCAAACTGATGAATTAAAAACCAAGTTGTTAAATAATAGCAGTGACGAGCTGCTTGAAAAAGTAATAGCCCTGTCAAAAGTCTTTTTGCCGTACCAAAGCGAAGTTGTTGTTCATAATCTAGATGATTTTAAAAAATTTATAGGTGATCAATTGGGGCAATTAGAAGCTTTAGAACAGAACATTGACGCACTTTTTGATGAAAAAATAAACTTTTCAAGCGCAAACACATCAATATTTTTTAAGGCTTTTGATTCCCTACCTCCTGACGCCGGGACTCCCTGCCAATCTTTTCATACTCTGAGCTCGATTTTAGCGAGTTAATTTTTTTCGTTTAATAGAGTTGGTGTAAGATAGGAATCGAGCCAAATAAATTATAATAATAAATAAATAATGAGAACTTGAATGACAATCGTTTCTGCAGAAATAAACTATAATTTTCAATTTATTGACAATAAAATTAAACAGATCAATGAATTTATTTCCAATAAAAAAGATCTAGATTTTTCTTCTAAGACATTAACACTTATAGAAATTTGGATTAAGCAAGTTCAGCCTGAAATAATGCAGGCCAATAGTGCACATTTAGTCAGTATAATAAACTGCATTTGTTTTTATTTTAAAAATGGACAGAATAGCCAAAACAAGTATTTAATAGAATATTATTTAGATCTTATTCTAAATAACTTTAATTTTTTTTCACCTGAAAAAATTCTAATAATTACCAGTTTTCTTAATAAATATATAGCCAATGATGAATCTGATTTCAACAAACTTCAATCGGAATTAGCTATGATTTTACCAACTAGTATCCAGGAAGAAAGTTTATTGGAAAAATTAGTATTATTTAAAAGCAAAGTAAATGTTTACTTTGCGAAACTTAAACAAGGTTTGAATATCAGTTCTAGTTCGGAGTTTGAAAATATATCTTTTGCTGAATTATCCCCTGAACCGCAGTTAACATCCGAACTCAAATCTCCTCCCGAAATTGTTAAAAAAAAGAAAATTATACCATCTGTTATTTATTTTGATAAAGAAGGCAAGGGTCATAGAGTAAAACGTCTACCTAAAATCAAAAAAAAACCTAGAGATTTTTTCGAAAGTGATAATTTAAATTTAGATGAATTTATAGATAAACGGCAAATGTATGAGGCTAATTTAGAAGAAATTATGTTGTCCGTCGGAAAAGAATGTAAACGACTCGCAGAAATTGAAATTCCGAATGAAGCTGAAACATCAAATAAAAATGTAAAGGCAGAACTTTCTTTAGAAGATAAAGATGCAGAGCTATTTAGGCGTTTGAATCGTATTGAAAAAACTCGAGCCGAGAAAACACGTGCTAGAATCTTAAGGTCTAAAGAGGTTAAACGTTTTAAAACTGCCAAAGTATGGGGACCCATACTAGCTTCTATTCAAGAAAGAATTAGCCTATTTAAAGGCCAACAATTCGTATTAGGTCAAGACATTCTGGATACTATTCTTACAGATTTATTGTCATTAAAAGGCAATAAAAATAAGCAAATAGTTAAGGAATTTCTGAGTTTTATCAATTATGACAATCTAAAGTTATTAGTTAAGATTGATAAGGAAACTTATGACTTAGTCGAAAACCTAAATCTAATTTTAATTAAAATAGACAAAGTTAGGGAGAACTTGGGATATCCTAAAAAATATATTAATTATTTCCAACAGGAACTTGGTGAGTTTGCTCGTACATTTTCCAATGATTTTATTCTATATTTCTTTGAAAACTCTTTCAGATTATATAAATTGGTTAAATTAAATTCAAATGAATTTATTTGTTGGCCTAATTATAAATTTAATAACATATCTGAAGAAATAAAACTAAAAAGCCCGGCTTTTCTAGCTACTGTTTACAGCCTTGATGAAATTATAACTAATCAACAACAAGCCATTAATAAGTTTTTAAAAATAAATTATAAGAATAATAATTTATACCAACAAAATAAACGTTCGCCTTCTTTATATAATAGTAAAAAAAATATATTTACGGAATTGTTTAAGATAATTAAACATTTTTTAATTAATATTTTCATTGTTCGATTTTATTTTATAGATGAAAATTATTTTTTGCGATTTATGCAAAAATTAAATGAGTTTATTGAACAAAATCAAGCGAATTTAACGATTGATTCAGTTAGCAATTTTATAAAAATACTCAATTGGAAACTTTTGGTTTCTTGCGGAATAAATCCTATCCATTTGTATAAAAAAGACACAAAGGAACGTTTGGTTCAATTTCTATTCCTAGCAATAATTAATCAAAAATTCCAAAATTTGACTGATCAGTTGCCTTCTAATAAAAAATATATAAAAAATACTCGTAATAATGTTAAGCACGATATAGCAGATAAACTATTTAATCTCATCAATGAGCTTAACAGGAATAATGTGTTCTATTATCGTGATTGTAATCAAACTAATCTAATAGAAAAAGCCGAATCTCGAAAGAAGGTTGTGGCTGAATTAGAGAGAGATGAAGAAATTAATGATTTATTTAAAAAAATACCAATGTTGAAATCTAGAATTCGTTTATGCCAACAGGAATTAACTAAGCTTTTTATTTTCGCAAATTCTGCTAAGGAATCCTTAACGCAATTGAAAGATAATGATAATAATTTTGAAGGTTTAACGCCATTGAAAAGTTCGTTTTTTAAACAGTCAGCAAAGGTTATAGAAGAAGAAAATTTATTTAATCTTGGTCTCAATAGGCATTAAATTTTTTTCATTTATTCCACTTAATATTACATCCCATACTAGGTATTTGCTGCGGATTAACAGGTTTTCCCTGGAGAATATTATCTAACGCGGAACGAATATCTTTCCCAGTCACAGGAATTTTATTACCAGGTCTGGATCCATCTAATTGACCTCGATACACACATAGAAGATCTTTATCAAAAATAAAAAAATCGGGTGTACAAGTGGCATGATAGGCCTTAGCAGTCGATTGAGTCTCATCATAGAGATAAGGAAAGCTAAAGTGCAATTGTTTAGCTAGCTGAATCATTTTTTCTGGAGCGTCTTCTGGATAGGTTATTGCATCATTCGCGCTGATGGCTATAAACGAGACGCCTTTAGCTTGATAATCCTTAGCGAGCTGAACGAGTTCATGTATGACATGCTTGACGTATGGACAATGATTGCAAATAAACATAATAACTGTGCCTATCGACTCTTTGGCATCTTTTAAACTATGTGATTGGCCGGTGACTGTATCCATTAGTTTAAAATCAGGTGCTTTGGTGCCTAGAGCAAGCATGCTAGAAGCTGTTAGCGCCATAAAGATACTCCATATTCGTATTAGTTACGGTATTATAACCTAAATCTTCATTCATTAATTTTCAATTATGGCCAAGCTTTATTTTTACTACTCCGCTATGAACGCAGGCAAAAGCACCGCATTATTACAAGCTAGTTATAATTATCAAGAACGAGGTATGCAAACATTATTGTTTGCGCCTGCTATTGATGATCGTCATAAATTGGGTTGTATTAGCTCGCGGATAGGCTTAAAGGCAGAGGCTAATTTATTTACGCCAAAAGACAATTTGCTGGAGCAGGTAGAAACCTTCCTAAAACAAAGGAATGAATTAAAATGTGTATTAATCGATGAAGCCCAATTTTTGACAAAAAACCAAGTATTACAATTGACAATGGTTGTTGATCGTTTAAATATTCCGGTTTTATGTTATGGATTGCGGAGTGATTTTCGCGCTGAGCCTTTCGAAGGTAGTCTCTATTTATTGATATGGGCTGATGAGATCAACGAGATTAAGACCGTCTGTTATTGTGGCCGTAAGGCGATTATGAATATCAGATTTGATGCTGAAAATCATAAGGTTACTCAAGGTAAACAAATAGAGATTGGCGGGAATGAACGTTATATTTCAGTTTGTAGACAACATTTTAATCTTGTTGATTCAACTTCATAATATATCAATAGAAGTTTAACAAAAAATTCAATGCTTCCTAATCGGCCTAATGTTACATTTTTTGGCAGGGTTTTTAAAATCCCAGAACCTCAAAAATATCGTTTATCTCAATAAAATGGCCTTAAGCTTGCCTTAAGCCTCCTAAGTTTATAATCAAAGAGAATAAGGGATGTTGCATATTAATATTCTGAAGGAAATAAATATAAATTCCATAAAAATAGAGAAATTTAATGCTACCAGAAAGCGAAGAATTAGTGGAAGAAAAAGCTAATCCATCTAAGCGATCATTATTTTTAGGGGATTTTTCTGAAGATTTAAACTGCTTATCTCAGTTAGGGGCCTGTTTTGAAAGAGATTTTATTCTAAGTATTCAGGATAAAGAAATACTTGAAGATGAAATTAAGTTAAAAAAAGAACGTTATAGATATATCCAGATTCGGATCGATGATGAGCCATTTCATGATGATTCTGAGTCTTTAAACACAAGATTACAACATTTGCTGTGTTTAACAGTTGCATGGGAAGATCCTGGATTAAGGACAGAAATTAACGTTCCTGCCAGACTTGGGGATAAGGAAACTGAAGCTCCTAAAAAAATACGTCAATCCATCAAGCTTAAAAAGGACATAGATAAATCAATTCGGCATGCCATACATATCGGTCTTATGCTGGAAACTGCTAGAATACGTAGTGAAGCTACTAGAATAGCAAATGAGACTAATGGAAATAATAAGCTTAAAAGAAATTTTGAAAATGATCTTGAAAGCAACAAGAGGCCAAATCCATTTGATAAAATTGAGATTTCTTCGCTAGAAGAAAAAAAGCCTTACGAAATTCTAGAGGAGTGTATTAACTCGATCAATGGCGAAACCCCAAAAGATATTGAACAAATATTTAAAAAAGCCGCTAACGCTATTTCATCTTTCAAATCTCGGCCTGATAAATTTCTATATATATTGGGCGTTCTTATTGCATTTCTTGCCGCCTTAGCCTGTGGTCTAACTGTCGGAGGCTGTGCTTACTTACTTTTTATGGGTTTGACTCCTGTTACTTTCTTCCTGGTGCCCTTAATCCCAGCCATTATCCTAAGCTCCATTGGAGCTTTGACAGTTTTCGGAGTTAACTTTTACTTTCTTTATAAAAGTATTCCTGAAATCTTGCTTTCTGCCGCTAAAATGGGTGGGATCACTGAATATATCAATCCAGAGGGTAAAAGAGTCCAATTATCCAGATTCAAGAAAATTTTGCTTTTACCCGCTGCAGTTGTTTCATTTGCAGTCGGTGTCTCCATGATAGCCTTTACAGCGAGGAATTTCATACGCATTCTTGCTGGAGTTATTCCCGCCTTAGCACTTTCGATCGCGACTCCTTTTCTACCCATCCTGCTAGGTACTTTAATGGTAGGTTTGGGTATGGCACTCAGTATTCTGATGTTTAAAGGTTTTGTTTGGTTATTGCAGAAACCTTTACTTGAATTGGCCAAGCAAGCTTTTGATTATATGAAAAATTTATCTTTTCTTGGTTGGTTAGGTCTTGGCCTCAAATTGCTGGTTTGTGGGCTTTCAATGGTTGGCTTATATACTTTATATTTTGCCGGAATTCCTACTTTAATGCCTTTTTTCGGACCGGCTGCTGTTCTTATAGGTTGGGCTTCGTTTTTGGGAGAAATCCCCTTCACTCTCATGATGGTAAGCCAGCTTTGTGATCTAGCCGGAAACTTTTTAGCTAATAGTGCACGAAAGGTATTTAATTTTTGTTTTGCTCGACAAAATGCCGAGGAAAAGGTCGAGGGGAACTCATCTCAAGAAAAAACCAGCTTTAAACTAAAACTACTTGTAACGCTTTTCATCATTTTCATTACTATAAATGCATTGATGAATGCACTATTAGTTATAGGCGCAGCATCAATCCTTGCTTTAGTTGCTGTCGCGGCATGTTTTATTAATTCTTTCGCTAGCAATCTAATTGTCCCGGATCGTGAACTAGAAAATAGAAGAAATCAGGCTAATGATGCTTGTCTTCAAGTGTTTAAGACGAATACGACGAAAAAAGAAGTTCCGTGTGATGTGCTAATTCCAATTACTCGAAGCGATATTTTAGCTAATGATTGTAGAAGTGCTAGCTGTCCATCTTTATTTTTTGTTCCCCAAAATGAAAAAATAAATAGTTATCATGCTAGTAGCAATAATTCGATTGATCAAATTCGGCCCTATTCGTCCGGTTATACTGGTTTATAAATATTTGACTTAGCGCCCTTTCAATGCTCGATTTCGTTTGGACAATAGACTTGGCTTGCTATACACTACGCTTCCCAAATAGTCCCTAAAAATAAAAGACGGAAGTTTATAAGTCTACTCTCTATTTGAGGCATTAATGGCCAAAACTAGCTTAAAACGAACATGTGATTATCTAAGTTTTTCTAAGATACAACCCTGGTTGGTTTGTCTTTCGGCCGCGTTCTTCTTCTTTTACGAATTCATCCAGATGGGGATGTTTAACTCGATTAGTCAAGAGTTAATGCATGATTTCTCCATCAATGCGGGGCAACTAGGCTTCTTATCTGCGACCTATTTCTATGCAGATGTCATCTTTTTATTATTCGCTGGAATCCTAGTCGATCGTTTTTCTATACGTATTATTATACTCAGTGCGATGGTTATGGTCGTCCTCTCCACTATTCTGTTTGCTTGCAGCCGATCCTTTGAAATAGCGGCTTTTAGTCATTTCATAGCCGGTATTGGTAATGCTTTTTGCTTTTTGAGTTGTATTAAATTAGCAACGCGTTGGTTTCCTTCACAGCGTTTAGCTTTGGTCATCGGTATTATCATTACCATTGCCATGGCTGGGGGTATAGTGGCGCAGACTCCCTTTGCGCTGGTAGTACATGCGCTAGGATGGCGAAACGCCGTGATGATAAATGCCGCATTGGGGATATTGATTACCCTATTGATTTACTGCTTTGTCCATGATTATCCAAAGCACCAACGATCTCAAAAGAGTGAAGATTTAGTAGCCACTAAGCCTATTTCAGTGATGAAAAGTATAAGCTTATCTTTGCGAAATAAGCAGAACGGCTTAGCTGGAGTATATACTTGTCTTTTAAACTTGCCGATTATTTTGTTGGGTGCGTTATGGGGCAGCTTGTATTTAACCCAAGTACATCATCTCGAGAAAACTCAAGCTTCATTGGTCGCTACGATGATTTTTTTAGGGACTATTATAGGCTCACCTTTAGTAGGTTGGCTCTCTGATTTTATTAGCAGACGAAGATTATTGATGATTATTGGCGCAATGCTTTCTTTGCTGGTTTTACTGGCTATCATGTTTATACCCGTATTACATTTCTATACCTTGCTCATCTTATTTTTATTATTAGGCTTTTTTACGAGTACACAAATTATTAGCTATCCGTTGATTGCCGAAAGTAATCCTAGGCATTTGACAGGCACATCGACCAGCTTAGCTTCCATTCTAATTATGGGTGGTGGAGCTGTGTTCCAACCTTTATTTGGATGGTTAATTGATCTGCATTGGGATCAAACCTTCTTACAAGGCGTACCTTACTATTCAGCCAGTAATTATCGTTATGGCATGGCTATTATGCCAATAGCTTTTATAGTGAGTTTAATCGCCGCATGTTGCTTACGTGAAACCTATTGCCAACCTTTTATTCGCGAGAATAATCCATGCTGACTTCAGTTGTTCATGAGAATGTTTCTATAACAGATAAAAAATTGCCGTGGATAGTTTGCTTTTCTGCAGCACTGTTTTTTTTCTATGAATTTATTCAAATGAATATGTTCAATGCTATCAGTGCAGATCTGATGCATGCTTTTTCTCTTAATGCAACGGGGTTGGGTAAACTATCAGCTTATTACTTTTACGCCAATTTACTATTTTTACCGATTGCGGGGGCTTTGTTAGACCGGTTTTCCACACGTAAAATTATTCTTTCCTCTTTGTTTCTTTGCATTGTGGGCATTGCTGCTTTCGCAATGACAAGTTCATTTCTATGGGCATCTGTATTTCGTTTTATGAGTGGTATTGGCAGCGCTTTTTGTTTCCTAAGTAGTATTCGACTCGCATCGCGTTGGTTTCCTGCAAAAAATATGGCGTTAGTCAGTGGCTTAATCGTCACGATGGCTATGATGGGTGGTATGGTAGCGCAAACGCCGCTGACTTTATTGGTGGAATTAGTAAATTGGCGTCACGCTTTATTTTTTGATGCAAGTTTAGGCGTCATTATTTTCTTAATAATTTTTAGTTTTGTTCAAGATTACCCAGCTAATTCACATCAGGAGCAAAAAAATTCGCATCAAGAACTCTCTAAATTGGGACTTTTAAAAAGTTGGCGACTCGCTTATTTAAACCCACAAAATAGTTTATGTGGGCTTTATGTTTCTTTGCTCAATTTACCTGTTGCCCTTTTAGGTGCTATTTGGGGAAGCTTATTTTTGCAGCAAGCGGATCATTTTTCTGCAACAGAAGCTTCATTTGCACCAAGCCTGCTTTTTATTGGGACGATCATTGGGGGTCCAGTTGTGGGATGGGTTTCTGATAAAATTCAAAAGCGTGTACAACTCATGATGTTAGGCGTCATTATTTCCCAGTTATTAGTTATTACAATTATCTGTATACCGGGGTTTTCTATAGTAACCATCGCTTTATTGTTTTTTGCTTTAGGGTTTTTTACCAGTAGTCAGGTTTTGAGTTACCCCTTAGTTGCAGCCAGTAATCCAAGGAGTCTGACTGCAACTTCAGTGAGTGTCGTTTCCTTCATGGCGATAGGGGGTTATGCGGTATTTCAGCCTTTATTTGGCTGGCTGATGGATGCTAATTTTCAAGGAACGGTATTAAATCAAATTAGAATCTACTCTCCAAGTGATTATCATCGTGCCTTACTTATTATACCGATAGGATTTTGTGTTGCTTTTATCGCTACATTTCTAATGCGCGAGCCACGTTCTTAGTGTTGAGCGGTGCTAAATTTATACCGTCGATATCTTAATTGGCTATTTTAAAAAAGATTCGCTAGTATATACTTCTTTTTAGTTTTAAAGCTCAGTTTTTAATCATATTTCTCTTTTTAAGTTCGAGAAAAAAAATGGATAATTACACGACATTTACTTCCGAATCGGTATCAGAAGGACATCCAGATAAGATTGCCGATCAAATTTCAGATGCAGTTTTAGACGCAATTTTACTTCAGGATAAAAATGCCCGAGTTGCCTGTGAAGCATTAGTTAAGACTGGTATGGTGTTAGTGGCAGGTGAGGTAACCACCACGGCTTGGGTTGATGTAGAACAAATCGTTAGAGAATCTGTAAAAGAGATTGGCTACAATAGCTCATCGATGGGATTCGACTGGGAATCCTGTGCTGTTATGACCGCTATTGGTAAACAATCACCTGATATTGCCCAAGGAGTTGATAGGCTCAATAAACCTGAACAAGGTGCAGGTGACCAAGGCTTAATGTTTGGTTATGCTAGTAATGAGACCGACGTGCTGATGCCTGCGCCTATTACCTACGCGCATCGCTTGATGGAACGCCAGGCGAAATTACGTAAAAATAACAGCCTGAGTTGGTTGCGGCCTGATGCTAAAAGCCAGGTAAGTTTACGTTATCAAAATGGTAAACCTATTGGCGTGGAAGCAATCGTGCTTTCTACTCAACATGCTCCTGATATTGCTTATGACGATCTCAAAGAAGCCGTCATGGAAGAAATTATCAAGCCTATCTTTCCAGCAGCATGGCTAACAAAAACCACAAAATATTATATAAATCCTACCGGTCGTTTCGTTATTGGTGGACCCTTAGGTGATACTGGCTTAACAGGACGTAAAATTATCGTGGACACTTATGGCGGTATGGCACGTCATGGTGGAGGTTGTTTTTCCGGTAAGGATCCCAGTAAAGTTGATCGTTCAGCCGCCTATGCTGCGCGATATGTTGCAAAAAATATTGTTGCTGCAGGTTTAGCCGATCGCTGCGAAATACAAGTCTCTTATGCTATCGGTATTGCAGAGCCCACGTCCATAAATATCAATACATTTGGCACAGCTAAATTACCTGACCAGCGTATCATTGAGTTAATACAACAGCATTTTGATTTAAGACCGCGAGGTTTAATTGAAATGCTTGATTTATTAAGACCTATTTATAAACCCACTGCAGCCTATGGTCATTTTGGCCGTGAAAACGAAGATTTTCCCTGGGAGAAAACCGATAAAAAGGAATTATTACGCGCAGACTTATTGAACCATGAAATCAAACAAGTAACGGAATTCTAAATAAGAATGGTATTTAGAAAAATTACTAATTATATAAGTTATTGAGAAAGGTATTTATGATCATAGAAAAGTTAAAGGCTAATGTTGCTGACTATAAAGTTGCTGATTTGAGTTTAGCAGAATGGGGACGACGAGAAACCACCATTGCTGAGACAGAAATGCCTGGTTTAATGGCTTTACGCAAAAAATACGGTTACGAAAAACCTTTAAAAGGTGCGCGCATTGCCGGTTGTTTACATATGACCATACAAACAGCCGTGTTAATTGAAACATTGCTTGATTTGGGCGCAGAAGTGCGTTGGTCGTCTTGTAATATTTTTTCTACTCAGGACCACGCGGCAGCGGCTATGGCAGCTCGAAATATTCCAGTTTTTGCTTGGAAAGGAGAAACCGAAGAAGAATTTTGGTGGTGTATTGAGCAAACTTTAATAGGGCCCGATGATTGGACACCAAATTTATTATTAGACGACGGTGGCGACCTTACTTTATTACTACATGAAAAACATCCTAAACTCTTGCAAGCTATTAAAGGCGTATCCGAAGAAACTACGACCGGTGTGCATAGACTTTATCAAATGCAGAAAGAAAAAACATTATTAGTTCCAGCGATAAATGTGAATGATTCGGTAACAAAATCTAAATTTGATAATCTCTATGGTTGCAGAGAATCTTTAATTGATGCATTAAAACGCGCGACCGACGTTATGATCGCCGGGAAAATTGCTGTGGTGTGTGGTTATGGTGATGTAGGAAAAGGATGTGCTCAGAGTCTGCGCTCCTATGGCGCGACTGTTTGGATTACCGAAATTGATCCTATTTGCGCATTACAAGCCGCCATGGAAGGTTATCGTGTTGTAACCATGGATGATGTAGCAAAACTAGGTGACATATTTGTAACTGCCACCGGAAATAAAGATGTGATTACCTTATCTCATATGCAGCAGATGAAAGATCTGGCTATTGTTTGTAATATTGGTCATTTTGACTCTGAGATAGATGTAGCCGGATTACGCCAATTCAATTGGTTGAATATTAAGCCACAAGTTGATCAGATAAATTTTCCCAATAAAAAACGTTTGCTACTATTAGCTGAGGGTCGTTTAGTTAATCTAGGCTGTGCGACAGGACATCCAAGCTTTGTGATGTCTAATTCATTTACCAATCAAGTTTTAGCGCAGATTGAATTATGGAAATATAATGATCGTTATGAAAAAGGTAAAGTTTATATGCTGCCTAAAGAGCTGGACGAGCAAGTGGCTCGTTTACATTTAGAGAAAGTGGGCGCTAAATTAACAGAACTGACTTCCGAACAAGCCGATTACATTGGCGTAAAACCTCAAGGCCCTTTTAAATCTGATTATTACCGTTATTAATGCGAATTATACTCACAGCAATTGGATTTTTGGCAAGGCGCCGTGAAAATGAGCAACCGGAGTGTATTCAAATACATGAGGATTGCGAATTGAGCGGCAACACAGTCAAAAATTCAAGTGCGAAGAGTACCTTATGAGTAGAACTATTTATTGCATTAAACTACACACCCAAGCAGAAGGACTTGACTATCTCCCCTATCCCGGAGAATTAGGTCAACGTATCTATCAATCCATTAGTAAGCCTGCTTGGCAGCAATGGGTAAACCATCAGACTATGCTCATTAACGAATACCGCTTAAGCACATTTGAACCGCAAGCGCGTGAATTCTTGAAAAAAGAAATGGAAAAATTTTTATTTGGATCGGATGAAGTAGCGAGCGCACCTCCTCCAGGATATAGTGACCCTCTTTAAAATCACACAAACGATTTATCTCACTAAAAAGGTGATGTATGACAGCTTATATTTCCCCACAACAACTAGCACTATCTATTTTAGAGCGCCGACCTGACTTCCAGCCCAAGATTGGCATTATTTTAGGATCCGGTTTAGCAGCTATTGCTAATAAAATTACAGATAGTATCTCGATACCTTATTATGAACTCCCTGGTTTTCCGATGAGTAGCGTGCCTGGACACCCTGGGCAAATGATACTCGGTTATCTTAATAAAATACCTATTGTATGTTGCCAGGGGCGCGTGCATCCCTATGAAGGAATGCAAGGCAAAGATTTTAAAATATTTATCCGCACCTTAAAAAGCTTGGGCTGTCAAACTTTGCTAATGACAAATGCGGTAGGATCTTTACATAAAAATGTGGAATTAGGTCAACTGGTTTTAATTTCGGACCATATTAATTTTCATCCAATGAATCCTCTTGCTGGGCCTAATGATGAAGAATTTGGACCACGTTTTTTCGCTATGGATGAAGCTTACGATAAAGACATCCGACATACCCTTCAACAAACCGCAAAAAAACTTTCTATTCCGTTAATTGAAGGAATTTACATTAGTATTTTAGGACCCAATTTTGAAACCCCCGCAGAAATCCGTGCTTTTCGACAATTAGGTGCTGATGTAGTAGGGATGTCGACTGTTCCTGAAGTGATAGTGGCTAGACATTGTGGTTTAAAAGTCGCTGTCATTTCTGTAGTAACTAATCTAGCGGCTGGACTCAGTGATGAACCGATTACACATGAAGGAACCGTACATTTTGCCGCGAAAGCGAGCGAAAATCTAGGCCGATTACTCGAATCGGCAGTCGCACAGATCGCTAATTAGTGGAGTAAGTCCGTCATGGCGAGGCCAAACGTCAGTGAGGCCGTGGCCATCCATGGATTGCCACGCACCTATGGTGCTCGCAATGACGAAAAATACTTTATATTTATTGTATGGTATAACCACCATCGATATTGACCAATGCACCCGTCATGAAGGAAGCGGCATCACTACATAAAAAGCTGACCAGCTGAGCCACTTCCTCAGGTTTTCCCACCCGCTTCAGCGGCAATTTTTCAGCAACCTGCGCTTGAATAGAAGAAACCGTTAAACCGGTTTTTTGCTGAAATTGTTCTAAAACAGCTTGATACATCGGTGTATCGATAGTACCGGGACAAACACAATTAACTCGGATTCCATATTGGGCATAATCTAATGCAGTACTTTTAGCTAATTGTGCAATAGCCGCTTTACTCGCGCCATAAATCGCGCATTGTTCTTTGGCAATAAAGGCTTGGTCCGAAGCCATCAAAACAATCGAACCGAAACCTTGTTGCTTCATAATCGGCAACACTTGCTGCAAACAATAAATCGTACCCAATAAATTGGTTGCAAAAACTTTTTGCATAGCTTCATTAGAACTTTCTTCGATATTAGCAAATAAGTGTATACCCGCATTACAAAAAAGATAATCAATCATCGGATTTTTCTGAAGAATGGTATGGATAGCTGATTTAACTTGATCAGCATTCGAAACATCACACTCCAAATAATAAATCGACTGAGATGGGATATCTGCCAATCTTTTTTTATCGAGTATGTAAACGGTTGCTCCTGCAACACTAAATAACGCGACTGTTGCAGCGCCAATTCCTGATGATCCACCGGTTATTATAATTGTTTTATCTTGAAACATTAGACTCCCCGCACTTCGATCTCTCCAAAAGGCTTGGCTTGCGAAAGCTCAATTAAAGATTGACGCCACAATTCTAATAAAGCCATAAAAGTCACTACCACGCCCATACGACCTTCATCGAGCTTAAATAACTCAGTAAATTTTAGCTGGGATTGTGCCGTCATTCTCTGCATAATTTGCGACATCCGATCCTTAATCGACAACGGTTCTTCGGCAATGGCATGATGCGTTCTTAAAGCAGCTCTGGATAAAACCGCTTGAAAAGCTTCCACTAACTCCTCTAAAACCAAAGGCGGAAGTTGTCTGGGATTTTCTGTTGAAACAGACGGTAGACCGGCTTCCGCCATCGCTAAAAAAACATCACGTCCTAAACGCGGCAATTGCTCTAAAGTCTGCGCGGCTTGCTTCGTCCTTTCATACTCCTGTAAACGACGGATTAATTCCGCACGTGGATCCATTTCATCACTGGTTTGTACTTCAGCGGGCTTAGGTAAAAGTAAACGTGATTTAATTTCGGTTAATATGGCCGCCATAACCAAATATTCGGCAGCCAATTCAATTTCCAATACCTGCATCAACTCAATATATTGCATATATTGGCGGGTTATTTCAGCAACAGGAATATCCAAAATATCAAAATTTTGCTTTTTTATCAGGTAGAGTAGTAGATCTAAAGGTCCTGTAAATGCCTCCAATAGTACTTCTAAGGCCTGAGGAGGAATATAAAGATCACTCGGCAACTGAACCATGGGTTGACCACGTATCGTGGCAATAGGCGCATCGGCTATGGTCGTAGCAAGGTTGATTTCAGTCATAGCGCCAGTGTAATCGTTATAGGCCAAAAAATCTAAAAAAAACCAATATGAGTCCTTGTAATAGCGGACCTAAAATTCTGGCCAATAGGCCACTGGCTAATAGCAGCACTAAAATAAGAAAACCATACACCTCTAATTTATTAAACTGATACGCCATCGCCGGCGACAAAAAACTAGCCACCACGCGACTCCCATCAAGGGGCGGAATCGGAATTAGGTTTAATAGCATTAGTACTAAATTAATCATGACTCCAGTCTCGGCCATATAAATAATCGGGGCGTTACTGAACCCCATCGCTATTTTTGCGATCCCCACCCACAAAAAAGCCATCGCGAGGTTCGCCATGGGACCTGCGGCTGCGACTAAAGCCATATCACGTCTAGGATTTTTAAGGTTTTGCCAAGTAACCGGTACCGGCTTTGCCCAGCCAAAAATAAAACCGCCTAGGAAAAAAAGGATAGCGGGTACAATAATGGTGCCAATAGGGTCAATATGCTTCAATGGGTTCAAGGTTAGGCGACCCAATAATTTAGCCGTTGGATCGCCGCATTTTGAGGCGACCCAGCCATGTGCCGTTTCATGGACGGTAATAGCAAATAATAAAGGTATCACCCAGAGTATTATTTTTTGGCCTAAAGAAAAATCACCTATCATTTCTTGCTCATCAATTCATTAAAATTAAAGTATATACTCTTGCAAGCTAATTAAGCGAATCGAATGATTCAATAACTTGCTAAAAATTCACAAATCTAAGCTGAAACCTAGGATTATTTCTGATCATTGATGGCATCCATATTCTTTTGCTTTCTTAAGGCAAAATTAGTGACTTTTAATTATTCTGCTAGATTAGCTTGTAAATTTTTTAAAGATGTTTTTGCTGACACCCATATAAACAATCAAAATCTAGGAAAAATTTGCCTTAACCCTAAACTCGCTCAAGTAAATAAAATCCTGTAAAATTGGGATCGAAATTTTTCAACCCAAAAAAAAGCGGAGAGAGCGCATGTCTTACCAGCATATTCAGATTCCAAGTGCCGGCGAAAAAATATCGGTTAATCCAGATCATTCTTTAAATGTGCCCAATCAACCGATCATCCCTTTTATTGAAGGTGATGGTATCGGTGTTGATATCACGCCTGCGATGCGACTTGTGGTCGATGCGGCTATCAGCAAGGCTTATGGCGATAAACGTAACATTGCTTGGATGGAAATCTATGCCGGAGAAAAAGCCACACAGGTATATGGATCGGATGTCTGGCTACCCGAAGAAACGCTCGCCGCAGTACGTGACTACGCTGTTTCTATCAAAGGTCCACTCACCACGCCGGTTGGTGGAGGTATTCGCTCCTTAAATGTGGCATTGCGCCAACAGCTGGATTTATATGTTTGCTTACGTCCAGTGCGTTATTTTAAAGGCGTGCCCAGCCCAGTTCGTGAACCCGAAAAAACCAATATGGTCATTTTTCGCGAAAACTCTGAGGATATTTATGCGGGCATAGAATGGGAAGCCGACAGTAAGGAAGCCAAAAAGTTGATCGCTTTCTTACAACATGACATGGGTGTTAAAAAGATTCGTTTCCCTGAACACTGCGGCATCGGTATTAAGCCTGTATCAAAAGAAGGCACTCAGCGTTTAGTCAAACGCGCGATTCAATATGCCATAGACCAAGATCTGCCTTCGGTAACCTTGGTACACAAAGGCAATATCATGAAATTCACCGAAGGCGCTTTTAAAGATTGGGGTTATGCTGTAGCTAAAGAACAATTTGGTGCAGAGCTACTCGATGGGGGGCCATGGATGCGTTTAAAAAATCCGAATACAGCCAAAGAAATCATTATTAAGGATTTTATTGCCGATGCCTTTTTGCAACAAATTTTACTACGCCCCGCCGAATATAGTGTGATAGCCACGTTAAACCTAAATGGCGATTATATTTCAGATGCTTTAGCCGCACAGGTCGGCGGCATCGGCATTGCTCCTGGTGCAAATCTGAGTGACAAAGTGGCTATGTTTGAAGCAACCCATGGTACAGCGCCTAAGTATGCCGGACAAAATAAGGTCAATCCTGGATCGTTAATTCTATCCGCGGAAATGATGTTACGGTATTTAGGTTGGAATGAAGCAGCTGATCACATCCTAACCGGTATGGAAGGTGCCATCCTAGCCAAAACCGTGACTTATGACTTTGCTCGTTTAATGAGCGATGCTAAAGAAGTAAGTTGCTCTGATTTTGCTCAATCGATCGTCGATCATATGTGCAATAAACACACACTTGCTTCAGCCACTGCATCATAAAAATAACCATTTTATAATCTTTTGATAAGTTAAGAGGAAAATTGAAATTTTCCTCTTAAAATCGCCCGTCTTAGCGCTTTTACACACCTGAAAAAACCCTAGTATAGTATCGAAAAAATACGCTCGTCCCCTTCCCCTGCATTTAGAAGGCTTAAAATTACGCAAACTCGCAAATCCTTAAATTTCGACTAGGCTTAAAAATAAAGGGAAATAATTTTTTCAACATGGACTACCCAGCTTGTATAACAACAGTGAAACTCGCCTTCATGCGAGAAGTCACGGATTTTATACGATTCGAAAAGGAGGGCTACCATGTTTAGCAAAGAGCTTGAAGTTAGTTTAAATTCGATATTTAAACAAGCCCGTGAAAAACGTTATGAATATTTAACGGTTGAACATCTATTGTTGGCGCTTTTAGATGAACCTTCTGCCGTTTCCGCCTTAAAAGCGTGCGGAGCGAATTTAAATCGACTTAAGAATGAGATTAGTAATTTTATTGCAGCAACAACGCCTTTGTTTCCTTCTGCCGACCCTAATCTCGATATACAACCCACATTAGGTTTTCAACGAGTTTTGCAACGGGCTATTTTTCAAGTACAGTCCAGCGGAAAAACCCAAGTACATGGCGTTAATATTTTAGCTGCTATCTTCGGTGAACAAGATAGCCAAGCCATTTATTTTTTGCGTCGAGAAAATGTGACGCGCTCAGATGTATCGAATTACATTTCTCAAGGGCTACCTAAATTACAAGATAATTTGGAGCCTAAATTAAATCAGTTTGTGACTGAAGAAGAAGTCACTATAGAAGGTCCTGGAAATAGTCCATTAGAACTTTATGCGATTAATTTAAATGGCAAAGCACGTCTTGGAAAAATTGATCCTTTAATTGGACGTGAAGAAGAATTAGCACGTGTGATTCAAATTCTTTGTCGCCGTCGTAAAAATAATCCTTTATTAGTCGGCGAAGCCGGCGTTGGTAAGACTGCGATTGTGGAAGGGCTGGCTAAAGCAATTATTGAAAAAAAGGTTCCCTCTGTGCTCGCTAACAGCACTATTTATTCTTTAGACCTAGGTAGTTTATTAGCTGGAACCAAATATCGAGGCGATTTTGAAAAAAGATTCAAGGCTTTATTAGCACAACTGAAACAAGAACCTCAATCAGTACTTTTTATTGATGAGATCCATGTCGTCATTGGTGCTGGGGCTGCCTCGGGTGGTGTCATGGACGCCTCTAATTTAATTAAGCCGTTACTTACGACCGGTGAATTAAAATGCATCGGTGCTACCACTTACCAAGAGTATCGTAGCATTTTTGAAAAAGACCGGGCTTTAGCCAGACGTTTCCAAAAAATCGATGTCCCTGAACCTAATTTGGAAGAAACCATTGCAATTTTACGCGGATTGCGCGATAGACTGGAAGAACATCATCACGTCAAATATCGTATGACCGCCCTACGTGCGAGTGTAGAACTTGCCGCGCGTTATTTACCCGATCGATTCTTACCGGACAAAGCGATTGATATTGTTGATGAAGCTGGAGCTTATCAAGCTTTACGACCTAGTCATAAAAGAAAACACATCATCGGTATCCATGAAATCGAAGCGATAGTCGCTAAGATGGTACGCATTCCCACGCGAAATGTTTCTGCTTCAGATAAGAGTCGTTTACGTCACTTAGAAACAAAACTAAAAGCACGTGTATTCGGCCAAGATATAGCTATCGAAAATCTCTGTGCTGCGATGAAATTAACGCGTTCTGGTTTAAGAGAAACCAATAAAACCATAGGATCTTTTCTTTTTGCCGGTCCAACGGGCGTGGGTAAAACGGAGGTTACACGTCAACTCGCAGAACTAATGGGTATCGAATTACTACGATTCGATATGTCTGAATATATGGAAAGACATAGCGTGTCTCGTCTAATAGGGGCTCCTCCGGGGTATATTGGTTATGATCAAGGTGGTTTATTGACCGAAGCGGTAACTAAACATCCACACGCTGTTTTATTGTTGGATGAAATTGAAAAAGCTCATCCCGATATTTTTAATCTTTTATTGCAAGTGATGGATAACGGCAACTTAACCGATACCAATGGTCGAAAAACTGATTTTAGTCATATTATTTTGGTAATGACCAGTAATGCAGGAGCAGAGCAATTTAGTCGTCAAGAGATAGGTTTCACACCTAGCTTGAATCATGCTGAAAATTCAGAAGCCATCAAGCGCGTATTTTCTCCTGAATTTCGCAATCGCCTGGATGCAACTATCTACTTTAATTATTTAAATGCAAACATCGTCTCTCAGGTGGTTGATAAATACTTACTCGAGTTAGAAGCACAACTCGAAAAGAAACATGTTAGCATGCAGGTAGAAAAACCCGCCCGTGTCTGGTTAGCTAAAAATGGTTATGATAGAAGCATGGGAGCACGTCCCATGATGCGTCTCATACAAGAACGAATTAAAAAACCGATTGCTGACGAATTACTCTTTGGACGTTTAGTCCATGGCGGCCATTTAACATTAACCTGTAACAACGGCGAATTACAATTAATTATTTCTGAAAAAAGGGGAATTATTATCCCCCCTGAAGAACAAAATAAAAATCTCTCTCAAGCACCTATTAGCTAGACTTAGATTTATCTGGCTCGGATCCTTTGCCGCGAAATATGATACGACCCTTGCTCAGATCATAGGGTGTCATTTCAACTTTCACCTTATCGCCAGTAAGGACTCGGATATAACTTTTTCGCATACGTCCAGAAATATGGGCATTAATAACATGCCCATTTTCTAATTCCACCTTAAATAAGGTATTAGGTAAAGTCTCAATGACTGTACCTTCCATCACTATCTGATCTTCTTTGGCCATAATTTACCTAAGCTTAACTCTCGCGTGCATTAATTACCGCTATGTTGCCGTAAAAGCCATAGGTTTACAATAACATTTTTTTACACCAGCCATTATACTCTTAAATAGGAAGCCATTATAGGAAGCTAAGCAACTAATGAGTCACCCATTATCCCAAGTGCATTGCGATGCTAAAAAGTTAGGCAATAAACTCAAACAACAGGAGTTGCAACTAGTAACCGCTGAATCTTGTACAGGAGGACAATTAGCACAAACGCTTACCAGCATCCCAGGTGCTTCAATGTGGTTTGAACGTGGATTCATTACTTACTCTAATTTGTCTAAACAACAGATGCTAGGGATAGACGAATCACTCTTAAAGCAATATGGACCTGTGAGCGAAGAAGTCGTACTCGCGATGGCTATGGGTGCCTTAAACAAAAGTCCTGCCAGCGTCAGCATAGCCATTACCGGCATCGCAGGGCCTGACGGTGGCACAGAACAATTGCCGGTAGGTACGATATGGACAGCTTGGGTGAGTAAAAATGCTTTCAGTAAAACTGAATGCCAGCATTATACCGATGATCGATTAATTATTCGTTATGCCGCAGTAGAATTTGCATTGCAAACATTGTTAAATTTAATAAAATAAAATATTATTCCAGCCCTAAGGATACAGAAACTATAATAAATTCTATTGGGTTTGCCATGTTGAGTCTTACGGATAACGACTATAAAAAAGAGCTTTATTGCGCTATCGATTATAAATTTTATTGGCTAATATCGCCCGTTGCCGATGGAAATTGCGGACTTTATGCCTTTGCTTGTGGCTTAATTGATGCGATTACTCGAGATCAACTAACTTTAGATAAACATTTATTCGAAGATTTTAGGAAAAAAGTATTAAACAATCTAGCTTCCTGCCCTCTCAAAAAATTATTAAAAAATCCTTCCTTAAATTTTAATCAATTTAAAACTTTTCTACTTCAACACACCTCACGTCAAGGTCTTATTAATTTGACCGCATTACTTTCCAATTCCTTACGTAAAATCGGATATGAGGGTTATCTTGAGCTTTTAAGTCAAGAAACTCAATTAACCGATCTTGAAACAGAAGATAAAAAATTAAATAAAGATGGAAATGATGTAGGATTTGAAATTCTTATTTCTTTAGCAAAATATTTTCAAATAGAAATAAACTTAATCGCCTATAATCCGAATCTTCAGAGTTATTATTGGGCACAAACTCCATTAGACAAATCTAAGTCCTTATTTACATTGCTCAACATTAGCTCTCATTGGCATTATTTATTACCCAAAGATCAAACCAATGGTTTAGCTTTTTTGCCAGAAAAAATAGATCCTCCACAACCTTCTAAACCTTTATTGGAAAATGCAAACAAGCAACTGAAAAAAAATATCGCGAGATTACCTACTATCGTAAAAATGCTTACTCAAGAGCTAAAAAAAACTTTTCACCTCAATGAAAACTTTAATAGCGACCAAGAAAAATTAATCAACGTCGATGAAAACTTATACTTAAAAAGCAAATCTTCATCCTGTATGCCTTGGTTTTTTGGCCGTCCAACACCTGAAATTCCAGACATTCTTTCAACCACCTCTAAAGTTTATAATCGATAGTTAAGGGGGCATGATCCGAAAAACGTTGATCTTTATAGATCGCAACCGATTTAATTTTATCCTTTAACCCAGGAGTAATTATTTGATAATCAATCCTCCATCCAACATTATTATCCCAAGCGCGACCCCGATTTGACCACCAGGTATATTGTTCCGCTTGTTGATTCATTTCTCGGAAAGCATCCACATAGCCGATAGGCCCTAATACCTGATCCAACCAAGCACGTTCTTCCGGTAAAAAACCAGAATTTTTTTGATTGCTACGCCAATTTTTTAAATCGATGGGTTTATGTGCAATATTCCAATCTCCACAAATAATAAAATCTTGTTTTTGCTGGCGTTGTTTTTTCAAAATGGGTAGGTAGTGATCCAGAAATTGAAATTTTTGCTGTTGACGTAACTCGCCACTACTACCTGATGGCATATATAAAGAAGCAACGCTTAATCCAGGAAAATTGAGCTGAAGATAACGCCCTTCTTTATCCGCGCATTCCCAACCTAATCCGGCAGTAATTGAATCCGGCTTAATACGGCTATAGATCGCCACACCACTGTAACCTTTTTTTTCAGCATCAAAAAAATACGCCAGATAGTCTTCAAGATAATGTGACGCATCCAATTGATTCTCTTGTGCTTTGGTTTCCTGCAAGCAAACAATATCTGCATTTTGTAGTTTCAACCATACAAAAAAGCCTTTCCGTGCGGCAGAACGAATGCCATTCACATTTAAAGTTATAATACGCATATTAGAAAGGTAATTTGAGATCGGGATCCATCGCTAACAAGGCATTCCCAAAGAGAGTTTGGATACGCTTTAAGGCAGGTAAATTATCTGCTTCAAAGCGCAAAATTAAATAAGGGCTGGTATTCGATGCGCGCACTAAACCCCAACCATCATTAAACTCGGCCCGGACACCATCTATTTTACTCAATTTCGCATCCGGAAAATCTACATGTGCTTGAAAGGCCTGAATAAATGCAAATTTTTTATCTTCAGCGATAGGTAATTTTAACTCAGGTGTATTAATGCTGTTCGGCAATTCAGCAAATAAATCACTCACATTTTTTTTACTTTTAGCGACAATTTCTAATAAACGAGCGGCGGTATATAAGCCATCGTCAAAACCATACCAACGTTCTTTAAAAAAGATGTGACCACTCATTTCACCCGCCAATAATGCACCGGTTTCTTCTAATTTGGATTTCATAATCGAATGTCCTGTCTTCCACATTAAAGATTGACCACCATTTTCTGCAATGAGCTTTGCCAAATGAGCCGTTGATTTGATGTCATAAATAATGAGCGCGCCTGGATTGCGTGATAAGACGTCCATCGCATACAACATTAATTGTCTATCAGGCCAAATAATTTCACCCCGATTGGTGACCACTCCCAGTCTATCGCCATCACCATCTAAGGCCAGTCCAATATCTGCCTTATGTTGTTTCACACTGGCAATTAAATCCTTTAAATTCTCTGGCACGCTGGGATCAGGGTGATGATTGGGGAAATGGCCATCCACATCACAAAATAACTCAATCACTTCACAACCTAAACGACGCAATAATTCGGGAGCAACTACACCGGCTACACCATTTCCACAATCCAGCACGACACGTAAAGGTCGCGCTAAAGAAATATCTTGAGTAATACGATTGAGATAAGCTTCGGTAACCGATATTTGCTGATAACTACCTTTTCCTGAATTAAAACCACCGGCTTGGATACGAAAATAAAGTTCCTCGATAGTGCCTTCGGATAAACTTTTTCCAGCTAAAACAATTTTTAGGCCATTATAATTCGACGGATTATGACTCGCCGTTAACATCACCCCTGAACGATAATCTAAAGAACGGGTTGCGAAATAAAGCACTGGACTAGGCACTTGTCCAATATCTATCACGTCGCAGCCACTTTCACGCAATCCCTGCTGTAAGGCCTGCATCAAAACAGGTCCTGACAAGCGTCCGTCACGCGCAGTGATAATGGTTTTTTCGCCTTGCTCTTGGGCGGCACTAGCTATCGCTTTCCCCAATGTATAGATGAGCTCGGGCGTTATCGTCTCACCTACGATGCCTCGAATATCGTAGGCACGAAAAATACTTTTTGAAACCTCTGCAAAAGAAATTTGTTGCATATCACCTCTGTTACCTACAAAATCGACCAAATACGTCCATCACACAAAAAATTTAAGCACCGATGCATAAGACCAACTCCGACGGTCTGCCACATGAAAAACAAGTCATGCCGTTAACATGTTTTACCCAACTTATTCACAGCTTACTAAAGTCTTCTTCACTTCATATAGTGGTTGCATAGTATAGAAACCACATGATATTGTGTTATATCATTTCCATAGACATAATTCCTCACAACCTTTTTTAAGGAGCATCCATGAGCGGACTTTCATCCGAACTAATGACTTCTTCTCTTCTGCTTAACAGCGCCGAGATTCTACTACCTGAAGCGGAAGCAGAACAAGAGAATAAACCCATCTGCACGTTACAAGTTATAAAACGTAATGGGAAACTTGTTAATTACGATCCAAGTAAGATTAGGATTGCAATTACTAAAGCTTTTCTCGCTGTAGAAGGTGGACAAGCAGCATTGTCTACACGTATTCATGAACGAGTATCGCAACTCACACAACAAGTCACCAACATCATACAACAACGCCACCCCAACGGTGGAACATTGCCTATTGAAGCCATACAAGATCAAGTTGAGTTAGCTTTAATGCGTGTAGAAGCTCACCAAGTTGCGCGCGCCTATGTGCTTTATCGTGAAGAACGACGAAAAATGCGCGCAGAAACGAAATCACACTCTGAGATTCAATTACAAATAACCTTAGCCGATGGTAGCCAACGTCCACTCGATCTCATACAACTGAGCCTGTTGATCACGGAGACCTGTAAAGATTTAAGCGAAGTAAAACACGAACTCATTTTACAAGAAACCTTACGTAATCTATATGACGGCATGCCTGTCGCAGAAATTGATAAAGCACTCATTATCAGTGCACGCTCTCTGGTTGAACAGGATCCTAATTATACTTACGCAACTGCGCGTTTCTTATTACGCACCTTATATACAGAAGCATTAAACTTTCTTGAATTGCCTACGACGACGCACACCAGTGACCATGGCGTATACCATCACTACTTCCAACACTATATCAAACGCGGTGTCGACTTAGAATTATTGGATCCACAATTACAAAGCTTTGATTTAGAAAAATTAAGTAAGGCCTTACTACCTGAACGCGATCAGAAATTTACTTATCTAAGTTTACAAACTTTATATGATCGCTACTTTTTACACGCCGATGATATCCGATTTGAATTGCCCCAAGCTTTCTTTATGCGTGTTGCCATGGGACTTGCACAACAAGAATCTAACAAAGAAGAACGAGCGATTGAGTTTTATCAGCTACTTTCATCTTTTGACTATATGGCATCCACGCCTACTCTATTTAATGCTGGAACTCTGCGACCACAACTTTCAAGTTGTTTCTTAACCACGGTAGCGGATGATCTCGACCAAATTTACAGTGCCATAAAAGATAATGCCTTACTTTCAAAATTTGCCGGTGGTTTAGGTAACGACTGGACTTCAGTTCGAGCGCTGGGCGCGCGAATTAAAGGTACTAATGGCAAGTCACTAGGTGTCGTACCTTTTTTAAACGTAGCCAACGCTTCTGCTGTAGCCGTCAATCAAGGTGGTAAACGTAAAGGCGCTGTCTGCGCGTACTTAGAAACATGGCATTTAGATATCGAAGAATTTTTAGAATTACGAAAAAATACCGGTGACGACCGGCGTCGCACGCATGATATGAATACCGCAAATTGGGTACCTGATCTATTCATGAAACGACTCATGCAAGGAAAAAACTGGACTTTATTCTCACCCGATGAAACACCTGATTTACATGATGCGTTTGGTTTGGAATTTGAAGAAAAATATCAAGCCTATGAAGCCAAAGCTGCGCGCGGTGAAATTAAAAATTTCAAGACTATTCCAGCAGCCAATCTATGGCGAAAAATGCTAAGTTTATTATTTGAAACTGGGCATCCTTGGATCACATTTAAGGATCCTTGCAATTTACGTTCGCCGCAACAACATGTGGGAACCATTCATAGCTCCAATTTATGCACTGAAATTACACTCAATACTTCCATTGATGAAATAGCCGTCTGTAATTTGGGAAGTATTAACTTGCCTCAGCATCTGACAGAATCAGGAGAAATCGATCAAGCGAAATTGCGCCGTACTATCCGCACTGCCATTCGCATGTTAGATAATGTCATTGATATCAATTATTACACCGTGCCACAAGCACGTCGCTCGAACTTAAAGCATCGTCCTATCGGTTTAGGTCTGATGGGTTTCCAAGATGCCTTATATCAATTACGACTACCTTATGCTTCAGAAGCCGCAATTACTTTTGCGGATCATTCTATGGAATCGATTAGTTATTACGCCATAGAAGCTTCCAGCGATTTAGCCAAAGAACGAGGTTCGTATGAAAGCTTTAACGGATCTTTATGGAGCCAAGGAATTTTACCCTTAGATTCCATTGCACTGTTACAAAAAACCCGTGGTGAATTCTTAGACCAAGATCAAACTGCTCATTTAGATTGGGACACATTACGAAAAAAAGTAATGAAAGAAGGTATGCGTAACTCGAATTGTATGGCCATTGCACCAACAGCTACTATTTCCAATATCTGTGGCGTTTCGCAATCGATAGAGCCGACCTATCAAAACCTTTTTGTAAAATCCAATATGTCCGGTGAATTCACTGTGATCAATCCCTATTTAGTCAAAGATTTGAAATTACTCGGATTATGGGATGCCGTGATGCTGAATGACCTTAAATATTATGACGGTAGTTTGCAAAAAATTGAACGTGTTCCTGATAGCTTAAAACAACTGTATGCCACTGCCTTTGAAGTTCCTACACATTGGCTGGTTGAAGCCGGATCGCGCCGCCAAAAATGGATTGATCAAAGTCAATCGTTAAATCTTTATATGGCGCAAGCGTCTGGTAAAAAACTCGATGAACTTTATAAGCGAATTTGGCTGAAAGGATTAAAAACAAGTTACTATTTACGGACAATGGGTGCTACACATACTGAAAAAGCAACCTTAGACAAAAGTCACTTAAACTCAGTACAAATGGATAACACAACCGGTCCTGCTTGTTCGATACTTGACCCGGGTTGCGAATCATGTCAATAAAACTATGGCTTCATAAACAAAGCTGGGGATCCTAAACGATGAATACTGAACAAGCCACCGGTGGTTTTACCGGCTTAGAAACACTAGAAATAGGCGCAGCGCGCGTACAAGTCGACGACAAGAAGATCATCAATTGTCGCGCCGATCTCAATCAACTAGTCCCATTTAAATATAAATGGGCCTGGGAAAAATACTTAGCGGCCTGCGCTAATCATTGGATGCCACAAGAAGTTAACATGTCGGCAGACATTGCGCTATGGCGTGATCCAAAAGCATTAAGTGAAGATGAACGTTTGATCATAGAACGCAGCTTAGGTTTTTTTTCAACCGCCGATTCCCTGGTTGCAAATAATCTGGTCTTAGCCGTCTATCGTCATATTACCAATCCAGAATGTCGACAATACTTATTAAGACAAGCCTTTGAAGAGGCTCTGCATACACACGCCTATCAATATGTGATAGAAAGCTTAGGGATGGATGAAGCACGCCTTTTTAATATGTATCGCGAATTACCTACGGTAGCTAAAAAAACCGAATGGGCGCTTCCTTTTACGCAAAGCTTAGCCGATCCTAATTTTCGTACCGGCACACCCGAAAATGATCAACGCTTATTACGCGACTTAATTGCTTTTTATGTGGTGTTCGAAGGCATATTTTTCTACGTTGGTTTTTCACAGATCTTAAGCATGGGTCGGCAAAATAAAATGACCGGAACAGCCGAGCAATTTCAATATATCTTACGCGACGAATCGATGCATTTAAATTTTGGTATCGATGTGATCAATCAGATTAAATTGGAAAACCCACATTTGTGGACATCGGAATTCAAACGCTATGTCATTGATCTTGTCAAAGAAGGTGTTGATTTAGAATATCAATATGCTTTAGATACCATGCCGCGTGGTATTCTTGGATTAAATGCTAACATGATGTGGGATTATCTGCGCTTCATCGGCAATCGACGTCTCGCACAAATTGGCTTGCCTGAACAATATCCTGGCGTTAGCAACCCTTTACCCTGGATGAGTGAAATCATTGATCTGAAAAAGGAAAAGAATTTCTTTGAAACCCGCGTAACGGAATATCAAACCGGCGGCAGTTTAAATTGGGATGATTGATAACAGAGTTCACAAAAAATCCCACGCCTGAACGTGGGATTTGATGGGTCCGTTAGATTAATTTCCGAACAACAGCAAACTTTGCAAGTTACTTAAATCCTAGAACCTTAACGCTAGTTAAATTATTAGTATCAGTACTCTCTTCGTTTGCCCTAGCAGGTTGAAAAAAGCAAACATTACTTTTTTTACCATCTAATTTTTCAGAACTAGAAGATTTTTCCATTGTTTGTTCTGAATCTGGCACATTTAATCTCTTCAGTTCAGCTTGTAATTCTGTGATCAATTTAGCTTTATCAATACATATCCCATCTTGGTTCCTCAGTTCGTAGGGAGAATAACCTATTCCCTTTATGAAAAGGGCCGCTGAAAAAAAGCACAAAGCGGCGAAAATGGGTACTGATATTATCGAAGCAGCCATCAAAAAGGTAAAAACAAAATACGCAGCAGCGCTCGCAGGCACTGTAAACAATGCTAGGAGCAAAAGCTCTCGTGTTGATTTGCTATTGTTAACCTTCTGCATCCCAAGAAGAAAATCATCATTCTCCTGTAAACATTTTTCCTCGTTTTCTATTATTTTTTCGATAATTTTTTCCTGCTCGCTCACTTTCTTAGCGTTTTCATACTCTTGCAAGTACTCTCTGTTATTTTCAGAAAATCGATTAGGATTCATGATTAATTTCATAGTCACACTCATAAAAAAGGAAATAAATTTACGCGCTCTCGATAATATGGAGAAAAACTTAAAGAAATATTAAATATCTGTCGATCTAATGTTTTGGTTTCGCTACGCAACTTAAAAAATAATTAGCTGCAGCTATTGCACTAATCCAAAACGGAATAGGCCAATCCGTGACAAAAGCTAAAATGATACCTACCCAGACGATTAAGACGCCAAACAATACCGTTAAAAACAACCCGCTTAAAATGTGATGCGTCCAATTTAAAGCCGCTGCGGAAGGTCCTATCAATAAAGTAAATACTAAGAGTACACCCACCACTTGACTGGCTTCAGTGACAGCAACAGCCACGATGATCATAAATAAAATAGAGATGAGTGGTAAAGAAACTCCTTTCGCTTCGGCTAATTCAGGTTCTAAGCTAGCAAATAATAAAGGTCTGGCAATGACACCTAGGGCTAACAAACTGAGCACAGAATAAATCAACATCATTTTTATCAAATGCGCAGAAACACCTAAGAGATTACCAAATAGTATCGTCATTGCTTGTGCGGCATAACTAGTATAAAAATGTAAAAATAAAACACCTAATCCTAGTGCCAATGCCAACACAATGCCGATAGCTACATCGCTTTTACTAATTCGATGACCTAAGCTGCCCATGCCGATGGCCGCTAATATGGTCAAGCTCAACTGTCCCGTTACCGACGTTAAGCCCACTAATCCGGCACCGGTCGCTCCAGCAAAACCAATATGCCCTAAAGCATGACCCGCAAAAGCCAATTTACGAATAACCATAAAATATCCGACGCAACCCGCCAATATCGCTGCAATCGTACCCGCTAGCAGTGCGTTGCGTAGAAAATGATATTCAAACAGAGAAATGATCGAGGTCGGGTCGACAATGGTTGACATGATGATGGAATCCTAATTCTTTATTTATGACAAAAAGTTGCTGTTCATGCTGAATAACCTGTATATCCAAGCCATAAAGTTCACTTAATTTTTTACTATTGATAATTTCATTGACTAAACCAATCACCGCTTTACCTTTCGCCAAATAAAGTACTCTATCGACACTGGTTAATAGCGGATTAATATCATGCGAAGTAAACAATATCGTAATACCATATTGCAAACGAATCTCATCAATTAAACTGACCAATGTGGCTTGATAATAAGGATCTAGATTCATTAACGGTTCATCTAACAATAAAATCTTCGGTTTATTCAATAAGGCTTGAGCCAACAATAAACGTTGACGTTCCCCACCCGACAAAAGACTATAAGGTCGATTGACAATCTTTTCGGCTTTGACCAACTGAATAACACGTTGCAATTCTTCGGTTTGTTGTGCACTTAAAACCGGTAACCCCCAGCGATATCCATTTAAATTGGCGCCTAACCAAGCGTATGCACTTAAACTATTGCCACTATTCTGGCGCAATTGTGGCATATAACCAATAAAAGCGGCGCCTTTATGAACAGGTTGTCCGAATAATGCAATGCCACCTTTGGTTGGAGCGATTAAACCTAATATCGATCGCAACAAAGTACTTTTTCCGGCGCCGTTAGCGCCTAAAATGGCAACAAATTCACCGGACTTGATGTCTGCAGTGAAATCCTGGAAAATGCAGCGCTGCCCATAGGCAAGAGTAAGTCGTTCAAATTCGATGGCGTTCATCTAAAGCCTGCTCCACTCGTGTTAATTGATCCCGCATCCACTGATAATAAGTAGTATGCATAGGTTGAGTTTCCATCACTCCTACGATAGGAATGCCTAACAATTTAGCTTGTTGTAATAAATGCAACACTAAAGGACTACTCACTTGGCTATTGTAAAATACTAATTTGACTCGATGCTGTTGCAACTGACGTTGAAACTCTTGTACTTGTCTAGGACTAGGATCCACGCCATTCATCATGCTGAGTTGAAATGGAATTCCTTGCATACGAAATCCTAAAGCCTGTGCCATATATCCAAATACGGGTTCTGTCGCAATAACCGAACTACCCTGATGCTGAACCTTAATTTGCTTTATCAATCGCCATAAATTTTGTTGTTGTGCAATAAACTGCAGATAATGTGCTTGATATTCCTTTTGATGCTGTGGATCGCGCTTGGTCAAATAGTCGCGCAATACCTTAGCATAAACGGGCATAGTATCAGGATCATACCAAATATGCGGATTAGCCCCTTCTTTTCTATGTATTAAATCAGCAACACAAATAATGGTTCTTACTGAACTTGAGCCCACACTCAATAAATTCTGCATCCAAGGATCATAGCCCAAGCCATTATAAATAATCAGATCTCCTCGCTCCAAAACCTTAGCGACACTAGAGGTTAAACTAAATAAATGCGGATCTTGATCGGGTTGATTAAGAATGCTGGTGACTTGGACAAAATCCCCACCGATTTGTTTTGCAACAGAACCATAAAAATTCTCGGCAGCGATAATGTGAATAGGCTTTGCTATACTAGGCGTTGTAAAGCTGATTGCCAATAGTAAGGCTGAGGCTAGTAAAAATTTCAACATGAAAAACCCTTTTTATTCAACGAAAGATTTTCGCTATGGATAATGGTAATTAGCAAGTTTGTGTTGAGCCGTTATACTATACCAAACTTGTCAAGCTATTTTGGGGAATTATGGGCAAAATTATCGCTATCGTAAATCAAAAAGGGGGTGTGGGGAAAACCACCACCTGTATTAATCTTGCTGCATCGATGGCTTTGTTAGAACAAAAAACACTGTTAATTGACCTCGACCCTCAAGCCAATGCAACCACAGGTAGTCTTTTACAAAAAGACCTAGAGCCTCATATTGCCCAAGTGCTCTTAGATGAAGTTCCAATAGAGCAAAGTCTAGTGGTTACTCCAGCAAATTATACATTGATACCCGGCTCAGGGAATTTAACCCAGACTGAAATCCAATTATTAAAGATTGAACAACGTGAATATACGCTTAAAAAAAAGCTCAGCCTATTGGCTGACGCTTATGACTATATTTTGCTCGATTGCCCTCCGTCATTAAATATACTAACCGTTAATGCTTTAGTGGCCGCTCATTTCGTCATCATCCCTGTGCAATGTGAATATTTTGCTTTAGAAGGCTTAAGTAACCTAATGAACACCTTACAAAGTTTACGTGCCACAGTTAATCCTCATTTACAAATCCATGGCATACTTCGTACATTATTTGATGGTCGAAATAGTCTAGCCAAACAAGTTTCAGATGAATTACTCATGCATTTTAAAGATAAAATGTATAGCACATTGATACCACGCAATATTCGTCTCGCCGAAGCACCTAGTCATGGACAACCTGCTTTATTATATGATCCGCAATCAAATGGTAGTCAAGCGTATTTAAGTTTAGCTAAGGAAGTATTAACACGAGATGGATGTGCTATCCCCTCAGTAGGATCTCCTACAGAGATACCCTCAAACGTTTTTTTAAAAAAGCGTTCCAACTTTGAAAAAACTCCATCAGTTGAACAGGTACTATGATGAAAAAATCGCGTTTAGGTCGAAATCTTGACATGTTATTAAGTGGTCAACCTTTTGAAGATTTAGTGCAAACAGTCAAACCTCACAAAGAAGAATTACGCCATTTACCGATTGAGTGGTTACAAGCCGGGCGTTATCAACCTAGAAGAGAATTTGCTCAAGAAGCATTAGAAGATTTAGCTAATTCAATCCGTACACAAGGCATCATCAACCCTATCGTCGTACGTCTTATTGGTGAAAATTGTTATGAGATTATTGCCGGCGAACGTCGTTGGCGCGCGGCTCAACTTGCTAACCTGAATGAAGTACCGGCATTAATCAAAGAAATCTCTGATGAAACAGCACTCGCCATCTCTTTGATTGAAAATATTCAACGACAAGATTTGAATCCATTGGAAGAAGCGGAAGGCATACAACGACTAATTAACGAATTCAAATTAACCCATCAAGAAATTGCCAAAACCTTAGGTCGCTCGCGAACCACCATTACGAATTTACTACGTTTGTTAGGTTTAGCCCCACAAATAAAACTTTTATTGCAGCAAGGTCAAATTGAAATGGGCCACGCCAGAGCTTTGTTAGGGCTTTCCGGTAACCTACAAATTCAAGCGGCTGAAAAAATTGTAAAAAATAAATTATCTGTTCGCGAAGCAGAACGTTTAGTACAAAATGCTTCCTTTATTAAGCCCGATGTTAGCATTCCATTAAAAATTGATACTGATGTACAACAACTTGAACGTAAACTATCCGAAACCTTAGGTGCCAAAGTCTATTTTAAGCAAACGACGAAAGGAAAAGGCCAGCTCATCATCCACTATAATAGTTTAGAAGAATTAGATGGCATTTTGTCGCATTTGAATTAATTTTTCCCAGCAACTTATCCAAGATTAACGCAAAATCTTCAAATATGAAGAGTAGTAATTTATCGCCCACGAGTTATAATTAGGCATTCAAAACTTATCAAGTGGCAGCGTAATGGAAAATAAAACAGTTCTGCATGGACAGCATAAAAAAAATGGGGCAATACTCGTCAATTTTGCAGGCTGGCAAATGCCTCTGCATTATGGCTCGCAAATACAAGAGCATCACGTAGTCAGGCAAGACAGCGGTTTATTTGATGTTTCGCATATGTTAGCCGTCGATATTGCTGGGGAAAATGCAATTCATTATCTCAGTTTTTTATTGGCAAATAATCCACAACGTCTCATTCCAGGCAAAGCTTTATATACCTGCATGCTAAATAATGCAGGTGGCATTTTGGATGATTTAATCGTTTATCAGCTTTCGCAACAACTTTATCGCGTAGTCATCAATGCAGGAAATCGCCTATCCGATCTAAACTGGATGAAAAACCAAGCCCAGCATTATTCCTCTCTCTCTATAGTCGAGCGTACCGATCTTGCGATTATCGCTATCCAAGGCCCTCATGCCATTTCAAAAGCAAGTAAAGCATTTAGCGCAAGTCAGCAATCCCTGATTAAAGATTTAAAACCTTTTTACTGTGTTCAGCAAGATAATTGGTGTATCGCCAGAACCGGTTATACCGGTGAAGATGGATTAGAAGTGATCTTACCCATACAAGAAGCTGAAGATTTCTGGCAGCGTTTAATTGCATGTGGTAACAAACCTTGTGGATTAGGTGCACGAGATACCTTACGTCTAGAAGCCGGATTGAATTTGCATGGTTCAGATATGGATGTCACTACCACTCCTTTAGAATCCAACCTAGCATGGACGATTGCCTGGGATCCTATCGATCGAGATTTTATAGGACGAATAGCATTAACCAAACAGCAAGAAAACCTAACGCGTAAATTAGTGGGTTTAGTACTAGAAGAAAAAGGTCGTATCCTACGTAACCATCAAAAGATTATTACTTCTGAAGGAGAAGGTGAAATTACCAGTGGCAGTTATTCTCCCACTTTAGGCAACTCTATCGGTTTTGCTAGAATACCTTATACACATAACGAAGATTATTGTGATGTCATCATGGGCAGCAAACAATATCAAGCACGCATCATTAAACCGCCCTTTATACGGAAAGGAAAAAAAACTTTTAGTTAAGAAATTGAATTTATTAGGTGAATATCATGAAAAAACTACCCGAATTCCTAAAATATACGTCCACACATGAATGGCTTCGATTCGAAGAAAATAATATTGTCTGCGTTGGAATTACCGCACACGCCCAAGAATTGTTAGGCGATATCGTCTATGTTGAATTACCTGCCATTAAAAAGATCTTAAAACAATGTGAAGAAACTTGTGTTTTAGAATCTGTAAAAGCTGCAGCGGATGTTTATGCACCTCTGTCAGGCATAGTCACTGAAATTAATACCTCACTGAGTGAGTCACCTGAACTCATCAACGCTGACTCGTATGGAGAGGGATGGTTATTTCGACTTCAATTTTCCGATGCAAATGAATTAGAAAATTTATTGGATTTTGCCACTTACGAGCAACAAATTTTGGTTGAGGCCTAACATGCCATTTATTCCTCATACCGATGTCGAAGTGCAAGAAATGCTGGCTACATTAGGTGTACATAAGATCGACGATCTATTTGATGAAATTCCATCACATTTAAAAACCGCAGAGTTAAATCATATTCCTGCAGGTTTAACTGAAATGGAAATGACACGCGTAACAGAACGACATGGCCATGAAAATAAAAAAGGACTGTGCTTTATCGGTGCTGGTGCATACGAACATCATATCCCAGCCGCCGTTTGGGATATTACTAGCCGTGGCGAATTTATGACGGCTTATACGCCCTATCAAGCGGAAGCAAGTCAAGGAACGTTACAACTGATCTACGAATATCAAACCATGATGGCAAGTCTGACCGGCATGGATTACTCCAATGCGTCTCTTTATGATGGCGCCTCTGCTTTGGCAGAAGCAGTTTTGATGGCTGTTAGAGCCAATAAAAAAACGCAATCAGCGAAAATTCTAATCCCACGCACTTTACATCCTCACTATCGACAAACCTTACAAGCTATTGTTACTCAGCAAGCTATTGAACTCATTGAACTGGCTTATTGTCCTGAACAAGGCAAGACATTGCTAGCAACGCTTGAGAACTACAAACAACAAGACCTTTGCGCTTTAGTCATCCCACAACCTAATTTTTTTGGCAGCTTAGAAGAAGTTGATCAATTAACCGAGTGGGCACATGCTCAACAGGCTTTTGTCATTGCTGTCACTAATCCGATTAGTTTGGCGTTGCTTAAAGAACCAGGAAGTTGGGGGAAGCAAGGTGCTGATATCGTGTGCGGGGAAGGACAAGCACTCGGTGTACCACTGGCGGGGGGTGGACCTTATTTTGGTTTTATGTGTTGTAAAAAAGAATGGCTACGACAAATGCCAGGCCGCATTGTCGGTCGTACAATAGATAAAAACGGAAAGCCGGGATTTACGTTAACATTACAAGCTCGCGAACAACACATACGTCGTGCGAAAGCCACTTCAAATATATGCACTAATCAAGGTTTATTAGTTACCGCAGCAACGATTTATATGAGTCTATTAGGCCCCATGGGTTTACAGCAAGTCGCGTCGGTATCTCATCACCATGCTCAGCAACTCGCTGATCTACTAAACCAAATACCTGATGTTGAATTAATTTTCAGTAGCCCATTTTTTCACGAGTTTGTTATCCGTTTACCTAAACCTGTTCCTGGCTTATTACACGATTTAGCAACAGTAGGAATACACGGAGGCTATGATCTATCAATATCCTATCCTGAATTAGGCCATGCTTTATTAATTTGTGTTACCGAAACCAAAAACCTAACTGATTTAAACTTTTATCAACAAGAATTATCGAAATTACTTCGACCATTACCGTAGAATTTTTTATGCTTATTTTTGAATTGAGTCAACCAGGTCGTACTGCAAGAGCGCAAATTCCATCCAATTTACCTCGCAATAAGTCTTCTTCACTACCTGAAAATTTATTACGTAAAACAAAAATTTCTTTACCGGAAGTTTCGGAATTACAAGTGGTACGTCATTTTACTCGTCTGTCTCAAAAAAACTTCTCTATCGATACAAATTTCTATCCATTAGGATCCTGTACCATGAAGTACAATCCACGTGGCGTGCATCGTTTGGCATCATTACCTGCTTTTCTTAATCAACATCCTTTAGTCCCTGAAGAAAGTTGTCAAGGCACTTTACATTGTCTCTATGAGTTTCAAGAAATTTTAAAAGATATAACCGGTATGTCTGCTGTTTCATTGACACCCATGGCGGGTGCGCAAGGTGAATTCGCAGGTGTTGCCATGATCAAGGCCTACCATACCTCACGTAATGATCATGCTAGAATCGAATTTCTTATTCCTGATGCCGCACATGGTACCAACCCTGCTTCTGCGGTCATGTGTGGTTATAAAGTCCGTGAAATTCCAACCAATCTTGAAGGTGATTTAGATTTAGCTGCATTGCAAGCCGCGGTTGGACCGCACACTGCGGGAATTATGTTAACTAATCCTTCCACGTTAGGAATATTTGAAAGACAAATTGAGCAGATTGCTAACATTATTCATCAAGCTGGCGGATTACTTTACTATGATGGAGCTAACCTGAATGCGATATTAGGAAAAGTTCGGCCTGGCGATATGGGCTTTGATGTCATGCATCTCAACTTGCATAAAACCTTTGCGACACCACACGGCGGTGGTGGTCCAGGTGCCGGACCTGTTGCTGTTGGAGAACGTCTCTTACCATTTCTACCTATTCCAACGGTCACTTATGAAAATAATCATTATCGTTGGCTTAACTTAAACGATCGGCCACAAAGTATTGGTCGTTTATCCACGTTTATGGGTAATACCGGTATTCTGTTACGCGCGTACATCTATTCCCGTCTATTAGGTCGCGATGGTCTAAAACGCGTGTCAGAATTCGCCACGCTTAATGCCAATTATTTACTTAAACGATTACAACAGATTGGATATATTCCCGCTTATCCTGAACGACGTGCTAGCCATGAATTTATTTTGACATTAAAAACTTTAGCTAAACAATTTAATGTCACCGCGATGGATGTAGGTAAGCGTTTACTAGATTTTGGCTTTCATGCCCCAACGACCTATTTTCCTTTACTCGTTCCGGAATGCTTATTAATAGAGCCTACCGAAACAGAGTCAAAACAAGAATTAGATCAATTTATAACCGCTATGGAAAAGATCCTTGTTGAAGCGAAAGAAAATCCAACTTTTTTAAAAAATGCACCGCATCATTTAAGTCATCAACGTTTAGATGATGTAAAAGCAGTACGAGAATTGGATCTGACCTGGGAAAGTTAATCATCATTATCTATAGAAATCTCTCGTCATTGCGAGCACCGAAGGTGCGCGGCAATCTAGGAAATACATAAAAACTGGATGGCCACGCTCATTCCATTCGCTCGCCATGACGGAATATCGCTCACTTACGCAGTGACTAACTCATCCGTTGAAATAAGCTGTCTTGCCATGGCAATAGCCTCAGCATTTAAACCAACATTATGCACACGCAAGTAATCTACGCCCTGTGCTGCTAACTGATAAGACACCATCGCGGTCTCAAAATCTCGATCTGGAAAAGGTTTTTCTGTTATCAAATTTAGAAAAGATTTTCGTGAATGACCTACCAATAAAGGACAATTTAAACGGCGAAATTGTTTGATATTTTTTAACAAAAAAATGGATTGTTGTGATGTTTTTCCAAAACCTATGCCAATATCGAAGATCAATTGCTTAGCATCAACACCGGCATCGATCAATTCATCGAAACGCTGTTCAGTCCAATCCAGTATTTGTTCACAGATATTAGGATGCGAAGCTAATACAACATTTTTCTGCGCTGGAACACCAAGATTGTGCATCACCACACATTTTAGCGGGCTGCCTGCCGCTAGTGCACGCATGTTCGGATCGACAAACCCACTCACATCATTAATCCAGTCTATACCTAGCTGCATGGCTTTTTCTGCAACGCTATGATGCCGTGTATCGATACTCAACTTGGGTTTAAACGCCCATTGTTTGCATTGCTCTTTTAATGCAGTTAAAACAGGCTCTAATAATGCCCATTCGGTTTCTGGCAATACAGGCGTAGCACCCGGACGTGTCGATTCGGCACCTATATCCAAAACTTCAGCTCCTTCGCGCACTAATTTTTCCGCTTGAGCCAATGCTTTGGGTACAGTTATAAATTTACCACCATCAGAAAAAGAATCGGGCGTTATATTTAATATCCCAACTAAAGCACTTCCTTCTAAACGATGTGGGAGTTGTTTGGTCCCACAGGGTGCTAGCTCGCCGGTATAACGTGAACCCCAACGCTGTAATATGTCCGCAAATTCCGCGGTTGGATGCTGCCAATCCGGCCATAAATCTAGCAATGGCCATAAAGCAAAAGGTCTAGACAATAGTTCAGCATGGGGTATTTTTAGACCTATTTGATCAATCACGCAATTATCCCAGGCCAAAATATCAATATCGATAATTCGTGGCGCCCAACGCTGGCTTTCTTCCCTACCTAGCTGTCGTTCTATTTGTTTAATAAGCTTTAGGACCTCTAATGGAGACAAATCTGTCTCACAAACAACCGCTAGATTTAAAAAAGGTCTATTCCAAGCCACTGGCGCATAAGCAGGGAGCAGTGCTGATGAACTATAAAGAGGAGAAATTTGTAAAGGTGCAATCTTCCCTGATTTTTGTAATAATTGCAGACCTAAGCGTAGGTTATTTAAACTATCGCCTAAGTTTGTACCTAAACTGAGTATTAGCATATTTTTTGCCTTAAAGGGCTTGCCTTTTCGACGTTAAAGGTTTATAGGTTTATCTTAATTAGGTATATAATAAAATTATTACTTTCCCAAGAGGTCATGCGCAGCTATGGATTTCGAACAACAACAATCCCGTTTACGAGAGCTTATTGCACACGGTAAAAAGCAAGGATTTGTCACTTACGCTGAAATCAATGACCATCTGTTGGAAGATATTATCTCTGAAGCCGAGCAAGAGCAACTGCAGCTTGATGAAATTATCTTGATGCTGAATGATATCGGCATACCTGTTTATGAAGTTCCGCCCGACATGGAGACTATACTCTCCTCGAGTATAGTCAGCAGATCATCGGAAGAAGAAAGCAGCTCAGAAAATACTAATATGCTTGGCAATATCGCGGCCGAATTAGGACGGACAACGGATCCAGTGCGTATGTATATGCGTGAAATGGGTACCGTTGAATTACTCACGCGCGAAGGCGAAATTAAACTTGCCAAACGTATTGAAGAAGGTTTGCAAGCAATACTCACTGCACTGACTCAATATCCAGAAAATGTTTTCGATATCCTGAGTGATTTCGTCCGTTATGAGCAACAAGAAATCCGCTTAAATGACATTATTAGTGGATTCCTCGACTTAGAAGAACTATCCATACCACTCGAATTACCACCCGGAAAAAATATCGCTCCTGAAACTGAAGCAGACGACGAAGGCTTTAGTGAAATTAAAAGTATTGATGATAAAGATACCGATGATGATAGCGACGAAATCAAAGCTAAAACCGGTGCAACAGATGATGATGAAGGATTTGGTGAACTGGAAGGCGGACCCGACCCAGAACTAGCACATACTCGTTTTGCTGAATTAAAAGCGCTCTACGAAGCATATATGGCTACGCAAAAAAAACACGGTCGCCACGATAAAAAAACCTTAAAACAAGCCGCCTTATTAGCCGATGCGTTTACTAAATTTAAATTAATTCCACGTCAGCTTGATAAATTGACGCGCAAAATGCGTGATCTATTAGAAAAAGTTCGCATTCAAGAACGTGTCATCATGCGTTTATGTATTAATGAAGCTAAAATGCCACGCCAACTTTTCATTAGTACTTTTCCCAAAAACGAGACCAATGAAAATTTTCTCAAAAAACACATCAATGCTAAAAAGAGTTATTCGCAAGCTTTAAAAAATTTACACATTCCTATCACCGCCGCGCAAAATAAGTTACGTGAGTTAGAAAAAACCATAGGCATGACGATAGCTGAAATCAAAGAAATCAATCGCCAAATGTCAGCAGGGGAAGCTAAAGCTCGACGTGCAAAAAAAGAAATGGTCGAAGCCAATTTACGACTGGTTATTTCTATCGCCAAAAAATATACCAACCGTGGTTTACAATTTCTTGATTTAATTCAAGAAGGTAATATTGGTTTGATGAAAGCCGTCGATAAATTTGAATATCGTCGCGGCTATAAATTTTCAACCTACGCCACTTGGTGGATACGACAAGCCATTACGCGCTCTATTGCCGATCAAGCACGAACTATCCGTATTCCTGTACATATGATCGAAACGATTAATAAGCTGAATCGTATTTCACGTCAAATATTACAAGCAACGGGTAAAGAACCATCCCCGGAAGATCTCAGTAAAAAAATGGGCTTACCTGAAGATAAAATACGTAAAATTCTTAAGATTGCCAAAGAACCCATTTCCATGGAAACACCGATTGGTGATGAAGACGGCGATTCTCACTTAGGTGATTTTATAGAAGATGCCACTGCACTATCGCCCATCGATGCTGCTACCATCGAAGGTCTACGAGAAACCGCACAGCGAGTGCTAGCATCACTCACACCGCGTGAAGCAAAAGTATTACGCATGCGTTTTGGTATTGATATGAATACCGATCACACGTTGGAAGAAGTGGGCAAACAATTTGATGTGACGCGTGAACGTATTCGACAAATTGAGGCCAAAGCATTACGTAAATTACGTCATCCTACCCGTTCAGAACCCTTACGTAGTTTCCTCGATCAAGAATAGTAAACACAAACTAAAAAAGAGAAAGAGGTATGGATAATGAATATCCATACCTCTTTTTTTATATTTTATAAACTAAGGTTTAGCTACGGATGGTATAAATGTTTTTTGCTGAACTTGAGCCGCAAGTTCAGGAGTTTTACATGAGAAAAAGCTTCCGATATATTCAGTCGCCTTTGCAAGATCTTTACCAATATTAGAAAGCACTGGACGGATAACCGGTAAATTTTTAAAAATACGATAAAAAGCGACGGCACCGATTAGCAGATCTCCATTACTAATGGAATTCCCTGCGTTATGCGTTACAGCGGATGATCCGTTAATAAGCATAGGTCCGGTATCTGTATCATTAACTTGCAAGGGAAGGTGTATCGATTGATTAACTCCATTAATAGAACGACTAGATCTAACATCTATTTTTGGGCTGCAGCCAAACTCGGCTAAGGTAATATTCTTGTTTCTAGCACCTTCTCTTATCCTATTTAAAACTCCATTCGGTAATTTAACAGACGTATCATTGGCGGATAATGCATAATTAACTAAACGTAAATTGCTTTGGCTAGGAACAACTCTTCCCTGCGCAGTTACGTAAGCCGAATTCTCGAGTATTTCCTTTCTTATATTGACTTCATCACCTTCGTTTAATGCTTTACATAACTTAGGGCCTATTAAAGTAGGATTGGTATAACACAAAATAATTAAACTTAGTAATTGATTCGGTGGAAATTCTCGGTTTTCTAATTGATCATAACCATTTTGTCTAAATTTACGTTTTACGCTTCTGGTTCTACCCAACATTTCAGCCGTATTCATATTTCTAATAGATGGTATCGCATTATATTGGCTAAATACTTCTAACCAACCCGCTGCTTGATTATTCTCTAGCTTTTCAATTAATTGATTAATACTCAAATCCGTTAAATTTTTACCGCCTATTGAATTAATAACTCCTTTAATTGCATTTTCTTCATTGGTTGGCAAAGAACACCATACTTTTTCTGGCATAAACTTACTCCTCTTTAATTTTTAATATATTGTTTAAGCAAAGTAACATGCATGTCATGCATTTACAAACAAGAATAAAAAAAATTAATTGAAAAAATAATACAAATAATTAATTTTAATATGATAAATTTATTTTAAAATATTAATTATTTAAAAAAATATCGAGAAAAGATAAAAAATTATTTATGTAGAAATAATTCTTCTGAATCGATTGATTCAATATGTATATTTAAAGGCTGCTCATAGCGATAGAGATATTGCTTTAAATAAGTGGCAAGCTGAGTGTGCACGGGTTGTCCATCGTTCATTATCACAAAAAGTTCGTAGCCTAATACATTATTATTTTCTATGATTAATTTGGTAATAGCGCTGATAACATTAGGAAAAGCTAAAACGATTTGTTTAACCGCTGATAAATTTATTTTTTCACCATGAATAATAAAAAAATTGGCGCATCTGCCTTGAAAAAACAAATAACCATCATCATCAATCTGAAAGCAATCACCGGTTTGCAACCAACGTCCTGATGCTAAGTGATGAAAAGTTGGTTTTTCTGACGATCCAAGCCGCTGCTTAAGGCAAGTGTCTGTTTTTAAATACAACTCAAAGCCCTCGACTTTAAGTTCTAAATGGGTTTCTATCTGTGGAAGTACACGTCCCACTGAAGCAAACTTTGTAGATGATTCCGCATGCGCCGCTAACGTCGCGACACGTGGGCCTGCTTCAGTTAAACCATAGGTAATATAACATTCTTGATGTGGATTTAAGCGTAGAAAATGAATAACCTCATCCTTAGTAAAACAATCACCGCCTATAGTTACTGCCCTTAAACAACCAGGCAAAGCATACTCCGCTTTAAGCATTCGACGTGCTAACAAGGGCGTGATACTAATAACCGAAACCTGTTTTTTCTCCAGGATCTTTATAAAAAAACTTTCATTAAATGGAGGACCTGTAATCAGCAATCTAGCGCCAACCGTTAATGCTGCTAATGCCTGCGCGACAAATGCATAGGAATAATACAACGGTAAATTAACCAAAACAGTATCTTTAGCAGTTAACTGAATCGCATCGACATGCTTCTTAGCATTACGCCAGAGTGATTCGATATCAAACACACAGCCGCTAGCAAATCCAGAAGTTCCAGACGTGGTTAATATGATTTCTCCTGGACTTAAATGGGCTTTTTCTTGTTGCGAACATAAATAAAAAGCCTGTTCACCGATATTAAAACGTTGCTGATAAGGTATAGCCGCGATTTGTAACGCAGCTTGTATAAAACCATGGAAAGCAAAGTTTGTTTGCAAATCTAATAAACGTAATTGTGGCAATGCTGGAGCGGCTAAGATGGGAACAAAACCTGCATCGAGTATCGCCAAAACATGATAAAGCAAATCCACTGAGTTAGCTAAAGATACTAATACAGCAGCACCTTTGGGGATCCCTTCAAAGTTAAGCCAAAAACTAGATATTTCTTGCCAATGATTCGATGAGTGATCGGCGATATTTTCTAAATGACTCATATTCAGGTTACAAACATTCATCATCTCTATTCCTGCTCACACCGCTCACCGCATCTTCAACCATATCTTCATCAACAAAGATATGCTCGATTTGAGCGTAGTGTTGATGATCCTGTTTAATCACAAAAATTGTTTTTAAGTTTTGACCAAGCCAATGCTGTATAATCACCTCTATCGTTGGTAAAGCAGCTTGCACTGGCATACACAGATTTAGTGTGGGGCCATGAAAATGAAACGTCGCACAAATCATCGAAATACTGGCCGCTGCATTAGCTGCGGTAAAATGCAAAGGGGAAACGCGTCCATTTTTTAATAAACTCTCTAACACACGCGCTGACGCTTCTTTTGGGTAACTTTTACCACAAAGAATAACACCGACATCATTTTTTCTCGGTCTTTTATCTTGCAATTGTAGCAATTCATAGACACCTAATAAACTTGGCCAAATGACTGGATCAATATAACGAATATGTTGAATTAATGACGCGGGAAAATCCTCGCGTGTTGCTTTTTCTATAATAATTTTTCTTAAACGATAAGTTTGCTGCATTCAAGCGGCCTTAATGATTATACTAGTATCAAAGCCGCCAAAACCTAGCGTTAAACTCATACCATAACGAGTATTGATACCGGTTTTTTGCTTCAATACTGGCGTAAAAAAACCTTCCATGGGCTCATCTAAGCCGGTAATGGGAGGAACTTGTTGACGCCTCAATGACTCGATGAGTGCAATTAATTCAATACTACCGGTAGCGCCTAAACTATGTCCAAATGCACCTTTAGTCGCAAAAATAATCGGTTGATGCTGAAATATATTACGATAAGCATCTAATTCAATTTGATCATTCAGTCGTGTACCAGAACCATGCGCATTAATAATTCCAATGTCATCCGGTGAAATACCACTTTCACGACAGGCTCGCTGTATGGCATAGATGGCTCCTATGGCGTTAGCATCCGGTGCGGTGAGTCCCGCACCATCATTGGCACTACCAGCACCACAATAATAGGCAAAAATGTCTTGCTGATTAACATTTTCTTTTGCCAACACTAAAAAACCGGCACCCTCACCTAATACAGTTCCTGTACGTGCTTTATCAAAAGGTTTTAATTCTCCCGATGATAAAGTACCTAATGCGGTATGTGCTAAGCGTTTTGCATCCGTTAAAACATCAACGCCACCGCAAATACAGAGATCGTATTCCCCCGTTGCAATCAGCATGCCCGCTAAATAGACAACATCAGAGCCTGAAGAACAAGCGGTTGAAAGAACGGTGACTTGTTTGATGCCATATGCTTCTGCTAGTTGTTGGCCCCAAGCATCTAAATCACCTTCCGCGGCCTTTGGATCATCGAGGCGCGCACCAAAACTGGTTCCCACAATTAACGCAACACGCTTATAAAGGCTTAGATCAATAGACTGAATGCTGGCAATTAAGGTTTTTTTTGCTAATTGAAAAAAACGTTCACTAGGCGATTTGCTTAAATCCTGGATACTCGCCGCTAAATTATTTTTTAATGCTACCGTTGTAGGACATCTAGTGATTCCAGTTCTGTTCGCACAGAGCGCTTCCCAAACCTCATCAATGTCATTACCTAGCGCAGTTGACCAAGCTCGCCCAATAATAGGTATCGGCTCAGCTACCATGCAACCTCCGTAAATTGCGTCACAGCAACACGTTTAATATTTGCTTTCATAGCGGCAACACGTTTCCCATTAACACATGCTTCGCCGTTAAAGAAAATAATATCCTGATAGAGCTTTTCAACCGATAAATGTATGTTAACTTGATCACCCGGTACGATAGGAGCAAAAAAACGGCCATTAATCGCGCCTACTACGGTTACTTCATCCTCTTGTAATAATCTTGTGCTCAACTGAAATAAAAGTATTCCAGCCTGACTAAAACTCTGTAATAAATGTGTACCTGGAAATATTGCGCGTTCAGGAAAATGCCCGGCCATACAATCCATATTCCCTGAAATTGCCAGTATTGCTGTTAAATAAACACCTGGATCATAGTCAATCACGCGATCTAAATAGATCATAGGATGTTTATGGCGCAGACATTTTTTTATTTCACTAAAACCTAATCCTTTTTTTTGCTGTTCAAGCAGGACAGACATCCACTTCTCCCAATATTTTTAATATGAATTCAGGAATCCGCACTGGTTTATTATTTTTATCCACATAACAAAATGTCATTTGGGCTTTATTGCGCTGCAATTCGGCATTACCCGCATATACTATGAAACCTAACTCAAAAGTAACCTGTCGCATTTTTACTAACAACATATCTATTCGTAGCACTTCAGCAAATACAGACGGGGCTATAAAGTTCATTTGCAACTGCGTCACACGTAAACTATGAATAAGATTTTCATCCATCAATTGATGACTATGTTTACGAATAAAATTAAGAAAAATAGTTTCAAAAAAGATAGCATAACGAGAAAAATGAACCACACCTGATGCATCGGTATCGATATGTTCTATACATCGTGTATCAGTGTAAAGCATGCATTTCCCCTATTTCGCTTTTTTTATTTTTTTGCATTAACAATCGAAATGCAACACTTGCCTTGATTAATCGCTCAAGCATTTCAGTTAACTGTGCGTCATCCATAATCAAAGCAGGTGCAATACGCATAGTCGGAAAAATATAGCGTAATCCATGCGATCTTTTTCCAGCACCGGCCATAAATTCTAGATAAATACCATGCTGTATCATGTTTTCTCTAAACAGTAATAATTTTTGTGCTGCATGTTCGGTTAATTCCACACCAAATAAATGCGCCACACCTCGACATTCCTTATAAATATCTGGAAAAGCTTCCACCAGTTGAATTTGCAATGTCTGTTGCAATAATTGACCATGCGTTTTTGAATGTTGAATTAATTTTTGATCGTTAATGACTTTTAAACCCGCGCTCATCACCGCGCAAGCAAAATCACGCAAATCATTGGTGGCTACAGCACCACAAGCTCGAACAGTTAATGGTTTTTTAGCAATCACTAACGAAACCGGCATTAATCCCATACCTAAACTTTTACCGATGATAGTAATATCCGTGCTAATAGGCCCCATTGCATCGATCATTGCAAAAAATTGACCGGTTTTGGCGAACGTAAGTACTTCATCAGCGATTAATAAAGCCTGATATTGTTGACATAGATCCGACAACCTTCGTAAATAGTGTGTGGGCGGCACTAAAATTCCAGCATCGCCTTGAATCGGCTCAACCACCACGCCGGCTACACTTTCACCAAATTCTTTAAAAAAACATTCTAACAATGCCGGATCGCCAAAAGGTAAAAATTTAACTTCTATACCAAAGGATCCTTGCGACTCTAAACTAGGAAAACCATGCGTATAATAACGCCGATTTAATAATGGAATAATTCCCGCTGTCCAACCATGCCAAGCCCCTTCAAAAGCCAGTATGATTTTTTTATTTATTTTCTCTGGGTGTTTGGTTTGCCGTCTTTTATCCAGCAAACTTTCCAGTAACAATCTCAGCGCAAGCTCTATCCCTTCTGATCCAGAATTACGGCCGCTGACATGATATTCACCATACGGAAAATGATCAGTCCATAATCCATGCATTCCAAATTGCTGTTGCAAAAATTCTGCACGTTCTAGGCTTAACAATTCATCGGTAACCGCACTGCATTGTGATAACTTAGCTTGTAAATGCTGCCAAAAATGCGGATTATTCGCACCCAGACAAGCGCTCGCATAACCGCCACTAATATCCATCACCTCAAACTGTTGATGCGGATTTTTTAAGTGTAAAAATGTTTTATAAATACCTTGCGCTTTAATACAGCTATAGGGTAAACGATGCCCGCCATAATGATCCATATGCAAGGCATTCGCTACATTTAAACGTTCTAGCATGGTCGACATCATGATACCGTGCTAGTTTGTTCAGCTTGCAATTTAACAATGAGAGAAACCAGATTTTTTAGATTGTTAAAATAATCCGGTACAAAATATTCATCCGCTATATCAATGTTAAAAAGCGATTCACATTGATAACGTAACTCAGCGAACGATAAAGAATCTAAACCTAATACCGATTGGAAACTATCCTCGTCATTGATCTTATCGACGGGCACATTGACCATCAATTCTTTGACCAGCACTTCTTTAATGACATGACTTATAGCATGAGACATTTTATCTTTCCTTAGATGCAATGTGAAAACGATGGGAGTTTCGCTAAATTCGCCTAATTTAATTTGCGAAAACCTCTGTATCTTGTGCAATTGTTCAAATATTTTCCATTAGAAAAATTTGGCTTAGGAGTATAATTGATAATATTACGCTTGACTAGAAGAATTTAAACCCACTTTTACTAAAGGTTGGCCACATTAACACGATAATTTTTAGCAATCTCCGCGCAATCCTTTTTTACTTGCGCAGAAGTTTCTGCTTTAACAAAAAATCGCCCCGCATACAGAAACGCACCCGCTGCTTGATTTAAACCTTGTCCAGGTCGCACTGTATCCGCCGAGACAATGCTGTCAGGCAATTGATCTAAACCTGTCACCTCTGTAACCTTACAAGGTCCTGCTTTCGGTACAGGAAAATACATCCAAGCCGAAGAAAAATTGCAATCTGACACATTAATAGGACTTTCTATTTCTGAAGGTTCTTGCATATCTGCTAATATGCTTTCTTTAATCAGATCCACGCCATACATTTGCTTCATCAGTGGCGCCACTCCCGCACCACCATAACGATTCGCTATTTCCAGAAACACCCACTCATTATTCGGTAAAAGAAAAGCTTCGCAATTAAATGTCCCATTTTCCAAACCCACTTTTTCTAAGATAGCGCTAGTAAATTGACTCGCTGTACGACTTAGTTGCACATCATCGGTAGTAATTGTAGCGATGGGTTTACGTTGATGGATGTACTCAAAACAAGTCGTCGTGTATTTTGATACACTAAAAAACAGCAATTTTTTATCGCGCACAATACCATCAAAAAGACATAACTGACCTTCAATAAACTCTTCAAGCTGATACCGATCCTGTAATCCATGTTCAGCAATATGTTGAAATAAGTCAGATTCATCATCAAAAATAAATATTCCTTCACTGGCGGCCTGCGCTCTTGGCTTTAATACCATTTTTCCTGGTACATGCCGCGTGAATTCTTTAATTTCTGCCAAGCTAGTTTGACTGTTAACGGCTCTAAATAACGGATAACGTATGCCCGAGCCCATTAAGCTTTGTTTCATTTTAACCTTATCGCGACATAACGTCGCTGTGGCCACCGACGTACCAGGAACAGAAAATCTTTCTCGACATAATGCAGCAGGCAACGTGGAGTGCTCATATAAAGCAATAAACGCCTTCGCTGGGCCGTGTTGCGCGATTAATTCTTCCGCGCACTTTTCAATTTCTGGCATAGCATCGGTATAGGCTTCTTCTAAATTATTGGAATGCGGAACCTTGAGCACACCAATACCGGCTAATTTAGCACGCACCGATTCATCAAGTTGATCGACGATGAACTCATGTACAATAATACTGACCTTATTTTTTTTCCAATCAACCGAGTCAATAATATCGGCGCGAAATCCAACAAAAATAATATGTGGTTTCATATTCTTATTCCTTTAAGAGAGATACTTCAGCCTTAGCTGACGACGATTAAAAAGTATAATTTATATTTTAAGCATTGACTAGATCTTTAAAAAAATAAAAAATAAATTAAGCACAGAAAACCAGCGTTGCGCATTATGCCATGACGTTAACAATTTCTTGCCAATGTGTGGTGTAGCGTGGCGAACGATGTCCAGCACGCATCGTCCAAGAGGCTTGTGCACCACCTTCCGCAGCAAAAAAAAGTGTGTGCGAACCGAAGATCTGATTTGTCTCATCCAATATTTTCATTAATGTAACTGAGCGCTGTGAGGTCGGTTGAATAAATAGATCATTGGTTTGTTGGTGACTCGGTATAATGTCCATTAATAAAATTCCGGCTTTTTTATAATTAAATCCGGTTTTATACAATTGTTTTAAAACCTGCTGTGCCGCGGTAATTAATACACGCGTATCATTCGTTGCCGTCACTAAAGAGCATGTTAAACCCTTCATATATTGTCGATCGCTGGCTTTATGTTTATTAGTAGTAATAAACACATAAATGGCTTGCGTTTTGCAGTCTTGTTCCCTTAATTTATACGCGGCACGCGCGGTATAGCGACTCAGTGCACTGCTTAAATCGTGCAGCTCGGTCACGGGTCTGCCAAAAGAACGCGAACACATAATCTGTTTTTTTGGCGCTACACTTTCTAAACTCAGACACGAAATACCATTTAACTCGAGAATAATTCGTTCAACTACCACACTAAAACGTCGACGCATGATTTTCGGATTAGCTTGTTGTAAATCAAAAGCGGTTTTAATCGAATAATACTGGAGTTTTTCAGTCAGTTTACGTCCAATTCCCCAAACTTCTTCTATAGGCAGCGTCTTTAATAACGAATCGCGTAATGGCGCGCTACGTAAATCACAAACACCCACTTTAATAACCCGCTTGGCATAAAAATTCGCCACTTTAGCTAAAGTTTTGCTAGATGCCAAACCGATTGAAATCGGAATACCGGTCCACTGCTTTACTTTTTGGCGGATATCCATTAAATAAGCCGTTAAATCATAGTATGAAAAATGATCCAGCTTAAAAAAAGCCTCGTCAATTGAATACACTTCCATATCCGGACACAAGCGCCGTAATGAATTCATAACACGTTGTGACATATCGCCATAAAGCGCGTAATTTGAAGAAAAACATTTAATTTGCCCGCGTCGTATCAGATCGCGATACTTAAAAACCGGCGCGCCCATGGGAATACCTAATGCTTTGGCTTCATTAGAGCGAGAAATAATACAACCATCATTGTTCGATAAAATAATAATAGCTTGCTTTTCTAAGGCCGGATTAAACACACGTTCGCAAGAAACATAAAAATTATTACAATCCGCCAACGCAAAGTAAGACATACTTACACCGGATGAATAACGTTGGTAACAATTCCCCAGATACTGACATTACTCTCTTCATTTACTGCTATCGCCGGAAAATCTGGATTTTCCGCTATCAAAACAAACTGTTGATTCTTTAATTTTTTAAGTCGTTTTACGGTTAATTGGCCGTCGACGATTGCAACCACCACTTTGTTATCACGGGGCTCCAAGCTGCGATCGACAATTAATAGGTCTCCGTCGTGAATACCGGCATTAATCATCGATTCGCCTTTAACCCGAACATAGTAAGTGGCAGCGGGATGATGAATTAAATACTCATTTAGATCGAGATGTCCCTCTAAAAAATCATCCGCCGGCGAAGGAAATCCCGCATGCACTGCCGACGATAGATAAGGGATGAGATAAGTATGCGAAATAATACATCGATAAGCACTGGACATAATTTTTTAAAGAAAAAGAAAAGTTGCGATGGATAGCTAAGCCCATCCAGTGCTAAGGAACACATCCATCGCCATCAAGATGATTCTCTCACAGAAAATCTCCAGATATCAAATTTATATATATAAACGTTATATGTTATTTATGTATAAAATAAAGAACCAATTAAACTATCCAATATAAATATAATTATCTATTTTTTTTACTACTTGTTTGCTGCTCATGATCATTTGCAGGAGAAGCGGCATTAGAAGTGCCCGCATTGGAAGAACCCGCAGAAGGCTGAAAAAATGCAGCTCGGTTTTCCTGGACCTGAGCGGCTACGTTTTGCTGTGCAGGTGCAACAGGATCCTGAGGCCTGTTTTGCCCTTCAATGCGCACGACGAGTGCAACGCGCGTGCCCATATAGAATGCTCTAAAAAATAAGGCGGCTGAAAACATTGCAAGCGACATGGATATACCCGTGTCAATCCAAAACCGCGGATTGCTTATTATCCTGCTCCTGAAAAGTTCATGATCGCGTTCCTCATTGTACATGGGCGATGTCATGATTCCAACTAGCTCACCCATTAACTGAGGCTCAACATGTAAACAATTACTTACATAATATCTTCTCAACAAGGCACACAAAAATGATAGTAAATATAAGGCGTTTCGTTCGTTCATAAACAATCTCCTTTGTTATTGGATTGACTATTATACGCTAATTTTTTGTATCATTTTATATACTAGGATTATTTTTTATATTAAAAAATGGAACTTGGACTTTTTTTGTAATCCTTTGTAGACTGAAATTACCCAGAAAAAACAGAGGTTGGCTCTATGCGCTTGAAAATATTGTGTACTTTTTTTTCTCTCTTCATCTTATATTCCACGATTAGCTTCGCGGAACCACCCAAGCTAACACTTGAAGTCTATAACCCAGGAAGCGCTTCTTTATTTCCAGTTTCTTCGACATTGATTTTAGGTAATAAAGAAGCCATCCTGGTTGACGCCCAGTTCCAAAAAAATGATGCCGAAAAACTAGTTGCATTAATAAAAAAATCGAGGAGAAAACTCAGCACGATCTATATCAGTCACAGTGATCCCGATTATTACTTTGCCTTAGACACTTTAGCGGAAAATTTCCCAGACGCTAAAATTTTATCCACTCCACAAACCGCCTATTTAATTAATGCCAGCAAGAATGACAAACTAGCCGAATGGGCCAGCAAAATAAAAGATAAACCAAAAAAACTAATAACCCCTGAACCCATCAAAGAAGATTATCTAGAACTTGAAGGCAATAAAATTTATATACAAGGATTAAAATACGATCCTGATCATACTTACCTTTGGATTCCATCGATTAAAACCATACTCGGTGGCGTGTTAGTATCTAACGGCATGCATGTTTGGTTGGCCGATAATCAAAGTGCACAATCAAGACAAGCATGGATCAATAAGCTTGAGGAGATGCAAAAATTATCGCCTAAAAGCGTTATACCAGGTCATTTCTTAACCAAGAATCAACATCCTAATTTTTCACCCACATCGCTTCAGTTTACTCGAGACTATATCCAACATTTTAATCAATTTTTACAGCAATCTCCGCATAGTAGTAAACCTATCATTGCATCGATGAAAAAACTGTATCCCGGTCTTGCTGGTGAAGACAGTTTGGAGTTAAGCGCTAAGGTCTTAACGGGTGAAATGCCATGGAAAACCTTGAGTTCTCCCCCAACCATTATTAAGTTACAGCAATAAAAAAAAGATACTGGGTTTATTGATTGAGTACTTGGTCAATTTTTTTGTCCAGGCTATCTAATTCGTTATTTAAAGGAGATAAAAATGAAGCTATTCTATAGTCCCGGCGCTTGTTCGCTGTCCCCTCACATCGTGTTACGTGAAACCGGACAAAATTTTACGTTAGAAAAAGTCGATTTAGCGAAAAAAACGACTGCATCTGGAACAGACTACCTGACTATCAATCCCAAAGGGCAAGTGCCTGCACTCTTATTAGATGATGACAACTTATTAACCGAAGGTGTAGCCATCGTGCTATATCTAGCAGATAAAGCACCGAACTCCCATCTGATTGCACCTGTCGGTAACTTGTCACGCTATCAAACCATTACATGGCTTGCCTATATCACTTCCGAACTGCATAAAAGCTTCAGTCCGCTGTTCCACCCGAAAACGCCAGAGGAATATAAGATAATTCTACGAGAAAAACTGGAAGCACAATTCAAATATTTAGATGAAGCTCTAAAACAAGGCGAATACCTACAAGGAGATCATTTCACGATCGCCGATGCTTATCTGTTCACTATTCTGCGTTGGGGATTTGTTATGAAGTTCGATATGAGTAAATATAAACACTTAATGGCTTATTTCGAGCGCATTGCAAAACGCCCGGCTGTACAGGCAGCGCTGGCAGCAGAAGGTCTAAAATAATAACGTCCGTTATACTTTGCTTAGAAGAAAAGCATTGGAATCAGGTGCCACAAGTGGATATCTTGACAAGATAATTTTTAGATATGAGAATCAAAAGAATATTATTCGTTCTCACGAAGAGCTTTAAAACACATAGCTATTACTAAATTCGCTTCAACAAGATTTGTCTTTGTCAGAAATTTCGGAAGTATTTAGTCAATAAAACTTTGCGGATGATGAAACGCTATGGATAGTTGTCTAAAGTAAATACCCGCAGTAAAAAAGGAATAAGAAAATTTTTAGGAGTATAGCTAATAATGGAACCTGAAAAGTTGAATTGTGCGTGGGTTCAAAAAATTTTAAAAAAAGCCAAATTGGAAATTTCGGTTTCTGATCGAAAAGACGGCTTTAATGATTCAAGAAGAAGAACTCTACTAAATGAAGCATTTAAACACCATATTAGAGCAACATTACATAGGCAGCTCGAATTTATAAAAGATAAGGAACCAAAATGGACTTTACATGAATTTTTGAGCTTATATGTAATTTTCCATATAGACGCTACGGTATCTCAGCTAAAATATCAAATTAGTATAGAAGGAGAAGAATCGAAATATGAAAATAAAAATGTCTATATATTAAATCTCAAACCATCAAAATCTTTTTTGATAAAAAATATAGATTTTAAACCTATAAAAATAAAAGGAGTAGAAGCTTATTATAAAAATAAAGAAATACTCCTTAATTTTCTATTACAAGAAAAGAATATCTCAAAAACTTTAACGCCTTTAAATTGGATCAAGTTGGTTGCAGATTTACCTTACAAACTTTTTTTAGCAAAAAAAACAATGCCTGAAATTCTGGAGGAAGAGTTTATAGTTCCTGACGAACTAAGAAAAATTATTTTATATCACCATTATAAATTGGACAATAAAAAAGCAGATAAGGGTGTTTTTCCCGTAGAGATATACTCGTTAAAAGAAGCCTTAAATTTCTTAAAAGTCAATCAAGATAATTTCTTAGCAAAATGTTTTTTGGATAATATAGGCTTGTATTGCAAAACCAGTTCATATGAAATGAAAAAAGATTCTAACTATCGTTATTCTTCCTATAGTTATTTTTCGCTTGACAATACTAAGGTATCCTATATTTATTTTTTCGAAGGCTTAGAACAACTGCATAAAAAAGAACCTATACTCTATTATCTTGATGGCTCTATTTTATCCCGTCCCCTTCGTGGTGATTCTCCAACTAAAATACTGTGTAAGTCAGAAATTATTCATATTAAGTTTGGAAGTTCTTCTCTAGTTGTTCCGCTACAGCTTTCTCTAGCAGATATATGCCAGGGGGTTACAGAAAAAAATTTTATATTAAAACCAGAACAACAAATAACTCCCGATGATATCTATTTTCTTAAATCAGATATTGAAGATTTAAAAAATAAATACTTTGCTAAGGATGATCAAGAGCAACTTATCAGGCCGATACTTCAGGATATTGAAGCACGTAGAAAAATTCGTGAGAAAAACAAAAAATTTGCTCAAGTTGCTAGCAAACGAAAAAAAGAAAAGGCTAAACAAAGATGGGAAGAACCACTAGATTGTGCTCTAAGCATCGCCAGAGACGACCCTAATCATTATTTTGCTACCGATTTAGCTAGATCGGTAGCAAAAAGAAAATCGATACCTGGAAAACTGGATACGCTCAGAAAAAAAATACTAAAAGATAAAGATATTGTAAAATATTTAAGACAAATGAAAGAAGTTGCTTAGTTTATTTTTAATTTAAAATATTACAAATTGAGCATAATATAAACGTATTAGACTTTTAGTTTTTCATTTAACTAGCATCTCATAACCTAAATGTATCTACCCGTAGCCTGGTTTCTTAACATTGCTGGCACTATCACGAGGTTAAAGCCAACTTTTTTAAATACCCACCTCTTATTTCAGAGAGAATTTGAGCCCATAAAATAAATATCTTTCCAATTTTAACTAGGATTAATAAAAAATTGTCGGTATTACCTCACATTTGTGCCAGAAAGATGCTAGTTGATTTTGTTATAAAGTACCAGCAATTTCGCTAACTGTTTCATTTTTGAGGATTAATTATGAATGACTATCAAACGAGTAGATTGGAATATGGTATGTCTAAACTACATTTTTTATAATTTAAGCCGCACTCATGTTCTGCTTTCGTAACTATTGCCAATAAGTCTCTTTAAGGATACAATAACAATGCAAATAGCTTTAAAAAAACAAATAGAAGTTTATGTTGAACGCAATGGTCAAAGCCCGTTTATTAATTGGCTAGAAGCTCTCGATCCACCCGTCAAGTTCCGTGTAAAAGAACGATTAGACCGAGTGGCTTTAGGTAATTTGGGTGATTATAAACAAATTAATAACGATATTTTCGAGCTAAGATTAACATTCGGAGCTGGATATAGAATATATTTTTACAAAGAAGATAGCAAAATTATCCTTCTTCTTTCAAGTGGTAATAAATCAACGCAAAAAAAAGATATAAAAAAGGCGATGAGTTACTTAAATGATTATTTAACTGAGTAGCGTATGAAAAAAAAGATTGATTACCAAGAATATTTAATTGAGTCTCTCAAAAAGCCTGAAGAAGCCGCCGGTTATTTAAATGCTGCTTTGAGCGAAGGTGACATCAAAGTTTTTTTGTTAGCCTTGTCTAATGTTGTCAAGGCGCAAGGTGGTGTTAACACATTAGCAAATAAAGCGCATAAAAGCCGAACTAGCTTATATAAAACACTTTCTCCTAAAGGCAATCCTTACTTTAAAAATACTAGTGAAATTCTTTCCGCTATGGGAATGCATATTGTTATTGAACCTAAAAATATCTCTCATACTCATTTTTTAAAGTAGGGAGGCTAAAAGTCACGCACTAAAACATAATAAGGATAATAACCATGAATCAAGAATATGACTGGTTACGGATAGCGGAACAGATTAAATCGACTTCACAGAACGGCTTAACATTTTGTAATAACCCTTATGATAAGGAACGATATCAGCAACTTCAAAATGTTGCAGCAAACATTATAAGTAATTATTCAAATTACTCCCACGAAAAAATTCTTGAGATTTTTTCAAATGACCAAGGTTACCTAACTCCTAAACTTGATGTTAGAGCGGCTATTTTCAACAAAGAAAAAATTTTATTAGTTCGAGAAATATCTGATGGATTATGGACATTACCTGGAGGATGGGCTGATATTAATGAATCTCCTGCTGAGGCTATTAAAAGGGAAACTCTTGAGGAAACGGGTTACATAGTTGCGGTTTCAAAATTAGCCGCCTTATGGGACAAACATAAACATGGTCATCCACACCAAATTCCTCATGCCTACAAAACTATGTTTATTTGCAATATCGTCGGAGGAATGGCTAAAACAAATCATGAAACAAGTGATATTGATTGGTATAGAATAGATTCCCTTCCCGATCTCTCCTTACATAGGATAATACCAAACCAAATTTTGAGGTTGTATGAGCATTTTTTAAATCCTGATATTCACACAGATTTTTGACTAAATAATTATCAGTAAAATTAAATATTAGTATTAAAAAATAAAGATGGGTTTTTAATATAAAAATCAAATAGTTACTTACAACTCAAAGTCGGTGAATTCTACTTAGAGGTGCGACAGTCTCGCGGATAGTTATAAACTAGCCGTG
>JBHGAL010000007.1:0-81140 GCA_041949685.1 Wolbachia endosymbiont of Folsomia candida
GCGTATTTGCTAGTAGTTTCCATTAAAAATTTTTATAAGGCTAAAAATTTCGAACTAGGCAGGTTGATGCGTTTCCATCGCGCAATGGAGATTTTCAGAGAACCGCAATTATCCTCTTGATTGGCTTTAATTAAATCATCGGCATATATCACTCACAATGCGTATAAAAGCTACGCGTCTAGTACGACCTATTTACAAACAATTCTATTCCTAAAATCTCTAACTGCCACGCATATTCTTTTTTTGTACAAATTTAATATTTTTAAACCTGTGAATAATTACTAACAAACCTGTGTGCATAAGTGTTGAAAAAAAATGATAATTGACTCACCGTGAAATCTGGACTTAACCATTCACATTTATTCCCAACTTATCCTTCGCTAATTTTGTAGTTAACTCCATGAAAAATCTAATGAAATTATAGTTAATAACAGAAATATCCTTGCTTTATCATCACATCTATCTATTTAAAATAATTTATTATAATAATAGGGTTAAAAAGTAATAAGTAAGACAACGATAGGTTTTTAACCTTAACTTCGACTTAACAAAATTTCGAGCTAAATATATTATCTAAAAAGATAGTTATACATCTTATATGGCTAATATATTAGCCTTTCCTATAAGGGTAATATCCATTTGTTTTAAAATTATGCAAAAATTTGAAGGTAGAGTTTTTATATGAAAATCAGTAGGGAGTAGCTACATTCAGAGCATCTGGATGAATGAATTGACAATCTAAATAGGGTCACCTAAGATACGTCATCTTTACAAGACAAAAGACCCTTTAGGGGTACAATTATGAAAAGAACATATCAACCCAGTAATCTTAAACGTAAAAGAACACACGGATTTAGGGCGCGGATGGCCACGAAAAAAGGCCGTCTGATCCTTAAACGACGTCGTGCAAAGGGCCGCTTGCGCTTAACTGCCTAATTTTAGGTTATTTCTTCATTTGATAAAGACTAACCAAGGCTTCATTAAGTCGTTACGACTTCAACGAGCGGAAGATTTTCAACAGACTTTTCGACTAGGAAATAAACAAAAACAAGGTGGTTTAGTTGTTTATACTAAGCCTAATGGCTTAGGTTACGCTAGATTAGGTTTAGCTGTTGCGAAAAAGATAGTTCCAAGCGCAACGTCTAGGAATCGCCTAAGGCGCCTCATGCGCGAGAGCTTTCGGCTTAATCAGTGTAGATTGCCTGAAGTAGATATTGTTATTGTGGTCACAAGTCGGTCTTTATATAATAATCAAGTTTTGTTGTGTGATTTAGATAAACAATGGTCAAGGTTAGCAGTTTTTTACAAAAGAGCCTGATCTTTTTATTGCAGGTTTACCGTTATCTTATTAGCCCCTTAATAGGACACTACTGCCGTTTTTATCCTAGCTGTTCGAAATATGCTCAGATAGCAATCGGACGCTATGGTGCCGGTAAAGGGTCGTATCTGACCGTGCGCCGATTATTGTGTTGCCACCCTTTTCATACAGGTGGGTATGATCCGGTCCCACCACTTCCCGTTTCTAAACTAAACTCTTCGCACTTGAATTTTTGTCTGCGTTGCCGCTCAATTCGCAATCCTCATGTCACAGCAATTGGATTTTTGGCAAGGCGCCGCGAGAATGAAGCAACCGGAATGTATTCATGATACATGAGGATTGCGAGTTGAGCGGCAACACAGCCAAAAATTCAAGTGCGAAGAGTATGGAGAAAAAATTAGATTTTGCTACGCGTTGTATACATGCGGGACAAATACCTGATCCAAGTACGGGTGCTTTAATAACGCCTATTTACGCAACTTCAACTTACGCTCAAAAAAGTCCATGGGTACACCAAGGCTTTGAATATTCCCGAACGCAAAATCCTACGCGATTTGCTTACGAACGTTGTATTGCCGACTTAGAGAATGGTCGCGCTGGATTTGCTTTTGCCTCTGGAATGGCAGCTATTAATACGCTACTTGCGCTTTTAAATCCTGGCGATCATGTCATAGGCATGGACGATTTGTATGGCGGCACCGTGCGTTTATTTAATCAAATTAAGCAACGATCATCGGATTTAAGTTTTTCATACGTAGATATGACTGATTTAAATAATTTAAACAAACAGATCAAACCAGAAACTAAATTATTATGGATGGAATCCCCGACTAATCCGTTATTAAAATTAGTTGATATAGAACAAGCAGTTAAAATTGCTCGCCAGCATAACTTAATCACTGTACTGGATAATACGTTTGCTACGCCATGGATCCAACAACCTTTAACACTAGGCTGTGATCTCGTTGTCCATTCTGCCACTAAATATTTGAACGGACACTCCGACATGGTCGGAGGCATTGTAGTGGTGGGTGAGAATGCTGAATTAATTGAGAAAATAACCTATTTACAAAATGCTATGGGAGCCATACAAGGTCCTTTTGATAGCTTTCTTGCTTTGCGGGGTTTGCATACTTTAGCCTTACGTATGCAAAGACATTGTGAAAGCGCACTAAAAATTGCTCAATTTTTAGAAAAACATAATAAGGTTGAAAAAGTTTTTTATCCTGGTTTAATCAGTCATCCTCAACATGATTTAGCTAAAAAACAGATGCAGCACGGCTTCGGGGGCATTATAAGTTTTGTGTTGAAAGGTGGTTTAGAAGAAACACGTCGTTTTCTTGAACATTGTCGTTTATTTACGTTAGCAGAAAGCCTAGGCTGCGTAGAGAGTCTGGTTGATCATCCTGCGATTATGACGCATGCAGCTTTGCCAATAGAAACTCGTGAGCGTCTTGGAATTACTGATAGTTTGCTGCGTTTATCAGTAGGGATAGAACACGTTCAAGATCTTATGGATGATCTTGATCACGCATTAAAATGCTAAAAATATTTATTACTTTATTATGAAAAAAAATACATTTCTAATAATTTTCTTTGCATTATTTATTTCCGCTTGTTACCTACCTCCAAATACATTAGAAAGCTCGAATAACCAACAAAGCAACCCTTTTAAAATAAATCCGAATACACACCTACCAGTACTTCCTCCTGGTTTTGGTCCTAGCCAGGGGCCTTTAATAAAACCACGAAACGGCCAATATCCTGCAAATTATTACAATAGACAACCCTATACATCTTTCAATTCACCCATTTCACAAAAGAATTTTTAGGTGTCTTTAATGAATAAAAGTAAATTTTTATTACTTTTTTTTTCATTATTTTTGTTGGCTTGTCATTCAAATTTAGATCAGGATAGTTTAATCTCGTCTGATAATTGGCCATTTACTTTTAAAGTTACGCCAGGAAAAGCTAAAACTCCTTCAAGTATAATGCCAACGGGTTTTGGTCCCATCAGAGGACCCTCCATAACATCCGACACAGAAAATTCTTTTAGCAAAGATTTAGGCAAATGTCGAAATAACTTGCTGAATCAACAAATACATTTTGAATTTAATTTTTGAATGGTTTGATTATGAAAAAAGCAGTTGCTCTTATTTCTGGTGGCTTAGATTCTATGCTTGCCGTTCGTGTTATCCAAGAACAAGGGATTTATGTTGAAGGCATAAATTTTTATACTGGATTCTGTATTGAAGGCCATACACAGGCCATACGTAATTCTGAACAATCAAAACCCAAACGTAACAATGCTTTATGGGCTGCGGAACAATTAGGAATTAAATTACATATTATTGATATTATTCAAGAATATAAACAAATAGTTTTGAATCCTAAATACGGTTACGGCGCCCATCTCAATCCTTGTCTTGACTGTAAAATTTTCATGGTTAGCAAAGCCAAACAATGGATAGAGCAACATCAATTTGATTTCATTATTACCGGCGAAGTCATTGGCCAGCGGCCAAAATCCCAACTTAAAAAAAATATGCCCATAGTGGCACAAGAATCTAAGGCTGACGATATCTTATTACGGCCCTTGTGTGCCAAATTATTAGCGCCGACTTTGGTAGAGCGTGAAGGATGGGTAGATCGTGAAAAACTTCATGGGTTTTCAGGCCGTACTCGTGGTCCACAATTTGATTTAGCCAAGAAATTTGATTTTCAAGAATATGCGCAACCCGCCGGAGGCTGTTGTTTTTTAACTAATGGTCATTACACACAAAAACTTAAGGATCTTTGGAAGCACCGTGGGAAGAAAGACTATGAATTTGACGATATCATCTTGCTCAAAGTAGGTCGGCACATTCGGCCTAGTCCCGATTTTAAACTCATTATTGGCCGGGATGAAGGTGAAAATCATTTTCTTGAAAACTATCAACATCAATATACCTCGATAAAGCCTATTAGCCATTTAGGTCCTTTAAGCTTAATTGATGGCAAAGTTAACGCTAAAAACATCCATTATGCCGCACAAATTGCGGCACGCTTTACCGACGCAAAATCCAATGATATGGTAACTTTAGAAATTAGCTCATTAAGTGGTTCAGTGCAAACACTGAAGGTTAACCCTTTTACTACAGATCAAATCCTTAAAGAATGGTATATTTCTGGCTAATCGATATTCTCTGAATAAAGTATTTTATTTGAAGCAAGTCAAATTTTAATAGATTAACTAGACTGCCTATTGAAAGCTAACATTATGAATCATCAATTAGATGCACGACGTCTGCTCTGTCCTTTGCCTGTGATTAAGGTACAAGAGTGTGTAAAAACATTAAACCCAGGTGACATTTTAGAGGTCATTTGTACAGATAAAGGTAGTCTCTCTGATATTTCAGCTTGGTGTCGCATCCACGGTCATTATTTACTATCAAGTAGCACACAATGTCGAGAAATTTTTATGGCGATACAAATAGGTAGTAGTTAAATGAATACTTCTCGCTATCAACAAACACGCTTTATCGCTTTATGGGGCGGACTAAAAAACATTCTATTAGCTGGGCTAAAAATAGTCTTTGGTGTGATTGGCCATTCCCATGGCTTATTAGCGGATGGGATTCATTCTTTGTCTGATTTAATTGTTGATAGCGTCGTTATCATTGCCGCAAAATTTGGCAATAAAGCAGCTGACGAAGATCATCCTTACGGGCATGGCCGTATCGAAACAGCTGCTACGGTTTTATTAGCATTAATTTTAGCTATTGCGGCTTTTGCTATTATTATTAATGCTTTTATTACTATCACTGCAGTTCATGTCAATACTGTCCCTGCTCAAATTGTTTTATGGATTGCTCTTAGCTCAGTTGTGCTCAATGAACTACTTTATTTCTGGACCAAGCATATAGCAAATCGCATTAAATCTAGGCTTTTAATGACTAATGCCTGGCATCATCGTAGTGATTCGGTCTCTTCTATAGCCGTAGCTTTAGGTGTGATAGGAGCTTGGCTTGGTTTCCCTAAATTGGATGCGGTTGCGGCTATTATTGTAGGGTTAATGATTTTAAAAATAGCTTGGGATTTTGGCTGGCACAGTATTCGTGAGTTAGTGGATACCGCTCTCGGCATGGAAGAAACTGAAAAAATTAAATTATTTATAAAAGAAATCCCCGGCGTAAAGGCTATTCATCAACTACGTACGCGCTCAATTGCAGGATCCATCTTTTGCGATGTTCACGTTTTGGTTGATCCATCCATTAGTGTTTCTGAAGGGCATTATATCGGCCAAGAAGTCGATAACCGCTTAATTGCATCATTTCCAGATATTACTGATGTTACCGTTCATATTGATACCGAAGATGATGAGTTAATTAACCCATCTTATAATTTACCTGATCGCGCTACATTACAAAATATTTTGGAGAAACATTGGAAAAATTTACTGCCAGAAACAGCCATTAAAACCGCTGCCTTTCATTATTTAGAGGGCAAAATCACCATTGACCTTAAATTACCTATTGTATTCAGCGATCAAAGTGACTTAGAAACTAAGTTAAATAAAATTTTAGAAACAGAAAACTTTATCACTGATATAAAAATTTTTTATTATAAATGAACAAATTACTTAAAATTGCAACTTGGAATGTTAATTCATTACGCGTACGTTTAGAACATGTTTTAGCTTGGCTAAGCTCCCATCAACCCCACCTCCTTGCAGTGCAAGAAACGAAAGTTGAAAATCAACATTTTCCTGAAGGGCCATTCAAAGAAGCGGGTTACCATGTCTTATATAATGGCCAAAAGACCTATAATGGTGTTGCCTTCATTAGTCGTATTCCCATGCAAAATGAAGTGACTTTCTTACCTGATTTTGATGACACTCAACGTCGTATATTAGTTGTTAATGTAGGATCCTTGCGTATCGTCAATATTTATGTGCCTAATGGCTCAAATTTAGATTCTGAAAAATTTATTTATAAATTACGCTGGCTAAAACAACTAAAAATCTATTTACAACAAGAATTAAACCAGCATCCACATTTAATCGTACTAGGAGATTTTAATATCGCCCCTGAAGATAAAGATGTCCATGATCCACAAATTTGGCAAGGTAAAGTATTGGTTAGCCCTGAGGAACGCCAAGCTTTAAAAGAAATATTGGCCTTAGGATTAAAAGATAGTTTTCGATTATTTAATAATGAAGCTAGTCAATACACCTGGTGGGATTATCGAGCCGGAGCTTTTCGGCGAAATCATGGTTTACGTATTGATCACATATTAACTAGCAATGCCCTAGTTTCCCAATGTATGGCTTGTGAAATTGATAAAGAAATACGACTGTGGGAAAAACCATCGGATCACGTCCCCGTCATAGCAACTTATCAAAATATCAGCTAGGATTTATTTATGGTGGAGCCTATAAAAGCACGTTTCGGAATTGGAGAAATTGTCCAGCATAATTTATTTGGCTATCGCGGTGTCATTGTTGACGCCGATGCTGGTTTCCAAGGAGATGATGCTTGGTATAACAAAAACGCCCCAGGAAATCCTCCTAAAAACCAACCTTGGTATCATATTTTAGTTCATGGTTCTGTTCATCATGCTTATGCAGCCGAAATGAATCTAACTAAGGATGACACACTGGATCCCGTTGAGCACCCTGAATTAGATTACTTTTTTGATAGTTTTAAAAATGGCACTTATCATCGTCGTCGTTATAACAATTGAAATGAGCACTATCGCCTAATAAAAATCAGAATCTGTGAAAAATATGAAAAATTTGACGCTAATTCGACATGCCGAAACACATCCGCAACAAATTCTTGAAAGTGATAAAGATCGTACGCTCACTCAAAGAGGTCTACATCAAATTGAGAATATCGCAAAGCAATTAAAAGAAAAAAAATACTTGCCAGATTATTTGGTCTGTAGTTCCGCTAAACGGGCCATACAAACAGCCCAATTTCTTTGTGAAAAACTAGAAATAAATCCAAAACTCATTAATCTTAACCCAGTACTTTACTCCGGTGATACCGAAGGTATTTTAAAATCATTTTCTTCGCTGAATTTATCTCATCATGCTTGCATAATAGGTCATAACCCCACCTTGAGTAGTTTGGCCCACAGGCTGTGTCCGACTACAAAATCTATCATTTTGCCTACCGCAGGTGTAATTTCGCTAGGTTTTGATGCCAAAACGTGGGATGATTTATTGATTAAGCAAGGAAAGCTGCTCTTTTATATTGAGCCTCAGGTATGAATGATACTCGCTTTTCAAACAATAAGACGACTTCTATGCGCGATGACCAGCACGAGCAAAATACTCTGTTAAGCCCGATCAAAGTCCCGCTAACCAGCCATGAAACTGGAGCATTGGCCCAAGCTGAAAATCTGTCCATTGAGGCTTTTTTTCAGCAAGCTTTAAATGCCCATCAAGCCGGTGATATTAAATACGCAAAAGACGTCTACGAATATATATTAAGCGTACAACCCGAGCATGTAGAAGCTATCCATGCTTTGGGTTTGCTAGCCATTGAACTACTACAATGGGACACTGCGATTGCTTGGATACAAAAAGCTTTATCCATTCAACCCAATTCAGCACGTTTTCATCTTCATTTAGCAAACGTCTTTAAAAATATTAACCAATGCGAATTCGCATTAACTCATTATCAAGCTGCTTTGCGTTTGGATCCAAACTATGCTGAAGTTCATAATAATTTAGCGGGTTTATTTTATAAACAAAATCAATTAAATCTAGCTCGTCAACATTATGTGCAAGCTATCGATCTAAAACCTGACTATCTTGATGCACATTTTAATTTAGGTTTAGTATTTTTAGCACAACAAGAAAAAAATGCCGCAGTTACGCAATTCAAAAACGTATTAAGCTTACACCCAAATTCTATCCAAGGACACTGGCAACTCGCCAATATTTATTGGCAGATTCAGGATTTAGAAAAAGTTCATTATCATTATCAAAAAATTCTAGATCTCGATCCTAATTCAGTAGAATTATTAAATAATTTTGCTGCCTTAATGTTAAAAAAAGAACAAATAGACTTAGCTATCGATTATTTTAAACGCGCACTTGTTATTGATCCTAAGCACAAAACCGCGAGAAATAATCTTGCGGCTATTTTATTACAGAACAATCAATTGAAAGAAGCCATATGGCATTATTCTTTGTATCTAAATTTAGACCCCTTAGATACAGAAGCGCTTTTTAACCGTGCACATTGCTTAATGTTGACGGGTAATTTGAATGAAGCCAGCCATGATCTAAAAAGGATTTTAGCTATTGATGACAAACATATGGATGCTCATTGTAATCTTGCAGCAATTTATCTTAACCTAAAAGACAAAACTGCCGCTTTAACTCATTATCAAATCATTTTAAATTTAAACGATGAACATGCCATTGCCAACTATATGGTCTGTGCACTCACTCAACAATCTATACCAAACAGCGCACCGCTAGAATACGTTAAAAATTTATTTGACAACTATGCCTTTCAATTTGATGCGCATCTGAAAAATATTTTACTCTATAAAACGCCTGAATTACTTCGCGAACAGCTAAATCCTTTTTTGGAAAATAAAAAATATAAGCTACTTGATCTAGGTTGTGGCACTGGTCTCAGCGGTCAATGCTTTAGTGATATTACCAAAAAAATAATCGGTATGGATATTTCAAGTAATATGCTTAATAAAGCAAAAGAAAAAGCCTGTTATGATATCTTAATCGAAAAAGATATTTTGAGCGGCATTCCTGAATTAGCGGAAAACTTTGATCTCGTTTTGTGTATAGATACATTAGTGTACTTTGGAAATCTTAATGATTTTTTTGAAAAAATAATAGTTTGTTTGCAGGTAAATGGTTTATTAGCCTTCTCCGTTGAACTGGCCAATGAGGCTGCCACTTCTTACCTTTTGCAAACTAACGGGCGTTATCAACACGCTGAAACTTATATAAAAGAATTAGCTGAAAAAAAACCATTAAAACTATTGAAATATGCGAGTGTAATAGGACGTCAACAAGACAACGAAGCAATTCAGACAGGTTTATTTATTTTTCAAAAAATATAGTGATAATCTAAAAGCTTATGAATCAAACAATTTGGATATCTAAAATAATTTTATGTATATCTCTACAAAAAAACTAATCTGGCTAATTTTTTCTTTTTTATTGCTTTATGTCTCGATAAAAACTTATTCTTTCCCTTTAGATTTAAAAAATTGTGAAAATTCTCATTATCTCTTACAACATCCTCATCAAGTACTACTTTGTGCTGAAAAGGTATTACCCTCACTCTCTTCACAATTAAGTTATCTAGGAGAAGAAAAAACACCACAATATACTCAATATAAATATAGCTTTACATCCGTCACTTGGCCAAAAATTTTTCGGAACAATACTCCAGATGTTATTAAACCCAATGTTTGGAAGCATGAAGTAGATATCTTTGTTCCCAAAGAAAATCCTAATGTTGATACGGCTGCTCTTTATATTACGGGTGGTTACATCAACTCTAAACTAATAAGAAACAATTCTCCTGATAAAATTATCAGTCAGTTAATTCTGCATAATGTTGTCATTGTACTCAAAGATAATCCTAATCAATACCTAACTATCAATGATAAACAATTAAAAGAAGATGAGATTATTGCCTTTACATGGAATCGTTTCATTCACAATCCAAAATTATCTTATTATCCTTTACATATTCCTATGGCAGTTGCTGCACAGCAAGCGATGACCTTAGCACAAAATATATTACAGCAGCATCATATATGCATAAATCATTTTGTGGTCATAGGCGCTTCAAAACGAGGATGGGCTACATGGATGACTGCCTTGCTGGATCATAGAGTCGTTGCCTTGATTCCAATTGTGGTTGATGTATTGAATTTTAAAAAACAAATTCCACATATTTATAACATTTATGCTCAACATTGGCCCATTGCATTAAACGATTATTATCAGCAGCGCCTACCTGAATATGCTAACCCTAATAGTCCTTTTTACTCAAATTATTTGAAGTTATTACAGCTAGAGGATCCTTTTACCTATTTTACCGTCGCGCCTTATCAAAAAAAGTTAGCTCAAATGTCTAAATATATTGTTAATGCAAGCGGAGATGATTTTTTTCCTCCCGATAGTTCACAATATTATTACCCTGCGTTATCAGAAAAAAAATTATTATTTTATTTGCCGAATTCCGGTCATTATATAGAATATTCACCGTCAATCTCGCAATTGGCTTCTACGCTATCAGCTTTTTATAAAAGAATAATTTCTCATCAAGCTTTGCCGGTAATTACCTGGAATAGAACTGCAGATGAATTAAAAATTGATTACTCAGAAAAACCATCAAAAATAATATTGTGGTCCGCAGAAAATCCTATTACTCGGGATTTTCGCTTTTCCTGTGAAATTCATTATCAACCGACTGACCTACAGGTAAAGGAGCAAATTTCCAAACTTAAGATCCCAACTTCTAAACAAGGTTGGAGCGCATCGTATGTGGAGTTAGATTTTCCCGATGGTTTAAGAGCAAGCACACCTATTTTTATATCTCCTAATACTTACCCTAAAAAAAATCAAATTATGCCGCCACAAGGAATGTGTCTGTTGATAAAACCGGAGCATAAAAATGTTACTGAATAACTTTAAGAATATAAACCTGAAATATAATTTGCTACCGCAATAATTTCTGTGTCATTCATTTTTTTGGTAATTATTGGCATCATCTGATAATTATCATTACTGCGCTTGCCCTCACGAAATGCTTTTAATTGCGCAGCAATATATTGAGCATGTTGTCCACTTAATCGAGGGAATCCTGCTGGCGGATTCCCTAAACCCGCAGGTCCATGACAAGCTAAACAAGCGGGTATTTCTTTATTTGAATCTCCCCCACGATAAATTCTCTGTCCCAAAGAAAGCAAATGAGGTTGAGCGGTGTCAATAGTCCCTAGCAAATTTGAATAATAGTTCGATATTTTTATTTTTTCTTTTTTCGACAACGCAGCAATTAAGGAATTCATTATTGGATTATCACGTCCATGTTTCACATTTGGTTGAAAATCCCGCATTTGCTTCATTAAATAATTAACGTTCTGGCCCGCCAATTTTGGGCAATCTTTATTGCCCGTAGAATTTCCATCCCTACCATGACAGCGCTCACATCCGGCGATAATATCATTGAATGTTTTTTTAACTATTTTGGCATCACTCGGCGAAACCTCTAATAAAAAAAAGAATACAAAGAAGAATGTAAAATTTTTGTAACCTAACATATGGAGCCTTGTTAAGTGCTTTTGGAAAAAAGGTGATGTTGCTAAACGCTATTATTTAGTTTATAGTTTTGCCAGGCTTTGATAAACTATAAAAATAATATAAAGGCCAGGGAATTTTTCTTTTTTAATTAAGCGGAAGATAACCTTGAGTTCCCATGTCTTTCCACTTACCGTCTTCTTAAAAAGCGCAGCTCAACTAGATCAACTGCCCGCAGATCAAGGCGCGGAGGTTGCATTTATTGGCCGTTCCAATTCTGGAAAATCTACAGCGATTAACTCAATTACTGGAAAAAAGGGTTTAGCCAAAACTAGTAAAACTCCAGGCCGCACCCAATTATTAAATTTTTTTCAAATCAATGAACACCTACGTTTAGTCGATCTTCCTGGTTATGGCTTTGCCAATGTCCCTAATGATAAAAAGGCAGATTGGGAGAAAACAATTGCCACTTATCTAAAAATCAGGAAATCTTTAAAAGGGCTAGTTATCACTATGGATATCCGCCACCCCCTTAAGGACCGGGATCAAGCCATGTTAACGTGGGCCTCTCATTATCAAATACCGGTATATATCCTTCTGACTAAAGCAGATAAATTGACACGAAATCAGGCTGCAAATGCCTTGAAGTTAACAACCCAGCAATTGGCGATTCTTAATAAACCCTGTGAAATACAAACCTTTTCAGCAACTAAATCGATAGGTCTAGCAAACGCCCGGAGTAGGATATTAAATTGGTTATACTCAGAATAAACCTGAATTTTTTTCTAATAATTACCCGAAAACTTCCCTTTTTCTTACATCAATTTTTTGACCTATACCAGACAATGTGATAAATAAAATGATTACTAAAAAAAACTTCGGATTTCATGTCACCACAACCATCTGAAATAAGTTTTCGTGCCATCCTGTTGGCTATTCTGCTCGCTGTCATTTTAGCTGCTGCAAATGCCTATTTAGGCTTGAAGGTTGGCTTAACTATTTCTGCATCCATACCTGCAGCTATTCTTTCTATGGGTATCCTACGCTTTTTTAAAAACTCCTCCATACTTGAAAGTAATATTGTCCAGACTGGAGCCTCTGCGGGTGAAGCGCTGGTCGCAGGAACCGCATTTATTCTCCCCGCCTTAATAATTCTCCATTACTGGCAACATTTTGATTATTGGCAAACGGTAATAATTTCCCTAACCGGTGGAATTTTAGGAATCTTATTTTCTATCCCATTACGACGAGTTTTATTAGCCGATCCTACATTACGCTTTCCAGAAGGTACTGCAATAGGTCAAGTTTTGAAAATCAGTCAAGAGGGAAAAGGAAATCTTAAGGAGCTAGTCCAAGGCGGAATTTTAGGTGCTTTTGTGGCACTTTTTCAATCGGGTTTCCAAATCATTGCAGATAATTTTCCATTATGGTTTAAAGCAGATAATAAATTTATTTTTGGATTTACGTTTGGTTTTGAACCTGCATTATTGGCCGCTGGATATATTGTTGGTATTGGTGTAGCACTAAGTACATTACTCGGCGTGGCAATCGGATGGATAATAGGAATTCCTATTTTTAGTTATTTACATCCTCTGGCAATAGCGACTAGTCAATCTGCTAGCAGTTTAGCCACTAGCATTTGGCAGTCCAGCATACGTCCAATTGGCGTAGGCACTATGTTAGTAGGTGGTTTATGGACGATGATACTGCTCATTAAACCTATTATTAAGGGCGTACACTCATCCTTTGTGTCGTTAAGAACCATTAAAGAAAGTGGTTACACATCCTTGCCAAAACATGAACGTGATATACCTATTAACTATACTTTAGCTTTATTAGGTATTTTAATATTGCCTTTAGGGTATATTTTATTCAGCTTTATACATCATCCTGCTTTGGGATTAACTAGCACTATCCAAATAATAACTTTAGTTATCGGGATTGTTTTTATTTTAATCACTGGCTTCTTTTTTTCTTCGCTCTGTGGTTATTTTGCAGGGCTTATAGGAAGTAGCCAAAGTCCCATTTCAGGTGTTTCTCTTTCGGTACTATTGTTCGCATCTCTTACATTACTTGCCATTTTTAGTTGGGCGCCTGGCTTTACTCACGATACGAAGCATTTACTCGAAGGGGAAGGCTTGGCAATCATTATAGGGACGCTGGTCAGTAGTAGCTGTGCCATTACTAATGATACTATTCAAGACCTAAAAGCAGGACAAATTGTAGGTGCAACTCCTTGGAAACAACAAGTTATATTAATTTTAGGTGTTGTAGTCTCTGCCTTAATTTTAGCACCCACATTAGAGTTATTATTTAATGCTTATGGAATTGGCGGCATTTCTCCTCCCGGACGACATATGGATCCTGCCCAAATGTTATCCGCACCTCAAGCTACGCTTATGGCAAGCTTAGTTGCCGGCGCATTCAAACATAACTTACCCTGGAATTTAATTAGCATTGGTTTTGTTGTTGCTATTTTTTGCATTATCATTGACCGAATGTTGCAAAAACGCGGTATGCGTTTGCCCGTATTGGCGGTCGGTATCGGTATTTATCTTCCTTTAGATACTTCATCTGGATTAATTTTAGGTGGGCTCGCTTCCTATTTCGTTGAAAGGACATTGATTAAACAACACCCAATACAAACCGAAAAATCAGCCGACAATATCGCTAGGCAACGCGGGCTAACTTTAGCCTGTGGTTTGGTCGCGGGAGCATGCTTAATGGGCGTGGTATTAGCGATCCCCTTTACTTTGGCAGAATCTACCGACGTATTACGTCTTATGCCTAAACATTTTACCTTGCTAGCCAGCCTATTTGGAGTGTTATCAACACTAAGCATTTTGGGATGGATCTATCGTTCAGTCTGTAAAAAATAAATCTATTAAATTTACCTATTGACAAACTAAAAAAATCGAACTAGGCTCCCGCTAAATTTCAGGGGGTAAATATATGCCTCCCCCAGTTAGGTTTACTCACAATGTGGATTTTTGAGCGGCAACGCAGACAAAAATTCAAGCCCGAAGAGTAAAGTTAGTGGGGGGCAAATATCTACCTCCCCCAAACCAATGGGGGTAGGTCCATGTCAACATTCTACAATCGATTTTCTTTTAGAAATTCTTTTAAAATCCTTCCGAATGGCTGGGATTTAGTTGCCTTTATTATTGTGCTAGGGATGCTTGCAGCCTTTGTTTGGGCGGGCAAACAAATGACTGCTCCCTATCAAGTCGGACAAACCTTAGCTTTATCCTTGGATCCTCATCAGTTACCTAAATATGCTTTGTTTACCGTATTACGCTTATTTACGGCCATGGCATGCTCTTTATTATTCACCTTTACTGTGGGAACCTTAGCCGCTAAAAATAAACGTGCTGCGAGTATTATCATCCCTTGCATTGACATCTTACAGTCTGTACCTGTGATTGGTTTGTTATCTATTACCATCGTAGGATTTATCGCTTTATTTCATGGAAGTCGATTAGGTCCTGAAGCCGCAGCAATTTTTGCAGTTTTTACTGCACAAGTATGGAATATCACACTCAGTTTTTATCAAAGCCTACGCTCGGTACCTACTGAATTGAAAGAAGCGGCTGATATGTTCCACTTATCTGCCTGGCAACGTTTTTGGCGCCTTGACGTTCCTTTTAGCATGCCTGGACTACTATGGAATATGATGATGTCTATGTCGGGTAGCTGGATTTTCTTAATTGCATCGGAAAGTATTTCTGTCAATAATCAAACCATAGTATTGCCTGGTGTCGGCTCCTATCTCGGCCTCGCTATCAGTCAGGCCAGTATTTCGGGTGTGATTTACACCATCCTTACTATGCTCATTGTCATTTTGCTTTATGATCAACTCCTTTTCAGACCTTTATTAAATTGGTCAAAAAAATTTACTTTTGAGCAAGTTAGTCAAGAATATGTTTCTCGTTCCTGGGTTACCGCGCTATTACAACAAACCTATATTTTAAAATATTTAGGTCGTTTTTTTGGAAAATTAGGCGATACCATAGTCAATATTTCTTTTTCAAAGAAAACAAAAAATGAAGTTATAACCAAAAAATTTAGCTCTAATAAATCGATCGAAATTATTTGGTATAGCGGTATTACACTAATGGTGGCTACATCACTTTGGCTATTATTACACTTTATTTTAAAGCATCTTTCATTACATGAAATAATTCACGTACTATTTTTAGGTTGTATAACCGCATTAAGAATCATCACCATTATTTTAATATCCAGTATCATTTGGATCCCTATTGGAGTTTTCATAGGATTAAATCGTCGTATTGCAGAGTGGGTGCAACCTATTGCACAATTTTTAGCGGCATTTCCAGCAAACGTATTATTCCCTGTTGCGGTTATTCTATTTTTAAGATACCACTTAAATATTGAGATATGGTCTACGCCATTATTACTACTAGGCACTCAATGGTACATTTTATTTAATATAATCGCCGGGACTGCAGCTTTGCCGGAAGACCTTAAAGAAGCCACCAGCAATTTTGGTGTTAAAGGTTGGCAATGGTGGCGTCGATTAGTTTTACCTGGAATCTTTCCTCATTGGATCACGGGTACTATCACCGCGATTGGTGGAGGTTGGAATATGACTATTTTAACGGAAGTCATTAGTTGGGGCTCTACTACACTCACGGCAACTGGATTAGGCGCTTATATTGCAAAATCAACTGATGCTGGTGATTTTCCAAGAGTGGCGCTCGGAATGGCAATGATGAGTGTGTTTGTTTTAGTTATGAATCATTTAGTTTGGCGTCCATTATACAATTTAGCTCAATCACGTTATCGATTGGATTAAGGGGGAATATCATGAATAAGAAACCCATTTTTACTGTAAAAGATATCAGCAAATCGTTTAAAAAAGCTGAACAACAAGAATTATTAGTCCTAGATAAAGTTAATTTCCAACTTTATGAAGATGAGATTGTTGCGCTATTAGGTAAATCAGGTTCAGGGAAATCTACGCTATTGCGTATCATTACTGGTCTTTCTGATCCCAGCAGCGGCACAGTCACTTATCGTGATCACGTAATAAATGGACCTGTACAAGGCATGGCGATGGTTTTTCAAAACTTTGCGCTCTTACCTTGGTTAACCGTATTAGAAAATGTTGAATTAGGTCTCGAAGCATTACGAGTTCCTCGCGATGAACGTAGAACACGAGCTTTAAAAGCTATCGATATTATCGGCCTCGATGGATTCGAATCTGCTTATCCAAAAGAATTATCCGGTGGTATGCGTCAACGTGTGGGTTTTGCACGCGCATTAGTTATTAATCCCGATGTGTTGTTAATGGATGAACCCTTTTCAGCCTTAGATGTGCTTACTGCTGATAATCTTAAAAGCGATCTGCTTGATTTATGGGAAGCTAAACAAACTGGGACTCGTGGAATTTTATTTGTAACGCACAATATTGAAGAAGCTGTTTTGCTCGCCAATCGTGTCATTGTATTTGATAGCGATCCGGGCACTATCCGAGCAGAATTAACGATTGATTTACCTTATCCACGAACTGAGCAAAGTCCTGAATTTCGAAAATATGTCGATCAAATTTATTCCTTAATTACTCGTCAAATGGATGAGCGTAAAAAATTGTTGCTCAAAGAACAGCTACCTCGCATAACTGATATAGGTTATCGTCTTCCCGATGCTGATATTTCCGAATTAACGGGTTTACTTGAAACTCTAGATCAATCTGAATATCAAGGTCATGTGAGTTTCCCCGAACTTACTGAATCACTGCATTTAGATGTCGATGATTTATTTCCATTAACCGAAGTATTGGATATTTTAGGTTTTGCTCACGTCAACAACGGAGAATTAATTCTAACCGAAGCTGGAAAGTTATTTGCAAATGCCGATATTTTAGAGCGAAAAAAAATCTTTGCTGCTCATTTATTACGTTATGTACCTTTAGCAAAGCATATACGACAAGTTCTAGAAGAAAGACGCACAACCGGTCAACGCGCCTCTAGAGAACGTTTTTTGAATGAATTAGAAGATTATTTGAGCGAAAAAGAAGCTGAACGCGTTCTGCGTACTGTGATTGATTGGGGTCGTTACGCAGAGTTATTTGCCTATGCTAACAATACGGGCATGTTAAGTTTAGAAAATCCAAATTAAGCATCAAAATATAGGTTCTAACAGAGTTAAAAGTTAATTTTTTTATTAATTATTTATGTCATTCTAATTGTTTCTATAGTTAAAATTTATGCATACTAAAAAATTTTCTGAGTCAGCTCGAAAAGTCATTGAGACAGAAGGAAAAGCCATTTTGAGTCTATTAAAACAAATTGACTCCTGTTTTGAACAGGCATGCGAATTACTTTTAAATTGCCAAGGCCATATTGTCGTCATCGGTATTGGTAAATCAGGCCATATTGGTAATAAAATCGCGGCAACTTTAGCCAGCACAGGGAGCCCCGCCTTTTTTATTCATGCCGCTGAAGCAAATCATGGTGATCTAGGCATGATAAACTCTAAAGATGTGGTTCTTGCCATCTCTCATTCTGGGGAAACGGATGAGCTCATTAGTATTCTTCCTACACTCAAACTACTCAATATCCCTTTTATACTCATGACTGGAAATCCTCTCTCTACTTTAGCGCAACAAGCGACCGTCACCATCCATATAGCCATAGAGCAAGAAGCCTGTCCTTTGGGCTTAGCTCCGACATGCAGTAGCACAGCGGCATTAGTCATGGGTGATGCCATCGCTATATCGCTGCTAAATATGCGTGGTTTTAGCACTGATGACTTTGCTAAGGTTCATCCAAAAGGGCAATTGGGTCGGCGTTTATTATTAAAAGTGTCTGATATTATGCACACTGGAGCAGCTATTCCCAGCGTAAAATCTGGCACCTCTTTAGTGCAGTCTTTATTTGAAGTTTCACAGAAAAGACTGGGTATGACCGTCATTACGGACAGAAATCAACGTCTCTTAGGAATTTTTACTGATGGTGATCTTAGGCGAGCCATCGATCAAGGATTAAACCTTCAAACCACGCTGGTCGATCAAGTAATGACCCCTAATTGTAAAACAACAGATAAAGATAGTCTGGCTGCTGAAGCATTACGAATAATGGAAGATAATAAAATAACTACTTTAATTATTGTAGACAAAGAAAAAAAACCTCTCGGCGTTGTGCATATTCATGATATCCTGAGTCAGAGAATCACCTGACATTTACTTAAATCTGCTTGTTTAAGCTACATCCAATAGTATGTTTTCTAAAACACTATTCATTAATCTTATTCTTATTTCACTTATTTTATTAGGTACATGGTATACATGGTTACAACTGACGAGACCTGTTAACTCTGCTACTACAGGAAACCAACCTGACGCCTATGCAACTAAGGTCATAGTTTATCATATTGATAAATCAGGTAATCTTTATGATCAATTAAACACGCCTTTATCAGTCCATTATCCCTTAGACGATAGTATTTCTCTCACCACACCTATTTTTACTTTATTATTAAAAAATAAAGAATCATGGCAACTTTCATCTCGTTATGGCAAACTGAAAGAGGATAAAAATCTTCTACAGCTTTGGGATAATGTCAAACTTGAACAAAAACAAGGATCAGCCAATAAAACTGTCTCGACCCTAACGACGTCCACTTTAGATATTCATCTTAAAGAAAAAACAGCAGAAACATCCGCGCCTGTCGTAATAACTCAGATAAATCAAGAGATACATGCCGTAGGACTACATGCTAATTTTAATACAAAAACGATTCGACTTTTATCTCAAGTAAAGGGCCAACTCAAACCTGCAAAAAAGTAATGAGGTTTAGGATGTGGATGCAAGATCACTTGAAAAAAAAACCACTTAAAACAAATAAAGGCTGCTTATTAAGACTAGTCCTATTAATAATGAGTATGCTTAGTATCTCTGTATATGCTCATCCAAAAGATATGCAACAAACTATCTATTTTGAATCTGATACCCTGTCATATAATAATGAGACAAAATTAGGGATCTATCAGGGGCATATTAAGTTGACTCAAGGGTCTGGAGTTCTCACAGCAGACTATGCCACCAGTTACGCCGACCAGACTGGTCAAGTCACCAAAATAATCGCTACCGGTAATCCAGCACGTTATCGCGCACTTATATTTCCAAATCGGCCTAAGTTAATTGCTACTGGAAATACGATCTATTATTATCCACAAAAAGATTGGTTAGAGGCTGTAGGTAATGCAGAGATTGTACAAGGACAAAATCATGTCAAAGGCCCCCAAATTAACTATGATTTTAAAAAGAAAACCGTCGGTTCCCCTATCTCAAAAGAAGGGCATACTCAAATACTAATAGCTCCATTGCAACCTGTAAGCTCATGAGTAAATTACATGCTATCAATTTGGCCAAACGTTACCATTCTCGCGTTGTTGTCAAAAATGTTTCTTTAGAACTAGAAACCGGAGAAGTAGTAGGTTTGTTGGGCCCGAATGGAGCCGGAAAAACCACGAGCTTTTATTTGATAGTGGGCCTAATTGAGAGTGCTCAAGGTAAAATTTTATTAGACAATCATAATATTACGCATTTGCCAATGCACGCCCGTGCTAAGGCGGGCATCGGTTATTTACCTCAAGAACCTTCAATATTTCGTAAATTATCCGTTGCCGATAATATCCTCGCTATACTCCAATTACGTAAAGATCTGTCAAAAGAACAACGTAAACAACATCTCGAAAATCTACTTCATGAATTCCACATTACGCATATCCGCGATACTTTGGGAATTAGTTTATCCGGTGGTGAACGCCGTCGTGTAGAAATTGCTCGCGCTTTGGCTATGGAGCCAAAGTTCATGCTTCTAGATGAGCCTTTTGCAGGAATCGATCCAATTTCTGTGGTTGATATTAAACGCATGATTATTCATCTTAGTCGGCGCGGTATCGGCGTTTTGATTACCGATCATAATGTTCGGGAAACTCTTACGATTTGTAAACGTGCTTATATAGTGAGCGAGGGGGAAACCATCTATGTGGGAACTCCAAAAGAAGTGTTAAATAATCAACGTGTCAGGGAAGTCTATTTAGGCCATGAATTTGATCTATAGTCACAAAAATTAGATAACTAAAGTAAAAATATCGCTTAAATTTTGCTCAAACTGTCCTATAAAACAAGTTTAAATTGCACCTTTCTCCAAAAAAACCCCTAGGTTTAAAAAATAGTCTAATAAAGTAGCCCCGCGCTCTACTTACTATTCAACCTAAGGTATAATCAATATGCATTTTCAGAATAATATCAAAGACTATAGATTATAAAGATAGAGGGTCTAATGCAAATTACTATTACAGATGATGGCATTAAAGTTACTGAAGCTTTAAAACAATATATACTCGATAAATTTAAGCGACTGGAACGTATAACTCATAAAACTACAGCCATCCATGTCACATTAAGCCTTGAAAACTTAGATCAAGTCGTTAAAGCCCTAGTTCATGCACATGGTACTGAATTTTACGCAAGTGCCGAAAACGAAAGTCTATATCCTGCTATTGATGACTTAGTTGATAGAATAGAACAGCAAATCAATAAACATAAACAAAAAATCAAAGAAAAACGACATGATCGATCAGAAAAATATGGTCCAGAGGAATCCGAAGAGCTGTAAATAAACTTATCGAGGTCTATGTGCAACTCAATTCTTTAACAGCAATTTCTCCTATTGATGGTCGTTACTCAGAAAAAACCGATAGTTTGCGCCCTTTATGTAGTGAATATGGTTTATTTTATTTTAGGGTAGTCATTGAAATACGCTGGCTACAAACACTTGCTGAATGTTCTGATATCAATGAAATTCCTACATTTTCTCCAGCAACCCAACAGCAATTGAATCATATTATTGAAAATTTCAATCTGAAAGATGCTGAAAGAATTAAAACCTTGGAAAAAACAACTCGACACGACATTAAAGCAGTTGAGTATTTTTTGAAAGAGAAACTAGCCAAAATTCCAGAGTTAGAATCGATACGTGAATTTATACATTTTGGCTGTACTTCTGATGACATTAATAATTTAGCTTACGCTTTAATGCTCAAAGAAGTACGAACTCAACATTTATTACCTGCAATTCAAAAACTCATTGCTTATTTAAATAAATACTCACATCAATATGCTACGCATGCCATGCTAGGTCGTACGCACGGCCAAGCCGCTGTACCCACCACTATGGGTAAAGAATTTGCTAATTTTTCTCAACGTTTAATAGAGCAGGAAAAACTATTTGCTGCTGTAAAAATAGTCGGTAAATTTAATGGCGCTATGGGCAATTATAATGCTCATCGTTTTGCTTATCCCGATATTAATTGGCCTGAACTTTGTAAAAAATTTGTAACTAGCCTAGGTTTAGATTGGAATGCTTATACTACACAGATTGAACCTCATGACTATATTGCAGAATATTGTGACAGTTTAAATCGAATTAATACTATATTAATTAATTTGGCCGCCGATTGTTGGGGTTATATTTCCCTAGGTTATTTCAAACAAAAAACTAGGATAGGTGAAGTGGGCTCATCTACCATGCCCCATAAAATTAATCCTATCGACTTTGAAAATGCCGAGGGAAATTTTAGCTTAGCCAATAGCCTATACCAACATTTTTCAAAGACCTTGCCTATCTCTCGTTGGCAACGAGATTTAAGAGATTCCACACTACTACGTAATCTTGGAACAGCATTTGCATACAATTTAGTTGCCCATAAAAGTTTATATTCTGGCTTAGAAAAAATTTCTATCGATGACACCAGGTTACTGGAAGATCTCAATCACCATTGGGAAATATTGGCTGAAGCGATACAAACAATTTTAAGACGATATGGGGCTGAAATGCCTTACGAAAAATTAAAGACCTTAACGCAAGGTAAAACACTTGATCAAAAAACGCTTCATCAATTTATAAACGGATTAAAAATACCCGATGATATTAAACAAAGATTACTTGAATTATCGCCTACTAATTATTTAGGCTACGCAACCGAATTGGCACAATCAATCTAGGGTATGTCGTCTTCGACACACCCTAATATACCATTCGCGTAAGCATTTCAGAAAAATTATTTACTTCTTAGTTTTAGCTTTTGTTTTTTTTGCCGTTAATTTTATTTTCCCATCGATATAATCTACAAAAATTTTGTCGCCAGGTAAGAATTTTTCTTCAATTATTTCTTTGGCAATCGGATTCTCCAATTCTTGTTGAATGGTACGTTTTAAAGGTCGCGCACCATAAACAGGATCATAGCCCATTTTGGCTATATGATTAATCGCAGCTTCACTGACTTCTAATTGTAAATCCCGATCAATGAGACGTTCGCGTAGTTTTTCCAATTGAATTGAAGTAATAGAATGAATCTGTTTTTCAGTCAGTGCATGAAAGACAACCACCTCATCGACACGATTAATAAATTCCGGTCGAAAATGTTGTGCTATGATATCCATCAACGTACTTTTTAAAGCTGAATAATCTTTTTTCGATGTCAACTCTTGAATGATTTGTGAGCCTAAATTTGATGTCATCACTATAACCGTGTTACGGAAATCTACTGTGCGTCCTTGTCCATCGGTTAAACGACCATCCTCTAATACTTGCAATAAAATATTAAATACATCCGCATGCGCTTTTTCAATTTCATCGAGAAGGACTACAGAATAAGGTTTACGACGAACTTTTTCGGTAAGATAACCTCCTTCTTCATAACCTACATATCCTGGAGGAGCACCAATGAGACGCGCAACAGAATGTTTTTCCATAAATTCAGACATATCTAAACGCACCATAGCATCTTCAGAATCAAATAAAAATCCTGCTAAAGCTTTGCAAACTTCTGTTTTACCGACCCCGGTAGGTCCTGAAAAAATAAATGATCCAATCGGACGTTTAGGATCCGATAAACCCGCTCGGGATCGTCGAATAGCATTCGCCACAACAGCAATTGCTTCATCTTGACCCACCACACGTTGATGCAACGCATCTTCCATATGTAATAATTTTTCTCGCTCGCCTTCTAGCATTTTAGAGACTGGTATTCCCGTCCATTGCGAAACAATTTCCGCAATTTCTTTCTCGCTAACCTTATTGCGTACTAATTGAGGCTCTTTGTTTTCCATTTTCTGAGCAGCCAATAATTTTTTCTCCAAGGCGGGAATATCGCCATATTGTAATTCCGACATTCGATTTAAATCGCCCGAACGCCGCGCTTTCTCTAACTCAAATTGCGCCTTCTCAAGCTCACTTTTGATTTTTTGCTCACTTTGCAAAGTGGCTTTTTCAGCTTTCCAAACTTCATTGAGATCAGCATATTTTTTTGAAAGCTCAGTAATCTCATTTTCTAAATTTTCCAATCTAATTTTGGAAGATTCATCGGTTTCCTTTTTTAAAGCTTCTCGTTCAATTTTTAACTGAATTAATCGTCTATCTAAACGATCCAATTTTTCTGGCTTAGAATCAATTTCGATTCTAATTCGACTAGCAGCTTCATCGATTAGATCGATTGCTTTATCGGGCAAATTTCTATCAGAAATATAACGATGTGACAAAGTGGCTGCAGCAAGAATAGCTGAATCCATAATTTCGACACCATGGTGAATCTCATAACGTGGTTTTAAGCCACGTAAAATGGCTATCGTATCTTCAACACTAGGCTCACCTACTAGAATTTTTTGAAAACGACGCTCTAATGCAGCATCTTTTTCAATATAATTTCGATATTCATTTAAGGTAGTTGCTCCGATACAATGTAATTGACCTCTTGCTAAAGCAGGTTTTAACATATTTCCTGCATCCATAGCCCCCTCTGCTTTCCCCGCACCAACCATGGTGTGCAACTCATCAATAAATAGAATTATTTGTCCCTCTTGCTTTGCAATCTCCTTCAAAACTGCCTTTAATCGCTCTTCAAATTCCCCTCGGAATTTTGCTCCAGCAATCAATGATCCCATATCTAGAGCAAGTAAACGTTTGTTTCTCAAGCCTTCTGGAACTTCGTGATTAACAATACGTAGCGCAAGTCCTTCCACTACAGCGGTTTTACCCACACCAGGCTCACCAATAAGCACTGGATTATTTTTAGTACGTCTTTGTAGCACTTGAATAGTTCGACGTATCACATCATCACGTCCGATAACTGGATCGAGCTTTCCTTGCGATGCCTGAGCTGTTAAATCAATTGTATATTTTTCCAAGGCTCCACGACGACCTTCTGCTTCAGGATCATTCACTGCCTCTCCGCCTCGTATATCCTTTACTGCTTGCTCAAGCAATGCTTTGCTAGCACCTGCTTTTCTTAATAGTTCCCCCAAAATACTTTTATCATCTATAGCCGCAAGTACAAATAATTCGCTTGATAAATATTCATCATTTCTTTGCTGTGCAAGCTTATCGGTTACATTCAGTAAGCGAATAAGATCTTTCGAAGGATAAATCTCCCCAGGGGTTGAAGTTTGTACTTTGGGTAAACGCGAAATGGCCTCATCCAAGTTTTTAGTTAATTGGTTCAAATTAACATTAGCTTTACTCAATAAAGGTTTGACCGTGCCATTCTCTTGCTGCAACAAAGCAGACATCAAATGAATAGGCTCAATAAAAGAATTATCTTGCCCTATAGCCAGTGATTGAGATTCTGCTAATGCGTTTTGAAACTGACTGGTTAACTTATTAAGACTCATATTCCCCTCTAGTTATCATTTATCTAGATTTCTATCTTATAAATAGTTTAGTCTAATTAGAAAAAATCAAGTCGATTTCGGTAAAAAATACATAGTCATCTGAGAAAACAAGCTAAAATTTTTATTTCCAGCCCAAATATGTCCCAACTAGTCAAAAAGAGGTAAACTAAGCGCATTTATATGCTTATTTCAAAAATTTAAATAGGTGCTTAGATGGCAGAAGAATTATTAAACGATCCGACATGGCAACGCAAAACCCTAGAAAAACTACTTTTTGATAACTTGAAAGAACAGCGTCGTAAAAGACGCTGGAATATCTTCTTTAAATTTCTATTTTTTTTACTTCTTTTAGGCCTGTTGTTTTCTTTATGGCCAACAACAACCAATCTTCCTAGCGCCTCAAAAGCAAAAGCTCACATCGGTTTAGTCGATATTAGAGGAGTCATCGATGACAGCTCAACAGCAAGTGCTGATAATGTAATTGAAGGACTGCAAAACGCTTTTGAAGATAAAAATACGCGCACGGTCATTTTGCGTATCAATAGTCCTGGTGGCAGCCCAGTTCAAGCTGCACAGATCTACAATCAGATCCGTTATTTACGTCATCAATATCCTAAGATTAAATTATATTCGGTATGTGACGATCTTTGCGCATCCGCGGCTTATTATATTGCCTCTGCGAGCGATGATATCTATGCTAATCCTGCCAGCTTAGTCGGTTCAATTGGTGTTTTAATGGACGGATTTGGTTTTGTTGATACCATGAAGAAAATCGGAGTTGAACGCCGCCTATTAACAGCTGGAGACCATAAAGGATTCTTAGATCCTTTTTCACCTGAAAAAATAGATGAAAAACTCATAGCCGAACGTATGCTTGCCAATGTTCATCAACAGTTCATTAACGCTGTTAAACAAGGTCGTGGGGATCGTATAAAAGATAATCCGGAATTATTTTCTGGTTTAGCCTGGACAGGCGAAGAAGCATTTTCTTTAGGTCTTATAGACGGTTTTGGCGATTTAAATAGCTTATCTCAGGACTTAATTAAGAATAAAAATATCGTTGATTACACCGTCAAGCCTGGTCTATTACAGCAACTTTCTGATCGTATGGGGGCTGCATTCGCGCAACAAATAAGTACTAACTTAGGCATCTTACCTCATGGATTTCGTTAGCGAGAATTCAAGTGCGAAGAGTATAATAAAAAATCAGATGGAAGTTTATATATGGAGAATACTGAACATGGGTTTAGTTTATTTGAACTACTTATCGTCTTAGTTATAATCGGTATTTTGGCAAAAATCTCCTATCCCATTTACATTCATGCCCTGATAAAAACTCACCGTACGGAAGCGAAAATTGCTTTAATAAATCTTGCCCAGCATATGGAGATTTATTATCTTACCAATAATAATAGTTACGAGGATGCGAGCTTTAACAAGTTGCATCTAAAAGACATGACTGAAAAAAATTTTTATGATTTAGCTTTAAAAAGCACTGCCAACACTTATCTACTATCAGCAAAAGCTAAATTTTCTGATCCTGAATGTTATCTTTTCATGCTTGACCAATTAGGAAAAAAAACTAATGCTGGTAGCGGTTCGAATTTATGTTGGTAATTTGAGATTAAATTTTAAACTTTATAGCCTTTATAAATCCGTTAAATTGTTGAAAAATGTTTTCTACTGCTATACTTCTCCTGATTTTTATGGAGATTCAACATGCAAAGGAAATTATTAGCGGAATTCTTAGGCACTTTTTGGCTAGTATTAGGCGGATGTGGTAGTGCTGTATTGGCAGCTAAGTTTCCTCTAGTTGGCATAGGTTTTTTGGGCGTAGCTTTTGCTTTTGGTTTAAGTTTGCTAACCATGTGTTGTGTATTTGCTCCTATCTCTGGCTGTCATTTAAATCCTGCGGTTTCTATAGGTCTTTGGGCCGCGGGTAGATTTAGCATTAAAGAAGTACCTAGTTACATTATTGCTCAAGTAATAGGCGGCATACTGGCCGCGACCGTTTTATACCTGATTGCAAGCGGACAACATGGATTTGATTTACACAATGGGTTTGCCAGCAATGGTTATGGACCTCATTCCCCAGGCCATTACTCATTATCGGCTTGTTTTATATGCGAAGTAGTTATGACTTTTTTATTTTTAATCGTTATCGCAGGCGTGACCAATCCGCAATTACCTAGCCATTTTGCTCCCTTAGCTATTGGTTTAGCCTTAACCTTAATCCATTTAATTAGCATTCCAGTTACCAATACTTCTGTTAATCCCGCTAGAAGTACAGGCCCGGCATTATTTGTAGGAGGATGGGCTATCCATCAGCTTTGGTTATTTTGGCTTGCTCCCATAATCGGCGGAATAATCGGTGGAAGCATATTCCGATATATATGGGGAAATAAAAAATAGTCCTCTTTGTATTGATAAAAGCACAAACTCTTTAATAAATTTAAAATTAGCTAGTTGTTTCAGTTTCGACTGCTAATGGAATTCTTAATTCACGTGGTAGGGCGAAAGCAACATTTTCCTCTATGCCCATTAGTTCGGTTACCAAACAACCGTGCCAATTAGGAAATGTTTTTATATAAGTTACAACATCTTGCACTAAGAATTCCGGTGCGGACGCCCCGGCGGTTATACCTATAGATTCTTTTCCAATTAACCAACTCGTTTGTATATCTTTAGCAGTATCTATTAAATAGGCAGGCTTATCTAAACGTTCAGCTAATTCTTTCAATCTATTAGAGTTGGAACTATTAACCGATCCTAAAACTAATACCATATCACACTGTTTTGCTAATTCTTTAACGGCCAGCTGACGATTTTGTGTTGCATAACAAATATCTTCTTTCTTAGGCGTGGCAATTTCGGGAAAACGTTGTTTCAGTGCCTGTATAATAGTTTTGGTATCATCCAACGATAAAGTGGTTTGTGTCACATAGCTCAACAACCGAGGATTTTTAACTTTCAACAAAGCAACATCGTGAATATTTTCAACTAAATAAATTCCACCGGCGGGATTATCATAATGTCCTAAGCTTCCTTCAACTTCGGGGTGATCGGCATGACCAATCAAAACGCATTCCTGACCCAAGCGATTATAGCGTGCCACCTCCATATGCACTTTAGTTACTAAAGGGCAGGTAGCATCAAAAATTCTTAAATTTCGTTGCCTGGCTGACTCACGAACCGCTTGAGAAACTCCGTGGGCACTAAAAATAGCAGTGGCACCTTCCGGTATTTCGCTGACGTGCTCAACAAAAATTACCCCTTTTTGTTCTAAATCGGCAACCACAATACGATTATGAACGACTTCATGGCGTACATAGATAGGCACGCCAAACAGTTTTAATGCTCGTTTAACAATTTCTATAGCGCGATCAACACCGGCACAGAAACCTCGGGGATTAGCTAAAACGATTTTCATACAAAAGCTCTTAGATTAAGAACTTAGTTTAGAGATGTGCAAAAAAATTGCAAGTTTTATTATATGAGTACTTAAAGCATATTATCAATTTACTAGGAAAATTAACGATGAAAACCGCTCCTGACGCCACTATTATTTACGTTATTATTAGCAAGCCTGTCGGCAACAAAAGTATATATAGTTTTATAAAAAAGTGATTTATTTGGGTCATTATATTTATTTTTCATTTCTTTAGACCATTTTTTATAGAAAATATGTTCAGATATAGGGTTTGGTCGATTACCTTTACATAAATTAAGCTGGTTATTTAATAAATCTTTAAATTCTTTTATCGAGGCGCAGTATCGAGCCGCAATTATTAATGCGTTGGCTCTTCGAGTATGCTTAGCTGGAAAGCGAAATATATTTCTAGCAAGATAATTTTTTCGCATATATTGTATAAAGTCATTAACAAGCGACTCAAGTTTTTGTTGTTCTTGATTTTCTAATTTAATAGACTTCTGGAATTGAAGTACATTTTTTACTGAATTTCTCTGGGCTATAAATTTAGTAATTTCTTTCGCTACATTTGTGTGATTCAAGGCATAAGCATCTTGCAAAGCAGTGTGTTTTTTTTTATTCAAACTAATTACCGCTCCTCTTTTTAACATTTCAATGACAAGATCAACATGCCCCCTGCTTGCCGCATGATGCAAAGGAGTGTCTCCATCTTCATCTTGAATATCAATATTTAATTTTTTTTTATCTACCCAATATTCAAATAAATTGACATCACCAATATCCGCCAATGCAAATAAACAACTACTTCCCCAATCGAGATTAGATTTAGGCATTTTTTTCTCTCCTTGTAATTACTTATAAATAACTATAGTAATTGTTTTTTTATTTTTTTCAACAAGGCCAAAAGTAATTCTTTGGATACAGGTTTATAAAAAAAATCATACACCCCGCGCGCTATCGCTTCACACCTTTCTTCTTTGCTCGCTACACCGGAAAATAACACTAAAGGAATGTTTAATCCTTGCTTTTGCATTTTCGTTAATAGTTGTAAACCGTGAAGATGCGGCATAACTCTATCGCTTAAAATAACAAAAAAATTATTGGGATGTTGTTGTAAATAATTCCAAGCGCGTTGGCCGTCTTTACAAGTGATATAGGAATATTGAGCTTCATCTAAATATTGAGTCAATACTTTCAAACACAGCTCATCATCATCCACTAGTAATATCTGTTTCTGAATCGGTTTTATTATCATTTGATTTTGCGTTATATAATTTGAATAAAATCTTAATACAGTTAAGCCCTGAAAGGGTCAAATCTTTCAAAATAATATGAAGATATCTAGACCCAAATAATAACAAAGCAATCAGAAAAATAATCAGGAACGATATTAGATTTAATCCATAAAATCCCATAAACACTCCGTGTTTAATATAAAATTAATTTAATTTTCGTAAATTAATCATCGCGCCTAAAAATAATCCCATGCCTCCCAGACCCAAAATCCACAAATAAATGGACCCTAAATGTGCGACATCCTTCACACTTAAATCTAACAAAACCCAAACTATACAAGCAGTGGCTACACCCAAACCTATAAACCAAAAAGATTTTTTACTTGATTGTTTCTTTTCTTTTTCTTTAGCACAATAAACACACTTTGATCTCTTTTTTAAATGGCGTAATTCGAGCATCACCTGATAGATTAAATCTGGAATTTCAGGAGCCTTTTCGGCCCAATAGGGCGCATATTCCCGAATTTTACGTAAAAAGGCTCGCGGTCCAACTTGTTTTCGTAGCCAGTGCTCTAAAAAAGGCTTAGCTGTGTTCCATAAATCCAAATCTGGATACAATTGCCGTCCTAAACCTTCGACATTAAACAAAGTTTTTTGTAGCAACACTAATTGAGGCTGCACCTCCATATTAAATCGCCTGGCAGTTTGAAATAATCGTAAAAGTAACTGTCCAAAAGAAATTTCTTTTAAGGGTCTTTCAAAAATAGGTTCGCAAACGGTACGAATTGCTGCCTCGAATTCGTTAATCCTGGTATTTTCTGCAACCCAACCGGATTCAACATGTAATTGAGCAACGCGACGGTAATCTCTATTAAAAAACGCCATTAAATTTTCGGCAAGATAACGTTGATCATCGGGACTTAAACTACCCATAATCCCAAAATCGACGCCTAAATATTGAGGGTTTTCTTTATTTTCTGATGAAACAAAAATATTCCCAGGATGCATATCGGCATGGAAAAAACAATCGCGAAAAACCTGTGTAAAGAAAATCTCAACGCCTCTTTCAGCTAATTTTTTTAAATTAATTCCTTGTTTTTTTAGCGCAGAAATATCAGAAATCGAAATACCATAAATACGTTCCATGACCAAAACTTTATGAAAAGTATAGGGCCAATATACTTCTGGAATATAAAGCAAATCAGAATTAGAAAAGTTACGACGGAGTTGAGAGGCATTAGCTCCTTCTCGTAATAAATCTAATTCATCTTTTAAACAAGCCTCAAATTCCGCCACAATTTCACGCGGTCTAAATTGCTTGGCAGATCGCCAGTAACGCAGAGCTAAATCCGCTAAGGAATATAATAAATCAATATCTCGACTAATTCTTTTATATATCCCCGGCCTTAAAACTTTAACCACGACCTCTTGACCCGTTGTCAATAACTTGGCAGCATGAACCTGTGCAATAGAAGCCGATGCCAGAGGATTAATATCAAACTCAGAAAATGCTTCAGCAATGGGTTTTTTAATACAGCTTTCAACTATAGATTTCGCTTCTTCTCCAGGAAAAGGAGGAACTCGATCTTGGAGTTTTGCTAGTTCATCAGCAATATCAATAGGAATAAAGTCAGGACGTGTCGACAAAGTTTGACCAAACTTAACAAATATTGGTCCTAAATCTTCTAATGCAAGACGAATTCTTTCTCCTCTAGGGATTTTTTTATTAATATTTCGGTAAGGATTTAGATAGGCAAAAAAACGTAACGGGGTGAATAGATCGAGAGAATACACTAATTCATCTAAATTATAACGAAACAGAATAAAATTGATCTGCATTAAACGTAGTAAACGAGATATTGATTTCATTCACCCTACCCTTTTCCCAACATTTTTATCCGAGCTTCTAACCGGGCACAATCATCGCGTAGTTCATCAACATCGGAAAAAAAAAGTTGTAATTCTTCTGGAGATACTAACCAATTCATTTCTCGCTGGACATAGTTAGTCAAGTTTTGACTAAGACTTTCCATGCTTACGTTAGCCCAAAGACTTATCGCTTTAAGCACTTGTATCATCGGATAAGCGATACCATCACCCACTATTTTTGATAACTGTTCTTCGTAATCAACTTCTAGATTTGCAAAAAAATCTTTAAATTGTTTTGCAAACTCCATATCGCCCATAACCTGTAAAGGAATATCTGTCAGTGCTTTATCTTTGCTGATAAAAGCCATACGTAAAAAATCAAAGGTTGAACCGCGTAATATTAAATCCGCAGGTCCGTTATAATTTTTACTTAAATAAATTAAATCAGATTTAAAAACCCAATAATAGGTAAGGGGTCCCCATTCTATCTTTACTACCTTCCCAGACAATCGATACAAATGCTCTTTAGACTCGGGGTCAAGCATCAGATAGCGATTAAGTATCGCTTCTTGCGCGGATAATAGTATATTGGGGCTAATCAAAATTTCCACGCTCTGTGTAATGCCACTATTCCCCCGCTAAGATTATAGTATTCACATTCATCAAATCCTGCGTCTAAGATAAGCGCCTGTAGTGTTTTTTGATCGGGATGGCGACGTATGGATTCTACTAAATACCGATAACTTGCTTCATCATTGGCAATCCATTTCCCTAATTTAGGTAAAAAATCGAAGGAGTAACGGTCATATAAAGTTTGTAAAAAACCCAATATGGGTTTAGAAAATTCTAAAACGAGCAAGCGACCACCCGGCTTTAAAACCTGACACATAGATTGTAGTGCGGTTTGCTTATTCGTTACATTACGTAATCCAAAAGCAATACTCAAGCAATCAAAGCTAGCATCAGCAAAAGGTAAACACTCTGTGTTGGCTTGAATGGCATTTATCTCTGTAAGACCTGAATTCAGGAGCCGATCTCGACCCATGTTTAGCATGGCAGCATTAATATCTAACAAAATAGCCTTACCTTGTGGTCCTATGTGCTTAATGAATGTCTTTATCAAATCCCCGGTTCCACCTGCCACATCCAGCACACTATCCCCCTTACGGAGCTGGGCTAATTGCACTGCAAATTCCTTCCATAGACGATGCAGGCCAAATGACATTAAGTCATTCATAAGATCATACTTGCCAGCAACGGATTGAAAAACCTCACCTACCCGACTATTTTTTTCGCTTAAAGGGATAGTTTGATAACCAAAATCTGTGGTTAAAATTTCGTTCATTTTAATGCTCGAAGAAGAAGCTGGCATAGGGATATCATTGTTCTAGTTGACCTATATTAACTAGCTAGTTTGTTTTGGGCAAGAAAATGACTTTTTAAATAGCCCTGAATCAAAGTAAGATCCGAATAAACTTCTGACATTACTCTAAATTAAGATTAAAAAAAAATATGCCTAAAAAACTTTATACATTTTTACAATAGGCAAATATAGATAAATTTATCGATTTTAATGTTTATGAGATGTTCTTGTAAAAGTCGGAAAGGATGTATGTCTGCGTAGCACCGATAAAGCATGCTGACTTTTAACATCAGTCCATAACTCAAAAGCTTGTAAAGGACTTAATTCGTTGACGGGATCGCTAAGACCACGAATTGCATGCAAGATTTCCATTAAGCTAATAAAATCATAGCTTAAAGCATTGTACAGGGAAGCAGAACCTGCTTTCGATAAACTGGCGACCTGAATATAAGCGGTTTGGCCTAGTTCAATAAAATACTTGATTTTAACTCGTTTTTTTTCGGCCTGTTCAGGAAAAAAACCAGCAAATAGTAAACATTTATCCCCTACCTCCCGCAGACACTCTCGTTGTCTAGCATGCCTTTCGGTCATTCCGCTTAAAAATTCTTTCGCTAAAACCGAATTAGCAATATCGGGTCGATGATTATAATAGCCTAATAAAAAAACTAAGTAACTTTCTAGTTCATTATTTAGTCTAAGATTACTACTAGATTCGGCATCCTTCACTAATGATTGCCATTGAGCTGTGGTCGTTGGTTGCAATAAAAGCACTCCCATGATAAAACCTCTCAACATTAATTGCCTTTCTATCAGTGTAGAACACGCTAGCAGAAATGCCTTGCTTTGCGTTATCATGCACTCTTTTTGAACATTCTAATCTCTAATTTCTTAAACTATCATGATCAAAAATATACGTAATATCGCCATAATTGCCCATGTTGACCACGGGAAAACCACGCTCGTTGATAAACTATTACAACAGTCCGGGACGCTCTCAAGTCGAGCTGCTCCAGTAGAGCGTATTATGGATAGTAACGACTTAGAACGTGAACGTGGGATTACTATCCTCGCTAAAAATACTTCCATAGAGTGGCATGGTTATCGGATTAATATTGTCGACACTCCTGGTCATGCTGATTTTGGAGGTGAAGTTGAACGTATCTTGTCTATGGTTGATTCTGTTTTATTACTCGTCGATGCAGTAGATGGCCCAATGCCTCAAACACGATTTGTTACGCAAAAAGCCTTTGCTAAAGGCCTAAAACCCATTGTTGTCGTTAATAAAATTGACCGGCCCAGCGCTAGGCCAGATTGGGTCATTAATCAGGTTTTTGATTTATTCGATCGCTTAGGCGCAACCGATGAACAATTAGATTTCCCCATTATCTATGCTTCTGCTTTACAAGGCTATGCAACATCAGACCTGAAAAACCCGAGCTCTGATCTGACTCCTTTATTTGAAACCATCATTAATAAAGTCGCTCCACCCGCGGTCGATCCCCAAGGTCCTTTTCAAATGCAAATTACCACCTTGGACTATTCCAGTTATGTAGGCACTATTGGTATTGGTCGTATTCAAAGAGGATGCGCGAAAGCCAATATGCCGGTTGTTTTAATTGATAGGGAAGGAAAAACTCGACCCGCTCGTATATTACAAATTTTAGGTTATAGAGGCTTAGAACGTATCGAAATCGACCAAGCTGAAGCGGGAGATATCATAGCCGTAACCGGTATTGATAAGCTGAATATCTCTGATACTTTATGTGACCCTAACTTAATCGAAGCCTTACCCGCCTTGATAGTTGATGAGCCAACAATGAGTATGACCTTCCAGGTTAATAATTCACCTTTTGCCGGCAAAGATGGAAAATTTGTGACAAGCAGGCAAATTAGAGAACGGCTCGATAGAGAATTACTTCATAACGTCGCGCTTAAGGTTGAAGACACCGAGGATCCTAACCGGTTCCGCGTCTCCGGAAGAGGTGAATTACATTTATCGATCTTAATTGAAACGATGCGTCGAGAAGGATATGAATTGGGTGTATCTCGTCCTGAAGTTATTTTGAAGGAAATTGATGGTGAATTGAAAGAACCCTACGAAAATTTGACCGTGGATCTGGAAGAGCAACATCAAGGTAACATTATGGAAAAATTAGGTAGCCGACGAGGCGATCTAGTCGATATGGTATCTGATGGAAAAGGACGAGTTCGACTAGATTATAAAATACCCACTCGCGCATTAATTGGTTTTCGTACAGAGTTTTTAACCGCTACTTCTGGCTTAGGACTCATGCACCATGTGTTTGATCATTATGGTCCAGTGAAAAAAGGCAGTATTGCTAATCGGGCAAACGGTGTCATGATTTCCAACCAAGTCGGTAAAGCGACTGGATTTTCCTTATTTAATTTACAAGAGCGCGGAAAATTATTAATTGGCCCTCAAACCGATGTCTATGAAGGGATGATCGTAGGTATTCATTCACGCGATAATGACTTAGTTGTTAATGTTGTAAAAGGAAAGCAACTTACGAATGTCCGAGCCTCAGGTTCCGATGAAAACATCATTTTGACACCTCCAATAACATTCTCGTTAGAACAAGCATTAGAATTTATCGCTGATGACGAATTATTAGAAGTCACACCGCATTATTTACGTTTACGTAAAAGGTACTTGAAAGAGCATGAACGTAAACGTTCGGGGCGGGATACTTAAAAGAATCAGCTTATACGCTCCTGATTTAACTCCTGTTGTTACCCTATAAATTTTGTAACCGTCTTTACGAAAACCTGTTGTATAATTCTTGATATGAAAATTTATTAGACCTCTTTCAAGACCCAACCTTTGGAAATTATTATATGGCGGCCGAAAATCTAGAAGAAATCGTATCTTTATGCAAACGCAGAGGATTCATCTTCCCTAGTGCCGAAATTTATGGTGGTCTACAGGGAATCTATGATTATGGTCCCTTAGGTGTTGAATTAAAAAATAATTTGAAGGCTGCGTGGTGGAAATCCAATGTTTATGAACGTGATGATATCTATGGATTAGATTCTGCCATTTTGACACATAGAAAAATTTTTTATTATTCAGGTCATGAAAGTACGTTTGCTGATTTATTGGTCGATTGCAGGCAATGTAAAAAACGTTGGCGTTTGGATCATCTTATAGATGGTAAATGTGAAGCATGTGGTTCAACTAACCTTACAGAACCAAGAGCTTTCAATATGATGTTTAAAACCACCATGGGCCCTGTAGAAGACCCTGATGCTTTTGCCTATTTAAGACCCGAAACCGCTCAAGGAATATTTACTAATTTTAAAAATGTTATGGACACTATGTCTCCCAAACTTCCTTTTGGTATAGCGCAAATTGGTAAAGCTTTTAGAAACGAAATAACACCGCGTAATTTTATTTTTAGAGTCAGAGAATTTGAACAACTTGAGATCGAATTTTTTGTTAAGCCTGGCGAAGACGAAAAATGGCATCAATATTGGGTTGAATCTCGTTTAGCATGGTGGAAAAATCAAGGATTGAATACCGAAAGATTAAAATTGTTAACGCAAACCGCAACCGAATTGGCCCATTATGCAAAAGCAACAGTTGATATACTCTATAAATTTCCTCATGGCTTTGAAGAGCTAGAAGGGATTTCTAATCGTACCGATTATGATTTAGGTTCACATACACAAGGTCAAAATGAATTAAATATTAATGCCAAAGTATCTGTTAATAAGGAAAGCATTGCTAAACTAAGCATTCAAGACCCTCCTGGCTCGCATTTTGTTCCCTATGTGATTGAACCTTCTGCAGGTTTGGATAGAGGTGTGCTCGCGATACTCACAGATGCCTATGAAGAAGAAATACTAAAAGATGATAAAAAACGCATAGTTTTAAAAATAAAACCTCATCTTGCACCTGTCAAAGTGGCTATAATCCCTTTGAAACGCAACGATAGTTTGTTGGTAGAAAAAGCAAAGATGCTGAAGAATGCGATACAAACTTTAGGATTAGGCCGAATTGCCTATGAAGATACCGGAAATATTGGAAAAAGCTATCGACGTCATGATGAAATAGGTACTCCACTTTGCATTACTGTTGACTTTGATACCATAGCTAAAAGTGAAAATACTGAAAATCATGATACAGTTACCGCCCGTGATCGGGATACTATGCAACAAACACGTATCAACTTATCTCGCTTAGAGGAATATATAAAAAATTACTTTTTATAAAATTTTATAATTTTCTTTTTCCAAAAATTGCTGTTCCTAGTCGAATAAACGTTGCACCTTCGGCAATAGCCGCTTCAAAATCCTCCGACATACCCATTGATAAAGTATCTAGTTGCAAGCCTAATGCTTGTAATTTTACTAAGCTTAAACGCAATAGCTTAAAATTTTTACGCTGCGAAGCGAAATCTTTTTCAGGTTTTGGAATTGCCATTAAGCCTCGTAAATTAAGATGAGAAAGCTTATTAATTGATTTTGCTAAACAAGCAAGCTGCTCTAAATATATTCCTGCCTTGCTTACCTCTTTTTGTAAATTAACCTGGATACAAACATTGATCGGCGCTAAATTTGCCTGTTTTCGATACTCATTCAATTTTACTGCCAATCTTAAGTCGGCTAGACTGTGTATCCAAGAAAAATTATTCGCAATAAGTTTTGTTTTATTCGCTTGAATTCTGCCTATAAAATGCCATTCTAGACCTAAATTCTGAAGAGATAGAATTTTTTCCGAGGCTTCTTGAGCATAGTTTTCACCAAAAGCTCGCTGACCAGCGGTAATGGCTGATCTTATAGCCTCTAGATTCTGGGTTTTGCTAACAGCGATTAGCTGCACCGAATTGGGGCTTCGTCCAAAACGATATTCTGCATTTCTTATCCTTTCATTAATCTGCAAAAGTTGGCTAAAAATGCTTTTTTTCATATTTTCTGGAGAGAGTTTAGCAGGTGATTTACTTAACTATGATAATTTAAAAGAGTATAATAACCCTCATTAAATAATAAGTGGGGTTATTGTGTCTGCACCATCCAGTTTTTTAGCTACTTATCGAGAACACATTCAGCAGCGTGCCGATCAGGGTATTCCGCCTCTTCCGCTTGATGCCACACAGGTTACAGCGTGTGTTGAATTAATTAAAAATCCTGCTTTTTCAGATGAAGCCCCTTTTCTAGTGAATTTATTAGCTGAGCATGTTCCCCCTGGAGTCGATCCTGCAGCGTATGTTAAAGCTGCTTTTCTTGCCGCCTTAGCAAAAGGTGAAATTAACTCCCCTTTTATAACTCCAACCCTCGCCATAGAGCTATTAGGCAGTATGTTGGGCGGCTATAATGTTCCTATTCTCATTGAATTACTCGATGAACCATATGACATCGCCAAAGTAGCAGCAGAACAACTCTCACATACCCTATTAATGTTTGATGCTTACCATGAGGTCATAGCTAAGGCTAAAAAAGGCAATCTACATGCTCATCAAGTTATAGAAGCTTGGGCAAATGCCAAATGGTTTCTCTCTAAGCCAAAAATACCTAATAAGTTAACTTTATCGGTTTTTAAAGTTTCTGGGGAAATCAATACCGATGATCTTTCTCCCGCGACTGAAGCCTGGAGTCGACCCGATATCCCTTTACACAGCTTAGTCATGTTTCGTAATCGTATGGCGGATGCGTTACAAGTTATCAAGCAACTAAAAACTAAAGGTCATCCTATCGCGTTTGTTGGAGATGTGGTGGGTACCGGCTCATCACGAAAATCAGCTATCAATTCATTATTGTGGCATATCGGCCATGAAATTCCTTTTGTTCCTAACAAGAATCGGGGTGGGATCATTTTAGGTGGAAAAATTGCCCCTATTTTCCGTACCACAGCTGAAGACTCTGGTGCTTTCCCTATCGAGGTAGATGTAAGTCAACTTCAGATGGGAGATATTATTCATATCTATCCCTACCAGGGACGAATTGAGAGTGAACAAGGTCAAGAAATTGCTCATTTCACCCCGAACTTAACACTTATGGATGCCGTACGTGCAGGGGGTAGAATTCCTTTAATTATTGGTCGATCATTAACCGATAACGTACGAGCTACATTGTCGTATCCTTTTTCCGAGGAATTTAACCGACCCGAAATTATTCCCAAAAATGGGAAGGGATTTACCTTAGCTCAAAAAATGGTGGGTAAAGCCTGTGGGGTGCCTGGTGTTAGTCCTGGGACATACTGCGAACCTAAAATGACCACAGTGGGTTCTCAAGATACCACTGGCCCTATGACCAGAGATGAACTAAAAGAACTGGCATGTCTTGGATTCTCAGCAGACCTTGTCATGCAAAGTTTTTGCCATACAGCCGCTTATCCAAAACCTGTCGATATAGAAACACAACATAGCTTGCCAGATTTTTTCTCTTCGCGCGGTGGGGTGGTATTAAGACCTGGTGATGGAATTATCCATTCTTGGCTTAATCGAATGCTATTACCCGATACAGTAGGTACCGGGGGTGATTCACATACGCGTTTTCCCATAGGTATCAGTTTCCCTGGTGGCTCCGGCGTAGTTGCTTTTGCAGCCGCTATGGGAGTAATGCCTTTAACTATGCCGGAATCAGTATTAGTTAGATTTACTGGCGAAATACAACCAACTATCACATTACGGGATTTGGTCAATGCAATCCCCTATATAGCCTTACAACGCGGCTTACTCACGCTAGATAGCAAAAATAAAAAAAATATCTTTTCAGGTCGTGTGTTAGAGATTGAAGGCTTACCCAATCTTAAAATTGAACAAGCTTTTGAATTTGCTGATGCATCTGCGGAACGTTCTGCAAACGGTTGTACTGTTCGCTTAAATAAAGAACCGATCATTGAATATTTAAATTCTAATATTTCTCTTCTAAAATGGATGATCAGTAATGGTTATCAAGATATTCGGAGTTTACAGCGTCGAATAGAAGCAATGGAAGTTTGGTTAGCCAACCCTACTTTGTTAGAGCCGGATGCCGATGCAGAGTATGCTGAAATCATTGAAATTGATCTTAATCAGATAAAAGAACCTTTATTAGCCTGTCCTAACGATCCAGACGATATCAAACCCTTATCCGCTGTAGCACAAACTAAAGTTGATGAAGTATTCATAGGTTCTTGCATGACTAATATTGGTCATTATCGTGCTGCTGGAAGTTTATTAAAAAACTTTAACAACCCATTACCCACTGTATTATGGATAGCACCCCCAACCAAAATGGATGCACACCAATTAATGCAAGAAGGTTATTATTCAACCTATGGCATCGTAGGCGCGCGGACGGAAATGCCAGGTTGTTCTTTGTGTATGGGAAATCAAGCACGTGTACGTGATGGCGCTACGGTAGTTTCCACTTCAACGCGAAACTTTCCTAATCGTATGGGGAAAGATGCTAATGTTTTTTTAGCGTCTGCTGAGTTATCTGCGATAACAGCAATTCTTGGTTATATCCCTAACTTAGATGAATATAGAGAAAAAATGAAATTTATCGACACTATGAGTGAAAACTTATATCGCTATTTAAATTTTGATCAAATGCAAGATTATCAAAACGTTTCCAAACAAATTGATCAGTTAATCGGTACTTAGATTGCCGCGCGCTGCGTTCGTAAAACGGAGGATTGCTATTTTTTAATGTTATATACTTAGGCGCTTAAAAATTTTTTCTGGTATGAGGCGAATAATTAGCATGATGATCCGCCAAATTCCAGGAATGTACACACTCTCTTTACCTTTATCTAGCGCCCGTATAATTTTTATCGCCGTCTTTTTTGGATTGGCGGCTAAGAAAAGTGGGTACTTTCCTCCAAAAACCATTTTGGTATCAATTAATCCTAATTTAATTGTTAATACTTGTATTTCAGAAGGATAAAAATAATTACGTAATCCTTGTAAATAAGTAGTCAATGCAGCTTTGCTAGCACCATACACATAATTTGGTTTTCGCCCCCTATCTCCTGCAACAGAACTTAAGCCAATAATAAAGCCTTTTTTTTGCACGGCTAAATACTTACTATATAGCTCAAGAAAAGAAATGGGGCCGGTAAAATTAGCAGCAATCACTTTTTGATAATCTACTTTATCAATTAAGCCTACGGCCATTATGAGACCATCAATAGTACCCATTTTGTCGATCAGCATTTCAAAAAAATTCGCATGTGAATCAAGTTGCGTAATATCAAAAAAGGCATAACTAACATCGACGCTGAATCGGATTCTAAGATCGACTGCTATACGTTCTAACTCGGAAATATCTCGACTTGCAAGAAAAAGCTTGCAATGCCTCGAAGCAAAAATTTCGCTACAAGCCCTTGCTATGGAAGAAGTAGCACCTAAAATTAATATGGATTGCATAGAACTACTTATATCTAATCAAATAACATAGTTCTACATTATACTAAACAGAAAAATTAACCAGGGCAATTTAGAATACTCTTAGCTAATAAAGTAACCACATGACATCAAGTGTTAGCTTTTTTTAAAAATTCAGATATGACTGTAGATTGATATTTTTCCTTATGTATCAAAATATAGAACTCTCTACTCAGTGTTAAAAATGGGGTTTTTAGCTCTACTAAGGTATTATTTTTTAGCGAATCTTCAACTACAAATCGAGAAAGACAACTTATCCCTAAGCCTGCTTGTGTTGCCTGTTTAAGAGCATCTGTATCATCCAATTCTAAAAAAGGACGAATTTTTCCACCAATTTTCTCTTCCAATTTTTCACGTATACTCGAACTTTGTTTTCGGAGTAACCAACGTGCATTAGCGATATCTGATAACGTCAATTTCTTTTTTTTACTTAAAGGATATTTGGGGGAAGCGATTATGACTAACTCATCTTTTTTCCAAGGATAGGTGTGGACTTTATCAGAAAAGCAATTAGCCTCAATTAAAGCTACATCAATATTAAACGTGAGTAATCTAGACAATATAGCTTTTGTAGTAGCTATTTTTAGATTGATCTGAATATTTTTATGTGTGTAATTTAGTTCGGAAATAAGTTTTGGTAAGAGATAATTACCTATGGTCTTACTCGCTCCTATGATTAACTGGCCTGATAAATTATCCTTTTTATTTTCCATCATCATATCTTTAAGTTCTGAAATTTGGGAAATGACACTGCTAGCTTTCGGCAACAAAACCCTTCCGCGTTCATTCAAAAATAATTGCTTACCGTGTCTATCAAATATAGAACCCTCTAATTGTTCTTCTAATGTAGCAAGAGCCATACTGCATGCTGACTGAGAAAGATACATTTTCTTTGCTGCGTGACTTACATTTCCTGTCTTAGCAATTGCGACAAAAACTTCGAGTTGTTTTAGAGTAATACGCATAGCAATTTAAATTATCATTACTTAAAATCCAATACCTTTTAATTTAATTTAATTTTACATGATAATAATTACGTAAAATATAAAAACTATAATACCGGATAAGTAACACTATGACTATTATCATTATAAAAAATATCTACATCATGAAATGTAATTGAATGTCTACTATATAGATTTTTTTCTCACTCATTAACACAGACGACTTTTCTCTTCGCATCATCAAGATGCGCAAGTAAAAAACATAATCTTAATTATCTAATTTTTAAATATAATTTATTTTTTATATTTAAAAAATAAATTTATGCATTGCTTCTATTTTTAAAAACAAAATTGAATACTAACTTTTATAAAATTTTCTGGGCTTTAGGATAAGCTATTGAAGTAAAATCGATTAGACTGCTAACGTGCTAAAATTATCCAAACAATATTTTTATTAGGCTATGTTATACTTAGCGCGATGCAATAGAGAGATATTTTATGTTTAACTTTTTTAAGTTGTCAGTTGCCAGTATCAGCTTATTAATCTGCAATATAGCTCTTGCCGATATTTCCATACCTATATATCTTACATCTCAACAAGGTCTCGGGCAGCCCATAGGTGCAATAGTTGCCACAGAAAACCCTAATGGTGTTTTATTGACACCCAATCTGCATAATCTTCCACCCGGTTTACATGGTATTCACATCCATCAGAACCCTTCTTGTCTGGATAATGGTATGGCAGCAGGTGATCATTTTGATCCTCTTCATTCTAGCCAGCATTTAGGCCCTTATGGAAAAGGTCATTTAGGGGATCTACCTGTTTTAGATGTTGACAATAATGGTAATGCCACATTACCTATTTTAGCCCCTCGACTACGCTTAACTGAACTTAAAAATCATTCTTTAATAATTCATGCGGGTAGTGATAATTACTCTGATGTTCCTGCTAAATTAGGCGGAGGCGGTGCGCGCATAGCGTGTGGTATTATTAGGTAAAAATAAAGCTCACTTTTAGATCCCAATTAATTTTTTCTTCGGCTTATATAAGCCTCGGTACACAGAATAATTTATAGTAATCACTCCATGAGCTCTGATCTTTGCTTTTTATCCGCAAGAAAATTAGCCGCGCTAATTAAAGAAAAAAAAATTTCCTGTGTTGAGGTTATCCAAACATATTTAAACCGCATTCATCAGGTTAATCCTAAACTTAATGCATTAGTTCAAGTAACGGAACCAGAAATTGCATTAAAAAAAGCACGCATAGCCGATGAGAAATTAGCTAACAATCAAAATCTTGGACCTTTACATGGTTTGCCTATTACTATCAAAGATTGTTGTAAAGTCCAAGACTTTATTATTAGCAAAGGAAGTAATGGTTACAATTTTCTTTCTAAAGAAGATGCAACCTCCGTCGCTAGATTAAAAGCAGCCGGTGGAATTATTTTAGGTATAAGCAATGTACCTGAATTCAACATTGCCTATGAAACTGATAATGATCGCTACGGCCAAACTTTAAATCCCTATGATTTAAATCGCACTCCGGGTGGAAGTAGTGGTGGAGAATCAGCTATTATCGCTGCAGGAGGGTCAGTACTTGGTTTAGGCACAGATGGAGCGGGCAGTATTCGCCAGCCAGCTCACAATACAGGCATTGTGGGTTTAAAACCCACGCGTGGTTTAATCCCTAATTCAGGTAATGTTCCATCAGATGGTAGGGGATTATTACGCCCATTATTTACCTATGGCCCTATGGCACGATTTGTCGATGATATCGTATTATCTCTACCCCTTTTGACGGGCCCCGATAATGCCGATCCAGATGCGATACCCATTTCAATCAGCAAACCTCTCATCCAATTCAAAGATTTACGAATTGCATTTTACTCAGACAATGGCATCGTTACACCTGATAAAGCAACTTTACAAACTATTAATCAAGTAACAAAGGTTTTACAAGCTGAGGTACAACAAATTGAACCTCTGTGTCCTCCTCACTTAAAAGAGCTTTATATTCTTATTACTGAGACATTTATTTTGGGTGGCGATAAGGGTCAAGGATTAAAAAATTTACTGCACCATTTAGGTATTAAGAAACCTTCCTATCTGGTGAAAGAATTTTTAGCGATTTCGCGCCAATGTGAATTTTCCATTACTGAATTACATCAACGCTTACGTCGTATTGATGAATTACGCATCGCACTAGAAAAATTTTTTATTCCCTATGATGCAATTATATGCCCCGTAGCAGCGACACCCGCCAAATTATTAGGACATTCATTTATCGAAGGCCATGACTTTAGTTATCTTAATATTTATAATTTAACAGGCTGGCCCGTTTTAACGGTACGCTGTGGTTCTTCTGAGGAAGGTCTACCTATAGGAATACAGATCGTTGCTAAACCTTGGCATGACAGTGTAGCTCTCATGATAGGACAAAAATTAGAAACTTTATTAGGTGGGTGGCAAAAGCCCATTTTATTTCCATAACAATCCTCCAACGTGCTTGGGTCTAGAACTGAACCTGCTATACTTTGAAAACACACTTAAAGGGGGCTAAATGATTTGGGTTATTAGTTTAAATAGTAGTTTAGGTCATATTTATTCTTATGAACCCAAAAATCACAAATTGATTCTATTAGAGAGCCTAGAAAATCCTAGTGCTAAATTAAAAGAAAGTGATTTGGTTTCAGATAGACCAGGTCATTATCAAACTATGCATTCTGCAAAAGGCGCTTATGAAGCCGCAAGCACCCCCCATGAGGTGGAACTTGATCATTTCACAAAAATCTTGGCTGAGTTTTTAAAAAAGGGACTTGATAATCACCAATATAATCAACTCATTTTATGTTCTGCACCTCATGTCGGTGGGGTTTTATTAGGTAACCTTGACAAACAAGTTACAGAAACATTATTAGTTAATATCAAGAAAAACTTTGTGGAAGCAGATGAATCCGTTCTTATCAATTATCTAAAAGAAAATTGGTGGGATATCGTTCGTTCAAATAAACTTTAACGTTAAAATGATTCTTAAATTATGCTTGGCATTAAACACTCACAAAAAATTTTAAAATGAGTAAAATAATATGAATTATCCTCCAATCACTCGTTTATTGATAAAGATCTCGTTTACGATTATATTTTGTTTGTCTAATTCACCCTTGCTTGCAGCCACTTCCACTAAAAAATTAAACTTATTGCCTCAGGAGCTAGCAGCTCTTGAATCATCCTCGGGCGGAAGAATTGGTATATCTGCAATAAATATGGCAAATAACTCACGTATTGAATACCGCGGTGAACAACGTTTTCCTGTATGTAGCACAGCTAAATTAATGGTAGTTTCAGCTATTTTAAAACGTAGTATGATCGATAGTCATTTTTTAGAACAAAAAGTGATTTATAAAAAAACCGATTTAGCTGCTGGTTATTCACCTATTACTAAAAAACACCTTATTGATGGAATGACAATTTCTGAACTATGTGAAGCGGCTATTGCTTACAGTGATAGTACTGCGATGAATATTCTGGTGAAAAAACTCGGTGGCCCTAAAGAAATTACCTCATTTGCTCGTTCCATTGGCAATAATACATTTCGACTTGATCGTTTGGAGCCTAAATTGAATTCCGCGATACCCGGTGATTTGCGTGATACATCCACCCCTGCTGCGATGGAAAGAAGTCTACAACTTCTGGCTTTCGACAAAATTTTAGCAGTACCTCAACAGATAAAATTGAAAAAATGGCTAAAAAGTAATACTACAGGAAACTTACGAATTCGAGCTGGACTACCAAAAGACTGGATTGTTGGTGATAAAACTGGAAGTGGAAAATATGGTACGACCAATGATATCGGCATAATATGGCCGCCAAAATGTTCTCCCATTATTATAGCCATATATTTTACGCAAACTAAAAAAGCTGCAGCTCCGCGCGATGATGTGATTGCCACAACTACGCGGATAATATTAGACTACTTTGCGCATGCAGATCGATGCCTTAGACTCGCTTCTTGATTTATAGATTATTGAAAAATTAAACAACCAATACCTTGAGATGAAAATTAAGATTAATTCTCTTTTTTTTGAGGACGTTTCCAATTTGAAATGGTTTTTGTCTCAGCCCTGTTTAAAGTTAATTTTCCGGCGGGGACGTCTTTATTTAAAGTAGATCCCGCACCAATGGTTGCGCCTTTTTGTATACGTATGGGTGCTATTAAAGCTGTATTAGAACCGACAAACACATCGTCTTCTATTTGTGTTTCATGTTTAACTGCTCCATCGTAATTGCACGTAATGGTACCCGCACCAATATTAACATTTTTACCTATATTTGCATCACCGATGTAACTTAAATGATTAATTTTTGTTTCTTGTTCTATGTGGCTTTTTTTAACTTCAACAAAATTTCCAATATGAACATTATTTTTGAGAACCGAACCAGGCCGAATACGTGCAAAAGGACCAATAATACAATTATCTCCAATAATTGCACCTTCAATTAAGCAATAAGGCTTAATTTCAACATTTTTCCCAATTTTGACATCTTTTAAGATTGTATGTGACCCTACCATGCTATTAGCGCCTATAGTATTTTCTCCTTCCAAAATAACATCTACATCGATAACTACGTCCTTTTCTACTGTTATTTGTCCACGTAAATCAAATCGCTCTGGATCGCGTAACGTAACTCCCGCTAACATAAGTTTTTCAGCCGCTTGCTGTTGAAAATAACGTTCAAGCTTTGCTAGCTGCACACGATCATTGACGCCTTGCATTTCGCCATCAATATCTGAAGATACCGTTACTATTTCTATCTTTTCATCCACAGCCATTGTAATAATATCCGTTAAATAATATTCACCTTGTGCATTCATTTTTTTAATTTTAGGCAACCAACGCTTTAATAGTTTTACCGGTACATAAAAAATACCACTATTAACTTCCTGTATTTTTTTTTGCTCTGCGCTCGCATCTTTTTCTTCAACGATTTGAATAATCTTTCCTTGTTGATCCCGTAAAATCCGTCCTAAACCAAAAGGTTGTTGTGTTGTTAATGTAACTAAACCAATTTGATGAGTTTCTGTAGCATCAATTAATTTTTGTAAAGTCGCTAAACTGACTAAGGGCGTATCACCTAGTAAAATAAGTACACGACTCTCATCTTGTTTAATTTCTGGAATGGCTTGAGCAACTGCATGACCCGTACCTAACAATTCCGTTTGCTTTACCCAATTAACCGCTAAATGACCCAAACATTTGGGGACTTGACCACCACCATTCCCATAAACCACATAAACAGCATGGGGTTGCAAACCTTTAACAGTTTCAACTATATATTGTAACAAAGGCTTGCCAGCCAACGTATGTAATACTTTAGGTAAAGTAGAATGCATCCGCTTTCCATGACCTGCAGCTAAAATGATGACATCAAGTAATTTCATATTTCAAAACTAGCCTCTCAAAATCATCACTTCTTCAGATTATTACTATTTTTTTTGAACTAAAAGAATTAAATTCTACCGGTAAGTTTTTTCTTTAATTTAGATATGACTTGCAATTGAGCAATTGCCTGCGCTAATTCTGCTGTTGCCTTTGCATAATCGATATCAGCTTGTTTATCACTTAATATCCTCTCTGCATGCTCCTTGGCTTCTAATGCGGCCAATTCATCTAAGTCGGCAGCTCGTATAGCCGTATCGGCTAATATACTAATGAGTAGTGGCTGAACTTCCATAATACCACCAGAAATGTAAAGTATTTCATCTTCCCCATCTGGTTTTACAATGCGCACTGGCCCTGGCTTTAATGCCGTTAATAGTTGCGTATGACCTGGATAAATACCAAGCTCACCTAATAAGCCTGTAACGACTATATGCGTAGCTTCACCTGAAAAAACTGCATCTTCTGCACTAACAATCTCAATCTGCATGGTTTTGGTCATAATATCTCTCTAGCCCTACAAAGCTTTTGCTTTAGCATCTACTTCATCTATACTTCCGACCATATAAAATGCTTGCTCTGGCAAATCATCAAGTTCACCATTCAAAATAGCTTTAAAACCACGGATTGTTTCTTTGAGGCTGACATATTTACCGGGAGACCCAGTGAATATTTCGGCAACAAAGAAAGGTTGAGATAAAAACCGTTGTATCTTTCTGGCACGCATAACAGTCAATTTATCTTGTTCTGATAATTCATCCATACCTAGAATAGCAATAATATCTTTTAGCTCTTTATAACGCTGTAAAGTTTTTTGTACCGCACGCGCTACATCATAATGCTCTTGACCAACGATCAAGGGATCAAGTTGACGGCTGTTAGAATCCAAAGGATCAATGGCCGGATAAATACCCAGTTCAGCAATTTGGCGGGATAATACGACTGTTGCATCTAGATGCGCAAAAGTAGTTGCCGGCGAAGGATCGGTAAGATCATCCGCTGGAACATAAACAGCTTGGATAGAAGTAATAGAACCTGTTTTAGTTGATGTAATTCGTTCTTGTAAAGCGCCCATTTCTGCCGCCAACGTAGGCTGATAACCCACAGCAGAAGGCATACGCCCTAATAATGCAGACACTTCGACGCCTGCTAATGTGTAACGATAGATATTATCGATAAATAACAATACATCCCGACCTTCATCCCGAAAATGTTCTGCTACTGTCAAACCTGTTAAAGCAACTCGCAAACGGTTACCGGGTGGTTCATTCATTTGTCCATAGACTAATGATACTTTATCTAAAACATTAGATTCTTTCATCTCATGATAAAAGTCATTACCTTCACGTGTTCGCTCACCAACACCTGCAAATACTGAGTAACCACTGTGCTCAATAGCGATATTACGTATTAGCTCCATCATATTAACGGTTTTACCGACTCCTGCACCGCCGAACAAACCCACTTTCCCACCTTTGGCAAAAGGACATAATAAATCAATAACTTTGATTCCAGTTTCTAATAATTGCTCATTAGCCGCTTGTTCTGCAAAACTAGGTGGCTTGCGATGAATAGGTAAGCGGATTTTCTCATTAATGGGACCTGCCTCATCGATAGGTCTGCCTAATACATCCATGATTCGACCTAAAGTCTGTTTCCCGACAGGGACACTAATAGGCGCTTCGGTGTTAGTTACTTTTGTTCCTCGCTGCAAACCATCACTAGTACCCATCGCAATGGTCCGCACAATACCGTCGCCTAACTGTTGCTGGACCTCCAGCACTAAATCATGGTCATGAACCGCTAAGGCATCATAAACTTTAGGAACCGCTTCTCTTGGGAATTCAACGTCGATAACAGCGCCGATAATTTCGACTATATGTCCGATGGGGTTAATTGTTTTCATAACGTTACTCTTCATTATTTATACTCCTCGCACTTGAATTTTTGGCTGTGTTGCCGCTCAATTCGCAATCCTCATGTATATGAATACACTCCGGTTGCTCATTTTCACGGCGCCTTGCCAAAAACCCAATTGCTGTGAGTATATTCATATTAAGGTTAAATCTAGACGGCTTCCGCGCCGGCAACTATTTCTGCTAATTCCTTCGTAATCGCTGCCTGGCGGGCTTTATTGTATGCTAATTGCAAGTCGCTAATTAATTCGCCCGCATTATCCGTCGCGCTTTTCATGGCTACCATCCTTGCTGCTTGTTCACAAGCAGTATTTTCTACAACGCCTTGATAGACTTGTGATTCTATATAACGGGTAAGAACCAATTCTAACAAAGGCTTAGCATCGGGTTCATAGAGATAGTCCCAGCGATAATCAAGCTCTGATTTTTCAGAAGGTAAAATGGGTAATAAAGATAAGGCGTGTGCTTTTTGGGTCATTGTATTAATAAATTCGTTATAGAAAATAGTGACGCTATCCAATTCGCCTTGCTTATAAGCATCTAATAAAACTTTAATAACCCCAATTAAATCTTGTAACTGTGGTGCATCTCCTAAATGATTGGCATGTGCGACCACATGACCACCGACGCGTTTAAAAAAAGCTTCGCCCTTTCCACCGATAATAGCCAAATCTACATCTATTCCTTTAGATTGGCACACTCGAAATTCCTGTAAAACCAACTTAAGCAAATTAGTGTTCAGTCCACCACACAGCCCTTTATCAGTAGTAATGACAAGAAAACCAGCTCGTTTTACCTCTCTTACTTGTAAATAAGGGTGTTGATATTCCGCATGACTACTTGCGACATGATAGATTAAATCTAACATTTTGTGCGCATAAGGTCGCGAAAGCGTCATACGTTCTTGAGCTTTTCGCATTTTACTAGCAGCCACCATTTCCATAGCCCGCGTTATTTTCTGCGTACCCTTAATACTAGCAATTTTACCGCGTATCTCTTGCGCAAAACTCATCAGCTATCACCAAGTCTGTGTCTTTTTAAAGGCGGTAATTGCGGTATCTAACTCTTTAGCTATCACTTCGTTATAATCGCCTTTTTGGTTAATTTTTTCCAAACAAACTGTCTGTTCTGAATGCATATAAGCTAATAATCCTTCAGCAAATGCAACAATCTTAGTCAACTCTATATCATCTAAATAACCTTTATCCGTAGCAAACAATAGCACGGCCATTTCTGCAACACTTAAAGGGGCATATTGTTTTTGTTTTAAAATTTCAGTAACACGTTGACCTCTCTCAAGTTGCTTGCGTGTCGCCTCATCTAAATCTGACATAAACTGGGAGAAAGCAGCCAATTCGCGATATTGAGCCAAGCTTAATCGAACACCACCGCCCAATTTCTTTATAATCTTAGTTTGAGCCGCAGAACCCACTCGTGAAACAGATAAACCCGCATTAATTGCTGGACGTATGCCTGCATTAAATAAATCGGTTTCTAAAAAGATCTGACCGTCAGTAATTGAGATAACGTTGGTTGGAACGAAAGCAGATACGTCCCCAGCTTGAGTTTCGATAATAGGCAATGCCGTTAACGAGCCCGTTTTCCCTTTAACACGTCCATTGGTAGCCTTTTCAACAAAAGCCTCATTAACTCTTGCAGCACGTTCGAGTAAACGCGAATGTAAATAAAATATATCTCCTGGATAAGCTTCTCGCCCCGGAGGACGTCGCAGCAACAAAGATATTTGTCGATATGCCCAAGCTTGTTTTGTCAAATCATCATAAATAATAAGCGCATCTTCACCTTGATCGCGAAAATATTCGCCCATCGCACATCCCGCATAAGGTGCAATAAACTGTAATGACGCTGAATCAGCAGCGCTCGCTGATACGATAATGGTATGCTTTAAAGCATCTTGTTCTTGTAATTTTCGCACTACAGCTGCAATGGATGACGCTTTTTGACCTATTGCAACATAAATACATTTTATGCCCGTATCCTTTTGGTTAATAATCGCATCGATTGCCAGCGCTGTTTTTCCGGTTTGCCTATCGCCAATTATTAATTCGCGCTGTCCACGACCTATGGGGACCATGCTATCGATAGCTAGTATGCCCGTTTGTAATGGCTGTGAAACGCCTTGACGCCAAATAACACCCGGTGCAACTTGCTCGATAGGCGCATTTTTTTCAGTCTCTATAGGACCCCGACCGTCAATGGGATGTCCTAAAGCATTAACCACACGGCCCAACAAGGCTTCACCCACCGGTACCTCAAGAATACGTCCGGTACATTTAACTGTTTGGCCTTCACTTAATCCTTCGTAATCACCTAAAACAACAGCGCCTACTGAATCGCGCTCGAGGTTTAAAGCCAAACCATAACATTGGGGTGAAAATTCTATCATTTCTCCCAACATGACATCATTCAAACCATAGATACGCACAATACCATCACGAAGACTGACGATACTTCCTTCTGTACGCGTTTCTGCAGAAACATCAAATTTCTGGATGCGTTCTTTGATTAATTCATTAATTTCAGATGTGGTTAATTGTTGCATTTGACTATACTGCCTCTTAATTCACTAATGTTGCACGTAAACGTTCTAATTTGCCACGTACAGAATCATCGATGACTAAATCTCCGACGCGAATGACCAATCCACCTAATAAACTTTTATCAGTATGGCATACTAATTTTATATGACTTTGAAAACGCTCCGATAATACTTTCTCTAAAGCCTCCTCTTCCATTTTAGTTAAAACCACGGCGGAAATAATATAAGCTGTAACTTCCTTGGCTAGCTCAGCCTTATATCCGTCTATTAAACCTTCAACTTTTGGAAGCACTAATAATCGTTGGTTTACTGCCATCAGTTTCAGAAAATTCTTTCCAGAGGGAAAAATTACTGTTTTGCAGAATTCCACCAAACACTCATACGCCACCATTTTATCGATACATGGATTTTTTAGTAAATTTTGCATCGATTTTTCATTAATAATTCTTACTGCCTGCTTGAGTAAAGCAGACCAAGCATCCATGTTATTTTTATCTAAGGCACAAGCAAATGCCGCTCGTGCGTAAGGTCTTGCAATGGAGGTGAAATCAGCCATCAAATTTCTTCCAAAGACTGTTTAACGAGTGCATGTTGAGCTACGCTATCAAGTGATTGTGCCAAAATTTTCTCGGCGGTCGTAATAACCAAATTAGCCACTTCTGCACGTAATTTCTGTTGCGCAGTCTGCCATTCTTGTTGAATGTCAGCTCGAGCGATAGCTAATAAACGTTCGTTTTCTACTCTTATTTGCTGCTTAGACTCTTCAGACATTTGATTAGCGCGTTTACTCGCCTGTTCAATAATTTCAGCCGCTTGTTGCTTTGCTTCTTGTAAAAACTCATCTGCTTTTAATTGAGCCAATTCTAAAGCTTGTTGGCCTCGCTCAGCAGCAGCTAAACCATCAGCAATGCGTTGTTCTCGCTCTTTCATTACTTTTAGTATGGGCGGCCATACAAATTTCATGGTAAACCACACGAAAACAGAAAATGTAATTAACTGGCCTAATAAGGTTATATTAATTTCCACGACGATTTCTCAACTTTGTTATACTCTTCGCACTTGAAATTTTGCCTGCGTTGCCGCTCGACTCGCAATCCTCATGTATCTTGAATACACTGCGGTTGCTCACTTTCGCGGCGCCTTGCCAAAAATCCAATTGCTGTGAGTATGTTATCATTTAACCCGTTACTGGTTTAGAAACTAGCTTTAAAACTTCGCCTAAAAAAGGATTTTTAGCAAAAATTAAATAAAGCCCCATTACGATAGAAATAGCGGCAAATGCATCAACTAATCCAGCCATTAAAAACATTCGCAACATCAGCATGGGTGTTAACTCAGGCTGGCGAGCTACCCCCTCTAAAAATTTTCCACCTAAAATACCAAAGCCAATCGCGGTCCCTAATGCGGCTAAGCCTACCAATAAAGCCGCTGCAATGGCCGTTAAACCTTGTACATTAGCAACTACTTGCGCAACTTCTAACATCTTCATTTCCTCTCTTTTATTAATAAATAATTAATGTGTTTGTTCTTGGCCATGTGTCTCATGCGCCATACTTAAGTAAACTATAGTTAGCATCATAAAGATAAACGCTTGAATCGCAATAATTAAAATATGGAACACCGCCCAGACACCACCAAAAGTCCACTGCATCCACCATGGCAACAACGCCACCAAAATAAAAATTAATTCTCCGGCAAATAAGTTTCCGAATAACCGTAACGATAAAGAAATAGGTCGTACGAATTCTTCTAATAACCGGAAAATAATATTGATGGGGAAGAGATAAGGACCAAATGGGGCAACCAGCATTTCTTTACTGAGTCCCTTCACACCTTTAATTTTCAAGTTATAGTAAATGATTAAAATAAAGACCGCAATTGACATACCGAATGTCGTATTAGGATCAGCTGTTGGCACGGATCGAAAATGATTGACGCCAAACAATGATAATACAGTCGGCAATAGATCAACCGGCAGTAAATCCATAAAATTCATTAAGAATACCCAAACAAAAATCGTCAAGGCTAAAGGTGCGATCAATTGGCTAACACCGTGAAAAGACTCTTTTACGGTTTTATCTACAAATTCAACGAGAATTTCAACAAAATTTTGTATTTTACCCGGGACGCTACTACTTACGGTTGCGGCCACCCAGCGAAATAAAATTAAAAATCCTATGCCCAATACAGCAGATAGGAAAAAGGTATCGAGATTTAAATTCCAAAAACTTCCCTCACCCGACAAACTTAAAGTCTTCAGGTTAAAGCTAAGATGTTCAAGATGATGTTGAACATAATTTGCTGAGGATTCGTTGCTCACAGTAAACCTTCCTTGCTTTTCATTATTAGCAATAGCCAAAATACTAGCTGAGAGACCAAATAGGCCAGCAGCAGTATCGGAACATTGACTGATAACATCTTAATCACCATGATGAAAAAAATTCCACTGAAGAATAATTTTATTAACTCTGCTCGATAAAAAATATTGAGTAAGTCTCTTCCCGATACCTGCCCTAAACGACGCATTATTTTAATCACAAAATAGCAGTTAGGCAGTAGCCATAAGGCAACGCCCAGCGCGAGGGATTTAATAGCCGGCTCGTCCTGATATACACTCCCTAAAAAAACTACTATCCCTAGAACAGCAAACCCCATGAGACTCGCCTGGCACATTTTTTGAATTACCTTACCAGGTAATTGGGCAAGCCTATTAAAAGTCATTCTAAGCCCCCCGACTTATAATTTGCCGCACAGTATAATAAGCACAATCTCTTTATGCAATGCTAATGAAAGGGTGTATTCCTTTTCTTTCACATCGAAAGGCTTACATTAATTGAAAATTCTCAAAGAAATCGAGATCCATGGCTTTAGTAGAAATTACTCACATAGTTCTATATAGTAAGGCTCTACAAAATATATGTGATTCACTTAGCTTTATACGCAAAAAAATGTAAGGAGCAATATCATGGCCACTCACGAGCTTGAAGGAACTATTCAACGATTAACGGTACCAGGAAAAGGAATCTTGGCAGCGGATGAAAGTCAAGCCACTATTAGTAAGCGATTTGCTGTTTTACATTTAGAGTCAACCGTAGAGAATCGTCGTAATTATCGCGAACTGCTTTTTACTACGCCTGGTATTGAAGCATTTATCAACGGCGTTATTCTTCATGAAGAAACTTTAGCGCAAAAAACTAAAGAGGGATTACTATTCCCCGACTACCTAGATAACGAAGGTATTGTCCCTGGAATAAAGGTTGATAAAGGCCTTATTCCTTTAAATGCAGAAGAAAAAATAACTCAAGGCCTAGATGGTCTATCAGAACGCCTATTAACTTATAAAAATCTTGGGGCTTGTTTTGCTAAATGGAGAGCGGTTTTCTCTATATCTAATGCCCTGCCTTCTTCTTTAGCCATAATAGCTAATTCTCAAGCTTTAGCCCGCTATGCTTCTATTTGTCAAAGCAATGGAATTGTACCTATTGTAGAACCTGAGCTGTTAATAGACGGGGATCACAGTTTGGTCCGCTGCGCTGAAGCAACAGAAGCCGTTCTTCATACAGTGTTTGAGGAACTCCATAAGCATCATGTTGTACTAGAATGTATGATACTAAAACCCAGTATGGTTATTGCCGGTAATCAATATATGCCTCAGCCTAATATCGCTGAAGTAGCCGCTGCAACTTTAAAAATATTACGTCAAACAGTTCCTGCGGCGGTGCCTAGCATTAATTTTCTTTCTGGAGGCCAAACACCAGAAACTGCTACTGCTCATTTGAACACGATGAACAAACTACAACCTTCACGTCATCCTTGGCACCTAAGTTTTTCATATGGCCGCGCATTACAAGAACCTGCATTAAAAACTTGGAATGGTAAAGCCCATAATGTGAAAGCAGCTCAACGTGCTTTTTATAAACGTGCAAGGCTTAATGCAGCTGCTTGCAAAGGGCAGTATCAGTCAAGCATGGAAACTGAAGAAAAAGAGGCGGAGACAAACTTTGCTTAACGCATTTTAATCATAAAAATTAACATTTGCGCATGTGCCAAACTTTATAAATATATACTCACAGCAATTGGATTTTTGGAAAGGCGGCGCGAGAATGAAGCAACCGGAGTGTATTATGATATACCTGAGGATTGCGAATTGAGCGCCAACACAGCCAAAAATTCAAGTGCGAAGAGTATAATTCTTTTTAACTTTCTTTTTACCTTCGCGACATGTGCCTATGCAGATTTTTTTGATAACTCAACAATAGCCCTTGAAGAACGCATTGCTCCGATTGGAAAAATAAAGCTAGCTGCATCTGAAATAGAACAATCGCCTTTAACAGCTACTCATAAAGTTATTCATTTGGGTAAAACCATATTTGAAAGCAAATGTGTCTTGTGCCATAAAAATGGCATAGCGGGTGCCCCACGTTTAGGCAATCAGTCAGATTGGGCTCCACGGATAAAAAAAAATTTTTCCATCTTATTAAGACATGCATCAACAGGCTATCGGGCTATGCCTCCAAAAGGAGCATGTTTAGAATGTTCAACATCAGATTTAGAAGCGGCTATCCACTACATGTTAGAACAACTACCTATCAATATTCACAGCAATTGATTTTGATTCATTGCACTTAAAAAAATTTCGCTCTTTCAAGCACAATGAATACTTTTCATACTATTCAGATATATTTTAGTTAGTGTGCTCCTTTTTTAATAGGTCTCTTATTAAACTGCGTTATAGACTCGATTTCATTGTATTAAACAGTTATTTTTTCCCGATTTTGGTCCACGATCCTTTTACTTATCCCTTTGATTTTTATTAAATCATCAATGGACTTAAAAGGTCCGTGCTCATTACGATATGCAAGAATTGCCTTTGCACGTTTTATACCTATCCCTTTCAATTCTGCTGCTAAGGTTTCTCCATCAGCCGTATTAATATTAACAAGTGCTGAGATGGGATTAGATAGTGTTTTTACTGGGGAAGCAGTTAAAACTGTATTATTATGCGAAATAAAAGGGCTGGTAGTTGCTAAAACTGGCGTAGCTATAACTGATGCTAACAAGGTTGCAAATAATGAAGAATAAATATCCATAAAACAAAACTCCTTTTTAAAATTTTTCTATCGGAATTTATATTTTATGGATAAAAAATGAATGAATCAATGAATTAAACGGTAATATTTTTATGCATATTAGAAAGATATTCTTTTACTCCATTTGCAACATTGCGAAACGTTCCTTGATAACCCGCACGACGCAAGTTTGAAAGATCCGCTTGAGTAAAGCTTTGATAACATTCTCGTAAATGCTCTGGAAATGGAATATAACGAATTTCCCCATACCCATAAAAACTAATAACCGCTTTAGCTAAGGCATTAAAGCTCTCGCAATTTCCAGTTCCTGCATTAAAAATTCCACTTTTTTTTGACTGTAAAAACCAGAGATTAACCGCCACAGCATCATCAACATAGATAAAATCTCTCAGTTGCTCGCCATTGGCATAACCCTCTGTTCCTTCAAATAAATTTATAATACCAGTATTTTTCAACTGTTTATCCGCGTGCCATACCACACTGGCCATAGAACCTTTATGGTTTTCGTTAGGGCCATAAACATTAAAATAACGTAAACCTACAACCTGACTCCTTATTTCACTAAAAATACTTCTTACATACTGATCAAATAAATATTTAGAATACGCGTAAACGTTCACTGGTTTTTCATAGACTAATTCTTCTTTAAAAACAGTTCCTAAACCATAAACAGCAGCACTGGAAGCATAAATGAAAGGAACCTTCCAAGCCAAACAGTAATTTAATACACTTTTAGAATATTCATAGTTGTTGTTCATCATATATCGCCCATTCCATTCCGTAGTCACAGAGCAGGCACCTTGATGAAAAACAGCTTTTAACTTAGGAAAAAACTTATTTTGCTTAATTTTTTCTAGGAATTCATTTTGATCCAAATAATCAGCAACCGAACAGTCCGCAATATTTCTGAACTTAATTCCATCCGTCAGATCGTCAACAACTATAATTGGCATATCTGGATATACATTATTAAGTTGTTTTACCAAATTGCTACCAATAAAACCTGCCCCGCCTGTAACGATAATCATGAAGATTCCCTTTCTTGTTCTTGAATTTTAGAAATTATCGCACTAGTCGAGCAACCTTCTACAAAATTTATTAATCTAATTTGGCCACCATATTCTTGTATTACGTTTGCCTCAGAAAGCTCATGCACTTGGTAATCACTTCCCTTTACCCAAATATCTGGCAATAACAGCTTAATAAGACGTTCTGGAGTTGCTTCACTAAAAGGGATCACCCAATCTACAACACTTAATCCTGCTAATACCGCCATTCGATTGGCTAAATTGTTTATCGGTCTTCCTAAACCTTTCAATTTTGACACGGAATCATCGTCATTAACCGCTACAATTAATCGATCGCCCAAACGTTTAGCTTGTTCTAAATAAGCAACATGACCCGCATGTAAAATATCGAAACAACCGCCTGTCATCACTATTTGTTCATCGTGTGCTTTCGCATCTTCAACGATTGTTTTAAGTTCCGCTTCTGACAAAATTCCACGGTGAGATGAGAGTTGCTGAATTTGTATCGCTCGTCTTAGTTCTGCTGGACTGACTGTAGCTGTCCCTAGTTTTCCAACGACAATGCCCGCCGCAATATTGGCAAGCTGTGCAGACTGGACTAAATCTGCTTGAGCGGCATAAGTTAATGCTAAACAAGCGATCGCTGTATCGCCAGCACCCGTAACATCATAAACTTGCTTTGCATAAGCCGGTAAATATACTTCTGGCCGATCTTTTTGAATTAATGTCATTCCTTGTTCGCCGCGTGTCACCAGTATAGCTTGGAAATTATGTTTTTCTAAAAGCTGCGTACCCTTTTGCAACAAAGTATGCTCGTTGTCACATCTATCGACTACTGCTTCAAATTCTTTCCTGTTAGGCGTTAATACCGTTGCGCCTTGATAAGTATTAAAATCATTACTCTTAGGATCAACGAACACAGGCTTTCCTGCTTTTCGAGCTGACTGAATTAATTCTTGAGCATAAGCCAAGCATCCTTTGGCATAATCAGAAAGGATAACCACATCACAATATTTAAGTCTTTGATCAAATAATTGCTTTAGATGTGTATAATCAATTTGATAAGGTTTCTCTTCAAAATCCAATCGTATCAATTGCTGATGCAAACTGAGTATACGCAGCTTAGTCACGGTACGTGATTGTGTTATTTTGTGTAAATAACAATTAACGCTAGCATGACTTAGTTTTTTCTCAAGTATGTCTCCTTCATTATCATCTCCACAAAAACTAAGTAAATCAACTTGCGCGCCGAGTGCAGCTATATTTAAAGCGACATTACCCGCGCCCCCTGGACGTTCTTCAAGTTTTTGTATATGCACTATCGGTACGGGTGCTTCTGGAGAAATTCTGGATGTATCGCCAGACCAATATCGATCCAACATCACATCACCTACAACCAAAGCGCGGATAGATTGAAATGAAGGAACTTGTATTTTCATTAGACCTCTTACAGAATCTTCTTCTTACATTTTTAACTTTTAAGTAACCAGCCACTATAAAAAGACATGTTATAAAGCACACATGGAACTTCTCAAGTATTTGTTTAAGTTTTAAACAAATACTTGTTTCGAGCAGATCGCTCAAAAAAGCATATAGAGACAGCCGCTTAGTTTATGCGATAATGCTAGCCAGAGTCCATTTTTACACATTTTTTCCTTATAAAAGGTACCTTCGTTATGAGTGATGCAAGTAATGCTCGAGAAAAAGCCCTTAAAATGGCAATAAGCCAAATTAAAAAACAACACGGAGAAGGTGCGGTAATGCGTCTAGGCGATTCTAGTCAGGTTCCTGTAGACGTAGTTTCTACGGGCTCTTTAGGTTTAGATATTGCCTTAGGGATCGGTGGATTACCACGCGGGCGCATTATCGAAATCTATGGGCCTGAATCTTCTGGTAAAACGACACTTACCTTACAAACTATTGCCGAATGTCAAAAAATAGGGGGGGTCGCAGCATTTGTTGACGCAGAACACGCTCTGGACCCTATTTACGCCACTAAATTAGGGGTGAAGACGGCCGATCTTCTAGTTTCTCAACCTGATACGGGAGAGCAAGCACTGGAAATTGTTGATATGTTAGTCCGTTCTAATGCCGTCGATATTATCGTAGTCGACTCTGTCGCCGCACTGACTCCTCGCGCCGAAATTGAAGGAGAAATGGGTGACTCACACATGGGCTTACAAGCGCGTCTAATGTCTCAAGCATTACGTAAACTGGCAGGAAATATTAAGCGCTCAAATACGCTAGTTATCTTTATTAACCAAATCCGCATGAAAATTGGGGTTATGTTTGGCAACCCTGAAACAACAACGGGCGGCAATGCGCTAAAGTTTTATGCGTCGGTACGTCTTGATATCCGACGCACCGGATCCATCAAGAAAGGTGATGAAGTCATAGGTAATGAAACTCGGGTCAAAGTAGTAAAAAACAAAGTTGCTCCTCCATTTAGACAAGCTGAGTTTGAAATTCTTTATAATCAGGGAATTTGTCACATGGGAGAAATTGTTGATCTCGGTGTAACACATGGATTAATCGATAAAGCTGGGGCCTGGTATAGCTATCAAGGTGAACGTATTGGTCAAGGAAAAGATAATGTAAAGCAATTCTTGAAAGATCGTACGGAAATTTGTCAAAAAATAGAAGCGGAAATTCGAAAAAACTTACTCAACAAGTCAACTGAAAATAGCCTGCCTGAAGTACCCGAACTGGAGACCGAAATTATTGAATAAGTATTAGAGCGCTATTAATGTTACATAATGTTCAGGTTTTAGAAATTGATAAAAAAATCCGCCAAATTGCCTTGGACCACTTAGCGAGACGAGAACATACTCGCTTTACGCTTCGAGAAAAATTGATGCAAAAAGGATTTTCGCATCAATCGGTGGAGGCTGTGTTAGATATTTTAATTCAACAAGGACTTTTAAACGAAGAACGTTTTTGTGAAGCTTTTATTCAAAAACGTATAAGACAAGGATATGGACCGATAAGAATCACTGCTGAATGTCATCAATATGGAATAAATAATGATATTATTTTTTCTCAACTTCCCCGAAACGAAGAGTTTTGGTTAGCGGCCATTCAGAAGATACTACAGAAAAAGTTCCGGCCTAGTCATCTACCAAAAGAACAATTACGTCAAATACGCTACCTTCAATATCGTGGTTTTAAACTTGACCAGATAAAAACATCGCATAAAATTTATCTTCATCAGAGAAAATAAACCCAGTTTGTATGTAAATATATACTTACAGCAATGGGATTTTTGGCAAGGCGCCGCGATAATGAAGCAACCGGAGTGTATTATAATACATGAGGATTGCGAATTAAGTGGCAAAACAGACAAAAATTCAAGTGCGAAGAGTATAAAATCCTTAGGAACATATAATGACCGTCTTACCAAAATTTACTGAAATTAATCCGAAGAACATAGTCAGTGATTTAGACGCTTTACTAGCCAACAATCGATCCGAATTAGCTAAATTATTAGCTGAGGTCACGCCTCTTGATTGGAGTTTTATTCAGAAATTAGATGATTTGGATGATCGACTCCAACATTTTTGGTCTCCGATCAATCACCTCTATGCTGTCAAACAAACCCCTGGACTAAGATATGCTTACAACGAATGTCTTCCCAAACTAAGTACCTATAGTTCTGAATTAAGTCAAAATCAAGCTCTCTATCAATCCATTAAAAATTTGGCTAATAGTGATTATCAATTCAATTATGCACAAGAAAAATGTCTACATAATGAATTACGAGATTTTCATTTGGGTGGTGTCGATCTCCCCAAAACTCAACAAAAAAGATATCTGGACATTCAAACACAGTTGTCTCAACTATCGAATCAATTTGAAGAAAATTTACTCGATGCTACATCAGATTGGTCAAAATACATTAGTGATAAATCCGAACTAAAAGGGGTTCCTGCTTATGTTATCGCAAATGCCGAAAAAGCTGCAAAAGAAAAAAATATAAGCGGTTATTTAATTACTCTAGATTATCCCTCCTATTTTCCAATAATAACCTATGCAGATAATCGTGACCTACGTGAAGCTATTTATAAAGCGCACATTACACGCGCTTCCGAGCTCAGTAATCTAGCTCTTGATAATAGCAAAGTTATGTTCAATATACTTAATTTACGCCATGAGTTGAGCCAAATATTGGGTTTCAAAAATTATGCTCAGAAAAGTTTAGCTTCGAATAAAATGGCAAAAAATCCTGAAGAAGTGCTCGAATTTTTAGAGGAATTACTTGCTTATACGCAGCCTAAAGCAAAAGAGGAGTGGAAAGAACTTTCTGGTTTTGCCCAATCCCAGGATCTAATTGATACTTTACAGCCCTGGGATATTTTGTATTATCGCGAGAAATTACAAGAAAAAAAATTTGGTATTTGTGATGATACCCTACGCTGTTATTTTCCCGTAGATAAAGTACTTTTAGGCCTTTTTAAGTTAATAGAACGTTTATTTGGTATGCAAATCAAAGAAATTAAAGACATTGAGGTTTGGGATCCCGAGGTTCGTTTTTTCTCAATCACAGATAGTGAGCAACAATTACGAGGACAGTTTTATTTAGATCTTTATGCAAGGCCTGAAAAGCGTGAAGGGGCTTGGATGGATGATTATCAATCCCGACGCTATTTAAGTAAAGGTGCTATTCAAACACCTATTGCTTTTTTAACCTGTAATTTCTCTCCTCCCATTGACTCCATAGAAACTCCCTTGTTAACACATGAAGAAGTTTTAACTTTATTTCATGAATTTGGCCATGGGTTACAACATATGTTGACTGTCATTGATTACTCCGCTATTTCAGGTATTAATGGCGTTGCTTGGGATGCGGTAGAATTACCCAGTCAATTTTTAGAATATTTTGTTTGGGAAAAATCAGTTCTGGATCAAATCAGTAGCCATTATAAAACCGGTAAGACTTTACCCGATACATTGATTAACAAAATGCGTGAATCTAAAAATTTTCAGGCGGGCTTACAATTATTAAAACAATTAGAATTATCCTTATTTGATTTTCGTGTGCATATAGAATTTGACCCGGCAAAGGGCTACGAACAAATTCAAGACTTACTCAATTCAATACGTAACCAAATTGATATAATACCCGTAGCTCCATTCAATCGATTTCAGCATGGGTTTTCACATATTTTTGCAGGAGGTTATGCTGCTGGATACTATAGTTATCTTTGGGCCGAAGTTTTAGCCTGTGATGCGTTTGCCAAGTTTCAAGAAGATGGGATCTTTAATGTAGAAACTGGAAAAGCTTTTTTACATAGTATTTTAGAGCAGGGTGGTGCAATCGATGCAATCGAATTGTTTAAAAAGTTTCGGGGCCGTGAACCAAAAATACAGCCCTTTTTAAAAAATTTAGACTTAAATTATTAACTTCCAAGCTTTAAACGCCTAGATAAACTTGAGCTAAATCTATTCTGTGAATCCCAATGCTGCTTAACTGTTAACCATTCTGGATATCGTTTATACATCTCGCGAAATGCCTTTGGCTTTAAACGTGCATCTTTTGCTAAATAAATCCTGCCTCCAGCACGAATAACGATTTCGTCCAAACTATCTAAGCAAGTAAATAATTTGTCGCTACGAAGAGGAATATCAAGTGCTAAAGTAAATCCTGACAATGGAAATGACAACGGTGCTAAATTTTCCTGCCGAAACCGTTTTAACACAGCCAGATAAATAGGATGCTTATTTTTATGCAAGGTTTCCAAAATATCTTTAATGGCAGAATGAGAGAATTTTGTTGGTATTGCGCATTGATATTGAATGAAACCTTTTTTACCGTACAAACGAGGCCAGTTTCTTATGCGATCCAATGGAAAAAAATAATCATGGTAAGCGAGTAAAAAAGCTTGATCCTTTCTTGCTAAATAGTAGTAATACGCTTTATTAAAGAGTTTAACCAAAATTGGAGGTAAAATAGAAATCGATAGAGAATAAGGACATTTAAAGGAAAAATATTTTGCAGTTGAAAACGCTGATTTTTGTTGGTCAATAGGAAGCTCTAGCAAGTCGGCATGCTTTGCCTTCATAATAACGCCATGAGAAAATGGCATATTTAAAGCATCTAGCCAAGCTACACTATATTCAAACTCATCATCTTGACCTAAGCTTTCCAATATTTCCTCTAGATTATGAGTAGTTTGCTGTTTCACCTTCATATAAGCCGTTTTAATTCGTTTTAATTGTAAGGTCACTACGCCAATAATTCCTGTTAAACCCATACCACCTATGGTGGCCCAAAATAATTCGGGCAAAATTTTTGGTGAACAATTAATTTTCGTTCCAGTAGCTGTAATAAGTTGTAAACTGATAACATGTTGGCCCAAGGAACCGACATGACTATGATTTTTTCCATGTATATCCGTAGCAATACACCCGCCCAAGGAAACTTCCGCTGTTCCTGGCATTACTGGCAAAAACCAACCTTGTTTAACGATAAGTTTTAAGATCTTTGCTAAACTGATCCCCGATTCAACTGACAATATTCCTTTATGCATATCAAACTCGAGAAAACGATTTAAACGGTGGGTTAAAATGATCTCCCCTCGGGCATTTAAAGCGGCATCACCGTAACTCCCGCCTGAACCGCGTGCTATAGATATTAATTGGCTAGGCTTAAGTTCCGCATAGCTTTCAGGGCGCGACACACACTCAGGCTGCTCTATAGGGTAACCATTAAAACTAGATTGACATTTTTTACACCAACTCATAATGCTATCCAGTTACAGGTATTAAGTGATCCAAATTAAATCTCGATAGCTCTTTATTTAAATATTTTCTTATGTCGGTTGCATTATCCATTGCTAAAATTTTTATTAATGTTTTTCTGGCTTGATGAAAATTAATCTGACGAATAACTGATTTTATTCGAGGAATAGAAAAAGAGTTCATGCTCAATGCATCAAATCCCATCGCAAGAAGTAAAGGTATAGCTAAAGGATCACTAGCCATTTCTCCACAAATGCTAATCGGTTTTTTTGCCTGATGAGCAGCTTCAACAATTTGAACTAATGCTTTCAGAACCGCGGGCTGAAAAGGATCGTATAAATTGGCTACACGCGGATTGTTACGATCTACGGCCAACATATATTGAGTAAGATCATTGCTTCCTACTGATAAAAACTCAACGCGTTCAGCTAATGAGCGAGCTTGATAAATTGCAGAAGGAACCTCAATCATTATCCCAATTGGAGGCTTACAAGCGCGGGGATCTTCGCTTACTACTTTTTCATAGGCCTGATCAATCAAACGTAAAGCATGATCCGCCTCGGCAACGCAACTAACCATTGGTAACATGATGCGTAAATTATTAAACTCCAAATTAGCTCGTAGCATTGCACGGATTTGTATTAAAAATATTTCTGGATGATCCAACGTTACACGAATTCCACGCCAACCTAAAAATGGATTATCTTCTTTAATAGGGAAATAAGGTAACGCCTTATCTCCTCCAATATCTAATGTGCGCATTACCACGGGCCTTGGTGAAAAAGCCGCCAATAATTGACGATATAAACCATATTGTTCGTCTTCGGCAGGAAAACAATCTCGAATTAGAAAAGGTACTTCGGTACGATAGAGTCCTATACCTTCTGCGCCCGCTGTTAATGAAAGACTCGCATCCGCCATCAGTCCGGTATTTACCCAAAGGGCGATGCTATAACCATCTAATGTTTGTGCTGGTAATTCTCGCAATGCCTCAAGGCTATTCGTAAATTCACTTTGTTGTTTTATCAGTGTAGTAAAACTTTGTTTAACCCTTCCCGAAGGGGCTACTATAATGCGACCTTGTGACCCATCCACGATTAAGGTCTGCGCTTCAAGCTGGTTTACCGGTAAATTTTCTACTCCGGTAACAGCAGGAATCCCTAAAGAGCGCGCCAAAATAGATAAGTGAGAATGACTAGAACCTTTTACAGAAACTATCCCTGCTAATCGCCCTTCAGGCACTTCCGCTAAAGCAGAAGGACTGACTTCCTCACCAATCAGAATAGTATTTTCAGGATATAGGGGTGGCGTAAATTGGTTATTTTGTAAATGCATTAAAATCCGGCGTCCTAAATCTCTCAAATCCGCCGCTCTTTCACGTAAATAATCGTCATCAACTTTCTCAAATTGCTGCACGTGCGCACTAATAACCGACTGCAAAGCTGCCTGCGCCCATTGATGAGAAGTTTTAATGGCGGTTATTACCTCTTTTTCCAAACTTGCTTTATTTAAAATCGCTAAATACACATCGAATAATGCTTGTTCTTCTTCTGGTAACACAGACATCATATGTTTTTTTAAACGATGAATATCATCTCGTGCTGCTTTAAAAGCTTTCTTTAACTGAGCTATTTCTGCTAATAAATCATCTGCCCTTTTATAGGGGACTGCTTCTAAATCAGCAAATGGATACGCGACAACAACTTGGCCTATGGCAATCCCTGGCGCACTAGCAATTCCTTGAAAACTGATATCTTGCTGTAACTGTTTTTTATTTTCCTTAAATAAAGAAAATATTTCTCCTGTGGCTTCAGCATGCGCTAATACGCCACCCAATTGAGCAGCCATAGTAACCAAAAAAGCCTCTTCAGCTTCATCAAAACAACGCTGCTCTTCTTGTTGAACTACCAATACACCCAATAAGGCACGATTATGAATAATAGGCACGCCCAGAAATGCTTTATAACGTTCTTCGCCTATGTCAGCGATAAATAAAAAATCAGGATGTTCTGGTGCATTTTCAATATTTATTAATTCGCCATTCCGTCCAACTAATCCAACTAAACCTTGGTCAAAGCCAAAACGTACTTTTCCGACACATCTAGGATTTAAGCCATCAGTTGCGAGTAAAACATAATTTTTTTCACTATCCAGTAGAAAAACTGTGCAAGATTGGGTATTCAAAGCTTCACGAATTCGTCTTACTAATATCCGTAAAGCTTCTTTAAAACTTTGCGCTGCGCTGATCTCTTGAACAATACGACGAAGTATTTTCAACATAGCAAACACCTAACTAATTAGTATTTGAACATACAATTAAATTACGGTTTAATACATCTATACCGTTCTAAAACCGTAACATGCTCAAATAAGTTTATATTTATTTGATTATTCGACTTTTTCTACCAACGTTAAGTTGCTATACAGTTTACTAACCCGTCTTGGCTGTACAACTTCGGAGGGAAGTAATGTCGCTAATTCTTCTAACGCACGCCGATAAACATGTCTCTTAAATGTAATAACTTGCCTGATAGGGTACCAATAAGGAGCCCAGCGCCAACGATCGAACTCAGGCGAGCGAGTAACATCAAAACGAATTTTTTCCGGATCCCCCCTTAAGCAAAGCAAAAACCATTTTTGTTTTTGTCCTATGCATAATGGTTGCATATGTGAGCGTCGTAAATGAGGAGGTAGCCAATAATATAACCAATTTTTTGTCTCTCCCAGCAACTCAACATCCGAATCTTCTAATCCTAATTCTTCATAAAGCTCTCTAAATAGAGCCTGCTCAGGTGTTTCATCAACTTGAAGACCACCCTGAGGGAATTGCCAAGCATGCTGACCAATGCGCCTAGCCCAAAGGACTTGTCCAACAGAATTAGCAACAATAATACCAACTCCTATACGAAAACCTTCCTCGTCAATCACACGATACTCTCCACATAAATTAGGCTTACATTGTTTCATAAAAGTACTAGGGGGTAAACCATCTTAGACCATCTATATTCAATTTATTTTTAATCTAAATCATTGGAGAAACTAAACCTTGAAAAACCTAATATATAAGCTTCTGTTTGAGGAACTCTGTACGGCAGAATCTGAAGCTGATTTTCGTTAATTAACGGATAGATTCATATCCACTCACTACGCCGCCTTTAGAAAAAACAATTTGCCATAATTGAAGATCGCGGGCTCTAAACGCCCCAGCACATGCCAATAAATAATATTTCCACAACCGATAGAAAGACGCATAATCATAATCTTTTTTTAAAAAAATCCAAGATTTATTAAAGTTTTCGAACCAAGCCATTAATGTTCTATCGTAATAAGCCCCAAAATTATGCCAATCTTCCATAATGAAAAGACCTTCACTGGCTTTTCCAATTTGGCGAATTGAAGGTAAAATTCCATTAGGAAATATATATTTATGTATCCATGGATTAGGATAGTATTTTGATGTATTACTACCTATCGTATGTAATAAAAATAATCCGGAATTTTTTAGGCAACGATGAGCAATTTTCATATAGGCCTTATGATTTTTTGGTCCAACATGTTCAAACATACCAATCGAACAAATACGATCAAATACTCCGGTAATATCTCTATAATCTTTAAAGAGAATTTCGATAGGCCAGCCTTGACTAAGCTTTTTAGCATAATGATATTGTTCCTTGGATACTGTTAACCCAAGTACTGAAACTCCATAATTTTCAGCTGCATAGCGAGCAAAGCTTCCCCACCCACACCCAATATCTAATACCTTCATACCAGGCTTTAGTTTCAGTTTTTCACATACTAGAGCTAATTTGGCTTGCTGGGCTTCATCTAAATTTTTACTTTTTTTCCAATAAGCACAGCTATAGGTCAAACCCCTATCCAACATTGCTTGATATAAAGAATTTCCTTTATCGTAATGATGTTTCCCCACTTCAAATGCTCGAGACTTTGCTTGTAAATTAAAGCAACGCATAACAAACCCACGAAGCTTTTCCTTAATAAAATAATACAAAAAGTATTTATTTGTTTTTATATTTTCAGGGACTTCAGTATGTAGTAAATAAAAAAAGAATTCATCGAGACTTTCACAATCCCACCATCCTTCCACATAGGATTCACCTAAAGCTAAAATAGGATTTTTTAACAATCGTTGATAAAACTTTTCATTATGGACTTGAATGTCCCTAGGATTTTTTCCATTTATCTCAATTTGTGCTTCCATTAATAACTGCTGGATTAATTTTTTAGCATACGACAATTTCATTTGAAATATCCTTGTAAAAATAATCTAATCTGAACCCTATACCCCTTACAACCAGTAACGAGTTACGTTATAGTGCGTGTGGGTTAATAAATATTGATATTTAATCTTCAGACTATGCCTAATTCTTCCTTAATTAAAAACCTTCTAACTAACCGTGCTTTTAATCATCCAGCTCTGCAACTTGGACTTATTGAAACACATGTTTCCTGGGTCATATTAACTGGGAAATATGCTTATAAAATAAAAAAACCTGTTGATTTTGGTTTTTTAGATTTTTCAACTTTGAAAAAACGCAAACATTTCTGTGAAGAGGAATTACGGTTAGGTCAATTATTTGCCCCTGAAATTTATCTCGCTGTAGTACCCATTACCGGAACTATCGAGCATCCTCAGATTAATGGCGACACAGGACCTATTTTAGAATACGCCGTTAAGATGTGCGAGTTTTCCCAAGACAATTTACTAAGTGCATTGCTGAAAAGCGGAAAGTTAAATGCAGGGCTTATTGACCAATTAGGTCAATTAATTGCAGAATTTCACAAAAAAACACCTGTTGCGCCTAAAAATTCGCGATTCGGCCTTCCTCATGAGGTACATGCTCCTACACAGCAGAATTTTGAACAAATAATTCCTTTGCTTAGTGATCCTACCGATATAGCCCAAGTAAAAAGATTAGAAGTATGGGCTAACGAACAATTTATTAAGCATCAAAAAATATTCGAACAGCGTAAAGAGCAAGGTTTTATTCGTGACTGTCATGGAGATTTACATCTAGCGAATATTATTCTCTATCGAGATAAACTTGTTCTTTTTGATCGTTTAGAATTCAATGAAGATTTGCGATGGACTGATGTCATTGCTGATCTGGCCTTTTTAGCAATGGATTTGGCAGGGAAAAACCAGCCCAAATTAGCTAATCAGTTAATCAATACCTACCTACAATTTACTGGGGATTATGAAGGACTTAATTTATTAGCTTATTATCTTTCATATCGGGCAGTTGTTCGTGCCAAAATAGCTTTATTCCGATTAAATCAGAAAGATTTAAATGATAAAGAAAAATTAGATATTCGTAATGATTATTATAACTTCATAAATTTAGCAGAATTCTATACTCATCCTAAAAAACCTTGTTTAGTCATTATGCATGGGCTCGCCGGATCAGGAAAATCAACCATAGCAAAAAATATTGTCATTGCATGTGGCGCCATCCAAATAAGCTCTGATGTTATACGCAAGCAATTATTTGACATACCTTTGTATGAAAGTTCTAATTCAAATGCCTATGGGGGGATTTATACTCCTCAATCGAGCGAAAAAACCTATAATAAACTTCTGGAACTAGCAAAAATTATCATTACAGCAGAATTTACTGCGTTAATTGATGCAACATTTCTTTTTCATGGTCAACGATTAATGTTCTATAATTTGGCTAATCTTTTAAAAGTACCTTTCTATATACTTCATTGCCAAACAAATGATATTAAAATAATCCAACGAATTAAAAAGCGTAACGCTCGAAATAACCGTATTTCTGAAGCGAACTCAACCATTTTAAAACATCAAAAGAAATTAATAGAGCCTTTATTAAAATCAGAACAACACCATACTTTGGTTATTGATGATAATCCAAGTACTTTTAAAATCGCTTTAGACACTATTTGCGCTGGTGAAAATTAGCTATTTCGATGTATGTAGCTCCGTTAGGTTTAAAATATTAATTAAACGAGGAATTCTTGTATGTTTGATACGAAATTTATTGACGATACCGTAAAACGACTGAGCGAAAGTCTCCCTCCAGGATTAAATAAATTTAAGAAAGATCTAGAAAAAAATTTTAGAGCTATTTTGCAAAGCATGTTTGCAAAATTTGATTTAGTAACGCGTGAAGAGTTTGATGTACAAAAAAAAGTTTTAGCAAAAACTCGCACCAAAATAACTGCCTTGGAAAAACAGATAGCTTCCTTAGAAAACCATTTAACCAAAGCAAAACACAAAAGAATTGTAAAATAAATGGGCTATAATTTGAATTATAAGTGATATACTTAGAGCGTGGGTTTTTGGAAGCACCTCAACCCACAGTAATCTCAGTATATAAAGATCCTGAGAATTGTAAATTGAGTGGTAACAAGCAAAGATTTAAGTACGATACGTGTTTAAAATAATAAATACAGAAGGATCTGTTTATGTCGTTAGCTATTGTGCAAACACGTGCAAATGCGGGTATTCAAGCGCTTCCAGTTACCGTTGAAACGCACATATCAAACGGTTTACCTAGCTTATCCATTGTTGGACTCCCTGAAACAACCGTCAAGGGAAGTCGAGACCGTGTGCGTAGCGCTATACTTAATGCGCAATTTGAATTTCCTGCTCGACGAATCACTATCAATCTCGCCCCTGCTGATCTTCCTAAACAAGGGGGGCGATTTGATTTACCTATTGCATTAAGTATTCTGGCCGCATCTAATCAGATTCCAAGCAATTCGTTAGCGCAATATGAATTTATCGGTGAGCTCGGATTATCAGGAGAACTTCGATGCGTTTCGGGTATCATACCTTTTGCTTTAGCAGCACAAAAAGCCAATCACACTATTATAGTGCCCTTAGAAAATGCTCAAGAAGCCAATTTCATAAAAAAAATGAGCATTTTACCTGCTAAAAATATTTTACAAATTTGCTCACATTTCCATGGAAGAGAACTTTTATCCACTTATAATGCAGAATATCCTAAACTTAAGGACCGTAAATTACCTGATCTATCTGAAGTATACGGTCAGGCCCATGCAAAGCGAGCTTTAGAAATTTGCGCCGCGGGAAGGCACAGTTTATTAATGGTAGGCCCTCCGGGCACTGGAAAAACGATGCTTGCCTCTCGCTTGATTAGTTTATTACCTTTACTTAGTGATGAAGAAGCTCTAGAGCTTGCTGCGATACATTCAATCAATGGGCAGGCTCTGGAATTAAATACTTGGAAATTTCCTCCTTTTCGTCGGCCGCATCACACTGCTTCAAACATAGCACTAGTAGGAGGAGGTAGTCCTCCACGACCAGGAGAAATATCATTAGCACATCATGGAGTTTTATTTCTGGATGAATTACCTGAGTTTAATCGCCAAGTAATAGAAGCTTTGCGAGAACCTTTAGAATCAGGAAATATAACTATCTCACGTGCGGCTAGGCAAGCTGAATTTCCAGCTAATTTTCAGTTAGTAGCAGCCATGAATCCATGCCCGTGCGGACATTTAGGTAACCAATTGAATCAATGTGTGTGCACACTCCAACAAATTCAACGTTACCGCAAAAAGTTATCTGCACCTTTTTTAGATCGTATTGATATGTGTATTGAAGTAAATCCATTACCAAAGACTTATTTTCTTCAATCATGCAAAGAGGAAAATAGCGAAATCGTGCGAATACGGGTGAAAAAAGCACAGACCAGACAATTGGACAAATTAGGAAAACTTAATCATAATTTAACCGGTAAAATATTAGAAAATGCTTGTAGATTATCAAATAAAGATCATAAAATATTAGAAAATGCATTAGAAAAATTTCAACTTTCAGCACGTGCATACCATCGAATTTTACGCATAGCACGTACCATTGCAGATTTAACAGAATGTGAAAAAATTAAAACTTCACATTTAATGGAAGCCTTAAGTTACAGAATTATTAAAAATAAATTTTAATTAAATTTTTTATAAAAATTTTTAAAGTTTAAAAAAATCTATTAATTCATATTATCATTACTACAACTATTCTGGAAAATTACCTTAAAAAAATATAGAATAAAGCTTTCTAAATGGATTTAATTAAAAATGGATATTTTCTCTATCTGTACAGCAGCTGCTTGGGATACGGAATTTAAAAAATGCCAACAAGATAGTGCGCTTTCTGAGCTTGAGTCTGGTAAAATTATTTTTTGTCCGCAACTTTCATTTGAGATTGATCCATCCGAACGAATGCTATTTATTCCTTATTTGATAAACAAAAAAACAAAAAATATTAGCTTTAATTTAAAAAATAATCTTTTAAAAGGGATTAAAGCCGATCAAAAACACCACATGTGTTTAAAATCTATGTTGGCTCGTTTTTCTAAACAAGCGAACTATTTCATGAGTTCTTTATTTTCACAATATACGAATTCTCTTTCCATGGGGCGGACTAGTTACCGTCCAGTACAAATAAAGAATCGTAAAACTTCTCCACGCAAAGACGATCGTCGATTACATGTGGATGCCTTTGCTGCAAGTCCAAATCAAGGGCGTCGGATTGTGCGTTTATTTTGTAATATAAATCCTTATGGTGAACATCGGGTTTGGCGTGTAGGTGAAAACTTTGAGGAAGTCGCACAACGTTTTTTGCCAAAAATTAATAAACCTATTCCTGGGAGCGCTAAATTTCTACATTGGATAGGCATTACAAAAAGTCTTCGTACCCATTATGATCATATTATGCTAAAAATCCATGATGGTATGAAACTCGACATGGATTATCAAAAGCAAGTAAAATATAAAGAAGTCAGTTTTCCTCCAGGTACTAGTTGGATAGTTTCTACGGACCAAGTATCTCATGCGGCTACTTCCGGACAATATCTGCTAGAACAAACCTTTTATTTGCCAACAACCGCTATGGCAAATCCTAAAGCAGCACCACTTCACATTTTGGAGAAATTAGCGGGTCATTGCTTAATTTAATAATTAAGCATGGAAAAATGGTAAAATTTGTTCGATTTTGAGATAAAACCTCAAAAAAACATAATATTATTATTAAAAGACCTTAAAATGTTATTACTTGAATCTACGTTAAATTTATTAGCCGATGGTAAATTTCATTCAGATAAGGAAATCAGCACTATTTTAGGGATTCCTTGCAAGACAGTTCCTGAAGTATTAAAACGATTATTAGATCCATTAATAAATTTAGAAGTTGTAAACGATAAAAATTATCGCATCTTAGGCGGCTTAGAGTTACTTGACGCTTCCTATATAGTTAGTGAATTAGGTGAAGCCAGCCAATTACTTTCGCAGCTAGAAGTGCTAACACTGGTTGATTCAACCAACAATTATCTACTGAACAAAAAGGAATGTACCGGTAATTATGCTATTTTGGCAGAACAGCAAACAGCCGGCCGTGGCCAATTTAAACGGACCTGGTATTCAAATTTCGGAAAAAATATAGCTTTATCAGTTTTATGGCAGTTCTCCAATCCGCTTAATAAATTAACAGGATTAACTTTAGTGGTAGGTATCGCCGTTGTTAATGCGCTTGAAGAATATGGATTAAAGAGAATACAGCTCAAATGGCCTAATGATATTATTTACGACGGAAAAAAATTGGCCGGAATTTTAATTGAATCACGGTCTATTGAGCAGAAAATCCAAAGAATGGTTATTGGAATGGGTTTAAATCTTTATAACCCCTCTACTAATCATTCGCCCATTAACCATCAAGCTATTACAAGTATCTTTTCGATACAAAATTTACCACCGCGGCGCAATCAACTTGCTGTACTCATTTTAAAAAATTTGCTTCATAGCCTCTTGGTATTTGAGGCTAAAGGCTTAGACTATTTTATGGGGGACTGGCAACGGCTGGATAATTTAGCGGGTAAATTAATCACAATACAAAATCAGAATAATTTTCTAGAAGGAGTGGGAAGGGGTATAAACACACAAGGTCAACTTTGTGTGCAAATTGAAAATCAAATCCATTATTTTAGTAGTGGAGAAATTCAGGTAAAGCTAAAAACTGATGATTAAAATTGCTAATTTATATTAAATTGACTACAATTTGGCTCTTCAATTCATGGCTGGAATAGCTCAGTTGGTAGAGCAACTGATTTGTAATCAGTAGGTCCCGGGTTCGAATCCTGGTTCCAGCACCAGAAAATTCTATTTAATTTACAAACCTTATGACTATCTAAAATGACAATATGTTATCTATTATCAATATAACTGCTTATCGTTTTGTTCAACTAAATGACAATATTTTACCTGAGTTGCAAATTTCACTGAAATCAAAAGCAAAGGAATTAGATTTAAAAGGAACTGTGCTGTTAAGTATTGAGGGAATTAATATCTTTATATCTGGTTGCAATGATGCGATTAGCGCTTTTCAAAACTTTCTGAATACATATTCATATTTTCAAAATTTAGAATTTAAAAAAAGTTTTTCTAATTTTCAACCCTTTAAAAAAATGCTCGTTAAGTTGAAAAAAGAAATCATCTCTTTTGGTATTGATAGCATTGACCCTGCTAAATATACTGCCCCCTATATTACTCCTGAAATGCTCAATTTTTGGCTAAAAAATAGGCCTGATTTAGTGCTTTTGGATACACGAAATACCTTTGAAATTGAACTCGGAAGTTTTAAAAATGCCCTAAATTTAGATCTTAAACGGTTTAGAGATTTTCCTGAAGCAGTAAAAAAATTACCTGAAAAACTTAAACAATTACCCATAGTTACGTTTTGTACTGGGGGGATTCGTTGCGAAAAAGCAGCAGCCTATCTTTTAGAAATTGGTTATACAGAAGTTTATCAGTTAGAAGGTGGTATATTAAACTATTTTGAAAAATGCGGCGAAAGCCATTTTAAAGGACCCTGCTTTGTGTTCGATGCTAGAGAGAGCTTAACCCATAACCTAGAAAATTTTAACCAAAAATACATTTGATTACGATTTTAATTTAAAAAATCTTAGTTTAGTTAAAACTAGCTTGCTTTTATTAAGAATACTAGGTATTTTTTGCTTGATTTTCGCTAACCTATATTGATTTTTATGAAATATTTGACCCTTTCTCTTTTATTTATTGCTTCCTTCTTGCTAACGGCATGTGGTCCTCCTAAGGTCTTTGGGATACCGCAAGAGCAATGGGCACAATTAAATCAGCAACAACGAACACAAGTGATCGATGGTTATAATCAACGCAAACAAGCAGAAGCGCAAGTCGCTCCTATATATGCCGTTGCTAATGCGCTAGCTGCTAAAAATTAAAAAAATCATTTCTCTGGCGCCTAAATAACTGTTTCAATCTGAAATAGGGTTTATTTTAACCAAATTTAGCTTGCTTTTTACCAAAACCTTATATATTTTCAGCCAAGCTGATAAATTAAGCTTTAAGGTAAATTATGAAAAAATTGAAATATCTTATCCTGTTAATATTCCCTTTCTTATTGGTCGCCTGTGGCCCGCCCTCAATCTTTGGGATACCGCAAGATCAATGGGACCAATTAAATCAACAACAAAGAAGCCAGGTTATTGAAGGCTATAACCAACGTACTAAAACTGAAGCTCAAGTAGCACCTATATATGCCGTAGTGGATGCTTTAAACGCTAAAAATTCAAATTCTACGCCTGTTACACCTGCAGCACCTGCCATAACACCCCCTCCATCAATTATCCCACCTCACCACCACCATCATCACCATCCTCGTGATTTTATGGACCCTAATTTCGACATAGAAGATGTTCCCACTATTTGATTTTGAATGGAGAGATTAAGAGCTTTACCTTAAGGTAAAGCTCTTTAATTCATAAAGTTCCACGTGGAACATCACTATCTGCTTGATACCAGCTTTAATCCGAGTATAGAGCCTATTAATAAAGTTAAAAAAACCACTCTGATCAATGAGAGAGGATCTTTAAAAAATAACATTCCTATCAAAGCCGTCCCAAAAGCACCTATTCCTGTCCATATCGCGTAAGCAGTCCCTAATGGTATTTGTACAATTGCTTTATTCAAAAGAAATAGGCTTAAAGTTGTAAAAAATAAAAAGCCTATTGTATATTTTATCTGTGTAAATCCTTCGGATAACTTCATACATGTTGTAAAACCTACTTCAAATAAACCTGCTACCACTAAAATCAACCAGGGATTCATCTTATTTCCTCATTTTTTTTGACTATATGTCATTAAATTGTATCTTTTTCCATAATTTTCCCTTGTTCTACTTGAAATATTTTCCCTAATACACTAGTTTCCAGCTCTTTTATCAAAGTTTCCTCTATAGCCGTAATAAAAACTTGCGCTTCTAGACTACGCAGTAAATGCATCAGCATGTTTTGTTTAACTGGATCAAGTTCTGCAAATAAATCATCAAATAAATAAATACATGTTTTCGCTGTTATTTTTTTTAGTAATATGCCCTGAGCTAACTGCAATGCACATGTTAATAGTTTTTGCTCGCCTCGTGATAAGACTTCATGGACAGGATATCCATTTAACTTTATTAATAAATCAGCTCTATGCGGACCAAATTGTGTGTAAGCTAGTTTGTAATCTCGACCTATCGAACTGTTTAAAACTACGCCTAAACTAATTTTTTTATCCCAACCCTGATAAAAATCTATGCTTAAACCTTGTAAAGTAAGCAATTTCTTTATTAACTCATTGATTAAAGGAGTTAATTGTTGTATGTATTTTTCTCGTAATAGTGTTATTTCGTTAGCTGCTTCTGTTAATGCTAAGTCCCATACCTTAATTTGATTCATTGGTACTTGCTGTTGTAAAGCTGCATTACGTTGCTTTAACACCTGCTGAAATCGTTGCCATACTTGAAAAAATTGTGGTTCCACGTGAAACACACCCCAATCTATAAACTGTCTACGAGCTCTTGGCCCGCCACTTAATAAGTAATAACTATTGGGATTAATAAGTTGTAATGGTAATAATTTGACCAACTCACTAATTGAATTGGTATTATTACCAATTTTAATCTTTGTTTTTCCTTGTCGGATTTTTTCCAGGCCCAAAGTTGTGGAACATTGTCCTAAGATGATTGAAAATAAATTGAAGCTTTTTGCATCATATTGAATAGCGCGGCTGGCCAAACTACTACGAAAAGAACGACCTAGACTTAAAAAATAAATGGCCTCAAGTAAACTAGACTTGCCACTACCATTAGGCCCGTAAATAAAATTAAACCCGGGAGAAAACTCAAGATCGAGTTCAGTAAGATTTCGAAAACAGTTTGCTTTCAAACGAACCAATTGCATAAGGCATTACACGCGCATGGGCATAATGACGTATACACTAGCATCCTTTTCTTTGGCTTCGAGTCTTACGCTCGCTTCTGTAGATGTTAAGGTAATTTTCACCAACCCAGGCGGTAAACTGTTTAATACATCCATAAGATAGCCAATATTAAAAGCTATGCTTATGTCTTCTCCTCGATAAGACACATCGAGATGATCCTCAGCTTCCTCTTGTTCAAGATTATTGGCAAAAATGCGTAATAGATCATTTTTTAACTCTAAACAAACACTCTTATGTTTATCATTCGACAAAACTCCCACACGTGATAGAGAAGCTTTGAACAAATCCCGGTCAATTTCTAGAATTTTATCACCGCTTTGCGGGATAACTCTATCATAATCAGGAAACGTACCATCGATAAGTTTAGATGTAAATGTATAATCCTGCATATGGACTCTTAACTGATTCTTAGTTAAAAAAATAGTTAAGCTATCGTTTTCTTCATCACTTAATAAACGCGAAAGCTCATAAATAGCTTTTCTAGGCACTATAATTTGATTACTATCTGCCGTTATATTCGCCTCTTTTACATTAAGTGCTAAACGGTGGCCATCCGTTGCTACAGCTCTTAAGCTTCCCTGACCTAACTCCCATAACATTCCATTTAAATAATAGCGTACATCTTGTTGAGCCATAGCAAAATTAGTTGACTCTATCAAAGAACGTAAACCTTTCTGCGATAAAACAAACTCTAACTGCTCAGGGTGGTTATCTAATGCTTCACTTATTGGAAAATCTGTCGCTGGTAAAGTAGATAAATTAAATCGACTACGGCCACATTGAAGATATAATTTATCGCCTTTTTGTTGAAATTTTAGTTCACTACCTTCAGGTAAACTTCGACAAATATCCATTAGTTTTCTAGCCGGTGCAGTAGTTGTCCCAGATTCACCTGATTTTTCTAAAATAATACGACCCGTTAATTCTACTTCCATATCAGTGCCCAACAACGATAAATTTTTATCATCCAATTTTATTAAAAGATTGGAAAGTATAGGCAAAGTCTGGCGACGCTCGATCACGGCTGTTACCAATTGTAAAGGCTTCAATAAGGTTTCACGATCGATGGTAAATTGCATTTTTTTCTTCCTCAACTCGATAAAGTACGCAATAAATTTATAAAATCTTCAGCAACGCCGGTATTTGTTTTTTTTAATTCTTGTATTTTTCGGAATGCATGTAATACCGTCGTATGATCACGTCCGCCAAAAGCACGACCAAGCTCAGGTAAACTATGATTTGTTAATTCTTTTGCAAGTGCCATAGCAATCTGACGTGCCCGCGCCAAAGAAGATGTACGACGTTTAGAAAGCAAATCAGACACTTTAATTTTATAATATTCAGCGACGGTTTTAATAATATTATCAACTGTTACTAATTTATCTTGTAAGGCGAGTACATCTTTTAAAGCTTCTCGTACCAACTCAAGTGTAATCTGTAATCCTGTAAATTGTGCATAAGCGACTACTCGTTTTAACACACCCTCAAGTTCTCTTACATTGGAATGAATACGTTTCGCAATAAAAAAAGCGACTTCCTGAGGTAAACTTATTTTAGTTTGCTCAGCTTTACTAATTAAAATAGCGACTCGAGTTTCAAGATCGGGTGGTTCAATAGCAACCGTAAGGCCCCAACCTAAACGTGATTTTAATCGCTCTTCTACTCCCGACATTTCTTTAGGGTATCGATCACAGGTTAATACAATTTGTTGTTGACTTTCTAGTAAAGTATTAAATGTATGAAAGAATTCTTCTTGTGAACGATCTTTTCCAGCAAAAAATTGAATGTCATCAATTAATAAAGCATCTAGCGAACGATAATAAGTTTTAAAATCATTAATTGTATTAGTTTGCAAAGCTCTAATCATATCAGCAACAAAACGCTCAGAATGTAGATATAACACTTTGGCATGCGGGTTTTTTAATAGAATAGCGTTACCTATTGCATGCATTAAATGCGTCTTCCCTAATCCGACCCCGCCGTAAAGTAATAATGGATTGTATGCACCACCTGGATTTTCTGCGACCTGCACAGAAGCAGCACGTGCTAATTGATTAGATTTTCCTTCGACAAAATTAATAAATGTAAAATTTGGATTTATGTGAGTAGCTGAAACTTTAATAACCTTAGATTTTCCTTTAAGGTCCTGTGTATTTCTTAATATGGGAGATATTTGAGATGCTTGGTTATTGCGGCTACCGACTCTTAATATAACTTCCGGAGGGGCTTCGTCCAATTGCGTCAAAATCTGATTGATATGAACCAAAAACCTTTCATTCACACAATGCAAAACAAATTGATTAGGCGCCCATAGGACCAGCTGATCTTCTTTTTGTTCTGCCTGCAACGGTCGAATCCAAGTATTAAAATCTTGGAGGGATATATGATCCTGTAGTCGATCTAAACATTTTTGCCACACGAACGTTGCTAAAGCGGTTGCCACAATAATTCCTCTATCACATAAAATAAAAGGTTTAGCCGACCTAAGTTCATATCATAATTCTTATAGCTTATCTAGCCTAAGCTCATTAAAAAAAAATAAT
>JBHGAL010000008.1:0-75968 GCA_041949685.1 Wolbachia endosymbiont of Folsomia candida
CCTGTTTAACTAGTAAAACAATCCATTTGAGGAAAATAATAATATGTTTAAACAACTCATGACAGCTACTGTATTAGGTGTTTCGGCACTGGGTATGATGGCTGCTAACGCAACCGCTAATGGCGTTTATGTCACTGGCCAATTAGGTTACGCTAAAAATAAAACCGCTCTTAGCCCTATTAACACATCAGACGGAAAAGCACTCTTTAATGCGAACGACAAGCTTTCTGCATCTGGCAGAAATTTAGCCGGTCGTTTGGGAATAGGTTACCAATTCACTCCTAATTGGGCAGTGGAAATGGGTTACCTACAACTCGGTAAAAAGAAGTTTGATGGTTTACTGTATACACCCGCTAAAGGAAGCACCGGTGGCACAGACATTAATGGTTCTTCCAGCATTTCACAAAATGCCATTGATTTAGTCGGTAAAGGTATTTATCCGATTAATGACAAGTTCAATGTGTATGGCAAATTAGGTGTGGCTTATGTCACCACCAGCATCGATAATAAATGTGATACTGGCCCTCATACTACACTGCTGAACAAAAACGCTATTGCTAAGCATAAATGGGCTCCAGAAGCGGCAGTTGGTGTTAGTTACGACATCACACCGAACATGTTTGTTGACACTTCTTGGACACACATCCAACCTTTAGGAAAAAACAAGCCAGGCAATATTGATTTTGTTGCTGTCGGTCTTGGTTACAGCTTCGGTTAATCCTTAGTTAAAACCCTCTGTTTGTTAAAAAACCCCTGTTCTAGGGGTTTTTTTTATAGATTGCCGCGCGCCTGCGGCGCTCGCAATGACGAATAGAACAACGTCATGGCGAGCGAATACAATGAGCGTGGCCATCCATTCAAACGACGATTAACCGTGGCGGCTACCATTCTCACTGGATAAGCTGCGTTTCCCTAATAGAGGTTTTAAATATTCACCGGTATAAGAAGTGGGCTGCTTCGCCACTTGCTCGGGTGTACCGACACACACAATCTCGCCGCCCTTGCTCCCTCCTTCTGGTCCGAGATCAATAATCCAATCCGCAGTTTTGATCACATCCAGATTATGTTCGATCACCACCACGGTATTACCCCGTTCACGCAACCGATATAACACCTTCAATAGCTGCTCAATATCATAAAAGTGTAAACCCGTGGTAGGTTCATCCAAAATATATAAAGTACGGCCGGTGTCGCGTTTACTTAATTCTTTGGCTAGTTTGACACGTTGTGCTTCGCCTCCGGATAAAGTCGGTGCGCTTTGACCCAGATGTAAATAACCGAGCCCAACTTCGATCAAGGTATGTAATTTTCGCGCCAACACCGGCACTGGATTAAAAAATTCATGCGCTTCTTCTACCGTCATTTCTAGAATTTGATAGATATTTTTTCCTTTATAACGGATCTCTAAGGTTTCACGATTATAACGTTGTCCTTTACACACATCGCACTGCACATACACATCGGCTAAGAAATGCATTTCTACTTTAAGTACACCATCACCTTCACAGGCTTCACAGCGCCCTCCCTTCACATTAAAACTAAAACGTCCGGCACTATAACCGCGTGAACGCGCTTCCGGCGTGGCGGCAAATAATTCGCGTATTGGTGTAAACAAACCGATATACGTCGCAGGATTGGATCGCGGCGTACGTCCGATAGGACTTTGATCAATATCGATCACTTTATCCAATTGCTCTAAGCCAGTAATCGATTGATACGGCGCCGCTTGCGGCAAGATAGCTGCATTTAATTTTTTAGCCGCGAGTGGATATAAGGTGTCATTAATCAGCGTTGACTTTCCTGAACCGGATACGCCGGTAATGCAGGTCATTAAACCCAACGGAATCTCAACATCGAGATCTTTTAAGTTATTACCACTCGCGCCTGATAGTTTAATGATGTGATTTTTATCAAATTTAAGTCGTTTTTTTGGACATTCGATGCGTCGCTGGCCGGATAAATATTGACCGGTGAGCGAATTTGGATTACGCATAATCGCAGCCGGCGAACCTTGCGCAATCACACGTCCGCCATGCACACCCGCACCCGGTCCCATATCCACCACATAATCGGCATGTCGAATCGCCTCTTCATCGTGTTCGACGACGATCACGGTATTGCCTAAATCACGCAATCTCAGCAAGGTACTTAACAAACGGCCATTATCACGCTGATGCAATCCTATCGATGGCTCATCGAGTATATACATCACACCCACTAAACCTGAACCAATTTGACTGGCTAAACGTATCCGTTGCGACTCACCGCCAGATAAAGTATCGGCACTCCTGTCCAATGACAGATAATTTAATCCGACATCAATTAAAAAGTTTAAGCGATCGATAATTTCTTTTTGTAAACGCAATGCAATCTTGGCACGTTGACCGGTCAAATTTAATTTTTCAAATAATTCTTTTAATCTATCCAGTGGTAAAGCTACCCAATCGGTGATTGCTTTATCCCCGATAAAAACATGCCGTGCGGCAATATTGAGCCGCGTACCATGACAACTGGTACAAGGTTTGGATGCTAAATAACGCGCTAAATCTTCACGTACCGAATCCGATTCTGTCTCTTGATAACGGCGCTGCATGACCGGTATCACACCTTCAAAGGGTTTTTTCTTATTATAGACATAACCTTTTTCACTCTCGTAGTGAAATTTTATTTCTTCTTTACCACTGCCATATAAAATAATTTTCTGAATATTTTCTGGCAATGCATTAAAAGGAGACTCTAAAGAAAAACGGTAATGCTTAGCTAAAGTCGACAACAACAAAGAATAATAAGGATTTTGCGCATCCCAACCACGAATAGCACCGCGCGCGATACTTAACTCCGGTTGCGGTATCACCTTATCTGCATCAAAAATCATTTCATGACCTAAACCATCGCATTGTGGACAGGCGCCCGCCGGGTTATTAAAAGAAAATAAGCGCGGCTCCAACTCACTAATACTATAACCACACTCCGGACAAGCAAAACGTTCAGAAAAAACCAATTCTTGTTTAGTTTTTCCTGTTGCGTCTTGTACAATCACCGTTACCAAACCTTCACTCAATGACGCCGCCGTCGCTAAAGATTCGCTCAAGCGTAACCGATTGTCAGGTTTTATTTTTAATCTATCGACGACCACATCGATGTTATGCTTTTGTTTCGCTTTTAAAGGCGGCACTTGATCCAATTCGAGCAATTCGCCGTCAATACGTGCGCGTAAGTAACCTTGACTACGTAATTCATCAAATAAAGGTTTAAATTCCCCTTTGCGTCCTTGTACTTTCGGCGCCAAAATAAGTAAACGTGTCTCAAGCGGCAAGGCCATCAATGTATCAACCATCTGACTGACACTTTGCGCAGCTAAGCTAATGTTATGCTCTGGACAGCGCGGCTCACCTATTCGGGCGAACAACACGCGCAAATAATCATAAATTTCAGTCACCGTACCCACCGTCGAACGTGGATTATGTGAGGTTGATTTTTGATCAATCGCAATCGCAGGAGAAAGTCCTTCAATATGATCGACATCGGGTTTTTCCATCATGGAAAGAAATTGCCGCGCATAAGACGACAAAGATTCCACATAACGACGCTGACCTTCGGCATATAAAGTATCGAAGGCTAACGAAGATTTACCCGAACCGGATAATCCAGTCACCACAATTAATTGATCACGTGGAATATCTAGATCGATATTCTGTAGATTATGGGTGCGAGCACCACGAATGCGAATTGTATCCATAGATAAACATGAAAGTTCTGGTGCAAAAGCTAAAAACTTTATCAGCTATTGTTGAAACCCCACACTATAACCTTGAAAATAATGAAAAGAAACCTCTAAAAAACTCCTTTTTACTGCTTTCTTTTTTGCGCTACAAGATTTAGAATTAAAGATTAACGTTTTGATTTCGTGAGTGTAGGAGTTCAACATGGCTAAAGGCATTAATAAGGTTATTTTAATCGGCAACATAGGTGCCGATCCGGAAATGCGGCATATGCCTAATGGCACAGCGGTTGCCAATATTAACCTTGCAACCAGCGAAAGCTGGAAAGATAAAAATACCGGGGAGCTACAAGAGCGCACCGAATGGCACCGCGTGGTTTTTTATCAACGCCTGGCTGAGATTGTTGCTGAATATTTAAAAAAAGGTTCTAAAGTGTATGTTGAAGGCCGTTTACAAACACGCAAATGGCAAGATAAAACCTCTGGTCAAGATCGCTACACCACCGAAATTATTGCCAATGAAATGCAAATGTTAGATAGCCGCGGTGGCAGTGCAAGCAGTGATGCATCTTCCTTTAGCACACAGAATACTTCGGCTACGCGATCCAAACGTGAAGCCAACCCATTACCCGAAATGGCCAGCGAAGCATTTGAAGACGATGATATTCCTTTTTAACGCACTACTTTTCATTGCGCGCAGCGCTTTTTTCCCCGTCATTGCGAGCCGCTTTTTTCCCCGTCATTGCGAGCGCGCAGCGCGTGGCAATCTAAGTAAATACCCTAGATGCTGATATTTTCGATATTTGTCTACTTTGTGTACAACTCCTCAATCCATTTAAAGTGAGATTACTTGATTTATCTGCCGACTTGACTAATCTTTTTATAGGGAACGTATATTCTCAAAATAGAAGAGTGTAAAGCTAAGGGAGGGGGGATTGTGAAATATTTAATTGCTTGGTTATTAGGCATACCTATTGCTGTATTGTTACTTATCTGGTTATTCAGTCATCTATTTTAAAATCTAACTCTATATAGAACAAAATTTTTACACTCAAAATGATCCAGGTTTATAATCCAGGTTCTATACTCACAGCAATGAGTATATTTTCAAGTAGGAGTATTCATACTATGAAAGCAAAGTTATTTGTTATCTTAGGCTTAATAGCATTACCTATGGTAGCCACTATAGCCATGAGCAGTCATCGTGCTATGCAACAAGAAACTACCGGTCAATATGTTGACAGCAGTGTCATTACCTTAAAAGTAAAATCTAAATTATTAGCCGACCCAGATGTAAAAGGTCTCGCTATTTCCGTGATGAGCTATAAAGGTCAAGTCAAACTCGGCGGTTTTGCAAATAGTTGGGCACAAAAGCAAAAAGCTGGCATGCTCGCTAGACAAATTGAAGGCGTCACCGGTGTGACCAATAACATCGTTGTGAAAAAAATAGTACGTTCTAATACTTATCCTGTTAAATAAAAACGAATAAAAAGTTGTTATTGTAAGGAAAACAAGGTTACCATCTTGTTTTTCTTACAATATAACAATGCTATGTCCTACTCCTTGCCTTCACTATCTATTCTAAAAAAATGCACAATCGGTCTACTGGCTATGCTGCTAACAGGCACGAGTCATGCGTCTGTGCGCAACTTTTGGCAGGACATGAATGGGGAGAGGCCATTAAATTTAGCGACAGAAACACAGCAACCAGCTTACTACCGCATTATTAGTTTAGATGATGACTCATTAAACGCTTTACGCCATGATCTGACCAGAAAAAATACAGCGGAGTTAATGCTGCCCTTACCCGAAGGAGATTCGACGGTATTTACTGTATCTGATGCACATACGATGCCACCGGAACTGGCAAAACGTTATCCTAGCATCCTCAGTCTAAAAGGTTTTGATAAAGAAGGACGACGTTTACGCTTAGATATTTCTCAACAAGGCTTACAGGCGATGGTGTTTGATACAACCGGTAATTGGTTGATACAGTCGGTTGGAAATAAGTTTAACCATAATCAAGCTTACCAAAGTTTTCGACTCGAAGCGCTTAGAACTGGTAATGTGCGCTTACGCGAAAAATTAACCGCTAATCACAACGCCACTCAACTAGCTACTAAACCACGCCTGATTAATGACAATATCCACCGTGAATATCGAATTGCGATTGCCATGAGTAGTGACTATGCCAAAAAATACGGTGGCACTGTAGAAAGTGGATTAGCCAATGTGGTACGCACCATTAATCGTATTAATGAAATTTACGAGACCGATTTTGGTATCCATTTAATTCTAGCCAAAGACAACGATAAAGTTATTTTTGCCAATCCCGCCACCGATCCTTATCTGAATTTAGATCAGGACCAACAGCGCGTAAAAAATATTGCCGTGCTCAATTCCGTTATCGGCACTAAAAATTTTGATCTCGGTCATTTATTTTCCAGAGCTACCGGCGGCGGAACAAGCAATGGCGTCGTATGCCTAGCCGCTAACAAAGCTGACGGCTCAAGCGGCTCTGCCACTACCGCTCCTGATGGTACAGCCAATCCACCTGACAAAGATGTGAGTGAACCGACATTCGATTTACTCGCAGCGCATGAAATAGGTCATCAATTTAATGCCAACCACACCTTTAATGGCTGCGATCGCGATGCTGATTCCGCCTCATCCGCCTACGAACCCGGTAGTGGCTCCACCATTATGAGTTATGCCGGTGAATGTTTTGATGAGTATACGCCTCCCATGCATCAAGACAGTTTGGAAAATCTTCAGGATCACAAAGATCCGTATTTCCATGCGTCCACGATTGCTGAAATAAAAACTTTTGTAACCGGTCCTGCCAGTGTCTGCGGCAAAAAACTATCCAATCCTAATCGGCCGCCGGTGATCGATCCTCGCTCTACTGCACCGTTCGGGAAACGAACACTCACTATTCCTGCCAATACACCTTTCGTATTGCATGCCTACGCACGATCAAATAATCGTCATGCCAAACTGACTTATACGTGGGAACAAATGGATCTGGGCCCAGTACAACCGATAAAAACCCCATTACGAGATGATGGACTCGGCCCGATCTTCCGTTCGTATCTACCCAATAGCAGTGGTGAACGCATCTTTCCACGTTTAGATGCGGTGCTCGGCAAACAAGCATTAGGTTTAGGTGAAGTTTATCCAAGCACGACGCGAAAACTACATTTTCGTTTGACGGTACGGGATAATCTCCAAGAGCAAGCCACCACTGCCAGTGCGGATATGCTGATCAATGTATTAAATACCGGATTAAACTTCGCGATTGCTCCTATTGACGCACCCTGGAAAAGACATGAAGCGAAATGGGTAAACTGGAATGTGGCAGGAACCAATCATGAGCCTATTGCCTGTCAGACGGTACGCATAGATTTATCGATAGATGGTGGATATACCTATCTTCCGCAAGCGCTAGCAACGAAAGCACCTAATCATGGAAGTTTCGCCATAGTCGTGCCTAGTCTTGATAAAGATACCTCCAGCGCACGTCTGCGAATAAGCTGTAATGAAAATCTATTTTTTGCCGTCTCACCGCATAACTTTAGCATTATAAAATAATTGACCGTCATGGCGAACACGAATCTAAATCGTCATTGCGAGCACTAAAAATATTGATCGTCATTGCGAGCACCGCAGGTGCGCGGCAATCCATGGATGGCCACGCTCACTAACGTTTCGCTCGCCATGACGGCCTTATGGAAGTAACTATATTTGACTGTAAATGCTGCGCGCTAGACCCACACTCTTAACGTAATCGCGGGTTTCCTTCCAAGGTAAAATTTCCACCCAAACATCCTTCGGTAGACGCTGATACAATCCTTGAAAATGTTTAATCCGATTAGGACCCACATTATAAGAAGCTGTGGCTAAAGTCGCATTACCACCAAATAGTTTTAATAGCTGTCTTAAATAAGTACTACCTAAGCGAATATTTTGTTCTGGATCCAGCAAATCTAGACGACGTAAAGCCAATCCACGCGCCAACTGTCTACCCGTATTCGGCATAATTTGCATTAAGCCCAAGGCTCCCGCACTAGATTTAGCATTCCACATAAAAGCACTTTCTTGGCGCATAATTGCCCAGACCCACGCCGAGTTCAAATGTGTTTTCCGCGCTGCTGCCAGCACCGAACGTCGGTAAGCGAATGGAAAGCGTAATCGGATGTCATTGTGGATATTCGCTTTGCTGGCGCCAACGATAGCGAGATCATACCAACCCCATTGTTTAGCCAACTGAGCGGCGGCTTGGCGTTCTGAAACGCTTAAGCTATCCAAGGCCCACAACCATTCCTGGCGTGCTTCACCAATAAAACCTAAAGCGATCAATTCTTTAGCACGTTGTATAGCCAGATTATTTTCCAGTGCCTCGCGATCACCCACAATGCGGCGTGTTGTAGGATGATAGTGGAGCTTCAAACGTTGGCTGGCTAACACACCGTAATAATCAACCTCTTTCGCTAGACTCGCATAAATACTATTCGCCGCTGCAGTTTGCTTGGTCTCAGCGAGTGCCCTCGCCCGCCAATAACGCCAACAAGCTGATTGTTGTTCTTTATGTGATAAATGATCGAGCCAAAAAAGCACCTTATCCCATTGGCCATTAAGTAAACTATTCCGTACGCGCCATTCACGTAAGGTTACATTGGCATAAGCCGGTTTAATTTTGTTTAACCAATCTCCCGCTGCACTATGACCACGTCTTGCCAAACTGACCGCTAAATCAGCCAAGATGGGTTGTCTTTCAGCTTCATTTAAATCATACGCTTTACTTAATTGCGACCAATCTTCTGCCAATGCTATCGGATCTTTATTCGCCAAGCGTTTCAACCCGAACAATAAAATTTTTCGATCGATAGTATTATCCGGATCAAATTGATGACTATGCTCAATTAATAACGGATGCCGTTGCACTTGATACCAACGTTTAACTTGTCGGCGTTGTGATGGCGGTAAAAATTGTGCGACATGTTGGATCACCGTGATATTATTTTTTGTCATCGCCTGATCTAATTTTTTCCAAATTAAATCTGAAGTTAATCCTCCAGATTGTTCCCAACGAGCAAAAACTTTACGACAAACACTCGGCGGTGCATTAACTTCTAACCAAAGTGTCGCTATTTTTTTAAACGCTAACGATTTTTGTTGTGTCGCTAATAAAGATTGCAGGTAATAACATTGTAATGGTGTAGCATAAATAGGTTGATAATAATGGATGAAATGCTGCCAATCTTGTTTTTTAGCCAAATAAGCTAACCAATCAGCACGTAATTTGACGGCTAAGGGTGTATCATTATAAGTTTGCAAAAACTCATCGATTTCGCCACTATTTGCATAAGTCCATTGTTGTTTTAATTGGATAAAAATTAAATAAGGATATAAAGGATAATCTTTTAGTTTAACTTTTAAAGCAGAAAACTGTGGATAATGTTTAGCCATTAACAATTGTCTGGCCTGCCAAAATAGTTTTCGTTGTTGATTTCTATCCTCAGCGTGGACTAAACATGGCCATGTTAACAATAAACTGATGATCAATACGGTGCTTTTTATGGTCCCCATAGCATTCTAAGAGTAGGAAAAATTTATGCCCCTCTATTTTATATATATCACTTTAGCGCTGCTTACCAGCTTAATCGCTTTTACATTGTTGCATTTTTATAAATTAGAACGTCAACATGACAAATTAATCCAAATGGAAAGTCGTTGGACAGATATCAATCGTTTACTCAATCAACTGCATGATGCACGTGTTCTCGATCAGCGGCATACCGCTGAAAATAAAGAACAACGGTTACTCGAGCTCAATACCTATCGACAACAATTTGATCAACATCAACTGAGTAGTTTAAAACTGCTACAAGATAGTTTACAGCAAGGTTTGCAACATATCAGTCAACGTATGGATAAATTAACCGAAAATACGCAAGAAAAATTACTCGCCATTAGTGGTCAAGTCGAAAAACGTTTATTTGATGGCTTTGCACAAACCACCGCCACATTTGCAGACGTAGTGAAACGGCTCGCATTGATTGATGAAGCACAGAAACGCATCACCGAACTTTCCAGTAATGTAGTCAATCTACAACACATTCTTGCTGACAAACGCTCGCGCGGGGTTTTTGGTGAAGTACAACTGAATGCTTTAATTGAAAATGTCTTACCCGCTAAAAATTATAGTTTGCAACACACATTAAGTAACGGCAAACGTGTTGATTGCCTATTATTGTTACCCGCGCCCACCGGTAGTATCGCCATCGATGCTAAATTTCCCCTAGAAGGCTTTCGAAAATTAACTGAAATCGACCTGCCAAAAAGTGAACACCGCGCTGCGGCGGCGCAATTTCGCCAGGATATTCGCCACCATATTCAAGCGGTAGCCACTAAATATATAATTCCCGGCGAAACGTCTGAAGGCGCATTATTATTTATTCCCGCCGAAGCCATCTTTGCCGAAATTCATGCGCATTATTATGATTTAGTCGAAGAAGCGCAACGCCAGCGTGTTTGGTTGGTCTCACCCACAACGATGATGGCCGTACTCACTACCACCAGTGCTATCTTAAAAGATGCCGCGACACGTGAACAAATTCATCTGATACAAGAACATTTAAGCGTGTTAGCCAAGGATTTTTCGCGGTTCCAAAAACGAATGGATGATTTATTCCGTCATATTCAGTTAGCCTATACTGATATTCAAGACGCTAAAATCTCGGCGGATAAAATCACTTCACGGTTTGAAAAAATAGAAAAAGTAGAATTAAGCGCTAACGTACTTGAGTGATAAAATGAGTAAATCTTCGAGATTGCCACGCGCTCCGCGCTCGCAATGACGAATAATACTTTGACGTTGGTTGACAATGGATTTAATTGGTTATGGGATAAACTTTATAAAACACATTGCCTTACTGTTAAATTTTAAGCAATTTCAATTAAGAAATAGTATCCCCCCGTTCGAGACGGGAGGTTTTTTGATAAACTGATACCGGTTTAAGGTACTGAAACGTGATTTTTACAGCAACTAATCGCACGTACTAGTACATAAATCGCACTTAAACCAATGATAATATAAATAATTCTAGCAATTGGACTGTAATCTCCAAAGATGCCAGTAACTAAATCAAAATGGAATAAACCGACTAAACCCCAGTTCAAACCACCGATAAATAAGATAACGAGTGCAATCCAATCTAAAACGCTCGGACTTTTGAACATAAATACTCCTTTATTTAACCAAGTGAAACTCACGTAACACACTAAACGTCTTATTTTTGGCTCATTCGACAGTAATACCCCCTTACTGTAGCTCAAAAATTTAAGATAAACAAATTTTGAGGAATCTCAAGAGAAAATGACTAAGCTCTGTGATTAACCATAAATATTCTATATAAAATTTTTGCGTTAATTCGCGTTTAATATTTTATTAATTTATAAACGATAAACTAGTGTTGAACTTAACTATTGCGGAGAAAAAATATGTTTACACTTGACGAATTAAAAGAAGCCATCAAAAACATTGATTTACCTCAAATAAGTGAAATTTTGGATGAAAATCCCGAATTTTTAAGACGTATCGATAACTCAGGTTCAACGTTGTTGCATTGGCTTGCCAGCGATCAGGATAATGAAGAGTTAGAAGATCCCGAAGAAATTGTTGAATTTTTGCTAGAAAATTATGAAATCGATATTAACCAAACCATTCGTGGGGGCGTTACAGCGCTGCATGAGGCAGTGACATGCCAACAAACCGAACTAGTAAAACTTCTACTACGGCACGGTGCCAACATTCAGGCTAATAAAGATGGCTTTACGCCTCTGCATTTAGCCGCTTATCGTAATGACACTGAAATAACCCGTCTACTTTTAAACCATGGCGCAGATGCCTATGCAAAGAATAAGGATGGTGATACGCCTGCACATTTAGCAGCCACTGAGAATGACAATGCATTTACATTCAATCTCCTGGTAGAAAAAGTATCGGATCAGAATGCCCTGCTACTAACAGAAAATAACCATCAGGAAACACCTTTTCAAATAGCCTTGGCTCGTACTGAATTTTCCGCCGATACAAAAAAGGATTTAATTAAAATAATTGTGTTAGAAAATCCCACATTCCAAATACCAGAAGCCGTTTTAGAAAGCCAAATGATGTTAAGCGCATGGCATGCTTATCAAACTGAAATTAGAGCGATGCAAGCTCAGCCAATCACTGCAACTACTACACTGTATGATTTTGTTAAAACAACTAACCCCGAAATATTATCCAAGGAAATCATTGAAGAAATAAACGTTTCGAACCTAACCGTAATGACAGAAAATTTTCCATGCTATAAAAATTTTTTAAATGCTAATATAAACAAATTAGCATTTATTAAAGATTTAAAAAATGAAAAAATTGCTAACTCTTCTTATTCTTTTTATGATATTTATCAAGAAAAAGATGAACGTAAATTAGCGATTATTTTTTCTAATCCAAAGCTAGTAGATGGAGTAAACGAATATTTATCAAAAGTCTATTTTTTCCAAGAAATCCCATTAGATTATAAGGACAGAATTAATAACACTTTAGAAAAACATATGACAGCTGGCGTGGAACGAAATCGCTCTTTAAATAACATATTGGATACCATTAATAAAGATCCAGAAGAAGGAGGACCACTGCCAAATGAAATAAAAAAAGAAATTCTTGACTATTTATCTTTAGAAGAACTGAATCGGATAAGTGACGCAATTAACCAAGTAGGATTATCGCTAAGCATTTCAGGACCCAGCATTAACTCTTCGTTCTTTAAACGTAATTCAAGCGATCCTGATTTCGATGCAGAAGAAAAAAAGCCACAAAAAAAACTCTGCATAGGTCACTAAAAAAATAACCCGTCATGGCGAGGCCGAAACGTCAGTGAGGCGGCCGGCATGGATTGCCACGCACCTTCGGTGCTCGCAATGACGAGGATTGGTACGTGCACACAATGACGATTAATATTTATGCGCTCGCTATTCCGTAAAATCCTTGTCTACTGGATTATAGGATAAATTATTAGGCTTTTAGTTCAGGAATCTTCACCACTAAGGCATCACAAGATAAATGATGAATGACCGCACTAGCGGTAGAACCAAATAATACACCTATGCCGTGTCGGCCATGACTGCCGATGATAATTAAATCGGTTTTTAATTGCTTCATTTTATCAAGTATCACTACCTTAGGCGATCCAACTTCGACGAATTGATGTTTGGCAGGGATATCAAATTTTTTCGACAAATCGGCTAATTGTTTTTGCGCCTCAGCAAGCATTTCGCCTTCTAAATCAATCACGGCAGGATACGCTTGTGCAACACCGTAAGCATTGATATGTTCGACAGCATGAATGACCGACAATTTACCATGCCCGCCTTTAACTAAAGCGTGAGCACGCTTCAAGATAATTTCATCACAGGCAGGGTGCAAATCTATTGCTACTAAGATATTTTCATAAATTGCCATAGCCTATCTCCTGATTTTAAGTAAACACAAATTTCCATTCGACTAATTTATCCTACACTAAGCAAAGATAAACAGCCAATAACATTAAATAGGTAATAAGAACAGGCAAAAGATTAAACGAAGTCAGTATCGAGATTGGTCGGGACGACTGGATTTGAACCAGCGACCACCTACACCCCATGCAGGTGCGCTACCAGGCTGCGCTACGCCCCGAAGTGCGCACATTATAATGTCAGGATAGTCAAAATAACAAGTAAGCCGCTGGATATATAAGAATTAATTTTTTTGGTTCTTCAATTGCGATTTTAATTTTTGGCTGGCTTGAAATAACACCACATTGCGCGAAGTGACGATAGTTGTCACACCGGTTTTCGGGTTTCGGCCAGGTCGTTCCTTTTTTCTGCGTGGTCGAAAACTTCCTAAGCCAGAAATTTTTACTGGCTCACCTTTTTCCAAGGCTAATACGATCTCTTCAAAAAAAGCATCCGCCAGTTGTGTGGCTAAAGGCCGGCTGAGACTGGGTTCTTGTTGTCTTAAGCTGTTAATCAAATCAGCTTTGGTTAACACTGGACTCATAATACTCTATTCCCGTAATTGAATAGCAAAACTCTGTTTAAGATAGTGTATTACTTTTTGCATGAGTTCATCCACTTCCGCATCAACCAAGGTACGTGTCGGATGTTGCCAACATAAGGCTAATGCTAAGCTACGTTTTTGTGGTTCTTGCTCTGCAAAATAGACATCAAACAAAAAGGATCGATGCAGGCACTCACCACTTTCGTGATTCACGGCCTGTAAAATAGTTTGTGCAGGATATTTTTGATCTACCCAGAAAGAAATATCCCGTCGTACCATGGGAAATTTAGAATAAGCTTTAAATTGCGGCAAGCATCTCTCGCTAATGGCGGAAGTTTTTAATTCAAAACAATAAATAGGGCCAATTAGATCTAACTCGGTGATGATTTTCGGGTGTAAAGCACCAAAATAACCAATGATCTTACCCGCCTGATGCAAATCACTGGACTGGCCGGGATGTAAAGCCGGGTGTGTGCCTGGCATAAACTGAATATCGGTTTTAGCCGTTAAACTTAATAAGGCTTCCAGATCAGATTTAATAGTAAAAAAATCTAAGGGCGTACTAGCAACACCCCATTGCTCAGGTAAACACTGTCCACTGGCGACAGCCGCTAAATATTCTTGCTGTTCAAGTTTTCCCGCATGACTATGAAAACACACACCGGTTTCAAATAAACGACAACTTAATTGTTGTCGTTGTTGATTATAACGCAAGCTATTTAACAAACCTGGCCATAAACTGGTGCGCATCACCGACAATTCACTCGATATTGGATTCAGCAAACTTAACGGCTCTGAATTGGGAAATATCGTTTGCTGTAGTTTAGGCGCGGTAAAACTATAATTGATGGCCTCGCGATAGCCCCGGTCGATGAGTAAATCTTGTAGTCGAGTTAACGCAAGTTGAGTTTCTGGTTGTGGTAAAAATGTTAAAGAACTATTCGGTAATGTCACTGGAATATGTTGATAGCCATGAATCCGCGCTAATTCTTCGATGAGATCCACTTCTAATGAGAGATCAAAACGCCAAGTGGGTGGTGTTACTTGCCAAGCATGTGCATCCTTATGCTGCACATGCATACCTAAACGTGCAAAAATGCTGTCTATTTTTTCTTCGCTTAAAGAAAAACCTAACAATTTTTGTACCTGCGTCGGACGAAATTTTATACTGGGGATAGGCTGAGCCGCCGATTGCACCTGTGTGACCGGCCCCGCTTGACCACCGACTATTTCAATCATTAATTGTGTCGCTCGCTCTAAAGCCGACACCGTAATAGCTGGATCCACGCCGCGTTCAAAGCGATAGGCCGAATCCGTATTCAATCCATAGTGCCGAGCACGTCCGGCTAGACGAGTGGGATTAAAATAAGCACTTTCCAAAAATACATCCTGCGTTTGCGCAGTCACCGCCGAATTGGCCGCTCCCATCACACCCGCAATCGCTAGCACTTGGCTTTCATCCGCGATGACTAAAGTGTTTGCATCTAAAACAACGTTTTTATCATCTAGTAAAGTGACTTGCTCTTCAGGATGCGCAAGACGAATGTTCACTACCCCTTTTAACTGCTTAAGATCAAAAGCATGCAAGGGTTGCCCCAATTCTAACATCACATAATTCGTCACATCCACGACCGGATGAATACTGCGTACACCACTACGACGCAAACGTTCTTGCATCCATAACGGTGTTTTGGCTTGCGTATTAATGTTACGAATAATTCGCCCCGCATAATGCGGACAATCTGCAGAAGAGGCGACGTTAATTTTAATTTTATCTTCTATCACTACCGGCTGTTTCGCCAGCTGTGGCTGAGTCATCGTCTGTTGCGTTATGGCGGCAATATCTCTTGCTAAACCTTTGACGCTCAAGCAATCGCCACGATTGGGTGTTAAATGTATATCCAAACCATGATCATTTAATTGTAAATACTCACGAAGATCTTTACCTAGCGGAGCATCATCGGGTAATTCCAAGATCCCGGCATCCTGCACGCCTTCAGCAAAACCTAATTCATTACTGGAACATAACATACCCTGTGAAACCACACCGCGTAACTTGGCTTCTTTAATCAATATATCTTGTGGTAAATGCGCGCCGACTTGTGCGACGGCTACTTTTAAACCCGCTCGACAATTTTTAGCGCCACATACGATGGTTAAGGTTTGATCTGCGCCGATATTCACTTCACACACTTGTAAACGCGATGCATCTGGATGTGGTGCTGCACTTAACACGACACCGACGACGACTTTATCAAACGAACCCGCAACGGGGTGCACCGCAGCGACTTCTAAGCCAGCTAAGGTTAGTTGTTCTGCCAATTGCTCAACACTTAAGTTAGGATTAACCCACTCACGTAACCATTGTTCACTCAATTTCATATTAAAATTGCTCTAAAAAACGACAATCATTTTCAAACATCAAACGCAAATCGGGGATTCTATAACGTAATAACGCTAAACGATCGATGCCCATACCAAACGCATAGCCTTGATATTTATCCGGCGCTAAACCGACTTTTTCTAATACATTCGGATGCACCATGCCACAGCCTAGTATTTCTAACCATCCGCTATGACTACAGACACGACAGCCTGCGCCTTCGCACATCACACATTGGATATCGACTTCAGCGGAAGGTTCAGTGAAGGGAAAATAACCGGCACGAAAACGAATCGCTAGATCGTTTTTTTCAAAAAATTGCTGCAAAAATTTCGTTAATAAACCTTTGAGTTCAGAAAAATTAGCCGATTCATCGATTAACAATCCTTCAACTTGATGAAACATCGGTGTATGGGTGACATCCGAATCGCAACGATAGACACGGCCGGGCGCAATCATTTTTATCGGTGGTTTAGCGTTTTCCATCGCGCGTATTTGCGCTGGCGAAGTGTGTGTACGCAACAGTAAACCATTTCCAAAATAAAAGGTGTCATGTAAAGCGCGCGCCGGATGATTGCTGGGAATATTTAAGGCCTCAAAATTATAATAATCATCCTCGATTTCAGGACCCTGCTCTACAGTAAAACCCGCACCCGAAAAAAAACGCTCAATGCGCTGACGCGTACGCGTTACCGGATGCAAACTTCCATTAGACTGACCACGTCCCGCTAAGGTGATATCTACTTTTTCATGCGCCAATTGCGCGTTGATTTCCTGATTGATTAACAATTCGCTTTGCGCTTTCAGCAAGGCTTCTATTTGCTGCTTGGCTTGATTAACCGCCTGCCCTAATTTTGGTTTTTCTGCAGCGGGCACTTGAGCCAATTTTTTAAGATAGTCGCTTAAAGCACTTTTTTTACCTAATAGCGTGCTACGTAATTGTTCTAAATCAAATGAACGTTTTGCTTCGGCAATCGACTGCGCCGCTCGCTCAATAATTTGTTGCAAATCATCTGTCATGCTGCGTTAACCTTCATCTGCTATTTAATTTATTCACTCTTCGCCTATGCCTTTTCTAAATCAGCTAATTCTTGCTCAGAAATATCGATAAGCTCCTTAATAAAAGCGATATCTAAACCTTTAGCCAGCATTTTTTTGGCAATCATTATCCCTCCCTCTTGTAAACCTTCTTGTCGACCCTCTTGTTTTAATTGTTCTGCAAATGTCATAATTACCTCTCTTTCCTGGGGAAAAACCTGTATTAACTCGTGTATCAAATGTTGAGCCGCGCGTGGTTCGGTCTCATCCTGACTGGTACTAATGATATAGTTTAACATATCCGTCAAATAGGCTATATCCAGCTGCCTGATAGCATTCTGAAGCAGATTTGATTTAATTAATTTTCGCATAATCGATAAAAATTGCTTAGATCGGTGATGCTTGAACAACATCTCCAATAAAGCCGCCAAACCATGCTGGGAAATCTCTTCATCCGACAATATCGTCAAATCGATCAACTTAAAAGGCTTAAATGCCAATTCCCTGGCTAATTCGGGATCATCAAAGCAATCATATAAATCATTCGAATGCGGATAAGGCGTTTCCTCACCATGATAAAGGCATAACGGCAAAATAATCGGTAATTTTTTATGGCCTTGTCGCAGATGATTATAACTGAGAGAGACCATATAATGGAGAAATCGAAAAGCCATTAGTGGATCTTTAGCCGTCGACTCATGTTCAATCAGAAAAAACAAATAAGCAGATTTTTCATTCAGTAAACATTTATAAATAATATCGCTATGTATCTCTTTCAACTCAGGAATAACAAAACTTTTTTCGGTCAGTTGTAGTGAATTGATATCAATTTTTTCGTAGACTTGTGGTGATAAATAAGCTTTTAAAAAATCAATGGCGATCTTTTTTTCTTTCAGTGAGTTTTTAAAAAATTTATCATGAACTTGATGCAGCGCTTTTTTCATTCTTATTTTCCAGCAAAGAATAACTCAAACTATTGTTCTTTATAATAGACTTGACTAGAAGATGAGTCTACAGTGAGTTTCTACGTGGTGAGAGAGAGTCGAGCTTACTTTCAGAAGCTGATGATGAAGGACTATTTGCAGCAGAGAAAAATCTACAAGAAGACGTGGGGAAAGGGGTTATGTTAACAGCCTTTCTAACTCAAACGATCATATTCTTCTAGAGATATTCTTCTTGCTTCCGACTCTAACATCACGGGGATCTCATCTCGAATAGGATAAGCCAGCCGATCAAAACGACAGATAAGTTCTTGATCGGATTTTTCATACACCAAACTAGCTTTGCATAAGGGGCAAACTAGAATACTGAGTAAATATTTATCCATCGCAACCTCGTCGTAGAGCGACTGTTTCTCTTAAATAAGTCGGTAAAGCGTCGACTGCTGTCACGCTTTCACCCCGCTGATAGGCATCAGCAGCAATCACAGCAGCGTCATAGGCTCTAGGATAGCGTTGTGGCAGCCATTTCTGCAATTGATTCTTAAATTGATCGGCGAATAGTGCATGATGCTGATCCCAACCACTGCCCACACCGACAAAATCAGTTAAACCGATCGCTTCACACTGTTGTGGTAAGCATAATTGTTCAGCGCTACAGGCCTGCATGATAGCACTCCCTTTTTGTAGTCGATAGGTGGCAGAAAAGACTTCTTGCAAACGCGCATCTATAGCTGTGAATACCTGTTGTGCTTGCAACTCCCGGTAAGCACCTTGCGCCAAACACTGCAAACTAGACACCAACACCACCGGCAAATCAGCAGCAAAGGCACTGGCTTGAATAATACTGGCGGCAATGCGTATTCCAGTAAAGCTCCCTGGTCCGCGTGTAAAAGCTAATGCATCTAAATTGCGTAGTTTGAGTCCTGCTTCATCCAACAGGGACTGCATCATCGGTAATATCAATTGTGTATGCGCGCGTGGTGCACATTGATAACGCTCCAGAATTTGCTGGTTATGCAACAGAGCCGCCGAACAGGCTTCGGTACACGTATCAATCGCTAATAGCTTAAGGGGCATAAATTTTTAATTATATTGATAGTGATGAGTCTCCGTTGCAGACACTGCGCTGGAATCATTTTCATGGATACTAAAAAACTGTGGTTGAAATTTGGTCTTGATATTAGCATTATTGCATGGGTTTTTGCTAATTTTTGCACCCATAGGCCGCTGCTTTTCTACCACATCGCTAGTCATTTTCATCCAAAGTTCTTCTCTGCTTAGGCTGGAATTTAACAGTATTTGCCAAGCCTCTGGATTAATTGCCGCATTTTTGGCCAATATTTTCAATGCATTAACAACAAGTTGATTTCTATAACTTGGCCCAATAGTAATAAAATTAATTAAGGTTTTATAAACCTCTTTATAAGCGTCTGGCGTTTTAGCCGTATATAAACCGTAATGTAATAAAAAATACAAAGTATCACCGTCTGCTCGACCTATCGCCTCGGATTCCTGCACTCCCGTATAGACACAGCTTGGATAAATCGGGTTTTTACCTAGCGTATGTGCAAGATAGGTAGAAAAACGCGTTTCACCATCGGCATAATCCATGATAGCGGTCAAATCAAAATCATAGGCTCTTATTTCAGTTTCTTTGAGAGTTTCTAAGCTCCAGTCATCATAAAACTCTTTAGCCATATCCTTTAAGCAACGCAATGCAGGGATATACGTCGTGAAAATATATTCACGTTGCGCTTTAGTTAGCATACTTCCCCAAAAGGTATGCCCGATATCATGTAACCACATGGCCAAGGGACCACAGCGGTAACCATCGGCGTTTTTTGGATTGGATAGGATTTGAGGAGCATATAGTGATACGGGATGATAATCTTGTACATGCCAGTCATATAAAGTGGCTAAGCCCGGATTGCCAAAAACCGGACGCATGCGCAGTGGTTGTTCATTCAACGTCAGCAAAAAATAATTAATCATCGATGAGGAAGGTATTAAATACTCCGTGGTCGGGTCTTCATAGTTTCCAGCGGATATTTTTTTCATTAAAGGTAAATTGTTTATCAGTACCCAAACTAAACGATTAGAATCTTGTTTACTCTCACGCAGTGTCAAATGATGGTTAAATTCCGTTTTGATTAACCACTGCTCAATGCGTGGCAACGCCAATACATAACTGACTAATTTTTCGAAATTCACGGAAACATTTAATTTTTCTAACGCATAAGTCACGCCCAGCAAGTAGTCATAACCCGGCAAGGTTATTTTTCCGGCTTTGACTAAGGGGACAATCTTGACTTGATAATCAAATTTGACATCTTGATCTTCAGCACGCATAGCTTGTGTTTTGGTATATTGCATTTTCGCAATCAAATACACATAAGCGGTAATACCCTGCCAAAAAGGGATCATTTTTTCGTTGATGAGATAAATCAGGTATAAATTACAATGGGGATGATTCCAGATCTTCGCTCGGAAATTTCCTTTATGAATTGCTTTTTTTAAGCAGCGCAGTCTCGGATCATTCGCTGTCAAATTATTTAAAAAAGCGGGAATGGTTTTATTTTTCTGCACTAATTCCAGTATATTATTGTGTGCGGACGGTAAATTGAAAGTCGAACGATCCATGTGAGCTATAGGTGAGTTATATTATTTTTCGAGATAGGTAAGTTTATCTTCTTTATCTTTCCATTCATCGGCATCGGCTGGCGGATCTTTGCGGTGCGTGATATTGGGCCATTTTTGTGCGAGCTCTTTGTTCAATGCTAAAAACTCTTTATATTTTTCTGGCAGATCATCTTCCACATAAATGGCATTCACCGGACATTCTGGTTCACACAGACCACAATCAATACATTCGTCAGGATGAATAACCAACATATTCGGTCCTTCGTAAAAGCAATCGACAGGACAGACCTCTACACAATCGGTATATTTACAACGAATACATTTTTCAGTGACTAAAAATGTCATTGGACTTCTTTTACAGTGCAAGTAATGTATAAAACGAGTTTAATCTGGTGCCCGGGGCCGGACTCGAACCGGCACAGTGTTACCACCGAGGGATTTTAAGTCCCTTGCGTCTACCAATTTCGCCACCCGGGCTAATTATTTCTTCTTCTCTCATTTCTCTCTATCTGGAGGCTAGGGCCGGAATTGAACCGACGTACGCGGCTTTGCAGGCCGCTGCATGACCACTCTGCCACCCAGCCAATCTGTATCATCTAGCGCTTCGTCTTTTTGCCGATTTCTTCGTTGGATGCTTGTTTTCGGTGCTCATGTACCTCGCAGTACATTCCGCTCCTCAACAATCATCCGCCTCAAACTCGACAAAAATACTTCAGCTGCTACTAACTTGTAATATCTATTCAATAAAAAATTTTGGAGCGGGAAACGAGGCTCGAACTCGCGACCTCAACCTTGGCAAGGTTGCGCTCTACCAACTGAGCTATTCCCGCAAAACGGGTGATATTGTAACTGCATGAAAAATGCTGTCAAGAAGATAAATCATGCCAAGCCGCTTTTAAATATAAACACATACTCCACAACGTTAAAAATACTGCAAGATAAAGTAATACATAACCTGACAATGCAAATCCTATCCAAGCACCGGGTTTATAAAGTAATAATAAAATGATCGCTAACATTTGTATCGCGGTTTTTATTTTCCCTAACACGCTCACCGCCATACGTTTGCGTTTACCTATTTCTGCCATCCATTCACGCAATGCCGACACCATAATTTCTCGAGAACTAATAACGATAGCGGGAATGGCTAAATAAGGTAAGGCGCGATCACCAACTAATAGTATTAAAGCGGTTATTACAATTAATTTATCGGCAACCGGATCAAGAAATGTACCCAATTTAGAAACTTGACCCAAACTTCGTGCTAAATAACCATCTAACCAATCGGTCATCGCTGCAAAAATAAAAATGATCGCGGCTAATATATGACTACCACGAAACGGTAAATAAAATAATAAAATAAAAACTGGAATTAAAATAATGCGCAGAAAGGTCAATATATTGGGAATACCCATAGGGTGTATACCGGTAGCTAGCAGATCCAAGGTTTTATCTAGTAGTGTAACCTGTTAGTTTAGCCTTTTAAAGCTAAATAAATCTGTTCGGCTAAACGTTTACTAATACCTGGAACCCTAGCTAAGTCAGCGGCACTGGCGTTTTGTAACGCGTGTAAACCGCCAAACTGACGTAATAATTCGCGCCGCCGTTTCGCACCGATACCTGGAATATCTTCCAGCGTTGAAGTTCGTCTTTTTTTTGCCCGTCGACCACGGTGACCGGTAATGGCAAAGCGATGTGCTTCGTCACGTATCGTTAAAATAGCATGTAACGCCAATGAATCGGCCGGTAAAATGATAGCCTGGGATCGTGATGAAAGATATAAGCTTTCCAGTCCAGATTTGCGTCCCGGACCTTTTGCCACTCCGATGATAAGAATACCATTAATCTGTAACTCTTCTAAGACTTGTTCGGCTTGCTTTAATTGACCTTTGCCACCATCGATAAGCAACACCTCGGGTAAATTTTCTTCTTCATTTTTCAAATGTTTATAACGGCGCAACAGCGCTTGGCGCATCGCCGCGTAATCATCGCCGGGAGTCACGTCCTCAATATTAAAACGCCGATAATCCATTTTTCGTGGACCTTGCTCGTCAAATACCACGCACGATGCAACCGTCGCTTCGCCTTGCGTGTGACTGATATCAAAGCATTCTAAGCGTTGCGGCAAATTATCCAGCTGCAAGGCCATTTGCAAACATTCGAGTTGCTTATAAAAAGCCAATTTATCGGCAAGGTGCGCTATTAATGCTTGTTGGGCATTTTCATGCGCCAACGCCAACCAATGTTTCTTCTCTCCACTGGGTTTATTTAATAATTTAACCTTATGTCCTGAACGTTCAGCTAAAGTAGCTATTAACCAATCTTGCTCAGCAATTTTTAACGGAATAATTATCTCATCAGGTATACTATGAAAAATTTCTGTCTGACAATAAAATTGCTCCATAAAAGCCGATAACACTTCCGCCGCTTTATGCTCAGCGGGGACATCAGGGAAATACGCTTTACCGCCTAATAATCGACCATGGCGTACATTAAGCACATACAAGACATAGTGCGAGGTTTGTTGCGCTAAACCGATAATATCGAGATTCCCCTGGCCGGTAGTAATCACTTGTTTCTGTTGAATTTCACGCAATGCAGCAATCTCGTCGCGTAAACGTGCTGCCGTCTCATAATCTAATTCCTGTGCAGCCCTTTCCATTTGTTCGGCAATATCGTCGATAACGGTTTGATTTTTTCCTTGTAAAAATAACACCGTATTCGTTACATCACGCTGATAACTCTCTGGTGAAATCAAACCCACACAGGGAGCGGTACAGCGTTTGATTTGATATTGTAAACACGGCCTACTACGATTGCGAAAAAAACTATCTTTACACGAACGAATTCTAAATAATTTCTGTAATAAATTTAAGGTTTCTCTGACTGCTAAAATGCTCGGAAAGGGTCCAAAATAGCGATAATCTTTTACGCGTGCACCACGATAAAACGCTAAACGTGGATAACTCTGATGTTTGCTTAAAATAATATACGGGTAACTTTTATCATCGCGCAATAAAATATTATAGCGCGGCTTCAATTGTTTAATGAGATTACTTTCTAGCAATAAAGCTTGATTTTCGGTTTCTGTAGTGGTGGTTTCAATGGCGGTAACCTGCCGCATCAGCAACGCCACGCGACTACTTTGCTGACCACGAAAATAGCTACTGACACGTTTTTTTAAATGCCGCGCTTTCCCGACATACAATACTTGTTGCTCAGCGTTTAAAAATAAATAAACACCTGCGCTTTGACTGATAAAAGCAAGTTGCTGTTTTAAATTCACTATGTCGCTAGCACCTGCAGTCACCACTATCACCCATTAAAAACCTAGTAAATAGCCTAAACTCCTGCCACTTCAAGATGCAGCTTGGCATCTTGAAGTACATGAGTATATTTTATTTATTTAAGTTATCAAAGATTTGTTTAACGGTTTTTAATGCCGGTAAATTAGGAAACTGCGTAGCCAAGGCATCGACTAAAACGCCCACGCCTTTAAAACCGGTTTTGGTGGTAACCTGTTGTTGATTCAGTTCCTTAGAAGCGTTAACTTGTTGGTTCTGCTGGCTTTTAAGTTGATCTTTAATCATTTGCACTTCGTGGCGTAACTCTGTACAACAATCGCTATCTTGTGCCCAAACGGGACTCACCGCAAAAACGGCTAATAATAATAATGTCACTGGTTTTAATAAAGACATCTGAAAAAAACCTCCTTCTTTATACAATGCGACCTATACCGAGTACCGATTAAAAAAAACGCCCGCCCGATTTAGCATCGCCACATTTTAATACTAAGCAAAAGAAGCATAGTCTATAGCCTAAACTTATGCTAAATGGCATATTTTTGACCTAAATAAACGCTGCTACATCTGCAATTTGAACCAGTATCTGCCAAATTAATGGGCGATATTTTTTTTCGCGAGTAAAGAATTTTTAAAAATAATCCAAAAGATAATATTTATTCTCGTGTCGATAAAAAAAGAAATGCTTCTTGTTATGATTTTCAAAATAAAGTAAGGTACATATGAAAGTTATTTACTTTCTAAAAAAACAAAATATTACAAAGATAAAAATTTAAATAACAAGGATGTTTATGCCGAACTTTCTAGAACAAAAAAATGTTTTAATTGTCCCTTTATCTTTATTTATTAAATTTAATAAAAAGATAGCTGAGGAAAAATTTGCAAATTTATTTGGAAAATTTTTTGATGAGCTATTTAGTTGCGACGAGGAAATAGAGGAGCACGAAAAATTTTGTGAAGCTTTGTTGGAAAAAATTTTGGCTTCGCAAATCGTTGCTGATTTTAATCTGGGAAAAAAAACTAAACATGAATTTACTTCAGAATTATTGAGTTTTATAAACTTACCAAACCATAAATTAACTGATATAGAAGCTGCCTGGAATTCTCTGATTGACTTGGATCGACAATCGAGCGAAGTATTGTATACTTTAATTCAACTCACTCACCAGGGAAAATCAATTTATTTTATTGGTGATACGAATGAATTGCATGCTCAAAAAATCTTGGAACTGCTCGCAGGCTTTCAATACAACAAATTATCATTTTTAGAAAATTTACCAGAAAAATTGCTCGCTTTACCGATCGGTATTAGCCAAGTCTCCGATTCAGAGTTAAATAGCAATGGTTTGGCACCGCAAATCGGTACTATCTATTTTTGTTTATCGTATGCTTACGAGACCCTAATAGAACAACCACAGAATTTTTTTACTAAATTTTTTAGCTCTAAATCCACTCCAGGCTTGCTCACAAAGCTAAAAATTTCCTTAAATAAAATAGGGAAAACTCAGGACGATATTTTATTCGTTAATCCCTATACAAAAGAACGGTCAATCATCAAAAAATTAGGATTAGAAACCATCGGTATAGATGAATTAAAAAATTTACCCGCGATGTCTGCAGAATATCTAACACCCAGCTGTGTCGTTTTTCATGGAAACAATACCGCGATTCAAGCTTCAGTATTTAACTCTCGCTGAGATGGATGTAAAGTCTACTCGTGGAACATAACATTAATTGGAAATTATAAGGAACACAATATGCAACCCATTTCTAAAAACGAAGAAAAATACCAAGTCTATATCGTCAATTTATCGAGTATCCACAAACTAAAATCTATCCTACAAGTTCTCAATCAATTTGCTGATTTGCATTATACGTATGCACAGAGTTGGCTAGGGAAATGGTATAGCAAGATGTGGGTCAGCTTAAAATACCTAAGCTTGAATCGATCAATTAATGATTACAAACTGGGAAAAGTAGATACCGATACTTTTATCAGCAAGTTAAAAGAAATTTTTTATTTTATTCCAGCCGATAAAAACCCTGAAAAATTTCTAGAAGACGCTTGGAATTCATTGATAGCCTGGGATATTGAATCAACTGCAAGGTTGAAAAGCGTGCTAGATAAAAACAAACCTATTTATTTTATATCCAATACGAATCCGTTGAATATCAAAAAAATCATCCAATTATTCCAAGATAATTGTCCTAATGATTGGCAGATACCTGAAGAAACAGAAGCTAAACCTTTAGCAATTGCCAAGAATTTTTATCTTTGCCCCTCTTATCTGTTTAAAGAATTTAAAGAAGGTACGCCTGGTTTAATCAGTGATACAGTTAAGAACTTGCCTAAAGAAATAGAACCGGAAAATATATTACTGGTCAGTCAACATCAACCGGATTTAGATAAGGCAAAAGAATTGGGTATTAACAGCAAGCAGGCCGATCAATTCTTTCCTGTAGTTCCTGAATCGAGCCTGACAGCATCGCAAGCTCCTCTAAATAACATTAACATCGCTATGAGCTCAGCGACTACCGCTCCAACCCCTATTCTTCTTCCTGCTAATAATTTAGCTAGCAGTCGGAGAAATTTTTTCAGCCACGTTCCTAAAAATGAAAATTTAGAAACGCATCCAAAAGAAACGACTCCGCTACTTCGTCAATAACTACTTAGAATACCGGGGGAAGGTTATTCCTCCGGATTTTCTGGCGTTTTATCGGCATAACCTTCTTCCTCTTCCAATAACCCATAACGCAACGCGAGATGGGTTAATTCGACATCGTTATGCACGCCTAATTTTTCATACAAGCGATAGCGATAGGTATTGACTGTTTTAGGACTTAAACAAAGTTTTTTGGCAATGCCATTCACTTTAGTCCCGTGCGTGACCATATACATGACTTGTAATTCACGTTCGGAAAGCTGTGCAAACGGGGATTTGGAAGCGTCAGAAACCTGACGTAATGCCATTTTTTGCGCAATTTCTAACGTAATATAGATTTGACCGGCAACCACCTTACGAATAGCCGTAATTAATTCTTCAGCATTAGTATTTTTAGTAATATATCCTGCTGCGCCAGCACGCACGAGTCGATCTGGAAAGGGTCCTTCACTAAATACGGTAACCACAATAATTTTAATTTTAGGATTGACACGTATTAAACGGCGCGTTGCATCTAAACCACCTATTCCAGGCATTTTTAGATCCATCAATACCACATCGGGTTTGGTTTCCTTTACTAAATTAATGGCGGCCTCGCCACTTTCGGCTTCACCGATGACATTAATATCACGAACATCCTCTAACAAGCGCTTCATACCTAAACGTACTAAGGCATGATCGTCAACGATAACGACGTTAATCATGGAACGCCAACTCCTCTTGTCAATTGCATTTTTTTGGCGGAGGGACAGGGATTCGAACCCTGGAAGGAGTTGCCCCCTTGACGGTTTTCAAGACCGTTGCTTTCAACCGCTCAGCCATCCCTCCTACTTTAATCAGTAGCTGCGGCTATATTAGCATAAACTATATAGGATGTAGACTATAAAGAAATACGTCAAAAGCTGAACTGAAACTACGCAATTAACTTTCTTTCATCGTACATTAAGCGTTTGGCGTTTGTGTTTAAAAAATTTCTGTAACTTTTCTGCACAAGTTTCAGCTAATACGCCATCGGTAACATCAAACGTATGATTAACACCTTTAAAAAGATGCCATTGTGACATTATCACGCCAAAACGCGAATCATAAGCACCAAACACCAGTCGTCTAATTCTGGCTTGAATCATCGCTCCCACACACATTAAACAAGGTTCTAAAGTAACATACAATGTTGACTCTAATAAACGATGATTTTTCAGCTGTTTGGCCGCTTGTTGCAGCAATAAAATCTCGGCGTGCGCGGTAGGATCACAAGCGGTGCGTGTTTGATTATAAGCTGTGGCGATGATTTCTTTGTTTAGCACCAAAACCGCACCGACAGGGACTTCGCCAGCTATTTCAGCCAACTCCGCTGCCTGTAAAGCTAGTTGCATATAATCAATATCATTCTGCAGATGGTTCATAAGATAAAAAACCCGTCATGGCGAGCGAATGTTCATTCGCGTGGCCATCCAGAGATTGCCGCGCACCTACGGTGCTCGCAATGACGAATAAGCGCTTCGTGATCGCAATGACGAATAAATTATTTGAGTTCCACATTTTATTGTGGGAAGTGTAAAAAAAATAGACGACTTATTTTAGGTTATTTTTTATTACACATCTTACAATGGTCACAGCCACAATGGCAGGCTTTGTGCGAGCGTGGGCAGCATAAATATTTGACCAACGCACCTACGGCTAAAATAGGTAACATAATATCAAAAAAACGTGAAACCATCACAATGGTATCGACCGACTCGGGCTTTGCAAGACTTGCAGCAATAGCCATCAGAACAGCAATAATAATCACTATTGCTGGGAAGAATTTACGACACATATCAAGGTCTCCTTGCAATTTAAATAAGGGTAGGATCTCTTTTTGCAAACACGCAGATACTATCATAGTTGGATTTTATTGTCTTTGCCTAACCGCTTCGAATAAACAGATCCCAGCCGCGACTGAAACATTTAAACTACTGACGCTGCCCGCCATCGGAATAGCAATTAAGCCATCGCAGCGCTCTTTGGTTAAGCGGCGCAAGCCCTTACCTTCAGCACCTAATACCAATGCCAAAGACCCGGTTAATGCGGTATCATAAATAAGTTGCGTGGCGGATTGGTCTAAACCATAACACCACACTCCGGCCTTTTTTAATTTATCTAGCGTAGTGGCCAAATTAGTGACAATAAACAGTGGCGTCATTTCAGCTGCGCCGGCGGCTATTTTTCGTACAATCGGCGTCATACTCACCGAACGATCCTGAGGAATAATGACCGCATCCGCACCGGCTGCATTCGCAGAACGTAAACATGCGCCCAAATTATGCGGATCCTGAACTTCATCTAACACTAATAAAAACGGCGGTTTGTTTTCGTTTTGACTATGCTGACTCAACCAAGTAAATAAATCAGGTTCACTTAATTGCTTAGAAATTTTTATCTCAGCTAAGACACCTTGATGTATTGCATTATTCGACCATTCATCACATTTAATCTTGGATAAGGTTTGGATAGGAATCTGCTGAGATTCGGCCAACCGCAGTATCTCTAGCATGCGCTTATCGTCGCGGCCTTCTTGTCGATAGAGTTGGCATATTCTTTCTGGATGTGTTTTTAACAATGAAGTGATGGCATGAAAACCAAAAATATATTCTTTTTTAACGTTATGACTCATGATAAAGTACTCAATAAAAATAACTCTTTTTAAAGGATTAAATGGCTATGCCTTATACATTATCTGTACGCATTAACCCTAACTGTTTAAACCAAATCGAATATGAAAAAAACGTATCGCCGCGACAAAATACCTTTATCGATAGCATTAGTGATCTCCATAGCACAGTAAAGCAATTAAAATCGCAAACTTCTTTTGAGTTTACGCTGGATGATGAGAAAGCAATCGGGCGTGGCAATTTTTACGCCTTGACCAAGTCCTTAGAAAAAAAGTTTACTCAACAACCACCTATTACTTTACCTGATTTACAAAACGTACTGAAGAAGGAATTCCGCATTAAAGATGAACAGACTATTAATTTTATCATTAAGTCGCTGTTAGAGCCCCACTCGCTGCCTTTTGCATTATCTTTGCTAGCCTACTCTGTCCTAACTGATGATAGTTTTTGGTCTAATGAGTGCATAGTATCAAGTTCAGAATTTAAATATACGCTAAAGGCAAAACAAAACCCTAACGGAAGTATCATTTTTAACATGGGGATGAATTTAAAAAATCCTAATTTCTCACCGAGCTCACCGCAAGGTTCCGTACAGATTCAATTTATGATAAATCAGCAAGAACAAATTAAGCTGCTGCCATTGGATATGGAATTTAATTTTATTGATAAAAAAGCATTTAAGGAATTTAAAAAAGAATTGTGCTGCGACTTTCGAGATTGGATTTTTCTGCCTAAAAGCCATTGGCCTACGACTGATTTATGGGTGATACCGGTTTTGTTGGGTTGCTTATTAGGTTTAATCGCTATGATTAGTCTACTCGCATTAAGCTTAACCCCCATTTCACCGTTGCTATTACCTCCTTTAGGTTTAGCGTTAGGCTTAGGTTTATCGAGTGTTATGCACACTTGTGTGCATATCAGCATAAAAAAACAACTAGAAAAAGTTCAACGACCGATACATCTATTTAATAAGCCCGATGTTTATGCTCGCCATCAAACTAGGCAAGCCACTTCTTTTTTCAATCATCCTGCGCTGCTTAACCCTACTCACATCGCCGAAACTAGGTTTGTACTCAATAGATAGATTGCCGCGCGCTACGCGCTCGCAATGACGAATAAAAAAACTGTGCTCGCAATGAGGGGGATTTGATTATTTTCGCTTTTTATATTTTTTAGATTTTTTTGGGGATTTTTGAACTTCAGGCTCGAGCAATTCAAAGTCAATTTTGCGTTGATCCAGATCAACCCGCCCTACTCGCACCTGTATTCTATCACCCAATCGATAGACTATCCCGGTACGTTCGCCTTGCAAACAATGACGATTCGCATCAAATTGATAATAATCATTGTGTAAGGCCGTTACATGCACTAAACCTTCGACATAAATATTTCGCAATTCAACAAATAAACCAAAGCCAGTGACATTAGTGATAATGCCATCAAAGCTTTCACCGACACGATCCCGCATATACTCACATTTTAACCAATCTAATACTTCACGTGTCGCTTCATCGGCGCGTCGTTCGGTAGTCGAGCAATGTTCACCTAAACGAGATATGGTGACCTTATCATAGAAAAAATTCTTAGCTTTGCGTTTGGCTAAGACATGGCGTATGGCTCGATGCACTAACAAATCTGGGTAACGGCGGATTGGTGAAGTAAAATGTGCATAAGCATCGAATGCCAGACCAAAATGACCAATATTTTCCGGACTATAAATTGCTTGACTCAAGGATCGCAACATCACTGTTTGAATTAAATGCGCATCCGGCCGATCAGCAATTAATTTTAACAAGCTAGAATAATCTTCCGGAGTAACGGTCTTTTTATTCGGAAAACGTAAGCCCAACTCCGCTAGAAAACTCTTCAAATCGGCTAATTTTTCAGCCGCTGGAGCCGCATGATCGCGAAATAAGGTAGGTATTTTTGCTTTCAGTAAAAAATGTGCGGCTGAAACATTGGCCAGTAACATACATTCTTCGATAATACGATGCGCCACGGTACGAACGCTGGGAATAATCTGTTTAATTTTTCGATCCGGTCCAAAAATAACTTGCGTTTCGGTAGTTTCAAAATCAATCGCGCCTCGTGCTTCACGCGTTTGGCGTAACAACTGATACAGGCTATGCAGATTTTGTAAATGCGGTAATAAATTTTTATAGGCCGGCGGACATTTATTATTACTTAACCAAGCCGCGACGTCATTATAAATCAAACGTGCTCTGGAATGGATCACCGCCGGATAGAATTGAAAACGCTTCAACTCGCCTTTACTGGAAATCAACATATCGCAAACCATACATAGTCGATTAACTTTAGGCTTCAATGAGCACAATTCATTGGAAAGTACTTCCGGTAGCATCGGCAATACACTATTTGGAAAATACACTGAATTTCCACGTGCTTCCGCTTCTTTATCTAATTCACTTTGCGGACTAATATAATGACTAACATCGGCAATCGCTACGACTAAACGCCATTGTTTTTTTTGTCGTTCACAATAAACCGCATCATCAAAATCTTTGGCATCCGCACCATCAATGGTAACAAACGCTAAATCTTGTAAATCAATCCGATGCTCTTCCTCATCACTCGGTAACACGCCGGCTTGTAAAGCGGCAATTTCTTCCTGTACTGAATCGGGCCAGACATGCGGAAGATTATAATTACGTATCGCTATTTCTATTTCTAAACCCGGCGCCATGTGTTCGCCGAGTATCTCGGTAATGCGACCGATGGCTTGTTGACGAAAACTAGGGAAACGCGTTATTTCGACAACGACTATCTGTCCCGATGTTGCCGCACTTTCGTCATCCACACCGATTAAAATATCTTGAGTAATACGATTATTTGATGGCACGACAAAAGCGACACCGTTTTCTTTAAAAAAACGCCCCACTAAAGACGGTGTGTTTCGTTCTAACACTTCAGCGATCACACCTTCACGTCGATTACGTCTGTCCAAGCCTATTACGCGCGCTAAAACTCTATCGCCATGAAATACCAACTGCATTTGTCGTGCGCTTAAATACAGATCATCACTCCCATCATCGGGAACTAAAAATCCAAATCCATCACGATGACCAATCACTCGACCGCGCACCAAATTCATTTTGTCTGGCAATCCATAACCTTCGCGACGCGTTAATACAATTTGCCCATCTCGTTCCATCGCCCGCAAACGTCGTCGCAATGCTTCTTGGCGTTCTGGATCGCTTAAACCCAAACGTTGATTGAGCTCGTCGCGTTTAACCAGATGACCACATTTTTTTAAGAAATCTAAAATATACTCGCGACTCGGAATAGGATTATCGTATTTACCGGCTTCACGCGCCGCATAAGGATCAACGAACTGTTTCGGTTTTTTTGCCATAGTTATCACTCTAAACTATATTTAGTATTATGTCGCCTTCGATTAACTCGTCATTGCGAGCGCGCAGCGCGCGGCAATCCCCATTCGCTCGCCACGGGTGATTCTATAAATCACCGTATAAGCTTTGTACTATACTGACCGCGGCTAAACCAGCAGTTTCTGCCCTTAGGACGCGGGGTCCCACTTGCTTAGGACTATAATCTGCAACCCGTGCACATTTCAATTCATTTTCTGACCAGCCACCTTCGGGTCCCACCAGTAACGCAACACTCTGACACTGAGCTAATGAATTGATAGTTTGCTTGGCGCAAGGCTGTAAAATTATCCGCTGATCTGCTTTTATCGACGTGGTAGCCACATCAAAGGTCATGGGATTTTCTAGTTTCGGCAAACGTGTTCTTCCAGATTGTTCGCAAGCTGCAAGCATCACGCCTTGCCAATGTAAACTGCGTTTTTGCCAACGTTCAGGCGCTAACTTCAGTGAGCTATGCGCAGTTAACAAGGGTATAAAGCGTGTCACGCCCAATTCCACCGCTTTTTGCAACATATAGTCCATTTTATCGGATCGCAATACTGCTTGCGCTAAGGTAATTTGCAAAGACGATTCACGACTCACCGCATCAAATTCGCCGAGCTTTACCTTCACCATACTTTTATTTAGCTCGATAATAATGGCGCGAAATTCTCCCGCTTTACCATTAAATACGATAAACTCATCACCGACCTGCATACGCAGTACGCGGATTAGATGCCCTGCCGCCTCTTTAGTTAAGTTGACTATTTGCCCGGTGCTTGAAGCTTGCGGTTGATAGATACGAGTCAGACGCATAGAATGTTTAACGACCTCAAATTAAATATACTCTTCGCACTTAAATTGCTGTCAGTATATAATATTTATTGATCATTTTTTTATGCAAAAGATTACTGTCATTATTTTAGCGGTTTTTTTGAGCAGCTGCGCGAGTTTGTCGCAAGCCCCAGCCCCCACACCACTCCCTAAGCCTAAAATAGTTAATCACTATCTTCCCTGGGCAAAACGCAAAACGCAACTAAATGCGATACAAAATTTTCGTGTCAATGGCAATCTTGCCATCCATGAAACATCGGGTCGTGGTGTGAATGCCTCATTCAGCTGGGAACAGATCTATCCTAATTATCAACTCAGCTTTTTTGGGCCTTTGGGGTCACAAGCCGCAGTACTTACCGGTAGTCCTAAGCAAATCAGTTTAACCACGCATCAACAAACCTACCATGCACAAAGTCCAGAACAACTCTTACATGATCAATTAGGTTTAAATTTACCCGTTTCACAATTTTATTATTGGTTACGCGGTCTACCGGCGCCACAATCCCGTTATACCACCAATCTAGATGCCTATAACCGACTCATGCAATTACGGCAATCCGGTTGGCGCGTGGTTTATCGACATTTCACTAACATTGGAAAAATTGATTTACCGGATCGTATTGATCTGTCCAATTGCCAATGGCAAGTCCGGATCATACTCAATCACTGGAATATAAAATAACAACATGTACTATTGGCCAGCCCCTGCTAAATTAAATCTTTTTTTACATCTTACCGGTCGAAGGCCCGATGGCTATCATGAACTGCAAACCGTTTTTCAACTGATTGATTACTGCGATGAATTAAGTTTTACACAACGCACCGACCCACAAATTAATTGCACGTGTTTATCCTTACTTAATCCCGTCAGCGCGGCGGTCATTCCCGATGAGGATAATTTAGCCATTAAAGCGGCACGCTTATTACAAGATAGAAATAAAAACTTAACCGGCGTCGATATATTAATCAAAAAACGTATCCCCATAGGCGGCGGTTTAGGTGGTGGTAGCTCCAACGCCGCAACCACACTCGTCGTTTTAAATCATTTATGGAACATGCATCTTCCTTTAGATGAATTATTGAACTTGGGCATCACACTCGGCGCCGATGTCCCGATATTTATTAAGGGAGTCAGCAGTTGGGCTGAAGGGATAGGTGAAAAACTCCAAGCGATAACGTTACCTGAAACGTGGTTTGTAGTCATGATTCCACCGTTAACTATTTCAACTACAAAACTTTTTTCACATCCCCGATTGACATACAACACGACACCCATCAAAATACAAACCTTTTTAAGCGGATCATTAAATACACATAATGATTTTGAACACATCGTTAGGCAGGATTATCCGATGATTGCGGAAGGCTTAGACTTCTTAAATCATTATGCTCCTGCTCGCTTATCAGGGACCGGAGCGTGTATTTTTGCCACACTTAAGTCAAAAATAGCCGCTGAAACACTACTAGAAAAAATTAAAGCGCCTTATCAGGGCTTTGTCTGTAAAGGGTTAACCACTTCACCTTTACAACAAATAATGAAAAATTGGGGTGTCGCCAAGTGGTAAGGCACCGGGTTTTGATCTCGGCATTCCTAGGTTCGAATCCTAGCACCCCAGCCACCATTCATCTTTCCTTCTCTATTCTTTTATTTAACACGATGAGGTTCCTCTGTGTCTGAAATGATGCTCTTTACTGGTAACGCTAACCGACCTTTAGCAGAAAAAGTCGCTAAACATTTAGGAAAGGAATTAGGTAAAGCCACCGTCGGTCATTTTAGTGACGGTGAAATCATGGTAGAAATCTTAGAGAATGTCAGAGGACAAGACGTCTTTATTATGCAACCGACGTGTCCGCCGGTTAACACTAATTTAATGGAGCTTATCATCATCGCTGATGCTTTACGTCGTGCGTCGGCTAAACGCATTACTGCCGTGGTCCCTTATTTTGGCTATGGTCGACAAGACCGTCGCATACGCTCTTCACGGGTTCCGATTACTGCACGCGTCGTAGCCGATATGATGACTGCCGTCGGCATTAGTCGTTTACTTACGGTGGATCTGCATGCCGATCAAATCCAAGGCTTTTTTGATATTCCGGTAGACAATGTCTACGCCACGCCTGAAATATTAAAAGATATGGAAGGACAAAAGATTTACAAAAGCAATGAGCAACTCATTGTGGTATCACCGGATGTAGGGGGCGTAGTTAGAGCGCGAGCTATTGCTAAACGCTTTAATGATGCCGATATTGCCATCATCGATAAACGCCGTACCGGTCCGAATAAAACTGAAGTCATGCATATTATCGGTGAAGTTAAAGACCGTAATTGTCTATTGGTCGATGATATTGTTGATACCGGTGGCACACTCTGTTTAGCTGCCCAATCGTTAAAAGAAAATGGCGCGAATTTAGTCATGGCGTATTGTACGCATCCGGTTTTATCAGGAAATGCCATAGAGACTATTCAACACTCAATTATTAATGAACTTGTCGTCACCGATACGATTCCATTGAGTGATGAAGCGCGACACTGCAAAAAAATTCGCCAACTCAGTTTGAGTGATATGTTGGCGAAAACGATTTGCCGCATTAATTCCGAAGAGTCGGTGAGCTCGATGTTTGTTGACTAATTTGTTTTTCGGAATTTGATTTGTTTTCTTCAGCTTGATGAGTAAAAAATCCGTATCGTGATCGAGTAGGAATAGCGCTATCATCAAAAGCTTTTACTTTTATTTTATCCTGTTTTAGCCAAGTTAGATCGCTTTTTCCTTCTATTTTAATAGGCATGTTTGCAAACGATACTTCGCTACATCTATTATCAGCGGTCAAAGTATCCAATTTTTCTATCAAAGATTCTTGCTTCTTGTATTCTTCTATAGCACTATTAAATAAATCCGGACCACTCAGCATTGTAGTTAAATTAAGGCGTGGATCATCTAAACTATTTAAATAGTTCGAATCTCTATATCGTTTCATATCCATTATGGTCTTATTATTCACAGAATCGCCGAACTCGCGTTCATCACACTTATTATAAGCGAGTAGCGCACTCTCTATTGCTGTTTTTAAAATGGGGTGTTCTGGCAACGCAGCAAGGATATCATTACGATCCTTAACCGATGAAAACCCTAGAGGAAATTGTTCAGCGCTAAGTGCCGGGGGTTCCTCAAGAAATGGTCTTATGGCGATTTTTTTTAGCACTTTAAAATTTTTAATACCATAAAGAAATTCAAATTTTGTATCCGTATCAAAATAATAACCGCCTTTTAAATAAAGGATGGCGTAGCGCAACAAATCAGAGGCTGCAGCAAGATTCTTTGCGCCGATCATTTCCCGATCCACACACTGCCAAAAATCGCTATATCGATCCTGACTTCGAGTAAAAGCGCCTGCTTTTATCTCATCAAGCACATTATGTGTATTTTTCTGTAAGAAAAATTCATGACTTTTCATTTCATGCTTTAATTCTGCAAGTTCCTTAATTTGTAAAAATGAACTCTGTGCAGACAACTCTAGATCAGGCATGTACCTATCCAGAGACTGATAATAATGGGATGGATGATCAACCCATAAGTTAAGTTTAAACCCTGAACGCCGAGCAATCGGTATAAGCTCTAATAGTGTAATGAGATATTTCTTTGGTAAAGGACTACCAAGCCAGATGAAATGAAGTTCTGATGGGATAAGTGCAGAATTAGGCATAGGATACCACCTGATATCAAATTATTTTTCTAAGGCGTCTGTTACTATTGTACTAATTGAAACTTAAGCCATTATGAAAAAAAGATATCAAGCAATCCTCGTCATTGCGAGCACCGTAGATGCGCGGCAATCCAAATATTTATTCCATGAACCTTTTGTAAAGGCTCTAAAAACACCTGGAGTTTTATGATAAATCCCCGTAAACTACTGCCCACTTATCCTGGTCGCGGGGTAGGTATTTTTTTTGAATTTGAGGAATAAATCGATGTCAACGAATCACTTATTTGAACTCCACGCTGAAGCTCGAGAGGTGTTTGGGTCGGGTGCGAGCCGCCGTCTCCGCCGTCTTGAGAATCGCGTTCCGGCTATTTTATACGGTGCTTCAGAGCCGCCCTTACCTGTCTCTTTAGAACATAATCAGATATTACGAGCCCTGGAAAACGAAGCTTTTTACTCGCATATTTTAACCATCAAGATCGATGGTATCGAGCAAAAGGCGGTATTAAAAGACCTACAGCGGCATGCCTATAAACCGCGCATCCTGCATGTCGACTTACTGCGCGTATCGGCCAAAGAAAAAATCACTATGTCCGTACCCTTACACTTTAAAGGCGAAGCAAATGCCCCAGGTGTCAAAGACGCTGGCGGAGTACTGACCAAGCTATTGAACAGTGTCGAAATTCGCTGTTTACCAGCAGCACTTCCAGAATACATTGAAGTCGATGTAGCTCACTTAGGACTGGATGAATCCATCTTATTATCCCAGCTCAACTTACCCCAAGGTGTCGAGTTAACGGCGGCGATCAGTCATGAAGATGACCGGCCGGTGGTCAATATCCATATTCCACGTGCGGTGGTCGAAGAAGATCTAACCGCAGCGCCTGAATCGGCTGAAGTACCGGCTATCAATGTCAAAGATGATGCCGAACAAGCAGCGAGTGAAGGCAAAGAAAAAGAAAAGGCCGAAAAGGATAAAAAGTAAACCTGCCGCATGGAAGCTCATCCTATATACTCACAGCAATTGGATTTTTGGCAAGTGCCGCGTCGCTGTGCAACAACCTGGAGTGTACAATACCAGAGGATTGCGAATTGAGCGGCAACACAGACAAAAATTCAAGTGCGAAGAGTATACAGCTGATTGCCGGCTTAGCGAATCCTGGAAAGGAATACGCAAAAAGCCGGCATAATGCCGGAGCATGGCTGATCAGCGCGCTGCTAAATCAGCAGTCCCTATCCCCTTTAAAGCTGGAAAATAAATTCCATGCCTCGCTGACTGCCTGGTCTCTTGCCACTGGGAAATGTTGGTTACTCATTCCTAACACCTATATGAATGATTCAGGACGTGCAATTAAGGCCATAGCCCATTTTTATCATCTTCCGATTGAATCCATATTAATTGTCCATGACGATTTAGATCTATTACCCGGCACCGCACGCTACAAGCAAGGAGGGGGTGACGGTGGACATAATGGCTTAAAAGACATTGTTAGGCATTTACAAAGCAAAGACTTTTGGCGGCTAAGACTCGGCATTGGCCATCCTGGGCATCGTGATCGCGTGCACGATTATGTTTTAAACTCACCTTCTGTCGCAGATAAGCAAAGGATAGAAGTAGCCATCGAGCAATCATTGACTACGTTAACGATGTTTGCCGAAGGCAATCAAGCACAAGCCATGCAAATGTTACATACTCAACAAGAATAACGGGAAAACTTTATGGGATTTAAATGCGGCATCGTTGGGCTTCCCAATGTGGGAAAATCCACTTTATTTAATGCGTTAACTAAAGCCGGTATTGCAGCCGCTAACTATCCTTTTTGCACCATCGAACCGAATGTCGGTATTGTCCCCGTTCCCGATCCGCGTCTCAATGAATTAGCTAAAATTGTTAAACCGCAAAAAATAATACCCACCAGCATGGAGTTTGTTGATATCGCCGGTTTAGTGCAAGGCGCTGCGCAAGGTGAAGGTTTAGGCAATAAATTTTTAGCTCATATACGCGAAGTCGATGCGATTGTGCATGTGGTACGCTGTTTTGCAGATCCGGATGTAGTACATGTCACCGGACTCGTCGATCCCGTCGCTGATGTGCAAACTATTCATACCGAATTAGCCTTAGCCGATTTAGAAAGCGCTGAAAAAGCAGTATTACGGCTAACCAAGGCCAGCAAATCTAACGACAAATTGGCACAACAAAGTAAGAGTGTATTAGAACGCATCATTCCAGAATTAAACCAAGGTCGTTTATTACGTCAACTCGATTTCAGTCCTGAAGAATTAAACTTGTTACGTCCTTATTCTTTTTTAACGCTCAAATCGACTTTATATATTGCCAATGTGGATGAGAAAGGTTTTGTGAATAATCCATTACTGGAGCAGTTAGAAACTTACGCCATTGCAGACCAGGCCAAGGTGGTCGCGATTTGTGCTAAATTGGAAGAGGATTGTATCGATCTCAATGATGAAGAAAAACAGGAATTTTTACAAGAATGCGGTTTAACTGAAACGGGTTTAAATCGTTTGATACGTGCGGGTTACGAATTATTGGATCTACAAACCTATTTTACTGCAGGCGTGAAAGAAGTCCGTGCTTGGACCGTACATAAAGGCGCCACTGCACCACAAGCCGCCGCCTGTATCCACACCGATTTTGAAAAAGGCTTCATCCGCGCTGAAGTCATCAGTTACGATGACTTCCTACGCTATCAAGGCGAACAAGGCGCGAAAGAAGCCGGCAAATGGCGCTTAGAAGGTAAAACCTATCTGGTCAAAGACGGCGATGTGATGCATTTTTTGTTTAATGTTTAATATGATTAACGCTTACGCTATTGCTAATACTTAAATTTTTGCGTATAGGTTGCTTGATCTTCTTGATGGGTATCATTCCTAAAAAAGGGACTACTATAATAAACTAAGCTTTTTACCGTGCGTTCCAATAAACTCAATTTATCTTCTCGAGTATGTTTTTCAATTTTTTTGCCCCACTTTTCTAAGGCGCAGTCAAAATTTTCTTGTATATCATTTAATTTTTCTTCAAATTGTTCTGAATATATATCCAGAGGTTTTAATTCTTTTAACTTTTTAAATCCAAAGAACAAACAGAGTAAGTGCGTGGAATTATTATAGTCGGTTGCAAAACTAATATTTTTTGACATAGATTATACCTTTTAAATAAAATTAAAATTCACTTATGAGTAATGTTTAAAAAAACACATTCTACAATATCTTTAATTAAATAAGTCATTTTTATTTTTTAATTTTGTTTTATTTTTAATTTCTTTATAAAAATATCTAATTTATTTAATTTTTGTTATACTTTAACCTTGATAGATAAGGATTATCCTTCAAATCAATCAAACTCCAGGATAAGGAGCGCATATGCATTTAGACTATTTAGATCAACTGATACCGAAACGATGGATTTTATTAATCCGTTATTGGCTACCCTTTTTTAAAACTCCGAGTAATTTTTATTTTAGGTGCCGCGACTTTATTGATAAGTTGAAACGCTCGGGTTGTTCCCATTTCCCATGGGAAAAATTTCCAACTTTATTATCTATTTTTGAAAAAAATGTTTGCACAGTTACAGAAAAAAAAATAGCCAGAGAAATTATTAGCAAAATTTTTACTCGAGAAAATAAAACAATCACTTTAGAACTTTTAATTTTAATTTTTGATCAATTTGATCCTGATAATAAACAGACATCTATTTTAAAAGAAGTTCTGCAGCGTATTCCAACTAAATTTTATCTCCAGTATTTTAGCACTTTAAACGCCTGTAATTGCTCTTCACAAAACTTAAAATGGTGTGCGCGACTAAAAGATAAATTTCTACTAGAAGATAAATTAAGCCTTATTTTATCACTGTCCGATGAATCTTTAATGGCCAATCAAGCGACAGTTTTTCAATTGGCTATCCAAGAGTGTGAGGATAAGTTGCTCATTCGGAAATTTGGCTTAAATAACTTTTTAAATGCATATGTCATTGAGCAATTGCTAGAATTTATCTTATCGCGCAACTCCAGAATAATTTTTTCTCCTATCTTCATACACACATTAATTAACCAATTACTTGAATCTCAACATCCGATCTTAACGTCATACTTACTAGAACTTGATGAACCCAAAAGATATAGTTTTTTTGAAAAATTCTTAGTCTATGGTAAAAACTTTGAGCAAACTATTCACTATTTCCTTAGTCTGTGCCCAGAAGAACAATGGACAAATCTGATCGATCAATTAATTATCTCCGTTTTTAACGCTAATGAATCTGAAATGAATGATGACGCTATAAAAGAAAATAAACCCACTGCAGATAACTCGGATTTACTCTTATTAACACAGATACAAGAACAATATGATATCTATCCAATAAATTTATTTCAATTTCTTGCCATACAAAGCTTAACGAAAAAACCACTGAATTTAGACCATCTAAAAAATTTTTTCGAAACACATTTAAGATCACTTGAATATCGAAAAAAATTTTCAATAGCCTGCCAATCTGCCGTTGTGGAATACAACATCCTTGCTATAAAAGAATTTATTAAAGATAATTTAATGATCTATGTACGGAAAGAAAATACTAGGCAAGATATTCATCGAGCTTTTTATCAATTTTTTAATAATGAATATATCGGCAAACCTCTGAATGTAGCGAAGCTGATATTAAAAAAATTACCACCCGATTTGCAGTCTAAATACGCAGCAGATCTAGATTTTTTACAACAACTTTTAACACGACTTTATCAAATTCAAGAGGATCCAAGCATGGTTGAATATAAAAATAAATGCTTCTTGCTATGGAATAAAAGTCAAAGAGAATATGAAGAGAAAAGCGAGGCCCGTAGAGAACTTTTACAACGCATACGCTCTGGCAAGCAAAGCAGCATCGCTTATCAACGCATGGAAGAGCTCTTTGGTGCTGAGGCGCAAACCATGCAAGCAAAATGGAAAAGGACATTAGGCGTGCATTTTTTTGATGCTAACGATAAAGAAGAATGTAAAGCAGCATTACACGAAGCCGCTGAGATTATAAAATTTAATCGTCAATGCAATGATTATTCTGGTTTGAGCACTTCACCCAGTTCAGCGAGCTATTTTGCTTAATAAATCAATTTTAAGTCCGCTTTAATCATGAAAAATATGCGTTTGCATCCAATCATCATTATAGATTTTGCTGAGATATTTAATACCGCTATCCGGTAAAATAGTGACGATGGTAGCAGGCTCGGTTAATTCAGCAGCCACTTTCACTGCGGACCGCCGCTAACATGGCGATAGCGGCGCCGGTATTTCCGGATGTATTTTCAACTATTGTTCCGCCCGCTTTTAATAAACCTTTTTCTTCGGCATCGGCAATAATATAATCGACGATCTTGAATTTTGGTTTGCCATTACCATCATTAAAAATTGATCATAATAATTGAGCAACCATTTTACCCATATCAGCAGGTGATTTCACGGTATGAACACCTGCGGCTTCTAAGGCCTTAAATTTTTCAGCGGCAGTTCCTTTACCTCCAGAAATAATCGCACCAGCATGACCCATACGTTTTCCAGCGGGTGCTGTCACGCCGGCAATATAAGCGACCACGGGTTTAGTAACATAGGTTTTAATAAAATCCGCCGCTTCTTCTTCAGCCGTGCCACCGATTTCACCGACCATGAGTATGGCTTCGGTTTGTGGATCTTCTTGGAACAAACGCAATACATCGACAAAGTTCATCCCAGGAATCGGATCACCACCAATACCGACACAAGTACTTTGGCCTAAACCCAAGTCCGTTGTTTGTTTAACCGCTTCATAGGTTAAAGTACCAGAACGTGACACAATACCAATTCGACCAGGTTGGTGAATATAACCTGGCATGATGCCAATTTTACATTGGCCTGGTGTAATCACACCTGGACAATTCGGTCCTATTAAGCGCGCATCGGTATTATTTTCTAGGTAAACCTTCACATCTAACATATCGAGTACCGGTATGCCTTCGGTAATACAGACAATTAATGAAATACCCGCATCGGCGGCTTCAATAATGGAATCTTTACAAAAAGGCGCCGGTACATAAATGACACTGGCATTCGCAGCAGTTTCAGCCACCGCATCGGCTACGGTATTAAACACCGGTAAATCTAAATGTTGTGATCCACCTTTTCCGGGTGTCACTCCACCGACCATCTGTGTTCCATAAGCTATGGCTTGCTCTGAATGAAATGTTCCTTGTTTCCCGGTGAAGCCCTGACAAATGACTTTTGTTTTTTTGTCGATTAATATACTCATAGGTTTAACCTTTAAAGAAAATATGTTTTATTTTACATTAAGCCGTCTGTGGAGATTTAACGGCTGTCACTATCTGTTCTGCTGCACCGGTTAAACTAGTCGCTGCAATGATATTTAAGCCGCTTTCAGATAACTTTTTTGCACCCAAATCCGCATTATTACCTTCCAAACGCACTACCACCGGAATTTTAATACCTACCTCTTTGACCGCGCCGATAATTCCATCAGCAATCATGTCACAGCGGACGATACCACCAAAAATGTTAACTAATATCCCTTTGACTTTTTCATCGGATAAAATGATCTTAAATGCTTCCGTAACACGTTCTTGTGTAGCACCACCACCGACATCTAAGAAATTAGCAGGATTACCACCGTGTAATTTAATTAAATCCATTGTCGCCATGGCTAAACCGGCACCATTCACCATACAACCGATATCACCGTCTAAGGCGATATAGTTTAATTCCCAATCGTGGGCACGATTTTCGCGTTCATCTTCTTGAGAAGGATCACGCATCGCACGTAACTGTGCTTGGCGAAATAAAGCATTATCATCGACCACTACTTTAGCGTCTAAACAGATCACATGATCATTTTTATCGATAATCAAAGGATTAATTTCTACTAAACTGAGATCGCGCTCGACAAACATCTTTCCCAGACCTAATAAAATTTGCGTAAATTCCTTTAATTGATTAGCTGTTAACTGTAATTTAAAACCAATTTCGCGGGCTTGATAAGGCATTATTCCTAGCAAAGGATCTATAGTGACTTTTAATATTTTTTCCGGTGTTTCTTCCGCCACCTTTTCAATTTCAACACCCCCTTCGGTACTCGCCATGATGACGACACGCCGGGTACTGCGATCTAGCACCGCACCTAAATATAATTCGCGTGCTATATCACAAGGTTGTGCAATCAGTACTTGATTAACCGGTTGACCGTGCTCATCGGTTTGAAAAGTCACCAACCGTCGACCGAGTAGACGTTTAGTTTCTGCTGCTACCGCTTCTTTACTGGTAACATATTTCACACCACCGGCCTTACCTCTGCCACCAGCATGCACTTGCGCTTTGACCATCCATGCATTTCCACCTAACGCTTCGGCAGCGACCAAGGCTTCTTCGACTGTGCTAGCGGGCTTACCTAAAGGTACGGGTAAACCATATTCGCTAAATAGTTCTTTACCTTGGTATTCATGTAGATTCATGGATTTCTTTTTCTCCTAACTATTATACTCTTCGCACTTGAATTTTTGTCTGCGTTGCCGCTCAACTCGCAATCCTCATGTATCTTGAATACATTCCGGTTGCTCATTCTCACGGCGCCTTGTCAAAAATCCCATTGCTATGAGTAAGTTTTTTTAAAAATAATGGTAACAAATTACTCATCATCAACTTATTGTGCGTATCACTAAACATCAATTAATAAACGGGATGGATCTTCAAGTAACTCTTTAATGGTTTTTAAAAAGCTTACTGATTCTTTGCCGTCAATAATACGATGATCATAGGATAAAGCAACATACATCATCGGTCTAATGACTACCTGGCCGTTTTCCGCCACAGGTCGTTCCTCTATTTTATTCATTCCGAGTATCGCACTTTGCGGAGGATTAATGATCGGTGTAGCTAATAGCGAGCCGAAAACTCCGCCATTGGTAATGGTGAAGGTACCGCCGGTCATGTCTTCAATGGCGATCTGATTATCTTTGGCTTTACGTCCATAATTAGCAATGGTTTTTTCTATATCGGCAAACGATAAACGATCCGCATCGCGTAAAATAGGCACCACCAAGCCGCGATCGGTCGAGACGGCAATACCGATATCAAAATAACTATGATAAACCACATCATTACCATCAATGGATGCATTCACTGCTGGAAAACGCTTTAATGCTTCTATGACTGCCTTAGTAAAAAAGGACATAAAGCCTAAACGTGTGCCGTGTCTCTTTTCAAAACTATCCTTATAAATACTGCGCAGTTCGATTACCTTTTGCAGATTAATTTCATTAAATGTCGTTAAAATAGCGGCATTATGCTGTGCTGCCACGAGCCGCTCAGCGATACGCGCACGTAATCGTGTCATGGGCACACGTTTTTCCAAACGTTCACTATTGGTATGTGTAGCCGGCGCAGGCACGTCAGCGATACGACTGGAAAGATGGGGTGTGGGCGCCGCCGGTGCATGTGCTTGTTGCAATACATCAGCTCGTGTCACACGACCCGATTTCCCACTACCCTGAATATTTTCTAAAGGTAAATCTTGCTCAGCAGCGCTGCGTCTTGCCGCAGGGCCTGCCAAATTGGCACCGCTATCGGCGGTTTTAGTTTTTTCTGCGACGGGTGTCGCAGCAGATGGAGATGGAGATGCAGAAGGTTTCTCAGTTTTCATACTAGCTTCCTTGTCAGTATCTAGATGCGCTAAAATTTCACCCGCTTTAACCACAGTTCCTGCTTGTTTTATAATGTCACCCATCACACCGTCGGCGGGTGCCGGTACTTCTAAAACAACTTTATCGGTTTCCAGATCCACTAAATTATCGTCCCGTTTAACCATTTCACCTGGTTTTTTATGCCACGTGACCACGGTCGCATCAGCAACCGATTCAGGTAACATGGGAACTTTTACTTCAATATTCATCTCTGGATTCCTCTCATTAAAATTAGCCTTCGTCTTTTGCTTTATTTTTGTCGTCATACCAAGCGCGTAGCGCTTATTCGTCTAGGTTAAAGCTTCTTTAACCAATGTTTGTTGTTCTTCTGCATGCACTAAAGGCGAACCCACCGCAGGCGCTGCGGAAGCGGCTCTACCCACATAACGCAAAGTTTGAGTTTTTGCTAGACACGAAACAAGATGGTGTTGGATACAATACCATGCGCCTTGGTTTTTAGATTCTTCTTGGCACCATACAATATCTTTTACTTTAGAATATCGTTTTAGTTCAGCAATCAATTCTATGTCTGGAAAAGGATACAGTTGTTCGATACGTATCAGTGCAATATCTTCGCGTTTTTGTGCGCGACGTTGTTCGAGTAAATCATAATAAACTTTACCACTACATAAAACGACACGTTTTACTTTTTTGTTCTCAACTTCACTGTCAGAAATAATCGATTGCCAACCACCGCTGCTTAACTCTTGCAAAGTCGATACCGCTAATTTATGGCGTAACAAACTTTTCGGTGTCATCAAGATCAAAGGTTTTCGATACGGTCGTAACATTTGTCGTCGTAAACAATGGAAAATCTGCGCCGGCGTACTAGGCACGCAGACTTGCATGTTGTCTTGTGCGCACAGCTGTAAGAAACGTTCTAAACGCGCTGAGGTATGTTCAGGACCTGAACCTTCATAACCATGCGGTAGAAATAACACTAAACCACACAGTCTGCCCCATTTTTGTTCCGAGGAACTTAAAAACTGATCGATAACCACTTGCGCGCCGTTAACAAAGTCGCCGTATTGCGCTTCCCAAATCACTAAACTGTTCGGATTAGAAATAGCATAACCATATTCAAAACCCATCACAGCAGCTTCTGAGAGTATTGAATCAATCACGGTAAACGCATAGTGATTTTTAGCGAGCTGCGCTAAAGGCACGATAGTTTGATTGGTATTAAAATCATGTAACACCGCATGACGATGGAAAAAGGTTCCACGTTCACTGTCTTGACCTGACAGGCGTACTTGGTAATCTTCTTGCAATAACGTAGCGTAGGCCATGGTTTCCGCATAACCCCAATTTAACGGCAATTGACCTTCGGTCATTTTACGTCGATCTTGCATAATTTTGGCGACTTGCGGTTGCAATACAAAACCTTGCGGCAAGGTTTCTATTTGCGTGGCTAATTTTTTAAGGTCATCTAAATTCACCGCGGTATCCACAGGTGGCCGCCAATCTTGATAACGATAAGGACGCCAATCGATACGAAACGGATTTTCGTAATCGCTGGTAAGGCGTTGCACCACGGGTTGCCCATTATCTAAGCGATTTCTATACTCATCAGACCATAGTTGCACTTCTTCAGCACTGACAATATTCTGACTAATTAAGACATCGGCATACTGCTGTTTTGCGGTCGGTAATTGTTTAATGGTTTGATAGATTAACGGTTGTGTTGCAGCAGGTTCATCGGCTTCATTATGACCGTGACGGCGATAACAGACTAAATCAATCACCACATCTTTTTTAAAGGTTTGCCGAAAATCAAACGCGAGTTGTAAGGTAAATAATACCGCTTCGGGATCATCGCCATTGACATGAAAAATCGGTGCATCGACTATTTTAGCCGGATCGGTACAATACCAACTGGAACGTGCATTCTGCGGATCAGTGGTAAATCCAAGTTGATTATTCAGGACGATATGTAAAGTCCCACCGGTACCGTAGGCTTCGGTTTGCGATAATTCGAAAGTTTCCATCACGATGCCCTGACCAGAAAAAGCCGCATCACCATGAATCAGTAACGGTAGCACTTGTTTTCTACTACTATCTTCTCGACGTTCTTGACGTGAACGTACCGAACCTTCCACCACCGGATTAACAATTTCTAGATGTGAAGGATTAAACGCCATAGCGATATGCATCACACCATGGTCGGTTTTTATATCGGCAGCAAAACCTTTGTGGTATTTGACATCGCCAGAACGATTTTCTTGGGTTAACTTACCGGCAAATTCTTCGAATAATTTAGCCGGCGATTTACCTAAAATATTAATCAGTACGTTTAATCTGCCACGATGCGCCATACCAATGACGATTTCTTGCACCGAAGCGGCACTGGCGTGCGCGACTAATTCTTCCAGCAAAGGAATTAAACCGTCACCGCCTTCCAAAGAAAAACGTTTTTGTGCGACAAATTTATTGCCGAGAAATTTTTCTAAACCATCGGCCTGGATTAAACCTTTTAAAATAGTTTTCTTAACCTGCGCAGAGAAATTGGGTTTACCCGCCACCGATTCAATCCGATCTTGCAGCCAAGACCGCTGCGCATGATCAGTAATATGTTCATATTCAAAGCCGATGCTACTGCAATAGATCTTTTTAAGCTGCGCCAGTAAACTTTCTGCGGTAACACTTTGTAAACCAAGTAAGCCATTCAGATTAACAATGCGCGTCAAATCTTGCGCACTAATATCATGGTTTTCTAAACTCAAATCGACTACTTCTCGTTTTGCTGCTAATGCTAAGGGATCCAAATGTGCTTGATAATGGCCATAACGGCGATAGGCATCAATTAATCCTAGCAGTTTATACTGTAAATCGCTGGTCTCGTTGGTTTTACGACTCCCGACCGGACGTTGTGCTAACTCAGTGAAATAGGTGCGAATATCGGCATGCGAAACATCGTTTTCTTTATCACTCAGTTGACTGAAATAGGTTTGCCACTCAGCACTGAGTTGACTCGGGTCGTGCAGATACTGCTCATAGAGGGTTTCTAAATAAGTGCCATTGCCACTAAATAGATAGGAATTTTGCTGTAAGGCCTGCGCCGATTTTAATTGCTCAGTCATGATGTTGAATTTTACCTATTGAAAATTTCACACTTCTTCTTTTAAAAGTTCTGAACGTATATGGCCTATCGCCTTAGCTGGGTTAAGACCCTTAGGACAGACCGTGGTACAATTCATAATAGTCCGACAACGAAATAAACTAAATAGATCATTTAATTCCGCTAAACGTTGCTCTTTGGCATCGTCGCGATTATCTACCAAGAAACGACAAAGCCACAATAGGGCTGCTGGCCCCAAAAATTTATCCGGATTCCACCAATAAGAAGGACAAGCGCTGGTACAACAAGCGCATAAAATACATTCGTAAAGCCCGTCTAACTTTTCACGCTCCTCGGGTGATTGTAAACGCTCTTTGGCGGGTGGTTCTTTATCATTGATAAGATAGGGCTGGGCTTTTTCGTATTGACGAATAAAGGGTTCCATGTCCACCACTAAATCCCGTATTACGGGCAGGCCCGGCAGCGGTCTTAAAACGATCGGTGAACGTAAGGATGAAACCTGCGTGATACAGGCCAAACCATTTTTGCCGTTAATATTCATGCCGTCTGACCCACACACACCTTCGCGGCAAGAACGACGGAAGCTCAAGCTTTGATCTTGCTCTTTCAAACATTCCAAGGCTTCCAGTAACATCATATCTTTACCGGCTGCGATCTCCAGCGTGTAATCCTGCATATAAGGCTTTTTGTCGATCTCAGGATCATATCGATAAATAGAAAATTGCATAATTTAGCCTAATTAAATGAGTGTAATGAAATCTAGTAAAAGACGAAGATGCTATATTAATAATTTCGGTCTTTAAGTTCCATCGGCGGTACCGTCATAGGTTTACGATTAACCGGTCTAAATCCTATGGTATCCGCTTTAGAAAAGTATAGTAAATGTTTTAACCAATTTTCATCATCTCGTTTCGGATAATCTTCACGACTATGCGCGCCACGACTTTCTTCACGCGTTAACGCCGATATGGCTGAAGCATAGGCTACTTCCATCAGGTTATCGAGCTCTAAGGCTTCTATACGAGCAGTATTAAAAACTTGACTATGATCGGTCAACACGGCGTGCTTTAAACGTTCTTGCAATTGTTTTAATTTGACTAAGCCTTCTTCCATATATTTCGCCGTTCGAAACACACCAAAATCGGTTTGCATAATTTTTTGCATGGCATGCCGAATTTCGACCAAGCTTTCTCCTTGTTTAGATTGTTCCCAACGGTTCAATCGACTTAAGGCCACATCTAAATCATCCTGCGTAATGTTGAGCAACGGTAAATCCTGGATTAAGGACTCGCCGACATGTAAACCGGCGGAGCGGCCAAATACAATTAAATCCAGCAAAGAATTACCGCCCAAGCGATTCGCACCATGCACGGAAACACAAGCACACTCACCGGCAGCGTATAAGCCTTCAACCACTTGATCCTGACCTTCGATATCAACCGTAATAACTTGGCCATGAACATTGGTGGGTATTCCACCCATCATATAATGACAGGTAGGAACAACAGGAATAGGTGTGGTAATCGGATCCACATGCGCAAACGTCATCGCCAATTCCCGAATTCCTGGTAAACGTTTTTTAATGATATCGGCGCCTAGATGATCGAGTTTTAATTTTAAATAATCGATCCCTTCTGGATTAAATCCGTTCCCGGCACGTAATTCTAAAGCCATGGCGCGCGCCACGACATCGCGCGAAGCTAAATCTTTCGCATGCGGCGCATAACGTTCCATAAAACGTTCGCCATTTTTATTAATCAGATATCCACCTTCACCGCGACAACCCTCGGTCACTAATACACCGGCACCGGCTATCCCCGTCGGATGAAATTGCCACATTTCCATATCTTGAACCGGAAAGCCGGCGCGTAAGGCCATACCAATTCCATCACCGGTATTAATCATGGCATTGGTCGTCGACTGGAAAATCCGCCCTGCACCACCGGTCGCTAAAATAGTTGCACGCGAGTGAAAAAAAACCACTTCACCGGTTTCAATACATAAAGCAGTCAATCCGGCGACATGACCTTGCGGTGTCTTAACCAAATCTATAGCATACCATTCACTAAAAAAATGTGTTTTGGCTTTTAAGTTTTGCTGATACAGAGTATGTAATAAGGCGTGACCGGTTCTATCCGCCGCAGCGCAGGTACGTGCCGCTTGATCACCACCAAAGTTTTTGGATTGACCGCCAAAAGGACGTTGATAGATTTTTCCAGAGTCCATGCGCGAAAACGGTAAGCCCATATGTTCTAACTCATACACCGCTTCGGGACCGGTTTTGCACATGTATTCAATACTATCTTGATCACCCAAATAATCAGAACCTTTAACCGTATCGTACATATGCCAACGCCAGTCATCTGCATGCGCATTACCTAAAGCGCAGGTAATTCCGCCTTGCGCCGAAACCGTATGCGAACGCGTTGGAAATACTTTTGAAATCAGCGCAACTTTCTGGCCAGAATGAGCCAATTGTAATGCAGCACGCATACCCGCACCGCCGGCACCAACGATTACCGCATCAAATGTGTAGGTGGGTAAGGTCATAGATGTGTGCCCCAGAAAATCACTAAACCCCAAATAAAATAGAGGAATAGCGCAATGATAATGATGAGTTGACTAATTAAACGTAAACCCGCCGATTTAATATAGTCCGTCACTATCGTCCACATGCCGATCCATGCATGCCAAAATAAACTTAATAAAAATAAACTGCTAAACAAACGCATACCGAAATGACTGAATAAACTCTGCCAAGTCACATAATCCAGGGGCTGGTGACAAAGAATAAACACCAACAAAAAAATAATATAAGCGGCCAAAATAACCGAAGTAGTTCGTTGAATTAACCAATCACGCATGCCGTTACCGCTCAGACTGGTTACATTGGTTAATTTTTTTACCATAAATAAACCCCCATCAGACCGGTCAATAATACCGCCAGCACAATAACCAAACCGGCACTAAAACGCGCGGACTTCAATTCTTCGCCAATTCCACCGTCCATAAACAAGTGGCGGATACCGGCAAATAAATGGTAAAAAAGAGCAAATAAAAAAGCTAAGAGGATCAATTTAGTTAAGGGATGCGCAAAGCAGGTATGCACGGTAAAAAAAGCCTCTGGGCTCTGTAATGTCAGCGCCACGATAGCTAAAAAAACCGGGATAACTAAAAATAAGAAGAAACCAGAAATTCGATGCAAGATCGACACGATCGCCGTGATAGGAAAGCGAATCGTCAATAAATTAAGATTAATGGGTCGTTTACTCACAGATTGTAAGCCTTTTAATGAAACCACAGGAAAAAGACTGGGCGATTATACGCTTAAATTACAGGCAAATACAAATTACTTGTACTTTTTTCTAGCACTATGACGACGAGGAATTCATTAACTAGAGTTAGGGACATAATGAATTAAATATTTATCAAAAAGCATATTTACCGCAAAATAACCATGTGTTAATATGGACATCACAATTAACAGAGTATTGCTCATGAGCACAACAACTTTTAGGCTAGATAATTTAGATACTAATAGCCTTAATAACGTAAGCAGCTTATTAAGACACTGTGGATTGACGCCTGCTAATCACGCGAAGAGCGAAGCCATACTCGATCAATTTTTTTTGCATATTGAAGGCCTAGAAAAGGACGCTCAAGTAATGTGGTCTAATAGTCAAAAAATAAAACTTCTCGGTATACTTCTACGTAGAGATATAATATCGACTGATTATTATAAAACACAAGCTTGGCGTTACCAGATAAAAACATTACAAGATTGGTGTAAGCATAGTATATTTTCCAAGTTTAAGAGCGAGGGTTTAAAAAATAAAATTTATCAATTACCCCTACCCAAGCCATTGCAACAAAACTTAGTGGAATTTGCAGAACATCAAGCTAATGTCGCTCATCTAGAATTACGCAGTCCTTAAAATACATTATTTAGTCAATGCCCTCAATACCGCTTAGGACATTTTCTTTAATCCATTTTGCAAGTTCTTTTTTAGTTAATTTTTTTTCAGCGACTTTCAACATAATATCTACTATAACTTCTGACTTTGCATCCAGTTCATAGCCATTTATCTCTAAAAAATTATACATGACAGAAAAAGCAGTACGCTTATTTCCATCATTAAATAAATGACCTTGGGCTATCGCAATACAATATATAGATGCTATTTCAAACAGATCATTAACGTCTTCATAGAATGAATAATTTTCAGCACGGTTTAATGCGGCTTCTAAGGATTTGTGCAGGGAAATACCCGCTAGACCACCTGAGTTATTCAGAATATCATCGTGGACTTTAATAACTTCCTCAATGGTTAGCGTTTTTATTTTATACATATGAATTAACGCTTTGCTAATTCTTTAAACACATCCGGATATTTTTTCAAGCATTTTTTTGTTGCTTTTTCCACTTCGGATTTTGATGCATAAACTATTTTTATATCATTGGGTTTTTTTTTGTTCAAAATTTTTTTCTTTCTCATAATCAAATCCCCTCTAATTTAAGTTAACCCAACTAAACGTGCTAATTTTTGTATATCGTCGGCTTTTAATTCGCGATGTTGCCCACGGCTCAAGTCTTCTGGCAATGTCACATTGCCAAAACGTACGCGTAACAAACGACTGACATTAATGCCTTGCGATTCCCATAAACGTCTGACTTCTCGGTTACGCCCTTCTTTCAGCACCACATGATACCAATGATTGGCACCCGATCCACCACGCTCTTCAATTCGCGTAAACGCTGCCATGCCATCTTCTAATTTCACTCCTTTTTTTAAACGCTGCAAAATTTTTTCATCGACTTTACCTAACACGCGCACGGCATATTCTCTTTCAATTTCATAAGAAGGATGCGATAAACGATGCGCTAATTCGCCATCATTGGTAAACACTAATAAACCTAAGGTATTAATATCCAAACGACCGATCATAATCCAACGTTGACCGCGTAATCGCGGCAAGTGTTCAAATACCGTCGGCCGGCCATCCGGATCCGAACGTGCACAGATCTCGCCTTCGGGTTTATGATAGATCATCACGCGACGCTGAAAATCGGTCGCGGGGATTAAAGGTACAGGCTTACCATCTAGCAAAATTTTTGCCGTCAAATCAATTCTATCACCCAGCTTGGCGGCCTGTTGATTAATACGAATTCGACCTTCGCGTATCCAGCGTTCTATTTCACGGCGCGATCCAACGCCTAAATTGGCCAATACTTTTTGGATTTTTTCATTCATGCAAATAACCTATTAATCCTCGCATGTTATGCTAAATTAAACTTTTTTGCTGATTTTTTTTCGTTTTCAAGCATTATTTTTTGTCAACAGTGATTTAATGGTATACTTAAAAATATTTTCAGGATGAAAAGTTTGTTACAGGAGTGACATGTTAGCCAGAATATTTATTGCCATATTATTAATACTCACCGCGGTTACCACTTACACACAAACGCATAATACTATTATTAATTCACGCTCAGTTGGGGTTCAAATCGTTTAAGACCTTTTTGATAACGATGAATCTTTTCTACGTAATGTTGTGCATACCATTGCATATCGGCTATTTGTTGTGGGGACAATGGTTTTATTTTTCCTGGTGAACCCATCACCAAGGAGCCATCGGGAATATGCTGATTCTCTAACACCATGGCATTCGCGGCAATCAAACAATGTTTACCAATCACGGCGTTATTCAATATCTTAGCGCCAATCGCCACCACTGAATAATCGCCCAGCGCACGCGCATGCACCATGGCATGATGAGCAATCGTTACATTTCTACCGACTTGCATCGGCATATCCGGATCGGTATGCAACACCGCGCCGTCTTGAATATTGGTATTTTCGCCAATTTCTATCGCGGTATTATCCGCACGAACGACAGCATGCGGTAAGATAATGACATGATTATGGATAATCACTGAGCCAATGACATCCGCACTCTCAGCAATAAAAATATCTTCGCCTAATAAGGTTGGATGTCTATCTTCAAAAGAATAAAGCATTTACATAACCTGCGTGATTATTAGTCTAATTTTCAAGGACATCAAGCGCAGCATTCGATTCATTATCAGTAGCGGATGGAACCTCTGTAGGTTCGATGATCCCAGGCAAAGGAAAAGGCGGCAATTCCGCTAACTCTTTTAAGCCAAAATGATCGAGAAATAATGTCGACGTCGCATACAGATTAGGTCGTCCGGGAACCTCACGTTGCCCCACCACCTGTATCCATTCTTGCTCCAATAAAGTTTTAATAATAGTTGGATTCACCGCCACACCGCGTATCGCTTCAATGTCGCCGCGTGTCACAGGTTGCTTGTAAGCGATGATACTTAAGGTTTCTAAGAAGGCACGTGAATATCGGGGTGGTTTTTCTGGCCAGAGTCGCTTGACCCAAACATTAAGCGCACTCGCCGTTTGGAAACAATAACCACTGGCCAATTGTTTTAATTGGATACCGCGGCCTTGATAATCTTCGGTTAATTCCAGCAAAATTTTCTTCAGATTCGATTTGCTCGGCCGCTCTTCTGGGCTAAATAAATCCAACAGGCGCTCGATACTCACTGGCTCACCGGCGGCAAGAATAGCGGCTTCACATATCGACTTAAGCGTTTGATTTTCCATAGCCAAACTATAGCAGTAAACTGCCCGTCATGGCGAGCGAATGTCTAGATTGCCGCGCACCTACGGTGCTCGCAATGACGAGTAATATTTTGCGCGCTCGCAATGACGAGTAAGAGAAGTCACTTGATCCGACGCACTAATTGCTGTCTAATGGAACCAACTCCAGGGGTGCCTTTTTAAGGCTGAGAGAATGTTCCCATTCAACCCTTATAACCTGATCGGGCTAATACCTGCGTAGGAAGAAGTACATTGAAAATAAAAAATTGTTTAGATAAATTAGCGTCACCATCGAGTAACGCGTTCACCTTAGCATCGCTATTCCGAGACGTCGATTTAATCCGGCAAACCCAACCTTTAATCCACAATATCACCAATTTGGTCGTTATGCCGACCACGGCTAATATCTTATTGGCATTAGGTGCTGCGCCGATTATGGCGCATGCCGAAGAAGAATTAGCAGAGATTATCCAATTGGCACAAGCCTTAGTCATTAATATCGGCACGCTCGATAAAACTTGGCTTGCTTCTATAGAAATCGCACAACAAGCTGCTTTAAAACGTAACATCCCTATTGTCTTTGATCCAGTCGGTGCAGGTGCCAGCAGCTATCGCACCACTGCGGCTTTAAACATCATCAAGCGCGGCGTTAACGTCATCCGTGGCAATGCCTCAGAAATTATGGCATTGCTAGATACCTCCATCACCACCAAAGGTGTCGATAGCACGCAAGCCAGTCACAATGCCGTTACTTCCGCGCAAAACTTAGCGCAACAATATCAATGTATCGTCGTCGTCAGTGGCAAAATCGATTTTATTGTCAGTGAGTCGATGGTTGTTGCATTGGATTATGGAACACCGCTACTCACTAAAGTCGTTGGCATGGGATGTTCCTTAACCGCAATGATTGCCTGTTTTTTAGCGGTGAATCCGGATCGATTTAACGCGTGTGTTCATGCTATGGCCTGGATGGGACTGGTGAGTGAAGTTGCCGAAAAAAAATCCCATGGCCCGGGAAGTTTTTATAATCAGCTACTCGACAGTTTTTATGCTGTACAAAAAAAAGATTTACAACCCTTACTTAAAACGGATATTACCGTATGAATATTGATTACTCTTACTATTTGATTCTCGATGATCAAGTCTGTGCGCCATTACCCATTATTGATGCCATTGAGGAAGTGGTGGATACGGGTATTAATTTCGTGCAACTACGGATGAAAAATCAACCCCCAGAAACCATCATCCGCACCGGCAAACAACTATTACGCTACTTACGTCCGCGGCGAATTCGTTTAATCATCAATGATGATGCGGATATTGCGCTCGCCATTGGTGCCGATGGCGTACACATTGGCCAAACAGATAAACCATATGCTGCGGTGCGTAAACAATTAGGCGGTAGAAAAATTATTGGTCTCACGATTGAAAATATTCAACAAGCACAACAATGTTGTCATTATGATTGCGATTATTTTGGCGTAGGCCCGGTCTTTGCAACGGCTACCAAGCACTATGTCACACCTCCGCTCGGTATTTCAGGTTTAAAAATTATTAATGATGCTCTGGAGGCGCCAGTCGTCGCCATTGGCGGCATCAATTGTCAAAATGTTCAATCGGTATTAGCAACGGGCGTGGCAGGCGTGGCCGTGGCATCGGCTATTTTTTCAGCACCGGATCCGCGTGTCATGAGTCAACAATTCGAGCAAGCTATCTTGCAACATCGCTATGCCAACGCGTAACGCATCGTTAGCTCAAGTCGTCACTATGGCTGGGACCGATCCTTCCGGTGGCGCTGGCATACAAGCCGACATCAAAGCGATTTCAGCCACCGGCAGCTATGCAGCGAGTATCATTACCATCCTTGTCGCACAAAACACACAATCCGTTACCGCGATACAAGAAATTCCATTAGCTTTTATTCAGCAACAAATCGATGCCGTATTTACTGATTTATCTATAGATGCCGTTAAACTCGGCATGCTTTATCATGAAGACATTATTCATTTAGTCGCCGCTAACTTAAAAAAATATCAACCTCGCTTTATTGTGCTTGATCCAGTCATGATTTCCCAAACAGGTCATAGCCTGTTAAAACCAGAAGCAATACAAGCATTAGTGAAAGATTTATTCCCATTAGCAACACTGATAACGCCCAATATTCCAGAAGCCGAATCGATCTTATCAATTAATATTAACGACGAGCGCTGCATGCAAGATGCTGCCCTACTCCTCGCGAGACGTTATAAAGTTTCGGTATTGCTGAAAGGGGGACATTTAAAAACCCCACATTCACCCGATTTTTTTTATGATTATCCACAACAACAAATGCACCGATTTGATACGCAACGTATAAACACTAAAAATACGCATGGCACCGGTTGCACGTTATCGGCTGCGATCGCTTCGTATTTAGCTCAAGGTGAGGATTTATATCACGCCATTGTTAAAGCTAAACATTATTTAACGCAATGTATTTTAGCCGCAAAAGGTTTAACACTAGGCCATGGGCAAGGGCCCGTACATCACTTTTATTTTTTAGAACAGGTAAAACAACATGTTTAATGAACTAAAAGCCTCTGTAGCCGACATCATGCCAAAAATCTATCAGCATCCTTTTAATCAAGAGCTGGCGCAAGGTAATTTAGCTTTAGAAAAATTTATCTTTTATTTAAAACAAGATGCCTTATATCTCGCAGATTTTTCTAAAGCACTCGCACTTACCGCAACACGACTGCCACACGATCAACAAACTGAATTATTTATGCAATTTGCCATGAATGCACTTAAATCTGAACGTGATCTGCATGTAAACATTCTAAAAAAATATGTTACCACTCCTTCTATCCCTAACAAACAAAGTCCCTTTTGTTTTATGTATACCAATTATTTGTTACGTATGGCGAGCACCGCCACAGTCGAAGAAGCCGTCGCCAGTTTATTGCCGTGTTTTTGGGTTTATCAACAGGTAGGAAAACGTGCGTTTGCTAAAAAAATTCCTCATAATCCTTATCAAGAATGGATCGATTTATATTCCAGTCAGGAATTTAATCATTCCGTCGATCTAATGATAGCAACACTTAACGATCTTGCAGTACATGCAAGCGTTGCATGTCAACAAAAAATGTTAAACGCCTTTAGACAAGCCACGTTGTGTGAATGGCAATTTTGGCAAGGCGCTTACTTACAACAAACTTGGTCAATTTAAAAGATACTCTTCGCAATTGAATTTTTTCTAATCTTATTTATTCCTTAATTAGTAATTATTAAAAATAAAAAAATCTAAATTATTTTATTTAATCTTAGCGCTATTGTGAAGTAGAAATTGAGCTGATATTCTTATTTTTATTTCTAACAAAATAACAAGCATAATAAACTATGAATTATTTAAAATAATTAATTTTTTATTCGTAACATAGAGGGAAACTAAATGTTGAAGAATTATCCAGTCGATCCTGCTTTTAATACCGATCTTGTGTTTGCATATCAACCTACCCCAGTCATTGATATTTCTAAATTACCTCTTTTAGATAAGAATTGGTTACACGATTTACAAATCATTATGCGCGAAGTCGATAATACATTAGCGGACGATATTCTTGATAAGCATTTAAGTAGCGCGTCCGATTATCATGGAAAATTTCTACTACGAGAACAATTGCAACTTATTTTTCATCGCTTAAAAGGAAATTTAGACGCAAAATTAGGCAAACTCTCGTCGGATAATTTTCTGGCAATCACGACTAAATTAACTGAAGAAATCGATCAATGCCTCGAAGGTTTTCATGACCGCGTTAACATTATCGCCGACTCTTTTTACAAGCCACGCAATTTACCAGAGCTACTTTGTATCGTACGCAGAAATTTGGTCGAAGAAGTCGCTACAGTGCTTCTCGCTGATAAAAATCCTGAAAATCTTCAAGTTCCCGAAGTTCATGCCCGGAATCGCATCAATGTCATTGCAGCCATCGATGGCCTAGGCGTAAATGCCAATTTTTCTGACCGTTATGTCGGTGCTTTATCTGATATTACGATTAGATGTGCCTTGCAACAAGTATTTCATAAAAAATTTACACCCTATCATCTACCTTGTTTACTCATAGCTGCGTTTATGGAGTTCATTCCGGAATTAGAGATTGAGCAAAACAATAAAAATGGTTTGGGCTTGCAAATGAGAGAAAAGATCATTAGCTTGATTAAACGTTTTTTACCCAATTATATCAACGAAATTCCCAACCATCCGAACCATTGGATAAATTATTTTAAAGTATTTCATGATAAAAAAAATCCTATGCTTTTTAATATTGTTAATGTTGATTGGGAAAAAATCTACCAAACATTTTTCAATGCTTTATTAGATCAGAATTATTTCAAAACCCCAGAAATAAATACCTTACTAGATAGCGCTTGTTATAATCTATTCCTTAAAAAAAATCCCACTCATGCGCCTGCGGAACTTATTTCCAAATTTTTTAAAGAAGAAAGATTTTCTGATTTATTAGAACAATTAGTAGAGTTAAGTACAAGATTTCCAAATTATTACAAAAAAATAAGCAAAAATAAAATTTTTACTAAGAATTGCTTAGCATTCATCGATTATTTGACGCGACAGTTAAAAATTAGCAGTGAATATTCTGCGGAGATCATGCAAGGTCTCCGTTTAATCATCCGCTTAGATTTACGCCGTAAAAATTTTATCATTGAAAAAATAACTGGTATGTTTCTTTTAAAAAATCAAGCTGGCTTTAATCTCTTGATGCTAGGAGCAGTTAATAATCCTGACCTATTAAATGATATTTTAGTTTTTCTAAAAACCAATGAAGCCATCATTGACTCTCAAAAAGTTGAAGAAATATTTTTAATGAAAAATAAAGACAATTGCAATGCACTGATGTTAGCCGCCAGTAAACAAGCCGAAGCAATAGGAACCATTTTAAGCTTTTTAACGACTTCCATTGGCCGGTTTGCTAAGGATACACTGCATAAGCTATTCACCCAGCAACAAAAGGATAGCTATACCGCTGTAACTTTAACTGCGCGCGATCAACCCGATCGTCTTAACAATATTTTGGCATTTGTAATCAACTACATAGCTTTTGACGGAGAAACAGTACTTAAATTTTTCTTCACTGAAAGTTCCAGTGGGACCTGTACGCTATTGAGGTTAGCCATAAGAAATCAAGTCGAGGCAACCTTTTCTATTATAGACTTTATGTTTAAAGATATAAAAAAGATTAACCCGACTCTATTATGGAAAACTTTTTTAGAAAAGGATCAAGATGGTTTTACTATTTTATTATCAATCGCTCGTTTTCAGCCTAAAGCGTTAGAATTTATATTTAAACTTACTTATGAACATCCTGACTTTTTTACTTCAGAAAATTTACTCAAATTATTTCTAGAAAAAAATAATAAAAATTATAATTGCTTAATGCTAGTAGCTGAATTTCAACCATCATTTATCCCTGTTTTTTTAAAATTTATTGAGAATAATTCTAAAGTTTTCAAACCATATTTAGAAGAAATATTATTTACAAATAATGCAGATGATTACAACAGTTTAATACTTGCCCGTCATCATCCTGGAGCTTTGACATCCATGCTAAAGTTTATTCAACGGCAACCAAAAGGTATGATATTAAGTATTGAACAAATATTCTCAGAAAAGCATGGCAGGGGTTTAACTTTTTTGATGCTATTAGCGCGAGATAAAGCCATCTCTTTAAAGCTTATATTCGATTTTTTTGAAAAAAATCCTAATCTCTTTACTCAAGAAAATTTGGCCCAGTTATTCTTAGAAACAAATGAATTACACTATAACAGCTTAATGTTAGCTGGGCGTAATCAATATGATGCGGTCGTCTATAGCTTGAATTTTATTCAAAAATTTCCTGAAATTTTTTCATCTGCGTTCATTACCCAACTTCTGTTAGCGCAGGATCAATTTAGAGCTAATGCATTAATGATAGCAGCCATGTACCAACCTAAGGCGGTGAAAGTGTGGTTGGCGTTTTTAGCAAGCAATATTAACCATATCAATAAGGATATTATAAACGAATTTGTTTTTAAACAAATTCGTGATTATGATGCCTGCAATGCAGTATTTTTTGGTGGTCGCTATGATTTCAAAAAAAGCGTCATGTCAGTCATAGCTCAGCTTGAAGATCGTACCGCGATCAATGCGCTTCTCGAGTTTATCGATGATCATATTAGCTTATTAGGAATCCAAACCTTCGCTGAATTACTCACAGAAAAAGATAACGAAGAAAATTATATTTTTCGGCCTGCCTGCACTAAATATCCTTTTGCCATGAAAAAAGTTTTAAACTTTATCGCTGATTCAGTAGACAATAAAGCGCTAGTCCCTATACAAGATTTAACAGCCCATTTTATATTCGAACAATTCGCTCGATGGACCAACCTGCAGACTGACGAAGATGTGGCCCATAAAGTCATCCATGCGTATTCAGTAACCTTATTAAACTATTTTACGAAAGATTATTTCAATCAATATCCTTGCAATTTACGCTACGTTACCGATAAATTACTCGATTGTTATTTAAAAAACCCAGAAACCACTAAAAATAAATATGAAGCTTATACCTATAAACTTTATTTTTTTAAATCCTACTTTTCTCACGATAGAAAAACAAAAGCAGCCCTAGCCTTAAAAGAACTTGTGACATCTAATGATTTTAATCTAGAAAATCTAAACAACCTCGAAGTTCAACACCCTATTTTAACTAGCAAACGCCTACCCGATAATTCTAACTTAGAGGATAGTATACTTAGTAATTTGTTCAGTGCTTACCTTGAGATTGCTAAAACTCACAGCTTCGAGATGAGCAATGACTTGGCAGAAAATAATGCTGTTTATCCCGCACTAATGAAAATGGGATAGCTTCGGTTTAATCGGCTCTTCACTAGCAAAAAGAAATGAAATTTTAATGCGCATAGCTGCGAGGCAGTTTACTGGTAAAGCCCAAATAGAGTGCAATGATGGCCATCAGCAGATAGAAAAAACTATCCGAGATATTAATATGTACCAACCTTAAGTTGCCATTCATGGCGAAACCCCAAATTGCAATTGCGGCAAAGATGATACCAAAAAATTTAAAATACATGCGCGCATAAAACATCGAACCGCTGGCAGACAAGGCCAGCAGACCGATCAGTATATAAAAAAGATTTAATAAGATACCCACCGTAAAAAAATTGATCAGCACATGGTTGGGTGTAATAGGCGGAATAAAGCCCAGTATGCCTAATAAAATAAAAACTACAGCAAAAATTAAGGCCATACCTCTTAAGAACACGCTGAAACTCCCTTTGCAACGCTTGGCTTTTGCTAGCAAAGCATGAGTATAGTTTTACTTATAGAAATAAGCAAATAGATCGACGCGACCTGGGAAGCTATCGCACATGCCTAAAAATGTTTAATTATTAGGCATTAGGATGACAAATCCATGTTTACCCACAGATTCTGTGAATAACTTTGTGGACAGCGTTGGGGGAAGCTAGTAAAAACCTTGATTTATAAGTCATCGTAACAATTTGTACAAGCTTTAAACAAAAGATAAAAATCTACTTTTTTCAAATAGTTATGCCCTGTCAATCAGAAAATTACTTTTTTTGCTGTTAAGATTACACAGAATAAATTAAATTAAGCCGACTTGTGCAAAAGTCCTGTACATTCTGGGCTAAACTTAAGCTTGTCAATAGGTAGTCTATGGAAATTTATAACAAACTTTTCAAACGCTTAAATCCAGAAGATTTATTACTGACTGGAAATAAACGCTTAATTCCTTTTTTACATAAAGCCTATGCGCAATACCAACAAACACAGAAAAAACAGATTTGGCCTACACCGCAATTTTTTACTTTTACACACTGGTTAGAAACACTTTTGGAAAAACAATTCATCGAACAAACGGGTTTTTGTTTGCGTTTACTCAATAAATCCCAAGAATGTCTGATATGGAAAACCATTATTCAGCAATCGGCTTATTCTTTTTTAGATACTGCTCACACTGCAAGAAACGCTCAACAAGCTTGGCAATTACTGCAACAAGCGCAACTCGATTATCAAACCACTCACTTTAAACAAAGCAATGAAACCGAAACCTGGCAAGCCTGGGCTACACATTTCGTAAGTTTTTGCCAAAGTCATAACACTATCGATTTATCCAGCGCACTTAATCATTTCATTCTATTATTTAGCCAAAGAATTTTAAAACCTCCGCCACGTATTTTTCTCATTGGATTTAATGAAATAAATCCACAATATAAAAAACTGCTTAAAATCTTGGAAGAACAACACTGCGAGATTTGTCATTACATGCCGGCTTACTCAAACACTAAACGGCAACGCCTGTGCTTAAGTGACAAAGAAACTGAATACCACAGTATGGCTCTCTGGTCGTATCAGTGCTGGCAACAAGGTAAAAAAAATATCGCATGTGTCATTCCCAACCTAGTCGAGCAACGCACCCATTTACTTAATATCTTCACTGAAGTATTCACTGAGTTAGCGCCTCATGCTATGCACGCGCCGCCTTTTAATATCGCTGCAGGTCATCCGTTAATAGAATTTGACTTGATTCAAACTGCAATGCAGATACTCGGACTAGAAGACATCAATTCATTTGCGCAAATCAACCCATTACTACGCTCTCCCTACTTAGGTGGTTCACAACAAGAACAAACGGCACGCGCACACATGGATATCACTCTGCGTTGCAGCGCTGAAAATAGGTTGAGCTTAGACCAGCTACTTAGGTTCAGTCGCCAGCAAGCATGCCCGCTTTTACACGACTTAATCACACAGCTCATTCCATTAGTAAAAAAATATCCTACCCAATTTTTAGCTAAACCAAGTTTCTGGTCAGAATATTTTGCTAAAAAACTTCATGCCTTAGCATGGCCAGGGGAACGTTTATTAATGAGCAGTGAATTTCAACTGCTAGAACGTTGGTCTAAGTTACTCACAGAGCTCGCTGGTTTAGATTTTATTCTCGGTGACATATCGCACGCACAAGCGTTGCAGCAATTGCAAGAATTAATGGCCAATACTTTATTCCAAAGCAAGACATTGCATGAACCACCGATACAAATATTGGGATTATTGGATAGCGCCGGTATATATTTTGATGCAGTATGGGTTATGGGACTGGATGATAGAACTTGGCCCGCCGTCGCAACACCTAATCCATTTATTCCTTACGTTTTACAACGCACGCATCAAATCCCATATGCCTCAAGTGAACGAGAATACTATTTTGCTTCGCTGCTTATGAAAAGTTTAATCGGCAGTACAGAAAATATTATTTTCAGTCATGCTGCACAGCATTTGGATCAGATATTACGTCCTAGTGTTTTGATTAAATCAACACCAGAAATTGAACTAAGCGATCTGCAACTTCCTGCATATCAAGCCTTAGCAAACAAAATAATGGCCAGTCAGCAATGGGAATATTATACGGATGAATCTGTGCCATTATCTACTGAACGTGACTTTAGCGCGGGTACGCAACTGTTACAATCGCAAGCCGCTTGCCCGTTTCAAGCCTATGCACGTTGGCGCTTAAAAGCACATTTTCATCCTTTCCCGCATAACGGTCTTAATGCCGGAGAACGTGGTAGCTTGTTACACCAAGTATTAGAACAATTTTGGAATGTAGTGCAGGACCAAGCAAGCCTATTGCAGCAAACACCCCGCGCCCTCGAAAAAATCATTAATGACTCAATTGACCATTGCTTTAATTTATTTAGTAAAAAACGACCCTTAGGTTTTAAAACTCTCTTTATCGACATAGAACGTCGTCGTTTGCAAACACTATTAAAAAATATCATAGAATTAGAAAAACAACGTCCGGTTTTTATGCAAACGCAGCATGAAGCAAAAACACAATTAACGCTAGGTCCCTTATCTTTCAAGCTAAGGATTGATCGCATCGACAAACTCAACGCAACACAGTATATGATTATTGATTACAAAACCGGTGTGCCGAGTAAAATAGATTGGTTAGAAGAACGTTGTGATTATCCACAATTACCCTTGTATTGTTTAAGCCAGGCAGAAACCGTACGCAGTTTTGCCATCATGCATCTAAACAGTAAGAAGATTACGCTAAAAGGAATCAGCGCAGAAGCATCTGCATTGCAGCAACTCACGCCGTTAAAAGAAATAAAAACCACTTTGGTCCTAAATGATTGGTCGGATCTGCTCAAGCATTGGCAGACTTGTTTAGAAAAGCTCGCCATAGAATTCCAACAAGGCATTGCCGATGTCCATCCCAAACATGGCCCGACTACCTGTCGACAGTGTGATCTGCAATTATTTTGTCGAATTAATCATCAACCACTTAATACAACGTTATCATGACCCCCTCATCACGGCTAGCAGACATAGAGCAACGCTTGCAAGCGCTCGATCCGAATGCTTCGTTTATTGTGCAAGCACCTGCCGGTTCCGGAAAAACAGAATTATTAGTACGCCGTTATCTGATGTTACTCACAGGCGCAGCCGTGCCAGAAGCGATTATTGCGATTACTTTCACACGCAAAGCCGCCAACGAGATGCGTTTACGTATCATGCACGCCTTAGAGCTTGCACAAAACTCCGAAGCCCCCACGGGCAAAGAAACTGAACGTTATTACTTAGCCAAAAAAGTATTGGCACAGGATCAAGACTTAGGATGGAATTTATTAAGTAATCCGAATCGACTACGTATACTCACCATCGATAGTTTTTGCCAAAGCTTAACCAGGCAAATGCCTTTACTCGCTGGATCGGGCGAAAAATTAACGCCGGTTGATCAACCCGAATACCTGTATCGATTCGCTATTCAAGAATTACTCAAACAACTCGAAGAACCATTTTCTTGGCAAACCTCATTAAGTCATTTACTTAGCCATTTAGATAACGATTTTCAACGCGTAGAAAATTTATTCATACCGATGTTAGCACGACGCGAACATTGGCTCGCTTATTTGCTACAGCATCAACAGCATTTACGCAAAGATTTAGAACAGACTTTATTTAACATTAATCAAGCCTTAGTCAAAAAATTAAATCAACTGCTGAGTAAAGATTTGATGCACGAACTTAAGCAATTATTGAATTTTTCCTTACAGCAACGTCAGCTCGCCCCCTTAATCCACAATGATGATTTAAATTTTTGGCAGGCCGCCAGTCAGTTACTGCTAACAGAATCGAATACTTGGCGCAAGCAATTACGCAAAACAGAAGGTTTTGCTGCTAAAAGTGAAATAAAAGATAAAGCGATACAAATAGATGTTCAAACGCTAAAAAAACAATGTTTGAATTTAATTGCGCATTTAAGCCAACAAGATTTAATAAAAGACACCTTAATTGCTTTAAAACAGGCGCCGCCTTTACACTATACCGATACACAATGGCAGATTCTCAAGTCATTATTTGAACTATTACCGGTCTTGGTGGCGCATTTAAAAATTATTTTTCAGCAGCAGCAAAAAGTAGATTATACCGAGATCCTACTCACCGCGAGCTCGGCATTAGGTCAAGCCGAAAATCCCAGTGATTTAGCACTGGCTTTAGACTATCAAATCCAACATCTACTCGTCGATGAATTTCAAGATACTTCCAGTACACAATTACATTTAATCGAAAAATTAACTGCCGGCTGGCAAACTCAGGATGGCCGTACGTTATTTTTAGTCGGTGATCCCATGCAATCGATCTACCGGTTTCGCAAAGCCGAAGTCGGTTTATTTTTACACGTACAACAATTCGGCATAGGCACATTGCCACTGCAAGCCTTAAGCTTGTCGGTTAATTTTCGCTCCACACCCGGCATCGTCGCTTGGGTCAATCAACAGTTTAGTCAATTACTCCCAGTCACGGATGATCTTCAACAGGGCACTGTCTGCTATTCCCCAGCAAAAGCTTATTCACCAGCAACACCCAGCAACGCCGTCTATACGTATTGGCAACAAAGTACTGCTTCTACAGAACCAGCAGAAGCCGAGCAGATCATAAACATTATTCAAAAAATTAAACGTGAGAATAGCCAAGCTTCAATTGCGGTTTTAGTCCGCGCACGTAGCCATTTACGCAGCATTTTACCGGCCTTACGTCACGCGGCGATCCCTTATCAAGCGATAGAGATTGATAGTCTTGCCGAAAAATCAGTCGTGCAAGATCTACTCAGCTTAACCCGTGCGCTGCATCATTTGGGTGATAGGATCGCTTGGCTCGCGTTATTACGTTCACCTTATTGCGGTTTGTCGTTAAGCGATCTCTACCAAATTACGCAATTTAGCAATGAGAAAAAAACATCGTTTAGTATTTGGCAACAGCTGCAGCAGTTTGAAGAAATTCCACTTGCCTACGACACTAAACAACGTTTACGCCGCGTCGTGCCCGTTTTACAACAAAGTTTACAACAGCAAGGTCGAGTTGCTTTACCGTTATGGATTAAACAAACCTGGCTAGCATTAGGCGGTCCAACCACTTTATCAAACTGGAAAGAGATGGATGATATCCATGCGTATTTAAATTTTCTAGAAAATAAAATTAAACTGGAAAAAGAAGCACTGGATTTCTTTAAGCTTGGCGATGAGTTAAGTCACATCTACACACAAACCACATCCGCAACACCAGCACACGCGATCGACGTCATGACCATCCATAAAGCCAAAGGCTTAGAATACGATCATGTCATCTTACCTGGTCTACATCGACGTGGTCGACCTGACCTATCACCTTTATTGTTGTATAGCGAGAAAATGCTAACACCACAAAAAAAAGATTTTTTACTGGCACCGATCAAAGCCAGTAATGAAGAACAAGATTTAATTTATAATTATCTGTTCAACGAAGAAAAACAAAAAAACGCCGCAGAGTTAACGCGCTTACTATATGTCGCTTGCACGCGTGCAAAGCAATCCTTACATCTGTTAGGCACGTTCACGTTAGATGAAGCTGCAGCAATAAAAGCCCCTGCTCCACTGTCATTATTAGGCCAGTTATGGCCGGTACTGGATATCAAGCCAGAAGAAATTTTAGCGCCAGCATCCGCAAAAACTCCGCTAACGTTACCCACTCAACGGTTATTAAAACGTTTACCCGCTGATTGGCAAGCACCCATTCCTAATCAATTCGACTTATCTCATGAGATAACACCACAAGCCTATTCTTACCATTGGCAACTGCATCCAGAACGCGTGTTGGGAACCGTCATCCACCGTTTATTATATCAAATCAGTCAAGACGGTTTGGAAAAATGGGATAGCGAAAAAATAAAGTCCGCGCAAGCAATGTTTGCTGGTTTATTGGCACAAAACGGCTTGTTGGCCTCGCAAATACCGGAAGCCTTAGATAAACTCAATATCTGTTTAGAAAAAACCTTAACCGATGCGCGTGGACGCTGGATTTTAAGCCAGCAACATCAAGCCGCACAATCTGAATATGCCATCACTGCCCTACTCCATGGCAAGCTGCAAAATTACGTCATCGATCGCACGTTTATTGATCCGAGTACGAAGATACGTTGGATTATTGATTATAAAACGACGGATTACCAAGGAAATAAATCGGAAGAATTTTTAAAGACTGCCATGCAACAGCATCAACAACAACCCAATACCTATGCACAAGCACTACTACTCGATAAGCAACAAACTATACACTGTGGTTTGTATTTCCCACTCACTTCACTGTGGTGTGAATGGGAATATACCGAAACGTCTACGACTGTCACCGTCATGGCGAGCGAATGTAATGAGCGTGGCCATCCATAGTTTTTAGTATTTCCTGGATTGCAGCGCGCCTTGGGCGCTCTCAATGACGATCAACACTCTTGTCTCAAAATAATCCCGCTATTTAACTCCGCATGTATTCGATATATTTGCTCTCGATTCTTGAGGGTCAGTAACATTTTCAGATCTACTACAAGAACTAGCAAAAAAAGCATTAGGATTCCGCCCAGCAGTCGCTGTTTCATCAGAAGTGACTGATGCATCTTGTGTTTCATACCTCTTAGTTATCTTATTAAATGCAGCTATGATTTTATTAAAAATAACTTGTGCATTTCGCCCTAACCATGATTCCTTTAGCATCATACAAAACTTATCCGTCAAAGAAACTTTAGAACTCTGCTGACCATTTACAGAATCAACTACATCAGCCCGTTCATCATAAATACAGGTAGCAAGAAATGTATCTAAAAATTTTAAAAAATTATCTTGATTTAAAATGTTAGTTTTATGCATGGTAACCAACACAGGAACAATTTTTTCAAAATCATCTTTGTTTAGGCCCATAAGTTGATCAAAATTATCTTGGCTTAAAATATCAGCTTTATCCAATGAGGAAAGTACATCAGATAGCTTTTTAGGATCAAACTCTGCTTTTTCTATCTTCTCAATATTCTCTAGCGTTAGTAGGTTTTTTAGGTTAATGGCTAAATCAAATTTTTCTTGAGTTAAGGGTTTTGATTCGTCTTCTGCGTAAATGAATTTAGCCAGAAATTCTAAATTAAGCTTATCGTCTTCTAATAATTTATCCAGATTGGCTTGGGTTAACAGATGATCGGTTCCGCCGTTTAAACTTAACTTCTGTATCACACTGGTAAATAACTTAATATCTAGATTCCGATTAGATCTAATTTTCCCTAGACTTTCTTCATTTAACAATGTGTAATGATTGAGAAATGCCAGCATATCAGCGGCATCCAGGGGCTTAGATTGAGATAAACTGTAAATGATGCTAGCTACTTTGATAATCGAAAAATTATTTTCTCCAAGGAATTCGGATTGATTTAAATACTCTAAGGCCAGCTTAACTTGAGCATGCTCAGTTAATTCAGGCGATAAAAATTTGAGTACTTTCCAGTCAGTCGTTTCTCGATAATCTTCATTTTTTTCTAATGCCTGCAGATTTTTTATAAAAGAATCGAAATGTTCAAACTGAATTATTTCTTTATTTTTCTCAATAATTCGTAAATTTCTATCTGAGGTAAATTGAGAAAATCGAGATCTATTCTTGTCTTTTATCGCTAAAGAATGTTGAATAACACCAAAAAAAAGCCTAAATAGATCTTGTATTTGCTCATTTTCTATTTTTGTTAAGTCTAGTTCTTTCATATTATTCTCCGATGCAGCGTCCTGCCGGATTATTATTTATACCCAGTGTACCGAGAAAGGCTTAAGGAATGCTTAAAAACAAGTGCTTTAAGAAATAAAGAGCTACAAAACTGTTTTTAACAGCATACTGAGGTGAGTGTGTAAGGTTTCGGCCGCACTGTGCCAATGGTCATGGAATAAATAACCGGCACCAACGAACAAACTGACCCATAGGACTGCGCCAGAATAAGCAAACAATGCAAAATAGCGAAATGGCAGTTTTAACGCTCCCGCTACATATCCTGTCAGGTGCCGAATACCGGGAATAAAATAACCGATTACTAACGCCCATTTGCCGAAGCGTTCAAACCAATTGTGTGCCTGTTGATAACGCTTCGCGGTTAATCCGATATATCGACCCCAGCTTTGTGTCAAAAAATGACCCGTCGCTAAACCTAAACCATAACTGCCGCTGATACCGCAACAACTTCCGGCGTAGGCGGCTATTAAACTGGGGATCACTGCAAGTTTCCCTTTAGCCATTAAAAATCCCAGCAATAACAGCAAGGATTCTTCAGGTATCGGTAATGCAAAAATGCCTAAAGCAAACCAAACAAAAATCGCTAGACTACCGTAGTGATTTAACCAAGGTAAAAAATGATCTAGCAACGAAGGTAAGGACATAAAATAATTTCGATAAAATATGGGTAATAACTTATTCGTCATTGCGAGCGCGTAGCGCGCGGCAATCCAGTACTATAAACTAGATGGCCGTGACACGCTTAAGCATGCTTAGTAATCTCATCTTCGATCTTTTTCAGTTCAGCTTGATTCTTATCATCTTGGCTGGCTGCCACTTGCTCATCAAGCGTATTGGTTATTCCCAATTGGTTATCGGCTACTTGTGTATCGAATAGTTCGAAGTCATCGTTGCTACTCACTATATCATCATCGTCATCGTCGTCGTCATCGCTGACTTGAACATGATTTGAAGGATAAGGTAAAATAATCACCTGCGTACCGATATCGGCAAAGTCTTTATTCAGCCATAGGGCATCGTCAGCAAATAATCGCAAACAACCATGACTCGCATTATATCCTGGTACACCACGCGAACCGTGCATAGCAAAACCGCCTTTAAAAAACATACAATACGGCATCGGCGCACCACCATAAGGTTTAGGAAATTTAGTTGAAGTACAACCTGGCCCCCGTTTCTCATAGATTCTGAAAGTTCCTGAAGGCGTATGACAAGGTCTGCCTAAATCCGGACACCAATTTTGTCCGCTCGATCCAGGTCCCCAGCGAATAATATTGCCTGCCGGACCATAAGCCGCCCACGCATTTAATGCCGGCGAGTAAACGATCATTTTTCTACCGGTAGGCGCTCTATAGGGAGAAAATGGTGTATACTCCATCCAATTAGTCGCGTCGAGATTTCGTGGTGCAGCGATCCTCATTCCCGGCCAAATACCCGTATTCATACGGTTAATACGTTGGACCAATTCGCGTCGTTGTGGATTAGGAAATAAGGTATACCATGTTTCCCCTCTTGCGACGACCAGACAATAGAGTCGAGGATCATTACACAAACTTTGTAATAACCACCCGCGCGCGGCAAAGCTATCACCATGCATAATTAAGAACACAACCAATAATGCAATCAATAAACTAAACCTTATGAGTATACGCATAATTGCTCCTTCCGCTTTTTGAGGACGGTTCTTTCGCTTTTTAAGAAAGCGTTACTCTTATTAAAATGATAGTCTATTTTTAAAGGCTAAGAAGAAATATCATGCTTAAATTTGCTGAAAAAAATCGTAAGTGGTGGATCCTGCTCGCTATGTCGAGCGCCTTGGCGCTGGTATTTATTGACCAAACGGCCTTAGCTGTCGCTCTACCCGCCATGCAACGCGAACTTAACCTCACCAATAGCCTCACACAATGGATAATCAACGCTTATTTACTCGCGATAAGTGCCATTATCTTATTGGGTGGAAAAATCGGCGATAGACTCGGCCATAAACGCACTTTTTTATTTGGTGTGATTGTTTTTGTGGTTTCATCGGTATTATGCGCCCTAGCCATGTCAGGCGGGTGGCTCATCACCATGCGTGCTATTCAAGGTATCGGTGCTGCCTTTATGATGCCTTCGACTAATGCCTTAGTCACTAATGCCTTTCCTGATAAAGAACGCGGCAAAGCCTTAGGAATTTATGTTGCTCTAGCCGCTGTATTTCTCGCCTTAGGACCTTTATTGGGTGGATTCTTAACCCAAGTCTTTAGCTGGCGGGCGGTGTTTTGGATTAATTTCCCGATTGCCTTAATCAGTATTTTCTTAGCGATTTCTTCTGTTCCAGGATGGCAACGCACCGAAAAATTGAATATAGATTGGCTAGGATTTTTTATCTCGATACTTTTTATTAGTGGTTTTGTGTTAAGTTTTATGGAAGGCCCGAATTGGGGTTGGACTTCCTTGCCGATTATTAGTTTATTCCTATTTAGCATTGCCAGTCTTGGTGCTTTTATTGTCTGGGAAAATAAAATCACTAATCCATTAGTTGAATTAGCTCTGTTTAAAAATCTAACTTTTTCCATTTTATTTAGTGTACTGCTGATTATTCAAGCCGTGGGTATAGTGTTTGTATTTTGGGCGATATTTTTACAAAATGTTTTACTTTACTCCCCTTTAAAAGCCGGTGTACTGCTGTTACCGGCGATGGTACCTATCATTATTATGGCGCCCATCGGCGGTCATTTACGTGATAAATACGGGGCCATAGTCCCGATGTTCTCGGGATCGTTACTCATTGCATTAAGTCTTATTTGGGTCGGTATTTTTTGTCATCATCAAAGCTATGCCATTTTATTCCCTGGTTTACTCGGTTTTGGTATTGGCATGCCTTTGATGTTATCCGGCATTATGGTAACGGTGATGAATATGGTCAAAGCCGAACAACGCGGCATTGCCAGTGCCATCATGAATTGTTCACGACAATTTGGCATCTCGATAGGCTTAGCGGTATTGGCAGGGTTGTTAGGCAGTTTAAATAAATGGCAACTCGGTTCTTTTTTGAAACAGAGTGCCGCACCCTTTTCTTCTCTAAAGGAATATCAGATTGATGGTTTATTAGTGCAATCGCAACGCGCGATGCAAGCGGTCAGTCATTTCTCGGCACAAAATCTGCAGTTATTAAAAACCGCAGCCGCTAAAGCGTATACCAATGCTTTTAGTATCACCATGTTTGTTGGGGCTTTCTTTGCTTTAATTACTTTAACGCTGATATTAAAAATCCCAAGAAAAAAATAAATCATCTTTTTCAGTCAGTAATAAAGCATTTTTCGTCATTGCGAGCACCAAAGGTGCGCGGCAATCTACATTCGCTCGCCATGAGATGCTGATTATTTTTTGTAGCTTGCTGAATACCTGTTTATGGGTAAGTCCTATTTTAATCTTATTTTAATGTTTACTTAAGAAAACGTTGATAGTCTGTTGATAGGGTATTTACCAGGATTTGCAAGATGAATATCGAAACAATAAAAAATGCAATCAGTGGTTTGAAAGGAATATATCCACACCCGCACCGTGATAGTGAGTACAATGAGCGCATCATTCTAACGTATAGTCATCGAGTACTAAACGATCTAGAAAAAATTACTAATGACAGTCAAAATACCGAAACGCTGGTAGAAAATCTTAAATTATATCTCGAAGACAATTGGAACTTAGTTAAGGGCAGTCTGTTAAGTTACACCAGTTTGCCAAATCACGATATCACGCTGCTTTTATGTGATATTGCTGAGTACGTTGCCAAGAAAAATCTAGAACTAGCTGCCATTAACGCTTTAATGCCAAATGTGGCGTTCGTTAGTTTGTTAAAACCTTACCCAGATTTAAATAAAGAGGACCTGCGTACAGTTATTAAAACGCACGTTCTTAGCGAAAATTATTCTTTTTTAATACCTATTTCTTTACTAAAAGATAAAGAGATATCCGATCTAAGTCCATTCCCTAATGTCTATTTCGACTACCAGAGACATGATGCAACATCTGACTATCTTTCCGATGAAGAATTAAATTTTTTATCTAATCATTCCAATGATACAAAGCTTATCTGGGACATAAGAAATCAATATAAAATGATTTCTGAAAATCAGGATACGCTGCTCGGACAACTGAGTAAGCTTGTTAAATCACTGGAGTATAATAGTGTAAGAGAAATAGGGCGAGAGAAATCTGCTGGCGAAGGAGGGTATGCATCCATTGTAAATTTCATACAATATTGGGACTTAATAGAAGCAGAAGATATTCCTCCGTCGGTAAGAAATGAAATAGATCTGATAAAAAGTTTGGGATCCGATAAAAATAAGCTTGGGAGTGTCCAAAGTTGTTTTGATATACGCCAAAATAACTTAAAACACGCTATCTTTGGTAATGAAGAAAAGTTAGCGGCTATAGCGCCAGGTGCAAATAAAAAAGACAGTGAAATTAGTAAAATTATTAATAACTTTAAAAAAACAGTAACATCTTTTGAAATCTGCTTAAATAAAAAAGAATATTCAGGACAAGATCAACGTGGAATTACCACAAAAATCATACTCGCCTTAAAGATTGACTTAGCATTTACTAGCTTGAAAGCGTGGATATCCACATTAAAAGGAATTAGCCCTGAAGAGATCAGCTTAATTTGCGCATTAAAGGGTGTTCCAGATAAAATCATAAAGGCTATTTCTTCTATTGAAAATCTTATCATGCTGACTACAGAAGTCAGTGATAAGACATTAAAATCGTTACTTTATGGTGTTAAAGATAAAATTACAAATATTATTAAATCAAATAGAGATTTTTTAGCGCTTCTTATTCCGCTCACTGTTCAACAATGTGCTATCGTGTGTGAAGCCTTAAAAGAAAAGCTACCCTTACTTATTAAAAGCGCCACTGATTTTCAACATGTTCTTTACTATCTCAATCCCGCACAACGCGCGGTAGTGTTTGAAGCCTCAAAAGAAAAGCTACCCTCACTTGTTAAAAGTGTTTCTGATTTTAAGGATGCTTTGAAGTATCTCACTCC
>JBHGAL010000009.1:0-72627 GCA_041949685.1 Wolbachia endosymbiont of Folsomia candida
TGATTTAATTGGTGCCAACGAGACGAATCGAACGTCCGACCTACTGATTACGAATCAGTTGCTCTACCGACTGAGCTACGTTGGCAATGCGGTTGAAAGAGCCACGAATTGTAGTCAATTTGAGCATTATTAGCAATTTACGGTTTAGAGAAAAATCTTACAGTATTTAGTTTGTATGAATCAGCATAAATTTTTTTACCTTCAATGATTTACAGTTTATAAACATTACCTCAAGTTAAGTTGGTACTAGTCTAAAGAACTGCGGCTTGTTAAACTATGTTATCAATTTTATAAGGGTGTGGTTTATGTATTCGACAAAAGGAAAGCAAAGCGGTCTTACTTTACTTGAACTTATGATCGTTATTGCGATTATTGGTATCTTGGCGGCGATAGCCATACCTAGTTATCAGAATTATAGTAATCGTGCTAAGTTTGCTGAAATTATTCAAGCGACTGCACCATTTAAATTGGCGGTTACTACCTGCATGCATGAGCATGATAATTTAGTCGCTTGCGGTACTCCGGGTCAAAATGGAATTCCAGATAATTTTAAAGCCGAAAGTCAAACTAAAGGCTATGTAGCAACTGTTGAGGTGGGTAAAAACGCACAGATTATTGCGACATCACAAAGAATTCGTATTAATAAAATTGACCACTTCACCTATATTTTAACCCCCATTTATCAAACAGATGGTCAATTACGCTGGGATGTCAGTGGAACTTGCATACAGCCCGGGCTTTGTAAGGCAGAGTAATTAGGGCTCTATCTGACTTAACGTTAACTGAGTAGGCTACCCAGTCCTAGAGTTTAGTTTCTTTTCGATTTTGACTATATTGTAGGTTCTTCAAGCATGTTATTCTAAGCTTATTCAAATTTAAGACTAAACAGTGCCTCCATTGAGGTTAGATAACATGACTGACTATAAAAATACTTTAAATCTTCCTTACACTAAATTTCCAATGAAGGCCAATTTGCCACAGGCAGAGCCGGCTATTTTAAAGCAATGGAATTCTTTATCGCTTTATAAAAAATTACGCGAAAAAAATCATGGTAAGGCCAAATATATTCTGCATGATGGTCCTCCTTACGCCAATGGTCATATTCATATTGGGCATGCGGTTAATAAAATTTTAAAAGACATCATTGTAAAGGCGAAGACGATGAGTGGCTTTGATGCCCCCTTTGTTCCGGGTTGGGATTGTCATGGATTACCCATCGAGTTAAACGTTGAGAAAAAAGTTGGCCAGGTGGGTAGTAAATTAACAGCGAAAGCTTTTCGGCAGGCTTGTCGTGAATATGCCGGGCAACAAATATCCATCCAGCGTGAGGAATTTAAACGTTTAGGCGTGATCGGTGATTGGGAACATCCTTATCTGACTATGGATTTCCAATTCGAAGCGAATATTATTCGCGCATTAGGTCAAATTATCAGTCGTGGACACCTGCAACAAGGATTTAAACCTGTGCATTGGTGTGTCAATTGTGGCTCGGCTTTAGCAGAGGCTGAAGTCGAATATGCTGATAAGATTTCACCCGCAATCGACGTACGGTTTAGAGTCATTGATGATGGCGACTTTTTAAGCCGAATTCCAAACGAAGCTGGACATGGACCTATAGTAATCCCGATATGGACCACAACACCTTGGACGCTACCCGCTAATGAAGCAGTTGCTTTAAATCCAGAGATTGAATATGTGTTGGTACAAACTGAGACTGAACGCTTATTAATTGCTGAGTCTTTATTAGCAAGCTGTATGCAGCGTTATCAAGTAACAAATTATAAACGTTTAGGTAGCGCGACAGGAAAGGTTTTTGAAGGAGTTATACTGCAACATCCTTTTTATCATCGGCAAATACCCGTTATTTTAGGGGAACATGTCACTATAGAAACAGGTACGGGCGCCGTACATACTGCGCCCGCGCATGGTGTAGAAGATTATAATGTTGCACAACACTATGGATTGCCGCTAATTAATCCCGTAGATGGCAAAGGTAGTTTTTTACCTGGTACAGCGCTATTTGAAGGTGAACATGTATTTAAAGTTAATCCTTTAGTGATCGATCAGCTAAGAGAATCAAAAACTTTATTGAAAGAAGAAAATATTAAGCATAGTTATCCGCATTGTTGGCGCCATAAAACACCTTTAATCTTTCGGGCGACGCCGCAATGGTTTATTAGCATGGAACAGCAAGGCTTAAAGGAAGATAGTTTGGCGGCTATCAAGGAAGTAACGTGGATTCCGCAATGGGGAGAGGCACGTATTGAATCCATGGTTAGCAATCGGCCTGATTGGTGTATTTCTAGGCAACGGTGCTGGGGCGTTCCTATTCCTTTATTTGTACATCGTCTATCTCGTGATTTGCATCCCAATAGTCTCATCCTGTTAGAGCAGATAGCAGACCGAGTTGAAAAGATCGGGATAGATGCCTGGTATGATTTGAATCCAGAAGAAATATTAGGTAATGAAGCGCAAGAATATGAAAAATTAACAGATTGCTTGGATGTATGGTTTGATTCTGGCGTAAGTCATTACGCGGTTTTAATGAAAAATCCTGCCTTGGCTTGGCCTGCTGATCTTTATTTAGAAGGTTCAGATCAACATCGAGGATGGTTTCAATCGTCTTTATTAACTTCTGTGGCAATGAACGCCCAAGCGCCTTATAAATCTGTTTTGACACATGGTTTTACTGTGGATGAGAAAGGCCACAAAATGTCTAAATCTTTAGGAAATGTGGTTGCTCCAGAAAAAGTCATACAAAGTTTAGGTGCAGATATTTTACGCTTATGGATTTCTTCGACAGATTATCGTAAAGAAATAGCTGTTTCGGATGAAATTTTAAAGCGTACCGCGGAAGCTTATCGACGAATTCGTAATACGATTCGATTTTTATTAGCTAATTTACATGATTTTGATCCTTCGAATGCTGTGCCAACCAGCGACATGTTGTCTTTAGATATTTGGATCTTAGAACGAGCAAAGCTTTTACAGCATGAAATCATCGATGCTTATGAGAATTTTCAATTTCATAGCATTTATCAGAAATTACAACATTTTTGTATTAGTGATTTAGGTGGATTTTATTTAGATATTATCAAAGATCGTCAATATACTTTACAAAAAAACTCTATCGCGCGACGTTCTGCGCAGACTGCACTTTTTTATATTGCGGAAGGTATGGTGCGTTGGCTGGCACCTATTTTAAGTTTTACGGCAGAAGAAATTTGGCACTATCTTCCAGGTAAGCGTGAAGAAAGCGTTTTTTTAAATGAATGGTACTCCTTAGCTTTTTCGTTTGCGAAAGATCCATTACAAACAATGTATCAGCAAACTGATCGACAAACTTACTGGAATGAGCTAATACAAGTTCGTAATGAAGTTAATAAAGTGATTGAAAAATCACGTATCAGCGGTGAATTGGGCTCTTCACTAGAGGCTGATGTTGAACTGTATGTTAAAAAAGATTCTCAACTTTATAAAATACTCTCTGCTTTAAAGGATGAACTTAGGTTTGTATTGATAACCTCGGATGCAAAACTGTTGACTAGCGAGCCACCGGAACAGGCTTCATCGTTTACTATCAATGCCGAAGAATTAGGAATAAATGTTATTTCTACAGTAGGGAAAAAAACAAAATGTGCTCGTTGTTGGCATCGACGTTCTGATGTAGGAAAAAATCCTGAACATCCTGAAATTTGTTTACGCTGTGTCGAGAATCTTCCCGATGGCAAAGGCGAACAACGAATCTATGCTTAAAAACCCAAATTTTTTCCAACCCATTTAAGATATGCAAGCAAGAAAAACTTCACAATTGGCCTGGCTTTGGTTAAGCGTTTTTATTATTGCGCTCGATTATATGAGCAAATTATGGATGGTATATTGGTTAGATCAAACGAGCATCATTCCAGTGTTTCCTTGCTTAAACTTTATTTTGACACACAATTTTGGTGCTGCGTTTAGTTTTTTAGGCCAAGCGGATGGTTGGCAACGCTGGTTTTTTTCAGCAATTAGTGGTGTGGTTAGTATTTTCCTAGTGCGCTTGCTCTATCGAGGAGGCCTTAGCAATTGGGTAGCTTGTGCGATTGCATTAATATTGGGTGGAGCCATAGGCAATTTGTATGATCGGCTAAGCTTAGGTTACGTCATAGATTTTATTGATTTTTGTATTGGTTATTGGCATTTTGCTACCTTTAATTTGGCCGATACGGCTATTTCTATAGGTGCGGTTATCTGGATCATTGCTAGCTATAAGTCCGGTAAAAAATAATGATAGGGGCTACTAAAAATACAATTATTAAAAAACCACTCGGTGTATTTAGTTTAGCGATGATGAATGTGATTGCTGTTGATAGTTTGCGTTCATTACCTATCGCTGCTCAATTTGGTTATGCCTTAATATTTTTTTATTTACTTGCCGCGGTGCTGTTTTTTATTCCGACGGCTTTAGTCACTGCTGAATTAGCCACTGCTTGGCCGAGCACAGGTGGTGCCTATATATGGATTCGCACTGCGTTTGGTGTGCGATGGGGTTGGTTTGCGATTTGGTTGCAGTGGATATACAACGTGGTTTGGTATCCAACCATATTGTCTTTTGTAATTGCGGCATTTGCTTATTTAATTAATCCACAATTGGTACAACATAAAATATATCTTCTAAGTACGATATTAATTATCTGGTGGCTGGTTACGGCGTTAAGTTGCTTAGGTTTACGTGTTTCGAGTTGGCTGAGTAGTATTGGAGCTTTAGTTGGTACTTTAATTCCTATGCTGTTTATGATTGTGTTAGCGATTATTTGGATTAAAAGCTCACGTCCGCTAGCAATACATTTTTCTTCACATTCTTTTTTTCCTAGCTTGAATAATTTTAATAATTTGGCCTTTTTAACCACTATTATTTTTGGTCTGATGGGCTTAGAAATGTCAGCGGTACACGCAGGGGATGTCCATAATCCACAGAAAGATTTTCCGCGAGCCTTATTTTGGTCGGCAAGTTTAATATTGATAAGCTTGATACTAGGCTCTTTAGCCATAGCGATTATTGTTCCAGCCAGTCAGCTTAGTATTTTGTCCGGTTTAACAGAGGCTTATGTTGCTTTTTTTAATAGTTATCATTTGTCTTTTTTTATACCGATCGTTATTTCTTTAATTATCATTGGAAGTTTGTGCAGTATTTCAACCTGGGTAATTGGTCCTACACGAGGCCTACTGATTGCCACCTTCGAGAGCCAAATAACCGGTTTGCATTGGTTGCTAAAGGTCAATCGATTTGGTGCTCCGGTAAGCCTATTGCTAGTTCAGGGCGTCCTAGTTTCCTTATTAACGAGTCTTTTTATACTAATTCCTAGTGTCAATGAGACCTATTGGTTATTAAGCGTGATGACGGCCCAATTGGCAGTGTTATTTTATATCTTTTTGTTTTTAACCGCGTTACGATTGCGGTATAAAGAGGCTGGCAGAAATCGTGCCTACCATATTCCAGGGGGCAATTGGGGGATTTGGATAGTCAGTGGGGCGGGTTTAGTAGGCTGTTTGATTACATTTGTACTCGGATTTTTCCCTCCTAGTGGTATCGAAGTGAGTAATCTATTAAAATTTGATATGATTTTGTTAGGGGGACTTTTGTTATTTTGCTTGCCACCTATTATCTGCGCCAGATGTGGTTTAGCTTTAAAGACTGAGAATAATAATCTTGCTAAAAGATAGACGAGGTTGCTTATGATAAGCGCATTAGAAATCCATGGCGTGCCCATCGAGTGTATTAATCAAGCGGCAATAACTTATCATGTTCCTGCTACTTTAATTCTTTCCGTTTTAGCGGTAGAAAATGGCAAAAAAGGTTCTGCTTCACCTAATAGAAATGGCACTTTCGATTATGGCCCGATGCAAATTAATTCAATTTGGTTATCGAAAATTCGCCTGTATGGTTATACTCAGCATCAGTTGCAATATGATCCTTGTATCAATGTCAAAGTAGGGACTTGGATATTAAGCCAACAGATTGCAAATGATACTTCAAGCCCTTGGCGAGGAGTAGGCAGTTATCACTCACATTCCTATCAATTAAACCATAATTATCAAATCAAAGTTTCTGAAGTGTATCGCTTATTAGCTAATTATTTATCCCATCCGAATGAATCCTCGACATTACCTATGGCTTAATATTTATATTGAATCTCTGGATTTGAGTCGATATGCAAAGGTTTTTTTATCTCTGCTTTTTACTAAGTAGTCAAATCATCGAAAAGACCAAAAAAAAGATAATCAACTTAGATAATGAACGTCTAGCGATTGGTCTTATTTCAATATTAGGGTTGGGCTTATTACTTCCATTACTTGTTATTGCGCCGGGTTTATTTGAATCGGAATGGTTTTTAAATTTATTAACCGTTCCAGCTGAGTATGGAAGTTTTATAGCCGATGGTGCTTATTTAGGTCGATTATGGAATCTGTTTACGGCACGCCCTTACGCAAACGGTGAGAAGACAAAGATTAGAACACTTCTCAGTCAAGAAGTCATAATAAATCGGCAAATAGGTTCCGCTGAAAAATTATTTACTCCTATTGGCATGTTGTTAGGAGCTAGCATAGGGATTTTTTGCATTTCTCTACATGCGGTCGTTCCTTTTCTGGGTGTATTCTCTTGTTTTGCTTATATTTTATTTATTTTAGGTTTTGTCTGTGCTTTGGGCGGGTTATTTAATCGTTTGGCAAGCTCGTTTGATGGAACGCGCTTAAAACAGGAAAAAGTAGCGATTTATATAGGAGTAGTTTTAGGTTTAATCATTGCCTTAGGTTTATTTAGCGTATTAATGCTGACCGGAACTATGCCTTTTATTACAGTGATAGGCATTAGTAAACAATTTATTGATCTTTTGCTATTACATAAATTTCTTTTTGCATTACCTTTCGTATTAAGTTTGACGAGTCTAACAACGTCTTGTTTTGATTATTTTGCCAAAGCCTATTGCTTTTTAAAGTATATATGTGGTACCGAAGATGAATCCATTAAGGAACGTATACAATCGCGTTATTATGAATATAAGACTGCTTTTTTAGGTATTAGTTTCGGTTGTTTGTTGGCTTTAGGTATCACCACAGGTTTATACTTAGCAGGAAGTTTAGTTGCCCCACCCATAGCCATCGCGGCTACTATTTTTGCTACCATCATTATTTGTAATAACGTTTTAGCTGCACTTTTTTCAAGATTGGGTCGCTTTATTGATGGAATTAAACGCTTTTCGACGACTACTCTAAATGCAGACTGCAAAAAAGAGCCTTCACTAATAGAAGACAAATCTAGATATATTAAGGATAGTGGTTGTACTTTAAAAAGACGATCATCGCTATTTCCGTTAGACCTAGCTAGCCGATCAGCTAAAAATCGAGATATCAATGATAACGAAATTAGATTTAAATTAAAGCGTACACAAAGTAGCCCAGCTTTTTTTTCTCTTTATAACCAAAAACAGGAAGCAGATGCTGATAACGAATTGTTTTTAAACCATACTTTATCTGGTTCCAAGTCCTTATCAAGTTTAGTAGCTTAAATTAAGGTTTAGTTGCGTGGGATAGTTTATATTAAGGCATTCGAGATGCTGGGGTTGTCGCCCCATTAGCGAGAGTGAGTTTATGCGTGTTTTAATCATAAAAATGTCCTCAATGGGCGATATTATTCATACATTACCTGCAGTTAGTGATGCGACTCAGGCTGTTTCGAATATTCAATTTGATTGGGTAGTGGAAGAGGCCTTTACAGAAATTCCTAAATGGCATAAGCAAGTTAAACAAGTCATTCCCATCGCGCTACGACGTTGGCGAAAAAATCCTTGGCAGGCAGCCCAAAATGGAGAAATAAAACAATTTTATAAACAATTACGCGCCCAGGAATACGATATTGTTTTAGATGCGCAAGGTTCTATCAAAAGTGCGCTTACGACGCGCTTAAGCCGAGGTTATCGCTTGGGCATGGATAAGCATTCAGTTCGAGAAGGTTTGGCTTATCTGGCGTACCAGCAAACCTTTTCTGTGCCTTGGCAGCAACATGCCATAGATCGTTTGCGTCAATTATTCGCTAAAGCCTTAAAATATCCTTTACCAGAAACGCTACCTGATTATGGTATTAATAAAGAAAATTTAAGCCAAACTAAAATAGAGTTGCCAAATGATTATCTGGTCTTTATCCCCAATACCAGTTGTTCAAGTAAACATTGGCCTAATCATTCCTGGTCTATGCTCATAGAAGAAATGACTCGTCAGGGAGTGAATATTTTTATTCCCTGGGGTAATGAAAAGGAAAGAAAAAATGCTAATCAATTGATTCATAAAAATCCTCTAGCACAGGTATTGCCTCATTTGAGTCTCAATGAACTGGCGGCAGTTTTAGCGAATGCAAAAGCCGTTGTGGCAGTAGATACAGGATTAAGTCATTTGTCTGCAGCTTTGGAGATTCCTACGATTGTTCTATATGGTCCTACTAATGCTTCATTGATAGGAACCATAGGTCCTTTGCAATGTCATATTAAAATGGCAGCGGGTAGCGGTAAACAAGATAATAATAGTATTGTTTTAAAAAAAATAACTGACAATTTGCAGCGCTTTTTGGCACTTTAATTAATGTTGACTACAAAATTTTTTATTTTCTCAGTGTTATATTTTTCGGACAAACGAGGATTGCGAGTTGAGCGATAACACAGATCAAGATTCAAGTGCGAAGAGTATACTAAAAATTGCTATTCCAGCCCCTCTGCATCAATATTTTGAGTATTTGGCTCCAACTGACTTTCCATTAACCCAGTTAAAAAAAGGCTTACGTGTATTGGTTCCTTTTGGCAATAAGGAAAAAATTGGTTTTTTAATGGAAATTAGCGAAGAATCAGCTTGGCCAAAATCTCAGCTTAAACAAGCAATTACCATTCTTGATGATGTTCCGCTTTTACCGGATTCTATCCAAGAATTATTAGAATGGACAAGTCGCTATTACCATTGTCCTATCGGAGAAGTATTTGCTAATGCCATACCGCATGCATTGCGTACGGGAAAAGAGACTAAAAAGCTTAAAAATCCCATTAAGAAACTGACTGAAGAAATTAACAAAGAAGATAAACCCACTAATACTGCCAAAAATAATTTAAATTTATCGGAACAAATTCGATTAAATAGCCATCAGCAACAAGCTATCGAGAGTATTGTTAATTCGTTAGATAAATTTCAAGCTTTTCTTTTAAATGGTGTGACAGGAAGCGGGAAAACAGAAGTCTATTTGGAAGTGATCCAAGCGGTACTTGACCGGGGTAAGCAAGCATTAGTTTTAGTTCCAGAAATCGGTTTAACGCCGCAAATGTTAGCCCGATTTAGAAATCGTTTTTCAGTTCCTTTGGTATTGTTTCATTCTAAATTAACCGATAAGCAGCGCTTGGAAAATTGGTTACTCGCTAAATTAGGTAAAGCGTCGATTATCATTGGTACACGCTCCGCTTTATTTACACCTTTATTACATCCGGGTGTCATCATCATTGATGAAGAACATGATAGTTCTTTTAAACAGCAAACAGGTTTGCGTTATCACGCGCGAGATTTAGCTTTAGTTCGCGGCCATTTAGAGCATATACCAGTAGTACTGGGTTCAGCGACAGCATCTTTAGAAAGCATTTTTAATGCCAAGCAGAATCGTTATCAAATATTGCATTTACCTGATAGAGCAGGAATTGCTATTCAACCCAGCTTTCATTTTATTGATTTACGTCACCAAAAACTTGATCAAGGTTTTTCTCCAGCCTTGTTACAAACTATGGAAAAACATTTGCAAAATCAAGGACAAGTACTTTTATTTTTAAATCGACGTGGTTTTTCACCGGTTACTATTTGTCATGACTGCGGTTGGACAGCCGATTGTCCCCGTTGCGAACAAAAAATGAATTTTCATAAAAAGCCGGCTCATTTACAGTGTCATTATTGTGGTTATCGGCGTCCCTTAGATATCCGCTGCCCCGCATGTCAAGGTCAACAATTACTGGCTTTGGGTCAAGGTACACAACGTTTGGAACAAACCTTACAAAAATATTTTCCTGATGTCGGCATAGTTCGGATTGATCGAGATAATACGCAACGTAAAGGAAGCTTAGATAAGTTATTGAAAAATATACATGAAGGTGAAAGTCAGATTTTGATTGGAACACAAATGTTGGCGAAAGGACATCATTTTCCAAATGTTACTTTAGTGGGTATTTTAGAAGCAGACAGTGGTTTGTTTAGTGCAGATTTTCGCGCCTTGGAACGTACCGGCCAATTATTAACACAAGTAGCAGGGCGATCAGGGCGGGCCGATAAACCCGGAGAGGTATGGATACAAACCTATCATCCAGAGCATCCTTTGTTAAACCATTTGTTAGAACAAGGTTATCTTAGTTTTAGCGAAATACTATTACAAGAAAGACGAGCCTCTTTATTACCTCCTTATAGTTATTTGGCTCTTGTGCATGCCGAAGCCTTAAGCTCAGTTTATCCATTTGATTTTTTAAATGAAGTAAAAAATCAGGCTGAATTAGCTGGAACAGAAATCAGCCTATTAGGACCAGTCCCTTCCTTACACCCTCGTCGGGCGGGTTATTATCGTTGCCAATTACTGTTGCAGGCAAAACGGCGTAATGCTTTACAGGGTTTATTAGAACAAATTATTAAACCCATTAGTCTTCTTGCCAGTAGCCGTCGGGTTCGGTGGTCGTTGGATGTCGATCCTATCGAGCTTTTTTGATTAATAATACTTCTTTTGCCAGAAGGAAAGGTCTAGAATACAGCGAATTATGAACCAAAAAGTAATTTGTTTATGACTATATCCAAAGAATTTCAAGCTGTGGTTAGGCACATGAAGATGAACGAGCTCAATGTATACGAAATACATGAGCATGTGAGTACCGATGTGCAACAAAATTTCAGCTTGAAAGGCGAAGGGTATATTAGTGTGTTTGATTTGTTCTCAATTGGTATAGGCCCATCGAGCTCGCATACCGTAGGCCCTATGAAAGCAGCCTGCGCTTTTGTGGAAAATCTGGCGCTTGATTTTGAATTATTTAATGAAATTAGCCGTTTACAGGTTGAGCTGTTTGGTTCGCTAGCGCTAACTGGCCGTGGTCATGGCACGGATGTTGCAATTTTAAATGGCCTGGAAGGACAACTTCCTGAAACAGTCATTCCCGATGAGGTTGTTCCGCGCGCCAAGTCAATTATTGAGAGTGGTAAAATTCAGCTGGCAGGGAAAAAATTTATCTCATTTTCTGAGAAAACAGACCTATTATTTCTACAAAAAGCATTGCTACCATTGCATACCAATGGTATGCGTTTTAGTGCCTTTAATACCCAAGGTGTTCTATTAAGTAGTCAAATTTATTACTCTATCGGTGGTGGTTTTATTGTCACTGAACAAGAGTTTGGCCAGCAATATAAAGATGCTGTTCCAGTACCTTATCCCTTCTCTACAGCCAGTGAGTTGTTTAATACCTGTAAAAAAAATAACTTAACGATTTCGGAGCTAATGTTGGCTAATGAACAACAATTAGCACCTGATAGAGATGTACGCACTGATTTACTGAAAATAGCCGATATCATGCAAGCCTGCGTGGATAGCGGTTGTCATACTCAGGGAATATTACCCGGTGAGCTGCGCGTCAAACGTCGGGCACCGGAGCTTTTTAAAAAAATGAGCGATAAAACAATATCGAAATTAGCGACGTTTCCAGGATCACTATTATGGCCAACAATTTATGCGATGGCGGTCAATGAGGAAAATGCCGCCGGAGGTCGCGTAGTGACCGCGCCAACCAATGGTGCGGCCGGTATTATTCCGGCGGTATTAACTTATTATCGTCGTTTTTATGAAGATGTCAGTGAATTATCGATCACTGATTTTTTATTGACGGCTGGCGCCATTGCTTTACTTTATAAAATGAATGCATCGATATCCGGTGCAGAAGTTGGTTGTCAGGGTGAAGTCGGTGTAGCTTGTTCTATGGCCGCAGGAGCATTGACGGCAGTATTAGGTGGCACATTAGAACAAATAGAAAATGCCGCGGAAATGGCGATGGAACATCATTTAGGATTAACGTGTGATCCAGTAGCGGGCTTAGTTCAAATTCCCTGTATCGAACGCAATGGTGTGGGTGCGGAAAAGGCGATTAAATTGAGTTATTTAGCATTAATGGAAGATGGGAAAAATAAAAAAGTATCTTTAGATAAAGTCATCGAAACCATGTTCGCCACCGGAAAAGATATGATGGCGATTTATAAGGAAACCTCTTTAGGTGGTCTGGCAAAAACTCTCGCCGTTAATATCACGGAATGTTAGCTATTAACTTTTTCTATTTAAAAAAGCCTGTCATGGCGAGGCCGAAACGTCAGTGAGGCTGTGGCCATCCAGAAAAAATTAAGTTTTTCATTGGATTGCCGCGCGCTACGCGCTCGCAATGACGAAAAATACTTAAAAATTATTCTTTCGATTTAATTATTGTTTAATAAAAAGCAGATAGCATAAAGATTGTCTTAGTTTTAGAGAACAATCATTATGCCTAAGAAAAAAAATAAAAATCGAAACAATGATACTTCCCTAGAAAAATTAGCCAAGAAAATTTTAGTAAACTCACAAAAGGCTTTTTATTTTGGAGCTAATAATCATGGTTCTGTCCCGCATAGCAATATTCAGACTATGTTTATCCAGGGACTTCTCGATGATTTATCTACGAAAACTAAATTAAATCTAAATAAATTTTCTTTTACGACGCAAAAAAAGATAAGAGAGGCTCATAAAAACTATGTAAACGAAAAAAAAGTTGTGCAAGGACTCTTTCTAATAAGCTTGCTTTATAGTTATTCAGACCTAAAACATGAGTTTAAAAAGCAAAAGGGAATAGAATGGAATGAGGATTGGTTTGCTGACTCAAGTCTTATTTGGGCTACGGCTTGTTTAGAGCAATACCGAAAAAATGAGCATAATAAAAATCCCCTTTCAATTGAGGATGCTCAGACATACGATAATTTACGGCTCTTTGGAGTCCCAGATATAGGTAATGAGCGGAAAATTTATTATAAACGTACTTTTTTTGATTTAAAAGCAGCTACCTTGCATGGCACAGGGGCTTGTGAGTTGATGGCCGAATTTGCTCTTTTTGAGGCAGTACGTATGAGTAAAACCTTAACCTGTCCTATCCATTATATTAGATTCCTGAGTGCGGAATATCAAGAGATACGATATCAAGAGATAAACGCTATTGCATTAGGAGACTGGCCTAATGCAGATTGTTTGATTGTTTGTCCCTGGCTAGAGAAAGGTGAAAATCTTCTTTGGAAAAGAGATATACAAAATACAAGATTTGCACATTATCCAGAGGCTGATATTAAAGTCATATTCAAAATTTTTCCCGGAGCCGAAATGGATCAATGGAGAGAAAAATTAGAAAAGGTTGATTTTATTGCTGACACCGAGGAAAAACGAACCATAAGAAACAGGATTGAAAAACTCAGTAAGATTTATTCTAAGGCTTTTGATGAATGCTTTCTCAATAAAAATGTCGATGAAAATCAACCCGCGCCAGGCATAAGTTTCCGGAGATAGTATATAAAATATTTTTATTGGAATTTTTTTATACTCACAGCAATTGGATTTTTGGCAACACAGACAAAAATTCAAGTGCGAAGAGTATAGTTATTTTCTTCTTAATGCTCGCGCTTTATACAGAGCACGTAAGGTTAAAATGGGGCCGGAAAGGGCATAACAGAAAAAGATCAGAAATAATATTTTAGGTGGATCTAGTGAAATGCCAACAAAAGCTAATACCACCAATAAAATTGCGACAAAAGGCACACGTCCTTTGAGATCAATTTCTTTAAAGGAGTAATAACGGACATTACTGACCATCAAGATAGCAATGATGATCGCTAATACGGCAGTCATCATGCTAACGCCATCACCTAAAATTTCTGAGTCAACGCATAACCATACCATACTGGCTAACACACCCGCTGCGGCAGGAATAGGTAATCCTTGAAAATAACGTTTATCGGCTACCGATACCTGTGTATTGAAACGTGCTAAACGTAACGCTCCAGCCGCTGCAAATATAAATGCCGCTAACCAACCTAATTTACCTAATCCTTCTAAAGACCAACTATAAATAACCAGCGCCGGTGCGACGCCAAAAGAAACCATATCCGATAAACTATCTAATTCAGCACCAAAAGCACTTTGCGTATTGGTTAGGCGTGCAACACGACCATCAAAAAAATCCATAATCATAGCAACAAAAATAGCTACCGCCGCATAATTAAAATAACCTTCCATGGCTGTGACGATGGCATAAAAACCTGCAAATAAACCGGCGATGGTAAATAAATTGGGTAGTAAATAAATTCCACGGCGGCGGTAAGCCAATCTTTCGCCCTCTTCATGATCACCATTGTTACTAGCTTTATCCTCTGAAGTAGCCAATTTCTCTTCAGTAGACTGGAAAAGTTTTGCATCATTTAAGTTATTCATACTGGAATTCCTTGCAAGGATTTTAGTCGATAAAGGATCTCTAGCGCTTCTTTGGGAGCTAATTGATCGGGATCCACCTGTTCGAGTAGAGACATAATACCAGGGTTGACAGAGAGTTTCTGTGAAGTGGTGGGTAGATTTACAGGATTGTGGTTAGCATGTGCAGAGTTTTTCTCAAGCTCTGAGAGTTTTTCTCTGGCACGCTGAATAACGGGTTTAGGGACGCCTGCTAATTGCGCTACTTGTATTCCATAACTTTGGTTCGCGGGTCCTTCTTTGACGGTATATAAAAATACGATGCTATCATTGTGTTCTCTTGCATCGACATGACAGTTGTTTATCGCTGGGTTTTCTTCTGCTAAGCCAGTTAGCTCAAAATAATGAGTTGCAAATAAAGTGTAGGCTTTAACTTGTTTCGCTAAATATTCAGCACAAGAAAAAGCTAAAGCAAGTCCATCAAAAGTACTGGTGCCGCGCCCAATTTCATCCATAATAATTAAGCTTTGCTCAGTTGCATTATGCAAAATAGCGGCGGTTTCTGTCATTTCTACCATAAAGGTTGAACGACCACTAGCAAGATCATCAGCAGCTCCGATTCGGGTAAAAATACGATCAATGGGGCCTATCGTAGCGCTTTTTGCAGGAACAAAACAGCCTATCATTGCTAATAAGCAAATTAAAGCCGTTTGGCGCATATAGGTTGATTTTCCACCCATGTTCGGACCGGTGATGATTAATAAGCGTTGCTCAGGAGTCAAATGACAGTTATTTGCAACAAAAGGAGTATCTAAGGTTTGTTCGATAACTAAGTGTCGACCTTCTTCGATATGGATGCCCGGATTTTTACTTAATAAAGGACAGGTTAAATTAAGCGTCGTTGCTCGTTCGGCAAAGCAGGTCAACACATCTAACTCGGCTATGGCATTGATGGTTTCTTGTAAATCGCTTAAGTAAATGGCTAGTTTATCGAGTAATTCATCGTAAAGTTTTTTTTCCAAGCTTAACGCCTTAGCATGGGCGCTTAAGGCCTTATCCTCAAATTCTTTTAACTCAGGTGTAATAAAACGTTCGGCATTAGTTAGTGTTTGCCGACGAATATAATGTGCGGGCACATGTTTGGCTTGTCCACGACTTATCTCGATATGATAGCCATGTACGCGATTAAAACCAACTTTCAATGTACTAATGCCTGAAAGTTCTCGTTCACGTTTTTCTAAATCAATCAGATACTGTCCAGCATGCTCGCTTAGGTTTTGTAGTTCATCCAGTTCAGCATGATATCCTTTAGCGATCATTCCGCCTTCACGAGTAACAGCAGGCGGATTTTCAACAATAGCTTGTTGTAATAAACGAAATAACTGAGGAAATGTTTTAATGTGTTGGCTTAATGAGATAAGCAATTCGGATTTTTTTTCAGAGATTTGAGCTTTTAAGCAAGGAGCAAGTTTGTTATGAATGTCTGGTAAAATGGCTAAGCCAAGGCGTAATTGGCTTAAATCGCGCGGCCTTGCGGATTTTAATCCGATTCGCGTAATAATACGTTCAAGATCACCGAGTGATTTAAACAGCGAATGTAAACTGACATAAGATAGTGTAGCTAATAAAGCTTTAATGGCTGTTTGCCGCGCTTCTATGCTAAATAGCTTACGTAAAGGTCGATGCAGCCATCGATTAAGTAAACGACCTCCCATAGGCGTTGCCGTTTTGTCTAGAATGGACATCAACGTATTACTTTTCTCGCCCTGTAAATTGATCGTTAACTCTAAATTACGTCGGGTGGTAGCATCTAATACAATACTCTCTTCACGTCTTTCTATACGTATTGGCTGAATATGTTTTAGTTGGGCGCGTTGAGTGTCTTTGACATAATTTAATAAACAACCGGTCGCTTGTAGTGCCAAAGGCACATCCTGGCAGCCAAAACCACTCAGATCGCGTACTTGAAATTGCTGGGTTAACAAATGTGTTGCAGTATTTAAATCAAATTCCCAGGGTGGGCGACGTCGAATCGTTTTATAAGGTTTTAATAGTTGTTCGCTTTTGTATTCTTCGCTGATTAAGAGCTCAGTGGGGTTAAGTCGTGCTAATTCACTGGCAAGCGCTTCTTCACCGCTAATCTGTAGAATGTGAATTTGGCCACTTCCCATATCAAAATAAGAAAGTCCAAATTGTTCATTGTGATTATACAGCGCAAGTAGCAAACTTTGATTATCTTCTAATAATGCTTCATCGCTCAGTGTGCCCGGTGTAATAATACGTGTAACCTGTCTTTCCATAGGGCCTTTGGATAGATTCGGATCGCCAATTTGTTCGCAAATAGCAATCGATTCACCAAGTTTGACCAATTTGGCTAAATAGGTTTCGACACTATGAAAGGGTACACCTGCCATGGGAATGTCTTGGCTAGCGGATTGTCCTCTCTTGGTTAACGTAATGTTTAATAATTTTGCGGCTTTGATGGCATCTTCATAAAATAATTCGTAAAAATCTCCCATGCGATATAATAATAATTTATCTTTATGCTGAGCTTTTAATTGCAGATATTGACGAATCATTGGCGTATGTTGAGCTAAATCGATGCTATTTTTCATAAGACCTCTTGCAAAACTTTTGCTTCTTATTGGAGGAGTTCATTAATCCTAACTTTTCAATGATTAATTATTCGTAAAAAGCTTTTAAAAGCTTGAAATTAATATTTTGAGAGAAATTTCTTTTTATTAATTTAATAGTTTAACCAAAATATAAAGTTAATTATACCGTTGATGAAGAAAGTAGGATTAGTCGCTGATTGAAAAGCTAGCTTGTTCTAGTGAAGCTAATTGAGGATTTTTGGTGATACACAAAAAAATATTAATTTTAGCATTTATTTTTTCAGATAATTTTACTTTAAGAAATTGATAGAGTTGATATGCTAAGGCTTCGATAAGCTTAAAAGATCGATCATTGCAGAATTGCTGTAAATCATCCGCCAGATCCGCATAGCAGATGGTATTCATTAAATTATCGTTGGTACAGGCATCTAGCAAACGATCAAAACCCAGCTTTATTTGTAAAATAACCCTTTGCGGTAAGAGCCTTTCTTCGGCTGTATGGCCTAGTTTAACGTGTAAATTAAGTTTTTCTAGTATTAATTGAGAATTCATGGGCGAAAAGCATAGCAAAATAGCATAAGTTTGGCTACTATAGCTCCGTTCTACTCATATATGTATTAAGTAAAATAATAAGAGGTTTTTATGAGTTATATTGATAAAACGCTCTTGCCGGATGAAAAAGTTATATATCGCAGTCATCCTCATTGGATTGTTGTTTTTAAATCGCTAATTGGCTTGGCTTTAATTGCCGCTTTTTTGATAATAGGGGCTCGCCATGCTGTATTTATCATCAGTCTTTTTTCTTTATTAGGTTTAGCGGCTTTCCTATCTGGGCTGATCGTTTACTACTCTTCTGAATTTGGCATAACCGATAAACGGGTCATCATGAAATCAGGCCTTATTAGTCGCTATGCTTTTGAAAATTCCTTGGATCGGATTGAAGGGGTAGAAATTAGCCAAAGTATTATGGGCCGTATTTTCGATTATGGGTCAGTTCGTATTCGTGGGGTTAGTGGGACCAATGAGTTATTTTCCGCTGTACGTTACCCATTTAGATTTCGATATAAGGTGTTAGAAGAAATTGAGCGTCAAAAAAAAACAAAATAGTTATTTAAAATTATTTTTCCATTGGCGAAGATAAGCGAATATTTCAACCGGAGTTGCAAGTTTTTTTCCGGTTCTTTTTTCTGTGCGCATCTTTATTTCTGAATTATCACAACGTAAAAAAGGATTGCTCAAACGTTCTTCAGCTAAGAGACTAGGCACACTGGCTAAGTTCTTTTGACGTAATTCTCTAGTTTTTTCTAAGCGTTCCTTGATATAAGTATTATTGGGCTCTACTGCTTGAGCGAAATGTAGGTTAGCTAGTGTGTATTCATGACCGCAATAAATCTGTGTATCATCCGGGAGTTGAGCCAGTTTATTCAAGGAATTCAACATTTGTTCGGCGGTACCTTCAAATAATCGACCGCAACCCGCGGTAAATAAGGTGTCCCCGCAGAATAAAAGATGGTTCCCGTAATAAGCAATATGTCCTAAAGTGTGGCCAGGAATGGCAAGCACTTCAAAAGCAGGCCAATTAGGCAATTCAATTTTATCGCCTTCATCGACTGGGTGGTTTACTCCGGCTATTTTTTCTTTTGCAGGTCCAAATACAGGAACTTCATGTAGCTTTAAAATAGAACGAATGCCATTGGTATGATCCCAATGATGGTGCGTGATGAACACAGCATCAAGTTTAAGATTTAACTGTTTTAATTGTGATAGAACAGGTTTTGCTTCGCCTGGATCGACAATGATGCAATGTTTTGTTTCCTCATTGATAAGACACCAAATATAATTATCCTTAAAAGCCAAAATAGGTAATATTTGTATCGTCATAATCTCTCCCAAATTCTTTTATTTTTGTTAATTGCCATCCTAGAACAGTTAACCCAAAAGGTAGTGCAAGAGGATTTAAATTATTGATTTAGTATTTATTTATTTATCAGTCCTTTTTTCTTGATGCTTGATGTCGGCGCTCACGCCGCTTGCCCGCTTCTTCATAACGTCTTATTTCATCTTTTGTTTCAGGAATAACTTTAGGAACGTGTGCTGGGCGGCCATGCTCATCTGTACCTACAAAAGTAAAATACGCAGAAACTATATGACGTCGTGTGCAGGTACGATAATCTTCAGCAAGAACACGTACGCCGATTTCCATTGAACTGGTCCAACTACGGTTAATAGCGGCTTGAAAAATTAAAATATCTCCCCGAGTTGCAGGTTGCAAAAAATGCATAGCATCCACAGAAACAGTTACACAAGGTCTTTGGCTGTGTCTTTCTGCAACTACGGAAGCGACTCTATCGAGTGTAGACATAACTAAACCACCAAAAACGGTTTCTGTTGAATTCAAATCATTAGGAAATATTTTATAAGTATGATCATGCACAGCCGATGCAGAAACGGTTTTTTCTTGTGGTATAGTCATGAGGGCACCTAAGCTTTTTTTCATTCAAAAAACACATTATAACTTAATATTTACAAACACATCTTATATTGTCTGACCAATATTTTCACCAAATTTAACTTTTTTTCCTGATAAATGTGTTAACCATTTGATACGATTGGGCGCGAATAAAATAATAACTGTAGAGCCTAATTGAAATTGCCCAACTTCTTGTCCTTTGAGTAATGAAATTTTGTTGTCTAGATAATGCCAATGATAAATATGTCGCTTCGAAGCAGGAGCGATAATTCCTTCCCATGGAGTATTGATGCTACCAACAAGCATAGCACCGACTAAAATAACCGCCATTGGGCCAATAGGTGTAGAAAATAAGGTAATAACACGCTCATTACGAACAAATAAATTGGGAAGTTCAGTTGTAGTTTGAGCATCTACTGAAAATAAACGCCCTGGAACGTAAATCATTTCTTTCAATTCGCCGCTATAAGGAATATGTACGCGATGGTAATCTGGAGGAGCTAAATAAAGCGTTGCAAATTTTCCTTCTTGAAACTGTTCTGCTAATTTCGCAGAGCCACCTAATAAAGCTTGTAAGTTATAGTTTATTTTTTTGGCTTGGATCAGTTGATTTTCCTTAATATCCCCAATTTGACTAATAGTGCCATCAACAGGCGATACGATATCTGTAGCATGACTGGAAATAGGGCGCTTTTCGGGTTTTAACGAGCGCGTAAAAAACTGATTAAAATTAATATAATGTTCGGGATTTTCTTCCTGCGCTAACGTCATATCGACATTATAATGCCGTATAAATCCGTGTATTAGTCTGTTTTTAATCCAAGTTTGTTTACAGTTAGCTATCCATCCCGCAAAGCGGGATAGGCTATGTTGGGGTAGTAACGATTGATAACGGGTATGCAATTAATTCTCCTTAAGAATTTTAGCAAGCAAAATATTTGACCATTATAGCGCGGTGATTTTACTTCGTGAAAGCCTGGACTATAGTTTTTTTATGGATACCCAAGTATTGATTGTTGGAGCAGGCCCCACCGGGCTGATAATGGCCTGTCATTTATTGCGTTATGGCGTCAAATTTAGAATTTTGGATAAGCAACAGGATCGAGCGCATGAATCGCGAGCCTTCGCTATTCAAGCTAAATCGATGGAAATATTCCAAAACTTAGGTGTTGTTGATGAGTTTCTTAAATTAGCGCGTTCCAATGTGGATTTTGCTTTTTTTATAAATGGAAAGAAACAAATAGAAATAAAGTTTAAGCATTTCAAGCATCAAGATACTCCCTTTCCTTCCGTCTATTTTCTTCCGCAAACAGAAACCGAACGTATCTTGATCGAGTTCTTAGAAAAAAAAGGTATTTATATTGAGCGCCAAAAAGAATTAATTACTTTTACGCAAGATATTAAATGTGTGCAGGCAACTATTAAAGACAATATCGTGGGAAGCATTGAAAAAATTAATTGCGCCTATATCATAGGTTGCGATGGTGCACATAGTAGTATACGCCATACGCTTCATTTTACATTTGAAGGAAATGCTTACCCACAAATTTTTAATTTAGTTGATGCAAGTATTGAATGGCCCTATTCGCGAAATAAATTTCTTTTTTTCTTAGGAAAAGATGGCGTCTTCGTGCATATTCCGCTTACTGAGAAAATTAGCCGCATTATGTTAGCAAAACGTGCAGCTCAAACTGAAGAAAAACTATCCACGCCAAACTTAATAGAATTAGAGCATTTGGCTAGTTTGCTGACCCAAGTTCCTGTGAAATTAGTTAACCCGATTTGGATATCTCAATTTCGACTACATCATCGTGGGGTAACGAAATATTATCAACATCGCGCTTTCCTTGCAGGGGATGCAGCTCATATTCATAGTCCGGCAGGAGGTCAGGGTATGAATACCGGAATACAAGATGTCACTAATCTTGCTTGGAAACTAGCTTTAGTGTTGAAAAAGGCTACTAGCGTTAAATTATTAGATACTTATGAGACAGAAAGGCATCCAGTGGGAAAAATTTTATTAAAAACCACGGATCAGTTTTTTTCTTTACTCACCGCAAATGGTTTTTTTATTTCCAAACTACGAAATTGGTTATTACCTTTTGTTATTTCATTTCTTTTTTCAAAGAAAAATATAGAAAAGCGTTTATTCTGGTTTATGTCGCAGTTGAATATTCACTACGCTAAAAATCAGTTTAACTATGATATCAGTGAAAAATCTCATCAAGTATTTAAAGGGGGTCCACGCCCAGGGTATCGCGCGCCAAATGCGCCGGCTAATTCGTCGAGTTTATTTAAATTATTAGGCCTTAAACCTTTTAATATACTTTGTTTTAAGACCAAACAGGAACAAACCGACCAGCTCATAGAAAAAATAAATGCTTTTATAAAAAATTATCAAGATTGGGTGCAAGTTCATGTTTTCGTTTTATCTCCAGCGAACAAGATACTTTTTAAACGATATGGAGTGGGTTCATCTGCAATTTATGTGGTTAGGCCCGATGGCTACGTCGGATTTCGCATTAATTCTGATAATTGTTTATTTTTAGAGGAATATCTAAAGAATTTATTTAAATAAAAATCAAATGGAGATTTTTAATTCTCTATCTCTTCCTAATAGAAAGCTTACACGGCTGTAAATATTTTGACCATATAGTTGCTTCGCTATATAATTAGCCCATTTAATTCGTTATTTGGAATTTAAGCGATGTTTAAAAAATGCTGGCCTATTTTTCTGGCCTTATTATTGACCACATCATTAGTATCCGCTAAAGAAAACTTTACCTTAAAAGCCAGAACCGGCGAATTTACTATTGATCCAGCAACTTTAGCTATTACGGTTGCTCCCAGCGATGATGCTGCAGCGATTAGTTTGACACAAGCATCACTCCCCTTTGATGAAGTAAAAGATCTAAAAATCGATAATAAAACCGCTCAATGGACTTACCCACATCTTAAAATGCAAGTTAAAGTACTTGTAGATGAACAAGGCCTAAAATTTTCTTTTAAAACCAATAAAGAACAAACGTTTCAGTGGCCTCTAGCAGGATTAACCCCACAAGCTAAAGCTTTGGTTCTGCCAGATGGAGAAGGTTTATATATTCCTAATCATGATACATTCTGGCGTAAAGAGTTCAATAAATATCCAAATTTATCCTTAAGCATTCCTTTCTGGGCAATAGAATATCCTGATGAAAATTATGTTAGTTATATTTGGAACGACCATGATGTTGATACCGATGCACAAGTCCGTGAAAAACAAGCCCAGCTTTATGTGATAAACGAGCACCATTTTTTAAAAAGAGCGCGTTTCCCTGAATATAACTTATTAATACATTTGACTGGGGATACTCCGATAAGCCCCGCGCTGGACTATCGCAATTTACTTATCAATGAGAATAAATTTGTTTCACTCAATCAAAAAATTCTAGAAAATGCTAATGTGAATAAATTATTAGGCGCTTTCCATATTTGGGTATGGGGGGATGGCAAAAGCTTGACTATGTTGGATGAGCTCGAAAAATTGGGCATTAAGCATGCTTTAATAAATTATGATGCCAGCCCAGTTCAGGGTAGCGCAAATATTGAAAAAGAATATATTCGCAAAGCTGAAAGTATGGGTTATTTAATAGGGCCCTATGATAGTTTTGATAATGCACAAAATCCAAAAACTTCAGATAGCATAACTTCAACCTGGCCTAATCATTTATGGCCAGAAGCATGCATTCGAAATCCAAATGCATCTCTGTTGGCGGGATTTGCAAATCGGGGCTGTTATTTAAGTTCAGAGGCGCTTCGGTTAAGAGAATCTAGACAGAAAAATATCGCAAATCAAGTCGAAACAATGTTGAATAAGGGAGACAATACGCTTTTTCTAGATTGTGATGCAGCCGATCCTCTTTATGATGATTATGCAAAACATCATCCTATGACACGTGAGCAAGATTTAAATAATCGTTTAGAACGAATGCGCTTTATTTGTAGTGCCCAAAAGATAGTGTTAGGTTCTGAAACAGGATTGGCTTGGGCAAATCCGACTATCGCTTATAATAATGGTGCCTTCTTGGCATTTCCAGAAGCCTTTTGGCCTGTTTTAAAAGATAAGAAGCATTTTGGTATTTGGTGGCCTAGCAATGCTCCAAAAGTTCTATTCCAAGCATATAATGCACCGGATGAATTTATTCGTGCCTCCTACAATCCACGTTATAGATTACCATTGTATGAAGTGGTATTTCATGATTCCGTGATTACGACCGATCGCGGGGAATTAAATGAATTAAAGGTTCCCGCGATTAGAAAAACTAAAGCGTTGTTACAAAATCTTTATAATGTTCCTCCAATTTGGGTATTAGATCAAAAAACCTTACAAAAAAATAAAAAATACTTTGTTGATTACTATAATTTTTTCTCTCCGCTCCATCAAATGACAGGTATAGAGCCGCTAACTACGTTTGATTGGTTAACCGATGATCATTTAGTGCAGCAAACACAATTCGGAAATCGACTTATCTTAACCGCTAATTTTTCCGATAAATTCTATGAAGATATAGGACCGAATTGTATTCAAGCCGAATGGAAAGAAGATGGTAGTAAATCTTTATTTTGTCCAAAAAATTAAAATTTTTTATACTAGATCTTTTTATATATCTAATTTAATCTAAGCCACTTCAGTTTGCTAAAAATAATAAAAAATACTGAGTGGCTTGTCGTAAAAAATTTATTTCAATTTGGAATGAAATAAAAAAATTTCCTAGCTTTATGGGTAAGACGACCGCAGTGGATCAATTAAATGATACCACCGCCTTTCCTTGGTTTTTAAATTTCTCCAAAAATTTTTCTGCGGATTATCGAAAATGTAAAAGTAGTAGTTGGAATTACTTAATTCCTATTCATGATTTTAAAAATGCTGATGATCTCCTGAGTGAAAGCGAAAAAGATCCAGTATATAAAAGATTCTATTTAATAAGAAAGTATAATGAACGGCTATTATTTTACTCCAAAGATAAAACCAATCCTTGGGTGATTGACGATAGAGATGAGACTTGTGTAGTTCTACATAGAAAAAAATATTTTGAATTTGAAAATAAATTATCACTTATAATTGATGAAGAAATAGAAAGTAAAATTTCTAGTAAAACGTTAGCTGAAAAAGATATTCAACTAGAAAGAAAACGGCTTTCGCAGCTAGCAAAACTGGCTCTGCTAACAACTTATAAGGAAGAAACTTTAACAGAGTCCGATATCTCTTCATCGATAACTAGTTTGGATAACGAAGCGGTCATTAACCAATTTAATCAGCTTATTACTCTAGAAGTAGATTATGTTTCTATTCAGCAAGAAATAAAAAAAATTAAAAAAAAACAAGATAAAATAGTTAAAGAACTATACATTTATTTTTTAAAAGAAACAGAAACGGTTAGAATTTACTCGATTAGGTCGATTTGGGAAAAAATAAACAAATTTGTAATTAAAAACAAATCGATGCAATTTTTTTCATTGATTTGGTATGGGCTGAGTAGCCACGCCAATTTATTAAGTTGGATTAGTTTTTTTCTGCTATTTTTTTCTTTATCTTTGTATAACTATCCAATTATTTTTTTAGTCTTAGGTATATCCTTAGCTAGTTATCTGATCTTTCGATTTTTTTATTTGGTTAAAAAAGATTCGATAATTTTTCCACAAATTTCTACAGATGAAGCGGAACAGACCCTTGAATTGGTAAAGATAGAAGTATTTAATGAGGAAAAAAGCAAAAATGAATTTAAGTTAATTCATGAAATAGTTTATGATTTAACCAAAAAAAATCTAAATTTAAGTGAATTTTTAAATTCAATTTTAAGCATTCAGAAAAATTTTGATCCCATTTATCTCCCATCTTTAAGTATTCAAGAATCCAAAATTTATCACTATTTAACAGAGATCTATCCTAAAACACAATTTATAGCTTCATTAACGATTAACTTGACCAGTATTGTACTTTATACTTATTTGTTAACCTGGGCTATGCATAGTGTTTTAATGTTTTTAGGCGTAGTTAGTTTAGCGACTATTGTTGCGTCACCCTTAGCTGTGAGTAGCTTAATTTTTATTGCGGCTAGTTTTTTCTTGATAGGTCATCTTTGTGAATTTCGTGCTAGAGAAGATTTTTATCAACGAACTATCTTAGATAGAATTATTGAAAAATGTGACTATTCTTTTAAAGATGGATATGGTAAGCAACAAGTTATACAAATAGAAAAGTGGAAAAAATTTGAATATCTACAGGATAATATCTGTTTTTTAGAGCTAGAATTTGAAACTTTTTTCAAAAAAAATGGGTTAGATCATTTAAATAATAGATTTTATAGTTTATTTAATAGCTATATGCTTAAAAAAAATGTTTATAACTCCTCAGGGCAAGACAAAGTATTAGGTGACTCGGGCCCTTTTTTTAAAATTTTAAAAAAATTTTTAAATCGATTTTTTGCTTTCTTCGGAGGTGGTTTATATGGATATAACTTAGCGCAACAAATCGTATGGAAAAGTAATCTAGGAATCCATACCCTGGTTAAGACGCTAACATTGCCAATACTGTTGATATTCATTCCTTTGATTATTGTAAATGGTATTGCTAATCTCATAACCTATCACTTGCATAGTAGACAACGAAATCGTTTTGAAATGGCAAAAAATCTAGATAGTAGGTTAGAAGTTTTAGAACAAACTAATAAAAACCTATTATTTTTAGCAAGCCTTTTGAGTTTGGAGCTTAAATATATTTCTGATCCAATGGTCTGTTTGCAGGCTGATCCTGTAACACAGTCAAATTTGTCTTTACCAAATAAAAATATTTCTTCCAAAAGATCTGATTATTTTTCTTTTTTTAAAGAAAATTATCAAAAAGAAAGTATTATGGAAGAGAAGAAGATATCATCCTATATGTTAGATATACCTAAATTTAAAATATTTGTTTAAACATTATTTTTTATACTTGCCTTATTTTAAACTTAATAATATTATGAAATAAATTTTAATAAAAGGAGATTATAGAATGCCTAGTAACTCATCTGCTTTTCCTCCTGAAAATAATTCTACCCAAGTAGCTTTTGGACCGATTACCATTGAATCTCTTCCGAGAATTATTACGGAATTTAATCGAGAAGATAATTCTACGACTCCACGTGTTTCTATCCTTAAAAATATTAATTTTTTAGGGTTTTCATTATTTAGATATCGTATGGTAGAAAAAAACCAGTTACGTTTAGTTCAGCGCAACGGAGTTCCTGAATTAGCTGGTTACTCTGGTCATTATCAGCGAAGAGTGAAAGTCTGGTCACTATGGAAACCTTGGACATGGTTTAGAGTTTTCCGAGATGATTCATCAACAATAGGCATTTATAGTATTGCAGATAATGCTAACGATACTGCAGGTAATAAAGTTAAAAGTATAACCAAAATAGGCTATATCGGTTATGGTGATAGGCATCTCGTTAGTGTTAATCCAGGTGAGTTTGCAATGGTTAGAATTGATGGAAAACCTGAGTTACTCGATGAAGGTGCGCATGTTATAAAAACTAATAATTTCTCTTACATTAGGAAAGTAGCTCAATCGACGCCTTATATTGAGCATGGTAATTTATTAAGGATTATGCCACCTCCCAACACTGTAGCAGTTTATAATATTGGTCCTAAACAGCATATTTTTCCCGATAATGAAGTCGCTTCAAGTTCTGCGAATAAAGAAGAAAATGAAGTTGGGGTAATTGATCAAAATGGAATTTTAGAAATTAGAAATCCAAATGTTAAATTTGTTACTTTTTTGAAAACTGATTTGATCAATAAAAATTATCCTACTGAAAAAGAGCAATTTACTTACTATACAAAAGATTCGGTACAAGTGGGGGTTAAGTTATTTGTAGCTTATCGTATTAGTGATCCTAAATTAGCGATAGAAAAATTGGGACCCACAGGAATAGATGGGCATATAGAACATGTCACGCATGTAGATATGGCAAGAGCAGGTCAAGAGACCTCTTTGCAAGGGATACAATCTTCCAGTGATTTAAAAATTGATGCAGCAGCAGGTACGTCGTCAGCATCGGAAAATGATGATAACCCACCCGCTTATCATCAAATATATCTCAGTACTTGGCAAGAATCAGTAAAAAAACAACTAGAAAAAGATTTAAAAGAATATGGTATTCAATTAGTCAGGTTAAATATCGAAGAAATCAATATTCTCAATAAAGATGTAGAAAATGAGATGGGAAAACAAGCCGTCGCAGTTGCTAAGGCCAATGCCGATTTAGCTTCTATTGAAATGCAAAAAATAGTTGCTTTCAAAAATGCACAAATTGCCTCAGAAGTTTCCCAGCTTCAAGCCCAGCAAACTGCTGCGACTAAGTTGATAGAAGCTGAAAATAATAAAAAAGTTGCTGAGCTTGATAGGGAGACTACACGCATCAATGCAGAAGCCGAAGCAGGAGCGTTGAAATTGATTGGAGATACATTATCCAATCCCAATTTATTGAAGTATAGGCTAGGTCAAGAAAATGCTGCTGCTATTAAAGGAACGCATATCCATACATTATTTTTTGGCGGTGGAGAGGGTATATCTCCTTCCCAAAATAGCTTAGTACCCAATCTGATCAGAGATACGAACTTATTAATGAATCCATAAGAACGATTTTTTTATCTATTATATTTTCAATGCGATTTAATCAAAATAATAAAGCAGTTTGGCAAACGAGCTGCTTTAGTCTATTTTATTATTTTGTTTCTAGTCACGTTGAAGGATTTGCTTTGGAAATTTATTTAGTCGGTGGGGCGGTGCGTGATCAATTATTGGGTTATCCGATAAAGGAACGTGACTATGTCGTCGTGGGTGCAAGTCCAGAGGAAATGCTCAAACAAGGTTTTCGCTTGATTGGTAAGGATTTTCCAGTCTTTCTTCATCCTAAAACTCACGAAGAATATGCATTAGCGCGTACAGAACGAAAAATTGGTCCTGGTTATAAAGGGTTTTCCTGCTATGCAGCGCCTGATGTGACGCTCGAGGATGATTTACAACGTAGAGATTTGACCATTAATGCCATGGCACAAAACAGCAGCGGCCATATTATTGATCCTTTTCAAGGACAAAAAGATATCGACAGTAAACTATTGCGCCATGTCGCTCCAGCTTTTAGTGAAGATCCAGTTCGTATTTTACGCGTTGCACGTTTTATGGCGAGATTTGCTCCTTTAGGTTTTCGAGTGGCTAAAGAAACTATGGAGCTAATGAAAGCCATGGTATCTGTGGGCGAAGTGCAAGCCCTGGTGCCAGAACGAGTTTGGCAAGAATTTTCCAAGGCGCTCACTGAACCTGCGCCTCAGGCTTTCATTAAAACTTTGTATGAGTGTGGCGCATTAGCGGTGTTATTTCCCGAGCTGCAAGAATTATATACACAATATGAACGTATAGCTGATCCACGTTCTATAGGACAACATAGCTATTTAGCCGTTTTGGAAAAAGCGGTGGCATTGACTGATGATCCACAAGTACGTTTCGCAGCAATACTTTGTGATTTAGGTAAGGGTGTTGCAAAAGAAGAAACCGAAGGGGGAATTCATAAGATACAAGCATTATGTCAGCGCTATCGTATACCTAGTGCCTATGCTTCGCTTGCTGTCACAGCGGCGGCTTATCATCTGCTCTGTCACCGTGCATTAGATCTAGATTCTCATTCTTTGTATAGGTTACTAGAGAAAACCGATGCGTTTAGACAATCTTCCCGCTTAGATCAGTTTTTATTGGTTTGTGAAGCAGATTTTCAAGCTTATTCTGGACTAGGCAAAATTATTTATTTGCAAAAAGATAGAGTGTTAGCGGCTTTTGCTGCGGCTAAAAAAGTATCTGCAAATAGGATAAAAAAATCGGGTATTACTGGCGCAGCGTTAGGGAAAAAACTAGTTGAACAGCGTATTAAAGCTATCTCAGATTTTTTACAAAATATGGACAAATAAAAAGTTAATAAACTTGGGTTCGTAAATAGTGATCTATAATAACCAAAGCCGCCATTGCGTCAACAATAGGGACAGCTCGCGGTAGAACACAAGGATCATGTCTGCCTTCAGTCACTAGCTCTATCACTTCGTTTTGTAAATTAAGTGTTTGTTGTGGTTTACTAATGCTCGAAGTTGGTTTAAATGCAACACGAAAATAAATATCTTCACCAGTGGAAATACCACCTAAGGTGCCGCCGGCATGATTCGAAGTAAATGTTGGTTTGCCATTTTTAATGATCATTTGATCATTATGTTCACTACCGCCCATGCCAGCTCCTCTGAATCCTGATCCAATTTCAAATCCTTTTACGGCGTTTATGCTCAACATTGCCTTGCCTAAATCAGCGGATAATTTATCAAACACAGGCTCACCTAGCCCTGGAGGAACGTGACGTATCACACATTTGATGACACCTCCGATGGAATCACCTTCTTTTTTTACATTTTCCACTAATTTGATCATTTGTTCAGCTAAAATAGGGTCTGGACAACGAATCATATTGGCTTCAATTTGGGTTGGAGTTACCGTTTGGTGATCGATTTTCGTAGATAAATGACCGACTTGCTCTACATAGCTAATAATTTCAATATTTAATTTTTGCTTTAAGAATTTTTTTGCAATAGCTCCCGCAGCGACTCTAGCCAATGTTTCTCTAGCACTGGCACGGCCACTGCCACGAAAATCACGTCGCCCATATTTCATCATATAAGTAAAATCAGCGTGAGACGGTCTATATACATTTTTTAATGTTTCATAATCTTCTGGCCGCATATCGGCATTATAGGCTAGCAGTAATATCGGTGTGCCAGTGGTTTTTCCCTCAAATACACCGGATAATACATGAATGGTGTCGCGTTCATTTCTGGGGCTTGTAATATGACTTTGTCCTGGTTTGCGCCGATCTAACTCTAATTGAATGTCGTTTTCTGAAATTTCCAATCCTGGGGGACAGCCATCGATTATCACTCCCACAGCTCCGCCATGTGATTCGCCACAGCTGGTTATTTTAAATAATTTTCCAAAAGAATTGCCGGCCATATTATTCCTCAATTGTTTTTTTTATTGCTAGTTTAACGATTTTATCGGTAACAGGATGAACATAATTACCATTATTTATATAGATACTGCTAATGTCACTTAATAGTGTGTAATGTACTTTCCCTAATCGAACTTTTTTATCGATTTTTGTTGCTTGCAGGATTTCTGCTGGCTTATATTTTTGTAGATCTTTTCCATAAATGCCTAACTGTGCGAGCAGATTTTTTATTATTAATAAAGCTTTGCTATTTAATAAATCTAATAAATAAGAAATATTTGCTTCGACTAATATGCCATAAGCCACGGCATATCCATGCAATAAGGTATAATTTGATAGCTTTTCTAAGGCATGGCCGATAGTGTGGCCAAAATTGAGAACGCTACGCTCACCTTGTTCTTTTTCATCTCGACCAACAACAGCGGCTTTAATTTTAACTGCTTTGGTGACAATTTCTTTCAAATATAGGGCGCTTCCTTGGATAAGATACTTAAGATTTGATTCCGTGTAATAAAAGCCTTTTGCATCATATGTTAAAAACATTTTAATGGCTTCTATTAAGCCATTAATTATATTTTTTTTGGATAAAGTTTTTAATAACATAACATCGATAACAACACATAAAGGTTGATAAATAACTCCTATCAAATTTTTACCATATATAGTGTTAATACCCGTTTTTCCGCCGATACTACTATCCACTATAGCCAACAAAGTAGTTGGAATTTGGATGTAAGGGACGCCACGTAAATAAGTTGCTGCAATGAATCCGGTCAGATCTCCTACAACACCACCACCTAAGGCAATAATTAACGTATCCCGATTACAACCATGTAACTGCATGTTATTTTCTAACATTTGTTTAGTTTTATAGGTTTTAAATTTTTCACCTGCTGGAAACGAAAATAATAAACTTTTGTAGCCTGCTTGCTGCAAACATTTTTGTAATTCCAAGCCATAAAGTTCTTTAACAGTATGGTCAGTGATAATAACTATTTGTTGGAATGCTAATCTTGGTAACCAAGCAGAAAAATCATATAAATTAGCCCCAATAATAACAGGACAGTTTATGCTTTGTTCGATAGGCATGGTCATTGAAATTTTATTTAGCATGATTGCGCCTCATCAGCTAGCGTAAGTAATAAGTTTTCGGTTTGTTCCCAATTTAAACAAGGATCGGTAATCGATAAGCCATTTAAGTCGATAGAAGTAGAATTACACGCTTCGAGTTTTTGATTTCCTTCCTTTAAATAGCTCTCCACCATGAAGCCTTTCATTAATCGGCGTATTTCGGGTTGTTTTTTTAAGTACTGCATAATCTCAAAAATAGCAGTGAGCTGTGCTCGATGATCCTTCTTTCCATTAACCAAGCTATTATCATGACTAACATCAATAACAACCGCTGGATTTTTTATTTGCTGTGCTTCCATATGTTGCTTTACAGATTCAAGATGCGTGCGCGAATAATTTGATATTTTATTGCAACCGCGCAAAACCAAATGGGCATAGGGATTACCAGGTGTTTGTATTTCATAGCCATGCATGGCAGCGATATGTGAATGCTGTGCAGCGACAACGCTGTTGATACTCACATCGATAGCACCATGTGTTGGATTTTTCATGCCCACAGGACAATCTGCAGCAGATGCAAAAATTCGATGTTCATGATCTTCACTACTTCTGGCACCAATCGCAAACCATGAAACCAACTCTAAAAATCCACGGGAATTATGCGTAAATAAACATTCATCAGCGATAGGTAATCCGAGCTCCACAATCTTGACCATCATTTCGCGAACATAATGCATGCCTGCTTCAATATTAGGTTCAGTATAGGGATCAGGTTGATTAAGCGGGCCGGTCCAACCTTTGGTGGTGCGGGGTTTTTGAATATATACACGCATAACAATTTTTAAGGATTGCTTGATTCGCTCATTCAATCTTAGTAAGCGTGCTGCATATTCAAGTACTGCTTCCTTAGGCCATGCCGAACAGGGACCGATAATCATTAATAAGCGAGGATCTCTGCCTGCTAAAATATCTTTTATTTCTCGTCTATCGAGCATAATTTTTTGGTGTCCTTCGGCAGACAAAGGATGTAACTGAATAATCTCTTCTACGCGGGGTAGTTTTTTAAGTTGTACATAATTCATAAAAAAGTCGCTTGTTGATTTTGTATTAATATTCTTCTCAGTTTTTCAGACATTGTCGGTGTAGGATATTGACCGATTAGCAATTCGATTTGTTTTAATCCTTGTCCTATAAACATATCTAAACCAGAAATAATGTTTGCCCGTTGTTTTTTCGCTTGTTTTAAGAGCGGAGTCATTAACGGGTTGTAAACCATGTCAAATACAACTTGCTTTGGATTAAATACATATTCTGGTAGCGGCGATGTATCTCCATTTGGGTAGGATCCGATGGGTGTCGTGTTAATGATGATATCGATCGACAGGCCATCGAGTTCATTACGGGTAACAACATTTCCACCAAATTTTTTTGCTAAAACTGTTGCTTTTTTTGATGTTCTATTTATCCAAAAAATCTGAGCGTGGTTTTTTTTGAGAAAATAGGCGACTGCTCGCGCCGCACCACCTGTGCCAATTATCAAAACTTTTTTATTACTGATTGCTGTATGGCGTAATGCAAAATTGATCCCATCGATATCTGTGTTGTATCCATACAATTTTCCATCAAGTTGAATAATGGTGTTGGTCGCTTGTAATTCGTTGACTTCATCACTGCAATGATCGAGATAGTTAATAACTTTTTCCTTAAAAGGTGAAGTTACCGCTGTGAGTCTAATTCCTAGCGTTTTTATTACAGTTATTAATGATTTAAGCGGCAGCAAGCGTGGCTGTGCTAAGAGAATCGCATTGATATCGAGTAGTTGATAGCTAAATGTATGTAGCATAGGACTTTGGGAATGTTCCAGTGGATAGCCAATCACCATATTTAATTGTGTTTTGCAGTTTATTTTCATGATTTTAAATATTCTATTAAGGTATTAACCGCTTCTCGATAAGCTTGTTCTCTCTTACCTTTTATGACTTTTATACAAGCCGGTTCAATGACAGATTGTTTTCTCCATGCTTCACGATGCTGCGTATCAGATAAATGCACTTCCACAACCGGTAAACGAGTATCAATTAAAGCGTCATGTAAACCATAACTATAATGTGTGAATGCCCCTGCATTAATAATGATACCCACGCAATATTTACTTTCCGATTGCAATTTATTAACTAAATTACCTTCATGATTTGATTGATAGGAAATGATTTTAAATCCATGTTTTTTCGCCTCTTGAGTAGTGATAGCGCTAATCTCTTTGAGCGTTAAATTGCCATAATGCATTGCATCGCGTTGACCTAAAAGATTCAGATTTACTCCATGTAATAGTAATAACTTAGACATAATGGTTTTGCTCCGAGTTTATTTGGAGATGAACAAGTGCCTCGTTGACAGCATGATCAACCGAGTGATTGTTATTGATAGTAAAAGTTGTCAATTTTCTGTAAGTTTCACTGCGTTCATCCCATAAACGATTAAATGATTCATAAGAATCTTCACTCGGATCAAAAAAACTAGGACGACCTTCGATCATAATGCGCTCAAACACGATGCCACGTGGTGCTACCACGTGCAGTAAACGATGTGGTTTTAGCAGGTCTTGATTGAACTGACTTATAGTCGTTCCTCCGCCTAAAGAAATCACACAGGCTGGTAATTTAAGTGCCAGTTGTAATGCTTTTGATTCTAATTGGCGATAATAGTGTTCGCCGTGTGATTGCATAATTTCGCGACAAGAAAAAGTTTCGAGATAATTTTTTTTATGTAAGATCTCAACTTCTCGATCGAGATCAATAAAGCTTTTATTAAGTACTTTTGCTAGATGTCTTCCTATCGTTGTTTTACCTACATGTTTAAATCCGATTAGAATGATCGGATTATTAATATCGGTATTTTTCAGACTTATGTTTGCTCCTATTTTTTGCATGGAGGGAACAAAATCTGGATAGGTTTTGTTAATGGCTATTGCGTCTGTTATCAATGTTGTTCCGCGTGCGATCATTCCAGCAACTGTAAGTGCCATTACCGTACGGTGATCACCAAATCCTTTTACCAAGCTACCTTTTAGATTGCTTTGGTGCACGATGATTCCGTCTGGATTTTCCTCTATTTTTGCACCCATTTGTCTCAACCCTGATGTCATGGAATGAATGCGATCGGTTTCTTTAATACGTGCTTGGATGACATTGTAAAGTTCAGTTTTTCCAGTTGCTTTTGTGGCAATGACGGCCAGAGTCGGTAATAGATCGGGGATATCATTGGCATCAATACGCACCCCCCTTAACGGTTTGCCCCCTTTGATTTTTATATTATTTTGATTGATCTCTATCTCTGCGCCCATTTCCTGTAAAATGCTTATTAATCGTTTATCTCCTTGACTGTCATTATTGTTTAATCCTAGTATTTGCACTTCTCCTGGAATGAGCGTTGCGGCAGCAATCAGATAAGATGCCGAGGAAAAATCACCATTGATATAGGCACGAATGGGCTTATATGCTTGCTTTCCAGGGATGTGAAAAGTGTCGATATTAGCAACACGCTGGTGCGTATAATTGATCCCTAGTTCTTTCAACCATTCGAGTGTCATATCAACATACGGACGTTCGTGTAAATCTTTTACCGAGACGACGCTATTATTTTCAGCACACGGCAACCCCATCAATAAAGCGGATAAATATTGAGAACTAATGCCTGCTATTTCAGTAACTCCACCTTTTAATTTACCGCTCACTAAAAGCGGTAAATGCCCCGCTGACTCAAGATACTGGATATGCATACCTAGCTGATTTAATGCATCGACCAATGGTTTAATGGGTCTGGCCCGCATTTGTTGGTCGCAGTTAAGGAGGATAGGGTTGATATAATTTTTACGTAATCCTAATAATGGCAGGATAAATCGAGTCGTTATACCTGAATTTCCGGTGTGGATTTCTACGGCGGCAGAGCTGAAAGCTAGCCCTTCACTTTGTATGCTGAGTTTATGGGCGGTTAGGTGAGTGTTGGCTCCTAGCGCTTTACATACTTCGATAGTCGTGCGTGTGTCATCAGAGCTCAATGGATTAAGCAAAGTTGATTCTCCTTTGGCAAGTAATGCAAATAACATGCCGCGGATAGTGTGTGATTTCGAGCTGGGTGAGGGGACACTCCCACTTAAAGCTATGCTTGGATTTACGATAAGAGTCATTTTTCGTTACTCATTATTGACTATACTCTTGTAACGTTGTATCATTACAAGAGTATATCATAACGAGACTTTACGAATGATGCAAGCTTTACCCTTAGATGAATTTCAGCAGTATGCCAACGATGCCAAGCGAGTAGCGGTTTTCAAAGAGATTCCTGCTGATCAGCTAACTCCCATCCAGATTTATAGTCTGTTGATAAAAGCCTATGCAGCAGAAGGGGCCATGTTTGAGGATCTCCATCAAAGAAACGCCGTTCGTTACTCTTTTATATGTTTTGAACCTATTGCGAGCCTGACTAGAAATGATGTCGATGATAATCATCCATGGGCAGAGCTGCGGGATTTACAGTCGCAGCTACGTTTTGTGACGCGACCCGAAGTAGCCGATTTAATTACTAGCGCAATAGGCTTTATTTCCTATGATGCGGTGCGTTATTTTGAAGAAATACCGGCCCATCAAATCGTTGATACTGGATTGCCATTAATCGAATTTAATTTTTATGCTTTGAACCTTAGTTTCAATCATGAAAAGCAAACCCTGTTAATTAGTTATTTGGTTGAAATAGGGGCTGATTCAGAGCAAGCCTATTATCAGGCACAACAGAAAATAGTCGCTATTATCGAGCTTTTAAGCACAGCGGTTTATGAAATAAAGGTGCCTGCTACACGACAAATAACTGATTCGGTCGAAGTTGATATATCCGATGCGGATTTTATGCTTAAAGTAGAAAAAGCTAAGGATTTTATTATCCGAGGCGATGCTTTTCAGATTGTTATCTCGAGAAGCTATAAATGTAACTATTTTATTTCTCCTTTAGATATCTATACAACATTACGCCGAGTTAGTCCTGCTCCGTTTATGTTTTATTTTACAAGTGGTGCAAATGTCATTATCGGAGCCTCGCCTGAGCGCTTGGTCAGTGTATATAACAAAAAAATTACTGTGAATCCTATTGCAGGTACACGTAAACGTTTGAAAGATCGCAGTGATCGGTCAATCGAAGAAGATTTATTAAATGACCCGAAGGAACGAGCTGAGCATATGATGCTGGTTGATTTAGCCAGAAATGATGTCGGTGCGGTTAGTGTTCCAGGTAGCGTACAGCTAAAAGATTTTTTCCAAGTAAAACATTATTCCCACGTCAGCCATATTTCATCGACTGTCACGGGTGAGTTGCAAGAAAAGTATGATGCTTTAGATGCTTTTGCAGCAGTTTTTCCAGCCGGAACGCTTAGTGGTGCCCCAAAAATTCGTGCCATGCAAATTATTAATGAATTAGAGACTACCAGTCGAGGGTTATATGGTGGAGCTATTTGTCGCATTGATGCATCGGGGAATTTTGATAGTTGTATCGCTATTCGAATGGCCATACTCCAAGAAGGGGTAGCGACCATTCGAACGGGAGCGGGTATTGTTTATGATTCGAATCCTGCTGACGAAGCACAAGAAACCTATCAAAAAGCATCCGCTATGTTGGACGCTATTACTCGAGCACATGCGGGAGAATAAGATGTTATTAATTATAGATAACTACGATAGTTTTACTTATAACCTTTATCAAGCTGTCGCACCTTTTTGTAGCGATGTCTGCGTTATTCGGAATGATAAAATTACTATCAATGACATTAAGCGAATGTCCCCGACGGGAATTATTTTATCTCCTGGCCCTGGGCGACCTGAAACAGCGGGTATTTGCGTTGATTTAATTCATGCTTTGTTAGCGGGGGAACTCTTAGCGCCGTTGTTAGGTGTGTGCTTGGGCCATCAAGCTATAACTGTTGCTTTAGGTGGACGTGTTATTCAGTCGGAAGAAATAGTGCATGGTAAAGATGACATTATTTTTCATACACAAACAGGTTTATATCAAAAACTTGCTCAGCCATTCAAAGCAGGTCGTTATCATTCATTGATTGCTGAGCGCGCAACATTGCCTTCTACATTAATCATTGAAGCTGAAAATAAGCAACAGCTCATTATGGGCGTGCGGCATTACCAATTACCTATTTATGGTGTCCAGTTCCATCCTGAATCCATTTTGACGCCCGAAGGACCGGTTTTATTACAAGAATTTCTTGCCATCTGCAGTAAAAATTCCAAAACAGGTGTAGCGCATGTTGCTTAAATCAAGTATAGAAAAATTGATGCGTGGTGAAGATTTGCAAAGCTATGTTTGTCAACAAGTGGTGGATGAGATCCTATGTCCCACTATTAATCCACTACAGATTGCTGCTTTTTTAGTGTTATTGCGAGCTAAAAATGAAACAGCTGATGAATTATCAGCTATTGTGAAAGTTCTGCGCAACAGAATGGTAGTGGTGCCGACCGAGCATACCGTGCTAGATATAGTCGGAACAGGTGGCGATGCATCGAATACCATAAATATTTCTACAGGCAGCGCGATTCTTGCTGCAAGTTGTGGGATTAAAGTCGCTAAACATGGCAATCGTTCGATATCGTCATTAACAGGTTCCGCAGATGTGCTCGAAGCCTTAGGTGTGAATATTCAATTAACTCCCGATCAAGTGAGCAAAAGTATAGCTCAAATTGGCATTGGTTTCTGTTACTCGCCGAATTTTCATCCCATGACCCAAGCACTGCGACTTTTTCGAAAAACATTAAATGTCCCTACCACGTTTAATATTTTAGGCCCCTTATTAAATCCTGCTAACGCAGCCCATATTGTTTTAGGTGTGCTTGATGAAGCATTACTCCCAATTATGGCAGATGTATTATTACAAACAGGTAGCGATCGGTCAGTGGTGGTGCATAGCATGGGCTTAGATGAAATCAGTTGTGTAGGTCCTACAAAAATTATTGAAGTCAGCAAGCAAGAAAAACATGAATATATGATTGATCCATTACAGTTTGGCTTGCAACGTTGCACGATTACCGATTTGCGTGGCGGAGAGGCAGAAATTAATGCATGTCTGTTGTTAGATACTTTTAAGGGAAAACGTGGAGCTATTGCAAATACACTTATTTTAAATACAGCCGTTGCTCTCTACATTTATGGATTATATCCATCAATCTCGGAAGCTCTATTACACGCAAGTGATAATTTATATAGCGGCAAAGCCTTAAGATTATTAAATGCCTGGATTGAATTTTCTCATGACTAACAGACTTACAGCGATTCTAATGGAAAAACAGCGTGAAGTAGCCGCTTTGCACCGGCGATTAGCCGGTAACAGCAGTCATCCCATCGCAAAGGTGATGCATGGCGAATTACAACTTAAGCGTTCATCAAATTTCAGGGAGGCGCTAAGCACCCCTGTGCTTAGCATAATTGCCGAAATCAAACGTAAATCACCGAGTAAAGGCGAACTGGCAGTTATTCAGAATCCTATTAATTTAGCAGAACATTATATTTCAGGCGGAGCGAGTGCATTATCAATTTTAACCGATAAGAAATTTTTTGCGGGCGATATCACTGATCTGAGTCAGGTGGCAGAGGCAATAGGTGATCGAACAATTCCAATTATTCGTAAAGATTTTATTGTCGATAAGATACAGATCGCAGAAGCTGCCGTTGCCGGAGCAAGTGCAGTGTTGTGTATTATCGCTGTTCTTGGGGAAAAGATTAAAACTCTATTGGAGTTCGCGCGCTCGATTAAGCTTGATGTACTTGTTGAAATTCATGATCAGAATGAGCTCGCGATCGCTTTAGATTGCGGCGCTGAGATCATCGGAGTTAATAATCGTAATCTCAAGACATTCACTGTTGATACGCAGCACGCATTACATATGGTCCCTGCAATACCGAATAATATTATTAAAGTTGCAGAGTCGGGTATTACGCATCCTGCTTTGGCAAGGGAATATTATCAGGCGGGTTATAATGCCGTATTAATTGGTGAATCATTAGTCAAATCGGATGATCCGGAAAAGTTTATTAGGGAATGTTCTTATGACTAATTACTTAATAAAAATTTGTGGAGTTCGTCATCCTGAAATGGCATCTCAGGCGGTTAAAGCCGGAGCTAATTTGATTGGAATTATTTTCCACCCCTTGTCACCACGTTATGTTGGAATAGAACAAGCCATACTTATTTCTCAAGCAGTGAGAGCATCAGGTGCATTGCCTGTAGCTGTATTTGTTCATCATACAGCTACTGAAATGCAACGCATCTGCGAACTTACTCATATCAATATCGTTCAGTTACATGGCGTCGCATCGCGTGCATCCCATCAATTATTACCTGGGGAATACCAACGGATCTATGTGCAAACCGTTTCAAATCAAGGTGAATTACAAACCGATGAGGGTTTGCGCTACCTTGATGCGGATCGAGATTTAATTTTGGTTGATCATAGTCAACCTGGGCAGGGAAATAAAATTAACCAAGCTTTTTACTATGATCTACCTTTTCGATGGTTATTAGCAGGCGGACTAACCGCAGTTAATGTAGCTGCAACGATTAATGATATGCAACCTAATGGCGTTGATGTATCGAGTGGGGTTGAATTGAAGAAAGGAAAGAAAGATATTTTTCTCATTAGACAATTTATTAAATCGGTAAGAGGCAATCATGTTATCTAAAGATTTCTTAGTTGAAAATATGGGTCGCTACGGGGAATTTGGTGGAATATATCTTCCAGAATTATTAATGCAACCTATCGAAGAACTTATCGCTGCTTGGAATAACGCTAAAACAGATCTTATTTTTAAAGAAGAGTTAAATTTTTTTTTAAAAAATTATGCAGGAAGACCCACAGCATTAACAGAAATTCCTACTTTTGCCGCAAAAATTAATGGACCGAGAATCTTTTTAAAGCGAGAAGATTTATTACATACCGGCGCACATAAATTAAATAATGCCTTAGGCCAATGTTTATTGGCCAAGAGGATGAATAAAACGCGCGTCATAGCCGAAACAGGAGCGGGGCAACATGGTGTAGCGACAGCAGCGGCTTGTGCGCGACTTGGGTTGAAGTGCGTGATTTATATGGGCAGTAAAGATATGCAACGTCAGTCAACCAATGTGTCACGCATGCAATTGATGGGTGCGACAATTGTTGCGGTCGAACAAGGCTCAGCGACTTTAAAAGAAGCAGTGAATGAAGCTTTGCGCGATTGGTCCTCATCGTTTAGCGATACGCATTATTGTTTGGGCTCAGCATTAGGGCCACATCCTTATCCTGCTATGGTTGCAGAATTTCAAGCAGTTATTGGGAGTGAAAGCCATCAACAATGTCAGCAACAAATTGGCAGCAATCCTAATGTAGTTATTGCTTGCGTGGGTGGGGGTTCTAATGCCATTGGATTATTTTCAGGATTCTTTTCTGATGAGGGGGTGCGCATGATAGGTGTAGAAGCGGGAGGGTATGGTAAGCAACTTGGAGAGCATGCCGCACGATTTTATACTGCGAGTCCGGGTGTTCTACATGGTTGTTATACTTTTATATTACAAGATCAGTATGGACAAATTGCACCGACGAGTTCGATTTCAGCCGGTTTAGATTATCCTGCGGTTGCTCCGCAACATGCTGAACTTTTTAAACGTCGTCGTGTCGAATATGTGGCAGCCAATGATGATGAAGCAATATATGCATTAAAATTATTAGCTAGAACAGAAGGTATTATTTGCGCGTTAGAATCCGCGCATGCTTTAGCGCATTTAATTAAAATTGCTCCTATGCTTGCTAAAGACCAGATTGTGCTAGTGAATTTATCTGGTCGTGGCGATAAAGATTTACCACAATTAATGGATAAGTATGTGATTTAAGATGAAAACCCTATCGCGAATACAACAATTATTTCAAAACGGTAAGGCATACACGGCCTATTTAACTGCGGGCGATGATGGCGTGCAATCTACACTTGATGCAGCGCTTGCTCTAATTAAGGGCGGCGTCAACATGCTGGAAATTGGTGTACCTTTTTCAGATCCTATTGCAGATGGACCTATTATTCAGCGCGCATCGCAACGATCATTGACAAGAGGAACCACCTTAGTAGATGTTTTATGGATAACAAAACAGATCCGTCAACAGAGCGATATTCCAATCATTTTGTTTAGTTACCTTAATCCGATAGTATCTTCGGTACAATCTGATTTTTTACTCGCAGCAAAAAATGCAGGTATTGATGGTCTTTTACTGGTTGATTGTCCCTTGGAAGCATCAGATTTTATTCATCAGCAATGTAATAAAAATGACATAGCGCTTATTTATGTTATTGCACCAAGCACACCATTGGAGCGTATTAAGAAAATCAACGACCGCGCGCAGGGCTTTTTATATTATGCCTGTCAGAAAGGTATTACAGGTCTACGTAGTGAATTGCCCAAAGATTTCCGAGAAAAAATAAATAAGCTCAAATCAATGGTAGATTTACCTGTTATTGTTGGATTTGGCATTTCAAATCAAGAAACAGTATACCGTGTGTTACAGTATGCGGATGGGGTTGTGGTGGGATCGTTATTTGTTAAGGCACTGGAAGAAGGTGTGAGTCCTTCGACTTTATCGAAACTCGCACAAAACTTATATGCTAAGCCAATACAATAATTGATATATATCTATGCTTTTGTAATAATAAAACATTAAATTATAGGCATACTATATGAATCAAGCAGGTTGGCGCGATTTTATTAAATTGTGCTTGAAGACCGACAATGAAAAGGTATTATCTTCTTTATTCGATTTTATTTTAACTCAGGAAGAAAAAGAGAGTATAGCCCTACGCTATTTGATTATAAAAGAATTACTTAAACAGAAAAAGACACAGCGAGATATGGCTAAAGATCTGCAGGTGAGCATTGCTAAAATAACGCGTGGATCGAATGAGCTTAAACGGACATCACCTAAACTGATTGAGTTTTTCAAAGAAAATATATAATTCCCATCTTGTAAAAATTAATGAGCCTGTCGCCATCCAGAAAAAATGATCTATTTAACATATGAGCTCAGTTCTTCTTTTTTTGCGAATAGAAATCGTTGCAAGCGATAGCAGAGTCTCTTAGAATGTGCTCTCACTGCAAGCGCCTTCATCGATGAGGCGAATTTTGTGTATAGAGTAAGTTCGTATTTACAATGCGATGAGTCAGGTATTACTTAAAGAATAGGTTGTTATTTTAAGGACCCAACATTTATTTATGTTAAGTGATGAGCTACTAAACTATGCAAAAAAACTTGGTTTTGGCGAACTTTTTTTTAAAATAGATCAGATTAATCAACTTTGTGCGATTGTAGCGATACATAGCACACGCTTAGGTCCTGCCTTAGGCGGATGTCGCTTTATTGAATATACCTCTGTAGATCTTGCTATTCATGATGCCTTACGTTTAGCTCAGGGCATGAGTTACAAAGCAGCATTAGCCAATTTACCTTTGGGTGGGGGCAAAACTGTGTTAATGCGCCCTAAAGAGTTGGCAGATCGTAGCGCTTATTTTCGGGCATTGGGTCGTTTTGTGAATGAGTTTAAAGGCCGTTATATTATTGCGATGGATAGTGGTGTAGTGATTGAGGATATGGATAGCATTGCACTCGAAACGCCTTATGTTGTAACTACTTCTAAACATAAAGGGAATCCTGCACCTTATACCGCGTTAAGTGTGTTATGTGGCATTGAAGCAGCGGTTAAATTTAAACTCCATCTTGATCATTTAGAAGGTGTGCATGTTGCCATCCAAGGGATGGGACATGTGGGCTTTGCTTTAGCCAATGCATTGCAAAAAAAAGGTGCTCGATTAACGGTTTGCGATAATAATAGCGAGCTCATGCAACGTTATGCAAAAGATTTACAGGCCAAAATTGTGAAACCTGAAGAAATTTATGCAGTTGAATGTGATGTTTTTTCGCCTTGTGCTTTAGGGGCGATTCTGAATGATGAATCTATTTCTCAACTCAATGCGGTTATTGTAGCGGGTTCTGCTAATAATCAATTAGCTGAACCACGACATGCAGAGGTATTACATCAAAAAGGGATTTTATATGCTCCGGATTATGTTATTAATGCGGGAGGCTTGATTTATGCCTATGCCGAATATCAAAACCGCTTAAACCGAGAGCATGTGGTGCAACATATATTAACAATTTATAGTACACTCTTAGAAATATTTAAGTGTGCGCATGAGGAAAATAAACCCCCCAGTATGGTGGCTGATAGCTTGGCTGAGTCACGATTAAATAGTATTTGAAAAAATATTTCGATCGGCTAGTACTTTTTAAAAGAGGTTAAATATGAGCGAGGTTGCGAGATTCTCTATCGAGTATACTCGTTTTCTGGATCCTAAGGGCGAAATTCAACAAGATTTGCCAGCATTTACGCAAAATGTTCACGAATTATTAAAACTATATCAGCAAATGATGTGCACGCGTCTTTTCGATTACAAAGCGGTGGCCTTGCAAAGAACAGGTATGCTCAATACCTATGCTTCGACACTCGGACAAGAAGCCATTTCCGTTGGCATAGGTGCGAGCATGCAAAGAGAAGATGTCTTATGTCCTTTTTACCGTGATTATGCTGCGCAACTGATGCGTGGTGTAAAAATGAGTGAGATTCTTAGTTATTGGAAAGGGAATGAATGGGGCAATCATTTTAGTGAATGTCCTTTAGATTTTCCTATCTGCGTGCCGATAGCCACTCAGCTTTTGCATGCCGCAGGTGTTGCGACCGCTTTTAAACTTCGCAAACAAGCAAGAGTGGTTGTAGCAACCTGTGGAGATGGCGCCACTTCTGAAGGTGATTTCTATGAAGCCTTAAATATCGCGGGTGTTTGGAAATTACCTATTGTATTTGTCATTGATAATAATCAATGGGCAATTTCTGTTCCGCGTAAACACCAATCTCATGCTCAAACTTTAGCGCAAAAATCTATTGCTGCTGGAATTCATGGTGAACAGGTGGATGGAAATGATGTTATTGCTACGAAATTTGTGATGGATAAGGCAATTGCTAAAGCACGTGATGGACATGGCCCGAGTCTCATTGAAGCTTTAAGCTATCGATTATGTGACCATACTACTGCCGATGATGCGAGCCGTTATCGTCGTGAAGAAGAATTACAGCAAGCATGGCAAGAAGAACCTTTAAGGCGTTTAAAAAATTATTTAATTAATCAGAAAAGCTGGTCGGATGTTGAAGAGGAAAGTTTTAAAAAGGAATGTGAAAAAAAAATCGAAGTCGCTGTGACTGAATATCTTTCTTTAGTTAAACCTGCGGTGACTGATATATTTGATTATCATTTTGCAGAATTGCCGCATGATTTAATCGAGCAACGTATTGAAGCTGAAGCATTGTTTATGTTAAGCAAGGATCTTGTCAATGTCTGAAATAACATTGATAGAAGCGATTACACAAGCATTAGCCTACGAAATGGCAATTGATAAAGAAGTTGTTTTATTAGGCGAAGATATTGGTATTAACGGCGGTGTATTCCGAGCAACAACAGAATTATTTAAAAAATTTGGTGCCGATCGTGTTTTGGATACACCCTTAGCCGAGTCTATGATTGCCGGCCTTACGATTGGTATGGCAACACAAGGCTTAAAACCGGTCGCTGAATTTCAATTTATGGGATTTAGTTATCCAGCACTCGATCAAATTATCAATCATGCGGCACGCTTTCGTAATCGTACTCGAGGACGTTTACATTGCCCTTTAGTTTTTCGTATGCCGTATGGTGCAGGGATCCATGCCCCTGAGCACCATTCTGAAAGTACAGAAGCCCTTTTTGCACATATTCCAGGTTTACGTGTGGTGATTCCTTCATCACCGGCACGCGCTTATGGTTTATTGCTGGCCTCGATCCGTAATCCTGATCCGGTTATTTTTTTGGAACCCACACGGCTGTATCGTTTAAACAAACAAAAAGTAGCCGATACCGGCGAAGCTTTACCCTTAGATAAAAGTTTTATTTTAAGAGAAGGGAACGATATTACTTTGATTAGCTGGGGTTCGATGCTGCATGAAACTTTATTAGCTGCAGATAAATTATTACAAGAAAAAAATTTGCATGCTGAAGTCATTGATGTTGCTACGATTAAACCTTTAGATATTAATACGCTTTTAACCTCCGTGGAAAAAACGGGCCGATGCGTTGTTATCCATGAAGCAGCCCGTTATTGTGGTGTTGGTGCTGAAGTTGTAGCTCAATTGAGTGAAAAAGCATTTCTCTTTTTACAGGCACCACTACAGCGAGTCACCGGTTATGACGTAACGGTTCCTTATGCGCAATTAGAAAAACAATATTTACCCAGTGTCACCAGAATTTACAATGTGATTGAGCAAACATTGGAGTTTACATGACGACATTTAACTTACCCGATCTAGGTGAAGGCTTACCAGATGCTGAAATTCGAGAATGGTACGTCCAGCTAAATGACGCTATTAAAGTCGATCAGCCTATGGTTGCTATGGAAACCGCAAAAGCGTTGGTAGATATTCCAGCACCTTTTAGCGGTAAAGTAACTAAACTCTATGGTAAAGCAGGTGACATCATTAAAACGGGACAAGCGCTACTCGATATTGAAGGGGAAAACCCAACTAAAAAAAGTATTGATCAAGCAACCGTGGTGGGAAATTTGCAATTAGGTGGAGCTATTCTTGAAGAATCTCCTTTAGGGATCCAACCTAAGCAAACATCGATGCCACATCAGAATGGGATTAAAGCAACGCCGGCTATTCGAGCATTAGCAAAAAAATTCCAAATTAATTTACATGATTGTAAGGGAACAGGTCCCGATGGACAGATTCTGGTAGCCGACATCGAAAAAATGTTACAGCAAAAATCCAGCAAAGAAAAAGTATCTAAATCCAATACCTTGTCTTCACTTCCACCCGGTTATGAACCATTACGCGGCGTTCGTCGGGTAATGGTCAGCACAATGAAACAAGCGCAGCAATCTATCGTCCCTGTAACATTGGTCGATGATGCGGATATTCATGCTTGGCCGGAAAAAACAGATATTACTTTACGTCTCATTCGTGCGGTTATGGCTGCCTGTCAGCGTGAGCCACGACTTAATGCTTGGTTTGATGAATCACAGTTAGCAGTATGTCAACATAGTCGGATTGATTTAGGTATTGCTATGGATGCATCCGAAGGCTTATTTGTCCCGGTTTTAAAAAATGTTGCGCAAGAGAGCGCAGTCAATTTAAGGAAAGCAATCGATAAATTTAAACTTGAAGTAAAAAATCGTAGTATTTCACCTGATGATTTACTAGATGCAACTTTTGTAATATCCAATGTCGGTGTTTTTGCAGGCCGTTATGCAACACCTATTGTTATGCCACCTATGGTTGCGATTTTGGCCGTTGGACGGATTAATGAGAAAGTTGTTGTTGAAGCAGGAAAAGTAAGTGTACATAAACAATTGCCTTTATCTTTAACTGTGGATCACCGTGTAATTACCGGTGGCGAGGCGGCGCGATTTTTATCGGCATTAATTATTGATTTACAAGCAGCGTAATGTAAATAATGCTACCACTACCTCCACGTAAGCGCTTTGGCCAACATTTTCTGCATGAAAGTTTTGTTATTGAGAAAATCGTGCAAGCCATCTCGCCTAAAAAAACTGATCATATGCTTGAGATTGGTCCGGGTTTGGGTGCGCTAACCGAACGATTGTTACCGCATCTTAAAAGCTTAACCGTGATAGAGCTAGATAAAGACCTCATTCCCCTATTACAAGAAAAGTGTGTAACACTCGGAGAATTAATTGTTTATCAAGGTGACGTATTAAAAGTTGATTTCCATAGCTTGAGCAAGACTGAGCAAGTTTGGCGTTTAGTGGGAAATCTTCCTTACAATATTTCGACACCTTTATTGTTTCATTGCCTTGAGCAAGCCAGCATTATTCAAGATATGCATTTTATGTTGCAGAAGGAAGTAGTGGATAGGATAAACGCGCATCCAGGTCAGGCGAGTTATGGTCGATTAAGCGTGATGATTCAATATTACTGTCAGGTAGAAAAACTATTTAATGTGAAGTCAGGCGCTTTCCAACCACCTCCAAAGGTAGATTCGGCAGTGATTCGGCTTATTCCTTATAAAGTGTTACCTTATAAAGCACATGATTCCTTATTATTTGCAGAAATAGTAAAAAATGCATTTAATCATCGGCGTAAAATGCTGCGAAATAATTTAGCTAACTGGTTACAAGAACAAGAATTTGCAGCGTTAAAGATAAATCCGACATTACGACCAGAACAACTGGATGTTAGTGATTATGTGAAATTAGCCAATTTTGTTGCTGAAAGAAATGAGTTCTATAAGGAGAAAAATGAAGAATAGTCCGTCATGGCGAGGCCGAAACTTTAGTGAGGCTGTGTCATCCCATGGATTGCCACGCACCTACGGTGCTCGCAATGACGAAATATACTTGACTATATTAGTTTTCTTCAAAAGCAAGTTCTTAATGATGGTCTTTGTGTTTATTAAAAAATTCATGGAGATCTTTTTGCGCTTGTTCTTTGCTAATACCATATCTTTCCTGAATTTTTCCGACTAATTTTTCTTTATCGCCATGCAATTGTTCCCAATCATCATCGGTTAACTTTCCCCATTGTTCGCGAAGTTTACCTTTAATTTGCTGCCATTTTCCTTTTAGCTCTTCTGGATTCATGTTTGCCTCCTTGAATAAGCATATTAAAAAAATATTTCCATTAATTTTTATCTCATCCAGTATAGCTTAAGTTCAAGGACATTCAAGTTAACGAATAGGATCATTTTATTTTAATCCATCATATTGAAAACTATTTATACTCATAGTATATAAGTGTCTCTATGATGGATTAAACAAATTTATGCGTTTTTCTTTACTTCAATTAGATGAATAGTAAATACGAGTGTTTGATTAGGTCCAATCGCTTTATCAACACCGTGCTCACCATAAGCAAGTTGTGGAGGAATAACAACTTGATAGGTTGCGCCTGGTTTCATGATCTTTAAAACTTCTATCCAACCTGGAATCACATTATTTAAGGGAAAGGTTACAGGTTCTTTTGATTTCTCAAAAACAGTACCATTAATATAACTTCCGGTATATTCAACTTTAACCATGGAAGCATCTGTTGGATTCTCGCCGCTGCCGGCATTAATTATTTTATATTGAATGCCACTTTTAGTGGTTATAACACCTGGTTTTGTTTTATTAACCGCTAAAAAAGAATCGCCTTGTTCTTTATTTTTAAGACTAATATCTTTAAATTCAGCTTGTTTCTTATTAATCAATTCTTGTTGAAAGGTTTTCAAAATATCCGCCATTTGTGCTTGGGTTAATAATGTTTTTCCATGAGAGCCATCGGCCAATCCTTTTTCTAAAGCAATCGGATCGACATCGATGCCTTGTTCTTTAAAATTTTCAGCCAAATCGGCGCCAATACTATAACTTATTTGACCTTTAGTGGTCTTTAGTACAGGGGATTTGCTGACTATTTTTGGAAAAGTAGCTGTGGTTTTGAGTTGATTAACCGTAACTGGAGGGGTACTCTGTGCAGCCAGGACGTTTGAACTGATGAGTAAGCTAGCCAGGGCAGTCAATACAGGTAATCTTGTCATTGGATTTCCTCTTGAGAGACGGTATTAAAAACCGATAGTTTGCCCTAACTTTCGTTAGAAAACTATAGTTAATTAACAAAAATTTAAAAATTATGCCATTTTCTACAGAATATGATGTCATTATTGTTGGTGGAGGTCATGCCGGCACTGAAGCGGCTTTGGCAGCGGCACGTTTAGGCGCGTCTACTTTATTATTAACCCATAATATTGAAACTCTAGGCCAATTATCTTGCAATCCATCCATAGGGGGCATAGGAAAAAGTCATTTAGTAAAAGAGCTTGATGCGTTAGGTGGCATTATGGCCCATGCAGCGGATCTGGCCGGAATACAATGGCGTACACTGAATGCCAGTAAAGGTCCTGCAGTGCGAGCCACAAGGGCACAAATGGATCGCAATTTATATAAACAAGCGATTCGTCATGCCTTAGAGAATCAAGCCAATTTATTTATTTTTCAACAAAGTGTTGATGATGTAATTCTTGAGTCTAATCGCATTGTTGGTGTGGTAACACAAATGGGATTACGCTTCTATGCAAAAGCGGTGGTATTGACCGCAGGTACTTTTTTAGCGGGTAAAATTCATATAGGGCTACAACAAGCACAAGGAGGTCGTGCAGGTGATCCGGCAGCCAATTCCTTAGCAGAAAAATTACGTCAGTTGCCTTTGCGCATTAAGCGTTTAAAAACAGGTACACCACCGCGTTTAGATGGTCGTACGATTAATTATTCCATTTTATTAGAACAACCGAGTGATAGTCCCTTGCCGGTATTTTCGTATCTAGGAAAGATAGAGCAACATCCTGCGCAAATAAGCTGTTTTATCACTCACACTAATGAAAAAACTCATGCGATTATTCGGTCGGGTTTAGACCGTTCGCCTATTTACAGTGGCGTAATAGACGGTGTAGGCCCACGTTATTGCCCCTCTATAGAAGATAAAGTGGTGCGTTTTGCAGATAAATTATCCCATCAGATTTTTCTTGAACCTGAGGGACTTAATACACATGAAGTGTATCCTAATGGTATCTCGACAAGTTTGCCTTTTGATGTACAGTGCGACTTAATACATAGCATTAAGGGTTTAGAACAGGCGCATATTACGCGCCCAGGTTATGCAATCGAATATGATTTTTTTGATCCACGCGATCTCTTTCAGTCTTTAGAATCTAGAATAATAGAAAATTTATTTTGTGCAGGTCAGATCAATGGAACCACAGGATATGAAGAAGCTGCAGCGCAGGGACTTATTGCTGGTTTAAATGCTGCTTTAAAAGCACAACAAAAATCAGCGTGGTGTCCACGTCGCGATGAAGCTTATATCGGCGTATTGATTGATGATTTGATTACGCAAGGTACGCTCGAGCCTTATCGGATGTTTACCAGTCGAGCTGAATATCGTTTGCTGTTGCGTGAAGATAATGCTGATCTACGTTTGAGTGAATCGGCTTATCGATTAGGACTCATCAATGAAGCTCGTTGGCAAAGCGTCAATGATAAGGGCTACTTATTAGAACAAGAGCAACAACGTTTAAAACAACTTTCGATTAAACCCAACACGACTGTAAGTAAGGCCCTAGAATCGCATTTAGGACAAGCTTTAACGCGGGATTATCGTGTTTCTGAATTATTAACACGGCCGGAATTAAGTTATTCTGATTTAATGCAAATAGAAGGTCTCGGTCCAGGAATTGTCGATTCGGTTATTGCAGAGCAAATAGAAATTCAAGCTAAATACCAAGGTTATATTGATCGGCAATTAGTGGAGATTCAACGACAAGCACGTTTTGAAAATATTAATTTACCACTTAATTTAGATTATAACTTAGTTAAAGGACTGTCGAATGAAGTGAGAGAAAAATTGATTCAACATAAACCATTAAATTTAGGGCAAGCATCACGTATTCCCGGTATTACTCCTGCGGCAATTTCTTTGTTGTTGGTCTACATAAAAAAGTAAAATAAACTAAACTTTATGTCTATTTCTGAATTTTTAAATTGTTCCATTCCCACTGAACCAAATCAGCGTTTACGTTTAAGTAATCTACAGCAAGATAGTCTTGCCTTAGCGTTAAATCAGATCGCCGATAGTTACGAAGGTGCAATTTTAGTAATTGCACCCGATAATCTAATGGCAAATCGGCTAGAAGCCGCATTAAAGTTTTTTTCGCCGCAGTTAACAGTCATGAATTTTCCTGACTGGGAAACATTACCTTATGATCATTTTTCCCCTCATCAAGATATTATTTCGCAACGACTTTCGACTTTAGCTCAATTACATGACGTCAAGCGGGCATTATTATTGGTACCTATTACCACCTTAATGCAACGTATTGCTCCACTTAGTTATATAAGAGCGACAAGCTTGAATATTACTTGCGGCGAAAAAAAATCTATCGAGGAACTGCGAAAAAATTTACAATTAGGTGGTTATCACTGCGTATCGCAAGTTTTGACACGGGGTGAATTTGCTGTGCGCGGGTCCATTTTAGATATTTTCCCGATGGGTAGTGATTTACCTTTTCGGGTTGATTTTGCGGATGATGAAGTGGATAGTATTCGCCATTTCGATCCCGATACACAACGCTCAATAGAGAAAATAGAAAAAATAAATTTGCTTCCCGCACGTGAATTTCCTCTGTCAGAATCCGCAATCAATTTTTTTCGCCAACAATGGCGCGCAAATTTTGTCGGAAACCCCTTAAATTGCCCGTTGTATGAAGCAGTGAGCGAGGGACGCGCGCCAGCTGGAATAGAGTATTATCTACCGTTATTTTTTCCGCAAACACAATTATTGATTGATTATTTGCCAAAAAAAGCTTTAATTTTACAAATTAATAATGCGCAACTATCGGCAGAAAATTTTTGGAAAGAAATTAATGAGCGTTATGAACAATTAAGACATGATGTAGAGCGACCCATTTTGGCCCCCCAACAACTTTATGTGGAAGTCGATGCATTATTTACCCGATTAAAGGAATTTCCAAGGATTTTGCTGCAGCAAGCGCCTACGCAGTCCCCGGATACTTATCATACTCTCGTTAAGAGTTTTCCAAATTTAACGGTTGATCATAAGCTTGAACAACCTTTAGAACATTTAAATTCTTTTCTAAATGAATTTTTAAAAAATACACAAGCTCGGGTTTTATTTTGTGTGGAAAGTGCAGGTCGTAGAGAAGTGTTATTGGATTTACTTCATAAATTTTCCATAAATACTCATCGTTGTGAAACTTGGCAAGAATTTCTGCATGCTTCTGAACGTATTCATATTATTGTTGCACCATTAGAAGAAGGTTTCTATCTCGAAAAACCACCCTTGGCATTAATTACCGAAGCACAGTTATTTGGTAACCAGATTATCCAAAAACGTCAAACTAAAACTAAAGGTTTAGATGCACGTACGATTATTCGAAATTTAGCGGAGTTAACCGAAGGTAATCCAGTTGTTCATATCGATCATGGTGTAGGACGTTATCGAGGGTTACAACATTTAAAAATAGATGATCAAGAAAATGAATTTTTGGTAGTCGAGTATGCTGCAAAAGCAAAATTATATGTTCCAGTGTCTTCGCTTAATTTAATTAGTCGTTATAGTGGCAATGATAGTGAGCATGCCCCTTTACATCAATTAGGTTCTGATCAATGGGAAAAAGCAAAGCGTAAAGCTGCCGAGCAAATGCGTGATGTTGCCGCGGAATTACTCGATATTTATGCCCATCGCGCAGCGCATAAGGGTTATGCTTTTCACTTGCCTGAGCAGGATTATAAAGCATTTACGGCACAATTTCCTTTTGCAGAAACACAGGATCAAGAGCAAGCTATCCAACAGGTTATTAAGGATATGACCTCAGAAGGCACCATGGATAGATTAATTTGTGGCGATGTCGGTTTTGGCAAAACAGAAGTTGCGATGCGCGCTGCATTTTTAGCCGTGCAATCCAATAAGCAAGTCGCCATACTGGTCCCAACGACATTATTGGCTCAACAACATTATCAAAATTTTAGTGATCGTTTTGCTGAATGGCCAGTGCAGATTGAAATGATTTCACGTTTCCGAAGTGTTGCGTTACAGAAAAAAATTCTAGAACGCTTGCAAATGGGGAAAATCGATATTTTGATAGGAACACACAAACTATTAAGCAAAGAACTACAATTTCCTAGGCTCGGTTTATTGATTATTGATGAAGAGCATCGCTTTGGCGTACAACAAAAAGAGCGTTTAAAAGCTTTACGTGCCGAAGTAGATATTTTAAGTTTAACCGCAACACCTATTCCCCGTACCTTAAATATGGCCTTATCCGGTTTGCGTGAGTTATCGATTATTGCCACGCCACCTGCGCGACGTTTGTCGATTAAAACCTTTGTTCAAATGCGTAATACCAGTGTAATTCGTGAAGCCATTTTGCGGGAATTACTTCGTGGAGGCCAAGTTTATTTTTTACATAACCAAGTCGATAGTATTGAAAAAACAACCAGAGAATTAGAAGCATTAGTACCAGAAGCACGCATTCAGGTGGCGCACGGCCAATTACGTGAAACACAACTTGAACGCGTGATGGCAGATTTTTATCATCAACGTTTTAATGTACTGGTATGTACGACTATCATCGAAACCGGAATTGATGTGCCATCGGCTAATACTATTATCATTGATCGCGCGGATAAGTTCGGTTTAGCGCAGCTTCACCAGTTACGTGGCCGCGTAGGACGCTCTCACCACCAAGCCTATGCGTATTTAATGACACCGCCTAAAGAAATTATGACAGCGGATGCGATGAAGCGTTTAGAAGCCTTTACTTCTTTAGAAGATCTCGGCGCCGGCTTTACCTTAGCCATGCATGATTTAGAAATTCGAGGGGCGGGTGAAGTTTTGGGTGAGCAGCAAAGTGGTAATATGCAATCCATAGGTTTTTCATTGTATATGGAATTACTCGAACAAACCGTAGCTGCACTCAAATCAGGTAAAGAGCCGGCGCTCAAACCAGTTAGTCATGCGGTAGAAATTGATTTGCAAATCTCTGCGTTAATCCCAGAAAACTATCTGCCTGATGTACATACTCGTTTAGTGCTCTACAAACGCATTGCTCATGCAAAAGATGCTCAAGAATTAGAGCAATTACAAGTCGAAATGATTGATCGCTTTGGCTTATTGCCGCAAGCATTGAAAAATCTATTTCAATTAAGCGAATTGAAATTATTAGCACAAAAAATTGGTATTAAAAAGATTGTCTCCGGACCTCAGGGAGGTCGCATTGAATTTAATCAAAAACCAACGATTAATCCTGCAGATATCATTCAGTTAATTCAGAAAAATCCAACCTTATATAAACTAGATGGCCCCAGCCATTTACGTTTTAGTTTTATGCAACCTACCCCTGAATTAAGAATAAAAAATCTTTATAACTTATTAAATAAGTTTATCTCAAAATAAAATCGTTAATTTGCTTGTAAATTAGATTATTTTAAAATAGCCTTGTTAATTGATTTTGAATTATTTTTAATGTAAAAATTATTAATTTTTACATTAAATCTTGCGGAGACGATAATCAAGCAAAAGAAAGTATAGATAGGTGTCAGTTTAGTCTCAAGGTTTCTTGTTAATATATGTAATTTTCTGGCTGCATAATAGTCGGGTAATTAAATTTCAAAAATATTCAACAATGTATAAACTTATCGTCCTGTTTATGTTAAATTTTCACAGCTATAATTTTAAAAAAAGAGGATACTATGATTTTTACAAATATTTTTACCCCGGCCTTACAATTTTTCGCGGCAGTTCAGTCAATTTTTACTGATACAAAGTTAAATCAGTTTTTTTGTCCAAGTACTCAACAGATTAATGAAAAAATAAAAGCAGGAGACAGTATGATATTTCCTGTTGATGGGACAGCAGGTAATGGCTTTGAGTATCGAAATAATAATAACCAAAGGGTTCAGCATTATAATAGAACTAATGTAAAGAAACTTAATACTGTGTACTTTCAGACAAAACAAGACGGACTAAATGCATCCGCTAATTGCGATTATGTAGACAGAAGAGGTATTCGTTTTAGTTTGGCTGCGTTACCAAATACTGTTGATAATATAGATGCCGCTAAACTAAATAGCAGTGTTTGGAGCGATTTTTTTCGCGGTGGTTTAAAGGATTGTGGTTATAACAAAATGCCAGAAGAACAAATACTTGAAGAATGTAAATTCACAATAAAAAATAACTAAGTTTTACTTAGGGTTAAATTTTTATTTAAGATTGGTTACGTATTTGACGTAACCAATTTTTAATGCTTGTTGAAATTTACGTTGATAAACTTTAAAAAGGATTTTAGATTTTATGAAAATATTAAATTATTCAACCTTGAGCCTATTATTTACGGCTATTATGCAAGCTGTGGCTGGATATACTTGTCCTAATGTCTTAGCTATTAACACAAAAATAGCTAAGAATGACAAAATGAGATTTCCACTTACCGAAGAGGATGCTAACCCTGCTGGGGATAAATTTTTTTTTCGTTATAGAGGTAGTAAGAATAAAATAGAAAAATTTTACGATGGAAATAGTCATGTAGAAAAATTTGTTAGAGCATACTATCATCCACCAACCCAGGAAGTACCAGCCTCATTTACCTGCATTTATAAACAGAAAAATAGCAGGTATCTGCTTTTGCTCATGGGAAAAAGAGTAGCTGGACGTGTAAAGGAGGAAACAATTGGAAATGATGTCAATAGCAATTGGCAACCACTTCGCAATACTGGTTTCTACGTTTGTGGAGATGATAAAATGGCTAAAGCAGACGACTGTCAATTTGACGTTAGGCCGCGTTACAAATAATTATTCTTCGGCCGACTTACATAATTTTCACATAAGATTGGTTGCGTATTTGGCGTAACCAATTTTTTAATGCTTGTTGAAATTTACGTTGATAAACTAACTGTGCAGCTTGTTCACGTGAAACATTCTGCTGCGTTTGTAATTTTTGCGCCCGACCTAAAACTTGCACGATATGCCAACCAAACTGAGTTTGGAAAGGTAAACTAATCTGATTGATGGCCAATTTCTTGATTTGGGCTTCAAAAGTAGGATCGAATAGACCTGGTAAAGTCCAACCCAAGTCACCGCCTTTATAGGAAGAGCCGGGATCTTGAGAATATTTTTTAGCGAGTGTAGCAAAATCACCACCGCGCAAAATGTCCGCGCGAATTTCATTAAGGCGTCTTTCTGCTTGTGTATTATTAAGTAAGGGAGAGGTTTTAATTAAAATATGTCGCGTATGTGTAGATGTCACATAATGAGAAGTTGAATTATCACCCTGCATTTCTAATAGGCGAATAAGATGAAAGCCATTGTCGGCTTGGATGGGTCCTGTTACTTCGCCTGGTTTAAGTTTTTGCACAGGGCCTTGAAAGATATCAGGTAAATCATTAAGCGCGCGCCAACCTAAATCTCCCCCGGTTAATGGCGGATTAAATTGTTTGGCTTTCCCTATTAATTCTTGAAAAGAAATTCCATGTTTTGTTTCTTGTAGCAATGATAAAGCGGTTTCTTTTATACGAGAAATATCAGCGGCAGATGGCTTATTGGGAAAAGGAATAAGCAGATCTTCAACATGGTAAGCTGTTTTTTGCGGAGCTGATTTTGGCAAATGGGCCAACATATCCTTGGTTTCTTGATCCGTTACGTTAATCTTTGCAGCGACTTCATCTTGTTGCAGACGATTAATGATAAGTTGTTGACGAATTTGCTGTCGGTATTTGGCATAAGGTATATTTTCTTGTTGCAACTTTTCACGTAATTGTTCCAGCGTAAAACCATTGCGTTGCGCAATCCCCATAATAGTTTTATCTAACGCAGCTTCATTAATTTTTAATCCTGAACTAGCGGCTAATTGCAACTGTAATTCATTGTCTATCATCTGATTGAGTACTTGCTTGCGAAAGCTCGCAGAATCTGGAATAGGTTTATTTTCAGATACCCATTGTTGTCTTGTCATTTCAATTTGTTCACTTAGCTGCTGCTGCGTGATGACATGGTTGTTAACCACGGCGACAATCCGATCCAGAGTTTCGATGGCGTATAAAGGTTTAGCGGATACTAAGCAGCTGAGTAAAATAATAAACGGAAAAATTTTTTTAAGAAAGTCCATAATCGCTCGTTACTAAAAGTGAGTTGCACTAGACTGAAAATTATCAGTATAGCCAGGGATATTACTAGTCAAAAAGTTGGTTATATCACTGATGCCTACGGTACTCAAGCCTTTGAGTTGAAATTGGAAATAAACAACATTATTAAATATTGGGCTACTGTTTTGATTTAAGGCAAAAAAAGTACGGCCGGCGACAATTCGAAATGCCCAGCAACAACTATCATATTGTAATCCATAGAAAAAGCTTTGCGAGTATTTATGACTAAAGTTATAGTTCCAACCACCTACTGTACTCCATTGATGCTTAAGTGGCGTTGCGAATGAAAAGCCTAGTCGATTAAAATCATTCTGATGGCTATTCGGTGGTGTAGGTGGAGTAGTGACAAATAGATCGCCAAAACGGATACGCCCATAGTTAATATTAAATAACTGATTAGGCTGAGGATGATATTGTACGTTGGCGGCAGCATTAATAATATCGTGACTGGTTGGATCCCAGGCAATATTGGCTGTAGTGCTCCATTGCGGATTGACATTGTAATTGATCTGACCTGCAATCGGAGAAAATTTTTCAGTCGGTGAAGTGGCTCCTACTACAGTAAATGGATTGGCACACAAGGTTCCAGGCGAGCTTAATTGTCTTTCTAATGGCCCACATAGGAAGACACGTCTATCTTCAAAATAATATATTTGTCCGATACTGGCTCTTAGTTTTTCTTCCCCCGTGTATTGGTCCAGCAATCGAGTGGTTAACGCATAACTAATTTGATTAGCATCACCGATACGGTCATAACCACTAAAACGATTGGTCATGAAAAGACTATCATAACTAAAAGGCATAAGTGAACTATCAAAAATAGGGATATTACTTTGATCACGATAAGGAACATTCAGATAAAAAAGACGAGGCTCTAAGGTTTGTAGATAGGCATGTTCACCCCAATGGGTTTGACGATCAAAATACAAACCACTATCCACACTAAATAAGGGGGTTGTGCGTTGGATTTCGCTTTTATAACCTGTTACTTGGTTCATAATATTATAGTGTGTCAGACTAAGTTGGACGCGTGGGATAAGAAAGGCTTCTTTGCTGCGCATGGGATAGCTGACGGAAGGAAAAAGATTAAGACGGAGAGCTTGTGGCGGTTTGACTAACTCACCAGGATTATTTAAACGTTGGAAATAAGTGAGTTGATTATTTATTTGAACATTAAATCCATGAAAATCTTGCGTAGTACTATTTAAATCGATCTCAGGTAAACTATTATAAGGATTGTTAACAGGCGATTGATTTAAAGGATGTAACGTTTGATAGCGATAGATGCTCGTCGTAAAATTCCAAATATCACCGGTATAATTTAATTGCGCTTGTTGTGCAAGCTGGTTAATGGCGATACTAGGAGTCTGGTTAAAATCCTCTAGATAATAATCATCACCGACCCAATTAAAGTTTACCGTACTTGTCCAACGTGGGGCCCAAAGCCGTTGTTCTTGCCAAGTAAATGATTTTCTGGCGGTGCTTGGATAAATCAATGGGTTAGTATTGGGATAAAGGAAAGGAATCTGATCCGCAAGCCGCGCCGCAGCTCGGTCATAGGGAAGATAATTAGCAATGATCTGCCCGCGACTTTGGTGGGTTAGATAGCGAAATTGACCCCCCAATTGTACTCCACGCTTGCTTAAAACAGTGGGTGTAAATAAAAAGTCATAATTGGTCGCCATATTCCAATAATAAGGAAATCCAATACCTACTCCTGATTGCGAAGAAGTTCCAAAGTTTGGGAATAAAAAGCCAGACTCACGCCTGTCATCGATAGGAAAGGCAAGATAAGGACTATATAAAATAGGTGTACCACGAAAATCCAACCAGGTATTATAGGCTTTGCCGCGACCAGTATCACGATTCAATATTATTTTTTTAGCAGAAAGTTTCCAAGTCGGATTAATGGGTGCACAGGTTGAATAAGTACTATTATGTAAAATAATTAAACCAGGAGAGGTTTGTTCCACGGCACTTGCTGATCCCCAAGCATTAATCGGCATGCCTTCGTTGGTGCCCATTAATATCGTGGTATTTCTTAATAAGATACGATAAATAATATCAGTGAGATAACCGCTTTGATTATTTAGATTTAAGTGCGCCTTTTTTGCTTTGATTAAAAGATTAGGCTCATGTAACTTAATTTCACCGAGCAGATCCATATTAGTAATTTTCCCTGTTTTTGGATCACGATAAAAATAAACTTGATCGGCATACAGTAAACGGCCTGGTTGTGTAATAACGACATTACCACTTAAAGTAGAAGTCCCTTCAAATGAAAAATGGGATTGCGCAGCATCAATATGCGTAAAAGCTTGATTGACTTTACTTAGAGAGGTTTTCGCATAAGCTTTTAAAGGATCTAAATACTCTCCTTTACAAATACTTAATTTACTAGGTATCCAACCTAGCTGTTGGGCCATAGTCTGTTCTGCCGTCAACCCAGGTGAGACAAAGCCCAAAAAAGTAAAAAAAATTAGCCAGTGTATGCTTATGGAATCTTTTTTTTGAGGAGTTGGATTCCTTTTTTTTCTAATGTTCATTAATTTTTTTAGCTCCCTGGTGCAGTCTTAGCTCAGATTATTAAGGGAGAAAATTGCTCGATACACAATTATTACCTTTAAAGCTTATATGGGTAATACGGCCGTCGGCGGTTGTCTCAAATGAAGTTCGACAAGAACGAATGATGGTTTGGTGTGTATTCCAAGGCTCATCATAACTAGAGAAAAGATTGCCATTATTGGTACGTAAAGGAGCGCGTTTGGGATCAGGTATAGAATACATCGTTTTTTGAGTGTACTGATAGATTTTATGGCCATTGGGCAGTTGGATCCCTGCATCAGGTTCACCCCATTTGGATATAAGGGTTTGAATATTTTTTCCCTGCCATTTATCTATTTGCTTTTGATAGTTTGCAGTACTAGCACAAGCACTTAACAAAAAAAGGAGTACACAAGCTGTTAAAAAGAGACGCATATTATTTTTCCTTATAAATTTAATTTTGATCGTAGTTCGGATAAGGTGACGGAGTAATCTTCAGTATTAAAAATACCTGAGCCTAAAATAAAAGTATCTGCCCCGGCTTTGGCGATTTCAGCAATATTATTTTTTTTAACTCCCCCATCCACACCTAAACGAATAGTAGATTTCTGAGTTGAAAGTAACTGCTTGGCGACTGAAATTTTATTTAAAACTTCAGGAATAAAATGTTGCTCAGCAAAACCCGGATGAACCGACATCATTAATAGTGAATCTAAATGTTCCCATAGATTATCTAAACAATTTAATGATGTTTGTGGATTAATAGCTAAACCTGCTTTACAGCCTAAATGACGAATTTGTTTTAAATTTTTAACGACATCGGTGCTGGCTTCCGGATGAAAGCTGATTTGATTCGCACCGGCTGCAGCAAAGCCATTAATTAAACGGTCGACAGGGTTTACCATTAAATGCACATCTAGAAAAGTCTTAGGTAGATGCTTGCGTAACGCACTACAGACTAATGGACCGAAGGTTAAATTGGGTACAAAATGATTATCCATGACATCGATATGCAAACTATCGGCACCCGCTTGCAAAACAGCGGCCGATTCCTTAGCTAAGCAGCCCATATCGGCAGATAAAATTGAGGCGGAAATAATTAAATCACGCATTATATCCCCTTAGCAGCACAGATACGATCGTAGGCAGCCTTAATATTTTGAGTTTTTTCAGTCGCTATTTTTATCATTTCTTCAGGTAAACCCTTAGCCAATAATTTATCAGGATGATGTTGACTCATTTGTTTTCGGTAGGCTTTTTTTATTTCAGCCGGAGATGCTTGTTCAGAGATACCTAAGATAGCATAGGCATCTTTTAGATTCAGCTGGTGAGGTGAGTGCGAGGATTGATAGTACCCTTGTTGTCTCTGACCGGAAGATTGCTGACGGAAGGCTTGCTCGAAATTAAATAAATGCTCAAAAAAGCTGAAATTGAGTGGCGCAAAACCCAAATATTGACAGATTTTCTGCAGTACTCTTTGCTTATCCGCTGTGAGGTGACCTTCGGCTAAGGCCGTTTGCATTTGTATTTCGACAAAAAGCTTAAGTAACACCTTATTACGATGACAGGCTAGCACCAGCCTTTTTAAGGTTTCTTCTAAATTAAACGAAGCTTGTTTGCCCTGATTGAAGAGGTCGATAGCCTTTTGGCGCATGGTTTCGGTAAGGCCTAAGCGGCTCATGATGGCTCTGGCAGCTTGAATTTCTGCCTCAGAAACCCTTCCATCTAGCTTTGCAATATGTCCCATCACCAAAAATGTGCTATCAAAAAAAACTTGTTGTGCGGTGCTTGGGTTGACTGAGGAAAAGGTCCAGCCCTGGTTTTGCGTAAGGCCGCGATCAAACAGGTGTCCAATAATGACACCTAATATAAGCCCGAATGGCCCTGCCAGAAGAAACCCAAAAAACCCGCCAACGAGTTTGCCCCATATATTCATGCTTTAAACCTAATTCGTAAATTTTGCGTACAAGACTAACAGGATATTAACTTGTCTTAAAGTTGAATAAGCGATAAGCTCACCATAGAATATCTAATTATAATTCTATTAAGTCATGCGATTCTTATATACAATAATTTTTTATTTATTGTTGCCGTTTATTTTGTTGCGTTTATGGATAAAAAATCGTAAAACTCCCAATGGTTTGCAATTTTGGCATGAACGTCTAGGACTCGGCTTACGCCCATTCTCACCAGGTGGGATTTGGGTGCATGCCGTTTCAGTCGGCGAATCCTTGACAGCGATACCTCTGATCAAGCTTTTACAGCAGCGTTACCCAACCATGCCTATTACTGTGACTAATGAGACGGTAACGGGCGCTGAGCGTATCCGCGTTGAATTGGGAAATAGCGTAACCCAGCTTTATTTTCCTTATGATTTACCCCTAGTTTTAAAAAAATTCTTTAATGCCCTACAACCAAAATTATTGATTTTGCTAGAAACAGAGCTTTGGCCAAATATCCTAGCAGCATGTCAGTTGTATCAAGTGCCTGTAGCCCTTGTCAATGCTCGTTTATCTGAGCGCTCCGCTAAAGCCTATCGACGTATTTTACCCGTCATACGAAAAATGTTAAAAAGCATCGATGTCATTGCTGCACAGTTTCAAGCGGACGCCGATCGTTTTATCGCTTTAGGTTTTCCAGCTGAAAAAATCCAGGTGACGGGGAGTCTGAAATTTGATTTGACGCTTCCCCTGCAACTATCTGAACAGGCTCAGCGATGGCGGAAAATCTGGGGAGAAAATAGGCTAGTGTGGATTGCTGCCAGCACGCATCCTGGCGAGGAGGAGCTTATCCTCCAAGCTTTTACACAGGTACGCCTTTCTTTCCCAGATTTGTTATTAGTTTCTATTCCACGACATGTGGATCGCGTTCCTCAACTTGAGCAACTTTATAGCAGCCAGGCTTATAAGATTATCAAGCGTAGTGAGCATAATGACTCTGAAATGAGTAATGTCGATGTTTTTATCGGTGATACTATGGGAGAATTGCTTATATTTTATGCGGCCGCTGATCTTGCTTTTGTCGGCGGAAGTTTAGTGGAAAAAGGGGGGCAAAACCCTCTCGAGCCCGCTGCCATTGGCTTACCCATATTAACCGGTCCTTATACGTTTAATTTTGCAACCATTACTGAACAGCTTAAACAGCGAAATGTGGAAATTCAGGTAAATAACGCCACAGAGTTAGCCGAACAAGTTATTGATTTGTTATCTGATCCAATGCGACGCCAACAAAAGGCTCATGAGGCTAAAAAGTTTGTGGCAGAGAATAAAGGTTCTGTGTTAAAGCAAATGCAATTGATTGAAAATTTATTGGTAACTTAATTTCCTATGTACTCTGGAATTACGCAAGGTTTATTTATTGTAAAATCACTCGTTAAATGGCCGGGACTGTACCATTATAGTGTCGTTTTAACTGAAGAGTTGGCAAAAAATTTAAAGATAGGTTCCAGTGTTTCAATTGATGGTGTTTGTCAAACAGTAGTCGCGAAACACGAATATGAAGTCAGTTTTGACGCGATGCAAGAGACTTTAGCCAAAACCACTCTAAATGAACTTTTTATTGGTAGAAAGGTCAGTGTGGAAAGGAGTGTAGGCTTTGGCGATGAAATAGGAGGGCATGAACTGAGTGGCCATATATTTGAGACAGGGATAGTTATCGATAAAAAAATCAATGGTGAGAATTTGTGTTTATCTATTCAAACTTCTCCGGCGTGTTTTGCTTTTATCAAACCAAAAGGTTATATCGCGGTGGATGGTTCCAGTTTAACCGTAGGCTTGACGGATAAAAAACAACATAGTTTTGAAGTGCACTTGATTCCAGAAACATTACGCAAAACCAATTTTTCCAACAAAAATATCGGTGATAAAGTTAATATCGAACCTGATATGAAAACTATGGTGCTGGTTGAAACCGTGCAAAGTTATTTTGCTAATATTGATGACCGATTAACAGCCATAGAAAAAAAGCTACAGAAAATCGTACCAAGCAAGTAAATTAAAATAAAATAGCCAAAATCTCCGCTAAGTGCTTAATCGTATAAGTGGGGTGAACAGCCAGACAAGCCTTTTCGTCACCATACCCATATTCTGCCCAACAAGAGTCAGCACCAATATTTTGTGCAAATAATAAATCGGCCGGTGTATCCCCTACCATTAAGATTTGTTTCGGGTTTATATCGTTATATTTTGGTTTTATGAAATCAGTATAAGCCATCGGATCGGGTTTTTTTCTCAGTGTTTTAGTGTCGCCAATGACCATCGCAATATATTGTTTTAGCTGAAAGCGTTCTAGGGCGATGTTCACTGCAGCGATGGCTTTGTTACTGACAACCGTGAGTATGAAACCTGCAGCATGCAGTTGCGCTAATATCTCTACAGCTTTAGGGAATGGCGCGCTTTTATCCTCACCCTCAGCTAAATAAATCGCTTCGTATGTGCTTAATAAGCGATTTATTTGTTGCTGTGTGAGATCCGGACTAAGAATTTTCAAGGATTTTTCCATGCCTAGACCTGCACGTATGGTTTCATCAATGAAATCATGATTTGGCATGGTCATATGCAAAGTTTCATAAGTTCGCTTGATGCAAAATAATATGGCATCGTGTGTGGCGCAAAGTGTGCCATCAAAATCTAGGATAAGTAATTTATAATTGTTCATCATGTGCTACTTATGTGGAAATGCGTAAAAATCAACAAGCCGATTAATAAAAGTGTAGCTTCATAAGTTTAATTGGTAAAGAAAATTAAGCTATAGATAAAAAAACTTGATTATCTTATGAATTAATTAGACAGCGCTTGCAGGTGTGATGAGCTAGCAAAATTAGAGATTTCATCTTTCAACGCTTTCCATGCCATTAAGGAATGGGTTTTACCTTTAAAGAATGAAAGAAAGCCCCAGGGATCTCTATGTTGAGCGAGGAGCTCCCATTCATGCTTTTCTAATTTAGTAGAAATTTCGCTTATTGGTTTATTACTAGCAATTTGCTTAGCCAGTTTTTGAAATATATCTGCTTTTTTTAATCCACTGACTCGAAAACATTTCGGTTTTTCAAGATGGCTAAGAATTTCGGTAATAATGGTTTGTAGATTTATACGAACCTGAATCTCTCTATCATATTGCTGTTCTGATTTGGAACGAGAAGGAATATATTCCACATAAGGAATTTCTAAATTTTGTGAATTAATAGAAGGATTATTTTTTAATGTAGAAACTGTATTTGTTAAAGATTGCGCACTACTAGGAAAAAGATATATTTTTTTTGATAATTGTTTGCCAGAGAAGCTTTGTACACAGCATAATGGCGCGCTGTTTTCTGAAAAATTTTCAGGGATTTCATAGCCAAAATTAAAGTTCGCAGATGAATCGATACAGAATAAAGCGATTAAGTTTTTATCGAGTTCCTTAATTAATTTAGATTGGTTGTCAATTTTAAAACGAGATTTATTTTGAATAATTTCAGTTAATTTTAGATCAAGACCTATTTTTTTTAAAGTATTTAAAAAATTAATTTTATTTTCATCGTTAAAATATAGTGAATTATTAGCTCGTATTTTAACAATACAATTTCTTAAATCAGACTCTAACTGACTAAAGTTTATCTTGTGAGAATTTTTTTGAATAAAGCGAAGTTGAATATGAAATTTTTTATCTTCGCTGCTTTTGATATCACAAATAACAAGCGACTGACCATCAAAAATTTCGTAGTGTTTAGGAAAAAATTCTAATTTTAAATGAGAGTTAGGCATAGTGCTTTCATGAAAGTATCATTGTTTATTATTCTGTATAATATAGCATAATTTTAAAAGATGTATATTTCAAATAAGGAGAGTTGAAATTATAATCTATAATAGTCAGGTTATTTTTAATTTTAATTAAAAGGGAAAGTCATGAAAGGCCTGGTTTGGTTTCGTGAAGATCTAAGATTACATGATAATACGGCGCTGTATCATGCTGCCAAACAATGTACAGAAGGAATTATAGGAATCTATATTATAGATACCAGTTTCTGGAAAAAGCATCACATGGCGGTTTGTCGCGCCCAATTTTTACTCTCTGGATTGTTAGTATTAAGTCAGAATCTAGAAGCTAGGGGTATTCCTTTATTAATTAAACAGGTTAAGAAAACCGCGGATATTGCTCAAGAATTATATCAATGCACAAAAAAATATAAGCTTGACGCTCTTTTTTTTAATAAACAATATGAAGTGGATGAAAAACAACGTGATCAAGCAGTGTGTGATTATTTAAATCAATTTGGTATCAAATGTAACACCTATGATGATCAAGTGATATTACCGCCGGGTATAGTGCAAACTAAACAAGGTAAAACTTTTAGTGTCTTTACCGCTTATAAACGAGCGTATCTACAATTTTTATTAAATAATCAAAATATAATTCCGCATTACTCACTCCCGAAAAGACAAGATGGGTTAGAAATTCGATCGAGTAAAGTTCCGCTTCACTTATCTGGTTTTTCCTCAACGATTATCTGGCCATCCGGCGAAAATGAGGCACAACGTCGATTAAAAAAATTTATTAAAAATGATTTATTTGATTATTATAAAACGCGCGATTTTCCAGCCTTATCCGGGACAAGTTTATTATCACCTTATTTATCGACCGGCATGATTTCACCCCGTCAATGTTTACTGGCCGCTTTAATGGCCAATAAAGGTGAGTATGATGGGGGTAACAAAGGAGCGACGACATGGATTAATGAATTAATCTGGCGTGATTTTTACAAACATTTGTTAGATGCAATACCACGACTATCAAAACATCAACCCTACCGATTAGAAACGGACAAATTAAAATGGCGATATAACGCAAAACAATTATTTGCATGGCAACAAGGAAATACCGGATATCCTATTGTTGATGCCGGCATGCGCCAATTAAAACAATTGGGTTGGATGCACAATCGCTTACGTATGATAGTAGCTATGTTTTTAACTAAAAATTTGTTTTTCGACTGGCGCTTAGGCGAGGATTTTTTTATTCGACATTTAATCGATGGGGATTTAGCTGCTAATAATGGAGGTTGGCAATGGAGCGCATCGACAGGGACAGATGCGGCACCTTATTTTCGAATTTTTAATCCTATTCGTCAAAGCGAGCGTTTCGACCCACAAGGCGATTTCATTCGCCAATATTGTCCGGAACTCGGTGCATTTGATGCTCGTACTATTCATGATCCACATCATCGCGCGCCGATGCTTGCTTTACAAAGCGGTTACGCTAAGCCGATCATAGATTTTAAAGTCTCACGCATTGCCACGATTAAAGCGTTTAAAGCACTTTAAAATTTACTGGAAAAATTAAAAATTGTCGTCTATCTTAAAATTTTTCTATTTTAGGGGTATCTATGCAAGCAAAAAGGAATGGTAAATTTATTAAGCGAATGGCTTTTTTTGTTTTATTGTCGATGTATTTGGTAAGTACTAATAGCTTAGCCCAATCTAACGTAATGAATGTTGCAATTCAAGGAATAGAAGCCAAAAAATTATTTACCTATCTGACCGGGCCGAAGGTACATGCGGATGCAGGAATGAGTAAACAATATTTACAAGGTATCAATGTTGTCTGCCAATATGTAACGGCTCCTATTACGCATAATGGCGTAAATGTGCCTATGGCTGACCCTTCTCGGTATTCATGCGCCATGAATTTTGATTACAATGGTTTAGCTGCAGCCACTACGCTCCCTTAAAAAGTTAGCCTTGTAAAATGGTTATATGATCGGACTGCTGAGAGAAACTTGAAGATTGGCCATCATCATTTTTTTGTTTAAAAAAACCACAGGTTTTTTGAGGGAAGAATATATGATGAAGTTTAAGCTTTGATTTTTCGATTTCTTTTTTTGTTGCTGTAATGTCGGATCGAAGTTCGTGAATAAGCGTCTTGCAAGCAGCATACAAATGTTGATCATCCGCTAGTTTCTCTCTTAAATAATTAATTTTATCAGGGGGTGGATTTTCTTGTTCTAAGATCTGATTCAGTTGCTCTTCTGAATGTCTTACAAACCCTATAATTTTAACTTTTAACTCGAACTGTTTGATTAGTAAATTCCTTATAGAAACTAAATGTACCCGTTGTTGCTTGAGCTTGTATTTTATATCCCCGCTATACATATTTATCCATTTTACCAAAAAAATATTTTAAGTAGCTTATTCTATTTTAAATATTGTGTAAATCAATTAACATATCTAAAAATGTAATTATTTTTTACCTTACATTTATCGCTTGAGATATGCTATGCCTAAGAATAAATATCAAAAACGACAACCACTCGATAATAGCTCGGTAGATCAATTTGAAATAGATACTGCAGACTCTAATTTTAATTTATTTTTTGATGATAAAAAAATAAAAGAAAAAACTCGTATTCAGCTTTCAATTTTAAAAGATTATTTTGGATTATATAAATCAAGTTTAGGCTACGAGTGTAAAGATACAATTGATATTGTAGTATCTGCTGATAAGTTAAGTGCCAAATATTTAAAAAAATTTTATGAGCTATCATTTAAAAATGATCCTGAAATGCTGAATTCAGTAAAAATTGACCAGCAAGATTCGATACCTGTAGTTTTATTAAGTAAGTTAGCATCCCTTACCTCAAATTTAGTTGATGAAAAAAACTACAATGTAACTTTCAAGAAAATTTTCGCAATAATGAATCGCCTGCTTCCATATTACCCTGGTGCATTCTAAATCCAAGCGCGACAGGAAGTCTTATGATGCTGTAAAAATAGCTCTTTAGGCGTTTTAAAGGCTAAGCACTTTCTAGGGATATTATTCATTTTTTTGGCTAAGCTGTCGAGTTGTTCCTGGCTGATTTTAGCGATATCTGTACTCCGCGGTAGATATCTTCTAAGTCTGCCATTCATATTTTCATTGCTTCCTTTTTCCCATGGCGAATGACTGTGGCAATAGAAAACATTGCATTTCAATTGCCCTTCTAATTGGCGATAATCTGCAAACTCACTGCCTTGATCAAATGTCACTGTACGGCGGGATTTTTTAGGCATTTTTTCTAGCTTTTCTCTAATTTGAGCGGCTACTTCTTTTGAGAAACGTTGCTCATTCTTAATCAACGCCACTAATCGGGATTTGCGTTCAACTAACGTGGTAATGGCCTTTCTCTTTGTTCCTTGGAACTCAATGCTATCTCCCTCCCAGTGACCCAATGTTGTTCTTGCCTCTATTTCAGGAGGACGTAGCGTAATCAATCGTAACGGATGGAATCGACACAGCTGTTTTTTACGAGCAAAGCGTTTCGATCGGCGAGGTTTTTTATAGGCTAAACAATGATAAAGATCCTTATTCTGCTTTCGATAAATGTATCGGTAAATTGTTTCATGGCATACGCGGTAAATAAAATTTTCTTGTTTCATACGTCCTGATATCTGCTCAGGACTCCATCCTTCTTTTAAATGACCAAGCACATAATCATACAACGCTGGGTTTTCTTGTAACTTACAAACACGCTCCTGTTTCCGTCTATTTTCTGCCTTTTCGTGGGCTTTTACTGGCAAATAAATTTTCTGACTTTGATTCCTTTCTAATTCACGATATAACGTTGAACGATGACGATTTAATCGCTTTGCAATGGCAGACATAGAATATCCCATCTCTATCCAAACATAGAATCGACGTCGCTCTGTCACCGTTAAATGGGTATAATTACTCATGCGGCAGTCTCCTATTTCTAGTAGTTAACACGGCTAGTTTATAACTATCCGCGAGACTGTCGCACCTCTAAGTAGAATTCACCACAACTTCAAATTTCTACTTACCAAAACTTTACCAAAACTAACACGAAATTCTTGTTCTTCTTAAGCTTGCTTCCCAGTGTTTAAATTTGTTAAATCTAATCCAGCTTCCACCTCAGACTTCCCCCCATTTCATTTTCTTAGCCGCCTTAAAGCGATTACCTTGTTTGCGACTAATAGTTATTTTTTTTATTTTATCTGGTGCACAGACATCAAATTGGATGTGACCTGAATATTTTAAGGGAGGCTTTAAAATCCGTTCCCCCTGTCTTTCAATAACTTCTTTAGTAATAACTAAATAAGAGTATGGTTCGTCTTCATAACCAAGGGTTCCTTTTTTAAAAGATTTCTGCCAGAAGGACCTTGCAATACGTTCAGCAAAATGGCACCAGTCACCATTGCGTATTGGGCACCTCCCATGATGTGAACAAGGCGCTGCTATAAATCCCCCCTTCGATAGAAAAAAGTCACGTGCTTCTATACAATGACTAAATCCTTTCGGTGTTCCTGGCTCAATAATAACTATTGCTTGATTGGCTAACGCCCATATTTTTTCAAAAAAGTTTTGTTTCAAATCTTTCTGTTGCTCTATAAGAACATAAGAGAGCGTTACAAGATCGTGAGGAGGCAATTCAAGCTTTTTATTAATATTTATACATTTCCAATCAACCCGATTCCAAAATGGATTTGTATTGTAACCAGCTATTTTTTGAGCAAGCTTAATCATTGCAGGGTCTTGGTCAAGCGCACACACCTGACTAAGGTTAGTATTTTCCATTGATGCCCATAAAACAGCGCCCGTCCCTGTCCCAAGATCAAGAAGGGTCTCAATCTTTTTAGACAGCTTCAAAGAAAAAACTTGCTGTAATATTTTATAAGCTACTGCATAGGTTGCCGGCATGCGAGTACGCAAATAAGCGGCAAGTTCAACTTTCGATAATAGAAAAGCAGGCAGTCCTGTGGACAAGTTTCCTTTTCTTAAAGGGACATGCTTCAATCCTGCATACGTTTTTTGGAGATTTTTATATGCTTCCGCCAACTCTACATGACTATAAGCCATATCAGCTTCAGCCATAGCTTTTTCGATAGCGCCTAATAACTCAAAACCAGCCTTATCCATTTTATATAAGAACTCCATTTAAAGCATATTTGGGACAAAATAGCGCTAGAAGCTAAAGAAAGATCTAATAATTAAAACGTCTGCTGCTTTCTTTTCTATGAGTGGTTGTTCTTCCTCTTTTTTATCAAAAAACGAGTTACTTCCAACACCCGATATACGCATTTTGGTTCTTATTCTAGGAAATAAGTCAAAATTACCAAGCTCTGTGATTAGTAGCTGAGATAATTTACCTTCGGAATTACATCTGACTAGAATAGAATATGTGAGTTGCACTGGACACCTTTCGTTTTAGTCATACAATGAACGAATCCTTGGCGATGAATGTTAAATTTTTTATTATAATTTCAAAAAGATAAAAAGCAATCAGGTAACATACTATGAATCAATATAGAAAAAATTACAAACAAAAAATTAAATTCGTGTCTGCTGGTTGTTCTTCAATTTTTAATAAAACATAATTTGATACGCAACCACAAATATCTCTCGAATCAAGTTACCCAATTCTACATGTGATAAGAATTATTATTATATTTTTCTTTTTTAACAAAGGCTCTAACAAACAATATGGCATAATAAAAAAAAGGAATCCCTTCATGAGTCCAATTTATAAAATGAACTTACCTAAAGAACTTATTAAAAATCTCATCGGTATTCACGGGATACAAGGTAAAAAATGGTTGGATGATTTACCCTCTTTTTTATCTTCTTACGAGAAAAAATGGCAATTTACATTAGAAGATTTTTTTAATAATGCCAATTTTAATGTTGTTGCAACGGTTACTTTAAGTAATGGAAGTCCAGCTGTTTTAAAATGCAGCATTCCAAGTAAAGAATTTACCAACGAAATAGCCGCATTGCAGCATTTTAATGGGGTAGGCGCCGTAAAAATACTTCGTTCAGATCATCATGCAGGCATTATGTTATTAGAAAAGTTAACGCCTGGAACATTCTTAGAAGAATCTTCTAACGAAATGCAAAATACGCTCATTAGTGTAGAATTAATGAATAAGTTACATAAGACAATTCAAGAACAAGAAATTCCTTTATTTCCTAGTTTAGCAAATTGGTTTCAAGGATTTGATCGTCTCTATCAGTACTTCCAAGGCGAAACCGGTCCTTTCCCCAAGAAGCTGATTGACCGAGCCCAAGCTATAAGCAAAGAATTATTAGCCTCTATGGGCCCCCTAGTCTTACTGCACGGAGATCTGCATTACGCTAATATATTATTATCGGATAAACACGGTTGGTTAAGCATTGATCCTAAGGGCGTAATAGGCGAACGAGAATATGAAATTCCTTTTCCTCGTATTTCGGAAGCTGGAAACGTTAATAAAATTTCCATTAAACGCCGACTCGATCAATTTATTGAAGTTTCTGGATTTGATAGGCAAAGAATCTTGGGTTGGGCTTTTTCTAAAGCAGCACTAGCCGCGTGGTGGTCATTTGAAGATAATGGAGAAGTTTGGCAACCCTTTCTCGATTGTGCAGAAATATTAAAAATTTGAAGAATAGACTTTATTTGTAATCTTACTCTGCTGAGTTAGACCCAATTAAAAAAGTTATGATTATCTTAAAAACAAAGCGTTTAATACTTAGAACTTGGAAAGAACAAGAT
>JBHGAL010000010.1:0-68506 GCA_041949685.1 Wolbachia endosymbiont of Folsomia candida
ACGCTGCCTGAGTGTTTAGAAATACGTTATAATCAAGAAATTCAGCAATTTGAAGAGGAACACGGTATGACTTATATTACAAGCTTTGAACGGATCGGAATCAAAAAAGGCATTCAACAAGGAATCCAAGCAGGCATCCAAGAAGGCATCCAACAAGGAGAATACGCTATACTGCAACGTCAATTACAACGCAAATTTCGCCAGATACCACCTCAGTATCTAGCTATGCTGCTTAAAGCAGATTCAGCGACTTTGCTCGGATGGAGTGAAAAGATTTTAGTAGCCAAAAGCTTGGCTGAGATTTTTGAGGAGTAATGCTGATATTAGCTTAGACTTAACATACTATTCGAGTTTAAATAAGGTGAAAATTTATGCGCTATTCGTTGAATTCAGAACTAGAAGCTCAAATGAAACAAGAATGGGAAAAAATAGGTCTATCCAAGGAAATCCAAGATGCTTTACTGCAATTTATGCATGCAGCTGCACTGACAGTTTTATCAAAAAAATGTCGAGAAATTGCATTATGTCTCGCTGAGGAAGGTTTGTCTCCAGAAAAAATTGAACGCATCACCGGTTGTTCCATAGCAGAAACAGTCTCCACGATTACTTACCATTAGTCATTTTGAGCGGCCATATATTCAAGTGCGAAGCGTATAGATTTTTGGAATGAAACTTGACATAATGCCCGCCCATTTAAAACGCTTTTTTAAAAAGCGAGAGGGAGTGTTCAATTTATAACAAGGAATGCCCATGGTTTTACCCCTGACAAAAAAACGAAACGACTATCAATCAATTGTCCAACTCTACCAATATTTTACATCCCCGAAAGGCACAGCCCGAGATGTTTTCCAAACCAGATTAAATCAATTAAGCACGAAACCATTCGATATTGCTATGGGATTAGCTAGCATCCGTGATAAAGGTATTCTTAATTTAGAAAATTTTTCTCTCATACTTATACACCCCTCGCCGTTTGAAATATCCGCGGGCTTAATTCAACTGCATGATGCAAATCTTTTAAATGCTGAGAATAAAAACGCTTTAGAAAGGCATATTAGCCCCACAGGAATTGCCTTAGTGTTACGTTTACTTCACAGCGTTAACTTATTAACCTCAGAAAACAGAGCCGCTATTCAAGAAAAAAATGATCCACATGCTATGGCCAGTATATTTTTCAAACTTTATTATGCCGATCTTTTTACACAAAGAAATTTCGATAGCGTTTTAGCTCATCCCCATCTAGTGGCTGCAAGCCATCTGCTGAGTGGATTTAATAGACAAAATAGCTTGACGCAAACGATGTTTGAGCAACTCATATGCTCAAAACAAGAAAAAATTTCTTTATCCGATGTCCCTAAGGAATTAAAAAAATTCACTATTCTATCTAAACATTCGAATTTATCTATTTATCCTTGTGGTGCAAGCTTCTTTCCTGCGCATAAACGTCGACATGACCAAGAATCTCCTAGCAAAACGATCGAATTTAATAGGCAAATTTGCAAAAATTAAGCTTATGTTGAGCGAGGGCGAAGAGTAATATTAAAATTTTTTACTGACTTCTGAAAAAACATGTATATCGAATTTTTTTAATTCTGCTAAATAACTTTCTAATGAAATTAAATGCATACAAGGGATCGCTCCAGTTTCGACGATTTCTCCTTGTAATATTCTTTTTGCTAAGAGAATTGCCGGAATGGTGGGAATATAAGGGCCATCGCCACTTTTTGCTACGATAAACCATTTAATGTTCTTATGATTTCCCTTATGATCAGTACCCGACATGAGCATGTGCATACCGCCGGCATCGGTTCCAAACGAGTCAAAGTAATGACTAAATTTTAACAAGGATTCCGCATGGTTTTCTAATTTAATCGGAAACTTCAATCGGACTAACCAAGATAAAAACCATAAACCCAGATGCGCAACATTACTTTCTATTCCCGCGGAAAATCGGATCGATTTAATAGGGAAAAAGCCCGGTAATAAATCTAAATCTGGAACATCACAATTGGCCATCCAACGTTTTCCTAATAGTGGATAATCTTGTCGATAGAGATCTTGCCATCCATACATTTTTTTCGACATCCCACGAAAATCTTGTAAACGATGTCCTGCATAATTTAAGATGGACTTAAATGTAGCTAATCCTCTTTCGGTTTTTTGGCCTAACGTAATTCCATACACTAAAGAATCTATCGTCTTAAACTCATCTTTATAATAGTTTAAAACTGCCGATGACAAACAAGGTAAAGTGCTAGCGCCAGTAATGGCGATACAGTTATTCTTGATCGCTTGTTCTTCTAGCATTAAAAAATCATTCACATACTCTCTTGCATCGGCTAAATCAATATAATTTATGCCTAAAAGAATACAATTGATTGCTATAGTAAAATCAGCGGCTTGAAAAGGACCAGAAGCATTGATAACCAATGGCGGCTTAAGCCGTATTAACTCTTGGGATAATCTCTTTTTAAAATCGAAACAAAGTATATCAATACATGTATCCACGGCCACTTTAGAAAGTTGTTTTTTTAAAGCCAATAAGGGTTCTTCATAGCGACCACTAATTATAATGGCGATATTTTTTGCCACTAATCCCCTAGCTATTTTCCTACCAAAATTTCCGGTAGCACCTAATATTAAAACTTTATTATCTTCATCCGGTTTCATATTTATCATCCCTCTATATGGTAAGCTCAAATAATGATTAAAAATTTTTTAAATTGTCATTTATTGATATTAATAATACTCTTCAGCAAATTTTTCTGAGTAGACATAAGGCCTAATTTTGTGATTATTTCTGGATCTCTTTCTTTTAAAGCAGCTTGCGTTTTTTCTCTTTCTATTTGTAATTTTTTCTGAGCATTTTCTATATTTAAAAATTTTTCTATCTCGAAATGATGCTTAACTGCTTCATAAAGATCTTTAACATCACTAATATTTTTTAAAAAAGATTGGAACGCCTTTTCAGCATGATATTCATTAAAAAACTGATAAAATTCTTCGCAGGTTTTCCAGCCGACTTTATCATCCATTTTTACATAATTTAAATAATGAAATTGTACCATTATTTTTTCATAGCTTAACGCACTGATAGGAATTTTAGTTTCGATACTTTCAATTTCGTAAATTTTTATTTTCTGATTTAATAAAATTGATCACCATAAAAAGATTGGTGAAAAGGCCTAGGGGAAAAGCGAATGGAAAACAAATAGATTTAAACCCATGCTGCTGTAATAGACTAGAAATAGCATTCAGCATGGATTGAGTGAACGTAACCAAAACTCTTGAAAACTCACTTATTGATTCAAGATTTTCTAAGTTGTTTTTCTGAAGAACCTTTGTAGTAGCCATTATTATTTTAATAATTATTAAGGAGCGATTAATACAGATTTATATTTTTAACTATTTTAAATAAATTATAACATAATTATCATTTTTGATAATACTATATATTAAGAGGATATATTTATTTCGAATTAAGATTGCTCAATAATTTTCTACCAATACCTATTAAGGTATGGCGCTTGAGAAAAAGCTGCCATCGCGAACCGCCTAATTGACGCCATAACACCGCCGAACGCACGCCGGCTAATAAGGCAGCACGTATTTTGCAGACCGTTTCAGCATGCGCTAAATATTTGCCTTGTCCGATGACATGCAAACGAAAAGGTAATGCACCTAAGGTGGTGACATAGATATCCGCTAAACTATTGATAACAAGCTGGGGTGAAGCTGCAAAATAGTTAGCTTGAGAAATAGCATGCTTAATGCGTCGACTTAAATTTTTTTTGGTTTCTGGAGAACGAACCAGTTTACGTTCGAGGTGCATCAAACCAATTAAATATCGTGTTAACTCGCGATCCTGTCTGATTTTATTATAACCGAGCAAATTGACTAACTCCTGCAAACCTAAACGTAGGCCGCTAATCGTGCCGCCATAAACCTGTTCCACTGTGCTAACGTCTAGTGTGTAAATACTTTGGATACTGGTATCAAATGCAAGCTGTTCCGTTTTTCCAGTCCTAGCAAGATCGCGAACTAAAGCGGCAGATTGAAAAACACCCGCCAAAGCTAAACTGCGCTCAACATTTTTTTTTTCGTTTTTTTGCATGACATATTACATCAACGTAATTTCAAAGTGGCTAAACCAAACAACACCAATATAAAGGTAATAATCCAAAACCTTACAATAATTCTCGGTTCTGGCCAACCCTTTAGCTCAAAATGATGGTGTATAGGTGCCATACGAAAGATTCTTTTCCCGGTGAGCTTAAAAGAAGCCACCTGCAGGATCACCGAAATAGTCTCTAAAGCAAAAACACCACCCATGATGAGTAACACAAACTCTTGTCTTACCACAACAGCAATACAACCTAATGCTGCACCCAAACCTAAAGCACCAACATCACCCATAAATACTTGCGCAGGATAGGTATTAAACCATAAAAAACCTAGACCCGCCCCAACTATAGCGCCACAAATGACCACCATTTCGCCAGCACCAGGAACAAAAGGGATGGCTAAATATTTGGCGTAAGTAATGTTTCCAGTGAGATAAGCAAAAATACCTAAACCACTTCCCACTAATACTGTCGGCATAATGGCCAAACCATCTAAGCCGTCGGTTAGATTCACGGCATTACTGCTACCCACGATGACAAAATAAACCCAGGGAATGTAAAATATTCCTAAGGGAATCAAGAGATTCTTAAAGAATGGTATCACTAATTGTGTTTCTACCGGCAATTCAGCATTCATATACAGCAGCACACCAATGGTTAAACCTAATAGCGATTGCCATAAATACTTCCAACGTGGGATGAGTCCGCGACTGTTTTTTAGCATCAGTTTTAGGTAATCATCGGCAAAGCCTATCAGGCCAAATCCCACTATGCCTAACAGCACTATCCAAATCAGATGATTGTTAAGATTGGCCCACAATAAAGTCGTCATAACGATGGCAATTAAAATCAACGCCCCTCCCATCGTCGGCGTCCCGGCTTTGCTTAAGTGAGCTTGTGGTCCGTCAGACCGTATGGATTGGCCGATTTGTCGATGACTTAACGTACGTATCATCTTAGGCGCTAGTAAAAGTGAGATAAGAAATGCGGTTAGAGAAGCTAAAATAGCCCTTAACGTTAAATATTGAAAGACATGAAAAGCACGATAATAATTTGATAAAAAGGCCGTTAACCATAACAACATGTGTTCGTTTTCCCGATTAAAAATTTAAGTGCGCGGAATATAGTTTTAGGTGTTATTGTTCACACATCTGTATCCATTAAAGCTGCCGCTACTTTTTCCATTTGCGCACTGCGTGAACCTTTAATTAAAATGGTCACATTATCTTGCAAGTGCGGTTTCAGCGCTAAAATTAATTCTTGATGATTAGGATAATGTTTTGCGTTTGCACCAAATGCTTTGGCTGTTTCTTTACTTAAGTCACCGCAAGTATAGACGTCATCGATGTTTAATTCTTTAGCTAATTGCCCTATTTTACGATGATAATCTACGGCGTTTTGACCTAATTCTCCCATATCACCCATAACAAAAATTCGTTGTCCAGAATAATGCGCCAATAATTTTAAGGCCACCGCGACTGAACTTGGATTGGCATTATAACTATCATCTATCAGCGTCGCCCCTATTTTTGTTTTGCTGACGATGACTCTTCCAGGAACCGGTTGCATTTTTTCTAAACCGGATTTGATAAGAGATAATTCGATGCCGACTTGACTTGCAGCGGCTGCCGCGGCTAACGCGTTCAGCACATGATGCTGCCCAGGTAAACTTAAGCTAATCATCATTTCTTTGCCGTTAGGCGCATGTAACAAAAAGCTTGCTTTTCCATCGACATCCATCTGAATATTCGTTGCAAAAAAATCAGTTGCGTCGGATAAACCAAAGCGCACAACACGAAAGGGCACACATTCTTTTTGCAAAGTGTCAGCAAACTTATCGTCGGCATTAATAATGGCCACACCATTTTTGACTAAACCGGAAAAAATCTCTGCCTTAGCCTGAGCAACCCCAGCGATGGATCCAAACCCTTGCAAATGCGCTGGTCCAATATTGGTGATCAAGGCAACATTCGGTTGCGTGAGGTGCGTTAAATATTCAATCTCTCCAGCATGATTAGCACCCATTTCGATCACAGCGTAACGATGCTGCGTATTTAAATTCAGTAAGGTTAAGGGTAGACCAATATCATTATTGAAATTTTTAAAATTAGTTAACACTGGGCCCACTTCGGTCAGAATAGATCGAATCATTTCTTTGGTTGTGGTTTTACCGCAACTACCCGTTAAGGCGATAATAGGAATAGAAAACTCACGACGGTGTTGTTTGGCTAATTCGCCTAAGGCTTTTCGTGTATCCTGCACTAATACTAAAGGTAAATCAGTCTCTATCGCATGATCAACGACAGCACCTGCAGCGCCACGCTGTTTGGCAAGTTCAATAAAATTATGTCCATCAAACTTCTCACCGCGAATAGCGATAAAAAGTTCATGGGGTTTTATGCTGCGGGAATCAATGCTCAATCCGGTATAGTTCACATCCGGACCTAATAGCTTACCTTGAATGTTTGTAGCCAATAGTGATAGTTTCACAAGTTACCAAAAAAAATAGGTGGGTCATTCTAGACTTACAGCATTCTATACTATAATCTCAGGCTTTAAATACTAAAATAATAATAATATGCGCATTTTATTTTGCAACTTCCATACGGGTTATGGAGGTGGCCATGATACCTATATCTCAAGCTTGGTCGACGCTTTACAGACAGATCATGATATTGCCTTAGCCTGCCCGGTCTCTTCTCAACTCCATTTATCTCTAAAGCTAACTATTCCTTGCTTTGATATTAATTATAAAACAATTTTCAAGAACTGGTCTGGACTGTTTAAACAGCTACGCCGCTTTAAACAATGGATAGAAAAATACCGCTTCGACATCATTCATGTCAATGGTTCAGCTTGCCATCGAACCATCCTGCTTCTTTATCCTTTTTTAACCTATAAACCTAAATTGATACTAACCAAACATAATGCTCTAGCCATCAAATGGGGGGCTAAAATGAGAATGCGTTATTGCACCGACGCCATTATTGCAGTCAGTCATTATACGCAAAAACAACTGCTTCAAGCTGGAGTAACAACAAAATCTATTAAGCTTATCCCAAACGGAATAGATACCGACTTTTATCACCCAATCACATCAGAGCAAAAACAGGTACTACGTCGAGAATATAACTTAAGTGACAATGATTTTGTTTTTGTTTCGAATGCGGGTACAGCACATTATAAAAACTGGCCTTATCTTATCGCTGCTGTGGCAAAATTACCTGCCGAATTAAAAAGTAGAATTAAAATAATCGTTGCTGGCTCTTATCCTTCTGAGTCAGAAATAACTGAGAACGTAAAAAAATTTGATCTAATCACTCAAATTATTTTTCCTGGATTTATCCCTGACATCAGAACCATTGTTGGTATGGGTAACCTAGGTTTTGTTCTTTCCAATGGGATAGAAACCATCTCTTTTGCTTGTCGAGAAATGATGGCCATGGGCCTTCCAGTCATAGTTTCCAATTTTGGAGGCCTTCCTGAAAATATAACGGCTGAACAGGATGGTTGGATAGTCCCCATTAATGATATTCCTAGCTTGACTCACCTGCTAATAATTATTTTAACGCGACTAACGCAAAAAGATCTCACGCAAATGTCACAGCAGGCAAGGACTAAAGCGATACAACAATTCGACAAAAAATATTTTATCGATGCCACGTTACAAGCTTACCAACAGGTTTTAAAATAAATCACTATTTTATGCTTAATCTATATTGCAAACCCGAGCGGGATTTTCTAGATTGCCGCACGCTATGCGCTCGCAATGACGGATTAACCATGCTAGTCTACAAAAAATTGGCACAATTTAAGCATCCTTTATGTATATCACGCGATTATTAAAAACCATTCTGTCAGGAGATTGTAAATGTTATTTCGGTCAATGGGCCGAAGATGTCTTGGTCAGAAGGCTATTTCCAGGAAAAAAAACCTCGGGAATTTATTTAGATATTGGGGCCTATCATCCTTTTAAATATTCTAATACCGCCTATTTATGGCTAAAAGGGTGGCATGGCGTCAATGTCGATGCAAATCCAAAAACTATCGCCTTATTTAATAAAATAAGGAAAAGAGATATCAATCTCTGCGCTGCTGTTATTACCGAACAAGAATGCAAAACTATTAAAGAAATTGATTTATCACTCCCCAGTAAAAAGGACGGTAAACATGGCCTCTCGGCGATTGCTACGTGTTGCCCCCAGGTTGCATTAGAACGTAGTTTCAAAGAACACGTAAAAATACCTACACTATCAATAAACAAAATTGTTTCCGAAAATAAACTTTTTAATATAGATTATCTGAATATTGATATTGAAGGTTATGACGAAAGAATTATAAAGGATTTTGATTTCTCGATAGTAAAACCCAAAGTCATCTCCATCGAAGACTATGCTGGCAGCATGGAAGCTACTAATAGCTCCGATATTTCGAAGCTACTAAATTCATACGGTTATAACTGGCTAGCAAGAGTTGGACTGACATCCATTTTTGCCATCAATGAATTAGGTTTTTAATAGGCGCTGCACTTCGCTGGCATCATCAAAAGGATGCTTGATATCTTTAATCAACTGATACGCTTCATGTCCTTTGCCAGCCACTAAAATTACATCTGACGGCTGGGCAGTTGCTAAGGCATAGGCAATCGCAGCGTGTCTATCCGGTTCACGATAGACGGATTTTTTATCGGTAAAACCTTGTTGAATATCCTGCAAAATTTGCAATGGATCTTCATAGCGCGGGTTATCATTGGTGAGTATAATACGATCGGCTTCCTGCTCGGCAATCTTGGCCATTATTGGCCGTTTTCCTTTATCTCGGTCGCCCCCACAACCAAATACACAATACAGTTCGCCTTTGCAATGTGGGCGTAAAGCCCGCAACACTTGCTGCAAGGCATCCGGTGTATGTGCATAATCGACGACAACTAAAGGCTTTCCCGGGATATGAAAAGCTTGCATGCGTCCTTTTACGCCTTTTAATTTTGATATCACTTGTGAAATTTCTGCTAAAGAAAAATGTAAACTTTTTAATAGCGTCAATACCAACAACAAATTACTTAAATTAAACCGTCCCATTAAAAATGGATTTTCAATAAATACTTCACCCCAAGGAGTATCGATTTCTGCACTTAAACCTTGTTGATTAAAATTGAATTTTTTTACTGTAATGTGCGGAATATGTGACCAGGCCGCTTTGGGCTTATGTAAAGAATACGCATACACCGGTAATTGTTCGGCAAGTTCAGTTAACCATTGTTGTGCATAAGGATCATCGGCATTTAATATCGCCTGCTGCACACCGGGTAAATCAAAAAAAGAACGTTTGGCCTGCGCATAAGCTTCCATGCTGCCATGATAATCGAGATGATCGCGCGTCAAATTGGTAAATGCAGCAACAGAAAATTCTGTTCCATTTAAACGTTGTTGGGCTAAACGATGTGAAGATACCTCCATCACCACCGCTTGTGCTTGTTTATCGCGAAAATCTGCCAGTAATTGTTGTAATTCAATAGCATCGGGTGTGGTTAATTGACCTGGGTTTAAATCGCCATAAAAACCATTACCCAAAGTGCCGATAACGCCACAAGGTTTTTGTAATTGCTGCAAACTATCCGCTAAAAAATGCGTACAGGAAGTTTTGCCATTCGTGCCGGTAATGCCTAGTACGGGCATATAACGACTTGGATAATCATAAAAGCGGGCAGCAATCGGCCCTAATTGTGATGTTAAATGACGAATAGGTAATAGTGGAATGGGTGTTGAGTTCGGATCAATCGAACCTATGCCATCTGGTTCAAATAAAATAGCTGCTGCTCCTTTGGCTATCGCTTCCTGTATAAATTGACGCCCATCACTACCCAACCCTGGATAAGCAAAGAATAAATCTCCAGTTCGCAGTTGGCGACTATCTTGGCAAATTCCGTTAATGACCGCGTCCTGCGTTACCTCAATGTCTAATCCCATTAATAATTGACTTAATTGCATACAAAATACACACCCAATGGTTTTATTTTATGATCCACTAAGGCTTGCTTCGTCACTAAAAAACCTCTATTATAAATAGTAATGATTCTCATTTAAAATATTTATGAGCGCTATACCACTCACGCAATTGCGATCCGGACAATCTGCTACGGTACGGGGATTCAGTCCTGACATTGCACCTCAATGTCGCAAACTGTTACAACATTTAGGCATTACCCGACAAACCACTATTACCTTAATTCGCCGTGCTCCGCTGGGTGACCCCTTACAATTACAAATATTAGGCAGCCAATTTAGTTTACGTTCCAGTGAAGCCTGTCATATTTACGTAGAATATTCAAACTAAACTAAAAACTCATGCAAAAAAACAAGATTATTGCCATAGCAGGCAATCCAAATTGTGGTAAAACCGTCATTTTTAACGCTCTCACCGGCAGCCGGCAAAAAGTCGGTAACTGGGCAGGCGTCACTGTTGAGCAAAAAAGCGGCTATTTTAATGTCGGCGCAACAAGCTATGAAATCGTTGATCTTCCTGGTACTTATTCCTTAAGCGTAGTCGCTAATAATTGTGCCATGGATGAATGCATAGCCTGCAATTACCTGGTTAGCAATCGTCCCGATGTGGTTATTAATGTCTTAGATGCTAGCAATCTAGAACGTCAACTGTATTTGACTACACAACTCTTAGAAATGCAGATACCGGTTATTATCGCACTTAATATGATGGATATTGCTAAACGACGCGGTATTCACATCGATATTCAGAAACTGAGTCGATCGTTAAAGTGCCCTATCATTCCGCTAACCGCAATTCGCGGCATGGGTATTCAAGAATTACGCCAGGCCTTATCGTCAGCTATTTCAACCCACGCTACCCATGCAAGTTTCCCTTATTCGTTTGAACCTTTATTAGAAAGCGCTGTGCAAACACTCTCCGAAAAATTGTCCCCAAAAAAGATGCCATGCAATTGGTTAGCCTGTCGACTATTGGAAGATGATGCGCTTGCTCGCAATTATGTCACAGCAGAAGAACTTAACTTTGCACAATCCTTGATTGAGATACTCAAAACACAATACGATGAAGAAATTGATTTACTGATAGCCGATGCGCGCTATGCTTGGATACAATCCATACTAAAACAAAGCTTAATCACACATACACCGGGCACAACTTTCACTGCACGCATCGATCGTATTATTTTGAATCGTTGGTTAGGTATTCCTATTTTCCTTTTAGTGATGTACTCACTTTTTTTATTTGCTATTAATGTCGGTGGCGCTTTCCAAGATTTTTTTGATATCGGTAGTACCGCATTGTTTATTCATGGCAGTATTCATGTATTAACACAATTACATTGGCCCGTTTGGTTAATTGCATTAATTGCCAATGGCTTAGGTAAAGGTATTAATACCACAATTAGCTTTATACCTGTCATTGGTGCGATGTTTTTATTTTTATCGTTATTAGAAGACTCCGGTTACATGGCCCGCGCTGCATTTGTGGTCGATAAATTAATGGGGGCCATCGGCTTACCAGGGAAGGCATTCGTTCCGTTAATTGTTGGCTTTGGTTGTAATGTTCCTACGGTAATGGCTACTCGCACCTTAGCTTCACCACGGGATCGTATTTTAACCGTGATGATGGCGCCGTTTATGTCTTGCGGCGCCCGTCTTACTGTCTACACCTTATTTGTCGCGGCTTTTTTCCCACAAGGCGGAGCACTGATTATTTTCGCGTTATATGGTATAGGAATACTAACCGCCATTTTCACTGGATTATTATTGCGTTCGACAAGTTTAAAAGCAGAAACAACACCCATGATCTTAGAATTGCCGACCTATCATTGGCCGCATTGGGGTACTATTTTTCGAAGCACTTGGCAACGTTTGAAGTTATTTTTATTTAAAGCCGGTCGTTTTATAATTCCAGTTTGTATGTTGATAGGATGTTTCAATACCATTAGCATCCATGGCAAACTTATCAGCGGTGAAGCCAATCAACAGTCCTTATTATCCAGCATTGGAAAAACCATCACTCCGGTATTTGCCCCGATGGGCATACAAAGTGATAATTGGCCCGCCACTGTCGGTTTAGCAACCGGTTTATTAGCCAAAGAAGTGGTTGTAGGAACCTTAAATACTTTATATTCACAAGTAGGTCAGCTGACAGAATCAGCCGAACAGTCCACACTACGCGATGAATTAAAAACCGCTGTGTTATCTATTCCTAAAAATTTACACGATCTCGGTAAAACTCTAAGCAATCCGATGGCACTCAAAGCACAGGCACCTGAAGTGACACAAGGCGTTTATGGTGTGATGTCGCATTATTTCGCTGGCAAAATAGGTGCTTTTACTTATTTGTTATTTATTTTATTGTACTTTCCCTGTATTTCGACCATGGCAGTGATGCAACGCGAAATCGGCAGAGGCTGGGCTTATTTTTCTATGCTATGGAGTACCGGGATTGCCTATGCCGTCGCTACCTTGTTTTATCAAACCGCCACGTTTAGCCAACATCCTTTAGCGACCATAGGTTGGTATCTCATCGTTTTCATAGCGCTTTTTGTAACGCGTATGTTCTTGTGTTCCAAAACAACTAGGCTAACCGAATTACCTGCTCCACTTTCATCCAGTCGAGGCAACTGTCATGATTAGTTTGCTCGCTCTAAAAAAATTTATTGCTGAAAAAAAATGTGTTAATCTAGCGCTTATTTTACAAACCTTTGGAGCTAAGCAAGAAGAAACCTTAGCCATTTTAGAACTATTAATTTACAAAGGTTGTGTAAAAAAATGTTTTAAAACGCCGAGTTGCGCAACACGTTGTTTTAAATGTACCCCCGAATCTTTTGCTTTGTATCAGTGGGTAGAACAAGTGAGCCATTGAATCCCGTCATGACGAGCGAACGTGACGATCAATATATTTCTTGCAACACTTCCTTTATCTTCAATGGATTACCCACTTGTAAGATTTCACTTAACTTTTGTCGCCAACGTCTACCGCCCGCGACGCCATGAAATAAACCAAACAAAGGTTGTATTAAATGAGTCAAGTTCTCACCCGACATAAAAGCTTCTTCTAGATAAGGCAAGTAATGTAAAACGATAGACAGTCGATTAGGAATGATTGATGTATCCAATGGACTGATAAGTTTATCGAGCTCAGCAAATAGATAAGGGTTATACCAAGCCGCACGGCCTATCATGACACCATCAACCTGTTGCAAATGTTCTTGCGCGGTGTTTAAACAAGTTATCCCGCCATTTATAACGATATTTAAATGAGGAAAATCTCGTTTAATGCGATACACCCAATTATAATTTAATGGCGGAATTTCACGGTTTTCTTTGGGGCTCAATCCTGATAACCAAGCCTTACGCGCATGAATAATAAACGTTTGGCATCCAGCCAAACTGACTTGTTGGATAAATTGGGCTAGATAATCATAGCTTTCGCAATCATCGACACCAATTCGGGTTTTAACGGTAATCGGTAATTTAACTGCCGCACACATCTCAGCAATGCAATCAGCAACGCGGGTCGGATCTTTAAGTAATACTGCACCGAAACAACCTGATTGCACTCTATCGCTAGGACAACCGACATTCAGATTAATTTCTGAATAATCATAGGCTGCGACTATTTTGGCCGCTTGTGCTAGATCGGAGGCAATACCACCGCCCAATTGTATGGCCAGCGCTTTTTCACTAGGATCAAAACTTAATAAATGATCTCGCTGTGGACTATTTAAAATAGCGCCTGTGGTCAGCATTTCGGTATAGAGTAGTGCTTTTTTGCAAATTAGCCGGAAAAAATAACGGTAATGACGGGTGGTCCAACCCATCATTGGCGCTATCATATAGGAATTAATCGACTGTTTCTGCGGCTTTAGCATGATATATTTCTGGTAAGGGGCTTCCATGCTGGTTTTTTACTGGTATGATAGCCTCACTCGCTTTGTTACACAAAGCCTGTTTTACAATAATAACAATTTGGAGTCCTCGTCATGAAATTGAAACAAGCTCTCGTCATCGGTTTAAGCAGCGCGATTTTAGCTATCCCAGCTTTCGCAGCTGAATCAGCGACTGATCTGAATAGCTTACCTGGTGCTAACAACCAATCACCTGCAGTACTAACCCCTGCTAAAAAAGAAGCTGTTCATCATAGAAAAGGTCATAAAAAAGTTTCTTTGGAAAGAAAAACAGATCCTAAACAAGCAAAAGACACTGCTAAACTTGATGAGCTAAACACGCTTAACTCCGCAGCAGAAAAGGATCAAACAGAAAAAAACTCAATTAAGTCTTAATCCACAAATCACCGTCATGGCGAGCGAATGGAATGAGCGTGGCCATCCATGGATTGCCGCGCGCTCCGCGCTCGCAATGACGAGGGTTTGCTGTTTTTTGCTAAAATTAAAGAGATAATATATCTAAACTTTCAATAATTAACTGCAAAGTTTTGCGACCTTGATAATAGTTTACGCCTAAACGATAGCGCGCATTGATGCGTTCGGCACGATGATTAGGCCAATGACTTAGATTGACATTGAATGCAATGGCATCGATTTGTTTGCCAACTTCTTGACTAGCTAAAGTCATTTTTAAATGCTTATCACCCACCAACCGTTGCGCAAGTAAACGAAAACCACCTTCAAACAACGGCTCTGGAAAATCTTGGCCCCATGGGCCTGCGTTATAACGTAACAGTTCAGCCAGCTCTAAAGCTAGCTCTTGTTGGGTTAATTCACCATCGGTGTAACAAGTAGCCTGTAAACTATCAGGTCGTAATTGTTGCTCACATTCAAGCTGGAAAATCTTAGCAAATTCGACAAATGATTCTTTTTTCAAACTCAATCCTGCAGCCATCGCATGTCCGCCAAATTTAGTAATCAAATGCGGATAACGCATTGCAATGGTTTCCAAGAGATCACGAATATGCAAGCCGGTGATAGAACGGGCTGATCCTTTTAATTCAGCCGCTTGATGACCCTCAGCAAAAATAATCGTCGGCCTATGTAAGCGCTCAGTTAGTCGCGAAGCCAACAAACCGATCACACCCTGATGCCATCGACTATCGTATAAACAAATTCCTTTTTCTAAAGGTTCTTTCTCGATTAATTTTTCTAAAATAATAAAAGCTTCTTGCTTCATGGTATTTTCTATCGAACGACGTTCTTCATTCAATTGACTAAGCTGTAATGCAAATTCATGCGCACGATTTCGATCCGTCTCTAACAAACAAGCAATCCCTAAAGACATATCCGCCAAACGACCTGCCGCATTTAAACGTGGTGCAACGCTAAATGATAAATCACTGGCAACCAGATATTCCACGTCGCGTTTCGCCAATTTGAGTAAGGCATAAATCCCTGGCCGCGCTTTACCGGCTTTGATCCATTGCAAACCTTGAGAAACTAATAAACGATTATTTCGATCTAAGCTCACCAAATCAGCTACCGTTCCTAATGCCACCAAATCTAAAAACTGCAACATATTCGGTACGGAAATGTTAATTTTTTCAAACCAAGCTTGGCTACGCAAATAGTGTCTAAGTGCCAACATCACATAAAAAATAACACCTACGCCCGCTAAATTCTTACTCGGAAATTGATCGCCATTTTGTTGAGGATTAACCAGCGCATCCGCGGCTGGCAATGTAGCGGCTGGCAAATGATGATCGGTAATCACTACTTTTAATCCGGCAGCTTTTGCGGCGATGACACCCTCATGACTAGAAATGCCATTATCAACGGTGACAATAACATCCGGTTTTTTCGTGCGTAAAGCCAGCTCAACAATTTCGGGGGTTAAGCCATACCCATACTCAAAACGATTCGGCACTAAGAAATCCACCTGCTGCGCGCCAAAAGCACGTAAGACACTGACTGCTAAAGCACTACTGGTTGCTCCATCACTATCAAAATCACCGACTATCAGTAACCGCTGTTGCTGCATCACTGCACTACCCAAACACTCCGCCGCTGTTTCGATGCCGGTTAATGATTGATAATGCAGTAAATGTTGCAAACCATAATCCAATTCCTCTACGGATTGGATACCGCGTGCCGCATACACACGCTGTAAAACCGGATGTAAATGATTTAAATTTTCGACTAAGTTGAATTGGCGACGTATGATGGTTTTATTCATGAATCATTTTCATTACATTTTCAACGGAGTCATAACGACAATCAGGACGTAGTCGATCAATATAAAGCTCTGCATTTAAATGACCAACTTCATGTTGTATCAATCTAGCCAAAAATCCTCGTGCTACCGCACTAATTTGCTTGCCTTCGGTTGTGTAGGCTGTGTAGTGGATTTCATTATAACGATATACCTCACCCATTTTCCCCGGCACTGAAAAACACCCCTCCCAATCTTTGCTCTCACCAGCAGCCTCTATGGGCGTATACGAAGGATTAATTAAAACCGTAGGCGGAACTACATCATAAACGTCCTTACGCCGCGCCTTAGCCGATTCGGGTATTTGGATGATGATAATTCGCAACCCATAACCCACTTGCGGCGCCGCTAATCCCGCTGGACTGCCTAAAGGACTCTTTAGATCATGGAAAAAACTTTGTAAATCCTGGATAAATTGTTGTGTTTCGCTATCGAGTGGAAATTTAATGGTTTTAGCCGGCGTCCTTAAAACACGATGCTCAGGGCTATCCAGTGTAACCAATTGCAGTGACTGACCGGGTCGTAATTCATTGTTTAAGTTATTTGACATTATTTCAGCACTCGCATGGCTAGGAAGTAGGAAGTAACTCACGCTTAAACAAGCAATGAGTATAATTATTTTTGTCATAATGTATAATTTAACGTAAATATTTTTAACTTGATAGTCCGTTATGGAATTAAACCTCGATACTAACGAAGGGCGTTATCAGATTCGTGCTTATGCCAAAGATTATATTCAAGTTAATGACGAAAAAATCCGACATAGCATCATTGTCATGCCAAATCAGCTGGTTGATCCTTGGCCACCGCGCCGCATCGCTGATTTAACCACTGACTTTTTACAAACAATTATCGACCTACGCCCTAGCATCGTATTACTCGGTAGCGGCGAATACTTAACTTTTCCCGACGCTGCGCTATTAAACGTGTTTTATCAACAAAAAATTGGCATAGAAGTGATGAATAACGGTGCCGCCTGTCGTACCTACACAGTGTTGATGTCCGAAGGACGCAAAGTTGCTGCTGCGTTATTGATAGCTGAATAATTAATTTATTTTATTAATAATAAAATAAATTCCCCATACTCCCTAAAGCAGGGAGAATTTATGTTAGATAATTGATTACCTACTAAAGCGAGCACTAATCTATTTATATTTTTATTTCAATAAACAAACGTAATAATATAGAAATTAGCTTAAGAAAAGTTTAAGTGCTATAAAAAATAAAAACTTTTCTGCACACCAAAAACTTAAGTGCGTGATAGAAAAAAGAGGATTTAATTTAGAAAAAAGCTTCGCAAATTTTATTAAATAGTAGTAAAAATCGCCGTCCTGGCGAGCGAATGCAATGATTGCTGCGCACCTACGGTGCTCGCAATGACGAAAAATACATTAGTACAGACTGAATCAATAATTAGCTGCTGAATAGAAATAATCTAATCATGAATTCTAAAAACCTCTACCGTAAACGACGAGAGACAGAAAGCTTTTCATCCAAATTATCGCTGTCATTTTCAGTAAATATAGGCACAGGTGGTAATAATAAAAGAATGACCAGAGGTAAAGTAACTATGGGTAACAACTTTGCTATTATCATGCCCCATCCATCCGATTTAGCTTTTTTATCCTCTGCATCGCAAGAATCATGCTTGCTATACTCAGCTTCAGGTGCCTGGATATTAAGCTTTGCTTGCATTGTTTCCGACGATTTTTTCATAATAAGTACCTTTTATCATTATTATAGAAACAATCAATCAATATTTCTTATCAGTTCATACTAATCATACAACAAATATAACTAAAGTAAAATTTTTTAACTCAAAAAAACTTCTATTGCAGACCCCCTTTGGAGATAAGCAAATTGAATTTTCTATCCATCGCAGTGATGGAGCAACTAATGTCAGTCATTCGCTGTCAGCTAATTACTGAATTTACTTGTAAGGATTGGCATTCTGATATAGGTTCCGCTTGATGGGCTAAAGGGAAATTTTCTGAAAACATTGGCCCATATTTATTAAAATAATTATTATTATATTCAGAATAAATTCCTGAATTTTTAGCAGAATTTGTTGCCAACCGCAAGTCGTTAGTATCCTTAGCTGTTACAAAATTGTTATCAACACCTACTTGAAGTTTGCTCTCAATTTTTTCTTCTAATTGGCTTTGCTGTTTGTCTAATTTCTTTAATTCAGTAATAGCTTTTTCCAACTGCGCATATTGCTTATTTTCGATTTTAATTTCAGCAGAACTCAACAAGTCACGTACCAACAAATAGCTAGCATGTAATAAACTGCTTACTGTTACAGGTCCTACTATCAACAAGACAATAATAGGCCCAGTAACAACTAAAACTGGAAAGAGTGGACCTGATATTAAAGGCCAAAGACCCGGCATCATAAAAAAAGCCAGTGGAAAACCCACCCCCGCACAGGAAATCGCTGCAGAATATCGAAAAATTTTAACCCAATTTTCTTTATCCTTTTGCCTCCTGGAATAAGCGGGATGATTTTTCTTTTGTTGTTCTAATCGCTGTATTTGATCGGTTAGGCCGAGTTGCGCAAAGTCTGCGTTTTCTTGCGCAAAAAGCTTAGATGGAAAACACTTAATCGCATTATTCAGTTTGAAATTTATTTTTGCAGATAAGTAGTTTTTTTCAGCCGCTAATGCGTTTAATTCAAGCAAGTTTTTGTGACATTGATCAAAAGCTTTATTTTGACTTTTTATTTTCTCAGAACTAAATAAATCCCGGATCCATAAATAAGTGTTATACATAGGCCAAGCACTAAAACCAATGGCAAGTGATGAGAATAACCCAGCTTCTACAATAATTAATGTTAAGAGGGTTCCAGATGCGGCGACTGCCAACCAACCTGTACCAAAAATCATAATTCCTGTTAGGGAAATGAAAGCGAAAGTGACAAAAAAAGTTTCCCAATTTTTTTCATCTTTTTTTCTTCGAGGATAAGCTGGAAGTACTTTAATTTCATCCTTTAATTGCTTTATTTTTTTAGTTAAATTTTTTTGAAGCTCACTTATTTTTTGCTGTTTAATTTTCGCCATAAAACCTCAATCCCTGAGAAAAAACCCATTTAAGCAAGCTTAACATAAATTATTCAATTTTATTAAATAGGTTTTAAAAAATTTTTCATTGATCTCACAGAAAAATTAATGAGACCGTCATGGCGAGGCCGAAACGTCAGTGAGGCCGTGGCCATCCATGGATTGCCACGCACCTATGGTGCTCGCAATGACGAAAAGCTTTAAAAAACCTTGAATTCGCAAAAGACTCAGGATATTTGTTCTATCGAATTCCTGAGAATAAATTTAGCCAATCTGTTTTTGACGAAATCATTGAACTTTCCCAAAAAACGGATTCGATAAGGCAAATAAATCACTATATCAATCGGTTATTAAGAAAAATAAACCCAACCGATGACAGCCCTAAGCAGCATTCCACACTATTTCAACCATTAACGCCTTCAGAAAGTGGAATAACAAACGATCATCCACAAAACAGTTTCACTCCTTAAGAAGCTAACTGTTGCTAAGAACCTATCCTTAGATAGGTTCTGGCAGATCATTGGCTAATTGCTCTTTATTGGTTGGGAGTGCTGGATCGCGACCATACACATCATCCCAAAAATGTACTACCTCTTTTTTATCCACCCAAGCAGTAATGTAAGTTAAATGAATGGGTATCGGTGTTTTTAGATTAATCACCGTGGTACGTCCCGACTCTAAAGCGGCTTCGATGCGTGTCGCTGCTTGTTGCAAGCTAGGATCGAGTTCTTCTAGGGCTTCGAGAAATTCAAACGGATCTTCTAAACGCACACAACCGGAGCTAAACAAACGTCTTTCCGCATCAAATAAGGCTTTTGATGGGGTATCATGCAAATACACTAAATGCGGATTAGCAAATTCAAACTTTATTTGTCCCAATGAATTATGCGGCCCTGGATCCTGGCGTAAAATATAACGTCCAGGATTTTTTTTCACGGCTAACCAATCCACTGCACTGGGATCTAATTCTTTATTGGGTTGATTGATAGCATATATGCGGATGTGACTACGACTCAAATAATTAGCATCACGCATCGCTTTAGGAATAACATCTCTACGCGCAATTCCAGGCGGCACGGTCCAATAAGGATTCAATATGATACGCGTCACTTCGGAGTTAATCTCCGGTGTTGGTCGCGATGGTTTACCCACAATAACGCGGGCGGTTAAAATTGCGTGATGATCTTTAACTAATCGTAAACGGTGATCGGGTACATTAATCCATATATAGGAAGGATTGGCTAAAGCAATCAATCGTGACCAACGTCGCAAATTAAATTCAATCTGATGCAAACGTTGTGCCGCTGAAACATTCATTGCTAGGCGTGTCGTCGCGCCTACCGCGCCATCATCGTTTAATCCATGCCGTTCTTGAAACAGAGCAACTGCATCTTCGACTTGTTCATCAAAATCATTTGGATTGGGCACGTCGGTACAAGCACTGACGGGCAAATCTTCACTCGCACATAAACGCTGGCGCAAAACGGCGACCATCGGATCTTGCATGCCTATCGATAACACTTCGTTAGTCTGTAAACGCGGCCAAGGATGTTGTGCTGCTTGTTGATAAAACGCTAACTTTTTTTCGAGACGTGAATAAGCAGGAACCATCACCGATGGAGTTTGTGCCCCTACAGAATTAAGTGTAGCTAAAGAAAACAAACCCAATAATACACTCGCTCTAAACCGATTAACTTTGCGTTGTAACAACTTATTATCTTTTTGCATAATGACTCACCACATAATCTTCTATAATAGTTTGAAATTGTTGAACAATATTATCACCGCGCAACGTGGCGACTTTACGCCCATCGGCAAATACCGGTGCAATTGGATGTTCGCCAGTACCCGGTAAACTAATGCCGATATTGGCATGTTTACTCTCGCCCGGCCCATTGACTATGCATCCCATCACCGCCATGGATAAATTTTCTACACCCGTATAATGTTGTGACCAAGTCGGCATACGCTCTTTAATATAGCCTTCGACTTGCTGGGCCAATTCTTGGAAATAACTACTGGTAGTACGTCCGCAGCCAGGGCATGCAGATACTGACGGCATAAAGGCGCGTAAGCCCATAGATTGTAAAATCTGTTGACAAACGACCACTTCGCGACTTCTATCGCCACCCGGTTCCGGTGTTAACGAGGCCCGAATCGTGTCACCGATACCCTCTTGTAATAAAACCGCTAGCGCCGCTGTAGTAGCAACGATTCCTTTCGAACCCATCCCCGCTTCAGTTAAACCTAAATGTATCGCATAGGTACAGCGCGCGGCCAAATTACGATGGATAGCAATCAAATCTTGCATGCGACTTACCTTACAGGATAAGACGATCATACTCGCTGGCATGCCAATTTTTTTAGCCAGCTCAGCGCTCAGTAAAGCCGATAATACTAAGGTTTCCTGCAGCACTTCCGCCGCAGAACGTGGATACGCCAATGCTGCATTTTTATCCATCTCACGTGAGCTCAGATCTTGATCCAAGCTCCCCCAATTCACACCTATCCGTACCGGTTTATTAAATTTCAGCGCGACCTCGATCATCTGCGTAAATTGAGCATCGCGTTTTTCGCCATAACCCACATTACCCGGATTTATACGGTATTTATCTAGGGCCTCGGCACAGGCCGGATACGCCTGTAAAAGCCGGTGGCCATTGTAATGAAAATCGCCGACGATCGGCACTGAATAACCCGCCTCACGGACTTTATCCCGAATAAAAGGCACTTGTTGCGCCGCTTGTTCGGTATTGACCGTAATTCGAACTAATTCTGAACCGGATTGAGCTAATTCTATGACCTGCTGAGCCGTGGCCGCTGCATCTTCAGTATCGGTATTGGTCATAGATTGAACAATAATAGGCGCTCCGCCGCCCAGCTGGACCGAACCTACTTGAACGGGGGTGCTGATGCGGCGTACGATGGAGGAAGGCTCAGATTCTGCCATAGAAAATTTTCCTTTATTTTTAAATGCGGATGAAAATAGGAATCTATTGCGGTATACTCTAGCACATTATGAAGTCAAGTGAACCCACTAAAACAAGTCTAAAGACAACGGAGATGGTCATGAATACTCACTTACAAACACTTTATCAATCACTACCCATTAACAGTACCGACGCCTATATTGCGCGGTTAAAACAAATCCCCGTATTAAGCGCTGAAGAAGAAACCGCACTTGCCGAACGCTATTACCAACACCAAGATTTAGTCGCCGCCAAAAAGCTTATCATTGCCAACCTACGCTTCGTCGTACATATTGCACAGACTTATATGGGTTATGGTCTGGCACTCGCCGATCTGATTCAAGAAGGTAATATTGGTTTAATGAAAGCAGTGAAACGTTTTGACCCTAAAGTGGGCGTGCGTCTGATTTCATTCGCCGTGCATTGGATCAAGGCCGAAATTCAAGAGTTTATCTTACGTAACTGGCGCATTGTCAAAATAGCCACTACCAAAGCACAACGTAAATTATTTTTTAATTTACGTAAAATGAAAACCCATTTAGGTTGGTTTAACCAAAAAGAGATCGAGGCCGTTGCGCGTGATCTCGGTGTCAAACCAGAAACCGTACGTGAGATGGAATCTCGTTTGGCCTCTAACGATATGAGTTTGGATATCAGTGATGAAAGCAGCGATTCCAAATCCACTAGCTATCCATTGCTTGATATGCATTTTGAAGATAATCGTTACGATCCCGCCCGTTTACTCGAAGCGAGTGATTCCACCGAGTCTAGCCAAGATCATTTGCATAAAGCGCTAGCCAAATTAGACGAACGAGAACAAACCATTATCCGGGATCGTTGGTTAACTGAACCTAAAATTACATTGCAAGAATTAGCCAATCGCTATCAAGTATCGGCTGAACGCGTGCGTCAACTTGAGCAAAAAGCAATTAAAGAGCTACGTAACGCTATTGAACAACAAGCGGCATGAAAACTATAAAAAACAAACTTAACCCAGATAGAAGCTTTGTCAGTGATATTGATCAATTTCTTGCCGCTTTTGATAAGCGCCACCCTGAAAAATCAGCTACACAAGAACAAGAAATCGAGCAATACCAAGCATTGATGGCGAAACGCGATATAAAAACCGATACCCACTCTTAACATGTTTCTCGAAATTGAACTTAAATTGAGCATCGCTCCCGAAGATGTTAATTTATTACACCAACATCCTTTATTAAAGCTCCCCAGCACGCAAATTATCTCTGTAGAACAACTCATCAGCCGCTATTTTGATACCTCTGACCTCGCCTTATGGCAGCAAGGATTGTCGATGCGAGTACGCGAGGCCGGTGGCCGCACCATACAAACCTTAAAAACCGCGGGCGAACAAATAGGTGACCTACAACATCGGCATGAATGGGATCAACCTGTGACACAAAACATCCCAAATATTGAGCAATTTACTGATCCCAGCCTAATAACTAAACTAAAAGCTATCCTTGGCAATAAGCATTTATTAGAGTTATTTCATACCGACTTTCAACGCAGTTCCTGGAACTTAAAGACAGACAAGGGAACACAAATCGAATTAGTTTTGGACCAAGGCCAGATTAAAACCGCAACGCATCAAGCCGCGCTACATGAAATCGAGCTGGAATTAAAGCAAGGCGACAGTCAAGAACTCTATAAAATAGCCGATTTTTTGAAGTCAACGATTCCGCTGAACGTAGAAACACGCAGTAAGGCAGAACGAGGCTATTTACTCTATAATGACAATAAAATGTCATCTAATTATGTATAGTTAATCACCAAAAATTAGAGTAATATCACCCAACTTAACAAAAACTTGTAATCTATGTTAGAAAATACAGTCGCACACAAAAGCCAAAGAGAAAAGCTCATTCTAATCGAAGGAGTCACCGAAACTGGCGAAAAATTCAGACCCAGTGACTGGGCTGAGCGTATGTGCGGTTGTTTGGCCAGTTTTACTAATCGGCGCATGGTGTATTCCCCGCAGCTACGACCGATGATCGACCAGGAGAGTCGTACCAAATGTCTGGTCCTCGACCCCAAACTCAAAGAAACCAATCCGGATATTTTTGACTGTATTATGAAATTTGCCGGTGAAAATCGTTTAAAAATCCACGAATCCTATACAGAAGCTGAAGCAACAGAGTAATTCCCTCGTCATTGCGAGCGCGTAAAATATTAAACGTCATTGCGAGTACCGTAAGGTGCGTGGCAATCCATGGATGGCCTACGCTCATTCCATTCGCTCGCCATGACGGTGATTTTTCCTAAGTTATACATCTGATTTTTGTTTTAATAAACAATCCTGGGCTAGTTGGCAAGAATGGCAAACCGGTTTATTTTTTCGACAATGTTGTTTGGCATGCATGACTATCAATGCATGATATTGTTTATAGAGATCCACACTTTTTGCTAGCTGTGTTTCAAATAACTGTCGGCAATACTCATACTTTTCCTGACCTTGAATCAAACCTAAGCGTTGCAATAAACGTCGCGTATACGCATCAATCACAAACACCGGCCGATTAAACGCATACAGTAAGATATCATCCGCTGTTTCGGGACCAATGCCCTTCACGCTAAGTAATTGCTCACGCAGATCGGTTGTGCTTAATTGATCTAAGCCTTTGTAACTACCCTTTGCTACATACCAACGGCAATAATTCTGTAAACGCTGCGTCTTAATCCGAAAATAACCACTCGGTTTCAAACAGATTTCTAAATCGGCAGTCGATAAATTTAAAAGCGCTTCTGGCGTTAAACTCGCTTGTCCTTTTAAAAGACCCAACGCTTTTTCGACATTCGACCAGTTGGTATTTTGCGTGAGTATCGCGCCGATCATTACCTCGAAAGGACTGTCTGCCGGCCACCATTTCTGGCGGCCGTACATATTCAGCAGGCACTCATAGATATTAAGCAGTTTTTGTTGGCTAACCGACATCGCTTGAAAAAGTAGCTATTGTATGCCTAAGACTGCAAATAAGCGATACTACTCAAAAACCTATGGGAGAATTAGGCCGATAGTACTTATTATTCATATCTCTCTCCATTTCCCGCAATTCTTGCTCGGTAGGAGGAGCTGGGAAATCAGTTGGTTTAAATATAGAAGAAATTCCCGTTAACTTTGAAGTGGGCGTCCGAGTATAGCGAGGGGCTTCTTTAGTAAAAGAGGCCATTAATGGAGCGCGCTGTTCCTCAACAATAGTGACCACCCCTTTATTCTGAGCCAAGCCACCACGAGCATTAATAACTTGCTGTGAAGGTCTAATTGCATTCATTGTAGGCATAAGATTGTTAGTTATTTCTGCCAAAATATTTTTCTTATTAGGTGCTTTATCTAAATTAGATAAATCTTCTTTGATTCTTTCTAAAGCACTAAAAGCCTTTTTAAAATCATCTGGATTGTTATCGATTTGCTTAATAGTCTCTACTTCAGAAAATTTTTCTAGAAAATTTAAATTTTTACTAAAAATTAATTTATGAGCTGAAGTTTTCAATAGCGGTACAAAAAGAACCTTTAAATTAGCGTAGTTATTTTTAAAATTTACTAACTTTTCATCCCAAATAGATTCTTCTTTAGACTCTTCGTTTATGTCACCCATTTCATATCGAATATAGCTTTTATTTGTATCAGTCAGGGCTAAATTTACCGGAAAAAATTTTCCAATAATTTTCTGAGAACCATATTCACCAGCTTTGAAAAGTATTCCACTGCTTAGCATACTCAAGAGAGGCATCATAACTGCTTGCAAACTTTCTGTTCCAAAACCTTCACTCATCAGAGTAATCAGCAAGCTTGGATTTATAAAAAAAGTGTACAACAGTATCGGCATTAAAATATTCAAGAGTTTATTTTGTATTTTTTTAGTCGCTTTCTCTCCTAATTGCGCCAGCATCAATCCTAGATAATTCATTCCTAAGTAATAAGCAAAACTCAGCCAGGCATCTTCTAAACCTATAAATGTTGCGGATCCCACTAATAGAGAATTCATAGCTGCGCTCCCCATCGCCAAAGAAGCTGGTTCTAAACCATAAAAAATGATATTCGGTAAGCATGGGTATTGCCCGCTATTACGTTTTGTAACTTCTTTCCATCCGCCGGCTATAACCCCACTGACAAATGCAAATATCGGTATACTGATGGTGATCGTTAATTTTTTTTGTTGATAAGGAATCAACCCCGTTTCTTCAAGCTTTGCGGGTGCTAATTTATCAAAAACAGATCTGATAGCTTCTAACTGGGTTGCGTTACATCTTTTTTCAGCCATTGCATACGGTAAAAATCCTTCTTTATTAGCAGTTATTTTAGCGCCGTGCTGAAGCAATAATTTCAAATACCGAGCATCACAATTAACATAAAAATAAAGAAAATGTAACGGGGTATTTCCATTATAATTATCACGCGAATTAGGATTTGCACCCGCTTGCAATAATTCCTCAAAACCAGCTATGTCATTATTATAAATCGCTAAAATTAATTGTGTTTCCATTTCATCTGCATTTAAATTTTTTGTAGTCAAAAGTCCTGGCATGGTTTCAGAATTTCTTTGCAGACGTGACGTTGTTGAAACAACATTAGTCACGGAATTAGGTAAATAATCTTTTAAAAAAATACTTGGACAATTTTTTATACTTAATTCTTTGGGCGCACCTTGACAAGTTTGTTTTAAATAAGGTAACCAATCCAGAAAATGCTGCTGATCCTGATCTAAGATAGCTGTCCATCGATCTTTAAAATCATCTTTGTCTAATCTTAAAAGATCTCGATAAAAAGACGGATATTCCTGAATAAAATAATTATTGTATAACCAAGAAGTGGAATATCCGATATATTCACTTTTTAATAAAGTTTCTAAACTCGGTGCTGTGGTATTACTAAAGTCTTGCGAACGATAACCTGGCGCGCAAGCCCCGCCCGCAAATAATACCGCTAAACCTTCATTAAAATTTCGGTTGGTAAGAGACGTAATATCAGCATTTAACTTCTGCGCTTCAAGCTGCAATCTAAAATTCTTATGATGCACTTCTTCATGCCGCGTCACGTCGATAAATTGATGTTTATCGCCAAAATAACTATACGCTAAGCCATTTACAGTATTATTCTTAACTTCACCGGCAAGATAAAACCCTCCTGCCCTCGGCGATTCGCCATAAGCATAAGTAAATGAATATTTTTCATAACTATCCCCTACTCGAAAAATATAACGACTTTTAGTTGTAGGATAAAATTCTAACGATGCCTGCCACTGTTCATAGGATTTCGACGAACAAGCAATCGCCTGACAAGCAATCTCCGGAATACCCGTATTTAAATGGTTATATTCTATAATGACCTTATTATCTGCGAACAAATAATCCCGACAATCTATGCTCTTCGGTAATGCGACATAATCAAATTTTAAATAAGGTGTTAAATAACGATCTGATTTTAAAGCATCAAGTTTCTCGGGATATTCTTTATAAAAAGGCTCAAAAAATTGCACATACAAATAATGCTGTAATAATGATTTTTTTATATCATTGCGACGATCTAAATTCGCAAAGAAATATTTCTGCAAATCTATCGCTTGTTGTATTATGTTATCCGTCGCCTTTGCTAATAACTGATCAGTAATATTAAATCTCGGATCTTTTTTATAATAATCGAGTAATTGGCCTAGCTCGCCTAATGCTTTAAAAGATTGTGTCGAGACAACATGTATATCAATTGCCTTATTTAAAAAACAAACTTTAGCTAAAGGCAGAATATTTAAACCGGCTGCATATTCAGCTAATAATTCTGGTACATCAAAACTAAGTCTTAATAGGGAAAAATATTTTCCAATTAAATCGTCATTAATAGATGCGCTGTTAATTGTCAACATTCCCGCAATTGCCTGTATATCTGCATTATTCAATTTAATTTCAGATTTGGCAAAAACGCTGCGATGGTCGCTCTCCATTAGTTGACGCAAAAAAGTCAGATAATTGCTAATAATTCTTCGCTGTGATTCATCTAAGCCGATAGTGTGGTTAATAATTCTTCCTTGCAGTGCCATGCACACTTGATTAAATTCTCTTAAAATATCCGAATTAATTGTTTTTAATTCTTCGCTGTTTAATCTTTCTTTTACATAAGCTTTTAAGAAATCTAAAAATGTATTAATTGAATAATCTGAAGTAAAAAAATTATGGCTTTGAATTTGATGTGCTAATTTTGTAAGTACTTCCCTAATCCTGTGTGTTTCAAAAAAATATTTCCATTCATTCGGCTCAGTATTTAAAACATCCTGTAAAACTTTTTCTAATCGCTTCCCTGCCGCTTTTTTTATTATTGCTGGCATTGATTTCTCTCTACAGAATAAATATTACAGGACTTAAGTGTCCATGGATCATAGATAGCGAATCTTAAGGATTTCTTAAGCTTGGGCTATGTATTAAAAAAATTGATAATAAAATTACTTTTAACAATTTATTTTAATATTACCTTAATATTACCCTCTTAAAATCGCAAGACCTGGGGTTTTCAAGACAACGACTCCTAGCCGTTTTTTAATTAAATTTTTTTGTAGGTGTAATATGCCAGCTATTAATCCTGATACAACCTTAGAATCTGCAAAAGCACATCTTATTTTGCAAAGAGAACTAGCGCTAATATTGCAAACTGATCCGGTTACTTCTCTTAAAAATTCAGGCATTACCCTTGCACGTTTTATACAAACTTTAAAAAAGCACATCGCTCTTTATGGAACACCCGTATGCAGTTTAGAGCAGTTAGATAAGCTCAAGGGCCCATTTTCAGCATTGGGAGATACTAAGGATTACTTCACTTTTCTATCCAGTTTAAAAAATAATACGCTCAACACCACCTCATTAAATTGTCCAAGCGATATCCCAAGTATCGATGCGCACCTGGATGTTCTAACTAATGTAACTAGTGAACTCAGTCATAATAGACCCACTGTTTCCATTCCCACTTTTTTTAATAACACTATTAGCGACGACATAAGCAATGAGGGCACTCTTACTGGGAATACTCATTTTTCCTTTCCAAAATTAGGCACTGCTTTTGGGCTTGGATTGCTAATCGGGGCATTAGATAGTCTAAGTCAATTAGTATTGCATATCGCTAAAAGATATGGCTGTTCTCCTCGCACGCTTGGATTATTAACCATTACATTAGCTTTAGCCACTACAGTTGGCGTCTCCGCCCTTCCGTTGATCTATTCTATTCTAACCACGCTAGATAACGATCAAATAGATCCGCAGGTTAATTCAGAAAATGTACAAAAACTAACGTTCGTCTTTATGGCAACCTTAGCTTTGCATTTGCTAAAAAATACGCCTCGCTATCTTGGGCGTTTAGCTGATTTTTTAAACACAAGTCCAATCCTTAAATTATTTTTCCAAAATTTACCGCTATCCGGCTGTTTATTTATAACCGCCTACGGAAACGACAGTTTCTTAGAAGGCTTATCCGTTGCTGGCCTTACTCTTTTAGGTGCGGCTATTCCTAGTAATACAACACGAAAAATACTCAGTTGTTTTCCTTTACCATCCACTGCGGTGAGCAATACAAACGCACTAAAGGAATTCGAAATTATCATGGTAGATTCAACCGCAACATTAGCTATAGATAATCCCACTCCGAAGGATACAAACGGATATTTACCGTTTAACACCGAAAAATATAGCAGCATGCTTTTTAAGCCCAGCACTTTTAACTCGGACAATATTCCTAGTTCATCCGCGGCAGCCGCGCAACTATCACGCAATTAACTCTCATACTGAGGTATACCATGACAACTATAAATCCAAACATTGAAACTAATTCAAAAGATTTTTTCCAAAGTACATTAGATACATTATTAAAAGATGAATCATTAAAGGGTAAAACTGAAAGTCAACTCAGCACGATTTTGGAATATATTACCAATAATATAAGAGTGCACACGTTGTCAGAAGATACGTTAGAAAAGCTAATTTCGCTGCATTCTAAATTTCTATCCGCACTCTGTCCTGAAAATTTTGATAGCCGTACTAATCAAACAACGTCAAATAGTCCTGAGTTTATTAAATTTTCGAAAGCGCTGCATGATCTAGAAACTTTTTATAATCCCCTCGATAATATAAATCAAACTAGACTAAAAGAAAGTTGTGCGTCCACATTAAACATCGAGGCAAGCACACCGTTTAGCTTAACATCTAAAGTTGTCGCTGCAGTTGGCCACGGAGCTGTCGCTGGCATATTTAATGGCTTCACTGCCATTGCTTTAGAATCCGCTAAAGGTAAAGGCTATACAGCGACTCGACTCAGATTACTCAGAGTAGGGTTGATTGCTCTTAATGCCTTGGTGATTGCTTCCTATGCATCGATAGTTTCGGCTATGGAACATTCGCATGAGTCAGATGGGGCAGGAAGCAAAAAGACATGGACATCCGCTGCGATAGCTTTGACTAGCACTGCCGGCTTATCTGCTCTAGGTAACCCCCTTGCTAAACTCATAGAAAATAAACTCGCTAAAGGCTTGTTAAATGCTTTACCGCTGGCAGGGAATGTCTTTTTATTAGCCCAAGACGGAAACAGTTTAACAGAAAGCGCTACTCTTATAGGGACTAATGTTGCCACAGCAGGACTAGTTACCACAGCGATCCAAACCGTATGGAACTTTTTTCCTAAGCGACGCAACGCTGAGAACAATACCGATATAGAATTAGACTTAAGATCAAACCCATCTAACGCAGTAGAAACCGCTTCCATATCACGAGCCATAGATGAAACAGCATTTTATACTAATGGAAATATTTCAATGTCGAATAATGTAGTGCCGGTTTATGAAGAGATTAATGAAGCTACTTATTCTAATACAACGCATGACGAAGATGGATATTTGATTCCTAATCACCCTGTTATCAATTCGGCTCCTGCTCTTCCCGACAGAAACCGCGATAACTATGAAAATCAGAGATTCTTCATTCTAAATCAAGGAAAAGGAATACTAGTAAGCACTGATTGTAGCGATGACACTTCTAATTTGACCGCGACTAGCCATCCGAGGTTTTAAGAATAATTAATCTCTCTCGTCATTACGAGGCACAGAATATTGATCGTCATTGCATGCATCGCAGCACATACTCGTCATGGCGAGCGCGTGGCAATCTATATTTGTTTAATTCAATTTATAAAAAGCCTGTTAATTTTTGCGTAAATCAAAATTATTTATTACATTTTTATATCTTTACATAAAAAATAAATCGATTTTTTTGTTAAGGATTCCTTAAGCTTCGCCACCTACGATGAAGATCATTTTTTAATTTTTTTTGTAGGTGTTTAATGCCAGGTACTAATCAAAACTCATTATTACGACTAGATATTTATCAAAAAATAATACAAGGTAAGTATACCGCTAATGACCAAAGTTTAACTATTTTTGAAAAATTTTTAAATATACTTAATCAATTACCTCCTTGTCCTACAAAGGAAAATACTGTTATTGGTCGTCCTGTTTTCTCTTCGATGGTCACTCAGACTCCGCCATGTATTAAAGCTGGTGAAAATCCCTTATTACGACAACCCTCTTTTTTTCAGGATTTACTTAAGGACAACCAATTAGTAAATAGTTTTAAATATCTAAAGTCTGTCATCGATCAACAAACTAACAATATTAAACCAGAATACGTCCAAAAATTGGTCGAACTCTGTGATGATTTTTTTAAAGTCCCTTTAATTAAATTAAATTTAACTGTTGAAGAAATGAATGCCATAAGTCGCGAGTTTTTCGGCCTTTTTGAAAGCATCAGCAACTTATCAGAAACTATTCATATTCATGCCCGCGATAAAAATGATCGGGCAATTTTTAACTTAATACATTTATCCGCAGGATATTTTAATCAGCTTCAGAAACTCAATGGCAATATCAGTATGGCGACCGAATCTTCAAATTTAACTTATTCACTTTTTGAACCATTGAAAAGTTATCTTGGAGGCTTAGGTAATTTAATCTTACACTTCAGAAATGCATACCCTGAAGCTGACTTAAGTCAATTTGAAAATAATGCAGTCAAGCTAGTTAATTCAATGAATTTACTGACTCCCGATGAATTAGGCAGCGCAAGGTGGACTTTTCTCAGCCAATATCATGCTGCTGCCGATTTACTTAAGGAATGTAAACGTTTGTTTAATACTACTATCTGCGATCCTTACAACTTTAACACTGAATTCAAGCTTATTGGCCAAGGAAAATCGGTAAATAATAGTCCTTCAGGAGTAATATTAAAAAAACTATTGTTCGGCTCTGAAGAGGAAATAAAAGAACGTCTAAAATCATTAAGCATAACTAAAGATAGAAATAATGGATTAGTTTATTATCAAAACTATTTGAAAACAACGATTAAGGAAGCTAACCGAAATGGTTCGCCTTTATCAGCTGATTATTTAAAAGATATATCCTTGCTCACTTTTTATTTAACGGATGTTTTCAAAGAAACTAGGCCTAAGTCTAATATTTACGATAGTTTATTCTCCTTAGTGTTAACGCTATTAAAAAATCCTTCTATAAACGATCATCAGTTTTGGCATATATGGAAAGCTATAGAAGCATGTGCAAATCAAATGAAAGCTTTATTAGAAACTCCTCAACCTGGCATTGATTCTTCAATGAATATTCTTACTGATATTTTCCATCAAGTAAATAACATTGCTGCCGTGTCACCAGCAGAAAAACAAGAGATAGGAAAAATAATTGCTGAACTAAGCCTATCTTGTCTAAACGTAGATAGCTGCGATTCTTTTTCCGCAATAAATCAATTTAGTAAAACTTTAGGCGCTTTATTCCGTGGCTTATCTAAGAAAAATCAAACCCAACATGAAACACAAGCTGCTCAAGCAATCGAAGCATCTGCGCAACAAATTATCCGTAATGCAACCGATAAGCTTTCAGAGCCAGAATTAAAGGGTTTGGCATGGGCTTATCTAAAGGGACGTTTTGATAGAAAAGATGGTGCATACGCGAGTGCTTGTAAAAAAATATTTAATCTAACCGATTGTCGTGAGTTTATTGCATCCAATGGAACAATGGAAATAGAAGAAGATATTCCATCGGCCACAACACTAATTCCTGAAGAAATCACACACAGTGCAACAAGCACTCCAGCACCAACATCAACTCCACAAATAAGTACAAATGCCACCATTGCACCTGCAATTAACCAGACAACACCAGCAGTTATTGTGGATCCTATTCCTGCAACGGAATTACCTGGTTATTCTAATAGCACTATCCCCTTTAACCAAACTGTTGAAACAATAAGAAATAGGGATGATAATTCGGCTCTAGTTAGTGGAGAATCGCTAACTGCAGTTGCCGGACACAGTGTAATATCGGGTACATTTAATGCGTGGGCACGACACTTTTATCCAAACCAGCCAACGCTTGTTATAGTTGGTAATACAGTATTAGCAACTGGTGTCCCACTCGGGTTGTTAGCAGCAGAACAATATTTTGGAACAGATACGCAAGATCAAACTACGCTCACATGGTGGGATATGGCTTGGCAAATGCCAGCTGATTTTACTGGCGCATTACTTGCGAACACAGCATTATATTATGCCACTGGGGCAACTAATGATCTATCTTCCTTTCTATCCAACTACCCAATATTACAATCTGCTGTTAAACATACTGTACCTTTTGTTACTACTGTTGCCAGTATCATAAAAAAACCTGTCGAAACAGCTGTTTACGTAGTAGCATCAACAACAACTAGTGTTTCTGCTTCGGGTTTCTTCAATCGCTTTTGGCCAAGAAAAAAGACTGATTCTTCTGATGTAGAAGCAGCTAATGAACCGAATTGCCATGAAATGCAAAAATTAAATGAAGCAAAAGATATTCATCCCACTGCTAACGATATAGCAACGACAGAATTAGTCATCTCTAAAAAAATCCCATTTTTTATAACCGATGAGCAATTTTACCAGATAAAAAATACATCAGAAAAAATCTTAAACGAACTTGCACAGCTTGTTTGTTCATTAGAGCACATCATAGAAAACAATCGTGCTGAGATTAAACCTCATACTATTCCTGCCATAGCCAATACTTACCAAAAAATTATAGATGATAAATCTAAGGTACATAGCGATCTACAAGGAATATTGGAATTGAAACTGTATCCGGCATCGACTAAATCAATATGGGAAGAAATAATGGAATTCTTAAATGATGATCACAAAGATGCTCATATAGAATTCATTATAAAAAATATATATACATTAGATGAAATAAAAAATGTGTTGCAAAAAGTTTATAAAGAATCAGTAAGCTTAGAATTATCCAACCAACCGAAAATAAAGCATAGTTTTTCAAAATTTACTTCAGAAATAGAAACTATTAAAAACTATATTAATAGTTCTCAAAATATTAAAAACAGTTCGTCAAATAGTGACTTAATTTTTACAACTAATGAAAAAAATATAATACAAGCGATGGAAAAACTTATTCAACAGACTTCCATTTCTGCGATTGAAAAACTAGGAAATGTATTTAAATTATTAGTTCCAAAGTTTAGTGATATGAAGTTAACTTTATCTACGACCTTAGGATTTGTTCAAGGGGCCAACTCAAGCTTTACTGATAGTGATACGTTAGACAAGTTAACGACCATCTCGAAAGACATTCAAAGTCTGTTGAGTTCAGCGGGGATTTATCTTTCCAAATACAACACCTTGGATGCGGGTAACCAGGGTGAACAAAAGGGTAAGATTTTAGCACGCACGGAACTTTTTGAGAAAATTGCTCAAAATACTACAGCAAACACGTTGCGTCCTAAAAAAACTAGAAACTTTTTTGATAATCGCCCCCAATCTATGGCCTCAGATTCTAGAACGCATTCTTCAGGTTCCGAAGCAGATTCAGCTATCTCAACAGGTAGCTCGAAAGACGAAGAAAACGCGCAGATAGTTCGCCCATTACTACAAGTATAAATATATAAGGACAAAAAAAGCCTGCAATTGCAGGCTTTTTTTTCGTTTATCAGTTAGCCCTGCAAAATATTCCGATAATCAATCGCCAATTTATTCAGATCGAGCTGATTAAAAAATAGCGAATAACACATCCAACAACTTAATGCGGCTAAATCGCGAAATTGATGGGGCATATAATGTGGTTTTACCAGTAATCCTTCTTCCACCAAATGCGCTAATAAACGCTGATCTTCTAAGCTAGTTTTACCGACAAATAACAATTCAATTCTATCCACTAAACCTTGTTCAACCGCTAAACGTAGATAATTATAGATTAAAATAAAACCTTTACTGTAAACCAAGTCTTTAGTGAATGGTCCCAAATTCGGTAAGCTGCCGCGAAAAATACGCACACTGCTTTTATAACTTTCTTCCGGCGTATGATCTTGTTCTAGAAAAAAATTAAATACTTGCAGGAAATCAGCGCCCTCTTCTGCCATAGCAATACCAGTGACACGATCGGTCAATTTTCTAATGCGTAACGGCGAGGAAACAAAATGAAAAAATTCCATAATAATCGCCAGACCTTCTTGATTCGCAATCGCCGAAGGCGGACCTTTACTGAGAAAAGTACAGATCGGTTGATGCATGCCATTCAGTGTCGTGCCCATGTGTACCCAACCCTCGTGTACTTCTAAAATGCGTAAATCACGCTCACTAAATAAAGCATCTTGGCGTATCTTAATCCATTCCGCACCCGCTGCCGCATCAGCAACAATGCCATCGCTAACTTTCACCCAATTTTTTGCTTTGCCTGAATGCTTAAAATACAGTGATAAACGGTGATTCAGAATTTCTGCCGCTTGCTCACTATCATAGCGTTTTTCATCAAGTTCACTAAGTGTTTTATCTTTAATATTCGCCAGTGCTTGCGAAACAATCGGTACTAAATCTTTCAAACGCGGCGCATTCACATAAAAAGCATCATCCGCACTACCATACAATTCTTGCGACAAAGCACTGAATTCCGGCTTGCCGCGCGCACTTAACAAGCGTAATACATCCTGATATTCTCGACACATACGCAACATGATGCTACCTATCGAACTCAATTGGCCGACTTCGCGATTAATATCGCGTTCTAAGGCTTGAAATTCTTCGCGTTTTTCGCGTATATCAAATGCCAAACTATTTTTTTTATAATAATCGACATCTACTTTGGGTAATTGTTTACATTTTTTTTTAAAAAAATCTTCTTGTATTTCCGGTCCCCATTTAATGCTATCTAAAATTTTTATCGCATCTTGTGCCTGCACAATACGATCCGATAGTTCTCGTAATCGTGCGCGATAAGCCTTTTCGTAGTTTTTCATGTATCGCTACTCCATTAGCGGTGGTGAGTGTAAAACCAGGACCGCCTATCCAACATTTAGCTTAAGTTAGCTTAATTATCCTGCTTTATTTCCAGCTAAGCTTGAATTATGTGCATAATTTTGCTCTAAGCACAAAACTTAAGTGTTTATTAAATACCAGCCCATCATGAAAATTGATATTAATTTATATTTTTATAAAAAAAATATAAAAATTTAATTTTACCTTAAGCTTATAAAACTACAATCAAGCTGTACAAAAAGAATACAAGGACTAAACAAGCCCAGGGACTGATCCGCTAAGAATAAATTTTCAGCCCGCCCTGCGAAAATTTCTAGGGATTTAAAGCGCTTTTTTTAATTAAATTTTCGTAGGTGAATTATGCCAGCTATCCATCCAAATTCGATGACACTTGCAAGTATTCCAATCGATATAGATGCATCTATCCAAGAGATAAGCTCTGGTGAGCTAATCACTAATGCAGATAACACTAATACGACTGATGTCATAGATGCCAGCAGTGAAGAAATATTAAGCATTAGCACCGCGATTCCGCCTAGCATGAGTAACGACACCGCTAGCATTGCTGAGATAGACGTCGATTTAGATATTGGAAATGGTATGAGCATAACAGAGGCTCCTACGCTTTATAACGTGACCGATGCTATAGATGGCTTCCGTACCGGACGTAATTTGGATTTTTTCCCAAATTTATTAGCATCCATTACAAAGAATGACCCAATCGCTTATATTGGGCAATATAAACTAAGTATTAATACGTTTGCCGATGAAATGGTTAATCATCTACAGCGGTATGGACTATCCGAAAATCTATTCGAACCATTATGCAAAGTTGGAAAGGCTTTTGAAGAATTTTACGGCGAAAATTCTCAGAAACAAGCGCTGGTAAAACGTTATTTTCAATATATTTCTAATCTCAGCAATTCTAGCGACAGCATCCCGATTAATTGTTCTGATACTACCCATTGGAGTATACCAACAACTACCACTCCTCTTTCCAGTATCGAAACGACTATTCCGACTGAGTATGTGACATCAAGTGTAAACATGACTTTATCACCTGACTCCACCACAGAAACTCTGCAGCCCACAAACTCAACTACTTTGCGTCCTAATTTGAATACAACGCAAAACAGTAGCCATGATAAGACCGTGCCAACCAGATCTTTAAATAATTTATTCTCTTTAGGATGTGCTTCTGCGGTACATGGCGCCATAGCAGGTGTGGTACATACAATTACTGGAAGCATTTATAATTACTATGAATCAAAAGGTCGCTTAACTGGCTGGCGTAAACCCGCAGCTCGAGCTGGCGTTATGTTGGCTAATGCAACTGCCATTGCTATGTTGCCCGGGATACTATGGGTAACTGAAGATGAATCCGAACAGTCTTCCTTAACTAAAATATTTCAATCCGGCGCTTATTCTGCGGGCGGCATTTTATTTTTTTATGGTGTAAATTCCGGTATACGACAGGCTTATACTTATTTTAATCCAGCACCGATGAATAAAGATTCCATAGTCAGTAAGGCTTTAGATACATTACCGTACTTTTCCAACACCGGTTCACTCATTAATGACGGATATAACTTAACTGAAGCTACGGTTATTCTAGGAACTAGCATACTAACAACCGGTTTATCCAGCCAAATGACACAAAACATAGTTAATTGTATTGTTAATAAAACTGAAAAAAATAAAGAAAACGATGTTGAAACAGGTTCTAATAATAATATTCGCCTGAATAATTTAAATACAAATGCGGTTGAAACCCATGCTTTTGAACAAGATGATTTTAATCTTGATAGTCAATTCCAAACATTGGCCACCAAAGCTTTTAATACAAAAAACTCAACCATCTTAGACGAATTTCTTATCGTTCTGGATAAGATGAAATTTTTTGAAACTAAAGGCGATATTAAAACTCAAGCTTTTTTCTTGAAAAATTTAATCCTATTATCCACGCAAAATCCTGATATAAGCTTACATATTTATAATCATCTGCAATCCCAAGAAAGATTGATACCCACCAATAAAAATTTAGAAGCAAATTGTTCGATTATTCCTTTCACACTTAATGAAACTGTAAATCTTGAAACTCACAATGATAAGGAATCTAATGCTGATAAAAATACGATTCAACTTAAAAAACTGTTAGCAAGTTTTATCTCTGGTTTAAAATTAAATACTAAGGGTTTTAAATTTGAATCGAAAATTTTTAAAGCGGAGAATAAGTACTCTTTTGAAAGAATAAATATTTTTTACGGAACTAATCAAGCTTTGAGTATTTTTATGCCTGAGATCGAACAAGCTTCAACTAACCATGAGCTTTTATTCTCTGCAATAAACCAGCTGCTAGAAAACCTATCAAAAAATAAGTCTACTGCTAATAATTCTAAGTTTTTATTTGTATTGCCTATTCAATCAACCACTGCTGTAGTTGAAATTGTAACTTATCCTAGTTCATCTATACGTAAAATATCAGTTTACAATCCTGATAATTTATTAAAAAATAAACTTAAAGCACTCACTAATAAGGCAAAAAAACATGGCTATGTTGCTAACTATAATCCTGAGATAAATTCTTCACAAGCTAATTTTCAACAGCATAACCCATTTTCTGTTTATTATTTTATAAAGAATTCTATCAAAAATTACTTGGAAACTTGTTTATTACCGAATAATGCTTCTCCTGATTTTCTCGAAGGATTACTGGCAACATTTATCTATAAATTGAAATTAACTGGTTTAGAATTTGAGACTGAAAAGGTAAATCCTACTGAAAATAACCAAGTATCAGCTCTAGCAAAAAAACACATAGCTCCAAAAAATGTTAACAACACAGAAGAAGAAATAGATTTTAAAAATGGATATTTGGTAAGCACAATAGACAGAAAACGTAACAATGCCATCGCGGTTTGCTTAAGCACTAAAACGCTATCTATTTTTAAAGCGATTCGGCCTGATAACCGTGCTAATAGAACTGAAATAATAAATTGTTTGTTAAGTAAACGAACATTAGAGATTCAGAATGATGAAATTAGAAGAGATTTACTCCCCGTGGCAGATGGAAAAGGCATGGCCATCATTGAAATTATAACTTCCGAATCTGAATCAAAGATAATAATTCATGATCTTCTTGGTTTATTAGCCGATATCCACACAACCATAGTCGCTATCGCAGAGAAAAATGGCTATCAATATGCATACAACCCTAACAAGGATTACTCCTCAGATTGGCAGTCTAAAGAACGTTGCCAATTAGCAGCCTATTATTTCATAAAAAAAGCGGCATTGGCTCACTTAGCGCTTTCCGATCAAATGAACTCCATCAATAAGGATATAAATCTTCCTGGCGATATTTTAGATGAGGTAAAACATAACTTAAGCATAAATAATGAATATGATATGGATTCCTTGCATGAAATAAAGCGCTGTGATGGGGGTGTATTTAATCTCAAGGCCTATATTACCGATGTGAGTAACTATTTAAAAATTCTTAGTATTAAAACTGCTCCTCTGACGAATAATTCAAACTTGTCCCAAGCGATAACCAATGAAATACAGCATAATTTAGGTTTGACAGAATCACTTAGCAACTTATCAGGTTCTCTACCGGAAGTAATCATATGGAATGGTGTTAGTTTTGAAAACTGGTCAGAATTATTTTCTACTAAAGAAGTAACTTTACCCGAAACTGAAATAGGAAATGTTTATTACTTGGTTAAATTTCCCTCAGATTTTATGTTTGCGCAAGGTAAAATGGCCGTGCTTTCTAAACAAAAAAATTCTGAACCTGAACATGCTTTGCTTTCAGATCTCAGAAACCTATTAGTTTACAATTCATCTGATAAAGATATTAAAATAGTTAAAAAAGAACTTTGGATAAATGCTCTACGAGAATTATTCTCAGAATTCCAAGCAAAAGAAAGCACCCATCATGAAACTAAAGTTTTCACTAATCAACGTTGTGGTTTCTTTAGCACACCAAACTCGACAACAGTTCAACCTGTTCCGCAGAATCATTTAACGCCGGGATATAAGTAAAATTTTCCCCTCCGGCTGCTAAAAACAGCTCTTGATAACGTTTAGAAATCTCTTCTAAGGTTTCTAAACAATCGACAGCAAATCCTGGGCAGATTACTGCGACATTTTTTATGCCTCGCGCTGGAAGCACCTGTAATACGTCATCACAATACGGTTGTAACCATTTCGCGGCACCGAAACGCGACTGGAATACGACTTGATATTCATGTTCTGATAGCTGTAATTGTTCCGCTACTAAACGCACCGTAGTAAAACATTGTTGTTGATAAGGATCGCCCAATTCAATATTTCGTTGTGGTAAACCATGAAAGGAAAACAATAAATAATTATTTTCGCTCCGTTCTAGTCGATATTTTTTAATCTGATTAGCAAGCGCTTGAATATACAGTGGATGATCAAAATAAGATGCAATAAAACGCAAATTAGGAATAGCGCGCGATTGCCGTAGTAATTCGCTGATTTTATCCAAACAGCTGGCCGTGGTGGCCGCAGAATACTGCGGATATAGCGGTAGAATTGTGATAGACGATACTCCGGCAGCAAGTAATTGCTTGAGTCCCGCTTGAATACTCGGCTGGCCGTAACGCATAGCAAGCACTAATTTAAAATTATCACCTAAATTGGCTTGAACTTTTTCAGCTAAACGCTGCGTATACACAGCTAATGGCGAACCTGCATCCATCCAGATGCTTTGATAAAGTTTCGCCGAACGTCGCGCACGTATCGGCAAGATAACTAACTTCAGCAACGGCTGCCAAAGCCAAAGCGGCAATTCCACTACGCGTCTATCACTTAAAAATTCAGCTAAATAATCACGCACAGCGCGCGTGCTTGGCGCTTGCGGAGTACCTAAATTAATCAGTAATACGCCGGATTTCACGTGCGGATGCCTTTCCCGCGGTGGAGGAAATATAGATTAATAAAAAATAACACCACACAACTTAAAAATATGATGCTTAAAGCAGAGACTACTGGAATATCGCTAATACCTAATAAACCATAGCGAAAACTATTCACTATATATAAAATTGGGTTAAACAAGGATATATGGCGCCAAAAACTCGGCAATAAATCGATCGAATAAAATATTCCACCCAAATAAGTCAATGGGGTTAACACAAACGTCGGAACTATCGATACATCATCAAAGGTCTTAGCAAACAAGGCATTAGTAAAGCCAGCCAGCGAAAATAAGATCGTGGTCATCGGTACGATGGCGAACAATACAAAAATATTGTACACGTGTAATTGCGTAAAAAATAAGGCTAAGATCGTCACTAATACGCCAACCAATAAGCCACGTGCTACGCCTCCGGCGACAAACCCCGATAATAATAAATAATTCGGCAATGGCGCGACTACCAGTTCCTCGATACTGCGTTGAAAACGCATCCCAAAAAATGACGTCACCACATTGGTATAAGCCGCTGTGATCACCGACATCATGATTAAGCCAGGTGCAATATATTGCATATAGCTATAACCTTCGATATTGCCTAAGCGCTGGCCGATCAAATTACCGAAGATCAAAAAATATAGCGTCATAGTCACCAAAGGTGGCAATAAAGTTTGCACCCAAATACGCAAAAAACGTTTAATTTCTTTGCGCAACAAACTAATAAACGCGATCCAGTACACTTTTGCTTGCATAGTTCTAAATCTAATAGATTTTTAATCCTCGGTTATTAACACTTTCGAAGTCTTGGATTTTCCCTTGGCAATTTCAATAAACGTTTCTAACCTAACAACCCTCTTATCAATATCTCTCACTTCTTTTGCTAAAATTTTTACATCCTCAGAGACACGCGAGACTAAATCATTCATTTTTATGACGCTAGATAAAGCCTCAAATATTTTACTGCTTATAGCCATTAGTGATCCTTCAATGTAGAAAGATGGGATAAAGTAGCTTGAACCGCTTTATGTGCTTCTCTTAAAGACTTCATTGCTTGCTTATTAGAATTAATAACTGCCTCTGCAAGTTGCTCCAATTCTTGCTCTTCTTGAGAAGTTCTCAGTTGAAATGAGTCAATCGCTCTTCTAGCTATTTCTGCAATGGACACATGAGCTTCTTCAGCAAGGCTGTTTAATTTAGCTCGTTGATCAGGACGAATGAATAATATTTGTCGTTCCATACCCTCACCTCATTGATGGTAAATCATTTGTTTTTATTCGCAGCAATCAAATTAAGAAATAATTCTTCTAAACGATTAGCTTTATTACGTAGACTCGTCACTTCGATATGATGCCCTTCTAAAAACCCAAATAAATTATTCAGTGATTGTTCTTTAGCGACATCGACTTCTAAGGTCACATTATCTAATAAACGCATCGCAAACGGCGATTGTGGCAGATCAACCAGCGGTTTTTTTAAATCAAACACAAAGGTTTCCATATTTAAAGTCGCTAATAAATGCTTCATGCTGGTATGTTCAATAATGCTACCTTTATCAATAATGGCAATATTTTTACACAAATATTCTGCTTCTTCTAAATAATGCGTAGTTAAAATGATGGTAATACCTTGTTGATTAATGCTGCGCAAAAATTCCCACATCGAACGCCGTATTTCTATATCGACACCGGCGGTAGGCTCATCTAAGATCAGCAGTCTGGGTTGATGTACTAAGGCGCGCGCTATCATTAAGCGGCGTTTCATACCGCCCGACAGTTGCATGGAAATTTGATCGCGTTTATCCCACAAATCCAATTTTTTTAAATAGATTTCTGCGCGCTGTTTCGCCAAACGTCTCGGTACACCATAATAACCGGCTTGATAAACAATAACGTCGATAACCTTTTCAAAAATACTAAAATTAAGTTCTTGCGGCACAATGCCAATACAGGATTTAGCGGCTTCTAATTCGTTATCGATACTATGGCCAAAGACTTTAACCGTTCCGGCGGTCTTATTGATTAAGGAAGCGACTATGCCGATGGTAGTTGATTTTCCAGCCCCATTAGGACCTAACAAGGCAAAAAAATCACCCTCCTCAACATTGAGATCAATATTTTTAAGGGCAATAACACCATTTTTATATATTTTACTGAGACCTTGAATGCTCAATGCTTGCATAACTTTAATAGAACTTTAAAATGAATAAAATTTTAGCTGATAACAATGATTTCTAATAAGTGTCTAAGAGTATAACATGACAATACCATTCCCTACTGATCGACTCGGCAAGCTGTTGTTACCAGGTCCTATGGGCCAGCTTGAAACAATGACTAGCTCGCCAGAAACGCCTCGAAATCCGCCTGCTGTTGCGGTTATTTGCCACCCACACCCTTTGTTTGGTGGAACCATGCACAATAAGGTGATCTATACCTTGGCACGGTGTTTCAATAGCATGGGGCTTGCTACGGTACGCTTTAATTTTCGTGGTGTCGGTCTAAGCCAGGGCGAATATGCTAATGGCATTGGAGAAACCGATGATCTATTGGCGGTGCTCACCTGGTTAAAAGCAAACTGTCCTGAATCAGCCATTTGGCTGGCTGGTTTTTCCTTTGGTGCTTATGTGGCGGCTCGCGCTGCAAAAGTTTGGCCCGCAAGGCAATTGATTTGCGTTGCACCTCCTATAGAAAAATTTCCCTTTAAAGAACTTCCACCTTTTCCTTGCCCTTGGATACTAGTACAAGGTGATGAAGATGAAGTTGTATCACCTGCGGCGGTATTTTCCTGGGCGAATTCCTTGGAGCATCCTCCAGAAATAATTAAAATTCAGGGGGCAAGCCATTTTTTTCATGGCAAGCTAATAGAAATGCGCGATTGCCTAACAACAACACTCAACAAAGCTCTTTAAACCATGACTCCTTTAACCGCTTATCAACAACAAGTTTCACATCAGGCCTTGCGGATTGATGAACAGCAAGCCCTAGCCATGCAAGAGTTTCAAACCTTGTACGATGAATTAACCACACCAAAAAAATGGCTAGCAAGCAAAAAAACCGGTAAAGGATTGTATGTATGGGGCGCTGTCGGTCGTGGTAAAACCTATTTAATGGATTTGTTTTACAATCATTTACCGATAGCTAAATCGCGCTATCATTTTCATCAATTTATGCATCATATCCATGCAGAGCTCGCTCAACTGCAAGGAACGTCGAATCCACTGCTACGAATTGCTCAACGTCTACGTAAAGAAGCCGAAGTTATTTGTTTAGATGAGTTTTTAGTGCATGAAATCGGCGATGCCATGTTGCTAGCACAATTATTAAAGGCATTATTTGCAGAAGGTATCGTATTGGTCACTACTGCAAATACACCTCCTGAAGATTTATATGCGAATGGCTTGCAACGTGGACTTTTCTTACCCGCGATTACTCTAATCAAACAACATCTACGTATCTTTCATTTAGACAGCGCGATAGATTATCGGCGTGAGCATTTAAGCAATGATGAAAATGAGTTAGTTTGGGTGATGAAGCCATCACAAGTACAAACTTTATTCGATACATTAAGCAAAAACGAAAAGGTCTGTTATCAAGCACTAACGATTAATGGCCGCCTAATCTCGCATTTAGGCTGTACTGAACAGCTAGTATGGTTTGACTTTAGTTCAATTTGTGCAATACCGCGCAGTCAATTGGATTATTTAGTCATTGCAGAACGTTTTTCGACTATTTTAATCAGTGACGTCAAGCCCATCGGCGAGTATGAAGATAATTTAGCCCGGTTATTCATGCACTTAATTGACATCCTTTATGATGCCAACAGGCAACTGATCCTTAGCTCGACACACCCTATCGAAAATATTTATCCTAAAGGTCGACTTAGCGCTGAGTTTGAGCGTACCAAAAGTCGCTTAGCTGCTTTTAAAGAAAAATGGCGAAACACACGCTAACTTTTTTAATATGGTTTAAAAACCATCGTCATGGCGAGCGAATGAAATGAGCGTGGCCATCCATGGATTGCCGCGCACCTACGGTGCTCGCAATGACGAATACCTAGTACAAAAAATTCAAATGCGAAGAGTATACTCATAGCAATGGGATTTTTGGCAAGGCGCCGCGAGAATGAAGCAACCGGAATGTATTCAAGATACATGAGGATTGCGAATTGAGCGGGAACACAGTCAAAAATTCAAGTGCGAAGAGTAATGAGAAAAAGGCGCTGAACGCGCCTTTTTTATGAAACAAATTAAACTGCTGCTTTCAGTTTTTTCAATGGTTTTATTTTTACCACTTTTCGCGCAGGTTTTGCTTTGAAAGTAGTCGGTTCACCCGTAAACGGATTGATACCCTTACGCGCTTTAGTCGCTGGTTTTTTTACAACCGTAATTTTATACATGCCTGGATGCGCAAAAGCACAGCCGGCTTTTACATGCGCATGCATAATCATCTGTAAGGTTTCTAAAACCTCAGCAACTTTTTTCTTAGGTAATTCAGTGCTTTCTACTAAACATTGGAGCAATTCAGTTTTAGTAAAAGACTTTTTCACAGCGGCTAGTTTCTTACTAGCTGATGTTACTTTAGCTTTTTTACGCGCTTTAGCTACCGGAGACTTTTTTTTAGCTAACTTTTTAGCCATGGTTCATATTCCTCTAAATTATATAAGGAGTAAACAGAAGGTTAGGATTCTATAAAATAGCATATTTCTAGTTTTTTGCTAGAGGTCGTTATAAATATTTTATGTTTCTTTTTTATTTGCATACTCATATTTTCAGACATGTTGTAAAATTTGCACTACTATCTCGATAAGAATTAATAAAATGATCACAAATTCTAGAATACTGGAATAACGATGTTGTAGCTGACTATTTAACATTTCTAAAATTTCATGCGCTACATCCAGTTTATGATTCAAAGCCGCTACTCTTTTTGGAATGTCTAAAAATTTTTCGGTCATTTCATAATAGGATTCGAGATTGGAATAGCGCCAGAAGTACTCAGGAACATCTAAATATTCGCTACTGAGATTGACCGAACTTCGTGTCAAGAAAATTTCACCAATACGTTTAGAAATTTCCGAGCGGGATAGCGAAATTTTCCCGAAGCGCGCTAATTCTTTAGGAAAATGACTATTCGCGAGTACGGTTTTGTTCACCGATTCCTCATAGGATTCAAGTTTTATCGATTGCGCTAAACCATAAGAGATAGCCAGTTTAATTTGTACATTATCTGATTCGTCGCTTTCTAAAGTAATTACATCGACATTAAAGCGTTGATGCGGAAAAAGCCGGGTTTCTTTGTCAAGATAGTAAATGAAGCGATCCATTTCGATTTTTTCTAAAGGATCAATAGAATAAGGCTTAATATCCTCGATTATTTTTTTCTCTTGTTTTTTACTGAGATTCCAGGTTACAAAACAACCATGATTAAAGAAAAAGATATCAATAGGCTTATCCTGCTTAGTGACATACAGCACATTGCGGAACAATTTGGCCGTATAACGTTTCGTGCGAAAAAATTCCGCCAGAAGACTCAATTTATAATTAGCTGCTGTACAAAAAGAAACACAACGCATAAAGGTTCACTGTCATATAAAAAAGGTTTGGGTTTAATGCCAAAGCGATCAAGTCGATTTTTTGTTTTTTCGGTGAGCATGTGATGCAACATGCTGTAGTGATGTCTCAGGATATCCGACTACTTGTGGTATTCCATTTTCTCGTAAACTAATGCGCTCAACCGATTGCCACTGAATTTTAGCAGCTTTTGAAGTATTTGCTTGAATAAGCTTTTCCATCGATAAACGATTAAATAATGACTGTTTTTGCAATGGTACGTGTGCCTCTAAAAAAAGTCTATGTCTTTCCCAGCCGAATTTATAAGGCAAATCAATAATCGTGACTTTTTCTTTTCGTGCCACTTCTGCAAATAAACTTTCTATATCTTCTGGAAATAAACGAATACATCCGGCACTACTACGCCGTCCCACACCTTGTGAATCATTCGTACCATGAATTAAGTAGGTAGCTTGTTTAAGCCGCATGGCATAACCACCCAAAGGATTATCCGGACCTGGCGGAACTTTTACCGGTAAGTGTACACCATCTTTAGCGCGATCTTTACGGATAGATTCCGGTACTGTCCATATAGGATTACGCATTTTTTCCGCAATCCATGAAGGCCCTAAAGGTGTATCCCATCCTTCTCGACCTATTCCTACGGGATAAGTAATCACCACATGGCGATGCGGTGGGTAATAATAAATACGTAATTCTGCTAAGTTAATAATTAAACCATGTCGCTTAGGTGGTAAAATAAACCGACTGGGAATAACGATAATGCTTCCCGGTTGCGGATGATCTGGATTTATTGTTGGATTTGCTTCTACCAATTCAAAATAGCCCATATCATAACGCCGGCCAATTTTATTGAACGTATCGCCAGGTAATGCTTGCGTCCATTGCACCTGACCGACGATATCATCGCCATGCGCAGGTAATACAAACGTTAATGCACTAGCGGGTGTAACAACACTGCAGTAGAAAAAAAACCCTATTGTCAAACGCATTACTCGTTTTTTAAAACGTTCAATCATTGCAATAGAAGATAGTATAGACATAATTAGCAATAAAAAAGCAGCTTTTCTCAAAATTGGGTATTGTACATCGAATCAGTGATTACGCAACCGCACTCGTTCATTAACAATGATTTACCCGTCATTGCGAGCGCGTAGCGCGCGGCAATCTATGAAACCCTATGCTGGATGGCCACGCTCATTACATTCGCTCGCCATGACGATAATTTTTTATCTATAGTTTAGAGTAAGTCAGCGGATTTTATTCTATACTACAGCTATTTACTTCACTAGGCTGCGATTATGTTCGCGATTAGCAAACCGCGTCGACGATTTTCATTACAAAAAATACAGCAATTTTTTCGAGTCGATAAACCTCTGTTAATCGGTTTACTCAGTCTGGTCTGTCTAGGTTTGATTATACTTTATAGTGCAAGCAACCAAAGCTTAGTCATTATTAGTAAACAAGCATTACGCATGCTGATTGCTTTTTCTGTCATGCTGCTGCTTGCGCAAGTCTCCCCTTCTGTTTATCGTGCCTGGGCGCCTTGGGTATTCATTTTTAGTTTTACGTTGCTACTTGCGGTATTAATTTTAGGCGTTGTTGGCAAAGGTGCTCAACGCTGGTTGAATTTGGGACTATTAAAATTCCAACCTTCCGAATTAATGAAATTATCAGTGCCCATGATGTTAGCCTGGTATTTACATGACAAATCATTACCACCCTCCTTGTTTAATTTATTCATCGCACTGATCATAGTCGCTGTACCGACGTTATTAGTAATTAAACAACCAGATTTAGGCACAGCCTTATTAATTGTTGCTTCGGGTTTTAGTGTGATTTTACTAGCCGGCGTGAGTGGCCGTTGGCTACTACTAGGTGGCCTATGCATGCTCGTCATCGCACCAGTAGGTTGGCATTTTATGCACGACTATCAGAAATTGCGTGTACTGACCTTCTTAAATCCAGAAAGAGATCCACTCGGTGCCGGTTATCATATCATTCAATCCAAAATTGCGATTGGTGCCGGTGGATTTTTTGGTAAAGGTTGGCTACATGGCACACAATCGCATTTACAATTTCTTCCTGAACATACCACAGATTTTATCTTTGCTGTTTGCGGTGAAGAGTTTGGCCTACTGGGTGGTATCGTGCTATTAGGTCTTTATCTATGGATCGCTGCACGCGGACTTTATATCAGCATGAAAGCACAAGACACTTTTTCGCGTCTACTCGGCGGAGGGTTGAGTTTAAGTTTTTTTATCGCCGCTTTTGTAAATATCGGTATGGTGAGCGGATTATTACCTGTAGTGGGTATCCCATTACCTTTAATCAGTTACGGTGGAACTTCATTAATTACTTTAATCGCGGGTTTTGGTATTCTAATGTCTATCCAAACACATAGAAAATTAGTCGGTAACTAAGGAAAGCAATTATGATGAAGAACAAAAGCCCGCGTAGCGCCTTACGCGCATTGCTGTTAGTAATTACACTTTGTCTGACCTCTTGTACCGCCTATGCGAATAAACCCGAAGTACGCTCGTTTATTGATAGGATGGTAGAAAAATACAATTTTGATCGTAAACAACTGGAACAACTTTTCAATACGGTTAAATCCAACCGCTCTATTATTAGCTCTTTTATTACACCCAAAGAACGTTTAACCTGGTCAGAATATCAGCCTATTTTTGTCACTAACAAACGGGCATTGCTCGGCGTAAAATTTTGGGATGCGCACGCTAAAACGTTAGCTGAAGCACAAAAACGTTATGGCGTTCCAGCTTCGATCATCGTTGCAATTTTAGGTGTCGAGACTCGCTATGGTGAAATTACCGGTAAATACCGTGTCATTGATTCCTTAAGTACCTTAAGCTTCAATCATGCACGGCGATCGGATTTTTTTAAACAAGAATTGGAACAGTTTTTGTTACTCAGCCGAGAAAATCCTGCTATAAATCCAAAAACCACTAAAGGTTCTTATGCAGGCGCTATCGGAAAAGTACAATTTATGCCTAGCAATTATCGTCATCTCTCAGTAGACGCAACCCATAAGGGTTATAGTGATCTCATCAATAACTCCGACGATGCTATTCTTAGTATTGCCAATTATTTACATTCCTTTGGCTGGGCTAAATCGGGTCCAGTTGCCATACCCGCAAGTTTTTCGCCCCAAGCACTGTTACACCTACCACAATCTCAGGAGAATTTCACTGTTAAAGATTTTGAAAAATATCGTATCCTTCCTAAAAAACACGTATCTTCACAACTTAAAACCTTCCTGATTGTACTACCACTCAAGCATGGCAATGAATACTGGTTAGGATTTAATGACTTCCAAACTATTAAACATTATAATTCCAGCTCACTGTATGCAATGGCAGTTTTTCAATTAAGTGAATTAATCCATCATCTTCACCAACAAGAGCATCAACCTCATGTCAAGAAAAAATAATGCTAAGCAAGGAAGCTTATTTTTTAGAATTATTTCTGGATTTACTGTATGTGTACTTACACTAAGTCTAGGAGCCTGCTCCTCCACCTCCAGTACTAATTATCGTTACCATCTACGACACGATAAAGCACCCTGTTTTAGAATTAACGCGAATCGGATTCCTAATGCGGTCCCTAAAGCAGAACCTTTAAGTAAACACGGCAACCCCAAATCGTATGTGGTTTTTGGCCGTCGTTACTATGTGATGAAAAGCGCTAGAGGGTATCATGCTCGAGGCATTGCCTCATGGTATGGTATGAAGTTTCATGATTTTAAAACCTCGAATGGTGAAATTTATAATGTAGCCGGCATGACTGCAGCCCATAAAACGCTGCCACTCCCTACTTATTTACAAGTAACTAATCTACGTAATGGAAAAAAAATTATCGTTAAAGTCAATGACAGAGGTCCTTTTGTTAACAATCGTTTGATCGATCTTTCTTATGCCGCTGCAAAAAAACTGGATATGACCGGTACTGGCACAGCGCCGGTTTCCGTGGTCGCCATTACACCTGGCATTACACGTCTCGCTTCCAATAATGCTTCCATACGCAGAGAAAGCTATCACGGTTACCTGCAAACCAAAAAACAGGCCCCTTATATTCAATTAGGCTTGTTTAAACAACGTGCAGCCGCACAAAAACTCGCTTTATTAGTTAAACAATGGACTCGATCCCCGGTCAACGTAAAAACCACCTCTATTCATAAACGCTATTATTATCAAGTAGTCGTTGGGCCATTACCCAATAATAAGAGTTCTCAACAACTTACGTATAAACTACAACTTGCTGGCTTAAGTCATCGCTGTACGTATAGAAGCTGATTTTTTATATGTCATTTAAAAAAATCTCTCATTCTTTACTTTTGCCGAGTGTCGTCATTCTACTTGCGATAATATTACTCCTTAATTTTGTTTACCCGCTGACGTTAGGAAAAACTAATATTCTGTATAGTGACTTTGGAAAATTTTATCACTCACAGCAAATGTTTATCCAAGGGAAAAACATCTATACGCCGATTTATTTTGTCAAAAATAAACTGAATACCTCTTCGCATACTAAGCCTGCTAAACCGACACACTCCAAAGTCCTTAAATTAGGGAGTAATTTAAATCCCCCTTTTTTTACACTGATAAGCTTTCCATTAGCCTATCTTAGTTATCCGCATGCATTATTCTTGTGGACTTTGCTTTCGCTATTGGCCGGAGCCTTAGGAATTTTATTAATACAACAAAAACTTGATCAACAGACTTTTTCAGCGTCCTGCGCAGTATTGTTATTAATTGCCTTATTCAGTTATTTCCCTACTTTTTCGACCTTACAATTTGGTCAAGTCAGTTTATTTCTGCTGCCGTTACTGGCATTAGGATGGCGTGCAGCACGTGATGAAAAAACTATCCGCGCTGCGATTTTTTTAGGGATAGCGACAAGTTTAAAACCTTTTATCGGTTTATTTTTATTTTATTTTCTTATGCGCAAAGAATGGCGTGGCTTATGCGCATTTTTTGCAACTCTTCTCAGTTGTGCCTTGATCGCTGCCTGGTTTTTAGGCCTAGACAGCTACGCTGACTATTATCAGGCCTGTCAACAAATAAAGTGGGCTGCTTCAAGTTGGAATGTCTCAATTTATGGCTTTTTATTACGTTTATTCGGCGGCATAGAAAGTAATATGGCTGTGTTACCCATTCCTGGACTCATCACCTATGTCTATCCACTGCTTGCTGGAGTTTTTTTTCTAGCAATTATTCGATTTTTGCGACCTTCGGTTAATATGCTAGCGGAACAAAAAGTGGATCTTGATTTCTCAGTCATTATCTTAGGTATGTTATTACTATCACCTTTAGGTTGGATATATTATTTCCCTTTGCTGAGTATTCCGATATTAATTCTATGGCAATTTGCCAAAAAAGGGATTTACCCTATCGCATTGCCGATAATTTTAATGGCTTGCATTTTTTTGAGTAATATTCCAATCAGTTTATTTGATAGCGATCAAATCAATACGGCGAATATGCTGCGCGTATTTTTTAGCTCCTCACTTTATTTTCTTGTCCTGATTGGCTTAACCAGCTTAATATTTTGGCTGCGCTATCGTTTAGCACGGGGTTTTGAATTATACTCACAACATAAGAGTGTACATTATGAAAGAATACCTCCAGCCCTATTATTACTAATCGGCATCGTGATATTTTTACCCTCTTACAAAGGCATTAGCAAAGCCACGAATATTTGGATATTTCACAGTGCACATTATAGTCAGCAATACTTAGTGGTTGCTCATCATCAGGATTAAATTATGTTGATCTACCCTACGATGAATCCGATTGCATTTAGCCTTGGACCACTTAAGGTTCATTGGTATGGGCTTATGTATGCACTTGGATTTATAGGCGCTTGGTTACTCGCTACCTATCGTGCTAAAAAACCAAATAGTGGTTGGACTACTGACGAAGTCAGTGATCTGCTTTTTTATTCCGCGCTTGGCGTTATTTTAGGTGGGCGTGTGGGTTACATGTTGTTTTATGACTTAGGCAACTTCTTAAGCCATCCCTGGATTATTTTTCAAGTTTGGCAGGGCGGCATGTCGTTTCATGGAGGTCTCCTAGGCGTTTTAGTCGCTTTCTATTTGTTTAGCCGAAAAACCGGAAAACATTTTTTTGATATTACCGATTTTGGTGCTCCTCTGGTACCTGTGGGACTTGCGGCCGGCCGAATTGGTAACTTTATCAATGGAGAATTATGGGGTCGAATCACCGATGTCCCTTGGGCCATGGTCTTTCCACATGCCGGAGGTCTACCAAGGCATCCTTCGCAACTGTATGAGTTCTTTTTTGAGGGAGTGGTACTATTCGTTATTCTCTGGATTTATTCGAGTAAAAAAAGACCGCGCATGGCCGTTTCAGCCTGGTTTGCCATTTTATATGGTATCTTCCGTTTTATTCTCGAATTTTTCCGCCAACCGGATGCACAATTAGGCTTCCTTGCATGGAATTGGTTAACCATGGGCCAATTACTTTCTATTCCGATGATCCTGTTTGGTGTATTTTTATTGGTCAAAATACATAAAACGAATTAAGCACGTAAAATATCGATTGTCATTGCTGCACCTAGAATATCGATCGTCATTGCGAGCACCGTAGGTGCGCGGCAATCAATGGATGGCCACGCTCATTATATTCGCTCGCCATGACGCTGATTTTTTATACTCGCTTCTACTATTGGTGCAAATTGATTCCTAGACTTTAGGTTTAAATCTAGCCAAAATGGTAGAAATATTCATCAAAACGTAAATTTTTCATGTCATGCCGGTAGTTCATTATTACAAAACTTTTTTTGCTGAAAGCAAAATTCTATTAGTTTTAGCCATTCCGCTGATTATGAGCGGTATTATTGAAACCTCAGTCGGATTTTTTTCAAATATATTTCTTGCTCATCTCGGAGCAACCAGTCTCGCTGCTGGAGCCTTAGTGAACTGGGTATTTACCACATTAATGGTGATTATTTGGGGAACGCTTTCGTCGATTACCACTTTAGTGGCCCGATATTACGGCGCAAAAAAAAATGACGAGATATCTTATGTATTTTACGCCGGTCTATCACTCGCTATCGTTTTAATGCTGCCGGCCATGCTATTATTATGGAATCTTTCACCGATATTTTTATTTTTCGGTCAAGCACCTGCGACGGTTAAATTAGCCCAATTTTATCTCCATGGTCTTACTTGGGCGATTATTCCTGATTTTATTATTACCGTATTATTACAATTTGTTGCGGGCTTAGGCCGAACCAAAACCAATTTGACGTTTAGTTTGCTATTTGTTCCACTAAGTATTTTTTTCAACTATAGTTTAATGTTTGGAAAATTCGGGTTCCCTAATTTAGGTATTGCTGGAATTGGTTGGGGTGCTGCCATGACTTTTTGGATCATCACCTTAGGATTTAGTTTATATTTTTGCTTAAATAAAAGTTATCGAATTTATTTTAAATTTCCGCGCTGGAGAAAAATAATTCCGCAATTGCATGAAATTTTTCAAGTCGGCTTGCCTTTAGGTTTAACCTATTTTTTCGAAGTCGGTTTCTTTCTAGCCATGAGTATACTCATGGGTCGCATTAGCGCTGATACACTGAGTGCTAATCAAATTGCATTACAATTTTTCTGGCTATTTTCGATAGTAACGTTTGCACTTGCTCAGGGTATTACCATTCGCGTAGGTCATAGTGTTGGTCAGAATAATAAAAAAGCGGTGAATAACGCGACATATGTGGGTATGTTTTATGCGAGTGCGTTTATGTTATTGGTTACCCTACTGTACTGGGGATTTCCAGAAAAACTGATTGCTATCGACTTTAATCTCCACGATATTAAAAATGCCACTATTGTGCGCCTAGCAAAAGAATTTTTAGCGCTTGCGGCGTTAGTGCAACTCTTTGAAGCACCACGCTTTGCGCTATTTGGTGCCTTACGCGGTTTAAAGGATACGCGATTTACACTGTTTACTTCGGTTTTAATATTTTGGATCATCGCTTTACCCTTAGGTGCTATCGCGTTATCTTATGGTTTTGGCGGTTACGGTATTTGGTGGGCTACAATCTTAGCTGAAATCATCGGTATATTTTTATTGGTATGGCAATACCGTCGCAAAGTAAAAGAATATCTTTTTGAGCCCAACAATCAGCAAACCATATTAAGAAGAAGGTTTTAAACTATGCCTAAGTCTAAACTCAATCCACGTCCTATTCTATTACTCATATTAGATGGCTGGGGTCATCGAACAGGAAAAGAACACAATGCCATTGCCATAGCGAATACACCGCATTGGGACCAACTGATGCGAACCTGCCCACACACACTACTAGATGCATCCGGCCTAGCCGTAGGATTACCCGCCGGTCAAATGGGTAATTCAGAAGTCGGTCACCTCACCATGGGCGCCGGCCGAGTACTCTATCAAGATTTGAGTCGCATTAATAAAGAAATAGAAACCGGAGAATTTTTTAAAAATCCTTGTTTGCTCGCCGGATTTAAAAAAATCAAAGCCAGTCAAAAATCGCTCCATATTCTAGGACTATTATCGCCTGGCGGTATCCACAGTCATGAACAACATTGGTACGCCTTACTTGAATTCGCTGCTCAGCAAGGAATTCAAGATTGTTATTTACATCCTTTTCTCGATGGTCGTGATACTCCACCGAAAAGTGCAACCAGCTACCTAGAAAATCTAGAAAAAAAATGCAGCCAACTAGGTCTTGGCAAAATTGTCAGTCTAATCGGTCGTTATTACGCGATGGATAGAGATAAACGTTGGGAGCGTACGCAAGCAGCGTATGATTGTTTAACCTTAGGTGAGGCACGCTACACTGCGGCAACGGCTTTACTAGGCTTGCAATCGGCCTATGATCGAGGTGAAAGCGATGAATTCGTCTCTCCCACTACCATACACGGTGTAAATAAACCAGCGGTAAAAATTGAAGATGGCGATCTGGTTATTTTTATGAATTTTCGTGCTGATCGCGCGCGTCAATTGAGCCATGCTTTTCTTGATACGCAGTTTTCTGGTTTTGATCGACACACACAAGCACACTTAGCTGGATTTATCTCCTTAACAGAATATGCAAGCAACATTCCAAGTCAAATTGCTTTTCCACAACAAACTTTACGCAATGGTTTAGGTGAATATCTAGCCCAGCATCATTTGACACAATTACGCATTGCAGAAACTGAAAAATATGCGCATGTCACGTTCTTTTTTAATGGCGGGAACGAAGTCCCTGCACCTAATGAAACGCGTGTCTTAATACCTTCAAAGAAAGTCAGCACGTATGATCTAACACCTAATATGAGTGCTATCGAAATTACGCAACATTTGCTACAAGACATTAAAGAAAAAAAATATGATGTTATCATTTGTAACTTTGCGAATCCTGATATGCTCGGTCATACCGGAAATTTAGCCGCAACTTTACTAGGTATTCGCTGTATTGATGACTGTATTGGAAAAATCACTGCTTGCTTGCAAGAATATGATGGTGAAGCCATCATTACCGCCGATCATGGTAATGCAGAATGTATGTTTGATGAAAAAACTCAACAAGCGCATACCGCGCATACCAATGAACCCGTCCCATTTATCTATATCGGCCGCCCTGCAAAAATAAATCCAGTCAAACACGCTAGCTTGGCTGATATCGCCCCTACTCTTTTAAGCTTATTAAATTTACCTAAACCCAAAGAAATGACTGGTCAAAGCTTACTCACGCTAGAATAACTCAGCTCTCAACCCTGCGTTTATTGGTCAATAAATTAGCATTTTTCAGTGCCTCACCTCGCAAATCCATTAAAGTCAATTACACTATAAATAGAGTAGCCAAAAAAAAGTGGCACATGCAACCTGCACCCTGCGGATTTTCGGAAGAGTAATTTTGTGCAAATAGTAAATAAAAGGATAAACCCGTATGAAAAAATTAAAAATGCTATTTTTCTTCTTCCTTACCTGTTCTTTATTAGGTTTTAGTCCCTCACCTTTTTCAGGCCAAGCTAAAACAGCGCCTTCTCCAGAGGATAAACTTTCACAAGATGTATTACGATTCAATCGCGAGCTAGACATTATCAAAAATGAGTATGTGCAAAAAACTTCCGAACATGAACTATTACAAAATGCCATGCAAGGCATGGCGAGTGGACTCGATCCACATTCAAGTTTTTTAAATGCCGACGATTTAAAAGATTTACAAACAGCAACAACCGGAGAATTCAGTGGTTTAGGACTCGAAGTGGGCATGGAAGAAGGTTTGTTACGTGTCGTAACACCGATTGATGATGGGCCTGCACAAAAAGCCGGCATTAAGTCAGGTGATTTGATCATACGGATTAATAACGCGTCTATTCAAGGCTTGAATTTACGCGAAGCAGTAAGAAAAATGCGTGGCGAAAAAGGCAGTTCCATACAATTGACGGTAATAAGACAGGGTCTGCATAAACCACTCTTAGTTAATTTAAAACGTGGCGTTATCCGTATCCAAAGTGTTAAAGGACGCATGTTAGAACCTGACTATGCTTATATCCGTATTAATAGTTTTCAGTCCAGTACACGCCATGACTTAGATCAAATGGTTTCAAAATTACAGCACCAACAAAAAACACCGATTAAGGGTTTAGTACTGGATTTAAGAAATAATCCTGGAGGATTATTAACTTCCGCTGCAGATGTCACCAATGCTTTTCTTGATACTAAGAAAATGCTATTCAATCAAGTGTTAGTCACAACACAAGGTCAATCCTCCGAAGCGAATATGAAAATTACTGCCAAACCGAATGATCAAGTTTATGCCGGTACATTGATCGTTTTGATCAATCAAGGTAGCGCTTCCGGAGCCGAAATCGTTGCAGGTGCACTACAAGATAATAAACGCGCCGTCATTTTAGGAACCAAAAGTTTTGGGAAAGGATCGGTGCAAACCGTTATTCCATTGGACGAGACAACCGCACTTAAATTAACCACCGCGCTATATTACACACCTTCGGGTCGCTCTATCCAAGCTTCAGGTATTTCTCCTGATATCACCTTGGATGAATTGAAGATAAATTCCTTGAGCGAAAATGCTTCTGAACCTATTTATCTGCATGAATCGGAATTAAAAGGACATTTAAAAAATGGTAATGCGACAGAAAAAACTATTTTTTCTCCTGCAACTATCAATAACAATGATTTAGTGAAAGATGATTACCAATTATTTGAAGCATTAAATCTATTAAAAAGCATGGTAGTTTTACAAAATAACAAAAGTGCAGGATAAAAATCTTATTTTTTCATGCTTTAGGTTGTAAATTTCCATTACTTTCGTAACTATTCGCCCGAGATCTCGTTTCATGACTTTCAATAAAAAACATATTTAGCTCATTTAGCTTAGGTGCAAACGAGACTGATTTTTTTTTCTTTTGAGAATTTCCAGCTTGATTAACAACTACTGATGTATCGATATTATCAACATGAGCAGCTCTAACTTGGTATTTATCGACTAATGAATTTTTTAATTGATCCAGACTACGTTTTAATTCAAATAATTCATGTTTACAGCTATCACGCATCTCAGATATATTGAGGGGACGGCTCTTAATATTTATTAAACAGCTGCATACAATTAAACAAACACAGAAAATAAAAACTAAAGGAACAAATATAATCGGCAAATACACACAACCAGCCCCTGAAAATAGCAGTAAAGTAAAAAATACTACCGATAAAATCAAATATTTTTTACTATATAGTTTTTTAAAAAATCTAAAATTTTCTTGAAAAACTTGTTTTATCTCCTGAGTGTCATCGCTGTTAAGTTTTCGATTACGGCGCAAAATATAGATATGGTTTAAAGCTTCTAAAATAAATGGAGATTCAAACATCAAGGGAAAATACTTCGGATCAATCCTATATCCAGAAAATTTATTGGCCATATCCATTAATTTTCTGGCGTTAATCATCTCCTCTTGCATACTATATCCTTTTAAAATCACAACATAAATTTATCTGAATTTTTGATTGTTGTCTATCTAAATAAAAATGTGGGCACCTTGCATTGCTTTTAATTTTCATTTATAATTTTTTTGTTTTATCAGCGCCGATTTGAGCTACAGCTTGCTGGCGCTATATTAAGTTTAGCTAAAGCGTCATAAAAACCACCGCAGCTTTAGCCAGGTGGTTTTTTTTCGCTACTTATTTTTAGTCGTAAGACCAACTAAGAGTGAATTGTCATGGATGATTATTGTTGCTACTTTAAGGACTTCATATCTATGAAGCATGCCTCACAGGTACTGCTTTTATTCTACTTATTTTTACCGTCTATGATTAGCCTGTTTTAATGCACTAGGATTTATACCCTGACATTAAAACAGGCTTTTAATATTATTTAATTTTTAGTTATTCAAAAAAGGATTTTTTAGCTTTTTTTAGGGAAAATATTATGTCTATTCGCTCAAATCAATCACATGTGCTTGGTCTACCGCGCATTGGTGCCAATCGGGAAATGAAAAAAGCCGTTGAACGCTATTGGCGCGAGGAAATTTCTCTCGATGAACTACAACAAATTGGCCAACAAATTGAAGAGATAAATTGGCATATGCAAGCTGAAGCAGGTCTTGATTTTATTACTGTCGGTGATTTTTCTTGGTATGACCATGTCTTAGATCATAGCGCTCTGTTGGGCGTTATTCCCGAACGTTTTGAAGATAGGAATAAAAATATTGATCTAAACACGATATTTTGCATGGGCCGCGGCCAAGCTCCTAACGTAAAAGAAACCACGGCATGCGAAATGACCAAATGGTTTAACACCAATTATCATTATATTGTTCCTGAATTTAGTCCAAATCAAAATTTTCAGTTAAGCACTGATTATTTATTTGCATCCATCGATCGAGCGCTAGCCAAAGGTTATCGAGTAAAACCAGTGCTACTCGGACCCTTAACCTATCTTTGGTTAGGTAAAACTCAGCCAGAATTTGATAAATTAAATTTATTAAATAATTTATTGCCTATTTACAATCAAATTTTTGCTAAATTTCGCGCCAGAAATATACAATGGATGCAATTAGATGAACCTATTTTGGTATTAGATTTACCTGAAACTTGGCAACAGGCTTACTTAAAAGCTTATCAACAATTAAATTTTGAAAATTTACATTGTTTATTTGCAACTTATTTTGGTTCTGCTAATGATCAGTTAGAGATTTTAAAACAATTACCGATTGATGGTTTGCATATCGATTGCTGTACTGCACCTGAACAATTAAACAATTTTTTAGAACATTTTGCCAAAGATAAAATCCTTTCCCTGGGGCTGATAAATGGACGTAATATTTGGCGAGCTGATTTAAATGAAATATTAACTAATTTAAAACCTATTCATAAGATTTATGGTGATAACTTATGGATAGGCAGCAGTTGCTCACTACTTCATTCCCCAGTTGATTTAGATAACGAAACGAAACTAGATGGAGAAATAAAAAATTGGCTTGCTTTTGCTAAACAGAAACTAACTGAAATATCTTTATTATCTCGCGCTTTAAATTCTAATGAACCTGACATTGTAGCCGCATTAAATGAAAATAAAGCTGCGTTGCAATCACGTAATTCATCGCAACGTATCCATAATAGCTTAGTACAGAGTCGTGTTAAATCTGTTACCCAGAATCTTGCCAAACGCAACTCGGATTATATTTCCCGTGCCGAACAACAAAAATTATCTTTAAAATTGCCTTTATTACCCACTACCACTATCGGTTCGTTTCCGCAAACCTCTGATATCCGAAAAATTCGTCAAGAATATAAATCAGGAAAAATGTCGCATGAAATCTACCAACAAAAAATAAAACAACAAATTGCCGATGTGATCGTTCAGCAAGAAGCGCTGGATTTAGATGTCTTAGTCCATGGCGAAGCCGAACGCAATGACATGGTTGAGTATTTTGGCGAACTGCTCAACGGTTTTGCTTTCACTAAAAATGGCTGGGTACAAAGTTATGGATCCCGCTGCGTCAAGCCACCCATTATTTACGGCGATGTCAGCCGTCCTCAAGCGATGACCGTCGAATGGTCAGCGTATAGTCAAAGCTTAACCAAACGCCCGCTCAAAGGCATGTTAACCGGTCCTGTAACGATATTAGCTTGGTCTTTCGTTCGTGATGATCAACCACACCCGGCAACTGCCTTGCAAATTGCATTGGCTTTACGTGATGAAGTCGTCGATCTTGAAAAAGCCGGTATTCAGATTATTCAAATTGATGAGCCCGCTTTTCGCGAAATGCTACCTTTACGTCGTAAAGATTGGCAAAATTATTTAGATTGGGCAGTATTTTCATTCCGTATTGCTTCCTGCGGTGTCAAAGATAGCACACAAATACATACACACATGTGCTATTCAGAATTTAATGATGTCATAGCAGCCATTGCCGCACTCGATGCGGATGTCATTACACTGGAAAGTTCGCGTTCAAAAATGGAACTTTTACAAGCATTTGAAAATTTTTCTTATCCGAATGAAATTGGGCCGGGAGTTTATGATATCCACTCACCGCGTATCCCCTCACAAGATGAAATGATCGAACAACTACAACATGCCTTACGTTATATTCCTATTGAACGTCTATGGGTAAATCCAGATTGTGGCTTAAAAACTCGTAATTGGCCTGAAGTTACCGCCGCATTACGCTATATGGTAGGCGCTGCTAAATTACTGCGTGAAGATACTAATCTTATTGCCCAACGCTTAGCGAGGAAGGAGTCCTCTCATGTCAGTTTGTCGAAAATTTAGTTTTAGTTTTGAAGTATTTCCTCCAAAAACAAAAAAAGGCTTAGATGATCTGAATCAAGCTCGACAGGAATTATGTCAACTTAAACCAAAGTATTTTTCTGTGACTTTTGGTGCCGGTGGATCACTGCAACAAAAGTCATTGGAAGTGGTGCGACAATTCGTCGAGCATGGAATTGCCGCCACACCACATATTTCCTGTGTAAATATGACCCGTCAGCGTTTACGAGAGTTACTCTGCGAATATAAACAATTAGGTATTAAGCAATTATTGGTGATTCAAGGCGATTTACCTAACGATAATACACAGATAGAAATTGAATTCAATGATGCAACTGAACTAATCACTGCCATACGTAAAATGACCGACGATTATTTTCATATCATTGTAGCCGCCTATCCTGAATTTCATCCGCGCGCTACTAGCCCGACTAGGGATATCGAAAATTTCAAACGGAAAATTGAAGCCGGCGCAAATAGTGCTATTACACAATTTTTTTTTAATAGTGATGCTTATTTTCGATTTATAGAAGCATGCGATAAATTTTCTATCCGTATTCCGATTATTCCCGGCATTACACCGATTATGAATTATCAAAAACTTATGCAATTTTCCACCGCCTGTGGTGCAGAAATTCCTTTATGGTTACATAAACATCTTAAAACTTACTCTGATGACCCTATTTCCTTACAAGAAATTGGCATTGAATTTGTTAGCAAACTTTGTCACGGTTTATTGCAAAACGGCGTCAAAGAATTTCATTTTTATACCTTAAACCGCTCCGAACCAACCCATAGTATTATTCAAAATCTTATCAATTAGAAACTTTTTATTTTTAGCATACTAACTAGCAAACAGATCTTTATATTTATTTAAGGTTTGTTGTTCTGTTAAGCCAATATCTTCTGCCCAAAGTTTAAGATTTTTTTTGATAAACGTTAACATCATCGTTACATATTTTTCATAGTTAACTACAATAATTTCCGTTTGATTCTGTTTTAACCATAATTCAGATTGTTCAAAGGTTTTATTTTCTCCAATGATAACTCGGGGTATTTTGTTTAATAGAATTGCACCCGCACACATATAGCAGGGTGATAAAGTCGTATAAAGTGTTGCGGTCTGTAAATCTTCCGCAGGAACTTTACGCTTGGTATTTTCTATACAATCGGTTTCACCATGTCTGATCATACTTTGTTCTTGGATACGTTTATTGTATCCTTTTGCAACTACTTTATCACCCACTACTAAAACAGCTCCGACCGGAATCCCTCCTTTTTTTAAACCTATCATAGCTTCCTGATAGGCTAGCTCCAGAAACTTTCTTTCATCATTATTTAACTTAGGCATAAACCTACTTCCTTGTAGATAAGACCGCAATTTAATTATGACCTATTAACTATACCAATAGAATAAAATAAGTTAATTGGATGATTTATTTTTTAAAGCTCGTCATTTTATTTTTGACTTAATAAAACGTTAAGAATAAATCTATAGGATAAATTTAATTAAAATAACAATTAGCTAGCTATTTATAAACGTAGAAACTAAACTTCTTATAGATTATGCCATTGCCCTTAATTTTACTTCTTTACAGCGGTCATTTGAAAAAAAACTCAATCGCGTAACTGATACGAACCACACTTACAGTTTTTTTAAAAATTTCGTTTCTGCATTGGCGAGGTTTATAAATAACCCATCAACGTATCCTATCAGGGGCTACATTGCGCATGACTTGTAGCAGCACTTGGCTCACTGGTTTCTAAAGCTTGAACATGACTGCTAAAAAACGGACTGTTTGATCCATTTCCTTTCATTTCTTCACGCTTTGCTACTACTGAAAGGTCTTGTTTCTCAACAATTCCTTCACCAAAACTATAGGAATACATTTCTAAAAATTTTTGTATAAAGGAAGGGAAACGATTGCATTCGGTGAAAATAGTAAAGTGCGGTACTTTATCATTAGGTGTATGGTTATTTGAAAAATAATCGACTAACTCCTTAGCCCGATACCGAGGAAGCATTACTTCATCACCACTATGCAATAACAGATTGAATTTTTCGATGTTCGAACCATCAGGATCATCTTCTGCACTACTATTGTCGTAAGCTTGGTACTTTCTCTTTAAAACATCATAATCATCAACAAAATCGTAGTTATTCTCACGTTCACCCATAAATAAATATATTTTAGTATGAGGAGGATAATAATTTTCTTCATCACCGGTTAGGTTTATTGAGTCCGCCCATAAACTGAGTGAACGGGCTAAACCTAAGGAAGGAGAAGATCCTTTATTTTCTTCAAGGGCACATAGCGCTAAGTTTTCTATGCCTTTTAATATCAATTCTTTGTCTTCGGTCTTTTCTACCGATTTATTTTCAACAATAATCGTGGAACTGGTATTGTAAGAAATTAAACTAAAGTTATCGCCGCGCGCACTATTTTGTACTAAATCTTGCATAAACTTTCTAGCTCGCAGGAAGGTTTCTTCACTAAAGCCTTGGGTTGACGTAGAGCATACAAAAATATGCTGGCAATCTGCAGTTTGATGAACTTGGTGGGTATCGACTTGAAGTTTTGAATAATCAGCTCCTGTTTTGAGGTAATCAGTCAATAGTTCGTCTTTCTTAAACAGCACAATACTGCTCTTACTTTTTATCCCTTGCTCATAGGGTCCAGGTGGTAACAACGATTTAGTATAAGCGTAGTTTTTTTCTGAATTCTCTTTTAAAGCACGTATGGTAGACTTTTCATAGCGGCAAGGATGTAGTTGTATGCTACCGGCTACATTGTTCATTACCAAGAAAAGATAAGCCTTTTGGATGGTATCTTGATCTTCATCTATCTCAGCGAAATCATGCAAACTAAATGGATCGATTAACTGCTTTTCCTGCGCAGTATTTCTATTTCCGCGAAATGTGGTGTGACTTGCACTCGCTGATGATTCTGAAATTAATTTAGCGCCGATTTCCTTGCTGAGTTTTTTTCCTTCTACTATTTCCTTGAGTCTTAATCGGAGTTTATTATAGTTTGGATCATTGTTGGGTTCGCAATGCAATTCTGCATCCTGAATATCGATCGCATGTTCTCTTGATACATTCCATCGCCTTGCTTGAATCTTTTCGAATCCTTGCACGGTCGTCCAGGGTATTATTCTAAATAAAGCCAGCGCCCTATTCTTGTCTGATAAGGACAGCGAGCCAGTGAAGGATTGCTTCTCAAAATTAGCTATTGCAGATTCAAAATAGGGTATCAATACCTCATTGCAAAATCCGATTTGATGATTAACGGCCAGCGATTCTGAATTACTTCTCACCATGCCAATGTTAACTTCTCTCGCATTAAAAAACTCATCTACAGCGGTTTTGTCTAAAAATCCTCCTGCCATTAAATCATCGGGAGTTAAGCTAATACTAAATTTATCCGTAATATCGACGCTCGCTATTGGAATACAAATATACTGATTTAATGATCTTATTATCAAATCCACTGACACCCATTCGCCTTTTAATTGATGTATAATTTTATCTTTTTCGTTGACCAAAGAAGCTGTATCCAAGTTTTTTATATGCATCCAGGGTGACTTATTCAGTAACTGCACCACATAAGAAGCGTCATATTTTTCACCTATCCCCAAACCGATAATCCTAGGCAAGCTCTCTCTCTTATCAAGAAAAGCTCGCATGACCGATAGAGCAAGTCCTGCTTTCCGGTCGTTAACTCCATCGGTTAATAAAAATATAAGTCCATCTTGTACGTTGGTCTCTTTATTCTCATCAAGTGCTAATACTTCTAATACGCCTAGATCGATGCGCGTACCCCAACTTAAAATTACTTGCTTTAAAAAATTTTCTAATTTTTTTTCTGTTAGTTCTGCTATTGGCTGAAATGTAAAAATACGTGTAACTTTACTGCTGAAACTAATTAAACTAATTAAAGCTTTTGCATCCGATTCTCTAATGAACTTAATGAGACTTTTAATCGAGCTTTTAGCCATTTCTATTCTTTCACGCCGCATACTGCTACTCACATCCAGCACTATGGCATGATGCACAATTTTTGCAGTAGGCGAAACAGGGACAGAGTGCGCGCGAAAGCAAGTTTCTAAACGAAGTAATTTATCGATTTCTTTTGCAATTGGATCGTGCGGAACAGGTGAAAAAATTTGTATTTGGGTTTCTGTAAGAGAATAATCTAATTTCTGTGGAGAGATCGATAAAGTAATTTTTGGCGTAATGTCAGTTTGATTATCTAAATTCATTTTTTTTCTCCTTTTCAAAATATCGAATGTGATCTGATATTAGTCCATAAATAGACGAGTAAGCAAGTCAATAAATATATTTAATTTAAATTAAATAAGGAAAAGATTTACCTTATATTATCGACTTTAAAAAATATATTTTAGTTTTAAAATATTCATGTAACCAGCGACCATGACTAAAAGAAGTATTCCCTAGAGATAGAACAATGCCTTAAAAAAGAAAATCAATGCAAACGAACCGAAGCAATGAAAGTCATGATGTCCCACACAGTAGTTTTCGAGTTAGAAAACTAGGCTTTTTCTAACTCGATTAATTCTTGTTCAGAAAATCCACCGGCACTTTTGATAAGATCGAAATCGATCCCTCGATTAAGCAGTTTTTTAGCAAGCGATAATTCGCCTTCATGCCGGCCTTCTTGTTTTAACTGTTGAGCTAAAGTCATAATATCCTCTCTGAAATTTGGAAGCGCTTCGGACAAAGAAGAGTAAAACTCCTTAAAATCCTTAGATTCGCCCTCTTGGCTTATATAATACAGCAAACTCTTAAATTGTTCATGTGTTAGGAGGTGCTTGGCCACTTGTAAAGCGATATCTTGTATAAATTCCAGTGCGTCTCTCTTATGAATATTCTTTTGAATCAGCTCCAATATAGCTATTCCTCTATGGGTACGTAGCTCTTCATCAGGAATAACGGTGATATCAATGAGAAAATATGGTTTTAAGAAAGTCTGTTGGGCTAAATCTTTATTTTCAAAGCAATCCATAATATCAGTAGTAAAAGGATACGGGCTTTTTTTACCCCGATAGAAAAGCAAAGGGACTACGATAGGTAAAGTTTGATGCCCTTGATCCAAATGCTGTTTCATAATGGCGATTTGGTAACGCAATAGTTTGAAAGGGGTTAATTTTCGAGGTGTGGTTTCGTGTTCGATTAATGTGTAAATATAGGCTTGTGTTCCTGCAATTTTGACTGAATAGAGAATATCAGAAAAATGATGCTTCAAATCTTTTTCTACAAAAGACCCAGGTTTAAAGCTTAAAGCAGAAAAATCACATTGTTTTTTAATATTTTCAGGTAAGTATGTTTCTAGAAAAACTTTTGCTTTGTTAATATCAGCCAAAAAATTTCTAAACAGTCGATCATGAGGATCATTAATTTTAATAGTCACTTCTTATTGTCCCTATGGTGATTCAGTAAAAGAAGTTTATCTCAATATGTCTAAAAAGCTAATAATGATCCCTAATTTTATTTTTTCAAATTTTCCTTAAATTTTTTCACACAATCCTCCATATATTTTACAACAGCCTTATTTATTTCATCGTCGGTTTTTCCAGCTTGATGCATTTCGTCCACCATTTTTTGTTTTTTATCATATTCCTGAATTTGTTTTTCATTTCCTGGGATCAGAGACATATAAAGCCGCGTCGTGGTCATATAAGGCTCTGAATGCATAGCTCCTCGCTCACCAACAATAAATACAGTTCCATATCCTTTTGGCGTAGACTCTATCTTCGATGCATCATTTAGAAATTCAGAAAGTTGTATTCGATCATCACCTGTTATCCTTTTTTTGCGAAATTCTTCCTTTTCAATAGGAGATACATTATAAAATAATGTACCTGCTCCTGTTAAAGGGATTGCAGCTTTTACAATCGGAGACTTTAAATATTCCTGCGAATAAGGAGCAAAATAATAACCATCTTGGTGCCATCGTGGAATTTTAAATCCTTCATTAGGTATAAAAGCACGAAATATAATATAAGCACTTTCTTGTTCAAACGAGTTCAATGCTTTAATTGAAATTTTTAATAGTAAATTAGCCAATACAGAACAGGTATCAGATCCATTTTCACCTTCACCTATGAGCATCAAAAAATTCTTTATTTTTTCAAAAATATCGGTTTCTTTTTTGGAATGCGCGCTATCTAAGCTATTTTGTAACTCCTTTTTAGTAATAGCTAAAGCAAACTGCAGATGTTTTTTAATGCATAAACTATCTAAGATACGACGTTCATTTTCAGTTAAATCTAATTCAAAATGCGTAAAGGGTTGTTCGTAGGTGGGTAAATTAAAAAGTTGCATTTTATTCTCCCTGATTGAGGTTAAGTTTTAAAAAAAGTTTTATAGAGATCGAGCTTTATATAAGAATGCGGCGTCAGAATGGGTCCTGACAGTACGCGGCTCTGCCCCCTAAAATGGGAAAGACCCGAAAGACCCTGATTTTACTGGTGGGCCGTGATGGAATCGAACCATCGACCAATAGATTAAAAGT
>JBHGAL010000011.1:0-62970 GCA_041949685.1 Wolbachia endosymbiont of Folsomia candida
TGTCCTCACTCATTAAAAATGTTTCTGATTTTAGGTATGCTTTGCAGTACCTCACTCCCGAACAATGCATAGCCCTGTGTGAAACTTTAAAAGAACGGTTGCCCTCGCTCATTAAAAATGTTTTTGATTTTAATTATGTTTTGCGGCACCTCACTCCCGTGCAATGCACAGCCCTGTGTGAAACTTTAAAAGAACGATTACCCTCATTCATTAAAAATGTTTCGGACTTTCAAAATACTATTTGCTACCTCAATCTCGCGCAACGCACGGTTGTGTGTGAAGCCTTAAAAGAAAATCTGCCCTCACTCTTTAAAAGTGCTGATGATTTTCACAGCATTCTTTACTACCTCACTCCCGCGCAATGCTCGGACGTGTGTGTAGGCTTAAAAGAAAAGCTACCCTCACTCATTAAAGACAGCGATGAATTCAAACGGGCTTTTCAATGGTTGGATCACAATCAACACCGTGTTGTAGTCGAAACTTTTAAAGAACAGCAGTTGATTATCGCTGCAAATGGAGCTTTAAGGGCTATTCAAATTAAATCTGAACAACTAAAAAAAGGATGTACCACTTTATTTTTTAAAGATATTAGTCAAAAGAAACAAGCTATTCTTACTAATATTTCAAGCTTAGCAACAAATATTATTCAAAAAAGGGCCGAATTTCAGAATAGTAATGAACTTGATGAGATTAAAGCTATCATCGAAAATAATAAGCCTATTTTAAAAGAGCATCGGGGTTTTGTTAAGCTTCACGAAACCACGAGTAACCAGATTGCAGAGAAATTAATTAACAGTTTAGAAAACTTAATGACAGCAAGTAATCCTCGTTTTGGCGCTTAAATAAATTACTTTGTAGTGTGCTTTTATTCGACGAGCGGCTAAAGGCTCAGAGTATCGGCATCTATGCTAACCATCGAAAAACTCATCAATGGCAAATTCGCAGTCAGCCAACAAACTCGAAAAAATAGTTGCTATAATGATTTATTAGAGCTACAATGGATCTAATAAATCATTATAGGTGAGCTATGTTGACCCTTGGAGCAAGAGAAGCAAAAAATGAGTTTGGTCGTATGCTAGACGCAGCCCAAAGCGAAAGTGTACTTATTGAAAAAAAAGGACGCCCCGTTGCGGTTGTGTTGTCTATAAAAGAATATCAACTATTAGAAGATGCTCAAGATAAATTATGGGAAATGTTAGCAAAGTCTTCGGAAATAGAGGGTTTAGTAAGCGAAAAAGAAAGTGAAGATTTTTTAAAGTCATTACGTAATGCTAAAAATTAGCCTTTCTAAAAATTCTTTAAAATTTTTAAAGCAAGTAACCACTAAACAAGGAAGACAATTAGCGATGACTTTGGAGGCCTTAAGAGGAAATCCATTTCCACAAGATGCAAAAAAATTAAAAGGGACTGCTGATTATCATCGAGTTGATATAGGTGAATATAGAATTATCTACAGAGTAGATTCAAAAGGAAAAATAGTTATCATTGCTTTTATCGGAAAACGCAATGATAACGAGGTATATAAGAAATTCAAACGAAAAAAAAATTAATCATTATCTAAATTTTTATTTTCTTCGCCATTCGGTTCCTTTGGCAGTATCTTCCAATACCACGCCTAAACTCAATAACTCATCCCGTATCCTATCGGCTTCTTGCCAATTTTTGGCCATTCGTGCTCCATTGCGGGCAGCAATTAATTGATTTATTTTATCCGCACCAGAATTATCTGCTTGTGGACCCAATTTTAAAAACTGTTCGGGATCTCGTTGTAAAATACCTAAGATACTCGCAAAATATTGCAAGCTGGCGGCAAAGTGCTGCGCTTGCTTACTATCTGTTTCACGCAAGCGATTAATTTCACGTGCCAATTCAAATAATACCGCCAAGGCATCCGGTGTATTGAAGTCATCATCCATCGCGGTTTGAAATTTTTCTAGATATTCTCCGGAGAATTGCTTAGCATCAAAATTTGACGGCGCTTTACCGACTAAGCCGCGTAAACTGGTATATAAACGTTGTAATGCCGCGTGTGCGGCTTGCAGATTTTCTTGGCTATAATTGATCGGACTTCGATGATGACTCGACACTAAGAAATAGCGGATCACTTCTGCAGGATATTGCTTTAAGACATCACGCAGCGTAAAAAAATTACCTAAGGACTTTGACATTTTTTGGCGATTAGTCTGCACGAAACCGACATGGATCCAGGTATTAACAAATTTCTTGGCGGTCGCTCCTTCGGATTGCGCAATTTCATTTTGATGATGAGGAAACACCAGATCCAAACCACCGCCGTGGATATCAAAATGTTCGCCTAAAGCGGCCATCGACATCGCCGAACATTCAATATGCCAACCGGGACGCCCTGCCCCCCAGGGAGATTCCCAACTCGGTTCGTTGGGTTTTGCTTTTTTCCATAATACAAAATCTAGAGGATCTTTTTTTGTCAAATCAACAGCGACGCGTGTACCACTGCGTAATTTTTCCAAATTTTGATGCGCTAATTCACCATACGTTTTAAATTTTTCCACCGCATAACAAATATCACCATTTTCTGCCGGATAGGCATAGCCTTTATCCAGCAAGATTTGAATTAAATCCAACATTTGTGGGATAGCATCCGTGGCTCGTGGTTCATGTGTCGGTGGCAGAATATTTAATTGCGCGAAATCTTCATGCATCGCTGCTATCATGCGCTGTGTCAACGCTGACATGCTTTCATTATTTTCTTGTGCGCGTTTGATGATCTTATCGTCGATATCGGTGATATTACGCACATAATTAACTTGATAACCCTGCATGGTTAAATATCGCAGCATCACATCAAATGCCACTAACACACGCGCATGACCAATATGACACAAATCATAGACCGTCATGCCGCACACATACAGTCCGACTTTCTTAGCATGCATAGGTGTAAATTTTTCTTTTTTTTGCGTTAACGTATTATAAATTTTTAGCATGGAGTATTCTCTCGCGAATTTTTTCACTGCCTAACAGGAAAAATAATTTTGCCAGCTCAGGACCATCGTGACGCCCGGTCAATGCCAAGCGTAACGGTGCAAACAAAGCTTTACCTTTGAGATTCAATCTTTCTTGTAACTGTTTTATTAACACTGTAAAATCAGCGTTTCCTTGCTCTAATAAGTCTAAGAGTGTCTGCCAGTAAAGCGGATCAACCTTTCGCAAAAAAATCTTGGTTTCTATTGAAAAGTTTAATGCGCTAGCTTCACTAAATAAAATAGTCGCCCATTGCACTGCCTCATCAGGAAAACAGATAGTACCGCGCATTAATTCAATAAAGTCTAACTTAACATCCACTGGCACTAAATCTTGTATTTTAGCATCCAGCCATTTGATAAGTTTATCATTAGAAATATGTAATAAAGCCTGTTTTTGCCAATATAATAATTGGGTTTGATCATAACGCGCAGGCGATTTGCCAAGACGACCCAGTGAAAATTGCCCCGCTAAGGCATGCAACTCTAGAAAATTCGGATTCGTATAGCTATGACCAACGCGTGCTAAATAATTTTGTAGGGCTTCGGCGAAGTAACCTGTCTCGCGCAAACCTTTAATACTAAAACTCCCATGACGTTTGGATAACGGTGCGCCATCGTCACCGACAATTAATGCCATATGCCCATAAGCCGGAATATTCAAACTCAAAGCCTGTAATAGCATGATCTGCCTGGGAGTATTGGTAAGATGATCTTCGCCACGCAATACATGTGTAACCTTCATTAAAGCATCATCAATAGCATTGCAAAAGAAAAATGCTGCGGATCCATCACTACGTTGAATCACAAAATCACCGATATCTTCGGTGGCAAAGCTTTGCTTGCCTTTGACAAAGTCCTCAAAACATATCTCTTGTTTAGGTAAAACATGAAAACGTAAACTGGCTAGCTGACCTTGAGCTTTTTTCTCGGCCACTTGCTCTGCTGTTAATTGCCGGCAGTGACCACTGTAACGCGGTGGTTTGCCCAATGCTAACTGACGTTTACGCATCATGAGCAATTCCGATTCGCTGCAAAAACAGGGATAAGCGCGACCGATACTGACTAATTGCTCATAATAAAGTGTATAAATCGCTTGTCTTTGGGATTGGTAATAAGGACCGAGACCTTTTTCTTGACCAGGGCCTTCCTGCCAAGGTAAACCTAACCAGAGCAAGTCTTCTTCTAATTCTTTGGCGAGCGTTAACAGTGAGCGCGTTGCATCACTATCTTCTATCCGCAATAAAAAACAACCGGCTTTTGAATAGGCTAATAAAAAATTAAATAAAGCGGTTCTTGCATTACCTAAATGGATATGTCCGGTAGGGCTAGGTGCAAAACGAGTTTTCATAATCAACTACTTGTTTAAAATTTTGATATCTTGGTCCAGAACTTAGTCCGTCATGGCGAGGCCGAAACGCCAGTAAGGCCGTGGCCATCCATGGATTGCCACGCACCTACGGTGCTCGCAATGACGCTTAATATTTATCGCGCTCGCAATGACGAGGGTTGCTAGCACTGCAATGACGAAAAATGTTTTAATAAACTCCTATCAACTAATTTACGCTATGATTAAGTCCTATGTCGACCCTCTTTATATCCGATTTACATCTTAGTAGCGACCAATCTGCTATAACGCAGTTGTTTCTAAATTTTTTACAGCATCAAGCGAGACAGGCAGAAGCTTTATATATATTAGGTGATCTATTTGAAACCTGGATAGGTGATGATAATCTAAGCCCATATAATCAAACAATTATAACAGCACTCGCTGAATTAACCGCCAGTGGCGTAGCCGCTTATTTCATGCCCGGCAATCGCGACTTTCTTATCGGTAAGCGCTTTTTTCAGCAAACTGGCTGCCGCTATCTTGTTGATCCAACAATAATTGATCTGTATGGAAGCCCAACACTGCTTACACATGGTGATAGTTGGTGCACTTTAGATGAAGATTACCAGCGCTATCGACGCTGGTCGCGCTATGCCTTTTGGCAATTCGTATTTTTGCATCTACCTTTGACATGGCGCCAAAAAATAGCTAACCATTTACGTGGACAGGAACATTCCACCACACCAACCGATCCGGCAAAATATGATGTGGTCATGGCAGATTTGCTCGCTTGCTTAAAACATTATCCGCAAACACAACAGATTATTCATGGTCACACTCATTTACCTAGTATTCAATTACTAAAACAAACTGATAATACATGGATAAAACGTTTTGTGTTAAGCGATTGGCATCCTAAGCAAGGGAATGTATTAGTTGCTCTCCCCGATCAAACATTTGAATTAAAATATTTTAGTTCATAGCTACATATAACTAATATTGATCCTTCTGTAATTCAAGATGACTATGCATGGATTCGGGCAAGAAACTACTTAACCAATCTTCTAAGGGTTGAAAATGCGGCACTAACACCGATTCTTGCCAAGAGGCTTCTTTAGCAAAGGGGGTTAAACTAACCAACATCATCAATAAGACGACGACTAAAATTCCGCGGGCTATGCCAAAAATAATTCCTAACACCCGATCCGTGCCACTTAATCCGGTATTAGCGACTAATTGGCCGATCAAATAATTGATCAGCATACCCAATACTAAGGTAACCAGGAATAAACCGACAAAACTTACCACTAATCGAACTGAGTCGGAGTGAATAAAATTCACCAGTAAATCAGCGATATAACGGTAAAAAATAAAACTCACCGCAATCGCGGCCACCCAAATCACCAACGAAATCACTTCGCGTACAAAACCACGCATGACACTAATCAGTACTGACAGTGCAATGATGGCGATAATCGTATAATCGATCCAATTAAATGTAGACATTTAGCAAACCCTAAGCTAGTAGTAAAATTCCAAGAAAACGTCTTTATCAGACTCTGATTATAAACTATTTTCTTGTTAGTTACCTATCATGCTTGAATAAGTAAACTAACCTTAGACCTCTTTCAAAACCTGACTCTAGAAAAAGAACTAATATTTTACCTTTTTAAACACACAAGTAATTCAGTAGATATGATATTATTTATTAAAAATAAGAAAATAAAAAAGGACGAAAAATAAAGCAAATTTTTAATATATGGAGTATAAAATATGTCTTATAATCTTTTTCGTTTGCCAAAAGCGCGACAAACTACCTATATAAATTTATTAAAGCAGATTTTAGCCTCTTATGGACTTAACAAAAACTACTCTCCAGAATATTTTCCAGTCAGTAAAAAAACTCCCGGGTACCTTCTTATAGGAGAAATCCCTGATTCACCTCCAGGCACCGTTACGCAAGAAAAATTTAATACTGTATTTTTTGATTTTTTTAAGAAAAAGCAACTAATGCTTTGTGAAATGAAGGAGGAAAGATTTACCAAGAAGCTTGAAAATGGCCAACAAGCAATAGAAAAAAAACAAATTACCAAGATTAATCAAATAACAAGTATACATGAGCTGGAAGCCTTTCTCAAAGGCCAGCTTATACCCAATGGGTACTTGACAATAGAAAAACAAAATATCGGTGTAAGTTTATTAACAGCAATTTTAACTCAGAATGATTTAGATTCTTACTATCGGGCAGAACTCTATCCTAAGGTTTTAGGTAAGCCTGCGCATATCTTTCTACGGGAGAGCACTTTATTTCCGCCTAATAAGGAAGCACAAGTGAAATTCAACACCTTACTTCAAAATTTAATGAAGGATGAATTAATAACTTATGAAAAGGGTGAGAAAATTTTTCCGCTAAGAAATACAACCGAAGAATACGTTATGCACGTTAAAATAATCAAAGCAATAGATATAGCAAAACTTGAAATCATTTGCGGTGATCAGATTTTCAAAGAACCCAGTGCGACGCTAACATAAAAGCTTTTTATTTTATTGACATTGACTCGCATCAAGCATGCGTATTAATGATTTCATCCAACGTATAGACACTATGTAATTGATAACCGGCGGCGAATAACGCTGCCTTAGCACCTTGCTGTCGGTCCACTAACACGACGATATCTTTTACTTGTAAATCATGTTTTTTTAAACTTTCAGCTATTTGGAGCACGCTGCCACCGGTAGTGACGACATCTTCAACAATTAAACATTCTTGACTGGGTTTAAAAACACCTTCGATTTGTTTTTTAGTTCCATACTCTTTAATTTCTTTTCGACACATTACCATCGGTAGATTTTGCTCGAGTGAAATAGCCGTAGCCATAGGCAAAGCGGTATAAGGTACACCACATAACAAATTCGGTTTAAGATGTTTTACCTTATTCCATAAGGCGTTGGCGACAGCGCGTAACAACGCAGGATAAGAAATGATAGAACGACAATCGATATAGATCGGCGAAATTTCGCCGCTACGTAGCGTGAACTCACCGCATTTAATGACATCAATGTTGATGAGCGCTTCAAGTAATTTTTGTTTTTCCATCGACGAACCTAATTAAGATCTTCGGTATCGGTTTTTTCGACCGCCAAATTTATTAATGTATCGGTTTGTTCAGGGCTTGCACCGACCAAATCTTCTTCGATACGCTCTAAGCCGACTAAAGTCTCACCTTCATTCAGCCGTATCAAGCGTACACCTTGTGAATGTCGACCCGCCACCCGAATTTCAGCAACACGCGTGCGCACTAAAGTGGCTTTATTGGTAATTAACATCACTTCATCGGAAGGCAATACTTGCACCGCTGCCACGACATTACCATTACGCTCCGTGGTTTTAATCGCCACCACACCACTACCACCACGACTGGTTAAACGATGGTCAGGAACGGGAGTACGTTTACCGTAACCATGCGTAGTTGCCGTTAAGATTAGTCCTTCTGGTTTCGCAATGATTAAGGAAATAACCTGTTGTCCCTCTTGTAATTTAACACCCCGAACACCGCAGGCGGTACGTCCCATACAACGCACCTTGCTTTCATTAAAGCGTATTACCTTACCGGCATCGGTAAACAATAAAACATCTTGCTGACCATCGGTTAATGCGACGCCCACTAAACGATCACCTTCACGCAAATCAATCGCAATAATACCGTCATTACGCGGCCGTGAAAAATCAACTAAGCTGGTTTTTTTCGTGGTACCATTTCCTGTTGCCATAAAAATAAAATGCTCAGCACTATAATTCTGCACCGGTAATACCGCGTTAATCCGTTCATTTTCGCCTAAAGGCAATAAATTAACGATGGGTCGGCCTTTAGCGATACGACTACCTTCTGGTAATTTATATACTTTAAGCCAATACACTTTACCGACACTAGAGAAACACAATAACGTAGCGTGCGTATTCGCTATTAATAAGTGCTCAATAAAATCTTCTTCTTTGACATCGCCTGAAGATTTTCCTCTACCGCCGCGACGTTGTGCTTGATAAACATCTAAACTTTGTCGTTTGACATAGCCTTCATGTGACAATGTCACCACCACATCCTCGGCCGGAATCAAATCTTCTTCATTAATTTCAGCATCAACACTGATAATTTCGGACCGTCGCGGATCGGCAAATTCTTCTTTAATTGCCACCAGTTCATCGTGTATAACCTGACGTAAGCGCTCGGGTTGGTTTAAGATATCCAATAAATCAATAATAATATCGAGTTGATCGCGGTATTCTTTTAAAATTTTCTCTTGTTCAAGACCGGTTAAACGATGTAAGCGCAGTTCTAATATCGCTTGTGCTTGTTCGGGTGATAATCGATAACTATTTTCGCCTTTTTTTACACCATATTCATGCGCGGCATCAACTGTCGATTGGGTTTCTAGCAAATCGGTTTTAGTGAGCATCTCAGCCACCATACCTAACTGCCAGCGTTGTGCTAATAATTGAGATTTGGCATCCGCTGGATCTTTAGCCGCCTTAATTAAAGCGATCATCGGATCGATGTTAACTAAGGCAATGCCTAAACCTTCTAAAATATGCGCGCGTTCTCTTGCTTTACGTAATTCAAAGATCGTGCGCCGTGTCACTACTTCACGTCGATGCGCCAAAAATTCAGTAATTAATTGTTTGAGGTTGAGTAAAACGGGTCTACCATTGACCAAAGCCACCATATTAATACCAAACGTGACTTGCAATTGGGTTTGCGCAAATAAATTATTCAATAATACATCCACGTTTTCACCGCGACGTACTTCGATGACCATACGCATACCGTCTTTGTCAGATTCATCGCGCAATGCGGTAATTCCTTCAATGCGTTTTTCCTTTACCAATTCAGCAATTTTCTCGAGAAGTTTTGCTTTGTTTACTTGGTAAGGCAGCTCGGTAACAATAATTCGTTGTTTATTCGATTTTTCATCCTGTTCAAACTCTACTCTAGCCCTGACAAATAGACTTCCTCGCCCACTGTGGTAGGCTTCCTTGATCCCTCTCTTACCATGAATTAACCCTGCGGTAGGAAAATCAGGCCCCTTGATAAATTGCATCAACCTATCAATAGTCAGCTCAGAATCCGCAAGTAAAGCAAGACAGGCATCGATGACTTCACCCAGATTGTGGGGTGGTATGTTAGTGGCCATACCCACAGCGATACCCGAAGAACCATTGACTAGCAGGTTAGGAACGCGTGTCGGTAATACCGTAGGCATCTGTTCAGTTTCATCGTAGTTCGGCACAAAATCGACAGTCTCTTTGGCCAAATCCGCCAACAAGGCATGAGCCAACTTGGACATACGAATTTCGGTATAACGCATCGAAGCGGGAGAATCACCATCGACTGATCCAAAGTTTCCTTGACCATCAATTAAGACTGAACGCATCGAAAAGGTCTGTGCCATACGTACGATAGTGCCGTAAATCGCACCATCGCCATGGGGATGATATTTACCAATCACGTCACCCACCACACGAGCAGACTTTTTATGTGGCTTATTCCAATCGTTGCCAAGTTCGCTCATGGCAAATAAAACCCGCCTGTGTACGGGCTTTAAGCCGTCTCGTACGTCAGGCAGTGCTCGGCCTACTATGACGCTCATAGCATATGCCAAATAAGACTGCTTTAATTCCTTTTCGACGGTTACCGAAATGATTTCATTAGCCACTGATTCTGCCATAAAAGCTCAAAACCTATGATACGTAAAAGAACTAAATAGTACCATAAATAGCTATAAACTGGCAGGCAAAAATTCAAATGCGGAGAGTATATCCTGCGCTGTTTTTAAACAACACAGGATAGGTCCAGATGGCTCTGGTTAGCGCTTGTTTTTAAACTGGTCTTTAAAAACGTATGGCCAGTCTAAATTAACTTATTGTGCTCCAGCCGCAGAATTAGCTGAATTATCGTTATTAGCAGGTTCAGCCGGTGTAGCATCGGTCGTTCCATTAGAGGACGTATCCGGTGTCGCTGGAGTAGCGGGTGTCGTATTATCACTAGGTGGTGTTTGAGTAGGTTCCACCGCTGATGGATTAACCGGTATTTGCTGATCCGAACCAGTCGAATTCGCCGGATTAGCCATTTGATCTTGAACTGGCATCGCGGCATCTGATTGATCTCCTTGCTTATCAGAAGGCTGATGATTACAGCCGACTAACGCCGCCGTCAGCAGCATTGAAACCAAAAACTTCTTATACATAAGCAAAATTCCCCATCTAAAAAGTAGTGTAAAAAAGCATTAAAGAACAAATTGTCAGCCCAGGGCTGACAAGCCCACTGACAAATCCATAGCCCATAGTAGAAGCCAACTTAAGCATAGCAAAACTTTCAAGTAAAACAAAATCTGATAAAAATTGGACTCAGCTACGCTTAATGTCTGTGCATCACCTCCCTCCTCCTTGGATTACCAGCTACTAAATACTCTTACAAAGTCCCCTGCTGTCAGCCCCTCTTTCGATTGCCAACCTACTAAATACTGTTATAATGAGTCCTAGATTTAGTTTCCCGTGTCAGCCTATAGAACGGCTAATCCCCTTTATTTAACTGACACAAAACAGAGCGAAATGATAAGAAATCAACGTTTTGTAAATAGAGCTAACTAAAGTAAAAAATTTTAGTTTTTTATAAATTTAACTTATTTTTGGTGATGAATTTAAATCCCAAAATCAGAAAATTAGTCCGGCTTCTTAAGTTTGCAACTTTTTATTTGGAACGATATTCTTCCGGTGCAGATTTTATAAGTAGTAGATACTGCTTATAAAAAAATGGTATTGAGAATATGCAAACATATAGTCCGTGTTAAAAATCAGTTATTTAAAACTCTACGCTACTTAAGCCCAAAGGCAAAAGAGCTTATGCAAAGAACCCTGTTGACTCACTTACTCCTTTTTAATTGGTGTGTGTGTCGTCATTCAACACCCTAATTAAGTGGTCATTGTTTCAGGGTATGGCAACAGTTTTAATTTCTTTTAACAGCGATTATCAAGTTTACAGATAAGCAAGCTTAGTTGAGCCTTCATACAAAATAGGATTCAACGATGCATAATGAAAAGAATCGAATATTAATAAATGCTAATCAACCAGGAGAAATCCGCGTTGCTTTGCTCGAAGAAAATAAACTGTCCGATCTAGATATTGAATATAGTGGACATGAACAAAAAAAATCAAATATCTACAAAGGAAGAATTAGCCGCATTGAGCCTAGCTTAGAGGCTGCATTCATCGACTATGGCGCTGCTAAGCGTCATGGCTTTTTACCCTTCAAAGAAATCGCCCCTTCTTACTGCAAGGGAAATCATGAGTCACGCGCCACCAAACATTCACTTGAAGTCGGTCAGGAAGTGATGGTGCAGATTGAAAAGGAAGAGCGTGGTGATAAAGGCGCCGCTTTAACGACTTACATAACCTTACCCGGTAGTTACTTAGTACTGATGCCAAATAACCCTCGCGGTGGAATTTCCCGTCGTATCGAAGGAGAAGAGCGTCGTGAAATGCAGGATTTACTCAGTCAAATGGAACTTCCTGATGATATGGGTCTTATTCTGCGTACCGCGGGCGTCGGTCGAGAAATCCATGAACTACAAACTGATTTGAATTTACTCCTGCAACAATGGAACGCCATCCAAGAGGCCTTTAACAAAGGTTCTGCTCCATTCCTAATTTTTCAAGAAGGCGATCTAATCAGACGTTCGATACGTGATTATTTAAGACGCGATATTGACGAAATAATTATTGATGATAAAACCATCTACGAAGAAATTAAACATTATATCGAGCAAATTCGACCTGATTTTGTCTCCCGAATTACGCTGTATCAAAATACTATCCCCTTATTTATGTATTTTGATATCGAAGAAGCCGTTGAGTCTGCGTTTAAGCGCAAAATAGAACTTCCATCAGGGGCCACCATCGTTATCGATCGCACCGAAGCCCTGGTTTCCATCGATATTAACTCAGGCCGTTCTACCAAAAATGAAGATATTGAAGAAACGGCGGTTGCCACCAATCTAGAAGCTGCTAAAGAAATTGCCCATCAATTACGCGTACGTGATTTGGGCGGCTTAATTGTCATTGATTTTATCGACATGAATTCAGAAGACAATCAACGCAAAGTTGAAAATTGTTTACGTTTAGCCACTAAAAAAGATCGCGCACGTATACAAATTGGTCGAATTTCTGCGTTTGGATTATTAGAAATGTCGCGACAACGCCTGCGTCATTCCTTAGGAAAGGCCAATGAAACATTATGTTCACGATGTAATGGTGAAGGCACGATACGAACCATCGAATCATTAACCCTATCTCTATTGCGCGCAATAGAAAAAGAAGCATTAAAGAAATCTACTCAACAAATACGTGTCGAGATACCCGTCGATATGGCTACTTATCTCATTAATGAAAAACGTAAAGCCATACAGCAAATTGAGCAACGTTATAAAACAAATTTATTATTAATACCTAATCCGTACTGGCAATCTCCACAATATAAAATTACCGGTCTAGGCAAAAACAATAATCTACAGGCCAGCGAAAAAGCCAGCTATCAAATGTTAGATAAATCTTGCCTAGAATCACCACTACCCTATAGCTCACCTACCGTTAAACCTATAGAAACCCCGGCTGTTAAGCCGCTGGCTTTTGCGATTAATAAAAATAAAGCTAAAACCCAATTAGGTGTGCTAAGTCGATTGCTGGGTATGTTAAAAGATCTGGGTAAAACTAAAACCGAGCTTACTAAAAAACCGCTGAAAAAAGAGCTAGCGACCACTCCTGCGCTGCATCATTCTAACGATGCTCCGCACAGACATCCCTCCGAACGTCGTTATGCGAAACCAAATCGTAATAACCGACTACGCAATCACCGCCGTGATGACAGACGTGATAAAGATGGAGAAAACGGCGGCAGCGAAACGGTTGGTGGACAGCAGCACCACCATAATGGCGGCAAGCAATCACAGCATCGTTATAATAAACATCAACAGCAACGTTATGAATCACAAGCACATCAACAACAAAACTCGCCACATAATAATAATAAACCTATTGCTCCCCCTGTTAGCGCAACTACAGAAAGAAAGCCATTGCCTAATAAAAGGAAACATATTGAAAGAACGGTAATAAAGCACGAAAATAAATTAAACCATCAGCCGCATCGAGAAGAAAATGCGACGCATCGATCTGCGCTAAATACCTCAGCAAAAAAAGTCGTTATTCCGCAAACTATGGAAAAACCTGCACCGAGGATAGAAAAAAAACCCATCGCTGACGCGGTAACTAACGCAAACGCTAGCAACAATACACCATCTACTAATGCGAACAATCCAACTTCACAGCGTCGCAATACGCGACGATATGGTGGTGAACCCAAACTACGTCATCGTACCTATAGTCATTATGAACAGGATCAAAAAACCAAAAATTAATCTTTTTAATAGCATCAAGCTATTCATCTAAACGAAGATGTAGTTAGAGAAATATTTAATTATTTATTACCTAAAGAAATTCAGAAAATGCATGTAGCTGCTAATCCGCATGCTTTATTTAGATATAAACCTGAATTAGCTGAACAAGCTAATTCGCAAGAAAAAACTACTAAGAATAGTTGTTGCATTTTATAAGCAAGAAGCATAGATTTATTATTAAGCTTACTGCTTAAGGATATAAATCTATGCTAAAAAAAATAATTTTTCTTTTAACCGCATTAAGTTTAATCTTTGCTAATCCTATTTTAGCAAACACCTACCGCAGAGTGGCGCTCATCTCGAGTTCCACACAATACAACGAAGACAACATTGATCAAATAAAACAGGAACTTGAAAAAAAGGGATATCGCGTTAACACCAAGTACTTGAACCAAGTCGTTTCAGATTTTGGCTACGTTAATACCGACCAAAGTCGCGCGAACGCATTGATTGCGGCTTTGTTAGATAAAAATACTGACATCATCTGGATGGTTCGTGGTGGCGCTGGTGCCATGAATTTATTCCCAGCATTAACTGCGAATAAAGATAAGCTAAAAAAAGTAAATCCCAAAATTATTGTTGGCTTCAGTGATGTCACCGCCATCCACTATTTTGTTAATACTGTTTTAGGCTGGCCCTCAGTACATGGCGTGGTGGCGGCTTATAATAAAGAAATGACCAAACCCGATCCTGAAAAAATAAGTATTAATGATAGAGAAAGCATTCCATCGATCAAAAACTTATTCACTCAAGGTATTGTTTATCAAAATTTGATTCCATTAAACCAGTTTGCGTTACTAACTGCGCAGGGAACCTTATTAGGTGGCAATTTCACACTGATCCAGGCTTTCTTTGCTACGCGTTATGAACATGATTTTAGTAACGACATATTAATATTAGAAGATACCGGTGTAAGCTTCAGACAATTGGATCGTAGCTTGCACCAATTGTTATATAAAACTAATTTTAAACCTAAGGCTATCATCTTTGGTCAGTTTTATCCCTTAGATCCGAAAGACGAAGAAAGACTTATCTATAAAACCGTCATTGAAGATTTCGCTAAAAAAACTACGATACCGGTTTATTACTTTCCTTATTTTGGCCATGGTAGAGAGAATAAACCGTTTATTCTTGGTAAGCCTGCTATGATAAATTGTCCGCAGCAACAAGAATATTGCATATTTAAACAAACTAAAGTCACTAATTTCTGAAAAGTTTATTAATAACAAAGGAATGAATTATGAAGCCAAAAAAAAAAGTAAAAATAGTCTATGCACTGATTTTATCTCACACACTAAGCTTTTCCAGTGTGGCCGCCATCAAGCCAATAAGCATCGAACAATGTGAAAAAATGAAAACGCAGGAAGTGATCACCGATAAAAACCCCGTGCCCTGCGAACGTTTAAGAACGGTAAGTTTTCCATTCATCAATTTTGCGGGTGGCGAAGATAAAGGCCAAATTGTCGTACTCGATGCCGTGGCAGAACGTACACAAATCATTTTTGATACGCTCTACAAACAAAAATTTCCGATTAACAAAGCATTGTTGATGGAAACCTATAACGGCGATGATAATGCTTCGATGAACGATAATAATTCCTCTGCTTTCAATGGTCGACCGATAACAGGTGGATCAGATTGGTCTTTACATGCCTATGGCGTTGCTATTGATATTAATCCATTACAAAATCCGTATATTTCGTTTGACAATGAAGCTCATGCGACTATTTTACCTCCCCTGGCAGCGAAGCTATCCATCAATCGTTTAAATTACCGGCCCAAAAAAGATTTTCGAACCGGTATGGCTGAGCAAGCCATTGACATCTTTGCTGAAAATGGTTTTATGGGTTGGGGCGGCTATTGGAATTATCCGATTGATTATCAACATTTCGAAATTGGGAGCAGGAAATTTGTCCAGCAGCTCATCAACTTATCGCCTTGCAAAGCACAGCGTGTTTTTGATCGATACGCAAAATCCTATGCTGATTGTATGGCGAAAAGTTTAGTCTGTCCTCATGCAGCTGCACGTGCTGCTTGTGTCGCAAAGATTATGCAATAATACCTAGCAGATGCTAAAATTTTTTTCATAAGGAGTCGCTATGAGCACCATAAAAGTAGGTGAAGAACATGGATCGGCTATCAAGCTGTATTATAAAGATTGGGGAAAGGGACAAGCCGTGGTATTTAGCCATGGCTGGCCGCTAAATGCCGATGCCTTTGAAGATCAAATGTTATTTTTAGCTGAACAAGGTTACCGTTGTATTGCGCATGATCGACGCGGTCATGGTCGTTCCAGTCAACCCTCGAATGGCAATGATATGGATACGTATGCCGATGATCTGGCTAAGTTAGTCACTGAACTCGATCTAAAAGATGTCATCCATGTCGGCCATTCCACGGGCGGTGGCGAGATAGCCCGTTATATAGGTCGACACGGAACCAAAAGAGTAGCAAAAGCCGTGCTTATCGGTTCCGTTACGCCTTTCATGCTAAAAACTGCTACTAATCCTGACGGTCTTGAAATAAAGGTGTTTGATGATATTCGTCGCAAGGTGTTGGTCGATCGTTCACAATATTTTAAAGATTTTTCTGCACCCTTCTATGGTGCTAATCGAGCCGATGCCAAAGTTTCTCAGGGACTCAGAGATTCATTCTGGTTACTCGGTATGCAAGCCGGTTTTAAAGCAGTTTTTGATTGCATTAAGGCTTTTTCTGAATCCGATTTCAGAGCCGATCTAAAAAAATTCGATATACCGACTTTGATTATGCATGGAGATGATGATCAAATCGTACCGATCCAGAGCTCAGCATTACTTGCGGCTAAGCTCATCAAAGATTCTACGCTAAAAATTTATCCTGGCGCCCCGCACGGTTTATGCTCAACGCTAAAAAACCAAGTTAACAACGATCTGCTTGCCTTTTTTAAACCACATTAATTAAAAAAGTTATCGATAAGGATTAGCTTGCCAACTTCCATATAAAGGATTCGGTAAAATAAAATAACCGTAACCAAAACTAGCATATTGTTGTGTATCGTCCGGCAGTGCATAAGCTGTCGCTTGTTTAAAGCGCGGAAAATCTTGGATGTTGTCGCCAAAATAAGCAATCACCGTATGTGCGGGCAATTTGTTCGACCACACCATTTCATTGGCATCATAGCAGCCATGTGTCACCGCATTAAAGCGCGGATTTTTATCGAATGGATGTTGTGATTTTTTATTATTCGCTAAAATGACTTGATCAAACGTAATATGTTGTTGTTTTAAATTCTGAATAGTGGCCTCTAGCGCAGTAATTCCAGATTGATCGACATACGAACCATCACGATTGGAAATCAAACTCACATAACCACCCAACTGATGAACCAACTGCGTAAACGCTACCACACCGGGTAGTGCTTGTGATTTTTGCGGTATCGTTACAAAATGTGAAAAATCTGCTGGATTTGGAGTTAAGCTGCTACATTGATAAAAATACCAGGAGTTATCTAAGGTTGTTTCATCTATATCTAAAATCACGCCCCAATTTTTAGTTTTGGGATGATGCTGCGCTACCCATTGCTTAATATAAGCGGATCCAATGTTATATACCTGCCGATAACTGGCTTTTTTCTCTGCCGAATCGCGATACCATTTGACCGCTTGCACTATCTCAGGATTTTTTTTCGCCATCGGTGCGCAAACAATCGCATACTGATTATTAGCAAAAGCGGGATAGCTCAAAAGAGATAATAATGCAGCAAATGTCACTAACAAGTTTTTCATGGGTTTTTACTCATTTTATAAAACAGGATAACAGGTCCCATATGTTAGCGCATAATACTATCTCAAATTAAAACCCCGCGCATTTACTTCTATTCTGTCCATACGCGGCTGCATTTTTTGATAGTTTGTTGCCGCTTCGGCAGAACGTGTTGGTTGGAACTTTCCTCTATTAGCCAGCTTAGCCAATACAAACAAATTACTCACTAAATCAATATTAGCAGTCACTCGAGATAACGATGATTGCTTGGTTTGAGATCCGCTGTATTGATGAGTGATAGGCTGTTTTATGGAGCTTTCAGCTATGAACGGCTGTTTATAATTTTTATCCATTAACATGGGAGCCATACGAGCCGGAGCAGATAACGTCGGTCTTTTGTGTGATGCAGAAAAAAATTGTCGGCTATTTTTCGATGGGGTATCACGAACAAGCACTTGCTCAAATCTTGGTTTTTTAGTCGTTTTTTCTGATACGTCGCCTCTTTTGTGTATATGATGATCATATTTTATAGATTTGCTACTGGGAGGAGTCATGTGGATTGATTTTTCGGTAAATGGTTGACGCTCGGCGTAGCTTGAAGCTAGTTTAGGTTGCAATATCGATATATCTTTCTTAGGTTTATTTTTATCTGTTTTAGGTGCATGTTTTACTTTCATTTGATCATACTTATCGTAAAAGTCATACGCCCTCTCCCATACACTCTTCGCACTTGAATGTTTACCGGTGTTGCTGCCACTCAATTGGTAATCCTCATGTTTGCTAGATTCCGTCTCTGCCGGCAAATTAATGGAACGACGATATCGACTATAACAAATCCTGCTTGGCTGCCCATAGGGCTCCCATACCCGCGGACCAACAGCATAGGACATAGGTGGTAAATCTTTGTAAGTAGCCGCATATAAATCTCTCTTATGTTCAAATAATACATTGCTCCAAGTTTCCGTTGCGTTAAAGATTTTTGTTCGCTCTGTTCGGAGAACTATCTTTTTGTTAATAAACTCCAGTGAACAAGTGATTGCTTTAGAAGATTCTTGATAAAAATTATGTAACACAACATTGCAAAGTCTATTTATTTCTAAAAGCGGACTGAATGCATTAGTCAATACCAAATCATCTCCACTACGAAAAAAAGAATGCTGATCGATGGTTCTGGGTATTAAAATAGCGGTATTTGCTTCTACCTTTTTAGTCATTACGAAATAAGTAGCCTCATCGCTCGCATTAAGCTGCAAACGAAAAGGCTCTAAGTGCATATTTAAACCACGACCGACTATTTTCGTGAGCGCCGTATTGGGAATTATTTGCAGATTTTTATAGCTACGATCAATCAATGCATCTTGCAAACGAATAGAAATGACTGGGATATACTCTTTATGCGTCTGATTACTTGAAATTAACATGCTACGCTTAAGTATCAAATCGTTCATTTCCGTTGATAATACAACACCTAGCGTTGTATTAAAGTCTTGTTTAATTTGCTGAGCTAAGTTTCGAAAATCTAAAATACTATGCGCCGCTTGATGACGCGCAGTCAGAACCACGTCGGGTAAAGGGAACTGCGTTATATTTAATTTAGAAGTCCCTGAATTGATCATAATGTTTTTTTCATCACCATTAGCAAACAGATGACTTTTATAAACGAGATCGTTCTGCATGGCTTCCTGTTTCTTATACCCTATCGTGATCAGCTCACGCGTTGCATTTTTTGCTATGACCAAAGTTATATTAAGACGATGCGCTATGTCAGAATATATACGGATGATATCTGCTACGGACTGATTACTGCTAGAATAAGCTAGCCTATTTTTTTTATCATCTAACATCAACTCCATACCATCTTTGAAATGAAGAACGGTCTTATAAGGCAAGATCGAAGTCAAATTCCGCGTAAAATTTTCTATCGGTTTAGCAAAAATAGATGGGTTAATGAGATTGACAACTGTGTGACGTATGACGTCCCTGTCCACTAAGGTGACATTAAAGCAGCTGGTTTGGCAAGGCTTGAAAATTTCAAGATAACGCTCCGAAAGTTGTGAAAATTGCGTCATATTGAGAATGCCACGCAACCAACTCATTTGCTGTGCATTAAAGCTTAAGCCTGGTTTTAAATGATAGACAAACATAACTTGTTCTGCTAAAGCGTATTTATAGACAGCAATAGTTTGAATGATATCCAACACTGCTCTTATTTCATTGGATAGAAAATCAAAGTTGATATTATAGCGAAGGTGGGAACCAGCCATGTGATCTAAATCTTGAAAAGAAATCTTATTTAAATTAAGCAGCGTTGTGTTAAATGAAAATTGTAATTTATTCGCTTGGTTACTATCTGTTACCGATCTAAGTGTGTTTAGTAATTCGATACTGTAAAAATCAGCGGCAGGAATAGAAACACTATCCGCAACCATAGCATCATTGCTTAATTGGCGTGCATTCATCTCTAGGTTTTGCATCGGTTCTAACAGTAAAGGCACTAGCTTCTCATAATGGATTAGGCTTCGTACCTTAGCTTGATCTTGCACAGACCCAGAAATATTAAGTGTATCGACTAACTGCAACCATAATGATTGCATGGGTAGGTCCTGCTCGCTAAGACTCCAAAGAAACTCCCTGCTACTCACAACAATTTGCGTTACATCGCAGGTATCACGGTATCTGAAAGCATAGTTCTCAATAGCTTCCCAGGAAATTTCGCAATTAGTAGGTGGACTCCCGTTAGCCGGTAAGGGTAAGCATCGCTCGGCTAAATCTTCTCCGCGACTTTTTTGCGACTCAGAACTAATCATCGGATATTTTTCGGGATTTGATTTTTTAAGATCCGCCCATTCAAAAAGTCTGGAAACATCCAAAAAATCGCCGACCCCATTGAGGAGTACGCCTTGTAAATGAGCGCCTTGTAAATTTATTCGGGTTATATTGGCGCCTTCCAGATTAACATCCTCTAGATTGGCTCCTATCAAGTTTGCGTCTGCCAAATTAGCGTATTTTAGTGAAGCTCCTTTTAAATTAGCTCTTGATAAATCAGCCCGTTGTAAATTGCTCGCGTCTAAAATTGCTTTTGTTAAATTAGCATCGCCCAATTTAATGCCTTGACAATCTGCGGTATTTAATTCCGCATTCGATAATTTAGCGTTTTCAAGATTTGCCTCTGTTAAGTTACTGTTTTTAAGTTTGGCATAACGTAGATCGCCATCTACCAATACTGCTTCCTGTAGCCTGGCATGGTTAAGCGTAGCATTGTAAAAATTAGCGCGCGTCAAATCAGCGCCTGCTAAATTCGCGTAGCTTAGGTCGCATCCAGCCAAGTTTGCTTCAGTCAAATCAGCCTCAACAAACTCGGCTTGGCGAAGTATGACCCTAAAAGCCTTTCCGTTAGAAAAATCGGCTTGTTTAAAATACGCACCAGTTAGGTTTGTATCCATAAAAAAGGTATTTATTAAGTTAGCACGGGTAAAATTAGCGTCGCTGAAGTCTGCCCAGAGAATCGTAGAATCTTTTAAATTTGCAGTTTTGAAGTTAGCTTTACTGGCCTGTGCCATACTAAGCGAGGCATTCAATAAGACTGCGCCAAAAAAATCTGTTTGTATTAAACTAGTAGCCACTAGGCTAACATTTGATAAGTTTGCGAATTTTAAGTTAGCTCGAGTAAAGTTTGAACCCGTAAAATCTAAATGACTTAATTGGACCCCTTCTAAATCTGCTTCAGAAAAATTCAAATGGCTAAATACCGAAGGACCATCATCGGTTTTATTATTTTTCATCGAAAACTCAGTATCAATTTGTGCAAAATTGACAGTCGTAAGATTCCATCCTTTAAAATCTTTTAACCCCATATCGAGCAGAAATTTTTTAAATAGCTGTGCTGCTATCCCAGGCTCTGACTCAGGAAATGATACAGCAAAGACACTTCCATTTGAGATGGCATGCTGGGTTCGTGGAGGGTTATCTCTTAAATAGTCTTGAAGTTCATCGATACTGTTTAGATTTAATTGTATGCTTGTACGATTTTTCATAAAAAATCCTTGTTATTAATAATTTTCAAACTATTTTGATTTCAGTTTCAAAATATTTTTCCATTTAGTGCTTCTAATATAACCATAGTTATGGTTAAAAGTATAATTTTTTTAAAAAAATGATTTTTTTACAAAAAATTTATAAAAAATGAAATTTAAATAATCTTATAATGAGGCGAAAACTACATGGAAACTTTCGAGGAAGGATGGAGAATAGTATAGGTGTTGATTAATTGGTGGAGCTAAGCGGGATCGAACCGCTGACCTCTTACATGCCATGCAAGCGCTCTCCCAGCTGAGCTATAGCCCCAAACGAGGGACATTTTAGGCTGAGTTAGAAAAATCTGTCAATCCCTTCGGTAGTAAAAAATAGCCCAGCAATTTCAATCCAGCACGCTCTGTAACCGCTCTAACACTTCTTTTTTACCTAATAAACGCAGCGTCGCGTTCATAGGTGGCGAAACATTCGAGCCGGTCACGACGTAACGCAAAGGCTGAGCGACTTTACCTAATTTTAAGGAAAGCTCAGTAGCAATTTCGATTAGTATGTTATGTATCGATTCATCTGTCCAAACACTTAGCGATTGAAATCTTTCCTGAAGCTTTTTTAATAACTCTAACATCTCAGCTGAAAGAATCTGTTTTTCTATAATGGGAGCTAAATAAAAATAACTACTTTTTTCTGCCATTTCCTTTATAGTTTTAACTCGTTCGCGTTGCAAAAGTACCACGTCAATTAAGTCTGGCCCTGTTTGCGTATGAATATTCAACCGTTGGAATTCTTTAGTTAATAATAACGCAATTTGTTTTGCGTCATCGGTTTTTAAATAATGTTGATTAAGCCAAATAAGTTTGTCAGGATTAATCGCTGCCGATGCTTTATTTAAATGCGTCAAGTCAAAATAATCTATCATTTCTGAACGGGAGAAAATTTCTTGATCGCCATGCGACCAACCTAATTTAACCAAGTAATTTAAAACGGCGTCGGCTAAATAACCTTGATCCCGATATTCTAAAATATTGGCCGCACCGGTTCTTTTAGAAAGCTTTTTACCATCACTACCTAGGATCATTGGTAAATGGGCATATACCGGCAAACTTGCGCCTAGTGCTAATAATATATTGATTTGCCTTGGTGTATTATTCAAATGATCATCGCCACGTATGACATGCGTAATATGCATATCACTATCATCGACGACAACCGTAAAATTATAGGTCGGCGAGCCATCACTGCGCGCAATAATTAAATCATCTAATTCACTGTTTTGAAAAACAACTTGACCATGCACTTGATCCTCGACAACCACTTCTCCGCTTAAAGGATTACGAAAGCGCACCACATAGCTTTGATCGGGTAGTATTGCTGTTCTGTCCCGACAATGACCGTCATAGCGTGGTTTTTGCTGTTCGGCAAGTTGCTTTTCGCGTAATTGCGCCAAACGTTCTTTTGAACAATAGCAACGATAAGCTTTACCCTCATTTAACAACTTCTCTAAGACTGCTTGGTAACGGGAGAAACGTTGACTTTGAAAGATCGGCCCCTCGTCATAATCCAAACCTAACCATTCCAAACCTTGCAAAATGACATCCGTTGCCGCAACGCTGGATCGTTCGGTGTCAGTATCTTCTATACGCAAAATAAATTGACCTTGCTGTTTTTTGGCGTATAACCAAGCATACAACGCTGTTCTAACGCCGCCAATATGCAAGTAACCGGTAGGACTGGGTGCGAAACGCGTACGAACTTTCATAAATTAGCCTTTATTTTTTATATACTCACAGCAATTGAAAAGGTTTAATATCCCCTTTCCCGCAACGAATAATTTCTGCTGTATTCTTGGATAAATCGACGACAGTCGTCGGCTCTAAACCACAAAAACCTCCATCTATAACTAAATCGATACGCTTACCTAAAATATCACAGATGGCTTCAGGTTCTAATAAAGGTAAATCCGCATCGGGCAAAATCAACGTAGTACTCACTAAGGGTTGATCGATCATCTCCAATAGCGCATGCACAATTTTATTATCAGGAATTCTGATGCCGATGGTTTTACGCTTATTATTGACTAAATAACGTGGTACATGTGAAGTGACGGGTAATAAAAAGGTGTACGGACCCGGCGTGTTAGCTTTTATTAAACGAAAAATAGGATTTTCTAATTGAGCAAACAGCGCCATTTCCGAAATATCGCGACACAGCAGAGTCAAGCAATGTTGGTCTTTTAACTGACGTATCTGTCTAATCCGTTGTATCCCTTTTTTATTACCCAATTGACAGCCTAAGGCATAAGCCGAGTCTGTCGGATAAACAATAACCCCTTCTTTCATCAACATATTCGCCGCTAGCCGTATTAAATGTAGCTGAGGATTTTCCGGATGGATTTTGAGAAACTGGCTCACATTACTAACCCTATTTCTAAACAACTCATATTCGCGGCGCCTTGACAAAAACCCAATTACTGTGAGTATACTAAGGTGTATCGAGTCTTTACTACTTTCATTCAATGCGCTTACTTTTCGATTTTTTGCCTATAGTTGTCTTTTTTATTGCTTATAAGCTTTTTGGCATCTATGTAGCAACCGCGGCGGCAATTATTATCAGTTTACTACAAGTAATTAGTTACTGGATTAAGCACCGTACCGTACCTAGTATACAACTAATTAGCCTAGTCCTCATCCTCTTCTTTGGGGGCGGAACGCTGTTATTGCATAATGAATTATTTATAAAATGGAAGCCCACCGCCCTTTACTGGTTACTCGCTTGTGGCGCATTAGTGACTCAATATTTTGGCAAAAAACCTTTAATTCAGCATCTATTAGAAACTAATGTTGAGCTACCTTCACACCTGTGGTCATCTTTAAATAGAAATTGGATTATCTTTTTCACATTTATGGGTGGAATTAATATATGGGTCGCTTATACCTTTGATACCAATACCTGGGTAAATTTTAAATTATTCGGCTTGTTGGGAATTACGTTTGTATTTATACTCGTGCAAGCTATTTATTTAGCGCGCTATATTCGATCCGATGAAAAAACATGAAAAATTTTACACTCGACACAGCTTCCACGATTGAGAAAAAACTATATCAAGCACTCGCACCAACATTTTTAGAAGTCATTGATGAGGGTGAACAACATATAGGTCATGCTGAAGAAGGCGCAGGTCATTTTGCCGTACGGATCTCCTCGCCCTTATTTATAAATAAACCTTTGGTCGAGTGTCATCGACTTGTTTATGCCGCACTCGGTGGCACCATGGGCAGTGAAATTCACGCCTTAAGAATAGAAATCATTCCATAGATATTCAACTCCATCTACGCTAGCACTCTATCAAGTTAGGCTTTCTAAATCAGTATTAGCCGCTTGTGGTCATTTGGAGATAATGGGGAAGTTTGGCATTCTCGATTGTGTAGAAATATTAAAAATTTGAAAAATAAACCATCTCTCCTTATAATCTTACTGGTAAGATTATAAGGAGCCATTATGAGTACATTAGCGACCACTAGATTATCCTCCAAAGGCCAGGTAGTCATTCCGGAAGAAATTAGAGCACAAATGGGTCTCCACACAGGAGATCGATTTATAGTGTTAGCAGAGGAAGGAGTCGTTATTTTAAAAACTATATTTCCCCCTGAACAAAGCGAATACTACTCCCTAGTTAAAAAAATACGCCGCGCCGTAAAAATCTCAGGGGTAACAAAAGCTTCTGTCAGTGCTGCCATTAAAAAAGCACGTAAAAAATGATTAAGCTTGTCTTAGATACGAATGTTTTCATTTCTGGAATATTTTGGTCAGGCACTCCTGCGAAAATTTTGAATGCATGGCACGAGAAAATACTCAAAATTGTATTCTTCTCTAGAAATTTTAGATGAATATAGTAGGGTTAGTGATATATTGGCAAAAAAATACCCTAACATAGATATAGCACCTTTTGTTAATTTGATGATAAGAGACAGTGAACTTTTCACACCAATAAAGTTGAAAACCCCCATTTCACGTGACTCTGATGATGACAAATTTATTGCCGTCGCTTTGGCGGCAAATTGCCAATTAATTGTTAGTGGTGACAATGATTTACTGAGCGTAACTGGGTATAAAGATATTGAAATTATTAATCCTAATGAATTTGTGAAAAAATATTTGAAATAATATCGATTCCGTATTAACTAATCGTCTGTGTAGATAATTCTGGATCTTTTCGGTAATTAACTAAAATTTCCTCAGCAATTTGTTCAATGATTCCTAAGCTAGAATCTTCAGTGATGACGCCGTGATCTTCTTTTATTCCGGCTAATCGTCTTTCTACCAATTTTTTTATACTACCATTTGGAAATAAGCGTGCTAATACGCGTCGTGCTTCTACCGGTCCTAAATGATGGTAAAGTCGGTTACGTAAACTCACATCTTCTACCGTGGTACTAAACGCCCACAATTCGATAGGGCCTAAGGTTAAGGTTAACAATTGCGTATTCATACCTGTTTTCGTAGCAAATTGCGCAAGAAAGGTCGCACCGCCTTCACGGGGACCGTGCACACGCGTTCGCAATGCAATTTTAGCGGTGGGTGATAAACCGAAGGTTTCTACGGATTTTTCCACTGCTTGCGCAGGACCTGCATCCATAATATAAATCGAGGTAGCGAACTCAACCATCACTTCATCAAAATCATCTAAGGATTGAGAGAGTAACGCGATTTGAATATTCCATTTTCTACCTTCACGCATATCCACGATCACTTGATCACGGACTGCTTTTGCTTTTGAGGTACGGTGAAATTCGTCAAATACAATACGCTTAGGATCTTCGCGCAACTCAGCAATACGTTGCTTATGATAATCACGATATTGGCTAGCAATATCACTTAAGTTTTCTTCACTCAAATAATAATGTCGTGCCAGTACATAACGTGCCAACATATACATGACAGCGGTTTGTCTATCAGAAGCATCGCCACCGCTTTTTGCGACTTCATCTAAATCTAATGAGACTATTCTCGCCTCTCCCAAATCAAAACGCGTCACGCGCGATAGAATCGGATATTCGCGTATAGCACCGGAAATCATACGTGCAAATGCATTAATTAAACTTTCGCCGGTCGGCGCAGTAATTTTTCCATACAGATCTTCAATGATAGGCGTACGACAAATGGCGGCTGCATCAGCGAGCAAAGGCATGGCATAGCGTTGTGCCAACATCGCTTCATGTGGAAATCCAGAAATAAATAAGGCATCGGTGACTTCCCACCAGGTGGTACGCTGATCAGGAATAAAACCCATTTCCTCTAAAATTCCATCAACCAAAGGTTCAATACCCGCTGTGTAAGGATAAGGCATGCCTTCATCGGATAGATTTTTATAAAGCTCGTCGATGACCAAACCAGCCATATCGGAAATACCATCGTAAGGTTTCACCGCGCCTAACGGCGTGGTTAATAATGTTAAAAAATTAACTAAAAAACTACGTTCTTGTGGTGTTGGGTAACGACAACCTAATTGCGTATCAAATGGATTAATCGAGTAATCCGCTGTCATACGTAAACGGTGATACGCCACCCAATGCCGATTCGCTATCGGTAATGCCTCGCGCAATAAAGAAATTAAGCCGCTACTCGAAGGACCAATATCAATAATGGCAATACGGGGTAAACGTTGTAAACCACCCGCCAAACAAAGCGCTAAATTTAACGTATTGGATAATACCGATTTTCCTGAACCCGGACGTGCGTAAATCAAATCGATCCAGGTGGTTTGTTCGCTAGAACCCGGCTGAAATGGCCATGGTTTACCATCAGGACTACGAAATAATTGGGCACCGGTTTTCCATGGTGATGCCGGTCGCGTTATCGGTAACATATAAACGACCTGCGAAAAAGGCAATATCGTCGGTGTCGCGACACTTTCTGCGGATATACCCAATAAAGTTGAAGCGAGACCACCAAAGGGATCGCCGGAAACTTCAGAGACATCGCAAGAACCCCAGCCTTCGATGGCTTTCGCCAACTCTGCAGCGCGCGTGCGTAATAAACCTATTTGTCCCTCGGGTGCCCACGTACATGCCGCTACGCGTAATCTCACCACTGCATCATCAGTGTTAATGGCGACGTATTGTAATAAATTATTTGCATCACTCAGTAAACGATTTTGTGCCGAGGAGAAACTCAAAATAGAAGCCAACACCGATCGTAATTTAATAGAACGTAAACCATCACTTTCTATAAAGAAAGAGATACGCCATGGAATTCTTGCGGATAAAGTACGTTGTAATAAGGAATTAAAGGTTTTTATTTCTTTCGGCAACAGATCAATAAAAACACAAGAATAAATTTTATCGCCGAAACGAACGGTCCTTAAATCCAAATTCTCGGCATCACGAGGTAACACTTGGCGCGCCAGTGAAGGCCAAAGCACATCGGAGATGGTATTGCGCGAGCGATCATATTCTTTCAGCGAAATTTTATCGCCGGGTAATGCCGCGCGCCAATTTTTATCGGTAAAAGCAGGATCAGCCACCGAACGTATCGCATGCAGCGCATCATGAACTTCTAATAAATTGGCAGCAATATTTAAATCAGCTAAATCATGGCGTATCGAACGGATAAAGGCATCGTGCGTATCACGTAAATCAGGAATAGCCGCAATGACATTTTGTGTCAATGTAGAAGGAGGAATTTTTTTTTCGCGAATAAATTTTAGTTTATCTTTGCTAGCACGCTGATATTGCTCGGTGGTTAAACTCGCAGGACGCGTCCAACAAACAAAATAAACACTTTCAGAGGCACAATGTTTCGACAGAAAATTAGTTCGCTCAGCAAATAAATCACTCAAATCTAAATTTAAACGTTGACTGGTTTGCTTGCCTGGCTCTAAAATCTCCTTTAGTAGCTCGGAAACCATTTGTCTATCATATTGAAATAACACTTGCAGCGCATGGCCTGAACGTGAAAGTGCGGTTTGCAAGGTCTGTGTTAATCCTTCATGCAGGCGCTGAAATTCAGTCGTGCCTATGAGTTGCGTCACACCTACAATCTGGATAACTGAAATAAGTGAGCCATCATGGGCAACAAGTACGCTAGGACTATCGGCGGTTTCTAAATCGCAATAGGATTCCACCGTCTGCTTAAGTGAAGTACTCAACCAGGCTAGGAAGGAATCTATTCCATCTAAAAATGAATCCAGAAATTTAGCCATACCATTTTTTTTATTGTAAAAGTGTTGTTATCGAACGTGACCAATCTGTACTTTGATACCTAAAGCCTGCGCGTGAAGGCAATAAACGAATAGCGCCAAAAATTTTTTTATCTAGCAAAGCTTTATTTTCAGATTCTATGATGAGCTGACCGAAAATTGACGGTTCCTGCATTTGCGCACCCCACTCATCTTCAAGAACCTGAGCACGTAACTTTAAATTTCGATAAACATTTTGTGCAGTCTCTTTATATTTGGTTTCATTATTCATCGCCGTAAACACCAAATGACAAAAACCATTCAAATGATTTTGCGATATTTCCGGCAAATAAATTAAATTGCCCCCGCCATAGGTTTCGACGGATTCTAAAAAAAAGCATTGTGTACATAAACTACAAGCGGTAACCAAATTAGATAACTTATTGTTATGATAATTTTGATCCAAATTAATGACTTCTTGATGTTTTTTTGATTCTAAACCACAAAATTGACAGGTAAATTTATCGCGTTGCCAAATTTTTTGACTAAATTCCTCAAAGCGCCGATCCAACTTACGTTGCATAAACAGGCGCCAGCCATGAGGATTTACATTTAATTTAATCGGAAACATCGTTTAAATTCCCGGCAATCCCGTTGTACCATGAATTCCAGCTGCGCCACTGGTCCCGCCAAAAATCGTGTAACCGGCAATAATAAATATATGCGGTAAAAAAATTAACGCTGATCCCACAAACAATAAAGCAATAGGCGTTCCTATCGGAATTTGCGTAGGATTATCTTTATGTGCTTTAAACTTCAGCATCGAGGCCATCGCAAAGCCAATCCCTGCCATATAGGCACCGGCAGTAATCAGTTTCGCTAAACCTTCAAAGGATTCGGTAATCTTTAAGGCCATCTGACCCAATGTCAACACCTCTTCGGCTTTACTCATCGCCGCATAACCTAAGGTGCTAAACATCACTGTTAGTAAGGATATTAAGCGCTGGACACTTAACTTTTTAACCAAAAGCATTTTTTTATTTTTCATGCATTTTTTAATCCTTAGATCGTTCCTCTATTCAGGAGAATAACATAATCATGGCGAGCGAATGTAATGAGCGTGGCCATCCATGGATTGCCGCGCACCTGCGGTGCTCGCAATGACGAGGATGAACCTTTAGCATGACCCATTTCGAAGCAATAAATCAATAAACTCCTCCTGGATAAAAAATAAGTTAAGGGTGTTTATGTATAAACACCCTAACTCACACAGGTTTCTAAGAAGGTTTTATCCACCACCTACTCCTGGAAGACCTGTCGTACCAGTGACACCACCTGCTCCAGTGGTTGAACCAAAAATCGTGTAACCCGCAATTTTGAATATATTCGGTAAGAATATCAATGCGGCACCAATAAACAGTAAGGCTATGGGTGTTCCGATCGGGATTTGCGTAGGATTATCTTTATGCGCTTTAAATTTTAGCATCGAAGCCATACAAAAACCGATACCGGCCATATAAGCACCTGCCGTAATCAACATAGCAAGTTGCTTAAAAGAGCCAGTAATCGTGCTGGCCACATTGCCCAAAGTAGGATCAGTTGATGAACCATCCGCTAGGGCAGCACTCGTATAAAAATAGGCGCTCATCCATAGGGGTAATTGACCTAAACGAGATACGGCACGGGGTATCAGCTTAGTTATCAACAATTTATTTTTCATTTTATTCACTCCAACCATTTAAGTTTATACTATGCATTTTCTGACTCACATACCAAAACTGGCTTTCAATATTTCTCTAGTACCTTCGATATTAATCGCTAAAAGACCGGCGACTATATGCGTAACGGCTTTACCCATGCTACTCCTCCCGTTGGGATTTGATACATGGGTGAGGCTTACCCAGCCTTTTATGAACGAGATAGTACCTATTAATTGGACAAAGAGCAAAACTGCCCTTGAGGCTAATAGCGTCGATAAATTATGGGCCGGCGCATAACTCATAGGATCCAGCACGTCAGTCGTTGCAAACGTCGATAGCATCATGCTTTTAAAGGCAGTCGGCGCATACAGCAGTGCCGTACCTGCAAAAAACACCATCATGGTGGCTTTAAAATTAGTTTGTACCGACATCATGGTGCGCAAATCGCCATATACCTTTAATTGATAGACCCCTCGGAAAATAAACGCGATACCCATCAAATAAGCTAAGGCGGTAATTAGACGGTAAATATTAGGAAATTGATCCGTCATCGTTAGCAGCATGTGTTCAACAGAAGCATATTTGGAACTATCACCACATCCGCTGAGCAACAAACAAGACAGCAGGAAGAGAGCGTTCCTCCACTGCTTCTTCATTAAATTGATGTCACCGTCAAATAAACACATATTAATTATCTATCATCTGGGTTGTAACCAATAATGGCTCCTGAACTTAAAGTAATCGTTCCCTGATTAGGATCTATCGCTGTTATATCGCCATAACCGGCTAATTTATCTCCCATCCCTAAAGTCAGTGTCGAGCCATCCTGCAAGGTTAACCATACACGACCTGGAATAATGGCACGCACATAATAGATAGGTTTAGGTGCTGACTTTTTACTTTCGCTTAGTTTAGTTTCTTTTTTTTGTTGTTTTTGTAAAAAAGCTTCTTGTTGCGACCGTAACAGTTGGGTTTGGTCGTTCATATCGGCCAGTCGCGAATTAAGATCGGCTAAGGTCGATTTAATATCGCTGAGATCCGAGTCAAAAGCTTGCAGATGCGATTGCAATTCGCGCTGTTCTTGCTCGACATGATTAAAACGATTATCCAGCGCCATGTTAGCTTGCACGGCGGCTGGAATTACCGGTACAGCAGGTTTTTGTGCATTCGTGACAACGGGTGGTTTAGGTGTAGCATGCATTCTATGGATTAATGTACCCACTATTTTATAAATACCTAAACTTGCAAAAATAATGAATACAATTAAAAAAATATGATGACGTTGCGTCTTTTCTAGAATAGCCGAAGCCGGATCGGGGCTATTGGTTGCGCCAGAAAAGTGCGAAGTCGATTCTGTTATTGAATCCTGAAGCTGGTATTCTTCATCAGAATTATAGTTTTTATTATCCATTATCCCCTCACTGTATAAAATATTTTAAGTATAAAATTTAACTCGTCGGTAATGCCGCTAAATCGGCAAGAAATAATATACCCATCGGTGTGCCTGAAAAAACTTTCACAGTCGGCGGGGTATTAAATACACCTCTTAATACTGACGAGTATTGCTGTCCGACTTGACCTAAACCGGCAAACACTCTATCGCGCATATTTAATTTAATCGGTGGAGATTTAGTTGGATCATCAGGCTGTGGACCAAAAAAAGAGAAATTGTAATTTGGCGCCGAAGCGATAGCTGACTGACCAAATCCTTGCGCGAAAGCGGAAGCAAATAAAGTTCCATAGCGTAACAAATAGTGATTGTCGGTATCACTAGATAAAGCGGTGCGCGCAGTGCCTTCATCAATGGCAACGGTATTAATCGCCACACTTTCGGATAATTTGGGTAGCGTTAGGGTATTAAAGGCAAGTAAAACCTTTTGCCCTTGATTGCTTAAGGTACCCATTAACCGCGCACCTTTAAATTTACCTTGTACAATCTCAGCAAGTACCGGACCTGGTTCGTCGCTATTAACGGATGTTAATAGTACGGCATACATAATCGTCCCGGCTTTTACGGCAGGAGCTCTGGCGCCTGCTGGGGATCCAGACAATGCGCCACCTAAACCAGCCCCGACACGATTTAACTCCGGATTTCCTGCGACATATTGCTGATTCGGCGAAACCCAAGCCGCAAACAATTGACTGGCTTGTGTACCCATCGAGCTTTGCATTTGTTGTTGTAACTGATCGGCCTTTTGAGCAGAAATCTGTTGCGCCTGTCGATCTAAAATGGCCTGTAACTCTGGATTAGGTTTGTTCGCAGCATCTGGAATTAAACTAACCGCAGCATTGGTCGTTGACGCATTATTATCGTTCGGTGATAAAGCACTCGTATTTCGGTGTGGCGGTGTAATACTGCCAATAGGGTTCCCTTGCGCATCACGAACTATGCCATCCGCACCTAATCTTCCTAGTGCTTTACCTTGTGCATCTCTAACGATGCCATCACTACCTACGGTTCCAACTAAGTGGCCTAGCTTGTCATACACGGGAGTGCCGGGTGCGGTTGCGCCGAGTTTCCCGATAATTTCATCGTGTAATCCGCGCACCAGACCATCACTATCTAATTTACCAATGACTTTTCCTTGTGCATTGCGTACTTCACCATCGCTATCCAATGTTCCTAATAATTTACCTTGGTGGTCATAAACGGGTGTGCCTGGAATCGCTTGTCTTTTTTCACGTGTTCCCTTTAAATAAGCATGACCGATAATTTTTCCGGCTGAATTACGCACTACGCCATTGGCATCCACCTCACCAATAACATTTCCTGCGGCATCTCTCAACTTACCATCGGCACCGATCGTGCCCAACAAATGACCTTCGGAATCATAAACCGGGGCGCCGGTCATATTGACACCGGTTTTTCCGATAACATCGCCCTCAGCATTACGAACCGTGCCATCCGCATCGACTTCACCAATAACATGACCGCTGGCATCTCTTAGCTTACCATCGGCATCTACCGTACCGATCAGATGACCGTTTTTATCATAGGCTGGAATAACAATGCTGGCCTTGGGAACCACCACTTTTCCAATCACTGCCCCTTTTAGATTACGTACGATGCCGTCAGGACCCACGATACCAATAACGCGACCTTTTGCATCCCGCACTTTTCCGTCTCGACCTACCGTACCTATTAAACGACCCGCCACATCATAAACTGCATCACCCATCGCAGGGACCGCAGCACTACCGATAACGGTTCCATCGTCTGATCGGACTAAACCATCAGGTCCTACTTGGCCAATAATTTGTCCATTGCTATCCCGTACTTTGCCATCAACACCCAGATGGCCAATAACTTTTCCTTGCGTATCATAGATTAAGGTTCCTGATTTCAATTGGCTGGGCTGTAGGGAGGATATAGGCGCCAGGGTCGACTGCATGCCGGCACACGCCATATATTTTGCACATGCATCACAAGGTGTACAGCCATTATTCATCGCTTGACAAGGCGAACTTCCATTAACACCTTGTCCCTGTAGATTGAACTGATTGGTATCCAATAAAGTCGGAATAGAGCTGGTACCGGTTTTTTCAGCTATAGAAGCTTGTTCCAGATTTTGTTGTACTTGCAAACGTTGATAGTCGGCAGACGGCGATTGTTCTAAACCACCAGGGACAGATTGGATATTAGTTGGAGATCCTTTTAATTGGATTGACGACTCTTCGACGGGCGCTTTTTTAGAAAGATGGATGAAACCATATAAAAAACCAAATAAAAGTATGCAGCCGGTTACTATAATAATGCTACGCGTACGAATATTTTTAAATAAACGAGTAATATTTTGTAATTGAAGTTTCATAAAATTATTCAAAACCCTTCAACTTTTAATTGGATAGACTGTCCATCTTCAAAACCCAAAATTAGAGGTGTTTTAGGCATTTCATATGCCTTCATACCATCTGGACTCGACATGGTTGCAATCCAAGCGGGTGAAATTAAGGTTAAACGTGTACGTAAATAAAGATGATCGCCCACTAGCCAAACTTGAGCGAGCCCGCCTGAAATTTTTAATACGGTATTTCCTGCTGGCGGAACACCTTCTAAAATATTTAATAGGGCAGGATCGGCACTTTGCGGTAAATTTCTACCTAAAAGTGCTTTTGCATTGGGTCCATTGCCGGGGATACGTAAATCAATTCGATAATCTACCGCTTTTTGACCGGAAATCAGTGTCACCATCACCGGCGTTTCTAAACCGCGTAGTTGTATAGCAAGATTTCCAACATTATATAATGAGGTCGCTTGTATCATCAACAGATTACTTTTTTTATCCCATTGAATATTAAAAGCTTGCGGATTACCGATGTCATAATTGTCGACGGGCCAGGGCTGGCCGGTCGAATCAAGAAATGCCAATGTCGTCACATAACCTTCAGCTAAACGAATAACCGTTGGTGTAGCGCCGGGTTCTAATTTCACGTATTGCGATGAAATAGTGGGACGGGGTGGCGTACCCGGTGTCGTGGCAGCGGCTGCTTGTGTCTGGTTAAATAGTTCTCTCAAACGTTTTATTTGCTCAGGTGACATCGGTAGCATGGTTTGCGCCATCGATCCAAAAGCGGCTTTATTCAATGATTGAATAGAAACTGAATCTTTATCAGCAGTGGTCTCGGCTGTATTGCCAGAGGCAGTAGAGTCTTTGCTTGAGTTTTCTGCAGCCATCGACACGGCCGAAATATTGACTAATACGATTAACACTAAAAAATTAAAAATAGTGCGTAACTTTGTTTTTTGGACAGTTAAAAAATACATACCTGTTAACCGGTTATACCCCCGCCTCCCGATACAATAAATTGTGCAATACCGATACCACGTGGCGATGTTAAGGTCGAAACACGAACTATCAACATCGTGACTGTCACTGCTTGCTGAGAAAACTGACTGGCACTTTGGAAAGTAATCAGCATCGGAATTTGCACTTTCCAGGTATAACGATCCGCTAATAGACCTTGCTCTAATATGACCGGAACACCTGTCGCTACCGCAGAAACAATTAATTTTTTGCTGATCACCGCTTGTAAATTATTCGAGCTCTTAATCGCCGAAAAGAACATTTGTTTTCCTTCTGGCGTAAAATAATCGGCGGCTTGTTGTAGTGCTTGTCGATAATTAACAAAGTTGTAACTATAGGCTGCGGTAGCGGCGGTATTAGACCATTCCAAGACGGCAGCATTACTTAAATTCGGTTGTGGAAAAGGCACCAAAGGAACGATACGACCATCATTGCTGCTGGCAAAATAACGTGGCGCAGGTGGATGTGTAACGATATAAAATAAAGCGCCAGCTAAAATTAACATAACGAAAAAACTAAACATTAAAGCGGCGACAACTTTTCTATAATTATCCCGATAAAATTCGTTACGTAATTTAACGACTTGTAAGGCATCTTCTTTCATGGTCATCTCAATTTTAAACTTATTTTTATTAATTAAGTACGCGTAATGCTAGGGAAATCTGATGAAACTAAACGTGTTAACTTTCCGTTTTGAGAACTTGCATAAAAATCAGGTGTAGGTATAAAAATAGCGAAGTAAATATCCAGCACACTTAGCAGCAAAATAATAAATAAAGTAAGCAAGAGCGCAGTACAGACTCGGTTGTAATTATCCCGATAAAACCCTTTACGCGATTTAAGCAACTCAATTCGGTTCCCCACGGTGACCCTCTTTTTGTCTAATTTGGCCCTTATTTCAACGAACTATAACCCAATACCCGGCGAAAAAGCTAGCTTTTTAATTTCCAAAAAAAAAGGATTTTTACGATAGTTTATCGGTTCATTTCCAAAATTTTATTGGGCCCTTCCCTCACTCACTATCTTCCGGGAGTAAATGGCGGGTTCTTATCTCAGTCGCTAAAATTTGCGGTTGATCTCCATCAAATCTTACGCCTCGTTCATCACTTTGATCGTTTCTATCCCAGGCTCTAGCGACAATAATTCGTGTATTTAAGCCATGGTCTAATAGATATTCTTCGATAGCTAAGGCCTGTTGCTTTGCTAAGTCGGAAGTTTCTTGTTGTAAATCGGGTGTTGGAGTAAACGTCAGTACATCAATACCGAAATTTTTCCGCTGATTGAGCAAAGTCACTAGCAAACTCAATGTAGGATAAGCACTGACTTTTAATCTAGAAGTACCATTAACAAAGAAATGGGAATTAGGAAGAATTAATCGCAATTCGTCCCCCACTTCCAGTCTACGCACACCACCCTTGCTAATGGCAGTTAGCAAATTCGCCTGTTGCTCGGCTGGGCTGGGCGGTTTTTTAGGTGTGCTCGCACAGGCGGTTAGCAATAAAAAAATAGATAATGCAAAAATTCGTTTTTTCATAAATTAACCTGTCTAAGCATCTGATTTTTCCTCACCCTTAACTCGCTCTTCTTTAATAGCCGTCAGTAATTTATTTACCTCTTTAGCCACTTCTGTACCTGGCAAAATATGATTCAGCGCAGGAGGATAATGAGTTGCTAACGCTATATCCTGAACAATTTCTGTGGCGATACTATTGGCATGTTTTTCAAATTTACCGGACACTTTTTCTATCACGGCAACTTGTTTTTGTGTTGCAGCACGTTTTAAGAATGCCGCGTTAAATTGCTCCGGATTATCCACCACCATCAGACTAGCTAATTGCGGTGTCGCATTTAATGGAGTGAATACATTCAATTCATTTGCGGGTAATGCAACTTCTTCTTCCACGACACTCACTTCTGCGCTGCCGTTTGTTATCGGCTCATCTAGTGCTAATAAGGCAGGCATGGCGGCAGCAATAGGACTGAGTTCAGAATGCTCAGCTAAGGTTTGCGACAATGTGGTAATAATGGCCGACTCATCGAGTTTACTCAGTGAAAATTGTTCTTTATCCGTTACTTGCCGAAAATTCTGTAGGCGTGTTTGCAAATCTAATAAATAACGATTGGTCGGTAAACCCACCTTCAAAAATTGATTAAGTCGCATGCGCGCCACCGGCCGTGGATTCGCATAAAATAAACGCGCGCGAATAATCTTAGATTTAAATAAAATGTGCGCTTCACCTTCACGTTGTTCTTTTAAATCGAGCAAATCGATACGTGCCCGTTTCTCTGAAGAAGCACTGCGTGTATCCGCATAATTATTCATCACACTTTCAGCACGCGTTTGAAATGCATCTACTTTAGTAACCCAAGCTTCACCCGCACTTTTTGAGAAGAAATCCCAGGTTTCTAGCGGATCTTCCAATTTCATACAAAGTTTAATATTACAGTTTGCACCTATCGACGCCGCTTCTTCTTTTGAAGCCTTTTGAAAGGCTGGTAAATCTTGTCCGGCAAAAACGATAGAGAAGCCTAAAGACCGTGCTTGTGCCGGAACCACGGCAAACCCAGGAACGGCGTAATAACCATATTCATCGAGTACACATAAATAAGGAGTTAAAGAATTGGTGGGTTTACGTTCAATAATATCGCGGTAATCTCCTTCCACTTCCTCGCCTAAACCCGCCGCTAACATGGCCTTTAAGGAAGCAATAATTACTTTACCTAGATTAGATAATTCGTCAGGCGATTTTTCAAACGCGGGTAATAACACCAAAAGTATGCGACGATTTAAAACTACGTCTTTTAAATCAACTTCTGCCAAATTAGTTCGTAAAATATGGCCGTAGGTATCGGCTAAGGAACCAAACACTCGGGTTAACTGCATGGTAATAAACCCATGCTGTTCTAACACTTGCGAGACTTGTTTGCCTTTTTTTGACTTATCATAACCAGGCAAGTTAATAAGATAATTGGTAATTGGCTCTAGTACAACTTCGGGAAGGTCCATTAAGCTCAAAGGTTCTTGACCATCGCGTGGGAATATTTTATCGATAACAATATTTTCTACGCGTGTTAACTCAAAATAATTACGCACGACGTTAACGTCTAATAAAATTCCGCCTTGATCGCGGATGTAAACCAATAATTTCATTAACGCTTCAACGAATACTATCGCTCTGCCTTTCCACATATCACCATCAGGCGTATTACTGCTACTATCCATTAAACTAACCACGAGCTGCGATAACATGCTCGAAGAACCATTCGCAAACGGATTCATGGTATTCGACAAGCGCTTTTCTTGAGGGCCAACAATATCGCGTGCACCGGTCATGAAATTAACGACCAAAATATCATCTTCACGTCCCATTGAACGCGCCATAGAAAAAACTTTAGCAAATAAACTGTTATCGCCTTTTCCGTCTACATAAATAAAGCCACTACCCTGCACCAATGCATTGAACGCCAACGAGATTAACGCTTCGGTTTTACCACTACCGGTAGAGCCGAAGATTAAACAGTGTGTTCGCATATCATCGTTGCTAAACCATAATTCTTCGCCGCTGGATATTTCGTTACCAAACAAACAAATACCACGTGCTTTTTGTGGTTTATTACTCCCGGCTTTCAAATCATTATGGTCTAACTTATGCGATCGCTGTGGCATTCGAAACGGTAAGTTGGTCTTACGTGTATAAGCATAAACAAATGACAGAATACCAAGTAGAAAAATAATATCGGCAATAGCAGGAATAAAAAAAGCACCTGAAGCAAAACCCACTAATAAAATAGTCACTGCTGAAGGATTTTTGAAGAAGTCGACAAAACGCTGCGATAGCGTACGCGTATCTCGTAATAACTTACGCGGATCTTGTTCGTGTTTTTGTTCTAAACCACGTGCTATAGCTACCATACTGCTTCTTACCCTTCTTCCGCATCAGGAATATAAAGTATGTCTTTAATCGCGGCTTCCAAACCATTCACCGCTTCATCTACCATAGGAACCATCAGTCTTCTACCCATCGCCCGCTCGACATTCCAGTGAGCAAATGGGCCGCTTACTTCTGCAAAAGAGGTTTGGCGACCAACCGAATTTAACATAAACCACAATAATCTATCCGTCGGTTTGAGCCATAAAAAATCCGCAGTCGCTAAAACTCCTTCTTTTCTCGCTAAAACTAGCATCGAGGCCATTATCGTTAAAACATACGCATGACTATGCATCACGCGTTGGACTAATTTATTATTTTGATGTTTTTCTAATAAGGCATCAACCCCTGAAAAATCCAGTCGTCCATGTGTCGTCGATTCGGCAATTTGTAATAATAATTTCAATGCGCCATCACGGTCGCGATTAGCTCTTGCCGCAAAAACGGCAAATAGGGCCTTGGTCGCTGGTTTTAAATAGTGGATACCTTGCCAATACTCTCCACATTGCATGACGAAAACGTGATGTGCGGCCTCTCTTTTTACACTCACCGTTCTTTGATTATGCATTTTTGCAGTCATAGTCATGGAAGGAATGATTTTTTCTTCGTGTAACAATTGATTTTTTTTGGCAAATTGCATCGGTGATAATGCCATCGCCCAAGGTCCTTTATCAATATCTTCCTTCACTAAATCAAGCTTGATGACCGGCGAAATTTGCGGCCAATTTTTCCGCTCTGCTTCTGCGAGCGTCTCCATGTTATAACATTTTTTAAATTGTAAATTAACATGACTAAAATAAATAATTAAGGCTAATACTACTAGGATGACAATAATCGGATAACGTAAATAACTACCGACTTCACGACTAATATCTAATAGTTGTGGAAAGACGACTTGCGCTGGATTTAAATGATGAATACTCGCTGGAAGCTGTGCCATGGAAGGCAAGACAAATGAAATTAAACGTGATTCCCAGAATTTAAGCTGTAAGGCAAAAGAAACAATTTGTGTGTGAAAAAAGGCCCAAAGCAACCATCCTAAAAGAAAGATACATAAAATGATCCATAATGGAGCAAGTGAATTATCTCCGGATTGCTGTTGTTGTGCAGGAGCGGCCATGAGCTATACTTTTTATTTTTTTAATTTCAATTCAATTTTGCTTAACTAAAAAATTTCTAACTAATTTATATTGACCCGTCGCATGTACTAAGCGAACGATATTCTTCAGCTGTATCGCCGCTTCTGATAAGCTAATTAGCTTACGTCCCTCGCGATCGGTACGACCCAAGTCCGCCTCATCAGATAGAATCGCATCGCTATGCACGTTTACTACAACGTATGCATGATTTAAATTTCTATCGTTTAAACGAATCGCTGCACGGACATCCGTTTCATTGTAATAAATCGGCCGTCCCATGGTATAATTAACTAATGAAACGACCACTTCTTGCCATTTATTCATATTGCTGCCTTGGGATTGATAAAGCGCAATATACACTTCGGTATTTTCACAACTATTGGCTGCCTGCAACTCATTCGCCATTTGCTCATGGTGTTGATCTAAACCAACTCTACTAACGAAATCATCGCGTAATTCTTCTAACTTTCTCTTAATCCCTTTTAAAAATAAATTGGCTTGCCATGGACCGGCCGTTATCCCTTCGTCCAATATTTTCTTTATTTCCAAAGCGACTTGAATTTCTTGCTCGGTCTGAAGCATAAATTTAAGCCTCTAGTCTCTTATCGGCGACAATTAAAAGTTTGCTTAGTCGTAAGCTCCGAACCTGCTGCCTCGATATTTTCGGATATAGTACCTAACAAATCATGCGCCTCGCGGAAGGCAGGGCTAGCGCTTTTCGCCATTATTCTGTCAGTAGCCTTTTTAACACTAGCTAATCCTGCCGAAACAATTTCTATTCCATCTTGTAAAGACCTATCTGTACATTTGTTATTGCCATTAGAAAAATTCAAATTCACTTTAGTCAGCTCCTTCCAAATTATTTTTTAATAAAATTAATACCAAATCAAATCCACTACAAACGCATCCGTTTATCGTATAACTTAAATCCATTTAGTGGGAAAAACTCACAGTTTCGGGTCAAGCCCATTACTTTTATAAGCTCTCCCATTTCACTCGGTGATGTTAATAAATGCACCTGTCGATTGACATCCATCGAGGATATCTCATCATAACATTTTTCTATTAGAGGTAACAAATCATTGTTAAGTAAGAAGGCGGCTTGTGCGGTGTAGCCAGACACCTTTAGGCCTGCTTGCAGCGCCGCTCGTGCCAGGCAGCTAAAATCTACCGAAGCCGTAATATCCTGTAAACCCACCAAACTTAAGGGGTCGGCATGGGCCCGATGCTGGTAGTAACACAACAGCGTACCATTCGTTCTGTCGGGATGATAATATTCTTGCGCGGGGAAACCATAATCAATAATTAACACTAAACCTTGCTCTAGGGCTTGACTCATCTTGCTTACCCAATCAGTAAGCCCCCTAGACACTTCAGACTGATAGTCCTTTGCTTCGGGAAAATATGTCTCTTGCAACTGGCTTAATTGACTTATGAGCAAGCTATCAATGGGAGCCAGATGATACTTGAAATGATCCTTTTCAACGCCGACACGCACCTCCTGTATACTTTCTTTAGTCCATAAGAACTGATGCACGGGCAAGGCATCCACTACTTCATTAGCTAGAATTACGCCTTTAATAGGCATAGCTGGCCAATCCTCTAACCATTCTATTAAAGGAAATAAATGAGGAATGCACTGCTTTAGTCGCTGTTGCTGACGTTGTCTGAGTGTGGGACTGATTTCGAAAATTTTATAGGTCCTAGGCAAGCGCTGCTCTTTTTCCAAGAACAACAATAAATCGATAGCCAATTGACCCGTACCCGCCCCTATTTCCAAAATATCAGACTGACCTAAGCTTGCGAAAACTTGCTGACATTGTCGGCCGATGCAACGAGCAAATAAAGGGGAAATCTCAGGTGCGGTAGTGAAATCACCGGCTTTACCAAATTTATCTAAAGCGGCGGTATAATATCCCAGCTCAGGCTCGTATAATGCCAACTGCATAAATCGTGCAAAGCTGATAGAAGCCGATGCGTGATGCCGTATTTCTTTGCGAATCAATTGGCACAATTGCTCACTTTGAGCTTGCAGCGGTGTAGTCGGAACAGGTAGCCCTTGCGGTATTGTTATCATTATTACTCTAACTATTTAAGGCGAAAATCATGTCAGATGATTCTAAAGCAAATGATAAAGTAGTGCTAATAACCGGGGCCGGAAAACGCGTCGGCGCCGCTATTGCCCAACATTGTCATCAGCTAGGCATGCGTTTGGCGATACATTATCGAGAATCTGTCCAGCAGGCTGCTGACTTATGTGCCCGCTTTAACCAACAACGACCAGACTCAGCTATTGCGCTGGGTGCCGATTTACGCGATACCGTCAAGTTAGAGGGCCTGATCGAACATATCATCAGCAAATGGGGACAGCTTGACGTCCTAATCAATAATGCATCCAGCTTTTATCCCGAGCCTTTTGCAAAAGTCACGTCTAGTGTATGGGAAGATGTGATGGCCAGCAATTTAAAAGCACCGTTTTTTTTAGCTCAGAGCGCAGCGCGCTATCTCAAGCAGCAAAAAGGCTGCATTATTAATCTTGTCGATATTCAAGCGCAACGTCCGTTAAAAAATTACTCTGTCTATTGTATCGCTAAAGCCGGATTAGTGATGCTCACTAAGAGTCTAGCCAAAGAGTTAGGACCTGACATTCGTGTCAATGCGATCGCGCCGGGTATCGTATTATGGCCAGACGATGAAACTGAATTTAATCAAGCTTTACGTGAAAAAATCGTCGCCCGCAACGCCTTGAAACGTGCTGGAACACCACAAGACGTTGCTAATACCGCCGTTTTCTTGATTAACCACGCTGATTTTATAACCGGTCAAATCATTGCGGTCGATGGCGGTCGTTCGCTCGGTTATTAATTGCAGTAACTAGCATGTTTAAGAAATGCTTTATATAATATTAGCAATAGTAAGAGTATAATTATAACTAAAAATAAAAATACAGGATGTCAGGTTGTTGAAGCTCGAAAGATCAGTTGATTTAAAGGCTCTAAAGGAAGATTTTAGAAAAATAGGAATTAATTTTATTACAGCAGGTGTTGTGGGTGTATTTATCAACCATTACGTAGGCATGGATTTTTGGACCATGTCCTTAACTTCTGCATCATTAACCGCAATAGGTGTGATACCTTTATATTTAGGATTGAGGAAAAATAAACCATGAAAATTTTTTTATCATTCTTACCCATTATTATAGCTGCTTGTGCAATAGGATTTGGTGCTATATTAATTATTGACGATGAAATTAGGCATTCAAAATCCGCTAAAAAGAAAAATGTATAGTTAGCTAGTAAAAATTTTTTCTTGAAAAGACGAAGGTTTTTAAAAGCAGAATAGAAAAAAGTTCCGCCAGTGTCTTAATCTACTTGAAAGCGACAATGCTACGATGGCGATTTGTGAAACACTTTAGGCTTCCTACTTAAAGTAGGCATGCACACCATGCTTCAAGACTATCTCCAACCTTTTAGGATCAAACTTCAAGCGCAATCCAACGGAACTTTCATAGTCAAGTGTAGACCTTAATCAGGATAATGCAAATTATCGGTCGTGGGTCATTTTTTGGTCTATATTTGGGGCATTATTTTTTTTTATTTTAATTGAGTTGTATTAAACAACTGTTAACAACAAAAATATGCTACTACTACCAGCAACATCGCCAGCTATAGGCTATTTTAAGCTCATTACCTTAATATTTAGTTAATGTTCAAGCAGTAAACTTTAAAGAAATATATAAATATATGGGTTTAATTGGTTATGGCTGAAATTAAGGTGCATCTTTTAAATTTTCACAGTCTCTGCTCTCATATAGAAATTGTATTAGAAAAGGACCAGCAATTTTATCGTATTAATCGTTGGGAAAAACCCAGGAATGAATGGGATTCCGCATCGGCATTAGACTCTAGTAAAAATTATATTCAACAAGCCAGTTCCGTATTCAGTTTCGATATTGAAGCAGATCCTGAAAAAATAACCCAAGAATGGAAAAATTATTGGGATGAAACTCAGGAAACAGCAAATGTTTTAGGTGATAATTGTGCTGTGGCGGCTCAATGGTTTTTAAACAAATTCGCAAAAATTCCGAATCCTGATTCATTTAATCTTAGTCTCAATCACCTTGCTTTAGGAATTATGTGGCCAAGTTTAATTCCATGCCCAATAACGCTCCCGGGGCGAATCATGTCAAATGCAAAACTTCATATTGAAGCAAAAAAATATCCGGAGTTAGTAGCCAAATATAGTTATTTATTTTTAAATATCAGTTTGGCTTTGACTATATTGACACTTGGAGTTTCAGTTCTAACACTATCTATGGCTGCGACCGTTTTAACCGGTGGAATTGCTACCGCTGCTATTATAGGCTGTGTAGCTGCCGGCGCTGCTAGCACCTATGGATTTTTTAAAGCCTATAATATATCGTCAAAAAAAATTCTATCGAATTTTGCATCGGATCCTCTGCAAAATACTGAGAAAACGGCTTTACTGAATCCATTAGTTCCCTCGCCTGGCTAAATATTACTTAGTAGTTTTATCGTTCAAGCCATCATTTTCTATTGACTCGTTAGACATATAATAGTTTAACAAACAAGCAAATGACTCCAGATTACTCCTTTGCTTGTTTTTGGCAGAGAATAGGACTAAAATGGTCCCATTTCAGACGGATATAATAAAAAATTAATTTTAATTTTATATGTTAAGGCTCAGCAAACTAACCGATTATGCCGTGGTCATCATGGCGTATTTATCACAGCACCCTGGACTTGCCATTAATGCTAAACACATTGCCGAGCATACTGGCATCTCTTTGCCAACCACTAGCAAATTGCTGAAACGTTTAAGCCATGAAGGTCTTTTACAGGCTAATCGGGGTATTAAAGGCGGCTACCAACTCGCCTATCCGGCGGCAGATATTTCACTGGGAACCGTGATTCAAACGCTAGAAGGCCCAATAGCCCTTACCGAATGTAGCCATAATATACGAACCTGTGGCTTAGAAAAACAGTGTACGATTCGAGATAACTGGCGTAGGATTAGCGCCTTTATTCAATCAACCTTCATGCAGATTAGCTTGGCGGATCTCATACAACCACTTAAGTTAAGTCAGTTAGAAACGATAGAAAACCCTCTTCATGTACTGCCAGAGAACAACCCATGACCCAAATGGCTTTAAACAAATTATTACAACAAGATTATCAACATGGATTTGTCAGTGACATCGCATCGGATACTTTACCCTGCGGCCTGAATGAGGACGTTATTCATCATATTTCAGCAAAAAAAAATGAACCCGAATTTTTATTAGCTTGGCGTCTAAAAGCCTATCGCCATTGGTTAACGTTAACCGAACCGCACTGGGCCGATTATATGCACTATCCTGCTATCGACTACCAAGCAATTAGCTATTATTCGGCACCTAAAATAAAAAAACAGCTAAATAGTTTAGATGAAGTCGATCCGGAGTTATTACGTACTTATGATAAATTAGGTATTTCGCTTAGAGAACAAGAGCGCTTATCCAATGTTGCCGTAGATGCGGTGTTTGACAGTATTTCTGTCGCTACTACGTTTAAAGAAAAATTGCATACGATGGGTATCTTATTCTGTTCTTTTTCTGAAGCAGTACAAGAATATCCAGAACTGATCAAGAAATACTTAGGGTCGGTCGTCCCTTATACCGACAATTTTTATGCCTGCTTAAATGCTGCAGTGTTTACCGATGGATCTTTTTGCTATATCCCACCAGGTACACGCTGTCCGATGGAGTTATCCACCTATTTCCGGATTAATGCAGCAAATACCGGTCAGTTTGAACGCACCTTAATCATCGCTGATGAAGGTAGTTATGTCAGTTATTTAGAAGGATGTACCGCGCCACAACGAGACGAAAATCAATTACATGCCGCTGTGGTTGAGTTGATAGCCTTAGATCATGCACAGATTAAATATTCGACGGTGCAAAATTGGTATCCTGGCGATAAAGACGGCAAAGGTGGGATTTATAATTTTGTGACTAAGCGCGGTCACTGTCGTGGTGTGCAATCAAAAATCTCTTGGACACAAGTCGAAACCGGTTCAGCGATTACTTGGAAATATCCGAGTGTTATTCTGCAAGGCGATGCTTCTGTCGGTGAGTTTTACTCTGTGGCTTTGACCAACCATAAACAACAAGCCGATACCGGAACTAAGATGATACATATCGGTAAAAATACTAAAAGCACGATTTTATCGAAAGGCATTAGTGCCGGCCACGGTCAAAACAGTTATCGGGGTTTAGTCAAAATAGCAGAAACCGCTGAAAATGCGCGTAATTATACACAATGCGATTCACTCTTGATTGGCGGTGACTGCAAAGCACACACCTTCCCTAGCATTGAAGTTAAAAATCAAAGTGCACAAATAGAACACGAAGCCTCTGCTTCGAAAATTAGTGAAGATCAACTTTTTTATTGTTTACAGCGCGGCCTAGATACCGAAGAAGCCCTTTCATTGATCGTGAATGGTTTTTGTAAAGCGGTATTTAAAGAATTACCCATGGAATTTGCTGTCGAAGCACAGAAATTACTGGGTCTTAGTTTAGAAGGCAGTATCGGCTAAGAGGGTATCCTCTAATTATTCATTTAAAGATAAAGACGAAGAAAAACATATGTTAACTATTAAAAACTTACACGCAGAAGTCGATAACAAAAAAATATTACGCGGGATTAACCTCCACATAAAATCCGGAGAAATACATGCGATCATGGGACCTAATGGTTCAGGTAAAAGTACCTTAGCGAATATTTTAGCCGGCCGTGATAACTACACAATCACACAGGGCGAAGTCGACTATTTAGGCGAAGATTTAACTACGCTGTCACCTGAGCTACGCGCACGTGCCGGATTATTTTTAGCGTTTCAATATCCCGTCGAAATTCCAGGCGTCAGTAATGTTTACTTATTGAAAGCGTCTTTAAATGCTATCCGTAAAGCGCGCGGTGAAACTGAACTTGATGCCATGGATTTTTTAAAACTGATTAAAGAAAAACTAAAATTTGTCGAAATGGATCAAGATTTTCTATATCGATCGGTCAACACAGGTTTTTCTGGCGGCGAGAAAAAACGCAATGAAATATTGCAAATGGCACTATTAGAACCAAAATTAGCCATTTTAGATGAAACTGACTCTGGTTTAGATATTGACGCCTTAAAAATAATTGCGCAAGGTGTCAATCATCTGCGTTCGCCACAACGCGCTATGGTACTTATTACGCACTATCAACGTTTACTCGATTACATTAAACCTGATCATGTACATATACTCGCGGGTGGAAAAATTATTCGTTCAGGTGATTTTTCTTTAGCACAAACCTTAGAAAAAGAAGGTTATACCACTATTTTACAAGAAGCATCGTTGGTGTAAAACATGTTAAATAATAAAAAAAACCATGATGTTAACGCGATAGACCATTATGTTCGCGAATACCAACGCGTTGAAAAAGAGTTAGTCGGTCACGGACAAAAATATTTAAGCCAAATGCGACTGGGTGCGTTAGAGCAATTTTCCACACTCGGCTTTCCTAGTCAAAAACACTCGGATTGGAAATACACTTCTTTAACAACCTTACGTCAAACTCCTTATTTTTTAGGTGCGAATATACCATGCAATGCTGTTACAGCAACGATGTTGGATCCATCTCGCGCTGATTATCGATTAGTATTTGTGAATGGTTTTTTTGCCGCACATTTATCCTCGACAGCAGTGCTAGCGGGTGACAGTAAGATAAGCAATTTAGCTACGATGCTGGATCAAAAGGCTGAACAATTAAATGCGACTTGGAAACCTAACGAAGTAGTAGAAAAAAATAGTTTTATACATTTAAACACCGCTTTTATGCAGGATGGTGCTTATATTTATTTAGCGGCTAACACACGTTTAAACTCACCGATAGAAATTTTGTTTATTAACACGGATGCAACACCGCATCGTTTTATTCCATTACGTAATATCATTATTGCCGAAGAACATAGCCAAGCGATTATCATCGAAAAATATATCGATATGACGCTCGAAAATAATACTCATTATTTTCTGAATACCGTAACGGAATGTCGTTTAGCTGCAAATAGTCATATTCAACATTACAAAACCATCACCGAGAGCAAACAAGCACAGCATATTGGCAGTCTTTGTGTGACGCAACAAAAAAATAGTCAGTTTTCTGCTTATTCATTGGCTTTAAGCGGCGTTTTAATTCGTAGTGATGTCACGGTTAAATTATTAGCGCCGCATGCACATTGTCAATTAAAAGGTTTGTATTGTACTTCAGACCGACAGCAAATCGATCAGTATACGCAGATCGATCATGTTAGTCCGCAGACCAGTAGTGAAGAATTTTACAAAGGTATTATTGATGGTCGGGCACGTGCTACATTTAATGGTAAACTGATAGTGCGCGAAGGAGCTATCCTATCCAAAGCGAAACAACTCAATAAGAATTTATTATTATCCGCGCATGCCGAAATTAATAGTAAACCACAGCTAGAAATATTTACCGATGATATTCAATGTACGCACGGTGCGAGTATTGGCCAACTCGATAAAGATGCCTTATTTTATCTACGTGCGCGCGGATTAACGGCAACAGAAGCCACAGATTTACTCGTTAAAGCCTTTATCCAAGACATCATCGAACAAATGCCGTTGTTTAGTGATGTTACTTTACCCCGTTTATTAAAAAATACTCATGAAAACGTTTGATGTAAAAAAAATAAGAGCTGATTTTCCAATTTTACAACAAGAAATAAAAGGTAAGCCTTTAGTTTATCTCGATAATGCCGCGAGCACACAAAAGCCCAATTCAGTTATCGAACGGCTACAGCATTTTTATCGTCACGAAAACAGCAATGTGCATCGCGGTATCCATACGTTAAGTGAATTAGCCACTGAAGAATTTGAAAAAAGCCGCGAAAAAATTCAACAGTTTATTCATGCAAAATCTTTTGCAGAGATTATTTTTGTCCGTGGCACAACGGAAGCCATTAATTTAGTCGCACAAACCTATGGTTTAAGCCAGATCAAAGCAGACGATGAAATTATTATTTCGCATATGGAACATCATGCTAACATCGTGCCTTGGCAAATACTCTGTGCACAAACCGGTGCCAAACTCAAAGTTATTCCGATTAATGACGCCGGTGAGTTGATCCTAGAAGAATACCAACGTTTACTCAATCCAAAAACTAAGCTTGTCGCTATTTGTCATATTTCAAATACTTTAGGAAGCATTAATCCGATTAAACAAATCATCGATAGTGCACATGCGAATAGTCCAGAAACCAAAGTGTTAATCGATGGCGCACAGGCGGTAGCGCATCAAAAAGTTGATGTGCAAGCTTTAGACTGCGATTTTTATACTTTTTCCGGTCACAAATTATTTGCACCGACGGGTATTGGAGTTTTATATGGTAAGCAGGAATTATTAGCGGCCATGCCACCTTATCAAGGTGGCGGTAGTATGATCACCGAAGTGACATTAGAAAAAAGTTATTACCGGGAACCGCCGTATAAATTTGAAGCCGGCACACCGCATATTGCCGGTGCTATTGGTCTGGGGACGGCCATAGACTATCTTAATCAATTAGATTTTAACGCTGTACACAGGCATGAACAACAGTTGCTCAATTACGCGACGGCGGGTTTACAAACAATTCCGGGATTGCATTTGATAGGTACCGCTAAACAAAAAACAGCTATTCTGAATTTTACGGTCAGCGACTCGCGTGGTATGCGCATCCATGGGCATGATATCAGTGACGTTTTAAATGCCGAGGTCGGTGTTGCCGTGCGCGCCGGTCAACATTGCACCATGCCGCTCATGCAACGCTTTAATGTCGATTCTACGGTGCGCGCCTCATTAGCGTTCTATAATAATAAAGAAGATATTGATGCCTTAATCAGCGGTTTACACACTTTAAAACAATTGTTCAAATAAAATGATGTCAGATTTACGTGAATTATACCAAGAAATGATCCTAGATCACGGGCGTAACCCGCGTCATCATCATGCGCTGCCGCTTTCGAATCGGCAAGCCCATGGTTACAATCAATTCTGCGGCGATCGCTTAACGGTCTTTCTTAAAATAGAACAAGATAAGATTACCGCTATCAGTTTCCAAGGTTCAGGTTGTGCCATTTCTATAGCATCTGCTTCATTGATGTCAGAAATATTAACCGGTAAAACACTTAGCGAAGCCGAAACACTATTTGAAACCTTTCACCAATTGTTAACCAGTGAAGCCATTGCAACTCCCGAACAGTTACATGATCTCGAAAAATTAACCGTTTTCTCGGGCGTTAAAGCTTATCCAGCGCGCGTCAAATGCGCCACGTTGGCCTGGCACACCTTACAGGCTGCCTTAAAACAGAAAAATGAACTGGTTTCTACCGAAAAATAAATGTTCTCGTCTTATTGCTAACAAGCGACCGGGTTACCATTTAATATGCAGACATTAGTACCCGTCAGCGTGATGGGTCCGCCTCCAGCATCGCTTATCAAGGAAGAAGGATTACCGGAAACATCTATATCTATTCCATCAAAAGTAATTGTGCCAGTGCCACCAGTAACTAACCCAGTCGCTTGATCTGCATTATCAGTTGCTACTATCACGTTTACATTGTTACCCGTTACTGGAGCATCGACAGCATTTATTCCAATGAGTGTTCCAGTTCCATTTATATTAACCAAACTTGAATCTAAATTAACGGTGCCTCCTGAGATGTCGAGTCCAAATGAATCATTACCGCCTGTGACATTAACAGTGCTATTGTTAATGATATTGAAGTTTCCGGCTCCTGAACTAATAAGTCCAACTGTATCGTCTGCACCCATCACATTAATTGAGCTAGCGTCGAAGGTAATATCGCCGCTTGCACCTGCCGAATCTCCAAATCCTATGGCCATATCTTGACCGTTTGCATTCACATTAATTGAACTACCGCCACTAAAGTTGACATCCGCACTACCTACATGGGCATAACCACCTAAGCCGGGGGCACTCGAACTCACATTAATTGAACTACCTCCACTAAAGTTGACAGCGCCACTCCCTTCATCCAAATAACCCACTGAGTTAGCGCCACTCTCAAGATTAATTGAACTTGCTCCACTGACAGTAACCGTACCCGCCCCTGCGGTAATTAATCCAATCGAGGTAGCACCTCCAGTCCCGGTCACATTTAGCGAACTTGCATCACTGAGTACGAAATCTCCACCTCCGGTAGAATTCACTCCAAATGCACTTCCTCCTGTTACGTTAACTATGCTTCCCTGAGTCAGATTAATAGGACCACTACTCGTTGAACTAATACCAAACGAATTAGCCCCGCCATTAACATTGATCATACTCGCATTCGTAGTCAAGCTAGTAGAACCTGAAGCATTCACTCCAACAGAAGAAGCGAAAACCGTACTGTCGTTTAAATCAGCTTGCGTATTGCCTGATAAAGCTAATCCTGTAGCAAAAGGCGTTGCTGTACTTCCAATCTGACTGCCATTAATCAAAACATTGCCTCCTGAAGCACTGACGCCTGCTCCTGTTGCCGTACTTACCGTCGGTTCAAGAGTAATATCTGTTAGCGTATTATTACCTGCTAGAATAAATCCTCCCTGAAAGGTAGAAGACGGAGTTCCTGGAGTGGGGGCGATGCTTTGACCTGTTCTGATTGTGACAGGATTTGTTCCTCCAACAACATCTAAAGCCGAATAAACTCCTCCACCAAAAAACATCCTCGTGTTCGGAAGTAAAGTTTCTAAGGTTTGCGTACCTTGGTTGGTGAGATCCGTTGGACCACAAGGATTCTCAAAAGTACAATTGGCAAATGTTAAATTCATTCCCCCATTATTAGGTGTACCTGTTGGACTAAAAAAAGCATCATCATCCCTACTAGCAGGTACTATCTGACCTATTAGTTGTGTTTTCTTTTGGCTAGGAATCGCGGAACCATGTCCTAATTCAGCTAAATAGCGTTCGACTGGATCGGTGATTCGTTCTTCTATGCTGGGATCACTACGATGTACATGCGTACCACCCAATTCGACACCTAAGCCTAAGGCACCCACGCTGCGACGTAAGTTATCGTAAGTATAACTAGCAAAAACTTTAATATTTTGATCAACCCAATATTCTAAGCCAACCCCTCCTCCTAAAACATTATTTGTTTGTGCAGGGCTAAAAAAATAACTGCCAACATAAGCTTTTAAAGGAGTTTTAGGAAAGAGTTGATAGCCCAATTTCACATCGACACCATCACCTGCATGTTGCGTTACATCAAATAGGTTAAATAATTCAGAATGTCCATTAAACTCATCAAACGTTAAAAAACTTGAAACGGCTTTATTGCGATCACCTCCGACGAGATACCCATTTAGGTGCGCGTCCCAGCGAGAACCTAAGGCTTCTATCCCTGGATTAACAACCCATAAGCGCGCATTATTATCAATTCGACTATATCCCCCAAATAGATAACCACCCAATATCGCCGAGTTATTTTTAACCCATCGATACCCTACTCCCAAATCGGCATAGCCTTGCGAATCACTTCCATACGCTAATGCAGGATCGATATAAAAATTATGACTAGCATCTCCTTTTAAAGGCAGCATTAAATCAGCCTGGCCGACGAGATAGTCAGTACTGCCATAACCGTCCGCCGAAAAACGAGCAGGCAATGAAGCAGAGGCTTCTGCTATCGAGCTTAAACATAAGCTAGCAGTAAAAATTACTAATAAATATTTGACTATCCTTTTCATTTATTTTTCCCTTTCCCAAAATGGGAAATAATGAGCTCTTAAACAAAATAAGGTATAATTTATTATTATTCACTTTAGCATTTAAAAAGATATTTAGTAGTAAATACTAATAAAATTGCCCCATACTTGCTATTATGAACAATTAATTTACTCTCTATTCTACTAAGCAAAATAAATAATTCATGATAATGTTAACCTATCCCCTTACTGAAGAATCTATTCAACAACTTACGAATGCTATTATTGAAGCACTCAAAGGCATCTATGACCCAGAAATTCCGGTTAATATTTATGATTTAGGTCTTATTTATCAAATTTCTATTAATCCGCAAGGCATGGTAAAGATTGAAATGACCTTAACATCGCCAGGTTGTCCGGTAGCACAAACGTTTCCCGGCACGGTGGAGAGCGTGATCAATAATGTCACGGGTGTCTGCGAAACGCAGGTTGAATTAGTCTGGGATCCGCCATGGACCAGCGAAAATATGTCTGAAGCGGCTAAATTACATTTAGGTATGTTGTAAATTCTGGAGAGAGAAAAAGTGGCAAATTGGGTTGATGTCATTGATGCAGCAAGTTTTCCAGTGGCTAGCTATCAGGTATTTGATTGGAATGGTTTATCCTTATTGGTTTTCAACCTTAATGGCGAATTTTATGCCATAAAAAATCTCTGCACGCATGAAGATCAATCACTGGAAGGCGGCGAGATAGAAGGAGAAGAAATTATTTGTCCTTGGCATGGCGCTGGTTTTTGTATTAGAACGGGCGCTGCAACCCGTGCGCCCGCTTTCACAGGCATTAAAACCTTTCCTGCTCGTTTAATAGACGGCAAAGTCCAAGTCGCGATTGATGCATAAACTCTAAAATCTAGGAAATACTAAACTGTGATGACCACGCTCATCCCATTTGCTCGCCATGAAGATGATTTTTTATTGTTTAATCCCGACTGCAGCCAAGTAATTGTTTCTTAGCTGCAGGACTTAGATCACCTATTCATAAGTGCAACGCATTTTTTATCAAAAGTCTAATTTTTCAACGTAAATGAACAATCTTCTACACCGGAAATTTTATTTCCATCACACGAACGTAAAGTAGGATTATAGAAATAATCCCAATTATTACCAAACTCGTTTAATCGACTAATAATATTATTTTCTAGCTTTACATTTAAATAGGTGCCATCTTTACGATTATAGACGCAAGTGAATGATGCTTTTGTATGATTTGTCTTTTCTTGATAAAAAGCTCCTTTAAAACGAGTTATTTCATCAATACGCCAGTTAATATTATTGGCTTTATCACGTACTCTGTTTATTTGTTGATTGACCACTTTAACTGGAGGACAGGTGGCTGCAAAAACTGATGCGCTTAGGAATAGTGTTGGCAGTAAACATAAACAATAAGATAGTTTCATTTTCTTGTTCCTTTATTATTAATTATTAATATACCGTACGGCCGCTATTGTAATCAGAATTCAAGGAAAAACACAAGAATTTTGGATTAAAAATTGGATGTTCCCTCACATTCTATGATACTTATTTTTTAAACTATTTTTATTAAAAAATTCTGTATTAAAAATACTTAACACAAAATTAAAAAAGCCTACATTAGCTTTGAGAATAAAATTTTATTCCAGTCATGAGAGATTGTTAATAGGTTTCTCTTTACAAATTTTTTAGCGTTATTTATAATTTTTATTTTCATCATATATGGATTTAAAAATGATAAAAAATAATTGGGATCCTGCCATTTACACTCAATGTTCAGATTTTCAATATAATGCAGCAATAAAATTTTTAGCTGCATCTCCGTTTAACTCCGATGATTCTATTCTGGATATTGGATGTGGTAGTGGAAAAACAACACATTATATTGCATCACAGCTTACTTCTGGACAAGTAGCCGGGATTGATAAATCCCCTAATATGATAGAGTTTGCAACAGCGCATTTTAAACGAGATAACCTAAATTTTCATGTTAGTGATGTTGAACACTTAACCTATGCATCTAAATTTGACGCCGCGGTTAGCTTTTTTTGCATCCCCTGGGTTACTAATAAAACATTAGCATTTCAAAATATTGCAAAAGTCCTGAAGGATAAAGCTAATTTATATATCCTTGCCGCAGTTTTTGAAAAAAGTCAGGCTGAACTAATAACTAGTTTGACGCAAAAGCCACACTGGCGAAACTACTTTGAAGATTATCAATCCCCTTTTAGCTATTTAAACGATACAAAATATGATCATTATGCTCAATCAGCTGGAATCGGTGTTAATTCAGTGGAAAAATTGAGTATTCCGCATGCGTTTAAAAACAGGACTGAATTTCATAATTTTTATTTAACCCTTGTGCCTCAAATCTCCCACCTCCATGAAGAGAGTAAAAAAAATGCGTTTGCTGATGAGCTTTTAGAGGATTATTTTAAAGTCAAAGGGGATAAAGAATATAGTGTCACTATTGAGGCAATCAAATTTAGCGGGCAAAAATTGACTTGTTCAGTAAATTTAATCCGTTCGAACTCTAGATTAAGCTTTTTTCCAACCGCTGAAACTAATGAAGAGAATAAACTTGATAATGAAAGTAGGAATCTTACCCGATATAAAGGAGCATAAATTTCCAGATCCAGTTGTTTATTTTTTGAACAGATGCTACGGGGCCAATCCTATAAACGTGTTCAAAAGCTTTTACACATATTTTTACACAGGTTTACCACAGAAACTGTGCATAGTGTGCATCTAAGATCATATTTTCCCATCGGATTCCATCACACCCATTAATCGCTTCAACCAAATGGGTAAATTAAAATTTTTATCTAACACGCCGTCGATAGAAAACTCATCAGCGCCTAATACGATATAACTCAAAATAAATACACTCCACATGACTGGATATTCCCAACCACCGCCGGGTAATGCCCAAATAAAACCCTTTAAAAAGTGATGGCCGATAATTGTTGCAACAATTAAATATAAAGACGTGCCGACTGCACCAATACGCGTTAACAAGCCTAATCCTAGTGAAATGACGCCGGCTAATTCGCATAAACCTGAAAATCGTACAAAAAAAGTCGGATCCATCACATTCAGATGCATGAAAGCACTGACATCCGCTTGAAAGGGAACGCGCCCAGCAAATAGTTTTTCTGTACAATGGGCAATCAGATCAAAGCCTACATAAATGCGAATAAAGCTCAGATGCCACTCATAAGCGGACATTTCAAACATGTCTTGAGGTTTATGCTGTAATATAATTGGTCTTTTTTTAACATCATGATAGGCAATATAAAGAAATAAAATCACTAAACTCAATAAACTAATAATCACAGGTATCATTGGCACAAAACATTTATGTAAACCTAAAATCCGTAATACCGATAAAACACTAAATGTTGCAAATAAAAAAGGAATGCAAATATAACGATACATCAGACACAGTGCAATAATGCCCAATAAACTTAATAGGACAATAAAAAAAGTAGGATTAGCAGGAATACTATGATACGAGAAAGCGAGAATAATTAAGCTTAGAAACATTCCTAGGAGTGCGATAGCTACCAACGACGAGTATGCTTGCTTGAACATAAAAACTCCAAAAAAGACTATAATCTAATTCACCTATCCGTCATGGCGAGCGAAACGTTAGTGAGCGTGGCCATCCATGATTGCCACGCACCTACGGTGCTCGCCATGACGAAAAATATTTTACGCTCGCAATGACGTACACACCTATGTGTTAGGAAAAATTGCATCGATGAATTGCGCACCGATATTAAGATTACATTGTGCATCGATTTCACGCACACCGGTAGGACTGGTAATATTAATTTCGGTCAAATAATCGCCAATGACATCTAAACCAACAAATAACAAACCTTTTTCTCTTAAAATTGGCGCAACTTGTTGGCAAATCCAAACATCGCGTTCGCTTAATTTAATAGCCTTACCTGTTCCACCTACGGCCAAATTAGCGCGTGTTTCACCCGGCGGCGCGACCCGTGCCAATGCATAAGGTATAGGTTCGCCGTTGATCATAATAATACGTTTATCTCCCGTGCGAACTTCGGGAATGTAACGCTGTACCATCATATAAGATTGATTATTATTGGTTAATGTTTCTAAAATGACGTTGCTATTTGGATCATTTTCACGCACTCTAAACACCGATCGACCGCCCATACCATCCAGAGGTTTAGCAATAATATCTTGGTGTTCCAATAAAAATTTTTGGGCCATTTGAATACTGGATGTCACTAAACTGGGAGGACAACACTGTGGGAAATTTAAGGTAAACAATTTCTCGTTAAAATCACGCAAACTTTGCGGATGATTAGCAATCAATACGCCTTGTTGTTCAGCTTTATCCAGCAATTGGGTCGCATAAATATACTGCATATCTAATGGTGGATCTTTACGCATCAATATCACCGATAAACTATCTAACGCAGCGATAGTTTCCTTGCCAAACTCAAACCAATGTTTTGCATCATTTTTTACTTGCAAACTGCGCATGCGCGCATAAGGTTTTTCATTGACTAAAAAAAGATCCTGAATTTCCATATAAAAAATCGGCCAATGACGTTGCTGAGCTGCGAGCAATAGCGCCAACGTAGTATCTTTTTTAGGATTAATCCCATCTATGGGATCCATAATCACGCCAAGTGGGTTAAGCATGGTTTACTCCGCTTTCTTTAAAACTTCGGCTTGTTCGCGTGCTGCAGCTAATAAAGCCAGCCGCGCTATCACACCATACACATAAAACCGATTCGCGCATTTTCCCTTTTGTTGTCCGGTATTGTCTGGAATATTACATGCTTGCACAAAAGGTAAAGGTTCAAATTGCATACCGGGTGTATTCAGATTATCGCTGACACCGCGACCGGTGTGCACACGATAAAAACCACCGACTACATAATGTCCCAGCATATACACTACAGGTTCAGCTACTGCAGCATTCCAGGTTTCAAACGTATAGACACCTTCTTGAATAATCACCTTGTCTATCGGCCGGCTGCCTTTGGAAACCATCATATCACTGCGTTTTTTGCGATTAAGTTGTTTGATTTGTTCCGCTTCGTGGATAGATAACACACCCATGCCGTAAGTACCTGCATCCGCCTTAATAACCACATAGGGTTTTTCTTTAATATGATATTGATCATATTTTTTTTGGGTTGCTTGTAATATTTGTTGGCTTTTTTCCAGCATGCAGTCTTCACCTTCACGCTGCATAAAATCAACACCGGTACAACTTGAAAAATAGGGTGTAATCAACCAAGGATCTAAATTCAATAATTGGGAGAATTCTTTGGTTACCTGCTCATAATGACGAAAGTGATTCGACTTTAGGCGACTATGCCAACCTAAGTTTACGTTAGGTAAAATAGCTTGCTTTATTCCTTGTAATATTTCCGGAATACCTGTGGCTAAATCATTATTTAAAAGAATAAAACAAGGTAAAAAATCATTGACTTTAATATGATCGATTACGCGATGTATGGGTTCTAATTTTAAGGATCCGCCAGATTCTAACGTAATTTCTTTAGTCGCTTTAATGTCCTCTAATAAGGATCCAATTCTAACTTCAAAACCGGCTTTACTCAAAATGTCTTGCAGCGTAAAAAGATTCTCAAAATAAAAATTATTTCGAGTATGATTTTCAGGAATTAACAAAATACGCAAACAACCTGGCGCTAAACGTTCTAAGGTTTCTTGTGCCGCTTGTACTGCCAGCGGAATAAAATCTTCACTCAGATTGTTAAATCCCGCTGGAAATAAATTAGTATCCACCGGTGCTAACTTAAATCCGGCATTGCGTAAATCGACTGAGGAATAAAAAGGGGCGGGTGTTTTACGCCATTGTTCACGTAACCAAGTTTCAATGGTGGTTTGTGCAACAAGTAAACGTTGTTCTAGCTGGTGAAGTGGATCTAAACAATGTGAAGCTAAACATGGGATCTCATATCGATTTTCTGATGATTTTATCATCCGCGAACCCCCAATAAAGAAATAGGACTTTTTAGCGTATCTTATCTAAAGTACTAAAAAAGTCCTATCAGTATTTGAACTACCTTCTTAAAATCAAGTATAGGAAAATAAATTTTATTTGCCTAAATGTGCTACCGCTGGTTTAATTTCGGCCTGTTCTTCTGTGCTGGCTGTGGTATTGGCAGCTTGAATCCTAGTCGCTGGAGAGAAAAAATTTCTTAGCCTCTGAACTCCGCCTCCTACCCACCCCGTTGATTGCTCTACAACAGGCTGATTAACCGGTTTATTATCAGTTAGTAAATTCTCAAGCCCTTTACAGGCATTGTCTAATTGACCGAGCAAAGCAGATAGGGCTTCGTGTTGCTCTTTGGTGATCTTAGTCTTGACACTAACATCTGCTTCCTTGTTTATATGATGCGCAGTTTCACCCTCATTATTTTGTATCCCTATATCAGCGCCATGATCAAAAAATTGTTTTAACATATCCGGATTGTTTAATCGACCAGCCAGATGCAAACCAGTATTACCTTCTTTGTCTTGTCTATTAATATCGACACCTTCAGCCGTCAATAATTTTTGTAGCGTAGAAATATAATTCGTCTGCGCAACAATATGTAAGGGAGTTTCACCTTCATTGTTGATGCTATTAATTAATGCACCTTTCTCTAAAAGCATCTCGATGATCCCATCGTGACCCATTCTCGCTGCAATATGCATAGACGTTTCACCGACGATATTTTTACTATTAATATCCACGCCGGCGTCCAGAAGCATACTTACCTTCTCGATATCACCATCACTCGCTGCTTCAAGTAATTGAATGGCTTTATCTAATACAGCTAATTTCTCTGCAAGCTTTTCAATAGTAGGTAATTTATTAATCTGTAGAGTGAAAATCTTATTAGACTCCTCTGGATTAGCAGCAATGATTGCTCCTGTTTCTATCCCATATTGGGATAAAAACTTTTTGCAAGCATCTGCAAACTCTATAAATTCATCCATTGATAATTGACTGGGAAATTCAATTCGGCACGATCTATCAAAATTACCTACTAAGCTGCATTCTTGCCAAAATGCTTTTTTTAATAATTCATTTATTTCCATATTATTCATAGTTATGTCCTTTTTAAGATAAAATTATTTTATTTCACGACATGCTAAACAACATGCCGCTTGCGCATTATACATATAAATACAAGGATGGATCAGGCGAAAATGATCTAATTATTTTATAAAATTCAAAAAGAATCTAAGTATCACTAGAAAAATAAAAGAAAAAATAAACGCGCCCACAAAACCTGACTTCAAAAACCACGCTTAACCGGCTATAGTAGCTTTTTATTCAGACTCTGCATGAGCATGACTTTTTTTCAACGTCTTGGTCGTTTTTTGCTCGGTAAACCCCGCAACCCATTAAATCCTAACGCGCAACGTAATATTGCATTGGTCGCTTTTTTAGCCTGGGTCGGTCTGGGTGCAGACGGTCTATCGTCTTCTTGTTACGGCCCTGAAGAAGCGTTTATTGCTTTAGGCCCGCACTATAGTTCTTTAGGTCTATATATTTCCATCGCCACGATACTGACCGTGTTTATTATTGCGCTGGCTTATAATCAGGTCATTACTCTATTCCCTAGTGGAGGCGGTGGTTATAAAGTGGCCACACAACTATTAGGGCCGCATGCAGGATTGGTTTCCGGGGCTGCGCTCATCGTCGATTATGTCTTAACCATTACTATTTCCGTGGCCAGTGGAATCGACGCTCTGTTTAGTTTATTACCTCATTATTTTTTGGGCTATAAACTATTGACTGCTGCTGCTGTGATCATCCTCCTGATTACACTTAATTTACGCGGCATGAAAGAATCTATTAAATTCTTAATGCCAATTTTCTTAGGCTTTGTCGCGACGCACTTTTTTTTAATTATTTATGGTGTCATATCTCACAAAAGCACTTTACCCAACGTGTTTTCTGACACTTTAAGTGATACCTTGAACATGTCAAAGCAAACCGGTTGGTTATTTATTATTGCCTTATTATTACGCGCTTACTCATTAGGAAGCGGAACTTATACCGGGATCGAAGCCGTCTCCAACAATGTGAATCGACTCATGGAGCCACGCGTGCAAACCGGGAAGTGGACCATGTTTTACATGGCTCTTTCGTTAAGTTTTACCGCGGGTGGAATTATTTTGCTGTATTTATTATGGCATGCGCATCCCGTGCATGGGCAAACCTTAAATGCGATGGTATTTCATAAGATATTAGGCGATTCCATACTCGCGAAAGCGATGTTAACCGTAACCTTATTACTAGAAGCAGGCCTCTTATTAGTCGGTGCGAATACCGGTTTTTTAGCAGGCCCTAGTGTATTAGCCAATATGTCGATCGATAGTTGGTTACCGAATCGTTTTCGCCATCTTTCCAGTCGTTTAGTCACACAAAACGGGGTGATAGTTTTTGGTATTGCCGCGCTACTCATTCTTTGGTTGAGTGGTGGTCGGGTTTCTTGGTTAGTCATTCTGTATAGTATGAATGTGTTCTTAACCTTTTCTCTATCTATTTTGGGTCTGTGTGTTTATTGGGTCAAACAGCGCAGCAATGCTTCTCCGCATTGGTTAAGTAGATTAATTTTTTCTGCTTTCGCATTTCTAGTCACATTTAGCATTTTGATTATCACATTGATATCTAAATTTACATTTGGTGGCTGGGTAACAGTGGTAATCACTAGTTTTGTTATTTTCATTTGTCTATTAGTTAAAAAACATTACACCATGGTATTTAATAAGTTACATGACATCGACTTACTGATGACCAGCACACCCTTAAAAACACCGACTGTAGTCACACCTTTACAACCCAAAGAAGCCACCGCTGTCATTATGGTCGGAAGACATCGTGGTATTGGTTTGCACAATCTGTTATGGATACTGCGCATGTTCCCGAATCATTTTAAGAATTTTGTGTTTGTTAACGTAGGCATTGTCGATGTAGAAAGCTTTAGTGCTAAAAAAGAATTGACTGGCATGCAAAAAAGCACCAATGAAATGTTGGATTATTTTGTCACCTATTGCCAAGAACAAGGTTTAGCGGCAAAAGGTTACACGGCATATGGTACGGATCCGACGGAAAAATTAACTAATTTATCCAAAAAGGTCATTAAAGAATTTCCGCATTCGATTTTTTTCGCCAGTAAACTCATTTTTAGCAAAGACAATTGGATCACTCGCTTATTGCATAATGAAACAGCCGTCATGCTACAAAGACGTTTACACTTATTGGGCGTACAACTGGTTATTTTACCGATGAAGATAGATTAATATGACAAAAAAACCTGTTCCAGAAAAAACCCCAGCGAATATCTTGCAACACGATCCAGAAAGCGTGTTAGCATTTATTCAAAACAAAGTGCAACAATTAACCAAACTGAATCAGATCTGGCAAGCTGAAATCTGCACAGATTTAGCCGAACATACGCGTGTGTCTAATTTCCGTGACGGCTATTTAATTGTCGAGTGTGATAGTGCTGCCTGGGCGACACGTCTACGTTATACCTTGCCCGATATTACCCAAAAATTACTTAAACATGCTGATTTGCGCGATTTAACGCATATTGAATGGAATATACAACCTCAGTTTCACGCGCCTAATACGCAATTTAACGCGATCCCTCCAGCATTATCATCGACTAGTGCCCAATTATTAAAGAATGCTGCAGAGACTATACGCGTTAAACCTTTACAAGAAGCACTATTACGTATCGCTAAGCACGAAAAATAACAAGCCCGTCATGGCGAGGCCGAAACGTCAGTGAGGCCGTGGCCATCCATGGATTGCCAC
>JBHGAL010000012.1:0-48602 GCA_041949685.1 Wolbachia endosymbiont of Folsomia candida
CAGGTTATATTGCGAATATAGCTGATTCCAATTTCTTATCTTCCTATTATCTTAATCAACTGGTTGAAGGCACAACCGTTCCGGGTTTACCTAATACCAAAGTACCGGCTTGGAATGTGAATGCAGATGTGACCTTTGGACCATTTGATGCGAATGGACACTATATTTCAACAACCCGAGGTTTAGCGAACCCATTCTTTTTAAGTGGCAGTACTTCACCGGGCTTTCCAGTAGCTATTCCTGCGGCTCAATCTCAACTAGGTAAACCCGTGGTATGGGGCTTGGAAGCTGGGTTGACGTTCCCAGTGGCAGCGCATCAATCACGCGTAGCAATTGGTTACCAAAAAACCACGCACTTAGCCACCTTTTTACCGCAGCGCCGTATCTATGCGGACTACATGGTTAATTTAGCCAAGTGGTTTGATGTAGGAATAGCGATATTCCAAGACAGAGATTACAATGTTGGTGAAGGTGCTATTATTATTCCTGGGACTGCCGGCACAGCAGTAATACCTGCTAGAACCATACATCCCGGTGCAACAGGTAATAAATCAACGGTGGGCCAATTACGTGCCAGCATTAAATTTGCTTAAATCATTACTCCATTAAGTCAAATAAAACATTGAGCCCGCGTTAGCGGGCTTTTTTGTTTAGCAAAAATACTCTAACTATTTAGTGTTTATCCAGAAGCTTAAAAAACTGCTAATATTCAAATTTTTTTATTTATAGATTACTGAAACTTAAATATCAGCAGAATTGTTTCATAATTTTATCATTCTTAGAGAAAAATTAAGGTCAGGGTTTGTTATGTTTGAATTATTTTTTTCACCTGAAGCTTGGATTAGTTTACTTACCTTAACAGCTTTAGAGATTATTTTGGGTATTGATAATTTAGTTTTTATTTCTATAGTAACCAATGGGCTTGCTCAATCTCAGCAACGTGCAGCCCGCCAATTTGGTTTATTACTCGCCTGTTTGACGCGTTTACTTTTATTGGCAACGCTTGCGTGGATGACTAAGTTTACACAACCACTTTTTACTTTGGCGGATCATGGATTTTCAGGTAGGGATTTAGTACTAATTCTAGGCGGATTATTTTTACTTGCAAAAGGCACGAGTGAACTTCATTTTAATGTAACTATTGCGACAGAAAATAAGAGTAAGCTACATCGGTATTCGCGATTTTCGATGGTTATCATTCAGATCATGTTGCTAGATATTATTTTTTCTTTGGATAGTGTGATTACCGCGGTAGGAATGGCTCAGGAATTTATAATTATGGCTTTAGCTATTATCATCGCGATCGCCTTGATGATATGGGCCAGTGGACCATTAAGTCATTTTATTAATATCTATCCAAACTTGAAGATTCTCGGCTTAAGTTTTTTATTATTAATTGGCTTAGTATTAATAGCCGATGGCTTTGGATTGCATGTTCCTAGAGCTTATCTGTATTTTGCAATCGCTTTCTCGGTATTCGTAGAATGGTTAAATATTCTGGCTAGCCGATGGCGACAGAAGAAAAAATCGAATTAATTGCTTATTTCTTGAAAATACTTATCTACCTTAATGTAAAAGTGATGGTTTAGATAGATACCAAAGAAAAATATGCTTGCATTCAGGACTTTTTTTTGATAAATAGGGGTGCTAATCACTTATTTCAATAATAAGGTGCTCCTCATGCTAAGTAACAAATATAAACTAACTGCACTTATGACTGCTGTTTGCTGGTTGAGTCTACAGGGGAATGTAGCTTTTGCTGACGAGGCAAATGATAAAGAAATCAGAAGACTGGCACAAAGAACCCAAGTCCTAGAATCCGAATTACAGCATGTACAAAACCAAGTAGCAACTTTACGTAGGCAATCTAATCAAACCAATATTTCTAATCCAACGAATGATCGGGGAGAAAGTATAGTTACTTCGGAACATCCTTTTTTTATTGTAGGCACACCTGTTATTAGCTCGCCTTTTATTGGCATAAACTCAGAGTTTAATGCTTCTGATTTAGTGGTTAACCAACCTTATGTGAATGAGGATCTTTATTTACTCCAACAACGAAAAGAGATCTACAATTACTTAATAAAAAACGGCCATCCTTTTTCAAATACACCAGTAGTTAATCTTAGTGGAAAAATAGAATCTCAAATCTTTCATACCAGTCATTTTGGCAATTTCCAAAATAACTCTGCTACTGATATTGATTTGACGGGTATTGAATTAGATACTGAAATTTTAGTCAATCAGTGGGTCACAGGACTCATCGCGTTTGTTTATGACAATACACCGCCTACGGATATGTCCCCTAGACGAATTGATAATTCTCGTGTTCTTTTAGAACGAGGGTTTTTAACGATAGGAAATTTAGCTAAGTTTCCTTTGTATGCGACTATGGGTCAATTTTATGTGCCCTTCGGTCAGTATTCATCTTCAATGATTAGTGATCCATTTACTAAGACTTTAGGCAGAACCAAAGCTAGGGCACTGGAGTTGGGATTTTCAAAACAATTTAATGATGAAAATGATTTGAATTTATCGGCGTTTGTTTTTAGAGGCCCAAGCCGAACTAGTATAGATAATAATGGTCTGCGGAATTATGGTGCTAATGCGGAATATATTTTCACCAAACCAAAATGGAATATTGATATCGCGGGGAGTTACATCCGTAGTATCGCAGACTCGTTAGGGATGCAGCATAATGGAAATAATGGACCTAATAATTTTGCTGGATTTGCTACGAACAATGAGACAGAAATTCTTAATCCTGTACCTGGTTTAGATGCGCGAGGAACGTTAAGCATTCAAGCATTTAGTGTTACGGGTGAATATGTTACGGCTAGTCGTTCCTTTTCCCAAACCGTATTAGCATTTGATGGGCAAGGTGCTAAACCCTCAGCTTTTCACGCGGAAGCAGCTTATAAATTTAATGTTTTAGAGAAGCCTAGTGCAGTCATTATTGGATATGACCAATCCAAAGATGCTTTAGGTTTACTTATTCCTAAGAAACGTTATATAGCAACCGTTAGTACATCCATTTGGAAAGACACCATCGAAAGTTTAGAGTTTCGTCACGATATTGACTATAGCGCCACAGATGTCGCTCTAGGCCAATCGGGTCTAGGACTTAATCCTATTAATGGAACAGGGAAAAGCGGGAATACTATTACTTTGCAAGTAGGTTTATATTTCTAAATTAAATTAAAAAATTTATAAAGAGGGGCATTACTTTGATGTCCCTTTTTGTTATTCTAAGCCGATGAAAAAGCGTATCTTATTGGGTATCACAGGTAGTATTGCTGCTTATAAAACCCCGGAACTTATCAGAAAACTTAAAGAACAACATCATGACGTTAGGGTTGTTTTAACTTCCTGTGGAAAGGCCTTTGTAACCCCTTTGACGCTGCAGGCTGTTTCACAGCATAAAGTGTATGAAGAACTTGTAGATGTTGAAGCCGAAGCTGCAATGAGTCATATTGATCTTGCGCGGTGGCCAGAATGTATATTGATAGCTCCTGCTACAGCACATGTGATTGCTAAATTAGCTCATGGTTTTGCAGATGATTTATTGAGTACATTATGCTTAGCATCCAACACGCGTTTAATTATTGCGCCTGCAATGAATCAAGCGATGTGGTCCAATCGGGCAACTCAAGATAATGTGACTAAGCTAAAAGAGAGAGATTGCTTATTTATAGGGCCTGGAGAAGGAAGTCAAGCATGTGGCGAGTTTGGTTTAGGCCGCATGCTAGAACCCCAAGAAATAGTGGATGTCTTATCAAAGGTATTTATTAAACCCTATTTACAAAAGCAAAGAATTTTAATTACTGCTGGTCCTACTCAAGAATGCATCGATCCGGTGCGCTATTTGTCAAATCGTAGTTCGGGTAAGATGGGATTTGCTTTAGCCCAGGCTGCTATCGAAGCCGGTGCTGAAGTTACACTTATTAGTGGGCCTGTAGCGTTAACGCATCCAAAGAAATTGAAATTTATACCTGTGAAGACAGCTGCGGAAATGTTGGCAGCTGTTGAGAGAGAAATTAGCCAGCAAACGATTTTTATAAGTACTGCCGCTGTCGCAGATTATCAAGTCGTAAACCCAGCATTACAAAAAATTAAAAAAACAGGCGCACCTTTAACCCTACAGCTAAAACCTACTGTTGATATTTTGGCTACGGTTAGTCAAATGAATTTAGAAGCTAGGCCTTTACTGATGGGGTTTGCTGCCGAAACCGAATATACCTTAAAATTTGCAGAAGAAAAGCGAAAAAGTAAAAATATAGATCTAATGGTAGTTAATGATGTGAGTCAGACGGAAATAGGTTTTGATAGTGATAAAAATGAGGTAACCGTATTATCTTCTGATGTGCCTATACACCTGGCATGTGCAAGTAAACAATCAATAGCCCAGCAATTACTACAAATTGCGGCGAATCGTATGCTATCTACAAAAAAAAATGCTAATACCCCTCTTTAGATCGAATGAAGTCAGGAATAAACAGCAGAGCGCTTGATAATTGGACACTAGCTCTTTAAACTAACTGCGCTCCTATCCTTTGTGAAGGAGACAAAAATCCAATTACTGTGAGTATATAATTTCCAAAATTATATGAGGACTTGATCATGCGACAGGTACCCATTGTTCTTCGTTATTACCATTCTTTACTGGTAAATAGCGTATGAACGTTTTAAAATTTGCTGAAAAAAAAATAACTAAAGAAAAAATCGTAATCTTAACTTGTTATGATTATAGTACGGCAAAAATTCTTAATGAATCTTCTTTAGATGCCTTATTGATTGGTGATAGTCTTGCTATGACCATGCATGGCTTTAAAGATACCGTAATGGCTACATTGCTCATGATGGAACTTCATACAGCTGCGGTATGTCGAGGAGCTCCTGCTAAGTTTATAATTACTGATCTTCCTTTTTTAAGTTATCGTCAATCGTTAAGCCGTAGTGTTATTGCAGCTCAAAAGCTAATGCAAGCAGGTGCGCAGGCTATTAAATTAGAAGGCGCAGCAGGCAATCTTTCATTAATAGCGCATTTAGTTGAATCAGGTATTCCCGTCATGGGTCACATAGGTTTAACTCCCCAATTTATCCATACCTTAGGTGGATATAAAGTCCAAGGAAAAACGGTTGCTCAGGCAGAACGACTTAAACAAGATGCCTTAGCTTTAGAGCAAGCAGGATGTTTTGCGATAGTACTTGAGTGTGTTCCATCGCAGCTTGCAAAAGAAATAACAGCGTCGTTAAAAATTGCAACAATTGGTATAGGAGCTGGTGTTGATACCGACGGACAGGTTTTAGTCATGCAGGATTTATTAGGGCTTAATCTGGATTTCAAACCAAAATTTGTTAATCAATTTCTTGATGGTAATCAATTGATCCGAAAAGCGGTTGATCACTATAGTTATTCCGTTAAACACAAAGAATTTCCTAGTTATGAACATAGTTACTAAGCTTACTGATTGGCAAGTCATAAGGAAAAAAAATAGTAATAAAAAAATAGGATTTGTGCATACGATGGGTCATCTGCATGCAGGACATTTAAGTCTTTGCACTCGTTCCCAAGCAGAGAATGATTTGACTGTAGTAGCCATTTTTGTAAATGCCAAACAATTTAATCAAATAGAGGATTTTAACCATTATCCGCGCAGTTTAGAAGAAGATACAGCCTTACTAGATAAGCAGAAAGTTGATTATTTACTATTGTTAGATTCAGACACTATTTATTTTGATAATTATCACATTCAGATTCACGATACGAGTGATTTAAGCAAAGAATTAGAAGCAGAGTTTCGTCCTGGACATTTTATTGGAATGTTAACGGTGGTATTAAAATATCTGAATATTGTAAGACCAACTAATGCATATTATGGCGAAAAAGACTATCAACAATTATTACTCATCAAAAAAATGGCGCTAGCGCTTTTTTTAGAAACAGAGATCGTGGGTTGTCCAACTATTCGTGCAACAGATGGATTAGCTTTAAGCTCAAGAAATAGCCGTTTGAGCTTAGAGCAGCGCGCGCAGGCGAGTCATTTCCCGTCTATTTTAAAGTTAGCTCCCAACTCAGAAGAGGCGATGAAACAATTAAACAGTTTAGGTTTTAAGGTCGATTACGTTGCGGATCATTGGGGTAGACGTTTGGCGGCTATTCACGTGGGAGAGGTAAGATTAATTGATTGCCTATAAAGAAAGATGACGCGTAATTTTTATTGTGTATTGAATGGTGCGTAAAAAGCGGATCACTTTGGCTAGGTGCTTGCGATTGAGTACGGATAAAGTAAAATGAATAATACTATGTTTTCTATCGCGACTTTCAACTTTAATATTTTCAATATTAGCATCGGCTTTGGCAATATTATAGGTTAATAATGCTAATACGCCGTGTTGATTGATAGTTTCAATATAAATATCCGTTTTAAAAAAGCCGTTAGTTTGTTTTTCCCATTGTATGGAAATGGCTCGCTCAGGATTTTTTTTGACAAGTCGCGCTGCGTACTTACAGCGTTGTAAATGCACAGTAAGACCATGTCCAGCATTGAGTAACCCTATAATTTCATCGCCTGGTATAGGCCGGCAACACTCGGCAAATTTAATTAATCCATTATCTGCATTTTTTAGGAACAGGGGTAATGAGTTAATTTGATTTTTAAAATTTGGTTTTAAACTACATAACGAATAAGCGACTAAAGCAGGGTGTATATAACCCAGCCCAATAGCTTCAAGCAAATTTTCTAGTGAATCGTACTGAAACTTTTGTAATGTTTTATTCAGATTCTTATCGTTGATTTGGGTATTATTTTGCCCTAACGAAGTTAAATTGTTATCTAGCAGGCGCTGGCCTAATTGCACGGCTTCATTGTGCTGCTTATTTTTAAAAAATTGTCTAATATGACTTCGAGCACGGCCAGTCGCTACAAACTCTAACCAGCGGGAATCAGGAAAAGTTTTCGGATCAGTAATGATTTCTACAGTTTGACCACTTTGTAAGTGTGTGCTGAGTGGAACTAAATGTTTATCTATTTTAGCTGCAATACAGTGATTTCCAATATCCGAGTGAATCGCATAGGCGAAGTCAATCAAAGTTGCTTTATGTGGAAGCTCAATGATGTCGCCTTTAGGAGTAAAGATATATATATCCGTAGGAAAGAGATCGATTTTAACCGTCTCCATAAATTCTAAGGAACTAGGTGTCGTTTGTTGAATATCAAGTAATCGCTTGAGCCATTCTCGTGCTCGCAAATGTGGACGGAGTTCGTTGGCCTTAGTTTTTTCCTCTAACCAGTAACTTACAATCCCATGATCAGCGCCGTTATCCATGGCAGTTGTACGGATTTGTATATGAATTGAAGTAGCGGCAGGACCAAATAAAGTTGTATGCAGTGCTTGATACCCATTCGCCTTAGGTATTGCAATATAATCGTGGAAATGATCCGGTAGAGGTTTATAAAGATTGTGAACAGCCCCTAGTACGCGATAGCAATTATCAATATTATCTACAATAATGCAAAAAATTGGGATATCAATGATTTCATTGAAGGCTAAATGATTTTCCCGCATTTTTTTATAGATTTGATACAGATGCTTTTTTTTATGCCACATGGTATGAAAAGGTAAATGATTCTTGTCCAAGCACTCTTTCAAAGCGGATTCTATTTTATGGATACTTGCTTTATGTTTACGCCGGGTTTTTTGTACGGTTTCTTGTAAAATTCGATATCGCCATGGATAGAGGTTTAAGAAACAAAGATCTTCCAATTCTATACGTACCATGTGCATACCCAATCGCTGTGCAATTGGGGCATAAATATCCAATGTTTCTTTAGCAATACGATAGCGTTTCTCTGCAGGTACTGCAGATAAGGTGCGCATGTTATGCAAGCGATCAGCTAATTTTATGATAATGATACGAATATCTTTTGCCATAGCCAGCAGCATTTTACGAAAATTTTCTGCTTGAGCTTCCGCTCGACTTTGAAATTGAATTTGCGTCAGTTTACTCATTCCATCGACAAGTTCTGCTATTTCACCGCCAAATGTGGTAGTTAATACAGTTTTTTCGATAGGAGTGTCTTCAATAACGTCATGTAAAATTGCGACGATTAGCGTTTGAACATCCATGCGCATTTGCGCGAGAATTTTGGCAACCGCGATAGGGTGGCTTATGTAAGGATCGCCGCTATGGCGTTTTTGCCCAGAATGGGCCCTAGCAGCAAATTGATAAGCATTATAGACTTGCTTTATTTGCTCAGGGGATAGATAGGTTTGTATTTCTTGTTTGAGGTCACTAAACATATGCATGCAAGCGCCCCCGGTTTTTTACAAGCCCGTAGACTGTGGCCCGTTTATACCGCCAGCGGTTTCATGCTCTGATTTTCCCCCGGCTTCATTGAGTTTCCCATCCGCGATTTCTCTTAGAGCTATCACTGTAGGTTTGTCGTTTTCGGGATCAACCATGGCCATGCCGCCTTTAGCAATTTGCCGGGCTCTTTTTGAGGCTATAATGACTAACTCAAAATGATTTTTGACTTTCTTTAAACAATCTTCAACTGTAACGCGTGCCATATAAATTCTCTATTAATTGAGCGAAATTGAACCTAATACTATAACATTATTTGGCTATATCTATACTATATTTCCGATAAAAGTATAGCTTTTCCGCTAATTTTTTGGGTTTAAGCATCATAGCCGACCTTGTAGCCTTTGATTCAAAGTTAATTAAGGTTTGAAGTGACTTCTTAGACATAATTAAGACGCATTCATCAATGCGTCGGTAACATCCAGCATTCGGTTAGAAAATCCCCATTCATTGTCATACCAGGCAAGAACCTTAACAAAATCACCTATTACACGAGTTTGAGGTGCATCCACGGTAGCGGAAGCCGGATTATGGTTGTAATCGATAGAAACGAGAGGTTCTTCACTATAATTAAGTAGACCTTTCAAGGCGCTAGTTTCAGAGGCCTTTTTTAAGATTTCGTTCACCTCTTTAGCGGTTGTTTCGCGTTTAGCCTGAAAACTTAAATCTACTAAAGAAACGTTTATCGTAGGCACACGTATAGCTAAACCATCAAGTTTTCCAGCGAGCTCAGGTAATACTAAACCGAGTGCAGAAGCGGCTCCTGTTTTAGCAGGAATCATGGAATGAGTTGCTGAACGCGCACGGTACATATCGGGGTGATAAGTGTCGATGAGCACTTGGTCGTTGGTATAAGCATGAATAGTGGTCATTAAACCATGAATAATTCCTAAATTTTCATGTAAGGCTTTAGCTAGAGGAGCTAGACAATTGGTAGTGCATGATGCATTAGAAATAATGCGATCGCTACTTTTTAAGGTATGATGATTAACACCGTAAACAATAGTTGCGTCAACCCCGTTACCAGCGGGAGCGGAGATAATGACTTTTTTTGCTCCTGCTTTGATATGTTTTCCAGCCTTCTCTGGCGAAGTAAAAAGACCGGTACATTCATGAACTACATCAATATCTAATTCTTTCCAAGGTAAGTTTTCTGGATCGCGTTCTGAAAAGATTTTTATCCGTTGGTCATTGATAATTAAACAATCTTTATCAATAGTTATAGTTCCTATAAATTTCCCGTGAGTCGTGTCATAGCGTGTTAGATGGGCATTAATATCAATGTTACCTAAGTCATTTATCGCAACAATTTCTATATCATGCCGCTTAGGATTTTCAAAAAAAGCTCTTAGTATATTTCGGCCTATACGGCCATAACCATTGATAGCGATACGGGTTGTCATAATAATTCTCCGACTAATAGTTGGTTTAGTGTTTTAATAACATTTTCTATAGTAAATCCAAAATTTTCAAAGACATCTGCCCCAGGTGCAGATTCGCCAAATTGGTTAAGTCCGATTATTTTGCCTTTATTGCCTACATAACGATACCAAAAATCTTTAGTTCCGGCTTCTATAGCGACACGTAATGTAATCGAGTTAGGCAAAATTTTAGTTTTATAGGCTGAATCTTGTTGTTCAAAACGATCAGCGGAAGGCATAGATACCACTCTGATTTGTCTGCCCTGTTGGTTTAAAGTTTGTGCGGCACTTATAGCTAAATTTACTTCGGAACCTGTCGCAATAATAATGGCTTCAGGCGTTGAAGGGCTATCTAGAAGAATATAAGCACCTCGATGTATAGATTGTAAAGTTTCTTGGTTATGTGTTTGTGGAGGTATAGTTTGTCGCGTGAGTAATAAACAAGTCGGTCCTAAATGTTGTATCGCTTGCTGCCAGGCAACAGCTGTTTCTAGCGTATCGCAAGGCCTCCAGACAGAAAGGTTAGGAATAAGTCGTAAGCTATTGATTTGCTCTATAGGTTGATGCGTCGGACCGTCTTCTCCTAAACCAATAGAGTCGTGTGTATAAATAAAAATAACACGTTGCATCATTAATGCGGATAAACGAACAGCGTTACGTGCATAATCACTAAAAACTAAAAAGGTTCCTCCATAGGGAATGAATCCTCCATGTAAGGCTATACCGTTCATCATAGCGGACATACCGAATTCACGTACGCCATAGTGAATATAATTACCGGCTGGATTTTCTTTAGTTAAAACTTGAGATCCTTTCCAAAGCGTGGAATTTGATTCTGTCAGGTCTGCAGATCCTCCTAACAATTCCGGTAAAAGAGGTGCAAAGGCATTTAATACATTTTGGGAGGCTTTACGTGTTGCTATTTTTTCAGAAGGATTTTTATAAACAGCTTCGATAATTTTTTTAGTTTTTTCTGCCCAATTTAAAGGTAATTTTCTATTAATTCTGCGTTGATACTCTTCGGCAAGTTCAGGAAATGCGGTTTGATAGGCATTCCATTTTTCTTCCCAAGCCTTTTCTAACAGGTTTCCTTTAGAACGGGCATCCCAAGCTTGATAAATATCTTCTGGTATTTCGAAGGGGGGATAATTCCAATGTAACGCAAGCCTGGTGGCAGCTACTTCTTTTTCACCGAGTGCTGCTCCATGTGCTTGATGGCTGCCAACTAAATTGGGTGCACCAAAAGCAATTTTGGTTTTACAACAAAGTAAACTGGGTTTATCGGTAACCTTCCGAGCTTTTTCAATAGACTGTTTAATTTGTTGTGGATCATGGCCGTCAATATCAGGAATAACATGCCAATGATAAGCGTTAAAACGCTCAGGTGTATTATCTTTAAACCAGCCCGAAACATTGCCATCGATAGAAATATTATTGTCATCCCAAAAAGCAATTAATTTCCCCAGCCCTAAGCATCCTGCCAAAGAAGCAGCTTCATGAGAAATGCCTTCCATTAAACAACCGTCACCTAGGAATACATAAGTAAAATGATCGATAATGGGATGAGAAGGTCGATTAAAATGAGCGGCTAAATTTTTTTCTGCTAAGGCCATACCGACTGCATTCGCGAATCCTTGACCGAGGGGCCCCGTTGTTGTTTCTATCCCGGGAGTTAAGCCTACTTCAGGATGCCCTGGAGTTTTGGAGTGTAATTGACGAAATTTTTTAATTTCATCCAATGAAAGATCATAGCCAGTTAAATGAAGTAATGCGTAATGCAGCATTGATCCATGGCCATTCGATAAAATAAAACGATCACGATTACTCCACTGGGGATTATTGGGGTTATGGCTTAAAAAGTCTCTCCATAAGACAGTTGCAATGTCAGCCATTCCCATGGGCATGCCAGGATGGCCTGAATTGGCTTTTTCCACGGCATCTATGCTTAGGAATCGAATGGCATCAGCATATTTTTTTTGGTAAGACATTAAAGATTTTCCTATTTACCCCATAATCAGGAATATTTCAAAACTCAAAAAATTCATTGCGAAGGATATAGATTAAAAAACATCAACTATAATTGCATGCGCAATAATAATAGAGGAGGACAGGATCAGCAAACTTAATAAACCTTTTCCACCCATTACGCGATAAGGCGCATCGATTTGTTGAGTATACCGTCCAGACCAAGCCATTAATGCGGGAAGCAAAGCTAATAAGGCGGCGCACCATATACCAGCATAATTCAATGCCAGCATAAATGAGGCAGGATAAAACAAAACAAGGATTAAAGGGGGTAAAAAGGTAAGTAAATATACGATAAATTTATTTTTTTCGGTTTGTTTTAACGCTAAACCATCAAGTAAGAAATCAGAGAGGCTAATACCTACACCTAAAAAGGAAGTTGCTAAACAAATGGATGTAAAAATCCAAGCAAATAAAGTAATACTATTTTTATTTAATAAATGGCTCAACGTATTAGTTAAATGACTAGTAGATTGACTGGATTGGGCAATCGTTACAAGTTTATTGATAGGTATAACCCCCATAATAGCTCCATTCCAGAAAATATAACAAATAAGAGGGATTAAGCTACCCAGTATAATGACTTGGCGTAATTGTTTAACATTACTATGGAAATAACTGCGTAAACTAGGAATAATGGCGGCGAAACCAAACGATGTAATGATAATAGTTAGACTGTTGGATAAGTAATGTATATTCCCTTGTCCCAGTTGTTTGGTTGATATAAAAGGAAATAGAAATAATATTAAGAGGCAAAAAATAAGTAATTTTCCACCCATCAAAATTCGATTCATTAAATCCACCGAATGCATGCCTTTATAAACAATAGGTCCTAGGATAACTACAAATAAAATGGCTGTAACAAGCGCTGAAAAATGTAAATTTACTTTTTGTAAGATACCTTGTAAAAAATCTGAACCTCCCGCGATATACGCTGCTAGCAAAGCATAGAGCAATAATAAATAACATAACCAAGCAATGATCTCCCCCGGAATTCCCAAAGTAGCGCGTGCCATGGAAATTAAATGACTATTAGGTGGGAACCAAAGGTTGACTTCTAAAATCAACAAACCACCCGCTAGCATAATCCCCCAACAAGCGATCAAAAAAAGCGATGAGTTTAAAAAACCTGCTTGAGCCGTTGCAAGAGGTAAAGCTAACATCCCGCCGCCTATAGCATTACCAGTAATTAATAAAATACCGCCAAATTGTTTTATATTCATAAAATTTTTTAGTGAATAAGACTTAAAATAATAATAAGTAATGCAATTATCATTAAACTAAGTAATAAAGACTTTCCTCCTGCAACTTGATACCCTACAGCACATTTTTTAATATATCTTCCGCTCCAGGCCATCATGGCCGGAAGAAGTATTAGTAAAATGGCACAAAGTACTCCTGCATAAGATAAAGCCATGATGAAAGCGTGGGGATAGTGATTGGCAATGAATAAGGGAGGAAAAAAAGTAAGTACATAAAGAGTTAACTTTTTTAAACCTTTTTTTTCAATTTGCAATCCATCACTAAAGAAATCAAATAGGCTTAAAGCCACGCCTAAAAAGGAAGTGGCGAAACATATGGATGTAAATATTTTTGCAAAAAAATTAATTAATCTATTATCAAGTAAATGATTCAAAGCGGACATTAAATCGCTCGTAGAATGCCCCGAATGATACATGAATATTAAACCTGAACTTCCATAAGCGGGTATGGCGCCCATAATAGTTAATTCCCACAAAATATAGCAGAATAAAGGTATTAAGCTGCCAATTAGAATAGCTCTACGTAGCATAATCAAATCATTGCTAAAATAACTACGTAAGCTTGGGACTATTACTGCGAAACCAAATGAGGTCATGATAACCGTTGTACTACCTAAAACAACACTAAGTTGATAAGCATTTCCCAAATTGAGTAGATAGTGAATAGAAATAAAAGGAAAAATACAAATCACCAATAAAATAAAGGTTAATAGTTTGCTAAGCATTAATCCCCTGTTAACATAATCAACCGAGCTTAACCCTTTATAAACGATTAAACTTAATAATCCTGAAAATAATATGGCGGAAATTTTTGTGGATAAGTGCAAATGAAATGTTTGTAGAAGATGTTGTAAGAAATCACTGCCGCCTGCAATATAAGCGGCTAATAAAGCATATAGCAGTAAAAGGTAGCTGAGCCAAGCGACGATCTGGCCAAATCTACCTAACGTTGTTTTAGCCATGCTAATTAAATTACTGTTTGTGCTATGCCAAAGATTAACTTCTAAAATGAGTAATGCAGCCGCAGTCATTATGGCCCAACACAATATTAAAAAAATCAGCGCATAGACAAAGCCTAATTGTGCTGTAGCAATGGGTAGGGCTAACATTCCTCCTCCAATGCTAGTTCCAATGATAAGTAATATGCCGCCGATAAATTTATTATGCATGATTCTTTTTAATAGAGATAAGGGTCCCCTTGAGGACGTGTCTTAAAGCGTCGATGTATCCAAAGATATTGATCGGGGTGTGCACGAACAGCTTGTTCTAACAATTGATTAAAGCGTAGTGTATCTTGGTAATCATCACCCCTGGCAAAATTTTCTAAAATAGGACCGATAGCAATTTGGTAACCTTTTCCTCTAGGAAGGCGATGATAAAATAAGGTAACAACTTGCGCACCTGTTCGAGCAGCATAGCGACTAGGTGTTGAGATGGTAGCAGTAGGAATGCCAAAAAATGGCGGAAAAATGCTGTGAGTAGGACCATAATCTTGATCGGCTGCATACCAAATAGCTTTGTTTTGTTTCAAAGTTTTAATAATTTGGCGAATTGCGTGTCGATGTATAGGTTGCATCCACTTAAAATGACGATGTTGTTTTAATAACCTATCGATGACTTGATTTTTTTGTTCCCGATATACAACATGCATTGGAAAAATGCTAGAAAACAGACGGCCACAGATATCCAACGATGTAAAATGACCACTTAAAATAAGCACACCTTTTTTTCTGCTTATAGCTTCTTGCAAGTGTTCTAACCCTTTTACATGAATGAGTGAATCTAGTTTATGATCAGGCATCCACCAGGCCATAGCCGATTCGATGAGCCCCATTCCTAAAGATTGAAACTGTTTTTTAACTAAGTTTTTTCGCTGTTTATCGGATAATTCGGCAAAGCAAAGTTTCAAATTAATTTCCGCGATTCGTCGAAATCTTTTCAATAAATAATAGGAAATGCGTCCTAAATTTTTACCAAATTGTAGTTGTAATCGGTAAGGTAGTTTTGTTATGAGGTATAAAATTCCTAATCCTAACCAAGTAGGCCAATAACGAGGATGTATCAGTTCTAAAAATTTATTTTGCATTAGGTAATAATAATCGATGTACTATTTGTTTTTTAATTAAATGTCGTTCAATAATTTCGTCAATATCATGTTCTGTATCGTAGTGATACCAAGTACTTTCGGGATAAATCACCAGTAATGGGCCCAAGCTACACCTTCCTAAGCACCCGGAATAGCTTACCCGAATTTTTTGCTGTTGGTTTTCGGTCAGTAGTTTTATTTTCGTTTTTAAATAATCTAATAAAGGGTTGGCGCCTCGTTTAGCACAGCAATCCTTATTATTTTCCCGTAGATTAGTACATAAAAAGATATGTTGTTGATAATAGGGCATAATTTTGTTTTACAGTAAAAATGAGAAAGTTTTTACTTTACCAGAAATAAATAAGTATCTCTATTGAGCAGCGAGTTTATACCCCTTGAAAAATCTGAATTTTATGCTAAAAGCTAGCCAAATTATTTAAATGATCAAATGTGTCTTTTTGAGTTAGACTAATGGGTTAAACAAGGAGGAAATAGTTTATGTCAAATATTATACGATCCAGATCCCCTTCTTTATTACACCAATTACACCGCCTATCGCAAGAGTGGGATCAACTGTTTGATCCTAGTCACCAACTCGTTGAAGACAGCTCGATGGTTGAAACTAGCCATTGGGCGCCTGCAGTAGATATCAAAGAAGAGTCTACTCGTTTTGTGCTCTTGGCAGATATTCCTGGGGTTGATCCGAAAAATATTGAAATTTCTATGGAAAATGGGATATTGACGATTAAAGGTGACAGAGCAGAGACCCGTACTGAAGAAGGCGAAGGATACACACGAATTGAACGATCAAAAGGTAGTTTCTACCGTCGCTTTGCTTTGCCGGATACAGCAGACGCCGATAAGATAACAGCAGAAGGAAGGCATGGTGTACTTAGGATCATTATTCCCAAAAGAGACAAAGCGGCGGCCAAAAAAATAACGGTTGAAGATAAAAAAGATTAATTTTTTAATTTCCAACTCTACTCGCAGCAATTGAATTTCGGAATTGGACTGCGTTGTGAAGCAACCGGAGTATTGGTATATAAAAGGATTACGCGTCGAGCGACAACACAGACAGAATTTAAGTGCGAAGAGTATGTGAATTGGGTTAAGAATTCGTGTATAAGCTTATAATCTTTTAGGGGGGGATGTACTTAGTGTTCTAGTGCATGCTATACGTAATGACTTAGATGATGAGCTTGAGACAGGTCTAGCGTCTAAAAAGTAAGTGATAGGCACAGAGTCGAACTCACGAATGTTTTTGATTAGAGGTAAAAATTTATTCATAACAGGAAGGAGGTTCTACTTGCCAAATGGGTATTACACCCACTAAAGTAAGCGCTGAAATAGGCTGCTTTATTTAATAGGTAGGATCTATGGAGTATAAAGAAACAGAGGCTTTATTAGAAGAAGATGATCGCGATGGAAGTAGTGATACTGAATTACCGCCTGACATCTTAGACATTGAAGATGAAGAATTAGATACATGGCCTGAAGAATTGGCCTTAGATGCCTTGAATAAGAAAACAAAAGTCTCGCCCGTTCGATTTTCACTTGAAAAGCGCCGAGCTATTGAAGATTATTTAGAGCAACGACGATTACGCGAGGAATTCGATTATGAGTTTGAAAATGAGCTCATATCAGAAACTTCAGATGCAACAAAAAGTGAGTAGCTATGCACTTTAAGTTTTTGGGCTTTGAACAGCCTATCGCAGAGCTTGGGGCAAAAATAGAAGAACTACGTAAGCTAAGTAATGATGCTGACCTTAATGTAAACGAAGAGATTAAACGCTTAGAGCAAAAGAAAGTAGAATTAACCGAATCTATTTTTCAATCATTAAATGCTTGGCAAATAGTACAATTGGCCCGTCATCCACAAAGACCCTATTTTTCGGATTACATTAGTAGAATTTTTTCTGATTTTAATGAGCTACATGGTGATAGAGAGTTTTCAGATGATCCTTCTATTATCGGTGGTATTGCTAACTTAGCGGAGCAACCGGTGGTTATTATCGGCCAGCAGAAGGGCCGTACCACTAATGAAAAAGTCCAACATAATTTTGGAATGCCCAAGCCAGAAGGTTATCGTAAAGCTATCCGGCTAATGGAATTGGCCGAACGGTTTAAATTGCCCATTTTGACTTTTATTGATACACCTGGTGCTTATCCCGGCATTGACGCGGAGGAACGTAATCAAAGTGGTGCAATTGCACAAAATTTACAAGTGATGTCTCAGCTGAAGACGCCCATTATTTCTACGATAATTGGAGAAGGTGGCTCAGGTGGGGCTTTAGCTATAGGTGTAGCCGATCGAATTTTGATGTTGCAATATAGTATTTATTCAGTTATTTCACCTGAGGGGTGTGCCACTATTCTCTGGAAAAGTGCTGAAAAAGCGCCTGAGGCTGCCGAAGCGATGGCTATGAATGCTGGTAGTTTATATAAACTTAAACTGATAGATGCAGTGATTCCAGAGCCTTTAGGTGGTGCGCATACTGATTTTGATGAGATGGCTAATCAACTAAAGATTGAACTTATTAAACAATTAGCTCAGCTCCAATATTTTTCTATCGAAAAATTACTCGAATTGCGTTACAGCAAGATTTTAGCTATGGGTACTTAATTTCTAGATCATCCCAGCTTCAGTGTATTGTTAGTTTATGTTTACACACGAAAAACTACAGGTTTTATTAACACAATACCCAACATCTGCTAGGTTTTGGGTGGCCTATAGTGGTGGCTTGGATTCGCAAGTTTTACTCTATGCGTTAAGTCGCGTTGTACCTGCAAAACGTTTAAGAGTTATCCATGTCAATCATGGCTGGCATGCTGACTCGATAAAATGGGCCGATATTTGTCAACGGACTTGTGAAAAACTAGGTGTTTATTGCGAAGTTGTTCGCGTAGATGCCCATCCTAAATCTGGCGAGAGCCCAGAAGCGTACGCACGAGCAGCGCGTTATGGCGCTATGGCCAAAAGAATATCCGCCGGAGATTTTTTACTAACGGCTCATCACCGGAATGATCAAGCTGAAACTTTGCTATTACAGTTGTTACGTGGCGCAGGTCTTAAAGGCTTAGCAAGCATGCCCTTTTGTCAGGCATTTTCAAAAGCCTATTTAATACGACCTTTGCTAGATTTTACGCGCACAGAGCTTTATGAATATGCTCAAGAGCATCAATTAACTTGGATAGAAGATGATAGCAATAAGGATTTACGTTTTAATCGTAATTTTATTCGCCATCAAGTACTGCCACTTATTCAGCAACGATGGCCTCAAGCAGATAAAACCATCGCAAGAGCTGCTATAAATTTAGCAGAAGCGCATTCCTTGCTTGAAGAGGTAGCTCATCAGGATTGGAGTATCGTTCGAGGTCCCGCAGCTAATATATTAATTATATCTAGCTTGCTGACATTAAGTACTAGGCGTCGAAATAATGTATTACGCTACTGGTTAAAACAGCTACATTTCTCTTTACCTAGTCAAAAGCAACTACAACAAATTGATGTTTTATTAAAAAGTAGAATGGATGCATCGCCTCGAGTTAATTGGGGAGATATTCAGTTACGTCGTTACCGTGATTGTTTATATGCGCTTAATTTAGTAGAAAATGAAAAACTGTTTAAAGTTGGATTTACTGCATGGAAGTTGGATCAGACGGTTACATTACCAACATTAGATCAACTGACGTCAAAACAGGTTTTAGGCGCAGGGCTATTATTAAAGGGAAGGCAAGTCGATGTGACTTTTCGTCAAGGTGGCGAACGATTTTATGCGAGCAATCGTCAAGGTTCCCATCCACTAAAAAAATTATTTCAAGAATGGGGCGTTCCTCCATGGCAACGTAATAAACTACCTTTAATTTACTTTCAAAAGGAGTTAATTGCTGTAGTTGGATATGATATAGATCCTCGTTTTGCAGCAAGGCAAAATGAGTTGGGTTTCGTTATTGAATTGATTCCGAAAGCTTCCAATTCAGAATAAATAACGAATTGCCTAACGACATCAAACAAGTAGCCCACTTCTAATCAATTGATCATTTATTAAAATGATCAATTTGGATCAGAGATTTTTTATTTGATCACCACAAATCTAATGCCACCGCGGGATAATACGTTAACTAGAAGTTCTTGTTTACTTTGTTTAGCGATATCTTGTAGTTGAGCAACATTAGTTACCGCTATTTGATTAGCAGATGTTATGACGTCTCCAGGGCGGATACCCGCATGCCAGGCCATACTGTCTTCATCTGTATCAACAACTTCGACACCAATCAAATGACCTTGACCTGTAATAGTTTGATTGAAGTCACGTAATACTAATCCATAGAGAAACGGATTATCGTGTTCAGCTACTTTTTTATAATCTTTAGGATCAGTCAGGTTTATTACGGTATTGATCGTTTTCCCTTTGCGCAATAGCTTAATAGTAATTTTATCGCCGACTCTTAACATGCCGACGATATTTTTTACTTGTCCGCCATTATGGATGGGTGTGCCGTTAATCGATTGGATAATATCGCCGGTTTGAATGCCTGCAGTTTCTGCTGGCGAGTAGTTAGGTACTTGAGAGACTAATGCTCCGTTGGTATCAGGGGGAATATGCAGAGCGGTAGCTAATGCGGGTGTTAGGTCTTGTACTAGCACACCCATTAAGCCGCGTTTTACCGAACCATGTTCTGCTAATTGTTTCATCACACCGTTCGCCATATTGATGGGTATAGCAAAACCAATACCTATATTCCCTGCATTCGAGCCCGGAGCTAATATGGCTGTATTGATGCCCATTAATTGGCCTTGTAAATTAATTAAAGCGCCGCCGGAATTACCTGGGTTAATAGGGGCATCCGTCTGAATAAAATTCTCATATCCCTCTATTCCCAATCCTGTGCGTTGTAATGCACTAACTATACCTGAAGTGACTGTTTGATTCAGACCGAAAGGATTGCCGATAGCGGCAACAAAATCGCCTACCTTTAAATTATCTGAATTACCCAGAGGAATAGCGGTTAAATGATCAGGCGTGATGGTAAGTAAGGCGATATCAGAAGCAGGATCGGAACCTTTCAGTGTTGCTTTAAAAACACGGCCATCACTTAGCGTGACGGTAATGGTCTTGGCTTCGTGAATAACATGCGCGTTAGTTAAAATATATCCCGCTTTAGCGTCTACAACGACACCCGAGCCCATGCTTTCAAAGTGACGCGGATAAGGGCGTCCTGGCACAGGAGGCGGTAATTGATTAAGCGGAATATCACCTTGAACAGAAACATTCACTACTGCGGGTAGTATAGGTTGTAGCATCGAAGAGATGCTATCTTTGTTCATTTGGTGGGCTAGACTAAAGGGCCAGCCTGCATAGCTTAACGGGCAAAAGCCGATTATAAGTAAAGAGCTGAGTAATAATTGGTATAATATTTTCTTCATAGATTTGCGATATCAAATTAATAGCCGCTAAGCTTAGCGTATTTTTTGGTTTTGTTGCAATTATTGAGTATTATACACGCTAAAGGTTATTTAATGCGCTATTATTCTGCTTGGGACCAGTTAATTTTACAGTTTGACGAAGCTTTATCGTCCATACAGTCGCTTTCTGCTTCCGATCGACCCAATCCGGCTGCAAATTTAATAAATCAAGCTGGCGTTTTAAGTCAAAAAGAGCGCCAACTCTCAGGCAGTTTGATGCGAATAAATCATGTTGGCGAAGTTTGTGCTCAAGCGCTCTATATTGGCCAAGCGCTTACTGCTCGTTCCAAGGACATTAAACAAAAATTAAAAAAAGCCGCTGCAGAAGAGACCGACCATCTCAATTGGTGCCAACAGCGTATTCATGAGCTAGATACCCATGTTAGTTATTTAAATCCCTTCTGGTATGCAAGTGCCTTGTTAATAGGTTTGACTGCTGGTTTATGGGGCGATAAGGTGAGTTTGGGTTTTTTAGCTGAAACTGAACATCAAGTAGAAAGGCATTTGCAAAAGCATTTGGAGAAATTGCCTTTACAAGATAGAAAAAGTCGCGCTATTTTGGAACAAATGCGCCAAGAGGAATTAGAACATGCGCTCACAGCTGAAGATGCCGGAGCTATCCCATTACCAGTGGTAATTCAATGGAGCATGCAAGGCTTGGCTAAATTTATGTCTTTAGTCGCTTATCAAATTTAACGCTAATATCGAATAAAGGGTGAATTTTTTGGAAACAGTATTTGGCGGGTTATCGCAATTTTGTATGTTGAAAGCCTTAATAATTCTCATATTAACGGCTGTACTTTGTTTTTTATTGCCCATTTGTTACCAAAAATACCAGCGACACTTAAATCGTAAGCCACGTATTTTAAGTCTTGTAGTACTTGAGTCCATTTATAGGCCATTATTGGTATTGATTGCTGTTATGGGCATACTTTATGCCCTCGAATCGCTTTGTATGGCTTGGAAGGGGATTAGCGCGGATCAATTTCACTTAATTCGAAATTTAACCTTTACAGGCTTACTTGCTTGGTTTTTATGGCGGTTTGTTACGTTTTATAAAGAAACTATTCTCAAATCCTCTAAAAATAAAACTATTGATAAAACATTAGTGCATGGCTTGAGCCAGATTGCAAAATTAGTAATTATTATTATAACGGCCTTATCTTTATTTCAAATTTTTGGCTTTAGTATTGCAGGCGTCTTAGCTTTTGGTGGTATGGGCGGCATCGTCATAGGTTTTGCGGCTAAAGATCTATTGTCCAATTTATTTGGTAGCTGCATGCTTTTTTTAGATAGACCTTTTGTAATAGGGGATCAAATCAGTTTGCCCGCGCTTAAAGTGGAAGGTACCGTGGAAGAAATAGGTTGGCGGGTTTGCAGAATTCGAACTCCGGATTGCCGTCCTGTGTATATTCCAAACGCTTTATTTTCAAATTTAGTCGTAGAAAATCCTTCAAGAATGAAATATAGACGATTCTATTGTCAAATTAGTTTACGTTACCAAGACTTAATGAAGGTTCCTGCTATTTTGCAGGAAATGCAGTCGATATTAAAAGACAATATGGCTATTGATAAGAATAGACCCATAACCGTAAATCTTAGAGAGTTGGGTAATACTTCTCTTAATTTAGTGGTGATAGCTTATACCAATATTGTTAATAGTGCGGATTTTTTAAAATTGCAACAAGCATTGTTTTTGGAATTATTAGCCTGTATTAAGCGTAATGGCGCTGGATGGTCTTTTCCTAGCCATAATATTTATTTAACCAAAGAAGCTGCCGAATCAGTTAGTTCTCAAGATCAAGATGAAATTAAAACTTAGTGTTATAGGCTGTGGGCGTTTAGGAAAAACTTTAGCGGCTTTGTTCCTTAGTACCGAACTTATCTGTATCCAAGATATTATTAATTTAAGTATCGCTAGTAGTGAAAATGCTGTTGTTTTTCTAGGGCAAGGTAGCGCTTGTAAGACACTTAAGCAACTTAGATCCGCGGATATTTACTTAATAGCAACGCCTGATGACAGTATTGAGTTAATAGCCCAACAAATAAGTCTACAAGGCATATTAAAACCAGGAAACGTGATTTTCCATTGCAGTGGTTTGTTATCCTCTGAATGTTTAAGCGCTGTAACGAGTTTGGGTTGTTATACCGCTAGCTTACATCCAGTCTTTAGTTTTTCTGAACCAGTAATGGATGTAAAAAACTTTGCAGGAACCTATTGTGCATTTGAAGGTAATCAAGAAGCATTAGATCGGTTGTTACCACTATTTAATGCGATATATGGACAGATATTTTTAATCGAGAAAAAGGATAAGCCCCTTTATCATAGCGCTAGTGTGCTGGCTTCTAACTATCTAGTTACCTTATCAGCTATGGCTAGGGATTGTTATTCCAAAGCCGGCCTAAACGATAAATTAGCTGAAAATCTTACGCTAGCGCTTATGTCTCAAGCCTTAGATAAAGCACAAAGACTGCATCCTGAAGAAGCACTGACTGGGCCTCTGCAACGAGCAGATGTAAATACTTTAAAAAAACATCTATCTGCGTTGCATCCTTTTCCCGAGTTAGAGTATTTTTATAAAAGTATGGGAAAAGCTACATTAGCTTTGACTAGGCACGACGAAAGCCTAAAAAAATCATTAACGCAGCTTTTTACAGGTGAGTGAGGATTTTAGGCAGCAGCAGAAGTTGTCAATTTTCGAATTCTGACTAATAGGCGACTTTTATGTCTAGCTGCTTTGTTTTTATGGATGAAACCTTTATCAGCCATACGATCAATAATAGGTAAGGCTAATTTGTAGGCTTCATCAGCTTCAGTTGCTTTCCCACCCTCGATAGCGACAACAACACGTTTAATATAGGTTCGCATCATGGAACGATAGCTAGTATTATGTTGGCGGTGTTTTTCTGCTTGTCGCACACGTTTTTTTGCTTGTTTTGTATTGGCCAATGGACAACCTCCTGAATTAACAACAAACGAACTTACTACTAATAGAATTAAGGTAAGCCGAGTAAATAGGCGCCAATCATGCCCTTATAGAGGCTATTTGTCAATCGAGAGAGGCGCTCATATTACTTATTCTTCTACTGAGTTATCACTATCATCTGCTTCCAATATATCTTGATTTTTATCAGGCTTGGCAGGAGAAGTTTCATCTTCTATTTCATTGCTATCTTCATCGTCTTCGTCATTTTCGGCCGCGGGTTTATTGATTTTAGATGAGATTGAAGTATCAGCAGGCTGGGAAGAATTCGATGGGTTTGTAGATTCGTCTAACGGGTTATCCGGTTTTTTTTCAGGAGCAATCACCGGAAGAGGCTGAGAAGTAATAGTGGGTATGGGTGAAGGAGGTATTAAGTAATAATCTAAAAGTTTGCGAGCAATTTGAGGTGCTGGAGTAACGCTATTCTGGATAACAATAGCAAGAGCAATTGAAGGTTTTTCAACAGGGGCAAAAGCAATAAATAATGAATTATCACGCAGCTTAGCAGCGACTGTCTTGGTATCATAACGTTCATCGTTTTTTAAACTATATACTTGAGCAGTCCCTGTTTTTCCTGCTAAGGTATAGGGAACACCTGGAAAGAAGCGTTCGGCTGTTCCTCCTGGCGCATTGACGACATGTTGCATAGCGGTACGAATAAAACTCAAAATATCTTGAGGTAGATTAACGGGCTCTAGATGTTGTGGTTTGGTAAAGTTTACCGATCCATCACTCTTGCGCCAGCTTAATACCACATGAGGTTTCCAACGTTCTCCCCATTCAGCGAGCGCGCTAACTGCGAATGCAAGTTGTATAGGCGTCACTAGTAGAAAACCTTGGCCTATGCCACAATTTAGTGTATCTCCGCCATACCAGTGTGTGTGGTAGGATTTTTCCTTCCATTGAGGATTAGGTAAAACACCACTACTCTCGTCAGGAAGATCAATATCTGTTGGACTTCCAAACCCAAATCGCTTCAAGCTGTTGTAAATCCTGTTTATTCCCATGCGTAAACTTAGATTATAAAAATAAATATCGGAAGAAACAGTCAGCGCCTTGAGTAAATTTACATCACCATAAGCATGACGACGAAAATTGTGATAAATCCTTCCTCTTCCGTTGATTTGAAATTCTCCAGTGTCATGAATGGAAAAAGTGGGAGTGACCACGTTTTCTAGAAGAGCCCCAGTGCTGATAAAAGGTTTTATGGTAGAGCCAGGGTGATAAGTACCCCGTAAGCCACGGTTATAAAGGGGGTTTCCAGGTTCATTTTGCAATATTTCATAATCGTGCTGTCGGATCCCACTCACAAATAGATTGGGGTCGAAACTAGGATTGCTTACGAACGTTAAAACTTCTCCATTACGAGGATCCAAGGCTACTATAGCCCCTTTTTGACTGCCCAAAGCTTGTTGGGCTAATTTTTGCAAATTACTATCGATAGTTAGAGTAATGCTTCTTCCTGCTATAGGCCGAGTTTGTTTTAATATACGTACGATTTGACCATGCACATTCGTTTCTACTTGCTGATAACCAACTGTTCCATGCAACTGTGCTTCATAATATTTCTCTACGCCGGTTTTACCGATGAAATTACTCGCACTGTAATTCACGGGATCTATGCTTTGTAATTCTTTTTCATTAATTCTTCCCATATAGCCTACTATCGCAGCAAAAGCAGCTCCCTGAGGATAATAGCGTATCATTTGAGCTTGTATCGCAACGCCGGGAAAGCGGTATCTTTCTAGAGAAAATTTAGCGACTTCTTCTTCATTTAATTTTAAGCGTAAGGGGACGGGCTCAAAGCGATGATGTAAGCGTCGTTGACGGTTAAACTGTTTTAAATCTTCAGCGTCTATTTTGATGAAGGAGCTTAGCTGTTGAATAGTAGCGTCAATATTTTTTACTAAATCAGGTGTTATAACAAGATTGAAAATAGGTTTATTCTCTGCCAGTAATACGCCATTTCTATCATAAATTAAGCCGCGATTTGGCTCTATGGAGACTAGGCCAAGCTGATTTTGACGGGCTAAGGTGGTATACAGCTTATGTTGAAAGACTTGCAAATAGACCAATCGACCTAGTAACAAGATACTTAGAGAGCATATGCCAATAAGAATAGCGATAGCTCTACGCTTAAATAATTTATGCTCTTGATGAGTGTTCTTAAATGTATTAATTGGCTTGAGCATAAAGTTGATCGCGCCTAAGTTAAATGCCGAGTAGCAGCATTGTCCGTTTTATATACTCAAATTGATACTTGTTGTCGAGAATTTGATGTTTCTATTGTTTTTAAGCCCTAACGGTGTTTATTGAGATTAAATAGAGTAATTTGTATAAATTATTGTACATTTAAAAAGCATAAATGTAAGCCTTATGACGACATTTTTGCTTTTGCTTATCGTTTACAATTGAATACATTATTACCAGGCGTAAAAACACTATATTTTATCAAACATTTAATTTTTCTGAGTATATAAAAAACTAAAGGTTTAAGACAGGTCTAAATCAAATATGAATTCTTCACATGAGTTATTTTGTAAAGCTAAGCAGTTCATCCCAGGGGGAGTCAATTCTCCGGTACGCTCGTTTAATGCCGTGGGCGGCGATCCGATATTCTTTTCACATGGGAAAGGGGCTTACCTATTTGATGTTCAAGGTAAATCCTATATCGATTATGTAGGTTCCTGGGGAGCATTAATTCTTGGACATGCTCCGGAAAAAATTGTGTTGGCTGTAGAGGAAGCTGCTAAACGAGGCTTAAGTTTCGGTGCCCCCACCTCTGCAGAGATTGACCTAGCAGAAAAAATTTCTAATTTAATGCCTAATTTAGCCAAAGTGCGTTTAATGAACTCAGGCACTGAAGCTACCATGACAGCGATACGCCTTGCTCGAGGTTTTACTGGTCGTGATAAAATCCTAAAATTTAATGGCTGTTATCATGGTCATGTTGACGCATTGTTGGTAAAAGCAGGTTCCGGCTTAGCCAGTTTTGGTATACCTGATAGTGCAGGAGTTCCCAAAGTAGTAGCAGAGCAAACCTTGAGTGTGGACTTTAATAATCTCGAGCAAGTCACACAAATGTTTATGCATTATGGCAAGGAAATTGCTGCTGTTATCGTTGAGCCTATCGCAGCGAATATGAATTGTATTTTACCACTGTCAGGTTTTTTAGAAGGATTACGCGAGTTATGTGATTATTATGGAAGCCTACTAATTTTTGATGAAGTGATATCAGGCTTTAGAGTAGCTTTAGGTGGCGCACAAGAAATCTACCAGGTGAAGCCCGATTTAACCACGCTAGGTAAAATTATCGGTGGCGGCTTACCAGTCGGCGCCTTGGGTGGCCGAGCTGAGATTATGGACTGCTTAGCCCCACAAGGAGACGTATATCAAGCAGGGACTTTGTCAGGTAACCCAGTCACAGTAGCAGCAGGCCTTGCTACTTTAGAGATAATCAGCCAACCGGGATTCCATTCGGAATTAAATTTTATAAATGAAAAATTAATATCTGGATTATTAGAACTGGCTAAAGATGCCAATATTGGTTTGCAAGCCCATCATATTGGAGGATTATTTGGATTTCTTTTTACCGAAGAGACAGAAGTTTATAATTATCAACAAGTAAAATCGGCTAATCAATTACTTTTCAAAGAATTCTTTCACCGAATGCTAGTGGAAGGTATTTATTTTTCACCATCCGCTTTTGAATCAGGGTTTATATCCAGTGTACACGGAGAGCAGGAAATAGATTTTACTTTAGCCGCGGCAGAAAAAGTATTCTGTAAACTAAAAGAGCAGCATTTAGTGCCTGCCTAATTTGTCTATTTCGAATCAGCTAACTTAAATTATTATTTTATAAAAATTTTCTTTTATTTTTTTCTTTTCTTAGTGTAATTTAGATAAATCAAATAGATACCTATATGATTTAAAATATCAGACATTGGATATAGAAATTAAAAATAATTTAATGGAAAATAAAAAATGCTAATGGATGTAATCGATGATATAACAAGTGCGGAAGCCGAAAGCATGAGCAAACTATTTAATAACCCAACCGGTCCTATTATCTATTCTTTGTCACAAGAATTATTTGATCATGTAAATGAATTAACTGCCATAGAAAAAAAAATTGCTTTGAGTAATTCGATATTGGCTAAACTCAATATTCAAGAAAATCAAGAGCAAATTTGTAAATTAAAAAAGGAAAAGAAAGGTTTTGAAGAACAAAAAATAAATTTAAGCCTTGTAATTAAAAGCCTAGAATATATTATGGGTTCTGTTAAAGATTTTACCTTATTTTTTATCTTTATCCGAAGATTTTATACGCTGGCAATTCAAAGAGATAATTTCGAAAACTTCAGTAAAAATATCTCTGCAAAATTAATCGGTACTTTAAAAGACGAAGAAGAAAACTTATATAATGAGTTTATCGATGGAGATTGTTTTTCAAAGGTATTGCTAGGATTATCCTTGGAAACTTACCAATGTTACTTCAAGGAATATGCGAAAAATTTCTTTGACAATATTCAACATTCAAGTGATTCCTATGTGAATTCCCTTTTAATTCTAAAGGCCATATTTTTTGAATGTACTTATTTTAATACCAATAATTTTAATTTAACCGATCTCAAATTTTTTTTATCGCAAAATATACCTATCAACATTCCTTTGCCAGACAATAATTATGAGTTAGTAGCATTACGCTGTTTTTTTTTCTATGAACTTTTATTAGAATATCTTAAATTAAAAACAGTTAAGACTAATTTTGAACATTTAAAAAAAACGGTTAATTTAGAATTAAGCATTGTTAATTATAAAGCCAATACTAAAGACATGCTTACATACGGATTGAATGATTTACAAGAGGCTTTAAACAAAATAGAAAAAAAATTTAGTGATTTTCTTGAGATAAAATTGGAGGAAGACAAAGAAACGGATGTTAATACAGCATTAGTTTTTTATAATAAAATAGAAGACAAAACCCAAGCGCTTAATAAAAAAACTACAAACTTAATTAATAACAAGTATATCAATTTAACAAAAATGCGACGAATGTTAGCAATTATCGTTAATGAAGCGCATCTTCCGAAATTTTTGGAATTATTCAATGCAAAAACTGCTAATGATTTTAGCTTAAATAAAATGGGACAACCAGAACTTATAGAAACTAACAAAGAAGCTTTGAATTATTTATTTCATGCCATCTGCAGAGACGAATTTTATACACCATTAAATACAAGGGTAAATTTATTTATTAATAAGTTGACGGAATCTTATCCTAAAGATGATATCTCTGTTTTAGATAGTCTAGAGCTTGAAGATCTAATAGAGTTTAGTTTTTACTATATTTTCACTTTACTTTATACGGATTTTAATGCCAGTTTAACAGGATTTAACAGTAAATTACTTTATACAGAAATGATTACATTTAATATATTTGTCAATCTTAAATGCAAAGCCGTAGAAATATTAGAAAAAAGAATAAATGAAGAGATCCATAAATTTTTAAAAAAGGACTATAAGAATAAAGCCGAATATAGTCGGCATAAACAAACAATTCTGGAAGAAATTAAATTAAATTTAGAAATCATCCAAGATACTAAACGCATTTTATCTGATACAAAAGCTTTAGAAATTTCTCTTGTTCCGAAATTAGAGTCTAGTTTAATTCCTTTTCCTGAAAAGAATTTATTAACAGAGTTATTAAAATCTATAGAAAAAAAGAAAAAAGAATATGAGTTAGAATATAAAAAATTAGAAAAACATCAGTTTAATAATAAATCTAAATCTGAAAAAATAAATAAAACTAATGAAGCCCATTTAAGTAAATCTATAGAATACCTTTCTGAGTCACTAAGTTGCTTGTCAGAAAATTTATCTGGGAGTTTAAAGCATATAAAAGAAAACACACAAGATATAAATCAATTCCGTCAAAAAGTTTCCTCTGCTTTGGGCCAGATTTCCTCATCAATACAGAGGCTCTCATCGAGTTTAGGTAGTTGGGATCGTGCAAAAGAAAGTCATAATTTAGCAAGTTTAAGTTTGCCAAAACTATTAGAACTAGCAGAAGATCTTGTAATTAAAAATAATTTAATTGTAAGAAAAGATCGTAAAAAGAAATTAACTCAATTGCAAGAACTGATTAAACGCTCCTATTCCTCGATAGAACTTTTGATTGATCAAGTTAACCCAATAATAAAAAAATATCGCAATTGTAATAATGAAGCAAAAAAATTTTTAAACAAGTTATCTACTTCTTTTATAGAAGACCACAGTAGTTCTCAATTTTTTTCTAATTCGCTGACCAAAAACGAAAAACGTCAAATAAATGGAAAGCTATCTAATGATTATGACAATTTAAAAGAAAAATTTAATTTATTAGAAAAAATCATAAGAATAATTAAATGTGATAAAAATGAACAATTGATTGAATTATGTACTTTAGTAATAAAAGCAGGCGAATACCAAAAAGCATTTAATCTTTTTAGCGATAAAATTCATTTATTAAATAAATCTTCAGATAAACTTATTGGATCCAAAAAAATCGCATGTCCTAAATTTAAAGCAACAACTTCTACCATTGCTGAAAAAACGATCGATGATCTACATTCTGCTGAATCAGCAGCAACGAAAATAATTATTTCAACGGATAATTTGGATGAAGGGAGTATTCAATCATTAAATACATCAATCTTATGTGAAGCTTCTGACACAGATTTAGAAACAAATAATCAAGAAAATATCTCATTAGATGAAAAAAGCTTTGTTATAAATTCCTTACCCAACGATGAACAATTTGGACCGGATAATAAAATTTCTGCTGAATTAGAGGAATGGAAAAATAATTTTGAAGTTTGGAGATATGAAAAACAATTACAACTTTATGAACTTTTTAATATTATTGAAAATTCTACTTTATCGATTTTACATAATGGATCATGTGCATTTCTAAAAATCTTAGCATATTATAATCATGAGGTTATTGCTAAAAAAGCTGATTTAACATTCCAGAAAGATAGAGAAACTTTTACAAATTCACAATTTTTTATTTTGTTTAGGAAGTTTCTTGCAATAAATGAAAAATGGTTAGATGAAACGTTAAATAGAATGTTTCTCTGTATCAGGCGGGTTGAGCAAAGTATTCATAATAATGAAAATTTAACAGAGATATCTCTGCGTGCTTTACTAACCGAATATTTTAAAATAAGTATTAGTTATAATAATTCCTTAAAAAACTTAGCAGATGAAGAGGAAAAACTTTCTCGTTTTCACATAAATTTTACTAAGCAAATTCTTCCCGCCAATTCGCTAAAACAAATGGAAGAAGCAGGTAATATGTCTGATTTTAGCAGGCAAGTAGATAAGGTAAATCAGTTAAAGGTTGCTATGGAGTTGGAACTTAAAAATAAACAGGAAATTATATATAAATTGCGGACAATTGCTCCCGACTGGCTTAACTATGTGAAGCTGATAGATCCTCTTTATACAGATAACGCAGCAGAAAACAGGATAAATTTTGAACCTATGCAGGCGGCGGCTCAAGCTTCCCCTGCGCCGATGATCTCATATGGGTCTTCCGCAGCGCATTTAGTTACACCCGCTACATTTTATTACCTGCCTCCTGTTGTTTCCCCTGTGGATGTTATAGATCAGCCACACAATCCAATATTTTATTCTATATAATTATTGTTTTCCCAACATGACCACTATCATCTTTTCTGGTTTAATTCTTTGGAAGGCGTGTCTAATTTGTTCTAAATTGACAGAGTTAATTTTTTGCTGATAGGTATCTAAATAATTTAAAGGCAGCTGATAAAAACCAATTTTTTCTGTAGCGGCTAAAATGCCTTCATTACTAGCAATAGAAGACGGGAAACTGCCTATAAGGGCTTGCTTGGCTCCTTGTAATTCTTGCGAAGTGGGTCCCTTGGCCAGAAAATTTTTCAAAGTTTGTTGAGTCAGAGAAAGGGCTTTAGCAGCTTGATCTCGACGCGTTTGTAACACAATGAAGAAGGGACCAGCAGCTTGTAATGGTTTGAATCCACTGTTTATTCCATAACATAAGCCTCGTTTATTTCTAACTTCATTAAAAAGTTTTGAGGTAAGTATTCCACCACCTAAAATTTGGTTACCGACAACTAGAGGAAAATAGTCAGGGTCTTTTACAGCAATCCCGATTTGGCCCAGAAAAATAGTCGTTTGTTTGGAAGGATAGGAAACTTTTATGATGTGATTTTTTATGTGTGGCATTGAGGGTGCCTTCATGGGTAAAGGAGCGTTCCCTAGTGCCAACATACCTGAGAGCTGTTCGGCAATGCTCATTGCTTTAGCTTGCGTTACATTTCCTACGATCGCTATCATGGCGTTTTTTGCAACATAGTTGTGATGATAAAAGTTTAATATTTGCTCTTGGGATACTTGCTCGATACTTGTTTTATTCCCTAATATTGGTGAAGCGTAAGGATGGGAGCCATACAAGGTCTGATAAAAGGTTTTAACTGCGAGTGCACTAGGAGTTTGTGACTCTTGTTGCAGAGATATTAGCATTTGTTTTTTTATTCGATTTATAGCGGTTTGCGGGAAAGTGGCATCCCTAAGTAAGACAGAAAACGTGCTGAATGCTGGATTGAAGTATTGTGGAGCACTGAGTGAACGTAGATTTAGGACGGTCATATCTTGATTAATTCCAGCACTATAATGAGCTCCGGTCGCTTCAAATCGGTTGGCAATTTGATCTGCATTTAAATTTTGAGTGCCTTGGTCTAGCATTTGGGCGGTAAATTGAGCAATTCCCGGCGAATGATCATCTTGAGCAGAGCCCGCATGAAACAATACACCGATATCTATAATGGGTATTTCGTTTTTAGCAACAAAATAAACCGGCACGCCATTTTTTGTAGACCAGTATTCAATTTCTAGAACAGCGTGTGAAGTTTCTGCTTGTGTAGTGCCAATAATAAATATCAAAAAGAGAGTCAAAAAATAAAAGAAAGGTTTAGCGCGCATGCATAGATCCTATAACGGATAAAGAATTAGAACTGGAATCAATTGAATTAATGGGTTGAGGAATTAAATAGGCTATAGTCAAATGAGAAGCTAACCAATATTTATTGGCAACCGTTTGTATTTGACGTGGGGTGATGGCATTAATATGTTTTAGATAATCGCGTTGTATTTGCCAGGGTAAGTTGATTGCCGCTAAACTTCCAAGTTCATATGCCTCTGTAGTTATAGAATCCTCGCGGTATATTTTGTCAGCAGCTATTTGTGCTTTTGCGCGTGCCAATTCTTCAGTATTGACACTAAAGGTTTGTAATTGCTTGATTTGTTTTAATATACTCGATTCAAGTTCAGGTAAAGTGTGTCCAGGTGTTGGAGTGGCTTGCAATAAAAACAAGCTATCTAAGCGGCCTACAGGATTGTAAAATGCATTAGCATCGGCAGCTATTTGCTGATCTCGGATAAGATTTTTTGCAAAACGAGCACTATTACCTCCTGATAATAATGTTGCAATAAGATCTAAAACATAAGGATCCTGGCTATTTACGCCTTGCTTAATAACCGGTACTGGATAAGCCATAACCAGCCAAGGTAACTGAGCAGGTGTATGTATAATAAGACGCTTTTCTCCTAATGGTGATAAGTCTTTTTCTGGTTTTATTTTAGGGAGATTGATAGGTTTCAAATTAGAAAAATAAGTTTGTGCTAATTGATAAACTAGATTGGGATTTACATCACCGACGACGACAAGTATCGCATTATTAGGCGCGTACCAGGTTTCATACCATTTACGTAAATCTTCAACGGTCATATTTTGCAGATCATTTTTCCAGCCGATGACGGGATGATGGTAAGGACTTGCAACAAAAGCAGCGGCGTTAAGACGTTCTAGCAAAATTTCTTGGGGATTATCATCGACGCGCATGCGTCTTTCTTCCATTACTACCTGAATTTCATAAAGAAAATCCTGTGGACGCAATAATAAATTTCGCATCCTATCGGCTTCTAATTCAAAACTAACCGCTAATTTATCTGCAGAAAATTTTTGATAATAAGCAGTAAAATCTGAATCGGTGAACGCATTTTGTTCTCCTCCATTTTCTGAGACAATCTTTTCCAGCACACCCGGTCCAAATTTTCCAGTTCCGCGAAACATCATATGCTCTAAAGCGTGTGAGATCCCTGTTATTCCATTAGGCTCATAACTACTGCCGACTTTGTACCAGATCTCGGAAATGACTACAGGGGCCCGATGATCCTCTTTAACCAGTAAAGTTAATCCATTTTTTAAATGATATTCATGGACCTCGCCGGCCCAACATAACGGGGATAAGAATATCAAACCAAAATAAACTAGAATTTTTTTTAAAAACATCGATTGTTTTCCTAGAGAACTATATAGTTCATGCTTCTGATTTTCATGGCTATTTCTATCTTGTAATGCCATGGATATGGTAACAACTCTTGTCATTATTTGACATCACTTTATGAGCCTTTCATAATCATTAAAATTATTTCGCTGTTTAACAAGTTGGTAGCTTAATTTCGGTATCCAAGTATAGGTATAAATGGGGTCACTTTCATGCCAAAGACAAGAAAAAATACGATTTTTCAGTTTGAAAAAGGTTTGCAAGAACTCGAAAAAATTGTTGAGCAAATGGAACGCGGTAATTCAACATTAGAAGATTCTCTCGAGCAATTTAGTCGAGCCGTGAGTTTATTGAAGGATTGTCAATTGACTTTAAAAAAGGCAGAGCAAAAGGTGCAAATTTTAATGAACACCGATACCAACCAGAAAAATGAATTACTGCCTTTTGAAGTAAATGAAGAATTAGCCTAGTGAATATAGAAGCTGATTTTGTAAGCTATCAAGCACGCGTTAATCGGTTATTAGCGGACTGTTTGTCAAATCCTTCTCCGTTATCAAAACCACTCTATGATGCGATGTGTTACGCGGTTTTAAATGGTGGGAAACGTTTAAGGCCTTTATTCATTTATACTTTGGGAATTGCTCTGGGGCTGCCTCTACAGGATTTAGATCATGCTGCCTGTGCGATCGAATTAATTCATGCATATTCTTTGATACATGATGATCTGCCTAGTATGGACAATGATGATTGGCGACGCGGGAAGCCTAGTTGTCATAAACAATTTGGCGAGGGTATGGCTTTATTGGCAGGTGATGCTTTACAAGCTTTAGCTTTTGATGTGTTGCTGAAAGCTCCTTTACAGCCTATTAAAATTGTAAAAATGCTCAGTGTATTGGCAAAAGCAGCAGGGCCATGGGGTATGGTGGCAGGGCAAGCTATGGACTTTTGTGGTTCAGATTGTCCAGATAAATCGAGTGCTGAAAACATCCATTCTTTAAAAACAGGAGCGTTATTTGTAGCAGCTTTTCAGTTACCCGCCATAGTTGCTGATTTGTCTGCCGATAAGCTTTTCACCTTAAAGAATGTGGGGAATAACCTAGGCCTGGCTTACCAAATTCAAGATGACGCCTGCGATAATGAAAATATCAATTTTTGGCAGGATTCTATCGAGAGAGAAAACCATCTAAAAGGCCTTAAAGATCAAATTTTAACTGATTTGGCCTCCGTTTTGATGCTTTCCCCAGCAAAAAATCCGCCTCTTCTTCAATTAATAACGGATCTGTTTACAAATGAACCCATTGAAAAAAACTATCAATTAGATAGAGAAAAATCATTTCTTTAATAGAGATGGGGCTGTTATAATCGGCCTTGTAGTTTCAATAGCCAGGTGTTTACGGTAAATATGGATTTATTGCTTGCCTGGCCTAATCCTAGAAGCTATCAACTAATGCCTGCGAAAACTAATTGCCGGCATTCTTATTAAATGAAATGAGAGGAAAATAACGATATGTCAATGCTAAAAATAGGGGATAAATTACCTGAATTTAAGCTCACAGCAACAGTTGATATTGATATCAACAAGGCTTTTACTGAGATTACTCATGCTTCTTATCCCGGCAAGTGGTTAGTACTGTTTTTTTGGCCTAAAGATTTTACATTTGTATGTCCTACTGAAATTGTGGCATTTAATGATCTCAATGCTAAATTTAAAGAAAGTAACGCCGTATTATTAGGCGGCAGTACGGATAGTGAGTTTGTACATCGTGCTTGGCGACAATATAACGATGATTTACGCGATCTTTCATTCCCTATGTTGAGTGATATTAAGCATGAATTATGTAATAATTTAGGGATATTAGATAAAGATGCCGGTGTTGCACAACGAGCAACATTCATTATTGATCCAGAAGGTGTTATTCGCTTTATTATGGTGACAGATTTGAGTGTCGGTCGTAATCCTGAAGAAGTATTACGTATACTGCATGCTTTACAAGACGGAGGACTTTGTCCTTGTAATTGGAAAAAAGGTCAACAAACCATTAATCTTGCTGAAGTTGCTTAAACTGCAATAAAATTAGTTCAATGTAAAACCCGCTCCATTTAGCGGGTTTTTTTATGCTTGTTTTGAAAATTAGAAATTGAATAAGCATAGTGAAATCATCGGGATTGGCCTATAATTTACAAATGTTTTATTTGGATTTCTTTAACCATTATGAAAAAACTGACGCCTGAGGAAGAGAAAATTATTTTATTAAAAGGTACTGAGCCTGCCTGCTCTGGAAAATATTACCGATATAATGAAAAAGGCGATTACACTTGTAAACAATGCGGGGCACTGTTATATCATTCTTCGGCTAAATTTGATTCTGGAAGTGGCTGGCCCAGTTTTGACGATGAAATATCAGGTGCAATTAAACGAGTACCTGATCCAGATGGCCATCGTACTGAAATTACCTGCGCGAAATGTGGAGCGCATCTGGGCCATATATTTCTAGGCGAGGGTTTGACGCCTAAGAATATTCGGCATTGTGTAAATTCACTATCTCTGGAGTTTACTACTAAAGATGAAATTGCAAAAGATTTGCAGAAAACTTCAAACAAAACTAATCCTCTGACTGAAACCGCTATTTTTGCAGGAGGTTGTTTTTGGGGCATAGAACATTTAGTGAAACAATTACCCGGGGTTATTTCAGTCATTTCTGGATATATTGGCGGTAATACATCTAATCCGACTTATGAAGAAGTCTGTACACAGCCTACCGGCCATGCCGAGGCCGTAGAAATTATTTTTGATCCTAGCAAAGTAAGTTATGAAACCTTAGCTAAGCGGTTTTTCGAAATTCATGATCCAGAGCAATTAAACCAACAAGGACCCGATAAAGGGGAACAATATCGTTCTGAAATTTTTTATACCACGCCAGAACAAAAAGAAATCGCTTTAAAATTGATTAGTATTTTAAAAAATAAAGGTTTTCAAATAGTTACCAAGGTTACACCAGCAACAACATTCTGGAAGGCAGAAGATTATCATCAAAATTATTATGAAAAAAATCAGGAACAACCTTACTGCCATTTTTATGTTAAAAGGTTTTAAGTGCTACCCGACTTAATTTAAATCTTGCCGTTTTTTTAATTTAGTTTCTAACCCAATCTAAATCAACATCGCCTTTAATACCGTTTACTTTTCCCTTTGAACTATATTGCCAGCAAGACCAGTTCTTTCCTGATTGTTCCCAGCTTTTGGGGAGGTGTGGTTCATCTACATTCCAATTGGCAATCCAAAGTGGATAGACACTAAAATCATATTTTTCCCAGTTTACGCCACTATTCCAATAGGCAGGTGAACAATAAATCATTGGCTTAACATCTAAAAAATCGCAGTTGAGCAAGTTTAAAAGCATGTGTAAATGATCGGCCATAATATCCTTGCTAGCGGATTCGTTGCCCCCTGCCTCCACATCAATAGCTAGACCATTCATTGCTGGATCAAATCCAACCGATAGTAGATTTCTTTTAATATTTGCAAACTGCTCTTCTGGAGTGCTATTTAATGCTCTAAAGTAATGGTAGGCATTGACTTTAAGCCCTGCATTTTTTGCAGCATTCCAATTGGTAACGAAGTTTGGATCAGTGTAAGTTCCGCCTTCTGACATTTTGATAAAAACATGCTTAATTTCTTCTGTCGCAACTTTTTCCCAGTCAATTTCTCCTTGCCAGTGTGAGATGTCAATTCCTTTTTCGCACAAAATATTTTGTTGTTGATTTTTCATATAGTCTCTTTTTATTGTTTGAAGTTTCGATAAAAATTTTTTAAATAGAATTTGATTTAGCTAATATCCAAAAAGCAAATAATTTTAATGTTTAATTATTTGTATCAAGAAGGTAAAAAATAGACAATGACCATTTAGCATATATTTGTTGCTGTGATTTTGTTTTATCTTAAAGAGAAGATTAATTTTTGCATTAACAGGAAGCAATTTTTAATATATATTAGAATTAAATTCTTAATACTAATAATAAAAAAATGCCATTAAAAAATAAAGATAATTTTAGTTTCCTAGGCTATTTTCATTTTGAAAAAACTACTGTTTCACATCCGGTAAACTTCTACATAAAAGACAAAAATGAAAGTTCTTGGGCTGTTAAATCTCTGGACACTCGATTGCAACGATCGATTCCAAAGGAAGAGCAAATCAAAACAGGGTATATCGAAACAATAGCTGGGGAATCTGCTCGCTTAATACTAGGCAGTTCACAACCAAAAACTCGATTAATGGAAAAAAAAACAGAGGATAACACTTCTTACTTTGTTCTTTCTAAAGAAATACCTGAGTTTAACGAATTATATTTCTCTGAAAATAAGGAATATTATAAGACCATTCAGAGTAAGAAAATTAGCGGGCTCGGCGGTGCGTTGGTGGATTCTTTATGGAAAGGCGAAACGGATTTAAAACAGCGCGGTAATATTGGTGTCAATGAGTTTGGGCAGGTAGTAAAAATTGATTGGGACTGTTCTCTTAACGATATGCATAAAATAGAACCTGACCCACAGGGAATGATTACCGCAGAAGATATCAAATTGTTACCCAATATTATCAATTTTCATGCTTACCAATGGCTGAATTTTGTTACTGAGGGATGTAATGAAACGATCTTGAAAATAATCATTGAATCAGCGCCCATGTTAGATTATCAATATCCGCATGTTTCTCAACAGCAGTTTGATCAATCGCTTAAAACCAACCCGCGCAATACGAAAGTATTCGATGAAGAAGTAAGGAAAAAAATAAATTTAATTGCCGATTGTATCGGTAAAGTTAAAGTTGGGTTTCCTGTATATAATTTATTAAGATTCTTCCTGGTCAAACGAACTCCCGAAAATTTGCAGCAAAAATTAGATCTCATGCAAAAGAATGCATCTGAAATCACAGAATTAGATAGTTTTAGGTTGGAAGTTAATCAAACGATTCTGCGTATCATATTGCTACCTGAGAGTTTGATAGAGAAATTTTCACAATGTTATGTTCCGGATGATTCTGAAGAATCCAGCCAATTAGCCAGTAAAATAACCAAAATTCTTATTGAAAGACAGCAACAACTCATACACGCTGTGCAAGAAGTTGAAAGTTTCCATCTGTATATGGGGAGCGAGCAAGCTGAAAATGATATTCGCAATTATTATATACCGTACCTAAAATCATTTAAAACTATGGGTAAATCTTTTTTAATAGAAAAAAAGCAATCAAATCTAAAAGAAGAAATTTGCATCAAACTTACAAAATTTAAAAAAGATTTCGCTGCAACAACAAATAAAATGGACAATCCAAGTGCTAGTCATCAAACTTTCTTTTCATCAGCTAGCTCCAGCCAGCAACCTAATTATCCTTCTTCGTCTCACACTAGGCGCTTCGGCTCATAATATTTCTCTTATCTAAATAAATTCATATTTATAGCGCTTTAAGCTATATTGAAACTTCAGCGATAGACTGCCAGGGAGGCTGAATGAATTTTTCTAAGATAATTAGTATGGGTTTGAGCGTAGTACTTTGTTTAGTCGCGAGTGCACTTTACGCAGCACCCAATGCATATTTTAAATCTCATTGTTATCATCCCCACCGTTTATATTTTGATCTAGGAGTCGGTAAAGCCTATGATTATGCAAGTAGCAATAGCTTTTTGCTTGCCCCGAGTGGGAGTGTGCTGGGAAACTTAAAAACAGGTAATTCTTACAGTACGCCATTTTTCTTTGTTGGAATAGGCTATCGATGGGCGCAAGATAATAACCCATGGTTTCCCAGCGTCAACATGGGGTTACAACACCGTTATACGTCCCCTATCAATGTGTTTGGTGTTTCACAAACGCCTAGTGTAGATCCGGTCCCGACTAGTTATAATTATCGATTGCAGCAGGAAAGTTGGCTGTTAATGACCAAGGCGGATATCTATAAATGGCAAAGATTCATGCCTTATGTTGCGTTAGGCCTGGGGGCTTCATTTAATAGGATTAGTCAGCTCTTTGTAAACTCTTCAACTTTTGCGAACCAGCTGGGAGGCTCGACTAATCTAACCGGTGATTTTAGTTATAACGTGGGTGCGGGTATTGATTATCAGGTTAAAGATGATTTTTGGCTAACTCTAGGTTACTTCTATGATAATTTCGGAAAAAATAAGGTAGGAGATGTATTTACAAATAGTACTTTCACACCTATCGGCACGTTAAAAAACGCTAATCTACATGCGAGCAGTGTTTTCCTAAGTGCGCGCTATTTATTTTGGTAATTTTGGTATGCTGCAAACGAGTTGTCTCGTTAGAGTGAAGACTGGAGGGAAAAAGCATCATGCCGTAAAATCATGGTAGGAGCGACTGCCTGCAGGTACGAAAGAAACCAATTCGTCACATGAAGCACTAAGGGTTATTTATGAAAAAAATAAAAAAAAATTGTTTGTATATATTATTAATGTGCTTTATTTCGCCGATGCTTTTAGCAAATAAGTTGGATCACTATTCCACTCATTTTTTCCCCAATAAATTTGATCAAGGTAATAATGACACGTCGCCGCTGTTGCCAAAAAATCATGCACATATTTTCTCATTACCTTTTCTGAACACAAATAAGGTGCTCCGTGTGTACTTCAGTCCATGGATTCCTGTAAAAGATGATTTATCATCTAATTACAATGAATCTATTGTTGAGTTGATCAAAAACGGGAGATGGTGGGAACAATTCGATGCTGGTGACAATAAAGCCTACCTTTTTGTCTATGATACACAACGAAACTCATCAACTTACCTTGGCGTAATTAATCCGGAATCGCAAACTGGAAACTCGGGCGCACTCTATGTTCCTTATGCGATTAGAGGAGATAATAAAGCAATTATCCTTGATGCTTGGATGGGTAGCCCGGGCGCTGGGGGTGGCTCCACTGATTATGCTTATGCGTTGATGCCAATTAGAATAGCGAGTAAGAATACGGCGATTAACAGTTATATCTTGAGAGGCATTGCTACACGTAAAGCGGTATTTTACGATCATTTTAGTAAGGTAATTTATATTGATGAGGGCGGTAAAACCGCAGTGTGTGGTCAACCTTGGCTCACTAATGATGCGGTCATTTATTATCGTGATCTTTTGCATCCCACTAAAAAAAGAATACTTGCAGAAAAACCAAACACCGTCTACAGCAATATAAATGTCGATGAAGCAAATAAAAAAGTTTCATTTGTCGCGACAAGTTATTTTAATTTACCACAAGATACCTGTCCTCAAAATGTATATCCTCAAACCTTACTGAAAAGTAAATCAATAAGACAAGTAATGAGCTTACCTTCTAATTAGCTGAAATTTAAGATGCTTTCAATTATTAAATTTTTTCATATCATTAGTGGCGTATCTTTTTTTGGGATAACAATGGCTGGCTTTTTTTATATTACTCGAAGCATCAATAGGAAGGATCGATCCCTAATCGATTATTCCATAAGAGCAAGCTATTTTGGGGATGCCATAATTTTGCTGTGCACTTTTATTCTAATGACAAGCTCAATACCACTCATTTTTGCGGGAAATTTTACTTTAGAAGTACCGTGGATCTTCGTTGCTTATCATGCTTTTGGTTTAATTATAATATTTTGGATACTCAATATATTTATTAAAAAAGTTTACTTATCTAGAATAGTGATAGCCTCTTATGCTTTAAAAGCTTTTTATTATGTGAATATTGCTATGATATTAATTTTTATTAGTTTAATCCATGATGCGGTAATGAAAAGCACCTGGATAGAGTTTCTATTTAGGAAATAAAACATGCGTATTTTAATAACAGGCGCTAATGGTTTTATAGCGCGGGAAATCATTGCTCGGCTGGCCATAGTTGGTCACGATATTATTGCTTGCGTACACAATAGACTCTTAGAAAATATTCCTCATGTCCATGCATTCAAAGCTGATTTTACTACCGCAATTACTCCTGAATATTGGTTACCACACTTAAAGGGTATTGATATAGTCATTAATTGTGTCGGCGTATTCCAAACAGCTAAAGAAAAGACCATGTGGAATATCCATTATGAAGCACCCAAAGCGCTATTTGAAGCCTGTGCTAAGCAAGGAGTAAAGAAAATTATTCAAATTTCGGCGTTAGGGATTGATAAAGTGGATGTACCCTATGCAACAAGTAAATTAGCTATCGATAAATATTTGCAAACCTTAGATATTGACTCAACAATCATTCGGCCGGGCTTTGTGTATGGTAAAGGTTCTTATGGTGGTTCTTCATTATTTCGTGGACTTGCTGGATTGCCATTTATTCTTCCAACGCCAGGTCGTGCAGCACAACTTCATCAACCTATCCATATAGACGATTTGACGCTTATAGTTGAGAAGTCGCTAGATCTTCCTGGTACGCAAATACTTTATGCGGTAGGAAGTGAAAAACTTTCTGTAAAAAACATACTCATTAAATTGCGTGCATGGTTGGGTTTTAGAAAAGCGTGGCCAATCGCTATACCGGATATGTTTATACAGCTAGGTGCTAAAATTGGAAATTGGCTACCTAATTCTCCCATCAGTGAAACGGGTATTAAAATGATGGCTGTTGATAATATAGCGGATGACATGGAGATAAAAAATCTAGAAAATAGTATAGGTTTCAAGCCACGAAGTTTTAGTTGTGGCCTCAATGGCATGGTAAGCAGCGTACAGGATCGTTGGCATGCCAGATTATATTTTCTAAGACCTTTGTTACGTATTAGTATTGCGTTTATTTGGATATTTTCAGGGGTTATAAGTGCGTTGCCTGTTTCAGCGTCACTATCGTTTGGAATATTGACACAAGCAAAAATTCCACTTTCATTCCAATCTTTTGCTTTATATGGGTTAAGTACAGTAGATCTTTTACTAGGTTTAGCTACGCTATTTAATTACCGCTTAATAGTCATGGGGTTTCTCCAATGTGTTCTAATTTTATTTTATACCACGATAATTTCTTTTTCTCTCCCGAGCTATTGGTTACATCCTTTTGCGCCGATCGCAAAAAACATTCCTTTGTTGGTAGCCATACTGATTATGATGGCTTTAAATAGTGAACGATAATGTTATACGCATGGATTAAAATACTACATATCATCAGTGCATCGGTGTTATTCGGTACCGGTTTAGGAACTGCTTTTTATATGTTTTATGTTAACCAACAGAAAAATATAACACTTATTGCCAAGGCAACCTCAGCAGTAGTGGTTGCAGATTGGCTTTTTACTGCAACATCAGGTGTAATGCAAGCGTCTACGGGATATATTTTGATTTATTTAAAAGGATATTCGTTAACCAGTTTCTGGATACTAGGATCTATATTAGGTTACATTATTGCGGTTGTTTGCTGGGCTCCTGTAGTTTGGCTGCAAATGCGTTGTCGTGATTTAGCCTTAGCCGCATCAATAAATCAAACCCCTCTACCTAAAGAATATCGACAATATTTTAGGATATGGTGGATATTAGGTATTCCCGCTTTTATCGCTTTAATAGGTGTTTTTTATTTAATGGCCAACAAACCGGAGCATTGGTTTTTATAAGCTTAAATGGCCAGTTGATACAGACTTCTGTGAACTTTCTTTTTTAAATTTTTTTTATTTAATACGAATAAAAAGTTAATTTACAAATTATGTAATTTCTTTAGCCCGAAGGAATATCTAAAAAAACTTGATAATTAAAAGATATATCAAAAAATTTTAAATTAGTATCGTGTATATCGTCTTGGATATTGTGTATATAATCTTGAAATAACACTGTTTGTGCGATACTTCCCGTCATAATCCTTGCAAAAACATAATCTGCCTGCTGCTCGATAGTTAATACTGGATTTAGAGATTGTTTTGTATTAAAAGTTCGATAGAATTTCTCCTCAACTAAAGGATTGGCTTGCAAATATTCAAAATTAGCCTTAATAAGAGAGATTATTTTTTCAAAAAAATGGTGTTTTCTATATGCTGAACAAAATATTTTGTAACCTATGGAAGCCCCTTCATAGGCTACAGAATCTGGTATGTCTACTACTAGTAAAAATCCTTTTGCACAATTAACATTTTTAGGTAATGGTCTTTTTGGTATAATTCCTATATCAAAGTAAAAACCAGGCTCCTCATTTAAAATAGAAAACCGCGCAATATCGCTGGCAGACCAATAACGACCTTTATTTATCTCTTGCAGGATTAGAGCGTGTAAATCCAAGTTGGTTTCTTGTTTAATATCTCTCAGTTTTATTTTATATTGTATACAAAGTTTTTTTAATGTCTTCAAAACTTCCAGAAGATAAAGTATCGGTGGATGTCCATAAATTAATTACATGATTTGAATGTAAATTTCTCCATGCGGTCAATGTTTCTTTGCACCGAGTAATTTCCTTACCAAACCAAACAAAGTGATGCACATTAGGAATAATGTAATTAGGCATAAAGATCATCAATTTTTTATATTAATGATCTAAATTTTATGAGTTAAGTCTTAAACTAATATGAGCTATTTATGAAGGAACCATTAAATTGCTGACGCTTAATAGCGGCGGATAATTCTCTTGAGTTTTTTAGTCTCTTCTCTTTTATCCTAATCTGATGTAAATTATTTAATAAGTTTTTGGCTTTAAAAATGTCAAGGATTACCTGAAAAACAACTTTAAAAAAATTGCCCGTCTAAGGAAAATAAAAAATGCCTAATGCAACAAAAAATTATCAATCTGTAGCTACTCAACCCAATCTTCAAAAAGATCATCGCTTATTTGCAAAATGCCTAGTTGAGGTGGATCTTAGGTCGTTTATCAAGAAAACAATCAATGAAAGCGTAGAACGCGATGAATTGCCTGAAGGCCACCAATTTCTGTGCCCCATTTCACACGGAGTGATGGAAGATCCAGTCATCACCAAAGATGGCTTCACGTTTGATTTTAAAAATATTACGCAGTGGTTACAAATAAGCAAGACCAACCCTTTAACTCGGAAACCGCTTACGCAAGAACAGTTAACACGTAACACTGTTCTTAAAAAGGAAATAGATCATTGGGAGAAAGGTGATATTGATCAAAACACCTTTGTAATAATGGGAGGCACTGAAGAAACTTGGCGTCAATACGAAACTATCAGCACTAAATTATTAAAGGGAGACCCTACCATACCTTTTAAGCGAACAACTCAAGGTATTGCTACGGATCTACTGGTTAAGTACCACAGAGAGGTATTCGCGCAGCCAGAACAAGACAGAAATGAGATATTAGCTTGGTACGAAGAACTGGACATGATTGAACAAGATTCTAAATGGTGCCTTGATGGAACTTTTTGTAAAAGTAAAATTGAAGTCTTTGAAAAAAAAATCTTATTTAACACGGATTTAGACGTAGAAACCCAACTCAAGATTTTAGAAGTAAAGAATCTGCTTATTTATAAGCATGAAAGCTATGATCATGAGTTAATTCAAGAACTTGAAAACAATCTTAAGGATGCAGACGAAGTTAAAATTAAAAAATTAATATCCTATTACCTATCAGAAAGTGCTGGAAATATCTGGTGGGCTCAAACAGACAATCGACGTCAAGCATTGCTCGATAAATATGCAACTGTGTTTACTGGAAGTTATCTAAAAACAGTTTCTTTAAACGCAACGCGTTGGACTTGCTATGCCATGTCTGACGCATTAAAACTGGCTATTTTTTGTCCTGAAAGAATCGGGGCTTATGTTAATTTTGTAGACAACCCTTCGCTTGAAAATACTAAACAAATTGTAGAATCTGGATTAGTTTTCGCCATGATTGCTATTTTATTAGAACATAGTATTTCAATAGCTGTAATCAATCATCGTGCTTATCCGGAATATAAAACATTTTTTAAACGTCCATCAGCTAACACCTGGCTTGATTTAATCAAAACAAATCCCGGTGTAGTTGGTGCTTTATCAGTTTCTTTGGGTTATAGCGTAGGTTATAGCGCAAAAAAAATATTGAAAGCGACGGCTAACTGGGAATGTAGCTACGGAAAAATAATGTCAGGAAATCTTCAAGAAGCAGGCCTAGCCTTCGCCGAACACCCTTCATTGTTAGGATTGCTGACATTTGCATTGAAAGAACTCGGATATAATGGCCATGTTTATCCAGAATATGCAGCCTTTCTTAAAAACCCAAGTGCTGGAACTTGGTGTCTTTTAGTCACAGCCAATCCTGGCATCATTGCAGCTTTATCAGTTTCGCTAGGTTATCCCGCAACGCGACTGTTGAAAGCGACGGTTAACTGGGAATGTAGCTACGATAAAATAATGTCTGGAAATATTGTAGAAGCAGGAAAAGCATTTGCTGAACACCCGTCATTGTTAGGATTGCTAACACTTGCATTGAAAGAACTCGGATATAATAACCATGCTTATCCAGAATATGCAGCCTTTCTTAAAAACCCATGTGCTGGAACTTGGTGTGATTTAATCATGGCTAATCCTGGTGTCATTAGCGCTTTATCAGTTTCATTAGGTTGTTCTGCAACTCGATTGTTGAAAACGACGGTTAACTGGGAATGTAGCTACGGCAGCATAATGTCTGGAAATCTTCAAGAAACAGGAAAAGCTTTTGCCGAACATCCCTCAGTTTTAGGATTGCTGACGCTTGCTTTGAAAGAACTCGGATATAACCAACACGCAGGTCCAAAATATGCTGCATTCTTTGAAAAACCTAGTGCTGGAACTTGGTGTGGTTTAATCACAGCCAATCCAGGTATCATTGGCGCTTTATTAGTTTCCTTAGGTTATTCTGCGACACGAATATTGAAGTTGGCTGTTAATTGGGAATGTAGCTACGGCAGCATAATGTCAGGAGATCTTCAAGAAACAGGAAAAGCTTTTGCCGAACACCCCTCAGCTTTAGGATTGCTGACGCTCGTATTAAAAGAACTCGGATATAATCACCACGCGGGCCCAAAATATGCCGCATTCTTTAAAAAACCAAGTGCTGAAACTTGGTGTCATTTAATCAAAGATAATCCTGGTCTCATTGCTGCCCTATCGATAGTGTTGGGTTGTGGCGCAGCTTATGCCTTAAAGCTAGTGTTGAAAACGACGGCTAACTGGGAGTGCAACTACAGCAAAATAATGTCAGGAGATCTTCAAGAAGCAGGCCTAGCCTTTGCCGAGCATCCTTCAGCTTTAGGGTTGCTAACACTTACATTGAAAGAACTCGGATATAATGACCATGCTTATCCAGAATATGCAGGCTTTCTTAAAAATCCAAGCGCTGGTACTTGGTGTAGTTTAATCACATCCAATCCCGGTGTCATTGCTGCTGTATCGCTTTCACTGGTTTATCCCGCAACACGCGTGTTAAAAGCAACGGCTAACTGGGAATGTAGCTACAGCAAAATAATGTCAGGAAATCTTCAAGAAGCAGGCCTAGCCTTCGCCGAGCATCCTTCAGCCTTAGGATTACTGGCGTTTGCATTAAAAGAGCTAGGATATAATCACCACGCAGGTCCAGAGTATGCTGCATTCTTTAAAAAGCCCGGTGTTGAAACCTGGTATTGTTTAGTCAAGGCTAATCCTGGCCTCATGGCTGTTTCTTTCGTTTCGCTATTTCGTTTTACCAGTAAGGTATTGCAAAAGACATTTATTGACTCGGAAGATATGAAAATACCTTTTTTTGAATTTTTAAAGGTGGGTGAAAAAGATAAGAACTATTTTAAAATCTTACAAGATTGTGATATTCCCACCAATGAACTATTGACATCATGTAGTCTACCGTTAACCAATTTAAACCAAATTAACGAAAGCAATTATTTAGATATTGCGTTTAAAGAAAGACAACCTAGCAGGGAACTTATTGAAAACTTACGCAAAATTGGCATAAAAATACCCACCCATTACTCAAATATTTTTAGTCGATATTGGGAAAATCCGATTCCTAGACATAAGAATGGCCTTTTCAAAAAAGGTGGCTTGCTAGCTGCGGTTCTTACAGTCTCTGCTAAAAATACATCTTTATTGCTGGGAAATCTGATAGGATTTTTTCGTTTTGACACGCCTATTGAGCGTAAAGTAAATACTATAGATACCGCGGGCATGCCGCTTGGTGAAAGTCATGCCGTGCAGCCCTGATAGGAATGCTTTTTAGATGAAGATAAGGTGGCTCGGCGACTTCACCTGCAGCCACCAACCCAGCCAAAGGTCAGACTTAGTCGAGTATTGATGAAGAAAACCATGACAGCTAAACGCTGCCAACGAATTATCCCCTTATTTTTAAAAATGATAAAGGAACTTAAACAAAGTCCTTTTCATTCTTTAATGACGCTAGGAAAAACACTGTACCACTGGCGTGATGAAGTCGTGCGAATGTGGCGATTTAGTAAAAGTAATGGAATAACAGAAGGGTTTCATCGTAAAATGAAATTGATTCAACGTCGCGCTTATGGATTTAAAAATTTTGAAAACTACCGCTTAAGAGTTAAAGTTCTATGTGCTTAATCTGCCCCCTTAAATGGGAAAGACCCTGATTTAATTGGTGCCAACGAGACGAATCGAACGTCCGACCTACTGATTACGAATTAGTTGTTGGTGAATTCTACTTAGAGGTGCGACAGTCTCGCGGATAGTTATAAACTAGCCG
>JBHGAL010000013.1:0-47675 GCA_041949685.1 Wolbachia endosymbiont of Folsomia candida
CGGCTAGTTTATAACTATCCGCGAGACTGTCGCACCTCTAAGTAGAATTCACCCCCTGCTGAAATACGCGATTACTTTGCTTTAGACGGGTTATTTTATTCACTTGATAAGATGCGGATTATTTTTTTTGAAAATCTAAATAAAATTTTATCTGAAAAGCCAAACTCTAACTCATTCAAACAAATGCAGATTTCTTATTTGTGTTCTATGTTATTGTGGGTTAGCCATTCAAAATCTAAAAATTTTAATTTATTCGTAGATGCCTTATCAGTTTTAACGGAAGTTTTATCGGCAGAAGATCTAATAAATTTTATGTTTAATGCATACTTATTAACAGATGATGAAATAATTTCTATATTACCCTCCCCCTTGCGAATGGCAGATATTTTAAGCAAATATTGTCCTGATAAGATATTAAACGATATAAAAACTAGTTTTTTGGAGTTTCAGAAACAAAATTCTTTGCAAATGTCACTCAGACGGGAATTTATCATTTTCATGGATAGCGCATTAGATTTTGCCTTAGCGACTACTACCCAAAACAGAATGGTCATATTTAAATATTATAATAAACATCTGCCTTTAATTGACAATATTTTTTTAATGTATATTTACAAATTAGGAGTCTATGACCCGGACAAAAATCTTAATTTATTGGAAGAAGAAATTGAAAAAATACTGCTTGAAAATCCAAAAGAACCCATTGCACTAATATGCAAGAAGATCTTATTAATGAGGAATAAATGGCAGGCCTGTGACCATGCCAATCGTCAAGCTTATGCGCAATCAGCACAAGCAGCGATAAAGCTTGCAGAACAAGAAGAGATTGAAATCGACGCTCGCAAAGTATTATCAACACAATCTATACACCAACCAAGTAAACAAACAATCCAAAAAACCACTCAACAGTTTGCAGAAAGAAAATTAAAAAAGGCCAAACAAGAAGAGGAAGCTTTAGAAATAAAAAAAAATCAAGCTGCAAAACTTGTGCCGCCTTCTTTTATCGATCAATTTCAAAATGAGCTAATAAGGAAATTTTCAACGATTCCTGATTTAAAATATACAGAAAAAGAACAACTATTCAATAGTAAGGAACGGATTATTATACAAGATATTGTGAAATTTATGCGGTTGACACCCATAGAAAAATTATTAGATAGGGACTTATTAGCGAAACTAAAGGACTGTTTGTTTTCTTTGAATGAGATTCCAGCGTATGAGTTACATATCCTTTTGTTAGACTATATTAATTTACTGGATATTTTTTTAAGTAGAATAAGCTATAAGATGCAGATTTATAAAGAACAATATGTTCCGCTAATACTGAAAATGTTTGATAGGCATGGTCAAAAGGATTTTACGCGTGAAGATCACGTGCTTAATAAGCAGATCAAGCAAGATTCAACGCTAATTCTAGATAATCTAACGGTTACTAATGATTACTGTGAATGTATATTGATCATTTTTGATATTATCAATCTTTTAAAGCTTCAAATAAAAGATAATGAATTTTATAAAATATGGAATTTGCCTATTAACTTTAGAAAAGATGAATATAAAGAAAACTACAACAATGCTTCTGCCAATTTGAAACAATTTCAAAGCTATCTTGAGCATAAAAGGAAAGCTTGCAAAAACCTTGGAAGCACACTAAATAAAAATAAAAAAATTGCCTATGGAATTAACGAAAAAGAGATCAGTGAGAAATTAAAGGAGTTGATAAATGCTATTTCTACAATAGATAGCCGAATAAATGAAAAAAATGACTTGCTACCAAATTTTCCTAAGGTCCTGCTAAGTAAAGAAGCGCAAGTACGAGAACAGCAAATTCAGAATACCGTATTTAATAAGGACAAAATGCGAATACCTGTTCCCTATAACCCTTATGAGATGAGAAAAAGCCAAAGCGCTGCGGGTCTAAGATTTTTCACATACGAATCACAAAGTAACATAGGCAAAGAAAAAAACCTTAGCTCAAATATGAGTCACCGAAGAATGAGTATATGAAATAAATTTCGGCGCTAAAAACCCCCTTAAATCTCCTTAATAATGCCTTAATCTAATATCTATATAGTGGATATTGGAAAGAGGATATATCAGAAAATATCCAGGTTGCTTTATAGCCTCTAACTGAAGGCTATTAAAAATAAAAAGAGTTCTATGAGAGGGGCGATAATGAGGGACTTCAATAAATTGAGAGATGATTCTTTTTTTGAAAAGTATTTTAGGAAAAATTCAGAGATTAAAGTTCGTCCATTCCTGCATAGTTCAGATAATCTTTACTTTGAAAAAGCCTATTTAGAGTTTCTTAAATCCAATCCGACTATCCAAGATATAGCGGCTATTTATTCTGAAATGGTCATTGATGCTGCAGCAGTTATTGATGCTGCTGTGGTTACAGATGTTGCAGCGGCTACTCTTGCTGAGTCAGTGATGAATTGGTTTTACACTTTATTTAATGCTGCAATCGCTGTGCTCTCATTACTCAAAAATATGTCCCTACCTACCCTCATTCTAGGTGTTGCTTGGAATCTGATAGATACGCTCGGGGCATTTATAATTGCTGCCAAAGAAGGAAAAAACCATGATACATGGGCTCAAGGTATCAATATACTATCTGGCATCCAGATGCTAGCGGGTACCATTGCAAGTCTGCTATTAAACCCCGATATAGTCTATATAGGGATCCATGCATCATTGGGTCTTTCAGCTATTGCAGCGGGTGCGTCCAGTTTTGCTTTCGCAGCGGCTATGTTTTTCTCTTGGGCCCTAGAACATCGTGAGGTAAAATTACACGCTGGCAGAATAAACTATTTAAATAAAATAATTGAAAATGTGGAATCAATAGCAATACAGACAATGGTCGGTAAAGTAGCCAATGATTATCAAGAAGCAAAAAATCAGGGAAAAGAAATAGCTTTTCTAAATGGGCTTACACCTCAATCACAGGAGTGTAAAGAGTTACTGAAATTATTAAATTTTCGTCAGCATCAACAACAACAATTGGAGATACACGAACGTGCTCGATGGTCATGGGGTTTATGCGCCGTATTTATGACCGCTGTTGCCATCGTGTCGGTGACTGTAATTGCGCTTGGCTTAAGTGCGGCTACTTGCGGAATTGCCGTAGCTGCAGTATCTTTCGCGGCATTTTTGTGTAGTGCGTTGTATCGCAACAAACCTGAAGTTGTCGAGGCTGCCAAGACGATAGAAAACAATAGCCACAGCTTTTTTAAGCCCCAACCGATTAGTTGTCGTTCAAATGATATCCTTCTTTACCCTCGACTATCTATCTAAACTAGCTGAGTTGCTTGATAAGTGAAAAAACGGCATTCTTAAATCAAAACAAGCATGGTTTTTTCCTAGAAAAATAGTACTATCTATTATTTGAGATCGGAGGCAACATGAAGTTGAGAACATTGACTTTAGCCGTAATCATAGGATTAACCTCATTCGGTTTAATGCTACCCATTAATGCTGACGAAATGCCAGCAGGCCCACATCTTAGTACCACGGGAACTGCAAGCGTGGATGTGACTCCAGACATCGCAACTATCAATATAGAAGTGAGCTACTCTGCGAAAAATGCCGCTGCAGCTAAAAGACAGGTTGATGAACGAGTGTCACAATATTTTGATTTTTTACTTAAAAATGGTCTCGAAAAAAAAGATATTAATGCAGCCAATTTAAGTACTCAGCCAGAATATGATTATCAGAAAACAAGCACAGCTATACTGAAAGGCTATCGTGCCGTACGTCAGGTGCAAATAACAGTTCGTCAGATAGGTAAACTTAATCAGCTCTTAGATGAAGCGTTGAAGATGGGATTGAATGAGATTCGCGCTATAAAACTAGGCGTAGCCAATCCAAATAACTATCGTGAACAAGTGCGTAAAAAAGCCATTCAGGCTGCCATTTTACAAGCAAATTCATTGGCTGAAGGTTTTAAAGTTAAACTAGGCCCCGTTTATAGTATTCATTATCAGGGAGACAATGACCAATCTATGCCAGGACCTGTTATGTTTTTACGAACTGAAAACGCGATAGCAAATAATGCAGATAAAACTTACCAACAACAAACGATCCATTTTAAGGATCAGGTTGATGTAGTATTTGAATTGCAAAAGGATATCAGTACTGCCAAGTAAAAACGGAATAGTGTTTGATTTTATTGGCGGGCCCGGAGGGACTCGAACCCCCGACACCCAGGTTCGAAGCCTGGTACTCTATCCAGCTGAGCTACGGGCCCTAGACTTAAAGAGGCAAGATTCTAACAGGTTGTAACTTATTCAGCTAGTAATTCTAAACAATTTGTTGAGATGTCCAATCATTTATTATGATTGGTGATATGAATTATTACTGTATAGATAGTCTAAAAGTGTTAGCTGGGTAGCTATTACTGTCACAAGAAATATTAGTATCGTTTACGATGGCAGGAGCATGACTTGTAAAAAAGCTACTTACATGATGAGGTAAATTTGTTTTAAACTCCTTAATATCCTGCATAAATCCTAAGCTTTGAATCTGGGTTTGTAAAACCTGTTGTAAACTTTTTAGATGATCATTCACAACAGGTGTATCTTTGCCAAATCTGTTCGCTAAAGCTAACATTTGCGGAAAATTAAAAAGGAATACTGCACCAAAATTACTAGCCCAGTTCAGGATTTCAACTATGGGGCCAGAGTATCCTATCTCTTTTAAACTATCTGACATGGCTTTATGTGTAGTAAAACCAGAGAATAATGCAGGCAATACAAAAAATATAGCTAGCAAAGAGGGTTTTTCTAAAGACATGAGTTTTTTACTGATGGAATTCACACCTTTAATAGAAAACCCTGCGCCTGGTATGCCATTGCCAATGGCGGCTACAGATCCCAATATTACGCTGGTTGTTTCATCTGTATGCCAAGCGTTTTTTGCTAAATTTTTCGTGCCAAAATAACTTATTAATACGTAAGCGGCAAATTGTGGGAGACTTAGCACACCGATAGATGTATGGAGAGAATAGTAAGTTAGTTTTGGCGGGTTGATTATATTATTCAGACGTGCTGCTATTTGTTCAGTAGGCAATTGAGAGCAACTTTCAATGGCTTGGCTAATTCTTGCAGTTAATTCTTTTTTTTGCGCATCGAGATTATTTTTTTCTACTAAAGAAGATACATTTAATTCTAGAGTGCCGACTAGATTTACCCAGATATTTAGAAAAGCAGTACCGAATTGTAAAGCCATTTGTGCATTATCAACATACTCCTGTTTTTCATCATCATAAATGTTCATGAGGAAATTAGGGGCTACGCAAGCAATAGAAAATAGCGTTGCAGTAATATATTTCCAAGGCATGTTACGAAATTTGGGCAGCTCAGCAAGACTAAGAAAACTTTCATAATTAAAAATGGAATTCGTAAGACTTCCACCCAGTGCCGCTGGATATTGGAGAGCACTGCTAACAGAGGAAGCCGCACTAAAAGAGGATGGCCAATACATGTAGCCACTAAATGCGGATATGCCAGCTAAACCTATTTTTTTTACGGCTTGCATGGGATTTCTTTTTAGCTTCTGGAAAAAAGAATGAGAATTATGAGTTGTTGTATTAGGAAGTAAAGGCGTTTCTTCAAGGGTGAGCATTTTATTATCCTTGGGAGATGAGGTGCAAGTTTTTTATCGTAATTAATTTTAAGATAGAATAATTAATCTTTTCTTAACAAACAACAAATTAATAAAAAATGCATAAAGAAATTTTTATTTATTAGTTACTTAAATCAATAATCAATAGATGTCTTTTTTGATCAAGGCCAGCAATTTGTAAGTCTTTTGTGTCAAGCAGTTTGAAATCAGCGTCAAGCGTTTTGATCTCTTCAGTAGGATACTGCCCTTTCATTGCTAAAAAAATTCCATTTTCGCAGCATAAATGTCTAGTTTTATGTAAAAATTCATTGAGCTGACTAAAGGCGCGACTTACTATGCTATTAAAGCAATTTTTAGGATGATATTTTTCGACGCGCAAAGGAATAATATCAACGTTGGCAATCATTAAAGTTTGTATGACATGCATTAAGAATCGGGTTTTTTTTCCATTACTATCTAGTAATGCAAAACGATACTGAGGATGTGTAAGCGCTAAAGGAAGGCCCGGCAAGCCGGCACCGGTACCAACATCTAAAATATTTGGTCCTTGCAAATACGGGCTAATAGCAAGGCTATCGATAATATGCTTGCTAAGCATCTGTAAAGGATCGCGAATGCTGGTTAAATTATGTATTTGATTCCATTTATGCAATAGCAACACATACTCAACTAATTTTTTACTGATTATTTCATTAATACTGAAATGATTCTGGCTTAATTGATTTAAAAGCTCGGTATGTAACTGTTTGAAGTCGACCATGTAGATTTTCCGTAGGCGGGCTTAGGTAATTTTTATAAAAAATTTTCTAAACCGTAAACTAATTTTTTTAATGACATTACTTTTTTGCAAGCTAGTAATACGCCAGGCATATAGGCACTACGATCTATAGTTTCGTGGGAGATAATGAGATTTCCACCGAGATGACCAAATAGCACATCTTGTTTGGCGAGAAATCCTGGCAGACGTAATGCATGTATTGGGATCTGATTCTTAAGCGCGCCACGTGAACCGATTAAGGTTTCGTGAACTTTCTTGGTGCTAGGTGATGTTTTTCTCGCGGCGCTAATTAATTCGGCTGTTTTTATTGCGGTTGCAGATGGTGCATCCAGTTTATTTTCATGATGTGTTTCAATAATTTCACATTCGGAAAAATAATGTGCGGCTTGTTCAGCAAAACGCATCATTAACAAAACACCGATACAAAAATTGGGTGCTATGATTCCACCTAAGTTTTTTTCAGCGCAGAGGCGTTGCAATTCTTTAATTTGTTCTGGAAGTAAACCACTCGTACCAATAACAGGATGCGCACCTGCTAATATGATGTTTTTGGTATTTTCAAAGACGACGGCTGCATTGGTAAAATCAATGGCAATATCGACTTTGCTGGACAATAGTGATTTTTTTAGTTCGTCGCTACTGTGAGTTTCTGCTACTAAATCGAATGCTGGATCCTGCTTAATCGTTTCAGCAGTGATTTGTCCCATGCGGCCAGCAGCACCATTAACGAGAACGCGAATTGACACGGTAAATTCTCCTGTTGTTGCTAGGGATGGGAGTGACTATACTCTATATTTTATGAAATTATCTAGTAAAGCAAATCTTTATCTTGTTTTAGCCACCTTGATGTGGGGAATTACTTTTCCGCTCACTCGAAATGCTTTGACTGAGGTCGATCCGTTTGTATTTGTGAGTTTACGTTTTGCTTTAGCTACGCTGGTTTTGTTGCCTAGTGTCTGGATTTTGTTCCACAACACCACCCGAGCTATTTTGCGTGGCAGTCTAGTCATTGGCGTTCTCAATGCGGGGGCTTATCTCTGTCAAACCATAGGTTTAGAAACGGTGCATTCTGCACGTGCAGCATTTATTACCGGTGCTAGTGTTATTTTAGTTCCTTTTCTTGCGCCTTTGTTTAAACTAGAAAAACCAAGTCGCTTGGATTTGTTGTGTTCGGGCATAGGATTTCTAGGGCTTTATGTTCTAATGGATATAAAACATTTTTATATCGGGCATGGCGATTTATGGATTTTTTTAGGGGCTATCTGTTTTTCCTTACAAATTACTTATCTACAACGTATTAATCAATTGATCGGCGATTACCAGTTATTAGCTTTTTACCAACTCTTGTTTACCATTCCTTTTGTATTTCTATTTACTAAAGGTCATTCCTTTAGTGCTGCTTTGCAGCCACAAGCTTTAATTGGCATTGTGTTTTGTGCTGTATTTGCAACCAGTTTGGCGTACTATTTACAGAATAAGTATCAAAAATTTACCAGTGCCCCGAAAGCCGCGTTGATATTTGCCTTGGAGCCGGTATTTGCTAGTCTATTTGGCGTGTTGCTTAATCATGAAATGCTGGCAAAAACAACGATTGTTGGTGGCACATTATTGTTGTTAAGTTTAATTCTTCCAGCGGCAGTGAATATGAAAAAAGAACCTGATCCTCTCATCAAATAATGGGTAATAAAATGAACGAATTAAAAACTACCTTTCTAAAAGATTATATTCCACCTAGCTTTTTGATTAATACGGTTGAATTAACTTTTAAGTTAGATGAAGATTCGACACAAGTTAATTCTCGTTTGACACTTATTCGTGATTCGTCACCAGAAAATAAAGATAAACCATTGATTTTACAGGGAGAGAATTGCGAATTAATTTTTGTTAAACTTGATGGCCGGCTTTTACCAGCGAAAGAATATCAACTTAAGGATAATGAGTTAATTATTTTTCAAGTACCCGAAAAGTTTAGTCTCGAGATTGAAAATAGAATCAAGCCTAAAGAAAATACCGCATTAAGTGGACTATATGTTTCGCGAGGAATTTTTTGTACTCAATGTGAGGCGGAAGGTTTTCGTCGTATCACTTATTTTTTAGATAGACCTGATGTGTTGGCGTGTTATACCACCACTATTGTTGCTGACAAATCAAAATACCCGATTTTATTATCCAATGGTAATAAAATCGCAGAACAAGATTTAACGAATAATCAACATTCTATTACTTGGGAAGATCCATTCAAAAAGCCCAGTTATTTATTTGCCTTGGTTGCAGGTGATTTAGAATATATTCAAGATGAATTTGTAACTCAATCGCAGCGAAAAATAAGTCTACAGATTTTTTCTGAAAAAGGTGAAAAAGATAAATGTTTTCATGCGATGGATTCTTTAAAAAAAGCCATGCGTTGGGATGAACAAGCCTATGGTCGTGAATATGATTTAGACATATTCATGATTGCGGTCATCGACGATTTCAATATGGGGGCCATGGAAAATAAAGGGCTTAATATTTTTAATGCACAGACCATTTTAGCGGATCCGAATTCAGCAACTGACGCAGATTATAGTTATATTACTAAAGTAGTAGGGCATGAGTATTTTCATAATTGGACCGGTGATCGCATTACTTGTCGCGACTGGTTTCAATTGAGTCTTAAAGAAGGATTGACTGTTTTTCGTGAACAGGAATTTAGTGAATCTATTGGCAATCCTGCGACTGAACGGATCAACACGGTAAGACAATTAAGATCGATGCAGTTTGCAGAGGATGCAGGCCCTCTAGCTCATCCCGTGCAACCTGATTCTTATATTGAGATTAATAATTTTTATACCATGACAGTGTATGAAAAAGGCGCTGAAATCATTCGTATGATGAAGGTCTTAGTGGGTCCAGAATTATTTCGTAAAGGCATGGATGATTATTTTACTGATCATGATGGACAAGCCGTCACCATCGAAGATTTTGTTAAATCCATTGAGAAAGGGAGTGGTTACGATCTGCAACAATTTCGTCGCTGGTATAAGCAATCCGGAACACCGGAATTACAGGTTGATTACCATTATTCAGCCGAAGAAAAAACCTTTGACTTGATACTTAAACAACATTGTCCTGCTACACCGGGACAACCGACTAAAAAACCCTTTTATATTCCTTTAGTGATGGCTTTATTAAATCCAGAAGGCCAAGCTATTGATTTACAATTGGTCGGTAATGAAAAACCTATGGGAGCACAGTGCACATTAAAGCTGAGAGAGTCTGAACATGTTTTTCAATTTGTAAATGTCCAAGCTAAACCGATTCCTTCTTTATTAAGAAATTTTTCTGCACCAGTAAAACTTAAGGTTAAATATTCCGATGAAGATCTTGCTTTTTTAATGCAAACGGATACCGATGGCTTTAATCGATGGGATGCTGCACAGGAATTAGCCAATCGAATTGTATTGCGTCGAATTCGATTCTCAGCATCAAGTGAAGACTCAGCAGTAAATCAACTGATTAAGGGATATAAAATTCTATTTGCTGATGATAAGCAGGACAGTAAGGATCTATTGGCAGAATTATTAAGTTTACCGAGTGAAGCTACTTTTGCAGAACAAATGCCTGTTATTGATATTGATGGGATTCATGAAGAAAGAGAATGGTTGCGTTTTCAGTGCGCCAAAAAATTAGAAAATAATTTTTTACATTGTTATCAAACCTGCCATGATTTAAAACCTTATGTTTTTGATAAGCAGTCGGTGACGAATCGACGTTTAGGTAACATAAGTTTAACCTATCTCATGTTATTGCAAGATCCCAACGTGCATCATCTCTGTGTGGATCATTACAAAAAAGCCGATAACATAACCGATAGGATTGTGGCGTTAAGCGAAATAGTCAACCATAATTTGTCGCAACGAGACCGCTTTTTAAAAGAGTTTTATGAAAAAAATTCAGATAATTCTTTAGTGGTTTGTAAATGGTTAGCGATACAAGCACGTGCTCCATTGCCAGATACCTTGCATCAGGTTAAAAAATTACTCAAGCATCCTGCTTTTGATTGGAAGAATCCGAATAAAATTCGATCCTTGATAGGTGTTTTTTGTTCAGAAAATCGTAGCCAATTTCACGATCGTTCAGGTGCAGGTTATGTATTTTTAAGTGAACAAATACAGCATCTTGATCCTATCAATCCTCAAATAGCGGCGCGTTTAGTAAAACCTTTTACGCAATGGAAGCGTTTTGACGCCGATCGTCAAGCTTTGATGCGTGAACAATTAGAAAAGCTCATTAAAATACCGGGACTTTCTTCAGATGTTTATGAAATGGTAAGTAAAAGTTTGTTATAAAGTGTTTACTTGAACAAAGGTTAAATAGTCTGTTTAGCCAAAAAGATACCTACTAAAGCGATCAACATACCGATCATTTGACTAAAACCTAGATATTCTGAAAAGAAGTACCAACCTGCCATCGCAGCCACCATCGGTTGGATCAGCAACGCAGTTGATGAGAAGGTAACGGGTAAATAGGGTAAGGCATAAGCGATCAATCCTTGCCCTAAAATATGCGCAAATAAAGCTAAAGCAAATAAAATGAGCCAAGCCATTTCCGTTTGCGGTATAGCTAGCTCGCCGGAAAGGCAGGTGATGATAAGCAAAGTGAGCATGCTAGCAAAAGTTGATATCGCCATACTTGAAAAAGCTGTAAATTTTTTACGCGCTCGATTTAATACTAATAAATAACCAGCATAGAAAAAAGCAGTGATAAAGGCCAATCCATCACCCATACGGATATTTTTGTCCATATGAAGGGTAGGATGAATTAAGACGCCTATACCTAAAATGGCTAATAATAAACCAATGACTAATTTTTTTTGCGGTGGTTTGCGTAAAACGATCCATCCCCATAATGCGATAATAACGGGTGCAAAGTTAGCAATTAAAGTCGAATTAGCGATAGTCGTATATTGAATAGAAAGATGCCAGGTGGCTAGATCGCCGCCAAATAAAACACCAGAAAATAATAACCAAAGATAATCTTTTAAAACCGGCGCATGCCTATCATCGGGACGTGTATAGCCTTGTCCTATAGAAAGTAGGGTTAAAATAGGAAAGGCGATAGCCACCCGCCAAAACCCTGTCGCAATCGGACCTACTTCGCTTAATCGGACAAAAATAGGAGCAAAACCTATCGCTACCGCACCTATCACTAAATACAGTAGGGCAAGTTTACGTTTTTTCGCTGAACCAATTCTTTTTAAATGCTTGACCATAAATTAAGCTCCAATAAGAGAAACCTTCTCTTATTTTTTTTAAAGTTATCAACAGGAGTGTAGATTTCCAACTGTTTAATTAAAGCATAGTTTGTCTTGAGCGTAGCGATAAGTTTTATATCAGTGCAATTTTTCACTAAGTTCTAAAAATATCGTCTATGATAGGTAAGTACACTTAAAAAAATGCGTATATTCCAGTAAAAATGGACAGATAGTTGATGTGGGTTTTTTACAGGAGCTGTTATCAATTTGCCATGATTGCCATGATGTTGGGTAGCCTAAGTGCTTGCCTAGTGGGACCTGATTTTGAAACACCTCAATCCCCTAAGGTAAATCATTACACAAAACCTCCTTGGCCTTGTAGAACGGCTAGCGCGCCAGGGCATGGGGGAGCGTCGCAGCAATTTATTCAAGCCAAAACTATTTCCGCAGAGTGGTGGCGTTTATTTCATTCACCTAAAATAAATAAACTAATATGCCAGGGTATTAACAGTAGTCCCAATTTAAGAGCAGCTAAAGCTACTTTATTGGAAGCGCAGGAAAATCTAAGTGCGGGTATCGGTAACGGTTTGTTTCCCATTATATCAGCGCAGTTATCAGGGCAGCGGGGCACCAGTTTCTCTAATACAAATAGCATTTCGACAGCAACTTCAACTTCAACATCGAGCTCGGTATCGAGCAGCAATAGTGTACCTACGGGTGTTTTCAATCTACTTAATGCGACTGTCAACGTATCTTATGTGCCTGATATTTTTGGAGGAGCGCGACGTCAAATAGAGGGATTGCAATCTCAAGTTGAATACCAATATTTCGAGCTGCGAGCGGCTTATCTGACCTTAACGGCCAATATTGTGACGACTGCAATTAATATTGCTTCGCTGCATAGGCAAATATGCGTAACCAAACAACTAATACGTGAACAAGCAGAGCAATTGGCAATCATAAAGAAACAATTTGATCTCGGTGCTGTTTCGAAAATTGAAGTGGTCGCACAGCAAACACAATTGGCGCAAACTCGAGCAACTTTACCTCCTTTGAAGAAAAGTTGGACACAAGCGCGCCATCTGCTGGCTATTTTAGTCGGTGCTTTTCCTAGTGAATGTGATGTTGTTCCATCTTTAGATTTAAACGAATTGCATTTACCGACTAAACTTCCATTAAGTGTGCCTTCGGCTTTAGTTCGGCAAAGACCTGATATTCGCGCTGCCGAAGCACTATGGGAGGTGGCTAATGCACAAGTGGGCGTTGCTACGGCTAATTTATATCCACAGTTTACGCTGAATGGTGCTTGGGGGAAGTCGAATTCAGTAGGTAGCCAAGTGTTTGGTTCGCAAAGCAATTTATGGAATATAGCTGGGGCGTTATTTCAACCGTTATTTCAAGGTGGTGCTTTACTCGCTGAGCGTCGTGCGGCCTTTGCCGCTTATGATGCTGCTGCAGCACAATATCGAGAAGTTGTACTGCAGGGTTTTCAAAATGTAGCCGATACCTTACGAGCATTAGAAAATGATGCTCGAGAAATGCGCGCACAAAAACAGGCCGAATCAGCGGCTAATGCTAATCTATATCTAGTGAAACAACAATTTTCTTTAGGTGGTGTCAGTTATTTATCTTTATTAGATGCTCAGCGACAGTATCAACAAACACGTATTAGCCTGATACAGGCAGAAGCCAGTCGATATGCGGATACAGCCGCTTTATTTCAAGCTTTAGGGGGTGGATGGTGGAACTCGAATTGTCAGTAGAGGATCGCAACCGTGCATAGATTAAAAAAGCATTTTACGAGACCCATGATCATCATGTTGATCAGTGTCAGCGTGCTTTTTATTCTGGTATTTGGTTATCAAGCAATTAGGCATCTCTTTATTCGACATGCAATGCAAAAAAATACTGCACCTGTTGTCACCGTTTCGGCTATGCGTGTTGAATATTCATGGTGGCAACCCAAGATTTTGACTTATGGCAGTATGCGTGCGGTAAATGGAGTCTATGTCACCACTGAATTAGCGGGATTAGTGCGTGCGGTTTATTTGAAACCAGGCTCGGAAGTTAAAGAAGGAGATGTATTAGTACAACTCAATGCGGATTCAGATGTGGCTTTACTGCATTCACTAGAAGCGCAGGAGAAATTAGCCGAAATTATTTATCATCGCGATAGTGCGCAATTTGCTGTCAAAGCGATTTCTAAAGCGGTGCTTGATACGGATGAACAAAATCTAAAAAATTTAACTGCGCAAGTGGCACAACAAACAGCTATCGTCGCAAAAAAAACCTTAAAGGCACCCTTTAATGGCCGTTTAGGCGTCGCGACAGTGAACGTTGGACAATATCTTAATCCAGGCGATCAAGTCATCACTTTGCAAGCTTTAGATCCACTTTATGCCGATTTTTTTATTCCGCAGCAAAAGTTAGCGCAATTACAGATAGGATCTATAGTTAACATAAGAACAGATACTTATCCTGATAAAATCTTTACTGGAAAAGTGACAACTATCAATCCCATTGTGGATGTTAATACACGGAATGTGCAAATTGAAGCGACCATCGCTAATCCACAGTCTGAACTATATCCTGGTATGTTTGTTTCAGCCGAAGTACTCACTAGCCCAGTCAAGCAATTTTTAACTTTGCCACAGACCGCGATTAGTTTTAACCCTTATGGTGAGATAGCTTATATAGTGCAACAAAAAGGAAAAGATAAAAATGGAAAACCACAATTGAGCGTACTACAAACCTTCGTAACCACCGGTGAAAAACGCGGTGATCAAATTGCAATTTTAGAGGGTTTAAAAGCAGGTGAAATGGTTGTTACTAGCGGACAGCTCAAATTAAAAAATGGCAGTCATGTGGTGATTAATAATTCAGTAGTACCGAATAATAATCCTGCACCGATAGCTATTGATGAATAAATGATAAATAAACTAATGGATTAGTTTAGGGATAGCGGTTTTTATGCGCTTTACGGATATTTTTATTCAGCGACCTGTGTTAGCCACCGTGGTTAGTTTATTAATCTTGGTGCTAGGAATTCGTTCGTTAACTTTGTTGCAGGTTCGACAATATCCTTATACTGAAAATGCTGTAATAACCGTTTCTACGGTATATACCGGCGCCGATCCGGCTTTGATTGCAGGATTTATCACCACCCCGCTAGAAAATTCTATTGCTCAGGCGCAAGGAATTGATTATTTAACTTCAAGTAGTACACAAGGTAGTAGTTCGATACAAGCTAATTTGTTACTGAATTACGATCCGAATAAAGCATTAACCGAAATTAATACTAAAGTAAATGCTGTTATCAATCAGTTGCCTAAGCAATCTCAACAACCGACATTAAATATAGCGATTGGTGAAACGATCGACTCCATGTATATCGGGTTTTATAGCCCTAAGTTAGCCAGTAATCAAATTACGGATTATTTGATTCGAGTGGTACAACCGAAATTACAAGCCGTAAGTGGTGTTCAGCAAGCTGAAATTGTTGGTCAACATTCATTTTCACTTCGTGCTTGGCTAGATCCGGCTAAATTAGCTTCTTATGGTTTAGGTGCCGATGATGTGGCGAATGCCTTAGCTAATAATGATTTTATCGCGGCTGTTGGACGGACCAAGGGTGATATGGTGACAGTTGATTTAACCGTAAACACCGGTTTAAACAACGTAGAACAATTTCAAAACTTAATTGTCAAAGCGCAAAATGGCGCGATAATACGTTTGAAAGATGTCGCTAAAGTGACTTTAGGCTCACAAAGTTATAACACTTCGGTAAAGTTTGATAATAAACCCGCTGTTTATATCGGCATTAAAGTTGCACCGACCGCTAACGTGCTTTCTGTTATAAAAAATGTAAGAAAAGCTATGCCGGATATTACCGCACAGTTGCCACAGGGTTTAAATGGAAAAATTGTTTATGATGAAAGTCGCTATATAAATAGCTCTATCCATGAAGTGATGACCAGTTTAATAGAAGCCTTAGTGATCGTTACGTTGGTGATCTTTTTATTTTTAGGGTCCCTACGTTCCGTGATTATACCGGTTATTGCTATGCCTTTATCCTTAATAGGGGCGTTTTTTATAATGCTGTTGTTGGGCTATACGATAAACTTACTCACCTTGTTAGCCCTAGTATTAGCCATAGGCTTAGTCGTCGATGACGCAATTATTATTGTAGAAAATATTTATCGGCATATAGAATCCGGCCAATCACCGTTTGAAGCCGCTATCAAAGGTGCAAGAGAACTGGCTATTCCCATCATTTCTATATCGGTAGTCTTAATTGCAGTTTATGTGCCGATAGGGTTCATGGGAGGATTAACGGGTGCATTGTTTACTGAATTTGCCTTTACTTTAGCGGGAGCAGTTGGGATTTCTGCCATTATTGCTTTAACGCTTTCTCCTATGATGTGTTCACTTTCTTTAAAACCCAGCGTTAAAGATCAACATAAAGGTTTTGTGGGTTTTATTGACGCTAAATTTGATAAATTACGTGAATTTTATGAGCGACTTTTGCATGGTTCACTGAATAATGTATCCGTAACTATCGTATTTGCATTAATTATTTTAAGTAGTATTTATTTTTTATATGCAACATCTAAGAATGAATTAGCACCTCAAGAAGACCAAGGGCTTATTATCAGCTTATTAACGGCAGCGCCTAATGCGACTTTGCAACAAACACAATTATATTCCAATCAGGTATTCAAAATTTTTGAAACTTATCCTGAAACCGATCATGTTTTTCAATTAGATGGTGTTAATGGACTTAATACTAGTATTGGAGGAATGGTCTTTAAACCATGGGATGAACGCAAGCGCACCACCAATCAATTACAACCGCAGATACAACATTTATTTGATGGCATAGCGGGAGCACGCGTGGCTGCGTTTCAAAAACCTTCTTTACCGGGTGGAGGCAGCGGATTACCCGTACAGTTTGTCATTACCACTACGGATGATTATGTTAAATTGAATGATGTTTCCCAAGCACTATTAGACGAAGCGCGAAAAAGCGGCTTATTTGTTTATTTAGATACCGATCTTAAAGTAGATAAACCCCAGGTAGCTGTACAGCTTGATCGTGATAAGGCCTCACAACTCGGTTTAACGATGGCCGATGTGGGTGATTTATTAGCTTCTGCGATGAGTGAAAATTATATTAATTATTTTAATTTTGATGGTCGTTCTTATCAAGTTATCCCGCAAGTGATGCGCGGCTATCGTTTAAATGCCGATCAATTACTTAATTATTATTTAAAAATTCCCAATGGTTCAGTGATTCCTTTATCGACTATTGCACGATTAAAAACTATTGTGGTACCAGAATCGATTAATCATTTTCAGCAACTTAATTCGGCAACTATTTCAGCGGTTCCTTTTCCGGGTGTTACAATGGGCGATGCGCTGCAAGGTTTGCAAAATATAGCTAAAAAAATATTTCCAGAAAACTACAATATGGATTATGCAGCCCAATCACGTCAATATCAGCAAGAAAGTAGCGCTTTGATTTTAACTTTTTTCTTAGCGTTAATTATTATTTTTCTTTGTTTGGCAGCGCAATTCGAAAGTTTTCGTGATCCATTAATTATTTTAATCAGTGTGCCAATGTCAATATGTGGTGCACTTATTTTCATAAGTTTAGGTGTCGGCGGTGCGAGTTTAAATATTTATACTGAAGTAGGTCTAGTGACGTTAATAGGTTTAATTAGTAAACATGGAATTTTGATTGTGCAATTTGCTAATGATTTACAACAAGAAGGAAATAAAAAACGTGAAGCCATACAGATGGCTGCAGGCATTCGGCTTAGACCTATTTTAATGACAACCGCTTCAATGGTCTTAGGGGTTATTCCGTTAATTTTAGCGTCTGGAGCCGGTGCAATTAGCCGTTTTAATATCGGGTTAGTGATTGCTTCTGGTATTTCTATTGGCACGTTATTTACTCTATTTGTTGTGCCCGCCATGTATTTACTGTTGGCTCAGGATCATCAAGCTCATATGGCAAGGGATATGCCGGGTGATCCGGTATTGAATGGATAAGTCCATTTATTTGAGATATTTACTAAGAGTTGTTAAGCTTTAGCAACGTGCGAATCTTTTATAGGGATATAGATATGAGACTCAAGCTAGTTATTTTCTCCTTGTTAGCTTTAGGAATTAGTTGTCCTACTTTAGCTGCAGGAATCTATGTCATCGATAGTGCCTATGAACAAGAAGTTTTGCGTGCTCAAGTCAATGAGGCGGATTGGTTATTGGGTAGAAACCAACCCGGTGGTTTTGATCAGCCTTGTGGCTGGACCTGTCGAATAAATGTGAGTGGTTGGATGAATACCGATGCTTATATCACTAATACACCCCCTGTTTTTTCAGGGGTGACTCCATTTGCAGATGCTACTTCGCTAACAACGACACCTTTTAAACATACAAGTGGTAGAGCCAGTGATCTCATACTCAATAATGCCAATTTGTTCATAGATACGCGAGTTAATAATTGGATGAAGGCAAATATGTCATTTGTTTACACTTCATTATCCGGTGTGGCGGGTGCGCAAGGCGCTTATGAAATACCCAATTCATTCTTAATCTATCGACCGATAAGCAGAACTAATCTTGATACGGCCTATGCGACGCTGCAACACTTTAATGTTTCACCCATCTATTTACGTGTAGGTAAAGAATATGTCCCCTTTGGAAACTATGATCCTTATAGCTTTGTAAACAGTGAAAACCCTACACAATTGTTGAGTGAAATAAATGCTACCACCGCGCAGCTAGGTTTTACCATGCCGAGTGGACTTTATGGTTCTGTTTATACTTTTGCAGGTCAGCCCCGGCTGGCGGATGGAGGTTCTACACGCCGTATTCAAAATGGCGGCGTTAACTTAGGATATACTTATAGTGATTGTATCAGTAGCTTTACTATAGATGGCGGATATATTGGCAGTATTACCGATACTAACTTTTTGTCCTCTTATTATACAAATAGTAACATAGAAGTGGCGTTTACTATCCCGGGGTTATCTAATCCAAATCAAACAAATATTCCTGGCTTGCCTAATCAAAAGGCACCGGCCTATAACATTAATGCCGAGTTTCAGTGGGGGCCTTTAGATTTTAATGGCCACTATATTGCTACGACCCGAGATTTTAGAAAACCAGCTTTTTTAGCTTTTCCTGTGCCTATTCCATCTAATCTGCTATCCGAATTTTTTTTTAAAAAACCAAAGCTATGGGGTTTTGAATTAGGTTTGACTTTCCCCGCTATCGCCAAACAAACTAGACTGGCGATAGGTTATCAAGCAACCAAACATTTGGCAGGAATTTTACCGACCAGACGTATTTATGTGGATTATCTAATGAATATAAGTCAGTGGTTTGATGTTGGAGTGGCGATATCCCAAAACAAAGATTACACGCTCTCTGAAGGTCAACTGATTGGTACAAATGGCAGGGGTTTGGATGTTGGTGGCTCAGGCAATAAGTCCACCGTAGGTCAGATACGCGCAAGTGTTAAATTTGCTTAATCGAATAAACTTTTTTAAAGCTAAGAAACTTAAAAAAATCTATGTTGTTGAGGTTTAGCTTGAGGATTAAGATAGCTAGAGACCGCTCTACGTCGTTGCCAATTTTTCATATAAATATTGGCTAATTGGGCATCGTGAATAATTAATAAATTTTCTGCATTTTTGTTTTGCGCTGCCTTAGTAAAATTAAATGATCCCGTAATCACTTCTTTTTCATCAATAATCATGATTTTATTGTGCGCAATAGCCGGTTTATAATCTATCCAGCAGGGAATATGTTGGTTGACCAAAAAACGTGAAGCACTATACCTTTGTGTTTTTTGACTTTTATCCAGTATTACATTGACCATTACGCCGCGTTTTTTTGCTGCAACTAAATGAGCAGCGATGGGCGCAGATGTAAAACTATATGCTTGCACAAAAATGGATTTTTTTGCGGCATCGATGACATCGGTAATTTCTTCAGTGCAATTTTGACCTGGCGTAAAACAAACTTGAATAGTTGGGCAACTATTGGATTTGCTAATCGCTAAACTCACGGTGACAGGACAAATACTGAATAAAAACAAAACATATAATAATTTTTTTAACATAAGTATCTTCTCTTTAATATTGTTATTTAAAATTTATTGTTGTGAAGTGAGCAAAATTAATTTGAGTCAATTTAATAAAGCTTCTAACAAAGGTGCAAGTTCTTTTTTTTGTATACTGCAACGTAGACGTCTTACCCTTAAGATAGCGTTTAAATCGGCGAGCGCATTAGAGAAGTTTTCATTTACGATTAAATAATCATATTCATCATAATGGGTTAATTCAGCTTTTGCGTCGGCCATGCGTTTTTTTATGACGTCTTTTTTATCCTGTGCTCTAAGATGTAGTCTTTTTTCTAGTACTTCCCAGGAAGGAGGGATAATAAAAATCCCTATTGATTCGGGCATTTTTTCTCTAATTTGCTGGGCGCCTTGCCAGTCAATTTCAAGAATAATATCGATACCGGCTTCAATTTTTTTTGTCACCCAATCGAGCGAAGTACCGTAATAATGACCAAAAACGATAGCATGTTCTAAAAAAGATTTTTTTTGAATAAGCTGTTTAAATTCTGTTTGATCAATAAAGTGATAATCACACCCTTCTTTTTCACCCGGACGCGGTGGCCGTGTGGTATAGGAAATAGAAACTTCTAAGTTAGATACCGACTCTAACAATGCGTTAACGAGACTAGTTTTTCCACCACCTGAAGGTGCTGATATAATATAAAGTGTTCCGGGTATGTTCATAATTTACTCGATATTTTGCACTTGTTCGCGCATTTCTTCTATCAAAACCTTGACGTTAACGGCTGATAAGGTCAGTTCGGCATTTAATGATTTAGAAGCCAAAGTGTTTGCTTCACGATTCAATTCTTGTAATAAAAAATCAAGTTGCTTGCCTTGAGCTTGGTTTTTTATCAATAAATTCTTAAATTCATGCAGATGGATCTGTAAACGATCCAGTTCTTCTGCAACATCTGTCTTTTGGGCAAATAATAACATTTCCTGTTCTAAACGGTTAGGGTCTAAACTTGTTTTAATTTCATGTAAGCGGGCCAGAACTTTTTCGCGTTGCAGATTTAAAATATGCGGTAATTGAGCTTGAATATGTTGCAGCAGGTCCGCAAGTTTTATTAAACGCAGATTTAATAACTTAAAAATGGCTTTACCTTCAGTACTACGTACCTGACAAAAATCTTCTAAAGTCTCAGAAAATAAAGTCATTAATTCAGGCTGAATTATCTCAATACTTAATTCCGGAAACTTGAGTAATTGCGGCCAACGCAATAGTTCTCCTGGATTTAAAGGGGGGGTGCTATGGGCAAGATCGCCAATTTTCTTATAAGCGCTGATAAGCGATAGTGTTAATTCTTCATCGATCTCAATCGGCATCGCTTTATTGAGATAAGATTTATAACGTAACTTTGCTTCTACTCTGCCGCGCTGTAAGTGTGCTTGTAGTTGTTTTCGGATCAAAGGTTCTAAATGGCTGAAGGTATCAGGTAAAGAAAGGACAATTTCTAAGTATCGATGGTTGACACTACGAACTTCCCATGCGGCTTGACCCCATTCGGCTTGTTTTTCTTTTCTGGCAAAAGCCGTCATGCTATTGGTCATGGTAATTTTCAAGTTAAAAAGTATAATGCATGTTTTTACAGGCTCTATTTTAATCACTCTGCAAATAAAATCTAGTTTTATAAAAGGAAAGTAACCATGCGTGCGACACAACGTGTTAATGATGAGCTTCGCGTAATCAATATGACTCGTTCTTATACGCAATATGCGGAAGGTTCGGTGCTAATAGCATTTGGCAATACCAAAGTACTTTGTACGGCAAGTGTAGTACCTGGCGTGCCAAAATTTTTAAAGGGTTCAGGTCAAGGTTGGATTACTGCGGAATATGGTATGTTACCTCGAGCAACACATACTCGTTCCGAACGAGAGGCGACTAGAGGCAAGCAAACCGGTCGAAGTTTAGAAATTCAACGTTTAATTGGACGTGTTTTACGTGTGAGCGTGGATCTGAAGCAATTAGGTGAAAATACAATTTTTTTAGACTGCGACGTGATTCAAGCCGATGGTGGAACTCGAACCGCAGCCATCACTGGTGTGAGTGTTGCATTGAGAGATGCCTTAGACGTAATGATGCAAAAAGGTGAATTGACACAAGATCCCATGCGTTATCTTGTCGCTGCGGTGTCAGTGGGCATCTATCAAAAACAAGTGCTCTTGGATTTAGATTATGCAGAGGATTCTCAAGCTGAAACGGATATGAATGTGGTGATGACCGAACAAGGCGGTATATTGGAAGTGCAAGCCACAGCAGAAAAAAATGCTTTTTCTAAACAGCAACTGGAACAAATGCTAACTGTAGCAGAGAAAGGAATCAATCAGTTGTTCGAAAAACAACGAGAAGTTTTAGCGATTAACTGAAGCTAAAAAACCTAAATAAATGCAAATTAAAAATTTATTTTTATGATGGTTATTTTTGCCATTTAAGTTTCTATTAAAATTCTCCGGTGCTTAATAAATAAGCAATCTGTATAAAGTTAAATCAAATTCACTAAATTATGCTTAGTATTTGTTTTATCCCATTAAAAAATATTCAAAGAATAAATTTCTGAATAATTGCTAAACTAGTACTATCAATTTGGTTCATAATTTTAAAAATCTATAGAATTTACAAGGATTCAAAATTGTTAAAGCGTGATATTTCTACGGCTAATATATTAATAGCTGCAGCCGGAGGTATGATAGGTTCTGCATGGCTATTTACGCCTTTTATAGGTGCGCAGATGGCTGGCCCGAATGCGCTCATCAGTTGGATGATTGCAGCATTTTTCATGTTATTCATAGCCCTACCGTTATGCGAACTGGGGACTTTGCTGCCGATTTCTGGCGGGTTATCGAATTATCCGACTTATACACATGGCAGAGAAGTTGGATTTTTATTTTCTTGGATCACATGGCTCGCCTATGTGGTGATGACGCCGATAGAAATCCAGGCCATTTTGCAATATAGCAGTCATTTTTTTCCTATGTTGTTAATTAAAGAGGCCACCTATTTTAAATTATCACACATAGGTTATCTGTTAGCGGTCGTAATCATGTTTTTTATTGTGGTGCTGAATAGTTATGGCATTAAATTCTTAGCAGAATGTAACAAATACGCGAGCATAGTTAAATTTCTTTTACCATCGATTGCCATTATTGCTTTAATCCATGCTTCGCCGACTCTACAAAACATCACGCTTGATTTAGCTAATAAAACCAGTTGGATAAACATATTTTCGGCTTTATCCGCAGGGGGTATAGCGTTCGCGTTTACCGGTTTTCAAAATGGATTGATGCTAGCAGGCGAAGTGAAAAATCCACAAAAAAGTATTCCCATTGCTATTTTAGGTGCCGTATTAGTGGGTTTTATTTTATATTTTATGTTGCAACTTAGTTTTTTAATGGCCGTACCCAAAACTTATCTACAACAAGGCTGGCAGCATCTTAGTTTTCCGGGGGATAGTGGTCCGTTGGTCGGTTTAAGTTTGTTGTTAGGTCTTAGTGTAGTGGCGGTATTATTGCTATTTGACGCAGCATTTTCTCCTTTAGGCACAACCTTAGTTTATACTGCTGCCACCTCGCGAATTTTATATGGTATGGCATTGAATAAACATTTGCCGCCATTTTTTTTAAAACTCAATCGTTATCAAATTCCGTACGTCACGCTTTACGCTAATTTTTTAGTGGGAATTTGTGCTTTTTTGCCGTTTCCAGGTTGGCAAAAAATGGTGGCGTTTTTATCTTCAGCAAGCATACTTTCGTACGGGATAGGGCCGATTTGTTTATTAGCATTACGTAAAATGCAACCTGAGCAACATCGCCCATTCAGATTGTCAGCGAGTTTAATTATTTGTCATATTGCATTTTATGTGGCTAATTTGATGCTTTATTGGTGCGGTTTTTCAGTGATATGGAAGCTTTATGTCGCCATTTTAGTGGGTTTTGTCATTTATCTTTGTTATCACAAGCGTCGATTTTGGGTTAACAACTTTAGTTTATATTGGTTTTTTTCTTATCTATCTATTTTATTATTTCTTTCTTATTTGGGTCCCTTCGGGGGCATCGCACGTTTAAAATTCCCATTTGGCATGCTAGTGATATTTCCTTTTAGTGTATTGATGCTTTATCTATCACAATATTGCTTAGTCAGAGATCAAGATGAAGAAGAATCGTTTGCATTGATGAATAAACAATTACAAGATTTATAAACTTAAGCTTCGCCGATAACACGCACTTCATGCACTAATCGAATATGAAACTCATGGAACACACACTCTGCAATTTTTTCAATTAAGGCTTCAATGTCAGTAGCACTGGCATGACCATTATTAATAATAAAATTAGCATGCTTGTTTGAGACTGTGGCATCGCCTATGGTTAAGCCTTTAAGCCCACACGCCTCGATCAAACGTGCGGCATAATCACCAGGAGGATTGCGAAACACTGAACCGCAATTCGGCTCATTAGTAGGTTGGGTGTCTGCGCGATATTTAAGTAAATCACGAATCTTGGTTAAGGCTTTTTCTTTATTTCCGGGTGTTAATTGAAACTCTGCAGCCAAAAAATATTCATCGGGGAATACACTGACATTACGGTAAGCAATGTTATATTCGCTAGGATAACGAATTTTTTTTTCGCCATGCCGATTTACGGTAAGGACCGACTTAACTATATTCCAAGTTTCGCTACCATCACATCCGGCATTCATGACTAAAGCCCCACCAATGGTCCCGGGAATACCCGCTAAAAATTCAGCACCGATTAAATTTTTTCTCGCCGAAAATCGAGCGAAGGCTGGTGAAGCAACACCTGCTTCAGCATAAAGCGTGACAGCGTCGATACTTTTTAGTTTGTTAAGTGTGCCCTGTGTGATCACTACTGTTCCTTTTATACCGCCATCTCGAATCAGTGTATTGCTTCCCAAACCCAAAAAAATCAAAGGTTCTTGTGGAGGTAACTGCGTAATAAAATGAATCAAATCATTGATATCGGCAGGTTTATACAGACGATCTACCTTGCCACCTACTTGCCACGAAGAATATTCAGACAGTGTCGCGTTTTCTAGAAGTTGACCACGTAAATTTTGCATAAATTATTCGCTCTCAATTGACAGCGCTAAACTCTGAGCAATGCTGCCAATATCCCCAGCACCTTGTAATAGCAATACATCGCCATCTTGTAAAACCTCATGTAAGGTTTCGCTGAGATTTGCTTTATCTTCAACATGAATAGGACTGGATTGATTATTTAATCGTATCGACTTTATTAAAGCGGCGCTGTCAGCGCCAGGTATCGCTGTTTCCCCAGCGGAGTAAACATTTAATAATAACAATCGATCGACCTCAGACAAGATTTCTACAAAATCTGCAAAGAGATCGCGGGTTCGTGTGTAACGATGAGGTTGATAAGTCATGACTAAACGTCGGTTTGGCCATGCACTACGAATGGCTTTTAAAGTGGCTGCAATTTCACGTGGATGATGACCATAATCGTCAATCAACAAGGCATGTCCTTGTTTACATTTCAGTTTCCCTAATATTTGAAAACGTCGATCGACTCCACTGAAATGGGCTAAAGCGCTGCTTATTACGTCATCTTTAATCCCAAGTTCTGAGGCGACTGCAATAGCGGCGAGTGAATTTAACGCATTATGTTCACCGGGGAGGTTTAAAGTTATATCTAATGGTTCTTTTTTCGGCCGAGTAACGGTAAAGTAATTTTTAATGCCCTTTTGCTGAAAAGAGGTGATGCGAATATCCGCATCCTCACTAAATCCATAGGTGATAATAGGGCGCATAATATCAGGTAAGATTGATCGGACAAAAGGATCATCACAGCACATAATGGCCAAACCATAAAAAGGTAAATGCCATAAAAATTCCAAAAAGCTTTTCTTTAGTTGCTGAAAATTACCATCATAAGTTTCCATATGATCCATATCGATATTAGTCACAATAGCAATCATGGGTTTTAAGTAGAGGAAAGAAGCATCACTTTCATCCGCTTCAGCGACTAAATAGCGGCCAGCGCCTAGACGCGCATGCGTACTGGTACTATTCAATTTACCGCCAATAACAAACGTTGGATCCAGTCCACCCTCTCCTAATAAGCTAGCGACTAAACTCGTTGTAGTGGTTTTCCCGTGTGTTCCTGCAACAGCAATACTATAACGAAAGCGCATTAATTCAGCGAGCATCAAGGCCCTTGGAACGACGGGTATGAGTGCGTTACGTGCGGCCACGATTTCAACATTGTCGGGGGATACTGCACTAGAATAAACAATCACATCGGCATCATGTATATTTTTTTCATGATGGCCAAGCTGAATCTTTGTACCTAATTTTCTTAGATGTTGAGTCATGGCATTTTCGTGAAGATCAGATCCGGAAATCACATATCCTTCATTTAATAGAATTTCAGCAATCCCGCCCATGCCAGCACCACCTATGCCGACGAAATGCAGATGCCGAATACGTCCCATTTGATGATCGACAAAGGGGATTTTCATGACTAAAAACCTATATTATATGATAAAGAGGCGTATTGTTGCACTATTAGGCCAGTATCTTCAACTTTGCTTCACTCATGTTAGATAGCAGTTTTCGGTAAAGGGTATAAGAAGCCTAGTTGAAGTGTCGCTATTGATCTACTTTAAAAGCCAAATTGGATTAAGCGATATTCATAATCGATACGTAACAATAAAGCCAGCATGATGCATGTCATGAGTAAACTGCTGCCTCCATAGCTCATCAGTGGTAATGTTAAGCCTTTGGTTGGTAATACGCCGGTATTGACACCAATATTAATCATGACTTGCAAAGCAATGTTCAAGCCAATCCCATACGCAAGATAAGCCGAGAAACGCTGGCCAATATTAAAACAGCGGTAACCTATATATAATGCCCGCCAGACTAATAGTGAGAATAATAGGATCATAAATAATCCGCCGATTAAGCCTAGTTCTTCAGTAAGAACAGCAAACAAAAAGTCTGTGTGCGCTTCAGGAAGATAAAATAACTTTTGTATACTTTCTCCCAGTCCAACACCAACCCAACCTCCGCGGCCAAAAGCAATTAATGATTGAGTTAATTGATAGCCGGAATCAAATTGGTTAGCCCAAGGATTAAGGAAAGTCGTTAGACGTGCTAAACGATAGGGTGAACTAATCGCTAAGGCACCTAAAACAATCGCTACGCCCGTTAACAGGATAATAAATTGCCAAATTCGTACGCCGGCTAAAAATAACATTCCTAGACTCGTGACTAATATCACTGTAGCCGCTCCAAAATCGGGTTCGCGTAACAGTAAAAAAGTAATCACAGCCAGAACCATTAACGGTTTTAGGAAGCCACGTATTTGATTTTGTACCTGTTTCTCTTGGCGTAATAGATAACCTGCCAGATAAACAATCATAGTTAATTTGACGAATTCAGAAACTTGTAATCCAAAGGGACCAAAACCTAACCAGCGCATACTTCCGTTAACTTGTCTGCCAATACCTGGCAATAAAACTAAAAAAAGTAAACCAATACTCAGTACCAACAATGCAAGACTCACTTGTTGCCAGTAAGAAGTTTTTATTTGTACAACAATAATTCCTGCTGAGATTCCTAAGACTAAGTAAAAAAGTTGATGGAAAAAAAAATGAAAAGGCTGACCGTATTGATGTTCAGAAATTACAATAGAGGTTGAAGCAACCATCAATAGGCCAAAAGCAAGTAAAATAGCAATAACGATAAGTAACCAACGATCATACAAAACGATGGATGTAACATCTGGATTGCTGGTTTTAGACATATCAATGGATTCCTCGAGCTAAATCGATAAAAATATCACCACGCTCTTCATAATTTTTAAACATGTCCATACTGGCACAGGCTGGAGATAGAAGTACAATATCCCCTTGCGTCGCGGTTTGATGGGCTAAATTTACCGCCTGCGCCAAATCAGCAGACAGTTCGATATCCGTACTTTTTGCTAAGGTATTTTTTAATAATGAAGCATCACGGCCAATTAAAATCATTTTTTTAACATAACGTTTTACTGGATCATGGAGTAATGAAAAATCCGCGCCTTTAGCTAAGCCTCCAGCAATCAAAATGATTTTACCTGAAATGGATGGGCCTAATCCATTTAATGCAGCAAGTGTTGCCCCAACATTGGTCGCTTTAGAATCATTATACCAAGTCACGCCTGCATGCTCTTTCACCCATTGGCAGCGATGAGGCAAACCTTTAAATTGAGAAAGTGCGGTTAACATTGCGGTTGTTGGTAGTCCAATCGCATGCCCTATCGTTAAAGCGGCTAAGGCATTGGCCCAGTTGTGTCGACCTTTAATGGGCATTTTTTCAACAGAGAGTAAAATTTGATTACCTTCTGCAAGATAAGTTTTTTGATCGACCACTTGCAAGCCAAATTCTTTTGCATCGGGTTTTAGTGACTTTAAACCGAAACTGATTATTTTTTTTGCTTCAAAGTTAGGATAAGTATTTAAATCTTCTCGATTCCATAAGGCAATTTCACATTCCTGGTAAATTCGTTGCTTAGCTTGTATATAAGCGGCTAAGGTTTTATGCCGATCTAAATGATCCGGACTGATGTTAAGTATGCAGGCTAATTTAGGACGTAAATGGTAAGTCGTTTCTAATTGGAAACTTGAAATTTCTAGTACATAAAAATCCGGTGTCGGTTCAGCAAGTAAATCTAATGCCGGTTTACCGATATTTCCTCCCACTGCAACCTTTAGTTTTTCCTGACTTATCATATCACCTACTAAGCTCGTAACCGTCCCTTTAGCATTACTACCAGTAATCGCAATGATAGGTGCATGAGCATGCTGGGCAAATAATTCAATATCGCCTATAGGTTTAAGTTTATATTGTTTTATCGCCGCATTGATGTTTTCTTCGTTTAGATCGACGCCGGGACTGACAATTAATTCCTTACAATCTTGGAAATGGTTCGGATCAAAAGGTCCTAAGTGATAGGTGGTGTGCGGAAATTCTTTTTGAAATTCAGCTAATTTTGGTGGATTTAAACGACTATCCAGGAATGTGAAAGGCAATTTTAATCGAGTAAAATAACGTGCGCAGGAAAGTCCAGTTTCACCTAAGCCAACGATCAAGCGTTTATGCATAGAATTAGAGTGTGGCATCAATAACTCCGCCTCCTAGACAAGTTTGTTGCTGATAAAAAACCACCGATTGACCTGGTGTGATCGCGCGCTGTGGTATTTCAAATTCCACTTGATATTTATTATCGCTAGAAGGTTTGATTAAGCAAGGGGTCTCCAGTTGTCGGAAACGCGTTTTCGCAGTGCAATATAATGGCTTTATGGGAGAGCGGTCATTGATCCAATGCAGCTGCGTGCAAACTAGCGCAGGAGCAAACAGCTTAGGATGATTGTGCCCCTGTACCACTATTAATGTATTTCGCGCAAGCTGTTTATCGGCAACATACCAAGGCGATGCGGATTTTTCTTTTCGACCCCCAATACGCAGTCCTTGCCGTTGACCTATGGTGTAAAACATTAGGCCATCATGTTGTCCAAGTATTTCGCCTGTTAATGTTTCTATGTTGCCAGGTTGTGCGGGTAAGTAGGTTTGTAAGAACTGTTTAAATTTGCGTTCGCCAATAAAGCAAATACCAGTACTATCTTTTTTGGTCGCATTAACAAATCCCGCAGATTTAGCGATTTTTCGTACTTCCGGTTTGGTAAGTTTAGCCAATGGAAATAGGGTTTTGGCTAAGGGTTCTTGACCTAAAGTATATAAAAAATAAGTTTGGTCTTTATTTTGGTCGGCACACTTAAGTAATTGATAGGTATTATCTATATAGGATTTTCCTGCATAATGGCCGGTAGCAATAAAATCAGCGCCACATTGTAGAGCATAATCAAGAAACGTTTTAAATTTAATTTCTCTATTACAGAGGATATCCGGGTTGGGCGTGCGGCCTAATTGATATTCTGCTAAAAAATGAGTAAATACGCGATTCCAATATTCAGCAGCAAAATTAATGGTATGCAATGGAATCCCTAATTTATCGCAGACAGCTTGGGCATCGGCAATGTCGGTTGTGGCTGAGCAATAATCTTCAGTATCATCTTCTTCCCAGTTTTTCATAAACAGCCCTTCGACTTGATAACCCTGCTCTTTAAGCAATAAAGCAGTTACCGAGGAATCTACACCCCCCGATAGGCCGACCATTACACGTTGTTTTTTCATGTGAGTTTTTAAAATATAAGACGTTGCGCCCTCATTATAAGACCGCTTTGTGGGGATAATTTACCTTTAAGCAGGGAAATTTTCTAGTTATTCAGTCGAATCCGCTTAAATCCAACTGATAAATACTATTTCTATGGCCATAGCCCCAAAAAATTCAACTACGAAGAGTATAGTGTATATAAATTTGGCACTATTGACGAACTAAGTTCTTATAGTCTTGCTTTATGTCTGCCTCATCATGTGGAGGTGAAAAAATGGCGGCTAATTTACCTTCTGGATTGATTAAATATAAAGTCCCGCTATGGTCAATCTGATAGTTATTTTCTGAAGATTTAGTTTGCTGGGCTTGAATATACACGACTCCCATTTGTTTGCTCAATTGTTGGATTCCCGCTAGCGGCCCAGTAATACCAATAAAACTAGGGTTAAACGCTTTAACATAAGCCCCCACAACTTTTGGCGTGTCTCGTCGAGGATCGAGTGTAACAAAGATCACTTGCGGGAGAGGAAGTTTTTCGGCTTTTAATTCCGTATAAAGTTGCGTCAACATAGCCATCGTCAGTGGGCAAATGCTTTGGCAATGCGTAAAGCCGAAGAACAGTAAGCTGAAATGGCCTTCTAAATTATGATTAGTAAATGGTTTGCCTAGCCCATTAACCAAATGAAACTCGGGTATTGATTGTGGTTGGTCGATGTTAGTTCCGGCAATGGGTGGCGTTACAATACGAGTTTTTGTGGAGTGCCATAGATTGGCACCTATACCTAAGCCTAAAGCGAGTATGGCAAAAATGATAAAGGCTAAAAATCGTTTATTAGAGACAGGGCAGGTCATTAAATATTCCTCATTAAAGAATGGTCCATGAACAAACAAGCAAACAACATAAGTAAATAAAAATTCGAATAATGAAAGGTTTTTATCGCTGTTGCGGGTTTAGTTTGCTTTAATAAATCTGCCGCAGCAACTATAAATCCTGTATTTAGCAGTAAAGCGGCAATTAAATAGAAAAAACCACTCATACCTATGCTGAAAGGTAACAAACTAATTCCACTTAAAAGCAATGTATAAAGAAAAATTTGTTGCTTGGTATAAGCGATGCCATGCGTCACTGGTAGCATGGGTAGCTTGCTTTTGGCGTAGTCAGTATGTCTAGCAATCGCTAATGACCAGAAGTGCGGTGGTGTCCAAATAAAAATAATTAAAACCAGGATCAAGCCACCTGGGTCAATGTTTCCTGTTACAGCTGTCCAACCTAGCAAAGGAGGCGTTGCGCCCGCTAAGCCACCGATGACAATGTTTTGTGTGGTATGTTTTTTTAAATATAAAGTATAAATAAATGCATAGGCAATCAAGCTTAAAAAACTTAAAAAACAAGTCAATAAATTACTTGATAGTCTAACTATAACTAAACCTAATAAACTGGCGCTTATCGAAAATAATAACACGTGTGTTGTCGAAATTTTCCCACGTGGTAAAGGACGTCTTTCGGTGCGCGCCATTAGGCTATCCAAATGATGTTCTAATAAATGATTTAGCGCGCCTGCGGAACTGGCTATCAAACCGATGCCCAATAATGTAAACAAACTTAATTGCCAAGAAATCGGTGTTGAAGCAGCGAGCGACATACCCACCCAAACGGTAACTAACATTAAACTAGTGACGCGCCATTTCCCTAATTCTAAATAGATTAGAGTTCTACTAGCCAAGCGAGTAGCAAAATTCTTTAGCATGTTTTCCCTTATGGTTTTCAACATCCTTCATTGAGGCGAAAAAATTATACGAGAATAATCCCATTAAAGGTAGAGTTTAATAAAAAAATTAAATTATTAATTATTTCTATTTTGTATAGTTATAACAATACTTTGAAGATAATAGATTATTTAAAATTTAAATAAATTTAAAAATTTTGTATTTTAAATAAATAAAAAAAATAACTAGACAAAATTATTTTATTAGTGATAAATTGTCTCCGATTAAAAAATTAAATGAAAAAAATAGTTTCATTTAGAAAATATAAAAATAATAAAAAAAGAGGTTTGATTTATGCCAACTATCTATCTAGCTACCCCTAATAATCACGATTTATTAATTAATAATGAAAAATTAAAATATGTAGTAGTAAAAGAAAATGAAGTTACAATTCTAAATAATAAACAATATAAATCTGATTTTTCGTATATTCTAACTTTTGAGATCGGCAAGTCTAATGCAAAATCTTTAAAAAATCATATAAAAGAAAATATCGAAAATTTAAATATCGATTATCCAGCTAAATTTTTAGAGTTATTAAAAGACAATTTTGATTTTCAAGAACAACAAGAATTAAATCAAGAGGAATTGAAGGAGCAGGAAAACAATTCACAACTTACAACACCTAAGTTAGATGGGGAAGATGAAAATCTATTAGCGGCTATTTCACAATCACCCATATCTAGTCCTGCATGGCTTCGACCTAAATCAGTAAGATATGAGAGTGTATCTGAAAATACATCCTTAAGAAAAATGCCATCTTTTCACGATTTACCATCCGAAAATTCACCTAAAATATCGAGACCAGTAATTTCTACACACTTATCTTCCTCACAAAATTCGATTTATAGCCAAGATTCATTAGAAAATGCAGAACGAGCTCAGTTAATTGATGGCGCGCAAAAAATTCGCTCATTTTTTACTGAAAAAAAACATAATAATAACTTAGCAAAAATGGAAAGACATGCAGTCAATATAAAAAATAGTTATTTTAATGGTAATGAAAAATCAATAATATTATTAAATATTACAGAACTGGCTGCACAGATAAGAAATAGTACTAATGAAATAGGCAATGAATCCTCAAACGAACAAATACCAGGATTAAAACAAAAAATTTCCAAACTAAATGCAATTATTAATGACAAACAGAATCTTGAAACTTTATCTCGTTATCGTGGCTTTTCGCCATTTAAATGCTTTGCAACACTTTGGGGCGGTGGAAAGGTGAAAAGTATTGAATATGTCGAACAATTGCGAGGACAAGTAGCCAGTTTAACGCAAGAAATTATTCCGTTAAGACCTACTGTTTAAGATAAAAAATAAGGGCAGATTTTCCTGCCCTTATAAAAATAATAAAAAGAGGGTGTATGTTTCCAGCTTATAATTCTTTACCAACTAAACATGAAATATTACTGCAAGAACAAGATGAAAAATTGCAAAAGTTAGAAAAGTTAAATGAAACAATTCAAGAATTAGAAAAATTTCAACAGTTTGATGAAATAAACGAACTTTTAATTGCTAGCAAAGCTCTAGATCAGAATGAAAAAAATATTTATTTAATAGATGTAACTATAAATAAAATTAACAATTTAATTCATTCGTTGATTCAACCTGCACAAGATAAGATTAATCAATTAAAATTTTTAATGACATTAATCGAAAAATACTTTGATCAAAGTCAAGTAAATAGTATTAATAGTGTTTTTGCTAGACATAAAAATAAGCTACAAGAAGAGATTGAAGCGAGTTTTATAAATCGAGAGGCTATAGATAACAGGATAATCAAGATAGAACAATTATTCACAAATGAATTAGAAACAATTCTAAAAAAAATGCGCACCTATGTGCAGAATAAAGAAGTTACCAATAATTATGAAGAATATAAGTCAGAAATTCTTAAAATTCTTGAAAATAGCGATGAAAAAAATTTTCTTGAAGATGGTAATGAGCTCTATAAGTATGTTGAATTTATTGAAGAAACTATACAAACATTTGAAGTGTCTTGCCAAGAATTCAACTGTAGATTACCACGCCTTAATAATTTAATTGAAAAATCTCAGAACGCAAAATTAATTGAATCAGATTCGATTAATGAAACGAAATTAGAAGTTCAAGATTTAATTTGCTGTTTAAATTCATTTAACCCTAGGGAAAAAACTTTCGATACTTTAGATAAGGAATTAGATTCTCTATCCTGGAAATTCATTGAATTGAACAGACGCAATCAAAGTGAATTGCAAAAACAACAAGATGAGTTGATTAGACAAATAAAAGTTACTCAACAAGATTTGAGTAAATATAGTAAAAAATTAGCATTGCTGAATACTAAATCCACTAACAATAAAGCCCAGCAGTTAAAACTTATTAACAGCGAAATTGAATCCTTGTTAAATCCTGAAAATTTAGAAGAAGATACTTCCAAGACGATGGCTGATAATATTGAGAAATTGAAGCACACAATGAATGATGCTAAAGATATTTTATCTGAATATCGAGGAATTTGTTTGTTGCGCTGTTTTGCAACGCTTTGGGGAGGAGGAAAGGTGACAAGCAAGCTATTAGTCGATGAGCTTGAGGTCAAGTTGGGCGGTTTACAGGACAATATTAGGTTTCTTTCTCCTTAACATAAAGACTTGCTAAGTTAAAAAGGGACTTTTAAACTGTCCCTTTTGAGATTAATAACAAGATGCGGATTTTCAGTCTTGACAAAATATTAAGTTTTGCGCTCTATCCTGAAGGAAGTAAAAATCGTAATCGAGATAGTCAGGGATATTGTTTATATGTTGATCAATACAGTAAAAATGATAGCGATACGATTGATGGAGAAACATTTAGCAGTCATCTAAGTAACATGAAGGTAATATGTTTGGGCGTAGTGAAAAGTAGCTTTAAGAAGCTAAATATGACGATTGATTATAAGAAATTCAAAGTGGTTGAAAAAGGTAAGCATTTAATTAAAAAGGAATTTCTTACACCTGATTCAAACATACCTTTCCCTTTTTTTCTGTTTTATAAGAAACCCACAGATATTAGTTCGAAATTAAAATTATTTTCTATTTTAAAACCTTTTTTCAGGGAAATTATTCAATTCCATAAAGAAAAAATCTTACTATTAAGCAAGGTTGAAATCAGTAAAGAATCAATTCTAGAGATCAATAACGATTATAAACATAAGCTTAAAGAAATTGCTAAAAGTGTTTTTAAAAATATGGAGATATCTCGTCCAGAGATAAACATTATAGGTCTATTTGCTGATCCATATTTTATACAAAAAGTAGATGATCTGTTGTTCTTCGAAGATACCAGGCCATCCGATACTCTCCCAAGGCAAAATATTTCCATTTTGCAACAACATACTTGTTTAGAAGATGATTCTAATCATGAATTAATCGAGTCTGAAACCGAAAGTTATGATTCTAGTGAAGCTATTGTACTAAATGGGAGCAATATTAGTGATATTTCTTTATCATCTGAATCTACTCAGGTTGGGTTCAATGATTTATTTGACGATGTTTCAGAGGAAACTGATAAGGATCTCATTGATGGTATTTATTTGGATCTAGAAGAATGCGTACAAAGCATAGTCTTAACCACTAGTCGGCAAGATGAAGAAGAAATAATAGATCTTGTACAATCAACTCATAATCCGGTTGCTCATATACGAGACAAATCAGATGATTGGAATGCAGACGCCAAAAATAGGATAAATGATTTACTTATAGCGTATCAAAAACATTTATCTCAAAAGTTTTTTTTTCGTAATAATGAAATTCAGAATGTAAAATTATCAATTACCGAAAGCTTATTAGAAAAATTACAGTATGATACTTACAAAAGCTTTTCTGATTTTTTTGAGATCAATAAGGGTAAAAAAATTCTTGAAACCCACAGAGATTTACTTGTCATCCAAAAAATAGGTCAATTTTTTAAATGTCATAACAAAACGGAGGGCACATTGTTGTTAGAAAATATATTTTTTACGTTAGAGAATAATCCGTTGAGAAACTCAGTGCCTGGTTAACTATTATTAACAAACTTTAAAATAAAAATAAGGGTCTACTATGAAAAAAAGTTATGATTTACTTAAAGCAATTAATGCGAATGTATCTTATGATCTCAAAGGATCTTATAAAAAATTAGGTGGTAAGCGATCTTTTAGTAGCTTAAATAAAATCCCAAGTGAAATCGCAGGAACTTATTCAACAGAATGGAGTTTTCAATCTTTTAAAACCAGTGCTTCTGTTTCTACAGCCTCAACGCTTCCTTCACAGGTATCACCTGTTAAGTATGATCAAAGATTAAGCTTATTGCAGGAACTTAATCAAGCACTAGATAAAGGTGAAGACGAATTTATGAAAGTGTTCTGCCTTTCTCAGCTTCCAAGAGAAGATTTTAAACAAGAGAAAAAGCAAATCAAATCGAAAAATATTTTAAAACTATTTAGTAAATTTTTCACTAGAGACCAGGAGGATATCGTTAATCAAGAGTTTGAATCCGAATTGAAAATGTCTATCCATGCAAATAGTTTTAAGATGAAGTAAAAGAGAAAAGTATTTTTCTTTTTTTATTTAGTATTATTTCTAGATAAGCTGATATTTAATGTGATGATAGTTAACAATAACAATGCAGCTACTGCATTATGTGCCATAGCGATTGGCAAGGGTAACATCCATAATACATTTAAGGCGCCCAGACTAATTTGTAAACCTAATAAACATACCAGTAGTACAGCGAGTCCGCGTAGATAGATTCTTTTCGTCGCATTAAATAGTTTATAAACCAGTAAACCTAGGTAGATACTGGTAATCACTGCCATTATCCGATGACTCATTTGTATAGCGGTGCGTGCAACATGCGATAAGATGCCACCTTCGTAATTGATATTTGTATTTAACCAGAGTTGAAAACCTTCAGTGAAATTCATTGCAGGCCACCATAGGCCTTGGCAAGTTGGAAAGTCGGGACAGACAAAAGCGGCATAGTTGGCGCTGGTCCAGCCGCCTAGACCAATTTGCAGTATGACAATTAATAATCCGAAAGCTGCCCACTTCTTTAATTGTTGTTCCGACTGTGAAGTTTGCTTAATGGAGATTCGATTGAGGCGCAATATTAATAGCCAAAGTAAACTTAATAAGGCTATACCACCGAGTAAATGCGACATGACTACCAATGGATGTAAACGCAGTGTGACAGTCCATTTGCCTAATAAGCCCTGGAAAAATAATAAAAAAAGCAAAATTGTTGCAATCCAAACCGGTTGTTTTGATGATTTGTGCTTATAAATAATTAAAACTACTGCGGCGAAGGTTAATATTACTAATGTAGCTGCTGCATAGCGGTGTAGCATTTCCGGCCATGCTTTTGCAGGAATTAATTTTTGTCCACTATAAGGTCCATCAGTCAATTGTGTAGCTTGTGTAGGTAAAGTTAATTTTCCATAACAGCCGGGCCAGTCAGGACAGCCTAAACCGGCATCTTTCAATCGCGTGTATGCTCCAAGCTGTACCACGAAGAATGCCAATATAAAAGCTATATATAAAAAATATAAAGCCGATTTGTTTTCCGATAACATGTTTTATCCTGTTGTTGAAATTGTCAATAAACGTGTTAAATCCTGGTAAATATCTTCGCCTGAGGTATTGTTTGAATAATATAAAATAATTTTTCCAAAAGGATCAGTTAAATAAAATCCTTCTGTTGGATACTTAATCTTTAATATTAAAAAAAAATTTTTCAATTCATGTGTTGCGATCGTAAAATACAATAAATCCGAATCCTTATTAATAAATGCTTGAGAAGTTAATGATTTTTCATTGTCAAGAATTAAGCCATATTTTACGCGATAACGATTTTTGCCCAGCGCTAATGTAATTTGCCGAATGGTATGTATATTTTTTTGACATAATTCCCTGCAGCCTGATTCTGCCAAATAAAATAAAAACCATGAACCATTAACTGATCGTAATGTCGTTCTATGAGACATTACGTTTATCTGCTGTAGATTTAAACTGGAAGAGATGAGAGTGCCTTTATTGACTGTTTTGTGATGTAGCCAGATTGGATTTTTATTATAAAGCAAGACAGCTACTACTAAAGGTGTTAAAAATATGATTAATAACAACAGAAAAATAAACAGATAATTAGTCGGTGTTTTGTTTTTCATAAACGACGGATATGCGTACTAAAAAAAGCAATAAATAACGTTAAACTTAAAGCAAACCATTGAAAAGCATAGGCATAATGCCGGCTCGCTTGCAAGGATATAGGTTTCCATAGCGGTATAAAACTATACGCTTGTTTGCTATTAATGATGAGTATAAAGGGCTGAAATTTATTTTTTTTTAATAAATCTGGATTGATAGATTGTATTCTTCTCGGCCATGCATTTTCAACTGCTGGTTTGAAGCTAAAGGTTTTGTTAGGAAATACAATTAAGCCATTTATCTTTACCTCATTAACAAAAGAAAGTATTTCTGGTATTTTTTTTCTATCCATCCCTTGTGGGATCCATCCTCGATTTACCAATATAACTTCGTGTTTAGCGTTTAAAATAAAAGGAGTTAGTACTTCATAACCGACCCTGTGTAAATATATTTTATTCTCTAATAAAAAAGCGTGTTGGTTATCGAAATGACCTTCCAAAATGGCTGGAAAATAATTTTTTTTAAAATCAATGTTGTTATCATGATTTAAATCAATAGGTGTTGATAAAGATCGTTGCTGAAATATTTTCTGAATATGATTTTTGTTATCGCCGCGATGGATTTGCCAACAACCTAAGTAAATAAGTAGCGGAAGTAAAAAGGTTACCATTACACTGGGAAATAAAGTGGGCGCAAAGCAATAGTTATTGAATTGTATATAAACACCATTTTTTTTCATAGCTTTAAAAAATCCAAAAAAATCCTAATGCCAAAATCGCTGCAAGGAAATCCCACCACCAAACAGCAGCATCAAATGAAAAAGAATTTTTTTCTAATAATTTATTTTTATAGATGCGAATCCATAAAATGCATAAAAATAGCAATGCAGCGACAATATTAATTAGATGTAGTCCTAAGAATGCGATTAAAAAACTACCATAAACACCACTTTTAGCAATGATATGGGCATGAATGAGATGAAAAAAATAATAGGTTTGTGAAATTAAAAAAATGCAGGCTAAAAATATGGCTATATTTAGGGTAACACGACATAATCTAAAGTGCATTTTTTTTAAATGAAAGAGTGAATCTGTCAAAAGCAAGGCACTAGACAGTAAAATAATTAAATTAATAAGCGGAATCTGACGCATAGAGGCTAAGCTCGGTGTGGTGGCAGCAACTGTTGAAGCAGGAGGTTTGATTAAAGGCCAATGCTTAACAAAATCTGGCCATAGTAAATAATGGGTTAACTGGGATGCATCGCCACTTTGTCCTGCTAGCCATGGTGTAATGGAAAATCGTACGTGAATAATAGAGCCGATTAATAAACCAAATAAAAATAGTTCAGAAATTAAAAACCAACACATACCCCAGCGAAAGGTTTTATCCATTTGTTGATTGTATAATCCAGCATTACTTTCTTGTGTAACATTCCATAGCCAGCCGGTCAGCATAAACATTAATCCAGCTACGCCGACTATAAATGCAATAAGTCCCCAGAGTTTTTCTATGTTAAGTGAACCGAACGCTAAAAATAACAATGCTAGTGCACCAATAATGGGCCAAGCACTTTGTTCGGGCACATAATAAGAAGAGTCTTTTTTTTTCATCCGCGTTTGTCCTTTAACGTGATCTAGTTGAGTTTATTCCATTAGAAAAATAAATCTATTTTTTTCTCTTCAATGCTTAATTCTTTATTTAAAATTAAAAATTGTTTTTTAATATCCATCAATCCAGCATTAAAGATATTTTTAAACTCGGTAATTAAATTTATCTGTTGCAGATGAATGATTTGTTGATATTCTTCTGGATGATATTTTTTAATTAACGCGTCTAATAAAGCAACTGTTTTTAAACTGGGAATTCCGGAAGCGTTGTCTGGCTCAAAATGCCATTGGAAGGCACGAATGATATCTTTACTTTGTTGATCTAATATTTTGGTGGTTTGGATGTTGTATCCATATAGACGTAAATTATCTTGCAAACTAGCGATGTTAATTTTTTTGTCTTTTGATAATTCTTTTAGAATAGTATTAACAGCTTGCTCATCAGGCCAAGCACCTATACCGTGCTCAGCTAAATATTTCCATGGAAATCGTGGACCTGGATCTGATTTTCTACTGGGAGCAATATCTGAATGACCGACAATAGCAGTTGGTTCAATTTGTGCACAAATGTTATTATTTTTATCTTTTATTTCTAGTTCTTTAGTTAATTTTTTAAGTAAAAGTACGAGTGTTTTACGCTGATGAGGAGTGTAGTCATCCCAAACTAATTTACCTTGTTGCTGCAAATTATAAAGATCATTTATTTTAATATTCAAAAAAGGATCATTTTTTTCCCGTAAATTATCAACTATTGTAGTATATTTTTGAATATATTTTTTCAGTACATATTTTTTATAAATTAAGTCGTCGCGTGGAGGAACCAAACCACGCATGATATTCTCAAGGAATGCATTGAGTAGGTTTTTTTTAATCAACAAATGATAAAAGTTTTTATCCTTTTTTGTTTCCTGAATAAGCAGATATTTAATTTTGTTTTCTACTTGGTAAGGCCATAATATTTTACCTGATGCTTGTACTAGCCCATATCCATAGTTAACAATTTCTATACCTATTGATGTGTCATCGAGATTAGTTCGCGTTTGCCAATAACTTTTTCCCGCATGCCAGGCACGATCTTTCATTGCAACAAACTGCCACAGATCAGTGCCATTAGATTTAGCTTCTTTAGGGATCAAATAATGTGAGCTCACGCCACCCTGCTTGAGTACAGTCCGAGAATCATCTTCGCCTATAACGGTGTAATGCAAGACTATCGATTTTATGCGTTGGTTATAATTACAACGATCAGCTGGGTCCAAAGTAATAATAAGCCGATTTTGCTCCGTTTGATGGGCTAACGACGCAGAAAAAACTGGATTAAATCCTTGTAGTAAAAACAAAAAGATAAGAGTTAATAAAATATTGAATTTTGCTAAGTTAAAATAATTCATGGATTAGGCTTTAAGAATAATGGACATCTCATCTTATGAATAAAGACATAAAATTTAATAATCACCTTAACATTTAATAATCACCTTAACAAAGGTTGATGATGCCTACAACAGATACTTTTATTTGACCTTCAATCTGGAATATGTGCTAAAGATTGGGTTGCTAATTTGCGTAGTTTTAAACCCGTTGTATCAAATAAGGTATAGGCTAAAGTAATCGTATTAATATCTCTGGGTAAATGCTGATCAATATGAAATAAAACCGGCATGTCTCGTTGTTGACCTGGATTAAATGTTTGCTGAGTAAAGCAAAAGCATTCGGTTTTTTTTAAAAAACGTGCGGCTAATCCGGGAGAAACGCTGGGAATGGCTTGTACGGTCATGGGCCGGTTCGAATTATTTTTAGCTGCAAAGTAAATCAATATATTTTCCCCCGGATGTAATTGTATATGCCGAAGTCTAGGGTAAAAATCCCAGGGAAGATAGTTGTTGTTGTTGGTCATAAATTCCACACGAATACTACGCGATAAATCAATTTCATTCGAAGTTATATAGGCATTTTGATCGGTCTTTCCATTAATACCTAAATTTTTACAAAGCACGTTATAAAGCGGAATCATGGCAAATCCAAAGCCGAACATACTTAACGTCGTAAAACAGAGCAAAATTAAAATTTTTTTATTTGATAATTTCGCTATTCTAACTGTCATGCTTTTGTATACTCACAGCTAAAAATCTAAGTGCGAAGCGTATATTACTCAAATTTGGGTGGTGTAGTAAAACTGTGTAAAGGAGGAGGTGAACTTAATGTCCATTCTAAACCTTCAGCGCCTTCCCAAACCTGAGAAGTCGCTTTTTTTCCTTTTCCGCGCATAGCTTGAATAATAATATACAGGAAAAATAATTGTGCAAAACCAAAAATAAAAGCACCTATACTGGCAATTGCATTAAAATTTGCAAATTGTAATGAATAATCTGCCACTCGCCTTGGCATTCCCGCGAGACCTAAAAAGTGCATCGGGAAAAAAGTCAGATTCACGCCGATGACAGATAACCAGAAGTGACATTGACCTAAACGTTCGTTGTACATCACACCCGTCATTTTAGGTAACCAATAATAAGCTCCCGCAATAGCGCCAAATAAAGCCCCAGGTACTAAAACATAGTGGAAGTGTGCAACTACAAAGTAGGTATCTTGATATTGAAAATCCGCGGGCACCATGGATAACATAACACCCGAAAAACCACCGATGGTGAATAAAATAACAAATGCTAAAGCAAATAACATCGGGGTTTCAAAGCTTATTGCGCCGCGATACATGGTGGTTACCCAGTTAAAAACTTTCACCCCTGTTGGAACAGCAATCAGCATACTGGTGTACATAAAAAATAACTCAGCGGCTAAAGGTACACCGGTTACAAACATATGATGTACCCAAACAATAAAAGATAGGAATGCAATAGCTAGCAATGCATACACCATAAACCGATAACCGAAAAGCTTTTTACGGCTAAACGTCGGAATAATTTGCGAGATAATACCAAAAGCGGGAAGAATGATAATATAAACTTCAGGATGACCGAAAAACCAAAATAGATGTTGATAGAGTAATGGATCACCTCCGCCAGCGGCACTAAAAAAACTTGTGGCAAAATGTCTATCCATGAGCATCATGGTCACCGCAGCCGCTAAAACGGGCATTACACCGATAAGTAAAAAAGCCGTCACGAACCAACTCCAACAAAATATCGGCATTTTCATCATCGTCATACCCGGAGTACGAAGATTCAGTATCGTGACAATAATATTGATAGCGCCCATTAGTGAAGAAAGTCCCATTAAATGGATCGCAAGAATTAAATAATCGGTACTAGCCGGTCCGTAGGTGGTTGATAAGGGGGCATACATAGTCCAACCAAAATTAGGTGCCGAACCATCCATAAATAAGGTACTAAAAAGTAAAATTGCCGCAACTGGCAAGATCCAAAATGCCCAATTATTCATACGCGGCATGGCCATATCAGGCGCGCCTACCATTAATGGGATCATCCAGTTCGCAAAACCGGAAAAGGCCGGCATGATGGCAAGGAACAACATCACTAATCCATGTAATGTTGTCATTTGATTAAAAAATTCTGGATTAAGCAAACGCGCACCCGGTTGAAATAACTCTGCGCGGATCAATAAAGCAAAGATGCCGCCGATAAAAAACATGAGTAGACTAAAAAGGAGATACAATGTTCCAATTTCTTTATGATTGGTTGTGAACAACCAACGCTTAATGAATGCTAAAAAACCTTGTGGGACCGAATGTTCCCTATCAAGTGCGTGTTCCATGAAGAAGTTCTCCTGATTGTTGTTTGGCCCATAGGTTAAACTCTGTATCACTGACTGCTTTTACAACGATAGGCATAAACGCATGATTTGTTCCACACAATTCAGCGCATTGACCGCGATAGGTGCCCTCAGAATCTATTTTTGCCCAGGCTTCATTAATAAATCCTGGAATAGTATCGCGCTTAATGCCCAAAGTTGGTACCCACCATGAATGTATAACGTCATTTGAAGTAAATAAAAATCTGATTTTTTTATGAATAGGTACGACGAGTGGATGATCGACTTCTAATAAATACCATTTATTTTTTTTCGCTTGATTTTGTAATTCTTCGGCAGGCGTAGAGAGATTGCTAAAAAAATCGATACCTTGATCTAAATAGGCGTAACGCCATCGCCATTGATATCCAGTAACTTTTATCGTTAGCTCAGGATCGCTATTGTCATTCATTATGATCAGGGTTTTAGTGGCAGGAATTGCAATGACGATTAAGATAATAAACGGTACGATAGCCCAAGCAATTTCTAAAGCAAAATGTTCATGAAATTGAGCGGCATTGACTCCTCGTGATTTTCTATGCCGAATTAATGAATAAATCATGATGCTAAAAACTACGATAGCAATTCCTACGCAGATCCAAAATACCAACATATGCAAATGATAAATGGCATGGCTGATAGGCGTTACGCCTACGGGCATATTGGTTTGCCATGCTGCGAAAACCAATCCGGGAGTAACTAGAAATTTAAGACTAATAAAAAAAACTAAAAAAAATCTTTTAACATGATCCATGTCAACGTTATCCTTTTTTATTACTCTAATAAAAAAATACAATTAATTTAAAAAATGCAGCTAAGCCTAAAACTTTACCATAGCGAATAATTTCCGGTGATTTTGCTCTCTTCAACCATATATTTAACGCTCGCTTGCAGTTCAGAATTACTACAATCTTTACAATCGCCTTTTACAGGCATTTTTTTATACCCATAAATGGTATGGGCAAATAATACATCTATATTTTTTGCTATGATGGGTTTCCAACGAGTCTTATCTCCTAAGATCGGCGCGCCTAATTTCCCATTATCATGACAGACAGCACAATGTTGTCGATAAATTTGTTTTCCTACTTCTAGACTGAGTGGAATTTCTTGTAAAGGTATGGCTGCAGTCGTGCCGCCTTGATCATTCAGAATGAGGTAATCCACTGCGGCTTTTACTGCATCATCTGAGCAGCCGTTGCAAGTACCTTTAGGTGGCATCGAGTTAAAACCGTGAATAGCTCGATCATAAACGACATTTTTTCCTTGTTTGAGACGTTTTTTCCATTCAGCGCTATCACCCAATTTAGGAGCGCCTGCGGCCCCGCTGGCATGACAAACAGCGCAATAAGACTCATAAACTTTATGACCGGTTTTGGGCGTAATAGGTCCACTGAAAGCTGAATAGGGCATTTTACTTTTTACAGTTTTTAGATAAATGGCCATCGCATTTAAATCGTCAGTAGATAAATACTTAAGACTGTTACTATTAACCTCTGCCATAGGGCCCGCGACGATACCGGAATTTCTTAACATTTTATTTTGCGTAAACACCGCGCGGATATCGTTGATGCTGGCGTCTTTTAATCCACTTGCACTAATGTTAGGTGCGTAATAACCTTGGATAAAACCACCCGTTAGATAGTTTTTCTTTTTTTCTGCACCTAACAAATTTAAAGGGGTATGGCACATGCCGCAATGGCCTAACCCTTGAACTAAATAGGCACCACGATTCCATGATTCGGTTTGCTGTTGATCGATTGCATACTCTCCAGAACGAAAAAATAAAATTCGCCATCCTAATTGCAAAAAACGCCAATTAAATGGCCACATCATTTCATTGGCCTGGTTAGTTTTTTTAACCGGAGTTAAACTAAAGAGATAGGCTTTGATTGCTAATAAATCATTGTTATTGATCTTGGTGAAGCTAGCAAAAGGAAATACCGGAAAATAATAACTTCCATTAGGCGCAATACCTTCATGCATGGCGCGGATAAAATCTTTATCACTCCATGACCCTATCCCTGTGGTTTTATCTGGCGTTATATTCGGGGAGTAAATGCTCCCAAACGGGGTATAAATTCCCAGACCACCGCCAAAGGGTTTACCTTGATGTTTAGTATCCGTGTGACAAGCGATACAATCACCAGCTTTACTTAAATATTCGCCACGTTTAATCAGTTTGCGTAATGCAGCGTCTTTAGGATAATTAATAGCAGGATAGGGGATATTAAGTTCCGGATTTTTTTTTGTCTTATCAGCATTTGAGCTGGCAAATGCTAAGTTTGATAAAAATGAGCAGGATATTCCTACGAAAAAGATAAAAGAGGAACTTTTTAAAAATTTATAGATATAGCTTAAGATTATTTTATTCATAAATCCTTTACGAATCCAATCTTTTTAGATGTTTTAAAAATTAAAGTGCGTTGCGCTTCACGCAATGCCGATTTTAAGCAATTTGTTCAAATTAAGGCAAAACATTATAATCTATTTAATGGTATGACGGATAATTTTTTCCTACCGATTAGATATTAGAAGGCGCCTCTTAATGATTGAGCATGATTAAATGATTACTATAGATGAACTTTCTGAAGCTATTAAGCTTTTAAAAAGGGGAAAACTGATTGTTTTTCCTACTGAAACGGTCTATGCCTTGGCAGGGGATGCAAGAAATTTAGTGGCCATTGAGCAAATTTTTGCTTTAAAACAACGTCCTTTAAATCAACCTTTAAGCGTTTTATTAGGCAAAGAGCACTCAATAGATAGATGGGCTTGCGACATTCCTCCAATAGCTGAAAAATTAGCTCAACATTTTTGGCCAGGCCCATTGACGCTTATTTTACATAAACAAAAAACAGTGTTGGCCGCCTTAACCGGTGGCCAAGATAAAATAGGTTTACGAGTGCCGGATCATCCTATTGCACAAGCTATTTTAAAGTCTTTTGGCAGTGGATTGGCAGCACCTTCTGCGAATCGCTCCGCTCACCTCAGTCCTACTCAAATCGAGCATGTGCGAGAGGAATTTGATAATAGGATCGAACTTATTTTTGATGGTGGTCCTTGTTCTATTGGTATTGAATCGACGATTATTGATGTCACTTTTGACGTTCCGCGAATACTTAGATTAGGTGCTATTTCATTAGAGCAATTACAATCCGTTACTCATTACGAAATTGATAAATCCATATTATCTCATCGCCTATCTAGAAAGCCGTTGTTAAAACAGGTTTCTAAACAAGAATTGGAGTGCATTATCGATGCTTATTTAAATCAGAATAAAATATTAACAGTGCTCGGACTAGGTCCAGCAAAGAAAAAATATGAAAACTTAACTTGGATTTGCATGCCTAATGATGCTAGCCAATACGGTCAGATGCTATATAAATACTTGCATGAAGCCGAACAGCTTGTTAGTGATGAAATTTTGGTGGAATCTGTGCCTAAGCTTAAGGCATGGACGGGGATACAATCGATATTAGATAAGCATTCTGCCTAGAATAGATTCAAGAATAGAACTATTTGATGGAAATGAGCAAATCATCCCACGGCGAGGGAATACGCAGCATAGATTTTTTTTATAAACTAGGCTAGATTAGAAGCACTTATACAGTAGATAGTTATGTTAGCACTATTCTTTTTCTATAGTCTTTGTGTGCTCTTGGCCTGGTGCAAACAGCGTAGGCTTGCTATAGGTTTATTTATCGTCTTTTTATTACTAACAACGTTTGTGTTTATTCATCATATAAGCAACCAGTTATCGCTGCAATTTTAAAGGTGATTATTGTGCAGCCCTCTAAAGTAACCAACATTATTAAAGCCCTGAACGCTATCGATGCTTTAGGCCTGGCTTTTTTGCTGTTAGTGGCTTTTGTTTTACAAATACGTTATCACGAGTTGCCTTGTCCCCTATGTCTGCTGCAACGGCTTGGCGTATTAGCAATAGCATTTGGATTTTTGCTAAATGTGCAATTTAAGATCCGTCCGGCCCATTATACTTTATCCCTCTTATCGGCAATATTGACGGCAGCTATTTGTGTTCGTCAAATTTTTCTTCATGTAATCCCAGGTGATCCCGGTTATGGTCTGCCTTTACTTGGTTTACATCTATATACTTGGCTGTTCCTTTTATGTGTGGGCGTTATCATTTATATATCTATTATTTTTAGTATTTTTCCTCAATACGTATATAACGAACCATCCAAAACCAAAGGAATGCAATTATTAGCCCATGTTTCTTTTGCTTTAGTTTTTGTTTTAGCCATTCTTAATGGAATTTCTACATATTTAGAATGTGGAATAAACGCTTGTCCAGAAAATCCGGTCAAATATGAGATTCAATTAGTTGCATCTCACTCTAATCATACTTAATTTTCCGTTCTTAACCATGCTAAAAAAGCGATAAAAAATTAGAGGGTGTTTACAATTG
>JBHGAL010000014.1:0-25229 GCA_041949685.1 Wolbachia endosymbiont of Folsomia candida
ACGCTGCCTGAGTGTTTAGAAATACGTTATAATCAAGAAATTCAGCAATTTGAAGGGGAACACGGTATGACTTATATTACAAGTTTTGAACGGATCGGAATCCAAAAAGGGATCCAACAAGGAGAATACGCTGTACTGCAACGTCAATTACAACGCAAATTTTGCCAGATACCGGCACATTACTTAGCTATGCTGCTTAAGGCAGATTCAGAGACTTTACTCGGGTGGAGTGAAAAGATTTTAGAAGCAAAAAACATAGCTGATGTTTTCGAAGAGTAACGATCCCATTTCTGTAACACTTTTTAGTTAGTTCTTCTTTGTTAAAATTTTAAATTTTTCAAAGCCGAAACTCACCAGCAAGCGCCAAAGTATTGGGAATGTAGCGAAACGTAACTGTTTATCTTTGCTAGCTGAAATAAATTTTCTACTGTAAAATACATATAGATTTTTTTATTATCCATTTTTTTATGTATAAAATAGTTTTTACTAAGTGGCTTATATTTTTTTACCTGCTGGGTTTTATGGCTATGGATGTTTTTGCAGAAGAAAAACCGGATAATTTTGTTTATGTAACTGCGATTATTTCTAACATTAAGCAAGATATCCGTTATTTTGGTAGTAATAATTTTGTTGGTCGCCCAATTACCGGTTATAAAAAACCTGTCTGTATTTTAAGCAGTGCCGCTGCTCATGCCTTATTGAAGGTACAAACCGCACTAAATGAGCAAAATTTGGGTCTATTGGTCTATGATTGTTATCGACCACAGATGGCGGTTAATGATTTTATCCTATGGAGTCAAAATAGTGATGAGAGAACGAAAAGTTTGTTTTATCCAAATATTGATAAAAAAGAGCTTTTTAAACGCGGTTACATTGCACGTCGTTCAGGCCACACCCGAGGCAGCACAGTTGATCTAACTATTGTTGATCTTACAAGCAATCAAGTTCTTGATATGGGCACGCCTTTCGATTATCTAGATCCATTATCACATCCGGACAATCGGGATATTACTCCTGAACAATTTAAAAACCGAATGTTGTTACGATCATTAATGAGCAAGCATGGCTTTATGCCAATAAGAACCGAATGGTGGCATTTTACTTTAAAAAATGAACCTTATAAAAATACTTATTTTAACTTTTTTGTAGAATAAATTAATTGATATAGCCTGCTTTAACTTTCATTTTTATATTGCAAAAGATACTCGGGTTTTTTATTCCAAAATTTCATTTGCCATTTTCTATTTTCATGGGTTAATAAACAAATATTGCCGGTGGCTACTTTAAATTCTTTATTCTGTACCTGTTGTTCGAATAGACCTGGAATAAGCTTTAGAAAATATCGTAGCCGACCATTACTAGAAATCACTAAAATAGTATCTTCCGGATCATATTGCTTCTCTAAATCATTGCTAAACTCTTTAACTTCTTTAGCCATATGCGCTGGAGATCCTGACCAGGCCGCAATTTTTGGCCAAACACTTAAATTTTCCCAAGCAGATAAATCGTCACCCTCGCCTATTTCTTGAATTTGTGTATTGCTAAGACCCGCCCAATTTCCATAATCGATTTCGTTTAAACGGGAATCCACAATAGGTTTTACAGCGGAATGTAATTGTTCTAACACAATAGCTGCGTAATCACGTGTTCTTTTTAAAGGACCACAATAAACAGCTTTAGGATGACTATCGGCTTTTTGCAAAGCTTGTGCCAGACATTTAGCTTGTAAGATACCTGAATCTACGAGAGGTAAATCTTGTGTCGCACCGACCCATACCACCGGATCGCTCGTAGAAAACGTATTACCATGTCGAGATAAAATAACTTTCATATTTATATCATTTATTGATTATAGGGGAACTAATTCGCCTTCTGTGTCTATTAACTTTTCAACGCGAAGAACATCTTCTGGGCTATCTATAGAAGCATGCGTGTGTCCTTTATAATCCACGATAACCACACGTATCGGTTTGCCATTTTCTAGTACTCGCAATTGCTCTAACCCTTCTAATTTTTCTAAGGGGGTTGACGGTAATAAAACATAAGTTTTTAAGGCCGCGTAACGATACGCATATAAACCAATATGCCGATAAAGAGGTGGTGACTCCATCTGCGTATCTCTTAAATAGGGAATCATACTTTTAGAAAAATACATAGCATTTAAATCTTTATCACAAACGACCATGGTTCCACCCACTTCACCTTTTGATTTAAGCTTTTCCATTACAGAATATTGCTCTCTATTAATGAGCGTAGCCGGTGTAGTTATTTCTAACTGCGCATTAGCGATCATGGCATCGATTAAATCTTGAATAATCCAGGGCGGCGTTAACACTGCATCTCCCTGTAAATTTAAAATAATATCCGGTTTATTTTCTAATAACGAAAGTGCGGCAAAACTACGTTCCGTGCCATTATTATGTTCTCCGGTCATCAAAACTTTGCCACCAAAACCTAAAGCGTGAGTTTGAATATCGGCATGATCGGTTGCTATATAGACTTCATCAACATGCTTAATAGTCTTAGCAATAGACCAAACTCGATAGATTAAACTATGGCCTTTAATCAACTTCAATGGCTTTCCTGGAAAACGACCTGAATTATATCGCGCGGGAATAACTATAATATTTTTACTCTGCATAATGATTACTTGATTCTCCGTTTTGTTTTTCTTGTATTTGCTGTTCTTGTATTTGTTTAAGCACTGAGAAATCTTCTAATGTCGATGTATCCTGTTCAATTTGACGGTTCACTGCAATGTCTTGTAATAAGCGGCGCATAATTTTCCCAGAACGCGTTTTTGGTAAAGCGACTGTAAAAATTAAGCGTTTAGGCAGTGCTAAAGCGCCAATAGTGCTGCGAACTTGATTCATAATATTTGTTTTTAATATTGGCGATGGTTTTACAGCATCATTTAGCACAACGAAAGCAACGATAGCCTGACCGGTGGTCTTATCCGGAATAGGTACCACTGCAGATTCAGCAACTGCCGGATAACTATCTAAAGCGGCCTCAATTTCCGCGGATCCCAAACGATGCCCAGACACTTTAATGACGTCATCAGTACGTCCCATAATCCAAATATAATTTTGTTCATCATAATGAGCACTATCGCCAGAGAAATAAGCATGCGGAACTTTACTCCAATATTGTTCCTTATATCGTTTTGGATCATTCCAAATGCCGCGTAACATACTCGGCCAGGGTCGACGAATGACCAACGCGCCTCCTTTGCCTTGCTCGACTCGAAGTCCGGTCGCGGGATCCACAATATCCACTTCCACACCAGGTAAGGGTTTGGCAACGGAACCGGGTTTAGTCGGCGTTGCTCCAGGGAGTGGCGCAATCATTATTGATCCGGTTTCTGTTTGCCACCACGTATCAACAATGGGACAGCGTTTGTTACCAATTTTTTCAAAATACCAAACCCAAGCTTCCGAATTTAAGGGTTCGCCCACACTGCCTAACAATCTTAAGCTGGATAAATCTTTTTTATCTATCCAGTCATTACCCCATTTCATAAAAGAACGTATCGCAGTAGGAGCCGTATAAAAAATACTAACTCGGTAAGTTTCAATCAACTGCCAAAAACGATCTGGTTTAGGCCAGTCAGGAGCTCCTTCATAGATAAGCACCGTCGCGGCATTTAATAGTGGCCCATAAACTACATAAGTATGACCTGTGATCCAACCCACATCGGCCGTACACCAGTAAACATCCTCTGGTTTTAGATCAAAAACTATCTTGGAAGTATAATAAGCGCCTACCATATAGCCGCCAGTGGAATGAAAAATCCCTTTCGGTACGCCAGTAGAACCCGAAGTATAAAGAATAAAAAGCGTATCTTCACTATCCATAGCTTCTGCAGGACAGTTTTCGTTAACTCCTGCTATTAGGTCATGCCACCAAACATCACGATCTGCTTTTAAAGGAATTTCAGCATGGGTTCTTTGATAAATAATTACTTTTTCTACTAACGGACAACTAAGTAAGGCTTCATCCATCACCTGTTTAAGTGGAATGATCTTGCCGCGTCGATAACCACCATCCGCAGTAATCACAAATTTGGATTTGGAATCTTGAATACGGTTGTCTAAAGCTTGTACCGAATAACCGCCGAACACGACATTATGTATGCACCCTAAGCGCGCAGACGCTAATACGGCAATGATGAGCTCAGGTATTAAAGGCATATACAGCGTGATGCAATCGCCTTTTTTTACACCTAAGTTTTTTAATCCATTCGAAAATTGACAAACCGCTTGATGTAGTTGCTTATAAGTAAATTGACGTGTTTCTTCTGGTTCGCCCTGCCAGATCAACGCGGTTTTCTCTGCATAATGTTCCAGATGTCGATCCAGGCAATTATAAGACAGATTGGTTTTACCGGCTTCAAACCATTTTGCATACGGTTCCTGCCAATTTAATACCTTTTTCCAAGCTTGCATCCAATGTAATTCACCAGCAATGTTAGCCCAAAATTGTTCGGGTTGTTGCATAGAATAGCGATAAATCTCGTCATATTGAGCCATAGATTTTATCGTCGCTTGATCGGAAAACCTTTTTGACGGAGGATAAACCTTGATTTCGTTTAAGACAGAATCTATTGTTTGTGATTCGTTTCTAGACATATTTTATACTCCTGTTGTCAAAACGACCAAAATATGACGACACTTTTCTAAGAATGACTGTCGCCACTTGCGACTACTGGATTCATCAACTAACCTTAAAGCTTAAACCATTTAAATAGAGGAGATGTATTATGTTAGCGTGGGCATTTATCTTTCTAGCTATTGCTATCATTGCTGCCATCGTCGGATACACAGGTGTTTTTGTTGTAGCCGCCGGTATTGCCAAAATACTCTTTTTCATATTCATAGTATTAGCGATTATTGCGTTTGTATCGATGTTGTTCCGCAGAAACCGATAAAAAATTACCGCTGGCAATCCATTAGAATAAAATCTTTGTTACTTATTCATCAAAGATTAAATGTCGAATTTGTTCACAAACATTGTGCATGATGTGTATGTTATGTATGCATGCCAGCTGGTTATAAAGAGACGATCCTTGTTTAAATAAAAAATGTAAATAGGCGCGAGTAAAATGCCGACAAGTATAGCATAAACACCCTGCTAAAATAGGGCTTTCATCTTTTGCGTAAATAGATTTTTTAATCAATATTCTTGATTGATTTTTTTCACTGATAAATTCTAACCAATTCCCTTTTTTGATAATATTTCCGTGATAAAGTGCACCATGTCGTGCATTGCGCGTGGGTGCGACACAATCAAATAAATCAACTCCCTTAGCCGCTACATCAATAAGATCTTGTGGATTCAGTCCCACACCCATGGTGTAACGCACTTTATTATCCGGTAATAAAGGCCGAACCCAATCGATGACCTCAACCGTTTTTTGCATATCAAAACCAATCACTTCTCCACCGATAGCAATGCCATCCAGTTGTGCTGCTAAAATAAATTGTGTACTCAATTCGCGAAGATCCCTAAAACTTCCACCTTGAATTATTCCAAATAAAGCTTGTTGATGACTATAAACTGAATCTGAAGCGAGATAGGCTTCTTTGGATGCTAATAACCAACGATGCGTGCGATCCATCGCCGCTAATGCAGCATCTCTGCCACCATTTTCAGGTGTACATTCATCAAACGCCATGATGATATCGGCACCAATAATTCTTTGCGCCTCGATAGAGCTTTTGGGTGTCAAATGGATCACTTTCCCAGTAATAGGATGTTTAAAATGTGCCCCATCCGCATCAATGCGACAAATTTTGGCGTTTTTAGACAAGCTAAATACTTGGAAACCGCCGCTATCGGTTAACATAGGTCCATCCCAAGCCATTAAACGATGCATGCCTCCGCTGGCTAAAATAACCCCCATGCCAGGATTGAGTAACATATGATAGGTATTACCACCTAAGATAATTTGCGAACCTGCATCTATCAGATCGTGGGGTGTCATATGATTAACAAATGCTCGTGTTCCTACGGGCATAAAAGCAGGCGTTAACACATCCCCATGCGCTGTGGTTATTTTGGTGACTCGAGCATTACAATTTTTGCTGGATTTGATAAGTTGGCAGTGAAATTTATTATTCATGAAAAATAGACAAGATTTATGACTTAGAAGCTAATTTTTTTTCAATAGTGCTTAATATTCCTCGTAAAATTTTCACTTCGGTTTCATCTAATTCGGATCGGCTAAATAAACGACGTAATCTATGCATGATTTGTTGGCTACGCAGCGGCTTTAAAAATTCAATTTTATTCAGTATGTCATGTAAATGTTGGTAAAAATATTCTTGTTGTTGGACATCTGCTAACTGGATAGCTTTTTCCTCAATCTTATTTTCTTGCTGTAAAAAAGCCATGCGTAACTCATAGCATACAATTTGCACTGCAGCAGCTAAGTTTAAGGAACTATAATCAGGATTCGCTGGGATATTAATTTGAAAATGACATTGTTGTAACTCTTTGTTGGTAAGGCCGCATCGTTCACGTCCAAATACGATGGCTACATTCTGCTTGGACTTAATCGCTATTTTCTCAGCCGCCGTTCGGGCAGTTAGAGAAACCCAATTGAGTTCGCGAATACGCGTACTGGTACCAAATACTAAATGACAATCCTGGATTGCTGTAGCTAAGTCATCGACGACTGTTGCTTCAGCCAATACGTCAATCGCATTGCTCGCTCGTACCGATGCATTCACATGTGGAAAGGACTTAGGTTCAACCAGATAAAGCTGTTTTAGACCCATGGTTTTCATCGCACGGGCGGTAGCACCAATATTACCAGGATCGGTTGTATTAATGAGAACGATCCGAATTTGTGAAAGCGGCATGGTTTTACCTGTAAACCTTTCGACTAGTAGGCTTTTTTATACTCTATCATGTCGGAATCAGTTTAGATTTATATTATTGTTTAAACACCTAGCTTCACATAAAGGATTAATGTCGTCAAATTGAACTCAAGCTCTTTCTTGAGAATTTACAGGAAAATAAGCACAGACATTTCTTTTCGCCATCGCCTAAGGACAAGCAATGGGCGCTCCATTTAACACACAAGTACTAGCATGTATTTGAACAACACTAGCGCCGGCGACAGCGACAATTGCTGCCGCAGGTCCAGTGGAAATTATTACTCCATTGTTTACTACAATAGTACTACCGATGCCCATCGCCTGTAGGGCAGGCGCTGGATCTGGCGTTTGATTGGCAACAGCGATTGTGGGACTAATAGCGGTGACAGAGGCGAAATCATCTGCCGAAATGCCAGCCAAAGAACCTACACCCGTTACCGAAATTGCAGTGTTTACAAGCTTAACAGACGAAACATTCTTACTAAGAAGACCGATTGCTATATTTCCATTCACAGAAACCTGCGTATTTTCAACAGTGGCAATAGCGTTATCTAAAGTTTGCAATCCACTGGGGATGCCGGTACCGTTATTAATCAGCTGCATAGTTACTTGACTAGCCGCTAAACTTGAGCTGTCTTCCGCTAATAAACCAACCACCTGATTCTGTGTAGTTCCAGAGAGATTAATTTTACTATTAACTACAGTAGCTTTAGTGCCATTCGTAAGTGCTACCCCAAAAAGAGCTAAATTATCGCTGATTGGTGCATTAATGCCTTCTATATTAAAGACCGTATCACTAATATTTGCGTTTGACATATCTAAAAGCACCGCTCCACCCACATCGTCATTTCCTCCTACTACTGAAACAGTGCTAGCCGCTAGCTTAACAAAAGAACTCCCTGCTGCTAAAACAGCCAACGCACTATCCCCGCTTGCATTGAGCTCACCGCCCTGCAATAAAACACTTCCTGCATCTATAAACAGACCGGTATTGAAGGCGTTAGTGGGAGTGCCGATCTGACTGTTCGTAATAACGTTCGAACCCCCATCGATTTCCACCCCATTCCCCGGAAACGTAATCGGAATTGATGCAAGAATTATATTTTCTAGCGTATTGTTCCCTGGAAGAATAAGCGCACCATTAAAGGTCGAGCGTTGAGCACCGGTTGCGGCTTGGCTATAATCTGCTGTGCGCGCAGAAAGAGTTTGTCCCATTTGCAACGTCACTGGGTTGGTTCCACCTGGCACATCTAAAGCATTATAATTGCCCCCATTAAAATACATCACGGTGTTGGGAACTAAGGTAGCTAGTGTTGCTGCACCTGTGTCAGTTAAATCGGTGGGCCCACAGGGATTTTCAAACGTACAGTTGTCTGAAGTTAATCCAATTCCGCCATTATTCGGTGTGCCCGTTTGGCTAAAAAATACCAGGCTACCCGTATTCGTTACCACTTCAGGACTGAAAGTTAGGTAAGTTGTTTTGCGACTGGGTATTTTTGCACCATGACCAAGCTCAGCCAAGTAACGATCCACCGGATCCGTGATGCGTTCTTCTAGCGCAGGGTCACTGCGATGTACGTGTGTGCCACCCAATTCGATACCCAAACCTATAGCAGCCGTATTGTGTTGCAGATTATCATAGTTATATGCCGCAAAAACCTTGAGATAGGACGCTGGCCAATATTCTAGGCCTGTTGTCCCTCCCCAAATTTTACCTTGTGTAGGGGCAAAGAAATAACTACCTAGAAAAGCTTTTAATGATGTTTGAGAAAATAGTTGATAGGCTAGCTTAATATCAGCGCCAGGACCGTCAGTTTGAACCATATTCAGGAGGCCAACAATCTGAGAATGACCAGTAAATGAAGAAATATTAAACACACCACCGTTTACATGGCGATCACCCATCACAAGATAACCATTGAGATGCGTATCCCAACGTGAACCTAGGGCTTCAATTCCTGGATTAGCTACCCACAGTCGCCCATTATTATCTATTTTGCTATATCCCCCAAAGAGGTAAACACCCAAAATAACCGCCCCATTCTTTATCCATCGATAGCCTAAACCTAAATCGGCATAACCTTGATTATCGCTACCATATCCCAGTGCTGGATCAATATACAGATTATGCTGCGTATCTCCTGCCAGTGGCAACATAACATCTGCTTGGCCAACGGTATAATCACTGGCATAGACATTTCCAGAGAGTCGGGGTGGTGGAGGGGTGGCATTGCAGTTAAGTGCCGTTAAGGTAACAATACTGCTTAGCAAGATGTAAAAAAAATGGTGCTTCCTTACCATCTTCAACCTTCTGACCTCAAATTACTTAGGTATTAGTTCACAAACATACCATTATCTATGGCACATAAAGATATAGTGTATAAAGAAAAAATATTCAATTGACCTGGAGTTTGGTGATGGAACGGACGTCACAATTTGATTGAAAGATATTTTAGATACATAAGCTATGGTATCATCTTACAACTTTAAAAATACTGTATTAGTTTTCACTCTATCATCAATATCCATGCACCCTTTTTTAAATATCGCCGATCGCGCTGCCCGTCTGGCAGGCAAAACTATTTTAGATGGTTTAAACCGTCTAGACCGACTTCGTATGCAACAAAAACAGGACAATCGCGGTGTTGTCACTGAAATTGATCTAAAAGCAGAAAAAATTATTATCGCTACTATCCAAGATGCCTACCCCAGTCACGGAATACTTGCTGAAGAAAGCGAACCCATTAACGGTGATAAATACACTTGGATTATCGATCCACTCGATGGAACCTGTAATTATGTGCATGATTTTCCACATTTTGCCGTTTCAATTGCTATTAAAGATAATGAAAAAAATCGAATTGAACATGCCTTGATCTATGACCCATTACGTCAAGAAACCTTTACCGCAACACGAGGACAAGGTGCTTATTTAGATAATACACAACGCTATACGCGACGTTTACGTGTCAGTGCGCGCTCCAGTATTCCAGAATCCTTAATAGGAATCTCAATTCCTAGCCGTGGCTTTAACACACTCACCGCCTCTATTAATAAAGAAGCTTTACGCGCCATGATGTCACAAGCCAGTGGTATACGCCGAACGGGATCGGCAGCATTAGACTTAGCCTATGTGGCCGCGGGGCGTTTAGATGCCGCTTTAGAGCTTGAGCTCGCTCCTTGGGATATGGCTGCGGGTGTTTTGCTGGTTCAAGAAGCCGGTGGAATAGCGTGTGATATAAAAGGCGGTGAAGATTACTTTACTAGCGGTCATATTATGGTAGCAAACCCTAAACTTTGCCCTTTATTACTTCAAGCAATTAGTCAAAAAAGCTAGTCATAGTCACATTGAGTTAAGGTCTATCATCGACACTTTTGACTGGAGGTAAAAAATTACGTCGATCGAGACCTAATGCCACTGCAATAGTTCCTGCCACATAAATAGATGAATAAGTTCCTACCACGATGCCTATTACCAATGCTAAAGCAAAACTATGTATCATCGTTCCACCAAAAATACACAGCGAAAGCACAACGAGTAATGTCGTTGCCGATGTCATGATAGTACGCGACAAGGTTTGATTAATAGATAGATTGACGACTTCTACTGCGGTGCCTTTACGTAGCTTACGAAAGTTTTCACGAATTCGATCAAAGATAACAATCGTGTCATTTAGTGAATAACCAATCACTGCTAGAATAGCTGCTAAAGCTGTCAAATTGAATTCAATACCAAATAAAGAAAAGATACCTAAGATAACAATAGGATCGTGAATCAACGCAATTGCTGCTCCAACCGCAAAACGATACTCAAAACGCAGCGCGATATAAATCATGATACCTAATAATGCGATAAAAACAGCGAGCGCACCTTGCGTGGCTAGCTCTCGTCCTACTTGAGGACCTATATATTCAATTTGTTTTAATTGAGCACCTGGTAAAGCTTTTATAATTTGTGCACTTAAATCATGTTGCGTAGTCTGTTGATGAGGTGCCAAGCTTATCAAAACATCATGTGAAGTTCCGTAACTCTGCACTAAGGTATCTTTAAATCCAGCTGCCATTAATTGTTTTCTTAATAAAGGTATATCTGCAGTATGATTAAAAGAAACTTGTAATTGACTACCGCCGGTAAAATCTAAACCCCAACGTAAACCTTTAGTAATTAAGGACCCAGCAGAAATAATAACTAATAGTAAAGATAAACCCACTGCCCAGCGACGTAAGCCTAAAAAATTTATATGGGTTTGTTTTTTAAAAAATTCCACAGCTTTTACTCTTTAAAACTAAATACCAATCGGCAAACGTTTTAGAGAACGTCCCCCATAACATGCATTGATCAAGGCTCTTGTTATCATGATCCCGGTTAACATTGAGGTGAGTAACCCTATGGTTAAAGTCACTGCAAATCCTTTGATCGAGCCTGTGCCAACACCAAATAATATTAATGCAACAATTAAGGTTGTCACGTTGGCATCAATAATAGTAATTAATGCACGATCATAACCTGCATGAATACTCGATTGTGGTGACACACCATTGCGTAATTCTTCACGGATACGCTCAAATATTAAAACATTAGCATCAACAGCCATACCGACGGTTAGCACAATCCCCGCCATACCGGGTAAGGTTAATGTCATACCCAATAGGGATAATAAGGCAACTAATAAAACCAAATTAAGCGCTAAGGCTATATCGGCAATGACACCAAATACTCCATAATAAACCGCCATAAACACGACAGCTAAAATAAACCCTACAACAATAGAGATAATCCCTTTATGGATATTCTCTGCACCTAACTGTGGGCCTATGGTGCGTTGTTCAACAACATAAATAGGCGCTGGTAAAGCACCCGCACGTAATAATAAAGATAAGTTTAGGGCCTCTTGTGGATTCGTTAAACCTGTTACCTGAAAATTAGGCGGAAGTGCGGTTTGAATTCTAGCAATACTGATAATTCGTTCCACTTTACGCGGAATATGCGTAATTTTCCCATTCACCACTTTTACACTGCTTTTAGTTTCCACATACACTATAGCCAGTGGCTTACCCACATTTTCACCGGTGACCTGATGAAAATAACTTTCTCCGCCTCCGCCCAAACTAATACTTACTGCGGATCGTCCCGACTCATCAAAACTCGTTGAAGCATCAGTAATAGAATTACCTGTTAGAATAACTTGTTTGTACAGTAATACTGGCTGATTTTCATATTGATAGAGTTGCGAACCCATAGGCGCTGCGTTATTTGTCTGCGCGAGATGCGGATCATGTAGCGTATCCACTAAACGAAATTCTATGGTCGCTGTGCCGCCTAAAATTTGTTGTGCTCGCGCAATATCCTGAACGCCAGGTAAATCAACTAAAATTCGATTGCTCCCTTGTTGTTGAACAATCGGTTCAGCAACTCCCAATTCATTAATTCGATTTCGTAAGGTATTGATAGTTTGGTCGATAGCCAGTTGCCGTAAACTATTCAGTCCTTGATTCGACCAAACGACGACAAGCTGTTTGGGATTGTCAGTTGCCTCGGCAAAATCAAATGCCGGAAACTGTTGTTGCAATAAACTTTTGGCTTTAGTTAAGCTGCTTATATCTCTGAATAAAATAGATAATTGCTTTTCTTTGGGTGTTAATTCCAAATAACGAATACGCGCTTGTTGAAGATTTTCGCTAATATTTTTTGCTAAACCCTGCATGCGTTGCGCAACAAGATTATTAATGTCGACTTCTAAAGCAAAATGTACACCGCCGCGCAGATCAAGTCCTAGTTTCATTGGAGATGCGCCGATAGCCTGCATCCAGCGCGGTGTCGATGACAATAAATTAACCGCTACGGTATAATCATCACCCAATGCAGAGGATAAAATATCTTTAGCTTTAAGCTGGGTGTCGGTATTATTGAATCGAAGTAATAGTGTTTGCTGATTAAGCTCTTCACTAACAGGCGAAATCTGTACGGTTTTAATCAATGCATTAACTTTAGTTTGCAAGGCTTCCAGATTCACATGCATTATCGCGGTAGAAGGAGAAATTTGTACAGCGGGCTGCTCTGGAAAAAGATTAGGTGCCGCATAAATAAAACCAAGTATCAACAACACCAGTAATAAACTATTTTTCCAGAGAGGATATTTATTGAGCATAAGTGATTTAAGACTTTATAGTCCCTTTAGGTAATACACTAGAAACAGCTGCTTTTTGTATATTAATCTCAACGTTTTCTGCAACTTTTAGGCTAATTAAATCATTATTGAGTCGAGTAATTTTACCGACAATTCCACCGGTGGTCGTCACTTCGTCGCCTATCGCTAAGCTAGCCATTAATTGGCGATGTTCTTTCGCGCGTTTCGCTTGTGGCCGCCATAATAGCAAATAAAAGATAACTACAAAGCCTAATAGGATTAAAATTTGAGAATATCCATTCGCTTGAGGGGCTACAGAAGTAGCAGTCGATTGCGCCAACGCATCAGTGATAAATAAACTCATACTTTTCTCCTGAGGGAATCATGATATTAAGCCAAGCAATTTACCTGGTTCGTTGCCTATTCGCAAATTTTGCGCGTTGAAATTTCTCTTTAACTAATCCACATGGCATCGCCATAGCTAAAAAATCGATATCCCTCCTGAATGGCTAGATGATAAGCATGCATAACCTTCTCATAGCCAGCAAAAGTACACACCAACATCAATAAAGTCGATTGTGGCAAATGAAAATTGGTAATTAAGGCGTCAATACAGCGGAATTCAAAACCTGGATAAATAAAAAGACGCGTGTCTCCGAAAAATGGATTTATTTGATCCTTTAAAGCCGCCGTTTCTAAACTCCTGACTGTTGTTGTCCCCACTGCTATAACACGCTTATTATTTTCCTTTGTAAGGATTATTTGTTCACAAACTGCTTCTGACACCGTTACATGCTCATTATGCATGCGATGATCTTCAAAGCGAATACTGCGAATGGGTTGAAAAGTTCCTGAACCAACATGTAGCGTAATATAAGCAATATTGACTCCTTTGGCTTTTAATTGAGTTAACAAATCTTCATCAAAATGTAAACCGGCTGTCGGTGCGGCAATTGCACCCGGTGTGGATGCGAATACAGTTTGATAGCGCTCCCAATCAAATAACTCATCCGCTCTTTGAATATAGGGGGGTAATGGAATATGTCCTATTTTATTTAATAGCTCTAAAATAGAAGGAACTTCAATTAAAAAAATTAATTCAAATATATTGTCCACTCTAGCGGATATTTCTAGGCTCACACCATTTTCTAATATTAATTTCGTCCCTAACTTCAATGATTTACTTGATTTTAATTGTGCTAAAAGCCGTTTTTTATCTAAAATTCGCTCAATCAAGATTTCTACCTTGCCACCGGTCGTTTTGTTTGCAAACAAGCGCGCAGGAATAACTTGCGTATTATTTAGAACTAACAAATCACCTGGATTTATAAGATTTACTATGTCTTTAAATTTTTTATGTTCAATATTACCTTTACTTTTATTCAAACAAAGTAAACGGCTATCGGTACGCTGTGTTGATGGATAGTGCGCTATTAGTTTTTCAGGAAGTTCATAAGAGAAGTCTTCCAGTTTATATTGAGTTTGTAACATAAAATACAAATAAAAGGATTGTAATAATCAAGTATGTTGTTTTAGTTCGAGGCAAATTGTTTTTGAGTAGCGGAGTGTACATACAAGTACATGAGCAACGGAAAAACAATTTAACAAAAAAATAAAGCAACAGACGCCGATTATAAAAGAAAAAACCCGCGGAAGCGGGTTTTTTGTGTATACAGTAGCCTGGCGATGCCCTACTTTCCCATGGGGGAACCCCAAAGTATCATTGGCGCAGAGTAGTTTCACGTCTGAGTTCGGGATGGGATCAGGTGGGACCTACTCGCTAAGGTCGCCAGGCATTCTTTTAATTTCCGTCATGGCGAGCTCACATCAGTGAGCGTGGCCATCCCGTTGGATTGCCGCGCGCTACGCGCTCGCAATGACAAAAATAATTCTTATCAAAACAAAATCTGTAAAAAGTTATTGGATATGCTGCTTTATTCAGCTCCAAAGTATATTCCAAAGAATAACCAGTTGGATTCTCAAATCAAGCCTCACGGTCAATTAGTATGGGTTAGCTCAATACATTGCTGCACTTACACACCCCACCTATCTACGTCGTCGTCTTCAACGGACCTTTAGGAGGAATAAATCCTCGGGAGATCTTATCTTGAGGGAGGCTTCCCGCTTAGATGCTTTCAGCGGTTATCCTGTCGGTACGTAGCTACCCGGCTATGCTTCTGGCGAAACAACCGGACCACCAGCGGTACCTCCACGCCGGTCCTCTCGTACTAGGCGTAGCTCCTCTCAAATCTCCAGCGCCCACGGCAGATAGGGACCGAACTGTCTCACGACGTTCTGAACCCAGCTCGCGTACCACTTTAAATGGCGAACAGCCATACCCTTGGGACCTGCTTCAGCCCCAGGATGTGATGAGCCGACATCGAGGTGCCAAACACCGCCGTCGATATGAACTCTTGGGCGGTATCAGCCTGTTATCCCCGGCGTACCTTTTATTCGTTAAGCGATGGCCCTTCCATTCGGAACCACCGGATCACTATGACCTGCTTTCGCACCTGCTCGACGTGTTTGTCTCGCAGTCAAGCACCCTTGTGCCATTACACGCAATGCGCGATGTCCGACCGCGCTGAGGGTACCTTCGTGCTCCTCCGTTACTCTTTAGGAGGAGACCGCCCCAGTCAAACTACCCACCATACACTGTCCCCAAACCCGTTCAGGGCCCTAGGTTAGAACTTCAACTTTAACAGGGTGGTATTTCACCGGTCGGCTCCACGAATTCTAGCGAACTCGCTTCAACGCCTCCCACCTATTCTACACAGTTAAATTCAAAGTCCAGTGTAAAGCTGTAGTAAAGGTGCACGGGGTCTTTCCGTCTTGCCGCGGGTACGCTGCATCTTCACAGCGATTTCAATTTCACTGAGCCTTGGGTGGAGACAGTGTGGCTGTCGTTACGCCATTCGTGCAGGTCGGAACTTACCCGACAAGGAATTTCGCTACCTTAGGACCGTTATAGTTACGGCCGCCGTTTACCGGGGCTTCGATCCGCAGCTTCACCTGCGGCTGACCCCATCAATTAACCTTCCGGCACCGGGCAGGCGTCACACCCTATACTTCCTCTTTCGAGTTCGCAGAGTGCTGTGTTTTTGGTAAACAGTCGCAACCACCTGATTATTTCAACCTCCCTCAGCTTATGGGGTAAACCCACTCACCAAAAAAGGTGCACCTTCTCCCGAAGTTACGGTGCCAATTTGCCTAGTTCCTTCACCCAAGTTGTCTCATCGCCTTAGTATTCTCTACCTGTCCACCTGTGTCGGTTTGCGGTACGGTTCCTATAGACCTGAAGTTTAGAGAGTTTTCCTGGAAGCAGGGCATCAATTACTTCGTCGTTAACCGAAATTAACAACTCGTCATCACGCCTCGAGATTAACGAACCTCCGTCGCAGTCTATAAAAGTACAGGAATTTTAACCTGTTTCCCATCGACTACGCGTTTCCGCCTCGCCTTAGGGGCCGACTCACCCTGCGTCGATTACCGTTGCGCAGGAATCCTGGGACTTTCGGCGTGCGGGGTTTTCACCCGCATTATCGTTACTCATGTCAGCATTCGCACTTCGGATACCTCCAGCAACCTTTACAAGTCACCTTCAACGGCTTACCGAACGCTCCTCTACCACGTCATCGATTCGTAAATCAATGACATTCACTGCTTCAGTATTAGGTTTGAGCCCCGTTCATTCTTCCGCGCAGACCGATTCGACCAGTGAGCTATTACGCTTTCTTTAAAGGATGGCTGCTTCTAAGCCAACCTCCTGGCTGTTTAAACCTTTCCACTACGTTTCACACTTAACCTAACTTTTGGGACTTTAGCAGGTGATCTGGGTTGTTTCCCTTTTCACGACGGACGTTAGCACCCGCCGTGTGTCTCCCGTGCATCACGAACTAGGTATTCGAAGTTTGCATCGGCTCAGTAAGTCGGGATGACCCCCTTACCGAAACAGTGCTCTACCCCCTAGTCGTTAACACGAGGCGCTACCTCAATAGCTTTCGAGGAGAACCAGCTATCTCCGAGCTTGTTTAGCCTTTCACTCCTAGCCACACCTCATCCCCATCTTTTGCAACAGATGTGGGTTCGGGCCTCCACTTAGTGTTACCCAAGCTTCACCCTGGACATGGCTAGCTCGCTCGGTTTCGGGTCGACTCCTAGCGACTCAACGCCCTATTCAGACTCGGTTTCCCTTCGCCTACCCTATTCGGTTAAGCTTGCCACTAAAAGTCACTCGCTGACCCATTATACAAAAGGTACGCAGTCACTCCGAACAAGTCGGAGCTCCTACTGCTTGTACGCAGACGGTTTCAGGTTCTATTTCACTCCCCTCACCGGGGTTCTTTTCGCCTTTCCCTCACGGTACTGGTTCACTATCGGTCAGTCGAGAGTATTTAGCCTTGGAGGATGGTCCCCCCATCTTCAAACAGGATTTCTCGTGTCCCGCCCTACTTGTTTTCACGCTTAGTCTCATTAACAGATTTTCGCCGACGGGGCTTTCACCCTCTATGGCAGGCCTTTCCAGACCTTTTGGCTAACCTATTAACTAGCTCGTGAAGGCTCTTCCACGTTCGCTCGCCGCTACTTGCAGAATCTCATTTGATTTCTTTTCCTCGAGGTACTTAGATGTTTCAGTTCCCTCGGTTCGCTTTGTTAACCTATGTATTCAGTTAACAATGACCTATATAAAATAGATCGGGTTTCCCCATTCAGATATCTCCGGATCAAAGCTTGTTTGCCAGCTCCCCGAAGCTTTTCGCAGGCTTCCACGTCTTTCTTCGCCTTCGACTGCCAAGGCATTCACCTTCTGCGCTTCTTTACTTGATTTGAGAACCCAACTCGTTACTCTTAAAAGCTTGCAAGCTTTGACTCGTTGGATCCCTCTCTTTCTGGTTCTTTTCGCTGAATGCAACATACCCTGAAATTGTTTTACAACAACTTCATTATTTCATTCTTGGAAGATCATAAAAAAATTTTACTTCTTTTATATCTTCGCGCCTTCTTACAGATTTCTGTTTTGTTAATGAACTTCTCTATAGCCGCCAAAGACGACTACGATCTCCTTCTACCTTCCTGGCTTCTTATTCTTTTTCCTTCTCTTCCTTATATTCTTTAATTTCTTCTCGGGCCTGAATTCTTGGTGGAGCCAGTCGGGATCGAACCGACGACCCTCGGCTTGCAAAGCCGATGCTCTCCCAGCTGAGCTATGGCCCCTTTTACAGTTCTTAAGCTGGTGGGTCTGGGTGGACTTGAACCACCGACCCCACGCTTATCAAGCGTGTGCTCTAACCAACTGAGCTACAGACCTCCGAAGATTCAGTTTGTAAGAGTAAGCAATGTGTGTGAGCGCTTAGGCGTTTAGGGTTTATTATCTTATTTTCATAAGGAGGTGATCCAGCCGCAGGTTCCCCTACGGCTACCTTGTTACGACTTCACCCCAGTCATGAATCTTACCGTGGTCGGCGATCTCCTCTTGCGAGGTTAATCTACCGCCTTCTGGTAGAACCCACTCCCATGGTGTGACGGGCGGTGTGTACAAGGCCCGAGAACGTATTCACCGCGACTTGCTGATTCGCGATTACTAGCGATTCCAACTTCATGGAGTCGAGTTGCAGACTCCAATCCGGACTACGAGACGTTTTAAAGGATTGGCTCCCCCTCGCGGGTTGGCTTCCCTCTGTACGCCCCATTGTAGCACGTGTGTAGCCCTACCCATAAAGGCCATGATGACTTGACGTCGTCCCCACCTTCCTCCGGTTTATCACCGGCAGTCTCCCTTAAGTTCCCAGCATAACCTGTTGGCAATAAAGGATAAGGGTTGCGCTCGTTACGGGACTTAACCCAACATCTCACGACACGAGCTGACGACAGCCATGCAGCACCTGTCTCTTGGTTCCTTTCGGCACAAAAGCATCTCTGCCTTCTTCCAAGGATGTCAAGGGTAGGTAAGGTTCTTCGGGTTGCATCGAATTAAACCACATGCTCCACCGCTTGTGCGGGCCCCCGTCAATTCCTTTGAGTTTTAACCTTGCGGCCGTACTCCCCAGGCGGAGAACTTAACGCGTTAGCTTCGCTACGTCATGCAGAGATTGCTCCCTACACATCACAGCCAGTTCTCATCGTTTACTGCGTGGACTACCAGGGTATCTAATCCTGTTTGCTCCCCACGCCTTCGCGCCTCAGTGTCAGTTAAGATCCAGGTTGTCGCCTTCGCCACTGATGTTCTTTCCGATATCTACGCATTTCACCGCTACACCGGAAATTCCACAACCCTCTATCTCACTCAAGTCGACCCGTTTTCGACGCAATTCCCAGGTTAAGCCCGGGGATTTCACATCAAACCTAGTCAACCACCTACACGCCCTTTACGCCCAGTCATTCTGATTAACGCTTGCACCCTCTGTATTACCGCGGCTGCTGGCACAGAGTTAGCCGGTGCTTATTCTGCGGGTACCGTCATAGCAATGAGTTATTCGCTCACTACCTTTCTTCCCCACCTAAAGTGCTTTACAACCCGAAGGCCTTCTTCACACACGCGGTATCGCTGGATCAGGGTTTCCCCCATTGTCCAAGATTCCCCACTGCTGCCTCCCGTAGGAGTCTGGGCCGTGTCTCAGTCCCAGTGTGGCTGGTCATCCTCTCAGACCAGCTACGGATCGTCGCCTTGGTAGGCCTTTACCCCACCAACTAGCTAATCCGACGTAGGCTCACCCCAGAGCGCAAGGCCTTTCGGTCCCCTGCTTTTGATCTCTCGATATCATGTGGTATTAGCCCGAGTTTCCTCGGGTTATCCCACGCTCCAGGACAGATTCCTACGCATTACTCACCCGTCCGCCACTCGCCACCCATAAAGACCGAAATCTTTACTGTGCTGCCGTTCGACTTGCATGTGTTAGGCATACCGCCAGCGTTCAATCTGAGCCAGGATCAAACTCTTCACTTTTTTGTTTAATCCCGTCTCACTCAAATTATGATCTCTCACAATCTCAGCGCTCGGTTTGCTAATACTTATAACTACAAGAATCTCTTCCTATAGCCCTCATATCGGCTCTTGCCAAGCGCCCACACACTTTGCTTACTGCTTTACTTTGTTAATGAACTTTTAAGATTTTTTAGTCGCTTCATAGCTCTTACACTACTTCACTACTTTCTCTCTTCTCTGCTCCCTCAAGCCAAAAACTCAAGAGCTCGCGAATTCTACCTCATACATTTTTTCTGTCAAGCGGAATGTTAGTTAAAAATATTTCGCTGGCACACTCTTTCGTTTCAATCGTTTTTTGCCTAGACTGGCATGGCCATTGGTACTATAAAAACCGAAAACTCTCGTATTTTAGGTAAAAAAATAGTTCATTAATTACTAATATAATCGGTGCTATAATTAATTCATTCTTAAAAATGAGTATGTTTTTTATTCCTATTGTAAAATTTTTATTAAGCGAACTTTATGGGACCTATTATATTGGATTTAGCAGGCTTAGAACTAAGCTCTGAAGAACGTGAACTAATAAAACATCCTCAATTGGGTGGGATTATTTTTTTTCAACGTAATTTTGAATCGACTTCTCAACTTACGAACTTAATTTCGCAAATTCATCTGCACAGTAAGCAACGACTTTTACTGACTGTTGATCAAGAAGGAGGAAGGGTTCAACGTTTTCAAGAAGGATTTACACGGCTACCCGCTTTAGGATTAATTGGCGCTCGTTATGATCTACATCCTGAGGAAGCTATTCAGCTCGCAGAAACCCATGGTTGGTTGTTAGCCAGTGAATTACTGGCCGTAGGCATCGATCTTAGTTTTGCACCCGTTTTAGATTTAAATAATAATTTAAATCAAGTCATAGGTTTACGCGCATTACACAGTGACCCTGCTATTGTGGCCACACTAGGACGAGCCGTCATTACTGGCATGCATCGTGCGGGCATGTGTTCCGTAGGTAAACATTTTCCTGGACATGGCTCTGTCAGTGCTGATACGCACACACACTTCACTGTAGATGATAGAGATTATCAGATCATTGAAAGACAAGACTTAATTCCTTTTGCTCAATTAAGCCCCTACTTAGATGGCATAATGGCTTCACACATAGTCTACAATCAAGTTGATCCGTTACCCTGCGGTTTTTCTCCCTATTGGTTACAATCTATCTTGCGTAAACAGTTGAATTTTACGGGCGCAATCTTCACCGATGATTTGTCAATGAAAGCAGTACAACACATGGGCACTATCTCAGAAAGGATACGTCTTGCTTTGCAAGCAGGATGTAATGGGTTATTAGTTTGTAATTGCCGAAAAGATGCAATTTTGGCATTAGAAAATTTAGAACGTTCTCCAGAACTAACTAAACAATATAATTCTCGGTACTTGCAAAAATTATTTCCTCGTCGCACACTAACACTCCCCGCCCTACAACAAACCGACGCCTGGCGTAGTGCGGTCAATCTATTAAAACCTCTATTCGAACATTAGGATGCATTCATGTTAATTCCAAGTCACATACAAGAAGTCGAAAGAAAAGCGACTCGTCTTTTTACTAAAGAAGAAATCGAAAAAGGTTTAGATAACATGGCTAAGGCGATTAGCGACAAACTAAGTGAAAGCAATCCGGTAGTCTTGTGTGTGATGATTGGAGGCCTAATCCCAGCGGGGAATTTACTCCCACGCCTAGATTTTCCTTTAGAACTCGACTATGTTCATGCTACCCGCTATTCTCATGAAACCGTTGGGCAAGCTGAAATACTCTGGATAGCTAAACCCCGCGTTTCTCTCAAGGGGCGTAATATATTGATTATAGAAGACATTCTAGATGGCGGCTTGACATTAGCAGCCATCGTTGATTATTGTCATGAACAGGGAGCATGCGCGGTTCATACCGCCGTCTTGCTTGATAAACAAAAAGCTGAGCGTCTGCCAGGAGGAACAACCTCCGCAGATTTTACGGCTATTACCATGGACCATGGTTTTGTTTTTGGATATGGAATGGACTATAACGGTTACTTACGGAATGCTCCAGGTATTTACGTTGTAGCTCCTGAGCATGAATAATATACTCTTGGGACTTGAATTTTTGTCTGCGTTGCCGCTCAACTCGCAATCCTCAGTATCTTATGTGGCGAAGGTTGCTTTTTTCTCGACGTCTTGCCAAAAGCCCAGTTGCTGTGAGTATAACTTGTCAAATACTTTTTTTTGAGGTCAAATAGGTTCACCATGAATAACTCATCCATTATTACTCTTAACGATGCTTCCTTTGAAAAAGAAGTATTACAAGCTGATTCGCCACCTGTACTCGTTGATTTTTGGGCAGAATGGTGTGGCCCCTGCAAAATGATCGCCCCTATTTTAGAGGAACTTGCCCCAAAGTATCTTGGAAAAATAAAAATTGGTAAATTAAATGTTGACGAGAACGCCTCTACCCCGGCAAAATATGGTGTACGTGGAATTCCTACATTAATCCTCTTTAAAGATGGAAAGGCACTAGAAACCAAAGTCGGCGCCTTATCGAAATCACAGTTAGAAGCATTTTTAGATAAACATCTTGCTTAAAGACCAATGCATTCTATCCAATGCAACTATTTTTCTAAGTAGGTAAACTTTAAGATAAATACTACTAGCACTAATGCTGCTTTTGGGATTTCAGGTAACTTTTTTCGCATCATTTACTTTAACCTATGCGTAGGAGCACTATTTGTATCTCTATTCGGATATAACATTATAAAATGAATTTATTTAACACTCTCTAAATTCTTGATACTCATTCTTTATACTAATATTCCAATTAAATACTTAATATTCACTCAATTTTTTACACTTCCTTTTATGAAAGAAACAATACTATGAATTTAACAGAACTCAAGAAAAACTCCCCAGCCGAATTGGTTGCCATTGCTGACGAATTAAAAATAGACGGCCTAGGGCGTCTGCACAAAAAAGATATGATCTTTTCTATCCTCAAAGCATTAGCAAAAAGAGGAGAAGACATTTCTGGAGACGGTGTATTAGAAATATTACCCGATGGCTTTGGTTTTTTACGTTCTGCAGAAGGATCTTATCTTGCCGGGCCTGATGATATTTATGTTTCTCCTAGTCAAATTCGGCGCTTTAATCTTCATACTGGTGACACTGTTTCAGGAAAGATTCGTCCACCTAAAGAATCTGAGCGTTACTTTGCTTTACTCAAAGTAAGCGAAATTAATTTTGATGCTCCTGAAAATGCTAAAAATCGAGTTTTATTTGAAAACTTAACACCTTTATTTCCCGATGAACGAGTCACACTTGAGCGCGGGAACGGTAGCACCGAGGATATCACTGCTAGAATTATTGATTTAGTTGCTCCAACCGGAAAAGGACAACGAGGTTTAATTGTATCTCCTCCGAAAGCCGGTAAAACGATGATGATGCAAAACATTGCGCAATCGATTTCGCATAATTGTCCAGAGTGCTATTTGATCGTTTTATTAATTGACGAGCGTCCTGAAGAAGTAACCGATATGCGACGTTCTGTTCGTGGTGAAGTCATCGCAAGTACCTTTGATGAGCCTGCAGCACGACATGTACAAGTTGCAGAAATTGTTATTGAAAAAGCGAAGCGCTTGGTCGAACACAAAAAAGATGTGGTTATTTTATTAGATTCTATCACCCGTTTAGCACGCGCTTATAATACTGTTATTCCTTCCTCTGGAAAGGTATTAACCGGTGGTGTAGATGCGAATGCACTACAACGACCGAAACGTTTTTTTGGAGCTGCACGTAATATAGAAGAAGGTGGGAGTTTAACCATCATCGCAACCGCACTGGTTGATACCGGTTCAAAAATGGATGATGTTATCTATGAAGAATTTAAAGGAACCGGAAATATGGAAATTCATCTTGATCGAAGAATAGCTGAAAAACGTATTTATCCTGCTATCCATTTAAATCGATCCGGTACTCGACGTGAAGAATTACTGGCTAAACCTGATGTATTACAAAAAATGTGGATACTACGGAAAATTTTACAATCCATGGATGAAGTAACCGCCATGGAATTCTTAATCGAACGTTTAAAAAACACCAAAACCAATGATGAGTTTTTTGATTCAATGAAGAAATAAAGATTTATTTAGCTGATTTAAGTTGTTTTTCTAAATCAGCTAATACATCCGGAAGCGTATTTTCAATGAGTGTCGATAATTTTTTGCAACAAGGCTCCAAAGCACTATCCTTACGCCATAAAATTCCTATTTTTCGTTCTGGTACAGGAGCAGAGAAAGATTTATTCACTATCAAAGGATGCTCTTCTAAAGCTAATAAAGGAAGCAAAGTAATTCCCGCGCCACTTGCCACCATATTCCGTAAAGTTTCTAAACTCGTTGCGCGATAATTCGTCTTTTCTTTAAGATTATTTTTTTTACGACAAACCTCTAATGCCTGATCTCTAAGACAATGTCCTTCCTCTAATAGCAGGAGATTATCATGATTTAAATCTTTTAAATGCAATTCTTTTTTATGATGTAACTGCGAAGCTGGCATAACCAGAAAAAAAGGTTCTTTAAATAAAGTTTGTACCGTCATGCCTTTATGCTCAACCGGTAATGCTAATATAATGGCATCTAAGTTACCCTGATTCAATTGTGTTAAAAGAATTTCCGTTTTATCCTCATATAAATATAATACGAGTTTAGGTAATTGCTGCTTAATGACGGGTAAAATATGTGGGAGGAGATAAGGACCCAAACTAGGAATCAGTCCTAAACGTAACTCAGCAGAGAATGGATCTTTAGCTAATTTTGCCAATCTCTCGAGTTCGTTCATCGCGCTCAACACATGCTTTGCTTGTTCAATAATACTCAGACCTGATGCAGTAATTAAAACTCTTTTTTGTCCGCGCTCAAACAACTGTACACCTAAAGCTTGCTCTAATTTCTTTAATTGTATACTCAAGGTCGGTTGACTCACCGAACACGCTTTAGCGGCCTTTCCAAAATGGCGATATTCAGCTAAAGCTAATAAATATTTAAGATCTTTCAGATTCATAATACCTCGAGAGTAAACAAGCTAGAGGGTGTTTACAATTGTGCTAGGCTGAGATAAAAAGCGCTGTTTTTTGAGTATCGTAACGGAGCATACACGTAGTATGTGAGTAACGAAACACAAAAAAACAGCGCTTTTTGGCCAGCATCGTGCAATTGTAAACACCCTCTAATTTTTTATCGCTTTTTTAGCATGGTTAAGAACGGA
>JBHGAL010000015.1:0-21532 GCA_041949685.1 Wolbachia endosymbiont of Folsomia candida
GGGTTTTCAATAAAGTTTTTAACAATGAAATATCTACAACAACACAAAGCGGCTGATAAATACTACCGATAAGATTTTTACCAAACCTCGTATTAATTCCCGTTTTACCACCGATACTACTATCTACCATAGCCAATAAAGAAGTTGGAATTTGAACATATGCAATACCACGTAAAAATGTAGCTGCAATAAAACCAGCAATATCACCTACAACACCACCACCGAGCGCTAAAATTAAAGTATCCCGATCACAATGGTGTTTATACATATCACGCTCAATGTTTTGCTTAGTTTTGTAGTTTTTAGATTTTTCTCCCGCCTGAAAAGAAAATAATAAAGTAAGATATCCTAGTGCACACAATTCTTTTTTCAAACGCAGGCCATATAATTTTTTTATATTGCTATCGGTAATAATTACAAGTTGACTAAATTTCTTTTTAGGCAACCAACTAGAACAATCAAATAAAGAGCGTCCAATTAAAATAGCATGAGTACGATGCTCAGCAATTTGGTTTATAAAAATATCTTGCACTAACATATATTTCTTTTAGTTCATATAAGTTTTCATTGATTGCATATTAACAGCTTACGTAAAAAATTTATCCGATCTAGCGGGTACATTTTACTTGTTAGCAATTCAATTTGTTTTAATCCTTGACCTATAAACATATCCAATCCAGAAATAACTGTTGCCCGATTTTTTTCTGCCTGTTTCAAAAATGTCGTTTTCATAGGATTATAAATCATATCAAAAACAACCTGTTTATTATGAAACGTCATATAAGGTAAGGGAGATTTATGGACGTCTGGATATAATCCAATCGATGTCGTATTTATGACGATGTCAAAAGACTGTTTTATGTAATCATCCTGAACAATAACTTCATTTCCAAATTCATTTGCTAATATAACTGCCTTCTCTTTTGTGCGATTCAGCCAGAAAATGTAGGCATGGTGTTTTTTAAGAAAATATCCGATCGCTCTTGCTGCACCACCTGCACCAATGACAAGCACTTTTTTATTTTTTATCGTAACCTTGCGTAAAGCAAAAGCGATGCCCTCTATATCTGTGTTATATCCATATAATTTACCCTCCCGTTGAATAATGGTATTAGCGGCTTTAAGTGCCTGAACTTCTGAACTACATACATCCAAATATTGTATGACTTGTTCTTTATAAGGCAAAGTCACAGCAGTTAACTCAATTGATAAAGTTTTAATAGTTTGAATGACAGCTTTCAGTGATCTATGGGGTTGTGCTAAAAGCACGTTATCAATCTCAAGTTCTTTGTAAATCGTTTGATGTAAAAAAGGGCTTTGTGAATGCGTTAAAGGATAACCAATCACCATATTTAAACGTGTTTTATGGGTTATTTTCACATTGCAGGTACTCTATTAATATATTAACAGCATCTTTATACCCTTGTTCTTTTTTTCCTTTAATAACTTTGATACACGCAGGGGAAATAACTGAATGTTTACGCCATGCTTCTCGTTGGTCGATATCAGACAAATGTACTTCTACTACTGGCAAACGAGTATCAAGCAATGCATCATACAGTCCATAGCTATAGTGTGTGAAAGCACCCGCATTGATAATAATTCCTGAACTATATTTTGTTTCCGTTTGTAACTTATCAATCAAAGCGCCTTCATAATTGGATTGATAAGTAGTTACTTTATAACCAAATTTTTTCGCTTCATTTTTAGTAAAAATTTCTAAATCCTGTAGTGTTAGAACGCCGTAATGTTTTGTTTCACGTTTGCCAAGGATATTTAAATTAATACCATGTAATAATAAAATATTGTGTGCACTTTTAATTATTTTCAAAATAAACTCGTGCCTGATGGATTGCATTATCTAGAGGTGTGCTATTATCTACGCTGTATTGAGTAAGCCTTTTATAAATTGCGCTTCTTTTCTCCCATAAACAAATAAATGATTCGTAAGCGTCTTTATCAGAATCAAAAAAAGCAGGACGCCCTGCAACCATAATCCTTTCAAAAACAAGACTGGGAGAAGCGATAATATGCAGTAAAAAATGGGCTTTAATTTCTCTCTGATTATTTTCATCTAACACCGTTCCGCCTCCCAATGCGATAACAGCAGATGGTAATTGCAAAATTTTCTGTAACACTAATCGCTCTTGTTTCCGGTAATAATGTTCACCATATAACTGCATGATTTGTCGACAAGTAAGAAATTGTGCATGCTGTATATCGAAATACTTTTCGAGTTCATTATCTAAATCAATAAATTTTTTTTTTAGAACTTTTGCTAATTGCTCACCAATCACCGTCTTTCCTACATGCTTAAATCCAAATAAAATAATATGCTTATTAGTCAATTTTTTTAAAGTCAATCCGCGCCCCCAAAGCTTTCATTGCCTCAACAAATCCTGGGTAAGTTTTAGTAATCGCCTCTCCATCTGTAATAACAGTTTCCCCATCTGCTAGCATGCCAGCAATAGTGAGAGCCATCACTGTGCGGTGATCAGCATATCCTTTAACAATGGTTCCATTCAGATCGCTTTGATAGATGGTCATACCATCTATATGCTCTTCTATCTTTGCACCCATACGTTTTAATCCTTCTGTCATCGAGCGGATACGATCAGCTTCTTTAATGCGAGCCTGCTTGACATTAAAAATTTCTGTTTTTCCTACGGCTTGTGTAGCAATAACGGCCAATGCAGGTAAAAGATCAGGAATAGAATTAGCATCAATCGAAATACCATATAATGTTTGTCCGCCTTTAATTTGTATTTTTTCTTGCTCAGCAGCAATGTTGGCGCCCATTTTTTTTAAAAGAGAGATTAATTGCTTATCACCTTGCGCATCATTCATATCCAAACCATGCAATTCTACTGAACCTGGAAATAAAGAAGCTGCTGCAAGCAAACACGACGCGGAAGAAAAATCTCCAGCAATGATGGTCTGAAAAGATTGATAACATTGCCTGCCGCTGATAGAGAAAATATCAACTCCATTTTTTTCTTTGTGATTATATTGGATCCCTTGTTGACTTAACCAAGCTAATGTCATCTCAATATAGGGACGTTCATGTAAATCCTTAACACTGATAACACTATCTTCTTGAGCACAGGGCAAACTAATTAATAAAGCAGATAAATATTGTGAAGTAATTCCATCAATTTCAACCTCCCCTCCTTTTAACTGTCCTGAGACTAAAATGGGAAATTGCTCTTCTTGTTCAGCATATTGAATAAACATTCCCAAAACATTCAATGCATCTATTAGGGACTTAATGGGACGCGCTTGCATCTGCTCACTACAAGTGACAAAAATAGAGCTCATGTAATTCTTACGTAAGCCCAATAATGGTAATATAAACCGAGTGGTAATACCTGAATTGCCGGTATGAATTTCGTGTGCTACATGTGTAAAAGGGAAGCCATTGCTAGTTAGAAATAATGTACTATCTTGCAAAATGATTTCAGCTCCCAATGCTCGACAAATCCGCATCGCAGTTTGCGTATCATCTGAATCTACTACATTAAATAAAATCGATTTGCCTCTCGCAAGCAAAGCAAAAAACATGCCACGTATACTTTGGGACTTTGAACCAGGTAAAACTGTTTTTCCGTACAAGTTTAAGGTTTTATAAACAACTAACTGCACAATCTTATTTTGCTCCCTGCGGTAAATTAACCTGCTACCCCTCAACAATATACCTATTCACTAATAGGGAAGAAACATTAGCTGGGGATTCTACTCTTTTATTTGAGATAAGGTTTCATAAATTCACTTTTTTTATTTTAGCATTGATTAGAATAGTACTAAACATTGAATAAATTCATCTTGCATTATTACTGCTCTCGACAATATGGATATGATGGGACCTTTTTTCTCCAAAGGGAGGCATCCCTTTAGAAAGTATCCAATGTGATATATCTGAATTCTCTTTCGAAAAAACGTATGCTAATGTTTCAAGTGGTTTAATCCAATGTTTAGCTTCAGTCATAGATTGTAGAATAATCAAAATATCAATAATTGGTTTACTTGAAAGTCCAGCTACTGCTGTATTTCCTATATGTTCAATTGATATATATGATAATGAACCTGCTATTCTTTTAATTACATTAATTTCAGCTTCCGCTAATTTAGGCCAGACAGGATTATAAGACTCTATAGTTATATTGTCTTTCGCGTTTAATTGTACAGATTTTGCCGATCCAGTTTTATAATTGATCATTTGGACGAAGGAGCTTTTTCCATTAACATAATTTTCAATATCTCGAGGAAATACTTCTGCTAATGACTGTTTTACCAGTGAATATGCTTGGGCATAATCATCATGCTTAAGCATGAAGTCTTTGAATAATAAATTGCGTTTGAGTTCAGGCGCGCCTACCTCAAATAAATGAATATTAAGTGTTCTTTTAGTTTTAGATTTCCAATAAAAACGACGTCCAGATATTCCGTATTCTCCCATACAAACATAACGTAGCTTCTCGAATTCATGATTTAATGAATCTACTAAACTAATGTCTTTGACAACCGGAAGAACATCAACGATTGGCTTAGCATAAATATTTGGTATGGCTGTGCTACCTATATGATGAATTTGGATACAGTTTTCTTTTAGAATTAATTTAATTTCATTTGCAGCAACAGAAAATATATTTGCCCATTCGGGATTATATTTTGTTAGTTCGACGAGTTTAATTTTTTCGTTAGGATCAATCATATTTCGCTTATTATTTAATTCTGTGTTTAGTACTATTCTAATCAAAGATAAATTTAAAACCAACAAGGTAAATACAATGAAATCCAAACCCAAAAAGCTTGGTTTATTTATGCTAATTGCCCTAGTTTGTGGCAATATGATTGGCTCAGGCGTATTTTTATTACCTTCTAGCCTGGCTGCATTAGGCAGTATCAGTTTATGGTCTTGGGCAGTAACCGGATTTGGGGCACTTATTTTGGCGTTATTATTTGCTAAAATGAGTATTTTAGTACCATACAGTGGTGGGCCCTTTGCTTATGCATACGCTGCTTTCGGGGAATTTATTGGGTTCCAAACTGCATTTAATTATTGGTTAGCATTGTGGATTGGCAATGCGGCTATTGCTGTGGCCTTTGTCGGTTATCTTCAAGTGTTTTTTCCTATACTGCAATCCTCTTTGTATAGCTGTACTACTGCTATTGCCTTAGTATGGGGGCTTACTTTCTTTAACCTATTGGGCGCACACAAAGCTGGCGTTTTACAGTTAATCACTACCATTTTAAAGCTAGTGCCTCTATTAATTGTTGGGTTATTTGGCTGGTTTTATTTCCATCCTTCTTATCTCACAGACTATAAAAATCTAACCGAGCACTCAAATTTCTCAGTTATTTCAAGTGGGGCACTATTAACATTATGGGCATTTATCGGTTTAGAGTCAGCTACAGTCCCTGCTGGTGAAGTAGAAAATCCAAAAAGAAATATCCCTTTGGCAACTATCGTTGGCGTACTGCTAACAATCTTCATTTATATATCTTGCTCGATTGCTATTATGGGTATGATTAAAGCCAGTACATTACAATATTCAACCGCACCTTTTGCTGATGCTGCACAAATTATCTTTGGTCCTTTAGGTAAGTCCTTGGTCGCCATTGGAGCCATCATTGCTTGCTTTGGAACATTGAATGGATGGATTTTGTTACAGGGACAAATTACTAAAGCAGCCGCTGATAGAGGACAATTCCCAGCTATTTTTGGCAAGATCAATCGTTTTAATAGTAACCATTGGGGTCAAATATTTACGTCAACATTAATTTCTGTTTTATTACTAATGACTGCGAATAAAGGACTTATTAATCAATTCAATTTTACTATTTTGTTGGCATCTATATTATCCGCTGTACCTTATTTATACACTGCTCTAGCTACTATTATTACCATAAAACGCTCAAAAACAATGGTTAAAAACAGTAGTTTTTATATAACTATTGCTCCTTTGGGTGCGATCTACACGATATGGGCAATCTTTAGCGCAGGCCAAGAAATTGTTTATTATTTAATGCTCTTACTAACGGCTAGTCCTCTACTGTATACGTGGTCTAAATCAATAAAAAAACTAGATGTTAAAACTAAAAATACATTAAACTTAACAATAAACTCTACTGAATTTAGCGCTATAGAGGAACTTTCAAGTTAGAGATATTGAATTTAATTCAAAAATTAAACCAAACGGCATCCTTTTTTATAAATCTAATGTGATTTCTTTCTGGAATAAATGAATCCCACACAGATAAGTAGACTACATTGAATATCTATAATTGTTTGCGTAAGCTTGAATGCTAATTTCAATATTCGGGTATCTTAATAACTAAAAAATCCATGTGCGACTTTTGCGCGACTGAACATGACGCACATCGCCATTATTATACATTTGTAAGGGTCGTCCAGTTTATAATAATGTTGTTTTTTCAATAAGTTACAATATAAGTGTGCGACTGAAAATCTTTGTGTCGGTGGTTCGATTCCACCTTCGGCCACCAGATAAATCAAACACTTATATCCTCATTAACCCATTATAAAAACTCCCTTGCGTGACTTTTGCGGGAGCTGTCACTTTTCTTTCTATATAGAGTAGCGTAGCTTCTGTCACTCAGAACATATGAGATATAGATAATGAAAGATTTTATTGGATTTATTGTTCAAGACGAGGGAGTACTGGCTTATAAAAACAATAATGAATTACCTGTTGATACAGACCTAGAGTCAATAGCTCCATATTTTTTAAGACGTTTTGAATTAGGATCTTTTGATGAAATAAGCTATTTTTGTGCTGAGCTCGACCCCAAAGCGCTCATTCCTGAAACCTTTCACATCTTATCTTTACGTAACATATTGTCATTATTAAATTGTGACACCTATCGCATAGCGGTTAAAGCATACTCGGTCATTCTTTGGGATAAAAATCATCAATTTTGTAGCCGCTGTGGTGGCAGAACTGTGTATAAAAATCAAGGATTTGAGCGTTTATGTACGCGTTGCCAGTTGAGTTTTTTTCCACGTATATCTCCCTCGATAATTGTGCTAATTAAAAAAGAAGAGCATTTGCTTATGGCAAGAAGCCCGAATTTCTTACCAGGCGTTTACGGCTTGATTGCAGGATTTGTTGATGCGGGGGAAAGTATCGAAGAAGCTGTGCATCGGGAAGTAAAAGAAGAAGTTGGAATAAAAATTAAAAATTTAATTTATTTTGGGTCGCAACAATGGCCTTTCCCCGATTCGTTAATGATAGCATTCACGGCAGATTATTGTAGCGGTGATATTACTATCAATTCTGATGAAATTGAAGAAGCGGGTTGGTACAAATACGATAACCTACCTGGGAAGCCACAGACATCCATAAGCATTGCATCAAAACTAATTGAGGATTTTATAAATCTTTTTTAAAAAATATCTCAAAATATTTAATCAAAAAACTATTTGATCTTTATTTATAAACTCTTTACTTTAAACTTGATTTATTTGCAATCCAAAAGAATGTTCGAGCATAGTATGATTTTAAATCCGACGATCTATTTTAAGCATACTTCTACTATTAAGTTTGGAACAAAATGTCAAACCAATAAGAGCAATGATAAAAATTAGAGTAAATGCATAGTAAAATGGCGAAGAACCAACTTTGTATGTAGTTTGATTTAAATGCAAATTATGTAAATTAAACCCATATCCAATAAATAGTGATGATAAAGCCACACCCAAACTAATTGAAACTTGCCGTCCTACATTAAATAACGCGCTCACACGACTAACATCTTCTTTTTGAAAGCCTATTACACTTATAGTTTGGATGGGAGTCCCACACAATCCACTAAATATACCCCTTATAAAAAGCAGAATGCATCCATATAAAGCTAAATCAACTGAATTTATCAATAAAATGCAAATAGTACACACCGCCACGCCCAAGAAACCAATAGTAATGGGTAATTGCGGCCCATATAAGTTAAATAGTCTTACCGAATAACGGCTAGTACACATAGCCCCTAACGCTTGCATTCCCATAATGACACCGCTCATAAGAGCGGTCATACCTATACCAATCTGAAAATACATTCCTATTAGAAAAATTGACCCAAAATGGCAAATTTGAAAGGCTAATTGAATTAAATTTGCTTGCGCAAACAATTCATTTTTAAAATATTTTATATCAAAAAGAGGATTTTTTATATTTTTCTCATACTGTAAAAAAGTATAAATAATAACTATTGATAGAAAAAATATTAATATGTTATTAAAATTAACTCCATATTTACCCAAGGAAGAAATAGAATATAACAACAAAGTCAGCGCGCATGAAGATAAAATAAAACCAATCCAATCTAAGCCATTAGGATTTACAATTTTTTGTTCTTTCAAAACATAAAAAGACATTATGACCGCAATAAAGCATATAGGAACTACAAAAAGAAAAACCCATTGCCAATTTACGAAATGCACTATAGCTCCACCGAGAGCGGGTCCTAAAGCAGGGGCGATTAGTGTTGGTAAAAAAATAAAACTAGTAATGCTCGCATATTCTGAGTGATCAAAAACACGATAAACCATGGTCATTCCTACGGGAATGATAATTCCTCCTCCTATTCCTTGAAAAAATCTAAACGCTATCATTGCATAAATATTTGGGGCATAGGCACACAATAATGAAGAGAGCGCAAACAAAATAGTAGCCAGTATAAAAACCTTTTTAATTCCAAATCTATCTCCTAACCAAGCACTTATAGGGATACTGATAGCTAGTGCTATTAAAAAACTATTGGTGATCCATTCGGTTTGAGTGATAGGTACATGAAAATATTCTGCCAAACTTGGCAAAATAATATTCACTATAGTGAGATCAAGTCTATCAAGGAATAAAACACAAGAATAAATTGCTGCAACAATATAACGATACTCTATTTTATTACTTAAATGTAAATTCATATGAAGAAATTTATTAAATGCAAATTTTATAGCTTATAATTATTTAACATTATATTTAGGGATGTGCGAAATCTTATTTTCATCTTGTTCTTCGTTTTTAGCTAGTCTAGAAAATATACCAAATTTACTTGATCCAGCATGTAAAGTAGTGGAGAGCAAAGGAGTACGTTCATCGACTTTAATTGCCATGCTTTCACTTCTAGAGCTTCTTATACTTATATCAGTGATATTTTCATTTTCAAGGTCTATAGTATTTGGAGTTCTTATTGCTCCATTGTCATTCCTATTTACAGGAAGGTTTTGAACACCTAGGTCAAAAGCAACATTATCTAAATAGAATCTATAATCCAGTTTATCGGATGTAATAGATTAAATTTCGACGCGGATTCAGATCATAAGTGCAACATTCTTATAACTAATGTTTAAATAAGCGAGTATTATTACTTTTCTGCGTATGAGTATCTGAAGTGGATGCCTGTTGTAGTGAATCAATTAGATTTCGTAACTCATTAATTTGCGCATCAGACTCCGCTTTATATTGCGCTAGTTTAGCATCAGACTCCGCTTTATATTTCCCTAGTTTAGCATCCGAGTCTGCTTTGTCTTGCATTCGTTTATTTTCGGATTCCTTTAGCTGAGCTTCCATCGCTTCTTTTTCTTCCGATCGTCTAGCTTCAAATTCATTCAATTTTTCACAGAACTCTTTGAATGATTGTTCCAAATCTTTGACTGATTGATCTAACTCCCGGATACGGCGTGCAAGATCAGATCTATCTCGGCGTGATTGTTTTCTTTGAAGCTCTTGCTGTGAGTGCTGATAGAATCCTTCGATACGTAAATGGTAATTTTTAAATCTACCTAAATAACACCGACTTTGTTCCAAATAAGTTTGACTATAACGAGTTATCAGCTCCTTCATTGTTTGAGAATGTGTTAAATTCATCACATGATCCGGATGAAATAAAAGAATTCCTCCCTGTAATAAAGGTTTTAAACGACACTGTAAATCATCCAAATAACCTAAGAAAACACCATAGATTTCAGGCTGATCCCTAATAGCAGAAAGCGTGGCTTCGTAGGAATCCAAGTAAGACTCAGTGATCGCTTTGATCTCATTTAAACTAGTTTTTAAAAGTTCCTCCACTTTTTGCAAAGAGCCTTCTTCAAGCAAGAGCTTTAATCGTTCTCTTTGTGTTTGTATCCATTCTTTAGCTCCATGTAATGAAGGAATCTCATGTTGTGGATTTACTTCTCTCGGTAGCCTCGATTGGAATGAAGAGGAAACGGCTTGCGAATAATTAGAAATCATTATGGCGCGCTCTGGATTGACCCTATTCTTTTCTTGAGGGACATCAGTTCCTATCTCAGGGACAGGAGTAGGTTGAGGCCGTGAAAAAAAGTCATTCAACCATTGATGATAATAACGCAACATAAACACCTCGACTTGCCGATATTCCTGCTCAGCTTGTTGCTTTAGAGCTAATGGATCTCCTCCTGTTTTTATTTGGTTTAAAGATTTATTCAATTTTGTTAAAAAGGTTTTCTTCAATTTCTGCTTATAAGCTTTAATCTCTTCCAAAAAATGTTTTTCTATCCATTTTGGATTACGGCAACGTTTTTCTAAATACGTTTCAAATTTCACATTGAATTGATGTAAAACTAAACCTAATTCATTGAGTGGCAATCTATTCTCACTGGTAACGATTAAGCTTCGTTGTTCCAATTTATCCGGACGTACCGCTCGATAAGCCAAACAACGCTGATAGTAATTCCAAACATCAATCTTTTTATTCATTCCAAAAGAAGCAAACCAACGTCGCCAAAAAGGTTTTTTCCAATAGCGTTCTATTTTTCGGCCCAGCTCTTCTGGACTTAAGTTAAATAGGCGTAATAACCGAAGTTCATCCTTGCTACGTTTCCATAAAGGATAATCCCTGCTTAAGGGAGGTTGGATAGTCATATGCACTACCCAACGTCTAAACCACCAACGACGTTTAAACGGCTTATTGGAAAGATATTCATCCATTTGATTCAATAACTGACTCAACATATCCTCCTATAGACCCCTCCTCCTGCAACTAATGTTTAAACAAGCGAGCATTATTGCTTTCCTGTGTAAGAGTATTTGAAGTGGATGCCTGTTGTAGTGAATCAATCAGATTTCGTAATTCATTTATTTGCGCATCCGACTCCGCTTTATCTTGCGCTAGTTTAGCCTCGGATTCCTTTAACTTCGCATTCGACTCCCCTTTGTCTCTTTCCATTTTCTCTATGGTTTCTTGAGATTTTTTTAGTTGCTCTTCTAATTCTCTATTTTCTTCTTCTAACCAGATGTTGTTGAATAAGTGTAGCATTTTCATCAGGCGCTAAGCGCTTAAACTTGGCCAGTGCTGATTCGATGCTACACTCGCTGAAACAACAGGGTGAAACTAAAACTTCAGTTAACAACGCGATCGAACTCTGAGTTCTCCTTTTCGTTTTGAGCCATTTAAGTAGTCCATCAGGATCAGAATTCGGCAACCATGCTCTTTCTTTCGTCAGTGTACTGAGAAATTGAGCCAATTGTTCGCACTTTTTGATTTGCCAACTGCGTAAAATATTGGCCATTTCATGAGACAACAGATCGACTTCAATTTGATTTATCGCGTGTTTGGAAACATGTTGACGTAAGAAAATTTGGGCGAGCAGCAATTTTTTATCACCCGGGTAAACAGTTTCGTTCATTGCGTGTAGAACAATACTTTGCCCGGCTTCTATCTGTTCTGCTTCAGTCAACAAGGGAAACCAGTTCGGATTGTCCTCCAATGGGCCGGTCTGATCTGTTTTGTCATTTTGCTTAAATGCTACAGATATCTGGGTGATATCTGTACAGATAGAGGCAAGTTTTGTATTGTTTGGTAGGATCGCATGCATAATTTCCGATATGTGCTCCGGGTTATGCATACACTGCTTGATATCTTCTTGTAGTTGTTCAAAAGAAAGAGCAGAACTTGAGCTTGTTGCCGATAACAATGTAGGAATGACATCGAAGCCTTGCTTAAACTGATCAGCTATGTCTTGTTCTATTTGTTTCAGTAGATCGATATAAGTCTTAATTGTTTTTAAACGGGCATTATACTGTTTAATGACTTCCATTCCAGAAAATAAATCAGCGATATACAATAGTTGACGAGGTGGTGGTTCAATCAAAAGTAAAAATTGGTTAAATTCATCTTTAAAGGATTCGAAGTCACTCTTAAACCGTAATAACTGAGATGAGAACTGGTGATTATCATTAGAGGTCAAGGCATGAACGAGTTTTGTTAAACTTTTATGGATCGCTAAAAAATATTCTTTCGCATTCTTTAAATTCCCAACACAGCTATTCAGTTTAGTTAGATATGCTTCCGCTTGATTATTAATATCCTGAATAGCTTGGGTAGCATTGCCATTAGCCTGAAAATCGTAAAGTGTTTTTGCTTCCCGCTCAAGTTGCTGAGCTGGATTTTTTTGATCTTGCCATTTTAGTTGATATTGTTGTATGGCATTTTTAATAGCGCTTCCACCTTTATAACTGGCTTTGCCAGTTATATGACCCACATGCACCATGTGCAGAATTTCAAGTGACTCCCACACAATTTTAACTGCACTAAATGCGGTTAACGTCTCAATAATCATATACCTATCTCCTTTTATTGGATTTATTTTACGTCACGATCTTGAGTATAGAGGATCAATAAATTATTTCCTAGATCATTTTTTCTAAATTTTATTAAAAAAATTTAAAATAATTAAAAAAATAATTTTTATTTTATTGATTGAAATACACTGCCCCTTTAATAGTTATTTTTTGTGTTCTTATAGAAACACAAATCTGGCTGGGCTTCCCTAAGTTAGCGCCCTGCTCTATCGTAAAATTATTCTTTTTATCATCATTTTTTAAATTTAACATAAAAGCTAAAGCGGCCGCCGCAACGCCGGTCGCAATATCCTCTTGATGGCTGAACAAGGGGTTAAAATTACGCCCGACATAGTCAGAGTGAGGTTGTTCGGTATCATTTGAATATACATAAACCCCATTGACAGAGTATTTTTTGCACCATTGACTGATTAAATCTAAATTAGGCACCATATTAAATAGAACATTTCTATCAATAACGGGCACTAATAGCTTAGGGCTCCCTATAGAGGCTACAGCGCAGGGTAAATGGGCGTTTATAGACGTTTTATTTATAGCTAACAGTTTACTTATAATATCTAGATCTATATTGTCATCTACAATTTTTCCATTATTTACGATGGACATTGCGATTAAATTATCATTACACGCTATATCAAGATGTTTTTTTGTTTGATAAGATTTAATATTAAAAGATTTTCCAGAATCTGATTTAAAAAGATAATACGCCGCACCTAAAGCCCCGTGACAACATAGAGGAAGCTCCCCCTTGGTAGCAAAAAATCGCAGCAAGTATTGATTTTTATCTGGAATGATAAAAACGGTTTCAGGAAGATTGAAATCTGTAGCCATGGCCTGCATTTCACCTGTACTAAGATGCGCAGCATTATCGACGATGGCACAGGGATTTCCACCCTGATTATTTATAGAAAATACGTTAACAATTCTAATCTTCATAAGATAGTATTTATTTAATTAATATTCATACGAAACTTAGGGAATATATTTTTAGCTCTTTCAGTAGTTAAATATGGTTTTATAGTACGATTAAATTTATACTTTTTTGTTGGGATCTCTAAGGGTAAATTTTTAAACTTACTATTCTTCATCTTTTCTTTAAGCTTTTCTTTAGATTTAGAATTAATTCGACGACCAATATTTAAGCATTTGCAAAGCAGCCACCCTATAGCACTTCCAAAGCTAGAACTTAAAAAAATAAGCACCCCGACTCCAATTAGTACCTCTAAGCAAACGAAAACAAGTTTAAACATCCCTAATTTAAAATCACTGATTAAAATTGCAATGACTTTTGTAATATATACTCCAAGGATGATACCAACCAAAAAACCAATATAAAAGCCAACCTTAGAAAATAAAAAAATATTAAATGGGTTTTTTTGATGTTGAAGATATAGGTTTGAAGCTTTATATAATGTCTGTTCATAAGTATTAACTTCTACTTTGTTTAAAATTTTACGCACAAAGTAAATTTTCTTTATTTATTATTACTTTAAGAACTGTGTCTTTCATGGCTAATCTTCTTCCTTATTATTAATGGAAAAGTTCAGCCATTGTTTATATTCTTCTGATATTAAAATTCCTTCTTTAAGAAGCGATCTAAATTCATTCATGATATCTAAATCTTTTTTATGTTCCATAATCTCTAAAAATTTATATAATTTTCTCTTAATTATTTTTAATTGAAAATGGAACTTTCTTTTGTATTTTGGATATAAAAAGGATTGACGAATGATTTTTTCTAAATATTTTGGACAGCAAGGTTTTGGTAAAACATTATCTGCCCCCATACTAAGGTATGCTTCATGATCTTTCTTATTAAGATGAGCACTCCATACTAATAAGACTGTATCTATATTTAATTGGGTCCGACGTACTGCCTTAATAACTTCTGTACCATATTGATCAGGCAATCTTAAATCAAGAGCTATTAGATCATATTTTTTTCTTTGTATTTTTTGAATAGCTATTTTGGCATTTTCTGCTAAATCAACTTCATAGCCAAGATTTGATAAATGACAATACATTACTCTTTGACAAATCTTGTCATCTTCGATTAATAAGGCATAAACAACGATTAATATATTTTTTTCATTCTTTTCCTCTTTCATTTTTTATTTTTCCTTATCATGATTTAACATTAAATGGATTGTGAATGATCTTATTAATAAAAAAATCCCTGTAAATGTAGGGGATGTAAATATATTATTTTTATCTATTTCAGATCATATATAGGAGTTATTTTTAAATTAAGTACTAAACTGATCTATTTTTACGAATTAAGTCTGCCCCTATCTTTGTAGGGGGCAATTGATATTTTATTAGGATAATGTTATTTATTATTTTAAGTTTCTAATAAAAATAATTTTATGTTAGAAAAAGTATTAACGGATTTATCACTCTATATTTTTGCTAAAGATAAAAATTTAAAATATCTTTTTTGTAATGAAAATCTAGCTGAAGCAGCAGGTTTAGACTCCCCTAGTCAGATAATAGGAAAAACTGATTATGATATTTTCTGGAAAAAACATGCTGATTTTTATCGTAGAGGAGATGCTAAAGCCATAACTGGGGAAACTAGAGTTAATATTCCTGAAATTCAATCCCAACCTAAAGGAATAGCCAATATTTTAGTTACAAAAACACAATTAATGGACAACAATGAAAATTGCGTGGGGGTTATTGGTTCTTATGTTGATATAACTGGGTATCTACTAACTAAAAAAGAAGGGAAATTTGACCTAGAGAAGCAACGTTTTTATTTAGGTGAACCATTTTGTAATGAATATCTAACACGACGTGAATTAGAAGTCTTTAGATGTATTCTTTATGGTTATACCTTAAAAAAAATTGCCTCACTTTTAAAAATTTCTTTATTAACGGCCCGTTGGTATGTGCATAACTTAAAGATAAAATTACAATGTCATTCCAAAGCAGAAATTATGTCGGTTGCTATTAAACATGGTTTGACCTATGTATTAGAGGAATACAAAGTATGGAAAAGATTAACTGTCGATTAACTATCATTTAAACCTAAAATTATTTACCTTTAACAAATCGGAGAAAATATGAATTATCATTTCATTAAACTTTTTTCATTAAAAGAATGCTCAAAATCTGTTATTACTCATTTTAACGATTTTTTAAAATATAAAAAAATAGATAACGTTACTTATCTAATCGAACATGGTGCTTACCAAAGTTCCGAAGGAAGAAATAAAGGTTACAATTACCTCTTAAAAATTGCAATAGAGGGTGACGCTACTAAATTCAAATCTGAAATAGAAAATGAATATATTGAGCTTTTAGAACAATTAAAACCTTCACTTAACGAAGAAGATGTTTTTTCAATTGAATATGAACCTTCTACTCAGCTTACTAACCAATCAGTGTCTATTGAATCCCCGATAAACCATGTAGTCTTCTTACCATTTAAAGATACCTGTAAGAGCGTAGAAATTAATAAGTCATTCGAGTTATTAACAAATTTATTTAATGAACTTCCTGGCATATCTTCTTTTGGTTATGGAAAATGTCAAGATTCTATTTCCGATAAAAACTTCGTTTTCGAAATGAATTTTTCAGATGAAGCCAATCGTGATAATTATTTAACGGATAAACAACATGTAGAAGTTGCCCATCGTATTATTCCTTTATTGGAAAAAGGAGCAGATTCAATTATTGCCTTTGATTACTTTACTTCTATGCCCCCAAAGAAATTATTCACGTTATTTAATAGCTCATTTTTTACTCTTAAGCCAGAAGATAACATAGCTGAGAACAATCCAGCACAAAAACCTGCGATGAATTAATATTATTAATCTTCATTAGCCCAAAATAAGCCAATTATTAAAAAAAATTGGCTTATTTTAAAAGATACATTTATTTATTCTAGAAAATATTTTTATTATCAGATTATTTAATATAATCCTCACACACTGTTTTTGCAGCTTCCATTTCTTGAATCAGTTGTTGATAAAGAGAATTAGCACGTTGCCCAGAACCATTATCGCGCAAGTAATCCACTAGATGTTTGCAAGCTTGCTCTAAGCGATTTGCCCCGCAATAACTTGATCCACCTTGCCATTTATGTGCGATTTCTCTTATAGCTTGCCAATTACCAATTTGATGCAAATAGGGAAGCTTAATAAGATCTTTCTCTATTCCCGTCATCATCAACTTAAGACAGTCTTTAATCAGTTCCTCATTTTTCAATAAAGTTTTCATCGAATCAATATCTAATACAGGCCCTGTAACCGGCCTTTTTTTAGCAAGCGGTGATATTTGATTAATACATTCATCTGGAACAAAAGTTGTTAACAGTTCTAAGGCTGTTTCTTTTTTTAATGGTTTTAAAAGAATGGTATTTATCCCAGCATCTAAACAGCGTTGTCTATTTTCCACATCAATATGAGCGGTTAGCCCAATAATTGGTGTAGTATCTCTTTTCTGCCATTGCTGCAAACGAATACGATGGGTTAAGGAAATACCATCCATATCAGGTAACCCGATATCCATTAAAATTAGATGGTAATTTTGTTTTTGAATTTTTTCTAAGGCGGTCTTAGCATCGGGAGCTATATCAATAGCACAATTTAATTCAGATAAAATACTTTGTGCTATTTTAGCTGACAATTGATCATCTTCGACTAGTAGTATCTTTCTTCGATGAGAACTTAAAACTTGATGGCTCTGAGAAATGTTTGGTGTAACTTCCGCAATATTTTTATATACTTCACTTTCAATTGGCAAGGGAACATATTCAACACCAATGATATCCATAACCAATGGTTCTTGAAAGGGAATAAAACAAGTAAAAATAGTACCTTGTTTTAATTGACTTTCTACATAGATCTCCCCGCCCAGATCATCTATAAATTGCTTTACAATGGATAAACCTAAACCAACACCCTTATATATCCCTTGATGAGCGAGTGTTAACCGAGTAAATCGAGTAAAAATCTCATCTTGCCGATCTGTAGGAATTCCAATGCCTGTGTCACTGACTTTTATTTCAACAATAATTTGGTGGGTTTCATGCTTCTTAAGTTTTAATGCGATATTGACGGTCCCTTGTTGGGTGAAATTTAAAGCATTGGTAACTAACTCCAAAATAATACGTTGCAGTCGCATTGGATCCCCTATCAAATAAGGGGGGATCGATTCATCAAAGGATAAATTTAAGTCAAGATTTTTTTTAACAGCAAGCGATTTATTAAGATCAATAATACCTTGAATATTTTTCTTAAAATCAAATTTCTTTTTTAAAAAAGGTATTTCACCAGTAGCAACTTTAATCCCTTCTAAAATTTTATTAAGAAAGTTTAATAAAGCTTCACTAGATTGAATGAGATTTTCCGCATATTCTTTTACCTTATTGGAATTGGTTGATGCTTTTAGAATAATCTCGGCACAACCTACAATACCACTTAATGGCGTACGAATATCATGTCGCATATTTTCTAGAAATTCAGTCTTAGCCTGACTCGCTGCCTTAGCTTTTTCCAAGGCAATTTGAAGGGCTAACTCAGTTTTTTTTAATTTAGTTATGTCAAGGGATATACCTAAAATACCCACTATTTTTTTTGCTTTATCTAATAAAGGTATTTTTGAAGATAATTGAATCATCTCTGTAGCATCAGAAAAAGTAGTGACTTCTTCGACTATCAAATTTTCACCTGATAAGACTTTTAAATCTGCTCGTTTAAAATCATCAGCTACTTCTTTTGGAAAAATATCATAATCTGTTTTTCCAATCACGTCTGTTTCCAATCCAAGCGCTTTCATTAATCGTTTAACATAATCATTATTTCCCAAATATAATCCATTTTTATTTTTCCAATAAATACTCCCGGGAAGATTTTGCACTATAAAATTTAAAGTATAAATATCCTTTTCGTATTTATCTTTTAGATTTCTTATTTCCTTTTTTTGTTTGGTAATGATATTAAGTAATTCCTTTTCTTTAGTGATCGATATCTTTTTTTGTTCGGGTGAAATCATTTTTTTTCCTTAAAAGAGTAATGTAAAAATATACTGAAGCTGAGATTAAGAAGCCCTCCAAGTAAATGCCTCGGGTAACAGTTTATTAAATTTAATAGATTTAAGTAACAATCCATCCATATTATAAGAATAAAGATTTGTTTCTTCATGAGAAAATTCAAATAATCTCTGCCTACACGCGCCACAAGGCATGCAAACAGATTTTGGACTGATCAGCACAATATCATCTATTTTTCTGTACCCCGCTGTTAACATGCCACTAAGTGCTGAAGTTTCCGCGCACTGACTAAGTGGAGTCGCCATATTTTCCCAATTGCAACCATTAAATAATTGGCCCTCACGAGTTCTAATACATGCGCCCACTGCAAATTTGCATAAAGGCACATAGGCGTTCATTGCAGCTTTTTTTCCTAACACAATCATCTGCATTAGATAATTTTTCATGAAAAAATCCAAATTAATATTAAAAAAATAGTAGCTATTTTAAAAGAATTTAATTAGGATAAAAAGGTACATTTAAACAAAATTAATAAATATGTTATTTCCAAAAAATCTTTCTGATCTTTATTCTGGCACCGATTTAGCTACCTTATTTAAAGGAAATTTTATTAATTTCGGCTATTGGGAAAATGTTCCTATTACGATATCCACTCTAGATGTTATTGAAGCTAATAAGCAACTGTATCATCAAGTTTTTAAACGTTTGAATCCCAAAGAACGGGATACAGTATTAGAATTAGGTTCGGGGCATGGTGGAGGATGTGTACTTTTTTCAAATTCATATGCTGTTCAATCTATATTAGGTGTGGATTATTTAAAAGGACATATTGATCATTCAATAAACACACACTCTTCCCTTGTTGAAGCAAAAAAAATTCAATTTCTTCAAGGGGCTGCAGAATCAATTCCTTTACCCAACGAGAGTATTAGTAAAATTTATACAGTAGAAGCCTTTCAACATTTTAATGCTTCGAATGCTATCCCCGAATTAAAAAGAATCTTATGCCCAGGAGGCACACTCGTCATTTCTACTTTTTTTGCAAAAAATAGTCTTTGTTTTGAGGACCTACTTAACTTGCTACCAAAACCTGCGATTTTAGCAGATAGCTGTAATGGAGAATTTGCTTCATTACCTGATATTTTATATTTACTAAAAAATAATTCATTCATTAATATAAAGCTAGAAAATATTGGTCAGTATGTTTGGCAAGGATATGATGTATGGGTCAGACAAAACGATCCATGTATATGGGATACAAACTGGAAAATTGCTTATAGAAAAGGATTAATTGATTATTATATAATCACAGCTACTAAAGAATAAAAAGGGTATTTTGAGTGCCTTATAAAACTGATAAAAAGAAACTTGACGAGCATCGTGCTTTTATTTTACGTATGCAGGAAAGGGAAGAAAGATCTCCTGCAAGAAATGCCAAAGTAATACTTATGCCTATGTCTCTTTTAATAAAAGAGGCAAAGGATCTTTTTATTGTTATTTATAGACCTAATAATTTACAAAATCCACCTTATCCCACTTTGCTACATGTTAGAGGAACTGGTTTTAATGCAACAGCAAGATACTATGCTTATATCACTTGTAGTCATATAGCGGAAAAATCAGGCTGCCAAGTCATTGATTTAGATCATCATTTAGCGCCAGAGTATCCTTTCCCACGGCCATTTAATGATGTGTATGCTGCCTATAAATCAATTATTCTGCATGCAAACTTCATGCAAATTGATATCAACAAAATTGCTATTTCAGGTTATAGCTCAGGAGGAAATTTAGCTGCATTAATGACCATTCAGGCTAAAAAGGATAAACTTCCAGTCACTTTACAAATATTAATTTCTCCCATATTAGATTTATCACGAAGTTTGAAAAACTACGCTAAGTTTGAAAATAAAGATAACTTTCCAAATCCTTTAGTAGATTGGTTTATAGAACTTTATTTACAGCATAAATATTCATATTGTACGCCAGAAATATCTCCTTTTTGGGCAAACTGTATCAATTTGCCTCCAACTTATTTTTTATTTGGAGAAAATGACCGATTTAGAAGTGATAACGAAATTTTTTATGATAAATTAAATCAGCTTGGTTTATGGGCACACAAATCTATTTTTAAAAAAGAAAATCACTCCGTATTTTGGCGAAATATTCACGTTATAGAGGTTATATCAACTCAATTAAAAATGGGATTTAATTTGATGGAGATACCAAGGCAAAAGTTTCCCACTCTTTTAACTAGTGGTTATTTTTTAAAATCTAAATTTTTTGTTAAAGAAAATAATGATAAATTTATTGCTTTAGAAAAAAAGCATCAATACATCCTCCAGAGATAGATTTTAATCAAAAATATAAATTTCTAGCTGCTAGACTACCAAAAAATCCAAATAAGTTCATAGACATAGAGAATACCGCGATGATCGTGCCCATAGGGGCTTTTGGTATCTCAATCGCTTTACGATGCAATGAGTAAAAAATAAGCCCTCTTAGCTGATTTTGCTAAGTTAGAGAATGGGAAAGATTTCATAACCCTAAAAATTTATCTATGGCTATTGCAGGTGAAGCAGGAGAATTGCTAGAGATATTCCAATGGTTAACAGAACAAGAATCTATTAATATAAGAAAAGACCCTGTCGTTAAGGAAAAAGTTAGCCATGAATTAGCCGATATTATCTTATATATCATAGGTATAGCTGATCAACTAAATATTAATCTTAACGAAGCAGTTCTTCAAAAAATTACTATTAACACTAATAAATTTCCTGAAAATATAGTAAAAGGTAGCTCTAAAAAATATACTGAATATCATTCCTAAGATTTTATAATGAAACTATCTATCCATAAAAAATCGAAGAACAACTAACAAACACCTTGGAGTATTGAATGCAAATAGTTTTTT
>JBHGAL010000016.1:0-20858 GCA_041949685.1 Wolbachia endosymbiont of Folsomia candida
CATAAAGTATGCTTAATTTTGCTACATAGATAATTGAAAGGCAACATAATTATTGAGTCATAATCAGTCTAAATTTTTCATTTTATCTACATAATAATGATCATAATAGTTTGGATACTTTCGATTGAGTCTTAGGGATAAAGCGAATAGCATAGTAACTAAGTTTTTTTCAGGATAGCCCAAAATTCATTTTTTTTATAACGTGTAGGATAGATTTGTTCTATTGTAAATTGAATATAAGATGCTAGGCTCAATCCTTCTATAATATATTTAAAAGAATTCGGAGTAAAATACCAAGCATGCAAGTCGACATATTCCTGTGATGCCAAAGCTTTTTTATATTCTATTATAGCATTTTCAATTCTTTCTTTAATTGATGACAGAGGATTGCCGTGATCACGTTTCCAGTGTTTTACAACGTCATTATGTGTGATTAAAGCTCTGCATTCAATAAAATTACGTAATGAATGGAAAATTCTATTTTCAAGATGAGATTCGATAATTTGTGCTATATTAGATAAAGGCATATAGTGGTCAAAGCAATATCTTTTATCTGGAGCTAATAAAAAATAATACCCTCCAGGATTAAGTAGATGTGCAACATCGTTAAAATGCTTTATTAAATTTACTTGGTGTTCTATACAATGGCTGCTCAGTACTACATCAAATTTTTCATCTATCACACTTAAATCTCCATGTTCAGAAACAAAATGGATAGTTGGACAATTTGCTGGATTTTGAGGAAACCCATCTGCCTTTGCTTTTTTCATAAGGCCACTTTTATCAAGGATGTCAAAGTAGAAAATATTTTTACCTGATAATAAAGGGTTACAGAAAGGACCAATTTCTAATACTTTTTTATCTTTTGAAATAAGTTTTACAAAATCTATTCTATCTTTTAAGTTATTAGCACTTTTGCCTACTTTAAAACCATTATTTAGATAATGGGTATATAGTTCGTCCTTACTGTAATGAATAAGATCAGAATTTGATTTCCTATAAACCTCTGCATCGAATTCCAGCGGAAATTGTGATGTATTAATAGACCTGTGATTTAATCTTTTTTGATTTAGGAAGCGTTTTAAATTAAAGGCAGTATTTTTAATTTGATTTAACATAATAATTCCATCCATAAAATTACTAATACAAATTAGAGAAGTTTATATTAAACAATTTTCTCCAAAACGATCGTTTCATCTCTATCGGCGCCGGTAGAGATAATCACTATCGGTATGCCCACCAACTCTTCAATGCGGCGTAAATAAGCTTGTGCATTTTTTGGTAATTTAGCCAATTCTTTAGTCGGTGTTGTCGGTGTTTGCCATCCAGGGAGTTCTTCGTACATTGGGATACATTGGCTGAGATCTTCTGGATTTAAAGGTAAATCGGTTAATACCTGTGATCCTAATCGATAAGCGGTGCAAATTTTAATAGTTGCTAGAGTATCTAGTACATCCAATTTGGTTAGACATAAACCGGAGACGCTATTCAATTGGATTGCACGGCGCAATAAAACCGTATCTAACCATCCACAACGACGTGGACGCTTGGTGACGCTTCCGTATTCGTTACCGCGGTCTCTGAGATTATCACCGTCTTGGTCGAGTAATTCCGTTGGGAAAACGCCGTTACCGACACGTGTACTATACGCTTTGCTGACACCTAAGACATAATCAAAACAACGGATGCCGAGACCACTACCGGTGGCTGCAGAGCCGGCTATGGTATTCGATGAAGTGACATAGGGATAAGTGCCTTGATCGATATCTAAAAATGTACCTTGCGCACCCTCAAATAACAGAGGTTTTTTCTCTTGATAATATTCTGCTAAAAGTGCGGGGATATCGGTAATTAAGGGAACTAATTGTTTGCCTAATGTTAATAAATGAGCACAAGTTTGCTCGTAATCAATGGTTGGTGCTTGATAATAATGTTCGAGTATAAAATTATGATAATGGAAGAGAGTTTTTAATTTTTCAGCGAACTGTTGTGGATTAAAAAAATCACACAGTCGTAAACCGCGTCGCGCTACCTTATCTTCATAGGCAGGCCCTATACCACGTTTGGTAGTACCAATAGCATTTTTTCCGCTTTTTTCGCGCGCTTCATCGAGTGCAATATGTGTAGGTAAGATAATAGGGCAGGTTGCACTGAGCTTTAAGCGTTGGCGTGCAGGGATTCCTTGCTGTTCTAATTCTTCCATTTCTTTGATCAGGGCTTCTGGCGAAATTACCACGCCATTACCAATTAAACATTCTACGCCGGCATGTAAAATTCCAGAGGGGATTAAACGTAAAATAGTTTTTTTACCTTGGATAACTAAAGTATGCCCGGCATTATGTCCTCCCTGAAAACGTACCACGGCTTTAACGTGTTGTGTTAACAAGTCAACAATTTTCCCTTTGCCTTCGTCGCCCCATTGGCATCCAATAATGATGATTGTTTTTGTCATAAGATTTAGCGGGTTAATTTAAGCTGGCTTTTGTGCGAGTGAGATTTTTCTAGTTTCAAGTGTTCATCTTGAGTATTTAATAACAAAAAATTATTCGTTGAGGACTGGTTAAATCCTTGTTGATAGGCTTCTAAATTGAGATAAAAAGCAGCAAATTCTGGATTCTTATTATAGGCTTGATTGTATATTTTTGCGGCGTCGGCATCGCCTTGTGCACGAATTTGTGCGGCTTCTTCCTTTGCCTTAGCCAAAATTAAGCTGACTGAATTATCAGCATTGGCACGAATCAATTCGGCTTTGGATTTGCCTTCGGCACGTTGGGCAATGGCAATATTTTCTTGTTCACTACTCATACTATTCAATAATTGTGCATTAGCATCGGCAGAGAGATGTAATTGCTTAAAACCAATACCGATAAGTTTAATTCCGGCGGTTTTAAGTTGCTTATTAACAATAGCCAAAACGGAATCTATTTGCGTAGGTGATCCATGTAGAATGAGTTGGTGCGTAGCTTTATCATTAAATAAAGTGGCTATCTGCTGACTGATTAATAATTTAATTTCCTGCAAATTATTTTTTGTTTGTTTGTAGTAACGCACGGGATCACTGATGCGCCAACTCGCATAATAATCGATGTTGATGGGTTTATCTTGTAAATTATTTGCATCACTGGCTTCACTAAAGAACAGTGTTTGCAATCGATCGTCCAGCAATATTGGACGCATCAAAAAAGGGATTTTAAAATGTAAGCCAGGTTTCAGAACTAAATCTTTCCTCTGAGCAGGGTTGGTTAATTTTTCTGCAGACAATAATAAACCGCTATGACCTTCGGGTATGATAGTAGCGCTTTGATAAAGAATAAATAATAAACAGACTAAAAAACCTAAGAGTAAATGAATTTTTTTTCTTAGAATGATCATTCATATCCCCCGGAAATATTGTAACTACTAGGGATAGTATCATCTGTTTTATTGTTTGATTCCTTATCAATACTTGGTTTTTTATCGTTGATAACCGGAATAGCAGTTTTTTCTGTCTCTGTGTTTACAGGAGATGTTGTTTGGAGTTGATCTAATGCTAAAGAAAAGTTGGTATTGGCATTATTAGCTACAACTAGTTTATTGCTATGTGCCATCATCGTTTGCAAGGCGCTTAAGTAAAGTCGTTTTCGTGTCAACGAAGGAGATGCTTCATAAGCAGGTAGTAGGGCTAAAAAGCGAATGATGTCGGTTTTAGCTTTTAATACAATTTCTTGTTGGTAAGCTTTGGCATCCGCTATCAGTCGTTGTGCCAATGCTTGAGCTCGTGGCTCCACTTGAATAGCATAAACATTGGCTAACTTTTCTAGTTGTTGTTTATCATTCTTGGCATTAGCGGCATCGGCAAAAGAGGCTTGCAGTTGTTCTGGAATTTGAATAGATACCAACTCAATATTTTTGATCGCTAAGCCGGTTTGTTGTTTTATTGTTAATGTATCCAGTTGTTTTTGTAAGCGTTCTGCGAGTGAAAAATTTGAAGTGCTGAGCAGTTGGTTTAACGTAAACTGACTGAGTACCCGATTTACTACGCTGTGTAGGGTTTCTTGCAGATTGAGCAAAGGCTGATCGGTGGCAAAAAGATAGTTACGTGGATTAGCGATAGAATAATCAATATTGACGTCTACAGTAATTTTGTTTTCATCTTGCGTCAATAATTTAACGTGAGTGGAAAGTGTGGTCACTTTGCTGGAATTTATTATTGTATAGTGTTGGAAAGGTTTAAGGATCCAATGATAACCAGAACCTAGTGTTGTGCTATAGGCTCCAAAGCGAGTAATAACGGCTGATTCATCCATATTGACTTTAAAAAAGCCGAGCGCAAGCCACGCAAATAAGCAGAAGATCGAAATCAGACTAATGGACTTCGCATTAAGTTTTGTGGGTAAGAAAGGACGAGCAAACGCCGATTTCTTATGCAAAATTCTTAGCTTAAATAAAGCGACGATTTTCTTATATAAATCACGCAAAAAAGCTTCGAGATCAGGAGGAGTCTGTTTCGGTCGACCTGTCCACGGATCTTTATTTTTACTGGGATCACCCGGTTCGTTCCAGGGCATAGCGTACTCCAATTATTAGCTTTCTAAGATTTTTTCAAATCTATTGTCTTTACAATACAGTTTACCTTTTTTTAGTGCTAAGCGGTTAAATACCTTACATTCCAGTGATATTTACCCGTCATTGCGAGCGCGTTACGCGCGGCAATCCACTCTGAGGAGCATTTTAGGCATGCTGGGCCATTCTCGCAACTATTAATTCATCCATGCGTCGTTATGACCAGATGCTGGATCAAATAGGCTAGCTTGTGCATGATGGTTTAGCAGATAAGATTTTTCACTGTCTGCTTGATAAGCAAGACACTCGATGATAGCTAGGTGTAATAAATCGATACCTATTCCCGATTGAGCAGATATCCAAACCTTGATAGGTAAGCCTGCTGCGTTTCGTTCTAAGCGAGGCGGCGTATCTTCTAGTAAATCAATTTTATTGACAACGATCAGTTGTTTAATATGATCGGTGTGTATTTGTTTTAAAACGTTATTGACCGCTTGATTACATTCGTTCTTTTCAGTATTAGTCGCATCCACTACATGCAATAATAAATCGGCTTGTTGAGTTTCTTCTAAAGTTGCTCGAAAAGCCACAACTAAATGATGAGGTAAATGGCGTATGAAACCCACTGTATCGGCCAAAATAGCTATTTGTCCGTCGCTAAGAGGCAGTCGACGTATACTGGGATCTAACGTGGCAAAAGGTTGATTCGCCACAAAAACCATGGCTTTAGTTAAACGATTAAATAACGTTGATTTTCCGGTATTGGTGTACCCGACTAAGGAAATTTGCGGTAACTGAGACTTTCTTCTTGCACGCTGGCTTTGCGCACGTTGCGCGCGAACTTTTTCTAAACGTTTTTTTATAATTTTTATTTGTTGCCGAATCAAACGTTTATCGGTTTCTAATTGTGTTTCACCGGGACCGCGTAAGCCAATACCACCGCGTTGTCTTTCCAAGTGTGTCCATCCACGGATGAGCCGGGTGGAAAGATGTTCTAGCTGAGCAAGTTTAACTTGTAATTTCCCTTCAAAGGTACGTGCACGTTGCGCAAAAATATCCAGAATTAATCCAGTGCGGCCTAATACCCGACAACTTAATTTTTGTTCTAAATTACGTTCCTGAGCTGGACTTAGGTCGTGATTAAATAGAATTAGTTGTGCTTGATGAGCAATTGAAGCAGTGTAAATTTCTTCAAGCTTACCTAAGCCAATGAAATATTTTACTTGAGCTTTACGTTGTCGCCCAGTGATGAGAGTCATCGCTTGGGCGCCCGCTGCTAGAGCTAGCTCCTGAAATTCTTTTACTATTTCTTCGGGTTCATATTTTTTAAAATAAATATGAACTAATAGTGCTAGCTCACCGCTTTGGGGACGTTCAAGCATTACTGATTTCTAGTTCCTCGACTGGTAAATTAGTATTTTGTTGATCATTGCATTCATCAATACTCGCTAATTTAACATTCTTTGCTGGAACGACTGTTGAAATAGCATGTTTGTAGACCATCTGGCTAACTGAGTTTTTCAATAACACTACGAACTGATCAAATGATTCTACCAAACCCTGAAGTTTAATCCCGTTAACAAGATAGATTGAAACAGGAACTTTATCTTTACGCAATGCGTTTAGAAAAGGATCTTGTAGTTGCCCTTTAGACATAATTAGCTTCTCCATGCAAATTTTAAATATAAATATAATCTCAAAAAGCCTTGGCCTTAAATTTATTTAGCTTATAACCAAGCGCAGTAAGTTTAGCATGGGAAATGCATAGGGCATAGCCCTGAACGTTAAGAGTTTGTCTTGTCTGGGGGAGTCAAAGAGAACTTAAGTCTGTAGTCTAAGCATCCATGGGACTAGTACAATACGAAAACAACCTAAAAATAGTGATGAAAAATGAATCTGGGATTTTTTAACGCAGGCTAAACCTTATACCTAATGGGTAATATTTGGTAAATTTATACCCGTCACACTTGACGATCCTAAGTCAAAGTGCTTTGTCCCAATTCGCGCCTATCTGAATATCGACCAGCAATGGGACAGACAATTGCGTGGTATTGACCATTAAGTCTTCAATCAGTTGCTTTGCTGGATTTAGATCCGCATCGGCGACTTCAAATACCAGTTCGTCGTGAACTTGCATAATCATATGCGCCTTAAGACCCTGTTGGGTTAAAGCAGCATCGATAGTGATCATCGCTTTTTTTATGATATCTGCTGCGCTTCCTTGTAAAGGCGCATTGATTGCAGCGCGTTCGCTGGCGCGACGTTGTAGTGGGTCACTAGAATTAATATAGGCCAAATTCAAACGTCGTCCAAATAAGGTCGTGACATAAGCATGTTCATGCGCTTGTTGGCGCGTGCGTTCCATATATTCTTTTACGCCTGGATAACGAGTAAAGTAGCGTTCGATATAATTTTTAGCTTCTTCACGTGAGATGCCTAATTGTCTCGCTAAGCCAAACGCGGACATTCCATAAATAAGACCAAAATTGACCGCTTTAGCGCTACGACGTTGTTCATGTGTGACTTGATCTAAGGGGATATTTAATACCTCTGCCGCAGTGGCTTGATGGATATCAAGGCCTCGCGCAAATGCAGTCAGTAAACCTTGATCTTGTGAAACATGTGCAACAAGTCGTAATTCAATTTGAGAGTAGTCCGCTGCAATTATTTTATAACCTGGCGGAGCAATAAATGCTTGGCGGATTTTTCGGCCTTCTTTAGTCCGAGCCGGAATATTTTGTAGATTAGGATCCGATGAAGAAAGTCTTCCTGTAACGACGGCCGCTTGATGATAAGAAGTATGGATACGACCGGTTTTTGGATTAATTTGCAGCGGAAGTTTATCCGTATAAGTTGATTTTAATTTACTTAAGCTACGATGTTTTAAAATGACTTTTGCCAACGGAAATTTTATAGCGAGCGCTTGCAAAACACTTTCAGAGGTCGATGCTTGACCTTTGGGCGTTTTTTCCAAGATGGGTAAACCTTGCTCAGTAAATAATACCGTTTGCAGTTGTTTGGGTGATGCTAAGTTAAAGGTTTTACCAGCTAATTGATAAGCTTCTTCTTCGAGCTTTAATAAACGTTTCGCAATAGAACGACTTTGCTTTTTCAATAATTGCGCATCAACTAATACACCATGCCGTTCGATATGCGATAACACTGGGACTAATGGCATTTCAATGTGTGTGAAAACTTTAGATAAACCTGGCAAAGCATTTAATTTCGGTTTAAGTATTTCATGTAAGCGTAAAGCAATATCGGCATCTTCAGCAGCATAAGGACCAGCGGCTTGGATATCAATTTGATTAAAAGTTTTTTGTTTAGCGCCTTTGCCCGCAATTTCTTCAAAGCGGATGGTTTTATGATCGAGATGTTTTATTGCAGCACTATCAAGACTATGTGAATTACTTGCACTATCGAGTAAATAAGACTCTAGCATGGTATCAAAACTAAGCCCTTGCAATTCGATGCCATAATTTGCCAGAACACCCATATCATATTTTAAGTTATGACCTATTTTTAATTGCTTAGGATCTTCAAATAAAGGTTTTAATTGTTGCAGTACCCAATTTCTATCTAATTGTTTTGGCGCCCCTGGATAATCGTGCGCTAAAGGAATATAAACCGGTTTTTCACCATTTATTGCAAAAGACAGACCTACCAGCTCTGCTTGCATGACATCTAGACTGGTAGTTTCGGTATCGAATGCCCAGATTTTTGCTTTAATTAATTGTTTCAAAAGAGCTTGAAAAGCTTTTTCGTCGAGAATTAACGAATACGGCGTTAGTATGGGGAGATTTTTATCGCTGACTTCGCTGTCTGGATTGAGATTTTTTTCTAACTCTCTGATCCATCCTTTGAATTCTAATTTCTTATACCAGTCCATTAACGCTGCTGTATCAGGCGCTTTAAGCCGAAATTTTTCCAAGTCAAACTCGAACTCGACATCTTTTTTAATTGTGACTAATTGACGAGATAAGGGAAGTTTATCTAGGTGTGCTTTAAGATTTTCGCCTACTTTTCCTTTAATTTCATCCGCATTTTTTATCAGCGTTTCAAGATTTTTATATTGATTAAGCCATTTTGCGGCAGTTTTTGGTCCTACATTGGGGATTCCAGGTACATTATCCACCGTATCACCAATCAAACTTAAATAATCGGTTATTTGTTCTGGAGTCACGCCAAATTTATCAATAACACCTTGACGGTCTAATTGTGTATTCGTCATGGTATTGACTAGCGTAATCTGTTCGCAGACTAATTGTGCAAAATCTTTATCACCGGTGGAAATTAAAACCGGTAAATGTTGCTGTACTGCTTTAGAAGCTAATGTGCCTATGACATCGTCGGCTTCAACGCCTGGATGAATGATAAGTGGTAAACCTAAACTACGCACGAGGGCATACAGCGGTTCTACTTGCAGTTGTAAATCATCCGGCATAGTAGGGCGGTGGGCTTTATATTCGGTATACAATTCTTCGCGGAAGGTTTTTCCCTTGGCATCGAAAACGACGACCATATATTCTGGATGGGTATCCTTGATTAATTTGCGTAGCATATTAATCACTCCGTAAACGGCGCCAGTCGGTTCTCCTCTCGAATTACTTAAAGGTGGAAGCGCATGAAAGGCACGATAAAGATAAGAAGTACCATCGACTAAGACTAAGGGTTTTTTCATGCCGATATGATAACATAGGCGCTTTTAAAGCGAGTAAGGTTTGTGTGTCGTCACAACGAACAATCATTAAAGTCGTGAGGTCATTATGCGTATCGAGCAAGAAATAAGATTAGATTTTAAGGACGTATTAATTCGCCCGAAGCGTAGCACCTTGCAAACGCGTGCGGATGTTGATTTAACCCGCGAATATACGTTTAAACATTCACGACTCTCATGGAAAGGAATACCTATTATTGCTTCGAATATGGATCATACCGGTACTTTTGCAATGGCGAAAAGTTTAGCAAAACATAAGTTACTTACCGCGATTGATAAATTTGCCAGCTTAACTGACTGGAAGAAATTTTATAAACAACATCCCAAACTTACCGCATACTGTTTTCCAACCACCGGGATTAAAACCGAAGATGCTGAAATGCTGGCAAAAATTATTAAAAGTGCACCTAGTCCTTTCATTTGTATTGATGTTGCCAATGGTTATACGCAACGTTTTGTTGACAGTATCCGTGCCTTGCGAAAAAAGTATCCTAAGAAGACATTAATTGCAGGTAATGTCGTCACGGCTGAAATGGCCGAAGAGTTGGTGTTAGCAGGAGCAGATATCGTTAAAGTAGGCATTGGTCCAGGTTCTGTTTGTACCACACGTTTGAAAACCGGCGTTGGTTATCCGCAATTGTCCGCTATCATAGAATGTGCTGATGCGGTACATGGGTTAGGCGGTCATTTGTGTGCCGATGGTGGTTGCGTTTCACCTGGGGATGTCGCCAAAGCTTTTGCCGCAGGCGCAGACTTTGTTATGCTAGGTGGCATGTTGGCTGGTCATGAAGAATGTTCTGGCGAAAAAGTAGAGGAAAACGGCCAATACTTTATGCGATTTTATGGAATGAGCTCGAGTGAGGCGATGCATAAACATCATGGCAAGATGAATGCTTATCGTGCCAGTGAAGGTCGTTCTGTGAACGTTCCTTACCGAGGTAAGGTAGAAAACACGGTCCTTGATATTTTAGGTGGCTTGCGTTCTGCCTGTACTTATGTCGGCGCGCAGCGTTTAAAAGAACTTTCTAAACGTACGACTTTTTTACGTGTTACTCAACAATTAAATGAAGTTTTTGCTGCGTTGCAAGTCAACGAATTGGTCAACGATAACTAGCGGGTCTTTTCTGGGGAAAGTTTACTCGTCATTGCGAGCACCGTAGGTGCGCGGCAATCTAGGAATAGGAAATTGTGGATGGCCACGCTCATTCCATTCGCTCGCCATGACGGTTTGCGAACCCTGTAAGATTAAGGACAGAAAAATGCAATGAATGCGCTCCAAAAAAAACGTTTAAATTTCGTTTTGCTCATATTATTGGTGGCTGGCTTAGTTATCGCTTTATCTCTCTATGCCTTAAAACAAAACATCAATTTGTTTTATACACCGACACAACTTGCAAAGCGACACTTAACACCAGGGCGACTTTTTCGTTTAGGTGGTCAAGTAAAAAAAGGCACGGTGAAACAAAATGAGCAACAATTATTGGTTTCTTTTGTTGTGAGTGATGCGTTGCATAATGTTCTAGTTGAATATCAAGGTGTACTACCGGATTTATTTCGTGAAGGGCAGTCTGTGGTTATTGAAGGTAGTTTGGATCAAGCAGGGATTATGCAAGCCAAACAAGTGTTGGCCAAGCATGATGAGCGATATAGGCCTGCTAAATAATTTATTAATGGGTATTATTTTTTGAAGGCAGGAAGCAAATGATCAAAACTAAAATGACCAGCTTAAAAATATTGATAGCGGTTTTATTGGTTGCTATAGCGAGTCTGGCTTACATCTTATTGACGCGTTTTTTTCCCAGCGAAGAAGTGTTTTTTATGGGATCTCGAGCATTAACTCGAGCTCTGGTATTGGATCTCAGTATTAAAAGTAATAAAGATTATGCTACTTTTTTAGCTGAAAACTCTGGATTTTTAGTCGTTCATCCGACGAAATCATCTGAAGATCATCGCGATGATATCCTCGAAACCCGTGATATTTTTGCTTTAGTTGAAAAAACTAACAAAAATACCATACAAGACTCAGACCCTCTTTATTCAGAATTGCAATTACTTTTTCTGAAGAAAACGCCTTTAGGAATACGGGCTAATTATGTGACTTTATCGAGTTTAGGTGTGAAAAGTATTTTTTTTAATCCCGATTATCTTGGCCAGTTTTCGCAAATATATCAGGATAAGCTTCCTCATGCCGCAGGCTATGCCATTATGGGCGATAGTAGCCAGCGGCAAATTCGTGATATTCTAGTGAACTAATTTTTGATTTTTGAATGAGATTAAAATTTCTTAGCTATGATGAATTTACAAGAAAAAAAACGCCGTTTAGGATGGCAATGTCGGCGTGGAATGCTTGAGTTAGATCTCATTTTAGAGAGCTTTTTAAATAAGAATTATGCAAAACTAAGTGTTTGCGAACAAGACTTATTTGAACAGCTGTTAGCTTATTCGGATCAAGAACTTTGTGATTGCTTAGTCAAACGTAAATCCGTTAATGATAAAATGATGCAGACTTTGATAGAGCGGATGATAAATTGTGGCTGTTAATTTTTATCGTTTAAAATCTTCCTATTATTTAGCTATTTTACTTTTAGTGGTTCATGGTGGTGCTATTGCCTGTTTGTGCTTGTTGCCTTGGCCGTGGTGGACTAAATTATTGCTAAGCTTAGCTTGTTTAATGAGTTTCGTTACGCTTTTTTGTCAACATGTCTTATTAAATAACCCTCATTCTGTCATTGAATTTTGGCAGCAAACCTCGGGTTGGCAATTAAGAAATAATCTAGGCGAAGTGAGCTTATTAAATTTGGCCGATGATAGTGTTTGTACTCGCTATTTCGTGCTATTAAACTTTGTTTCCTTAGGTAAGAAAAAAAGCAAAATTTCTTTAGTTTTATTGCCGGACAGTTTAAATCCCAAGGACTTTAGGCAGTTACGTAGGCAATTACATGGTATTGCGTAATTCGGTTTTGCCTGCGCAGGCTATAGCCTGGTAGGCCTAGCGCTGAAAATGATGTATAATTTTTACTCGAATCCCCCCAACAGTAGGTCATTATGTCAGAAATAGCATCACAACAAAATTTAGCTTCTTCAGAGCTGCCTTTAGCAGAGTTGCAGCCGATTATTATTACTGAAGAGGCCGCTCACAAAATATGGGAGTTGATGACAGAGGAAGAGAATTTTCAACTAAAATTACGTGTATTTATTACCGGTGGTGGTTGTTCTGGTTTTCAGTATGGATTTAGTTTCGATGAGACTATCAATGAAGACGATACGGTGATAGTTAAAGAAAGTGGAAAAGATCAAAATAACAATAACATTAAAGTTCAACTACTGGTGGATCCGATGAGTTTAGTTTACCTAGTAGGTGCAGAAATCGATTATAAATCTGATTTAACCGGTGAACAGTTTATTATTCGAAATCCGAATGCCAAAACCACTTGCGGTTGCGGTTCTTCTTTTGCCGCTTAATAACGTTATTTTCTGTATTTTTTTAAATCACGATAAAAATTTTCATGGATGCCCATAGCTAGCAAAATTCTATGTTTGAAATTCCACTCATAAGCTAATAATATTTCACGCCGATCAATTTTAAATTTGTAAACAAATATACCTGATAAATCACCTTTCTTTTCTTGGCCTATTCTTGGGTTTTGAATGATAGCTTTTATCGCGTCATTGACCTGTAATCTATCTCTTAAATGCAACTTTTTATAGGTATTTCTAAAAGCAGGCATTTGTGTAATAACAATGTTAGTCATCGTTATTTTCAAAATTAAAAGGCTCTGCTAGTGATCGATCGGTATGCTTTGAGATTAACACTTCTTTGATGAATTCGGTTGGCAAATCTGGATTTTCTAAGGCACATTTTCCTATTTTTGCCCAAAACTCGATTTGATTAGGAATAGAACGGCACTCAGCACGTGCTACCTTTTTAGCGGCTTTATATATAGATTCGTCAATCCTTATTGGAACACCCATTAGAATACCTACAAAAGTTTCATATTTCTACAATTGTAGCATATTTTATGCCGAATAAATAATTAAAATTTAATCGGATCGGGCAAGGTATATTCCACCGAGTATCGTTGGGTTTTTAGCCCCTGTGACTTCAGGAAGATTACTACATTTTCCTTCTAAGGTTTGTTTTGCAATCCAGGCGAAGGCCATTGCTTCTAACCATTCACTGGATACACCGCGATCATCGGTTAATAATACCTGATGTGCGTGACAATGTTGCTGTATGCGTTTTCTTAAATAAGTATTTTTACTTCCTCCTCCACACAGCAAAATGACACCCTGCATACTTTTAAAATCGAGTATGGCTTGGGCAACACTGGCTGCAATTAGTTCACAAAGTGTTGCTTGCACACTAGCAGGTTCCAACTGCCGGTTTAGTGTAGCGAGTTGTGCCTTGATCCATTTAGAATTGAAATATTCCGGTCCAGTGCTTTTGGGAGGTTTTAATTGAAAATAAGGATCAGATAAAAATTGCTTTAACAAGGCTTTGTCAAAGGTAGCACTCGCTGCCCAAGCGCCATCTTCATCAAACCAGCGCTTTAGATGATGATGTATCCATTGATCGAGTAGACAATTAGCCGGCCCGGTATCAAAACCTAACACTGGGGTTTTTAAATCTGCCGCTAAGTAAGTGATATTGGCAATCCCACCGAGATTTAACACAATAGTATCTTCTTTTTTATTACGAAAAACAGAGTTATGAAAAGCCGGTGTGAGCGGTGCCCCTTGACCTCCGGCGGCAATGTCGCGGCGGCGAAAATCGGCAATGGTAGTAATGCCGGTTTTTTCGGCAATAATATTAGGATCACCCATCTGAATCGTAAAAGGGTGGGAGGTAAGATGTGGATAATGAAAAACAGTTTGGCCATGGCTACCTATGGCCAAAATATCTTTAACCGAATATTGGCTTTCTGCTAATAATTTTTTTACTGCTTCCACTGAAATTAATGCAATTTTTTGATCGAGTTCAGCAAATTTTACTATGTTGATCGAGTCTGTGCTGTAAAGCTTGGTTAGCTCGGCGCGCAAAGTATTGGGTAAAGGGGATTTGTACGTAGCAAGTAACTTCGGTTGATCATTAGAAAAATCAACTAAGGCAGCATCCACTGCATCCATGCTCGTACCTGACATTAAACCGATATACAACTTTTTCATTTAAGCCAATTAATAAATATGACGATAACTTTTTAATTGTATTGCAATGCACTGTGAAAAAATAGTACGCTAGCACCCAAGTAGAGTTGGCTAGACAGTCGCTGTATTTTTACAGAGGAAAGTCCGGGCTCCATCGGGCAAAGTGCCAGGTAATCCCTGGGAGGTGTAAGCCTACGGAAAGTGCCACAGAAAATATACCGCCAAAACCGTAGTTTCTTTGGTGAAGTTATAGTTAGGTAAGGGTGAAAAGGTGTGGTAAAAGCACACCGCATCATTGGTAACAGTGATGGCAGGGCAAACCCCACTTGGAGCAAGACCAAATAGGAACCTATTAGGCGTGGCCCACGCTAGGTTCGGGTAGGTCGCTTGAGGTATATGGTGACGTATATCCTAGATGAATGACTGTCCATGACAGAACCCGGCTTATCGGCTGACTCTCTTTTCTAAAGTATTACTATTCAGGTAATTATTTCTCCAATTTTATAGTGCATCTGCGCTTTATTGTGCCTATAAAACACATTTATCCAAGCCCGCCGAGCTAATGCTTGACAAGAAGCAATTCTAATTCCTATAGTGTAATTAAGTGGCAAATAGTGGGTAAATGTGGGCAAAAATGGGATAAATTATGTTTCGGGGTATAAATTTGGTAGTGATCGATGCGAAAGGCCGGATCAAGTTACCGGTTCGCTATCGACAGTTGCTACCTACAGATAAAGAACCTCAACTAGTACTCACCATCGATACCGAGTCTCCTTGTTTATTGCTTTATCCTTTATCGGAATGGGAAATCATCGAAGAAAAATTGCAAGCTTTACCAAGCTTTAACCCGGCAGTGCGGCGTATTCAGCGCTTACTGATAGGTCATGCAACGGACTTGGATTTAGATACTAATGGCCGAATTTTATTGCCGTCATTGTTAAGAAATTATGCGCATTTAGAAAAAGAAATTATGGTCGTAGGTCAAGGTCGAAAAATTGAGCTGTGGGGCGCCAGCGAATGGGACGATTATCGTACTCAATGGATTTCAGAGACAGTTAAGCCCGAAAATATACCTGATGAGTTACAGAATTTAGCGTTGTAGGCGTTTGCAGATGCAAAAACAAGAACAGCATCAACCGGTTTTACTGGCAGAGGTAGTTGAATATTTAGCTATAGCCCCCGATGGGATTTATATCGATGCCACATTTGGGCGAGGTGGACATGCCGGACAGATTTTACGCAATTTAGGAGAGCAGGGAAGGTTAATTGCTATCGATAAGGACCCTGCAGCCGTAGCTTATGCACAACAGCAATGGGGTCATGATAAGCGTTTTAAGATTTATCAGGATTCATTTAAGCGGATCAAGGAAATAGCAGAAGTCGAAGGAATCATGGGGCAGGTGTCGGGGCTGTTATTAGATTTAGGAGTTTCTTCACCCCAATTAGATCAAGCGGATAGAGGATTTAGTTTTTTACGAGATGGGCCATTAGACATGCGTATGGATCCAAAAACAGGATTCAGCGCAGCAGAATGGCTAGCTTGTGCACAAGAGAAGGAAATTGCACAAGTATTAAAGGACTATGGCGAAGAACGTTATGCAAAGCGTATTGCTCGAGCAATAGCAGAAGAACGACAACTAAGGCCTATTGTAACGACGGTGCATTTAGCGAATGTGGTGAAGTTAGCTCACCCTCGTTGGGAGAGACATAAACATCCCGCTACGCAAACATTTCAGGCAATACGGATTCGAATAAATAATGAGTTGGAAGATTTAAAGGTCTGCTTAGAACAAATTATAGAAGTATTGAAGATAGGTGGGCGTTTGCTAGTCATTAGCTTTCATTCGTTAGAAGATCGGATCGTAAAACGTTTTATTCGTCAACAGTCGCATGAAGCGGTGGAATTAAAAAAGCTACCCTTCATGCCAGCTGAATGGAGACCTAAATTAAAAAATTTAGGGCGGGGGATTAAACCGGATGCGTATGCGATTCAAGCCAATCCACGATCGCGTAGCGCTGTGTTACGAATTGCGGAGAAAATTTCATGAATATGGCAGCACGTGCTTTAACACAAAGTTCTTTGACCTGGGAACGAGGCCAAAGCTGGGTCGTTTCCTTAAAGATGTTAGGGCTCATTTTACTAACATTGGCGGTATTGTCTTCAGCGCTTTCAGTTGTCTATATAAAAACCGTACAACGTAATTTATATAGTCAATTACAAGCAAGTCAGCAAGATTACGATAATTTAAAAACAGAATGGAGCCAACTCCTACTTGAAGAAAATACCTGGGTGGCACCCGTGAGAATACAAACCTTAGCGCAACAAGAATTAGGAATGCGAATTCCTGAAATGAAAAACACGGTATTATTAACAAAGTCAGCTTAGAAATGCACTTCGATCTTTTTCTAAACGGTGTTACTGATTGATTTTTTTCAAAAAAAACAAACGTATTCCTATCGCTTCGACAAATCAATGGCGTTTAATGATAGTGGTTTTAATACTATTGATCATCGCCTTAGCTTTAATTGGTAGACTCATCAATTTAACGGTCATTAACCGTCAATTCTTGCGTAATCAAGGTAATGCAAGAACCGTGCGTACTTTAAATATTCCCGCACATCGCGGTATGATTTTGGATCGCCATGGCGAGCCTTTAGCTATTAGTACACCTGTAGATGCTGTTTGGATGGATCCTGCTTATTTTAAGCCTAATCAGCAACAACTCTCTTTGTTAAGCCATTTTTTAAAAATTTCTCCGAATACTATTCATGAGATAGCGTTACATGGTCAATTTAAAGAATTTGTTTATTTAAAACGTGGTTTAAATCCAAGTTTAGCGAAACAAATTAAAGATCTAAAAATACCCGGCGTATTTTTACAAAATGAGTATCATCGTTATTATCCAGAAGGACCGGTGATGGCGCATGTGGTGGGTTTAACCAACGTGGATGATAAAGGGCAAGAAGGCTTAGAGCTAGCTTACAATAATTGGTTAGAAGGTCAATCCGGCTTAAAAAAAGTGATTAAAGATCGATTAGGACATGTTGTAGCGGATATACGATCGATACGTCAACCAAGACCCGGACATGACTTAGAATTAAGCATCGACAAACGCATTCAATATGTTGCTTTTAGAGAACTGAAGACGGGTATCGAGCGATATCAAGCTGATTCAGGATCGGTGGTAGTGCTCGATGTTAACACCGGCGAAGTTTTAGCGATGGCGAATTGGCCTTCTTATAATCCTAATGACCGATTAACCGCGCAGGATGGGCGCACACGTAATCGTGCATTAACTGATTTATTTGAACCTGGATCCACTATTAAAAGTTTTAGTATGGCGAGTGTGTTAGCAAGTGATCACTTTACTCCCAATAGTGAAATCGATACATCACCGGGTTGGATGATTGTTGCCGGTAAGCGAATTATGGATGAACGCAATAATGGTGTAATGGATTTGACCAAGATATTACAGATTTCTAGCAACATGGGTATGTCTAAGCTTATTCTTTCCTTACCCGCAGAAAATTTATGGAATACTTTAAATCAAGTTGGTTTCGGTCAAATTACGCAAAGCGGCTTCCCGGGGGAACGAACCGGTAGTTTGCCAAATTTTAAAGTTTGGAATCCTTTTGTACTGGCGACTTTATCATTTGGTTATGGAATTTCAGTGACTGCTTTACAATTGGCGCAAGCTTATGCGGTATTAGCACACGGCGGTGTCAAAATTCCTGTTACTTTTCTAAAAGTGCAAAATGAAGCGCCAATAGGCCAACGCGTGATGGATAAGACTATCAGTAGGGAAGTTTTAGACATGTTAGAGTCAGTGCTGACTAAAGGTGGAACAGCACCATTAGCGCGAGTTCCCGGGTATAGAGTCACAGGAAAAACCGGTACTGTGCGTATAGTCGGTGCGCATGGATATGAAAAACATCACTATAATAGTATTTTTATTGGTATTGCTCCTGCAAGTCAGCCACGTTTAGTCGTGGCAGTCGTTTTGCATGATCCAAAAGGTCGTTTGTATTATGGTGGTTATACTGCCGGACCCATTTTTTCCCATGTAATGAATAATGCACTACACTTGTTAAATATTGCGCCGGATGATTTAGCCAGTCTTAATAAACCCCTTCCAAAAGTGATGTTACCTTCACAAGGGATGCAAGATTAGAAATTTTTAAAAATTAATAAAATAAATTTTGTGATTTATTTAGCAGTATTGGGTATAGCTATAAGGAAATACTATGCACAAGAAGGGCGATTATTATAAGCCGATAATATGTCTTATATTTATACCGGTTATTTTTTTTATATCAAACCTACAGGCACGCGAGTCTTTACCAGCGCGCTTTTCTGCGAATGCATATACGGGTGTATATACCGTAGGGCAGGCGGATTTGATGGTTTCTTTAGATGGCGACGAGCAGCATAATCTCTATGTGGATCCGCAAGGCGCCTACGGCAGTGATCAACAATGGTACGGCGATCTCGGTTTAGGTTATCGTTGGATTAAAAATGATGCGGCGATATTAGGTGCGTATCTATTTGCCGGACATAGCCGTGTAGAAAATAGTAGTGGTTTTTGGATAGTGAGTCCAGGCGTAGAGGCTTTAGGTAGTCGCTGGGATGCGCGGATTAATGCGTATATTCCGGTGGGGGGCCGTAGTAATGAGTTAGGAAATGTGGACCTAAATATCGTTAGCCAACCTTTTTTTACCGGTCATACCGAAGTCATCAATAAGGTGTTTAATATTGCCAATGAGATCCAACAAATTGGTAATGGCGCCGATGCAAGAGTAGGTTATCAATTGTTTCACCAAGTCCCGTTAAAAGGCTATGTAGGCACGTATTTTTTTGCAATTCCTAATACCGATAATGTACGGGGCGGTGCGGCAGGATTAGAATATTGGATTGATGATAATATCCGCGTATTTGCTAACTATAGTTATGATAATTATCAACACAGTAAAGTAGTCGGTGGTTTAGGAATTAGTTTTGGTGGTGTGAGAAAACATTGGGCGGATCCGAGTTTATCCGAACGCTTAACCGATCCAGTCGATCGTTACTTAGCGAACTTAGGTCATGGTTCAGGCATTCCTAGCAAAACACTTTTATATGGAATGGGCAGCGGCAGTAGCAGCGTATTGATAAGTGATAGTATTGCATTCTTTAGCCAAACCGGAACACCGAATGCAGGTGGAGTTGGATTAACCTCAGCGAATTGTACATTCGAAAATCCGTGTGGGCCTACGGATTTTAGTCAGACCGGAGTTAATACCTTAAATGGTTTCTTGTCTAATACAATGTTCTATTTTAATGGTGGAGCCTACCCAGCCAGTAATGCCGGAAATGCGCTGACGCTGAATAATGGTCAAAGCGTATTCTCCAGGATTGCCGATTATAGCGCTGCAGCTACCGGTGCTGCGCGTTCTACGTTTAATGGTGGATTTAATCTCACCGGTAATAATCAATTAGAAGGCGTCATTTTAAATAATACCGGCGTGTCAGCGATTGGTGTTAATGCCAGTAATGCGCAAAATTTATTGATTAGCAATAGTCAAATTGGTAGTGCCGGTATGCCCTATCTTTCAGGGCTATCTTTATTTGAGAGTTCTGCAGTTCTAGAAAATGATGTTATTTTTTCGAATCTTTCTGGTATACAAGTTGCACAAAATGCTTCATTAAACATACAGTCTAGTGAAGTTAATGTGAGTGGTGTAGGTAATAAGACAGGTATCTCGTTAACTAACAATGGTACAACGATAATTGTAGATAGTCAGATTAATGTTTTGCAAGCAACCGGCGGTGTCGCGATTGGCATTTTTGGAAGTGGAACTTCCACGTCGGAAATTAATGACAGCACTATAACTGTGCAGAATACAGGTGCAACGGCAATAGGCTTGGAAACAACTGGATCTGCGCAAATACAGATGAATGCAGGTAGTCTATTGATAACAGGTGACGCTACTTCCCTGCTTACAGAAGGTTCAAATATTTCACTTAATTTGGTTAGTTGTACGTTCAATGGCGGTGCAGTCGCTTGTTAAGCTGTATAAAAATACTATTTGAGCTAGAATGATTACTTAATATTTAAAGGAATAGACGATGCATAAGGAAATGCAATTATTTAAGTTCATAATTTTTCTTTTATTTTTTTCTTTACTATTTTTTGTACTGAATATAGAAGCGCGCGAGCCGTTACCGCCACGATTTTCTGCGAATGCTTATACGGGTGTCTATACGGTAGGGCAAGCGGATCTGATGGTTTCTTTGGATGGGGATAATCAACATAATTTATATGTGGATCCACAAGGCGCGTATGGCAGTGATCAACAATGGTATGGCGATCTTGGCCTAGGTTATCGCTGGATTAAGAATGATGCCGCGATATTAGGCTGGTATCTATTTGCCGGACATAGCCGTGTAGAAAATAGTAGTGGTTTTTGGATAGTG
>JBHGAL010000017.1:0-20015 GCA_041949685.1 Wolbachia endosymbiont of Folsomia candida
ATTTTACTGGTGGGCCGTGATGGAATCGAACCATCGACCAATAGATTAAAAGTCTTAATCATATAACAAATACCAACAATACTCAATAAATAACTACAGTTAAATCAATGAGTTAGCTTGTTTTACTTGTCCCCACCTATTGCCATTTATTGTAGTTTTTTATTTCTAAGTGCCCCATCAGTGCCCCACGATATATTTTATTCCTTATTATCTTTTATAATAGAATCTGCCGTAAGAATATGTGCTGATGGGATAGTTACTCCGTGGGTTTCGTTACCCGCTCTAAAAACAATATAATACTCGCCTGATCGCCATTTCACATTGATGTTATGGAGAAAATATCTTGGTTTTTTTGGGTTACATTTTATTGGATAATACGCTTCCTGGAGTGCTCGACAAGCCACATTATCTATCTGAAGGGTGGCATTTGGGTTAGCTAACTTTAATTTAGACATTAGTATAGACGAAATAAAATTCAAATTACAGACAAAGCAGATTATTATACTCAAAATACACACACTAGATATTAAAGCTTTTTCAGAAATCGATTTATCTTTGGGAGCAAATAAACGCATCCCTGAAGAAAAAACAATCATCAAAGCAATAAATAAAGGATAACTCCACCAAAAAAAAACCTCGGGCATTGACAGCAGTTTAATCCAAGTTAAAGGGGCATAGACAAAGCAACCGAATATAATACTGAGAAGAAAAATACTAAAAAATGTCCCAATTAATATAAGCTGAAATATAATACTGTAATTACTTTCTAACGGAAAATAACCAATCCCAAAAAAATAAAAAGTGACACAAGAAAAGCTAATAACAATACTAATTTTTGTTATTAGCGTTAAAAAATTTAAGCCTATTTTTATTTGTTTTACTTTAATATTCATCTGAGCTTACGAAGTTAATGACTTAACTAATTTTTTTGATACTATTTGTGCGGCGGTATTCCAAGCTATAAATAAATTATGTGGATCTTGTAACAACTCGGCTACTTCATAACCAGGTAAATTTTTGAAAGATCGAATACTTTCACTGTCTTGCCATAAAACCTTACCCTCATGATTAATGAGTCTACCCACAACTATTAAAACCGGCTTTAATTTATCTTTGAATTCTGTTACGGCCAAACCATATAAACGTATTTCTAAATAGATTGTGGCATCTGAACATTCTTTATTAGCAAGTTTAAAACAAGTCTCTTGTTTTAATTGATGGATAAATTCATTTCTGACGATTTCTGTAATTTGAATTTTTTCTTTAAGCGCTGTTTCTTTGATTTGATCTTCATCACAATGAGGGATTGCATAAGCTAAGAGACCTATACAAGCCCTTGCCCATATTTGCTTTTGATCTAAATAATACATTTTTTTAGCAGGAATAACTTTTTGGCTTACATCTATTGTTTTAATCGATTTTGCTTGTTTAGGCGTCATGGTTATTGTTGAAACACAAGCGCTCAAGAAAAAACAAATCGTTATCGTGAATAGACTGTTTAATAACTTAAAAAAATTGATATTCTTTAACATTGGATTGTTCCATTATTATTATTTTTGAAAGCTTGGGATGTATTAACACCCCAAGTTATTGAAAGATAAAATCTTCTAACGATTATTAATTTTATTGATCTTGAAATTTAATGGAGGGAGGTAAATCACCACATTTTTTCTTGGTATATATAGTACGTAACCAATTATCACGTAACTGATAGGACTGAATTTCGATGCGCTCAGCATCAGAGAAATCCATAAAGAACCAAGGCACAAGAATAAACGCACCGGCAACACCTAGAGCGATATTTTTCCCCATTTTGTTTTGCTGTGGAATGAGATTTGTAATTTTAGATTGGTTATTCATTAATTCCAGTTTCAAAGCATTACAGGTAAGGCTTTCATCACCGGGTTGATGCAAAGGAATGGGATTTGGAGTTCTTCCTGCGCAAGCAGAAAGTAATACAACAGTAGACAATAAACAGATTAACTTTTTCTTCATGGTTTAACGTTCCTTTTTTATTGTTATTTAAAATAATAAACGCGCAGATACTACTATTAATTTAATATAAATTAAAGTATGTTTTAAAAAACTTATTAAACAAATTCATTGTCGGAAAATTTAATTATCTGCTTAATAATATTTCACTGATAAAGCGATAAGTCTATATTACTACTGGGGTTTAGTTTTAATAAAATAACATCATAAAAGTGACGCAATAAAAATAAGACAAAAGCCAAACCAAACGCCGACAATCTTGCAGCCCATGGCAAAACATCAAATATGAGTGTCACAAAAAAAAATAACATCAGTATAACTCCAATGAAATTGCTCACATTGATAAACAGCCCTCTTACGAACAACATTGGATAAAATAAAATAGCTTTGAGTGCAGTCATGTTGTCTCCTTGTTTTTATATTGAAAACCCTATAATAAATGACTAAAAAATATTTTTTCTATAACTCACTTTCTGCTTCGCAAATAATTCTGGCATCCACAAATCTTATTTCTACCAAAGATCTAGCCTATCACAATTAAATTCCACTAAATCACCATCTTTTGCCCAATCAGGAATATCATGATCCAATTCAATTTGAATCTGTCCAACTGCAACAATATTTTTTTTAAAATCAATTATTCTAGCTACACAGAAATGTGAAAAATAAGATATTTCAGGAACTCTAGTTATTTTTTCCGAAGTTTCTGTTGTTCTCATAAAATCCTCAACATCCATCGCATGTAGCAAATCATTGACGTTTTCCCCTAAAGTGACATGACATGGCTGGGAAAACACCAAACATTCATTTTTACCGTCTGTCATTATTAATTCTGCCTCTTTTCCAGCTAAAGAAATCCAATCCAGTTTTTTCACTTTCATGGGTTCATCCTCATATCTGATGAGATCCAATCCGGATCTTGTTTAAATTCTAAAGATTTATTTATTTCAAAGCTTGGCTTAGTAGACCAACCCAAACTCGGTGCTTGTCGCTCCAAATAACTTACTGGTTTCAAATGAAACGTCGTTATTTCATTTGTAAGTCTATCTAATCCAACAAAAGGAGCACGAGCTGTACCAATCCCTACTGGAATTTTTACATACGCATTTAATTCGGGGACATAAATCCCGTTTTTTATAACAAAATTTGCGTCAGATACATATTGCTGGACATTATAGTCATGGCCTAAATCAAGTTTGTTAGCTATTTTCATCCCATGTTTGTCAAAATGTGCTAAGTCTGCGCCTGGTTTGAACTTATAAGTTAATTCCGATGTTTCACCTATGCTATTCCTTCCAAACAATCCCCATCTTTCTAAGTTACTTGCCACACTACCAAAAACTCGTTGACCTCCTTGGTATACACTCTCTATTGCTCCTACCGCTTCTACACCCACTCTCTCTCCAGCCATCACAATCTGGGCGCCAATAGCTAAAGGTACTCCTATGTCAAACCCTGCTTTTTGCCAGCGATTCTTAGGAGCTTCATAATGTCCCGTAAAAATTAAATCCGCAGCTTTTCTTGTTCCTTCTTGCATCTCCAGTACATCATCAACTCCTCGCCAAAATCCAGTTGGATTTCTTGGTGGCGGTGGTGTTGGATGATAAAAATGACTGACTTCTTCGCCAACACGTTGGCCGAGTTGTTGTGATACATAAGAATCTTTAACATCAAATGTTACTGACGGTAACCGTGTATTCGCAGTGAATTCTGCATCGTTAATTAAGTGTGAATCCCATTGTTGGTCTATCGTAGTTTGTGTGATCTTTCCTGCACCACGACTCGCCTTTTGACTTTCTTGATATTCATCTGAAACTGGTTTTGTTTGTATTTGCTGCGCAACATAACTAGCAGTATCAGTAATCATTTGCGCCGCTAAGTTTTCAGCATCGAATCGTCCGCGCACCACGCCGCTCATAACGGCAGTCCCAACATCGGCTACTAAACGTCGCTCTAAGGGATTATCTATTCTTATTTTAGCGCTTAACCCTGCAGATCCCATGGCTAACGCTACACCATCTAAATCGAATTGCTGACGAATTCCTATTGCCATTTCAGCTAATTGTTCTTCGACATTTACCATGCCTGCTTTCACAATAAACGCCATCCATTCTGCAGAGGTTGCACCTGCAGCTAGCGGAGCCAATTGAGCACCAAAACCAGCGGTAATCATCGTTGTTGCTAGCTCGGCAAATGAAAAATTATTTTGCATACCTAAGCCAATACACAAACCTTGAGCTGCTGCATCCGCTAATCCTGCGCCAACCGCTAATGCGCCCGCTGTACCAAATGTCGCTGTTAAACCCGCTACAAATTCAGGTGCAACCACGGGCGCCGCAGCACAAATCACGACAACCACAATCGCTTTAACTAGAAAATCAAAAAAATCGTCATCGTTGTCAGGTGGCGGTGGTTGTGGTGTATCCAGATGTGGCATCAAGCTGCCTTGGATGATTTGTAATAACTGATAATATGGACGTGCCATTCCTGCTTTGTTGTGTACCGAGATAAGTTGCGGAATCGTGATAGTTTGACCGGCAATGAGCGTTCCGCCGCCATTCGCAGCATCTATATAGCTAGCTAAACTTGCATCCCCATACAGATTTCTTGCAATAGATTCGTAAGTATCTCCTGTTATACAAATATAGGTTTGGGGTAAATTGGAAAAATCAGAACCCATACCAATTTCCCTACCTGCACCGCCTTGTGGGCTTGTCCAACTGAGTGACAAACCAAAAAAAACAGCACCTTTATTTTTATAGCTCGCTAAATACTGACCATTAATTCGATAAAAATAATAAGTATCCAGGCTACAAACAAAAGGATCATCGGTAAACCAACCAGAAGGGACTAAGTTCATTCGACGAAGTATCAAGCCATCGGGTGTGGTTTCAAAATATTTGTCTTCCTTGTCCTTACCATCATCACTTTGTGCACCGCTTATAGCATTGGGCTCGCCATTGGGGCCTAAGAAATTTTTAACCGACGAATAATTACTAGTTCCATGGATATTGGCTCGATAACCTCCAATACTAGCTACTCGCCATTGATCCCAACCCACATAGTTATAATTGAGATGATCTATATTGCCAGCGTCGTCGTTATAAATAATGGTTTGTTGTTGTGGTAAACCTAACGCAGTAAAATTTTGGTAATCGGTATGAACGAAAGTGCCTCCATCCATCGACTGGGCAGTGGAAGTCTTCCAACCGTTTTCATTGTAGTATTGTTCATATTGTATATGTATGTCGGCAGGCGGCAAGATGTCTTTGTAGCAGAGTTGCCAGCCAGCGGCATAATATTGGCGCTCTGTTCTTTCACCCGTATTATATGAAGAGCCCATCAGCTGACCATCAATATCATATCGCAAAACGGCTACTTCTTCATTACCACTTACATCTAATTGGGTTTCTGTAATGCGGCGATCATCTTGATAGGTAAATTTAGAACCTTGATAGGGGGTAAGTTTGATTTGGCCATTTTCCAAGATACCTTCCGCCAGGATTACTCTATCTTCAGCATCGTACTTCCACCAAACTTCCTGCGTAAGTTGACCACGTGGGATATTCACTACACCCCTAATAAAGCGGCGATTGCTGACTGCATCATAAGCCGTGGTAAAAATCGCTTGCCTGTCTCGCGTTAGAATTTCTCGACCCAAGGCATCTGTTTGGCTGGTGGTTTCACGAAGAATTTCACCTGCTTGACTGACTATACTAATAGCAAAGCGTCGACCCTCGGAATCATAGCTATAATAGGTTTTTTTACCGGTAGCCCAATCATCTATTTCAGTAACTCGACCAGAAATATACTGATAATGTAGGTGTTGTCCAGGGACTGGAGCTACAATTTGATTATAACCATCGGTAACTGGTATCAGCTTCATATACTCGCCATGGTTGCCTCCCTCTGACATGACATCGACTACTTGTGCTTTGTAATCATAGCCATAACGATAAAGAGCACCACTGAGATCGGTATGTTGTAGAGGTTTGCCAAACGTATCTCGTTGCCAAGTTAAACCACTTCCATCTGGATTTATTTGTTGGAACTGTTGGTGATAACGTCCATACCACATTTGCGTGCACTGCCCCAATGGCTCATAGCGTTCAAACAGATTACCTAAGACATCGAAGTTATAATGATGTGTATTACCGCCTGTATCCGTATCACTAGTTCGTTGCTTTAGTTCGTTAAAGGTATAAAATCGGCGCTTACCTGTGGGAAGGTGAAATTCATAAAGATTGTTCTCTTTATCATAAAAATACTTTGTGGCTTGACCCGCAGCATCTCGCGCTTCAATCATGTTGTTAAATGCGTCAAAGAGTTGCGTTTTGCGCTTAGTCCCTTCTGCTAATACTTCAATAATCCGATTGCCAGCGGCATCAAGAATATATCCGTGCGTATTGCCATTGGCATCGCGTTTAGCTATTTGCAGACCACGAATATTATAAGCAAAACTTGTGGTAGGACAGAATGCTCGGGTATTACCTTGTTCATCGACCACATCAACTAAAGGTTCTAATTTTTGAATAATCTGATCCGCATCGTTATAAGTGAATTGTGTGGTATGACCTAAGCTATCGGTTTCAGTCAATTTCTTATTCCATAAATCATAACTATAACGACGCGCCGGTTGCACAAGATGTTGCCGATCCGGTTCGATCATATCTTGCGTAGGAAATACTAAGCCACCGAGCGTGATCACTAAATTCCCGGTATAGCCATGACAACGAAAAGGATAAACACCCGCGCTAACACCGGTCATTTCCACCACAAATCCTTGTGTGATCAAGTTGATGCTTGCAAATTGTGTCCAACGACGCATTCTATCCAAACTCACATCCAAGTATTCTAAAATAGGTGGTGTTTTTAATTCTTTTAGGTTAGGAACCGGTGTCACCATTACCAAACGTTTATCATTGAAACTCAGATCGTTAATGATCGCAGGATCAAACGGCGGTGGGGCAGCGGCAGGCGCAACAGGAATTTCATTTTGGTAAAGAGGAATCCAATCATCCTTCTCATCATTAGCGGCTAATGATGCGGCATGCGGAATCATTTCCCATTCTTCTTCATCACTGGATGCATCCGATGTTGCTGCCAGTAATAACCAATGATCTTTTACATCCGCAAGCTTATGAGTTATCTGTCCTAATGGACATTTTATAGCTAAAGAAACGGATACTATGGATTTAATCGCTTGCGCAAACGTAACATTACTCTGAATCTGTTTACCGTTTTTATCGGTATAAGTGGTTCTTTTTTCACTAGGACTCAATTCACATTCGTGTAATTGTTTCTTATCTTGCACATCCACATAATGACATTGCAACTTAACGGCTTGTGTTTGCAAGAATGGTGGCGCTTGCCAATTCATTTCCACATGGTTGGCTAAGAAACTAAAATTAAGTGTGCTAGGTATTTCTCGAGACAGCGGCTCAATCGCAGGCACATGCGTATAAATGGTAAACACTAAACTTAACGCTTGTGGTGTTTTATCTTGCTTTTGTGGTTTGAGCTGATACTCGCCGGATGTATAACGACTCAGATCCACAGAATACTGATGTGTTTTCGGATCCAGTTGTAAATCTAGTGTCGTTATTTTTTCTAGGTCTTGCCATAATTCAACACGCGTAATATCACGCGTGTTCCCGACTAATCGAACCACGGAGGTTTGTTGTTGGTCGGTTACTGCCACTAAATGTTGACTCTGCGCAGCATTATTAGTTTCGAATTGTATGATATCGGAGCTGATATAAAGCAGTTTTTTTGGTTCATTGCCGTTAGTAAAATAATATAACACTTCATATTGATACACATCGGTTGCTAATGCAGATACATCCACGCCACAACGTCCTCCATCTGTCACTATCGGCAATGTTTGTTTTTGTGCGGGGAAATCTTTAGGCCATAAAGAGAATTCAGGTATAGCATTCTTTTCTTGTGGAATTGGCCAACTCAAACTTTGGATCTTGCCCAGCTTAGGATAACCATTACTGGCTAATATACTTAACGGAATAATTTGTGGTTGCGACATATCAACCTGATAATTAGCCGGTAATGTGCGTGTGATCACACGTCCGGCTAAATCACGCTGATTTTCTGTGCGTTCAACATCGGTAATACTCCAGCTAAGTACATTGGGTAATTCCCGATAAGTCATAAAACCAAAATCTTGAGTCGCCGATTGCATACGCAACACACATAGCCCGGTGAGATCATGCAGAAATAAAATTGGAGCACCCCTTTCGACATTGGTGCACCATAGGCGACCTAACTGATCGAAGCGACGATAAATGTGCATTTTATCAAGCTTTTCACCTTCCATGATGGCTTGATCAAACGCATCATACACCGTGCAGTTGGTTTCTATGGTTTGCGAATCGCGCCGAACTGTGACACTGATCGCTCTATTTTGCGCATCATATTGAAAATATTTTTCATCGAGATGGGCTCGTTTTTCGTAAACCTGATTAAGTACCCAATTACTTAAGATCCACCATTCGCGAGCAATCTTTCCGTTGGCGGTATAGCTAAAGCCACGCGGTATTTGTTGATTAAATTGTTTCCATTGCAATTTGCCGCGCGCATCATACAGTCGCAGCTCTTGTTGATCGGTAGGATCTTCTATTATAAATTCGGGACGACTGCCCGCTTTAACAGGCTTTGCTCCTTGTTTGAAACGTATCGTCAATACCGTTTGACCATGCGCATTATTATCATAATAGGTTAATGGAATGATGCTGTTCGATAAACCCTGGTTATCACGCGCAACTTCGGTTTGTGCGACCTTACAACCACGTGGATCATAATAGTTCCATTCTATGCTGCCATCTTCAAGTGTCTTAGCTATCATCTGGCCATTGGCATTATATTGATAGCTTACGCTGATATCTTGCGATGGTGCATCAGTAAATGTAGGTAACCCACCGGTTAATTGTAAAGTTTGACGAATTGTTTGCAGACGAACTTTTTTTACTAAACGATTCTCCTTATCATAATAAAATTGATCGCTGCGATCCTCTTTAGTAGCAATTTTATCTAATGCATTTTTAAGTTCGGCAAAAGATAAGCGAGCGTTTAGAGAAGCATCCAGTGATTTAGCATAGGCAATACTCTTTGCCATTTGACCGAAACTATCATTCTCATAACGTTGACAGCGATACTGGGGTGTTTGATTATCTAAACCAACATTATACACTTCGGCGAGACGCTGCCCACTGCGATCAAACCAATAAAATTTTTCTTTTTTGCGCGTGGGATCTACTTTTTCTGTTTGCGCAATAACTTGGCCCCATGCATTATACGATTTGCGTATTTCAGCATATTCTTCACTAATTCTTCCTGTCGGCGCGCCTACATAACAATGTACAGGACCTTGGCGTTGTAAAATAATTCGTCCATGTTGATCCCGATGAGTGCTGATGATGCGATCCGCTGCTAATTCACGGGTTTGGTAATAATCATCCAAGATTGATTTTGGAATTCCGGTTTGCGTATACACACTCAGATCGAGTGAACAAGGTGTAGCAAACGTAATTTTACGTTGAATTTTACCAAACGCATCGCGCTCTTTTTTTATCGTCACGCCGAGTGGCTTAACCTGATATACCAAACGCTTTTGTTGATCGTAGACCCAGAACTGCCAATGACCTGCTGCATCTTGTTCAGCAACTTTAAGTCCTTTGGCATTCGTGGTGCGTGTGTTAGTTAATGTTTGTTTGGTTTCAGGACGGTGACGCCAATCATCGGATTTTAATGCAGTGGCGTTGTCAACGGCGATGTCCGGCAAACGCGTTGTGTGCCATTGATTCAATCCGTTGTATTCCGCCTCAAAAACGCGTGATTCTGCGGTGTTAGCCGCAGTGGTAATTCGAGAAATATTGCCAATCTTGTCATAAACTTTATGTTTTTCTATCGCAAGGGTCTGACTGGCACAAGTCAATGATCCAAATGCATTCGGAGTTACTTCGGTAATATAAACAGGAGGTGTTATTTCAGTGGTCGGTCGTTTAGCTCGATCAAACACGGTTTTCCAAATCGATTGTTGCCGATCGCTATAAGTAATTTGATTCCCTAATGCATCATACTGATAGGTTTCGACAAAGCCTAAAGCATCGGTATGTCTTATCAAACGATTCGCTGCATCATAAACTTTTTGTGTGATGCGATCTTGTGTGGCATCAGGTTTTAAGATCTGCAGTTGTTGACGTAACAATGCATATTCTTGAGGAACAATGAGACGTTGATTAAAATGAACTTCTTCGCTCAAATTACCCTTCGCATCATGCTGATAATTTATTACCTGACCTTCAGATTTCACCGTATACAGCGGTTGGCCTAAGCTATCAAAAAAGAAAAACTGATATCGATCCTGGGCATCATCTTTATTAAGATGAGATAGCACTTCTGCGATCGGCAATTTGACTAATTGCACCGGATCTTCAACAGGATTGGCATAACCGATTTGGCTTATCAAATGTCCTTGTTGATCAAAACGTTGTTCATGTACATAATTTTGCGGATCAATCGAAAAACGCAACTGGCCAACTTCATCGCGTAAGAAATAGTGACAGCGATCTTGAGTAGGGTTAGTAAGTCTAATAACTTGGGCTGCCAGTAGTTCAGTGGTGAACTTTTCTACGCTTTTAATGTTGATGGCAGTGGCATACTGTATCGTTTGTACTTCACGTTGCAATGCATCATAGCGCTTTTCTTTGATGTAACCCTGTTGACCACTACTGCTAACCGCAAAACGTTGGTTGCCATTCGCATCATAGAATTGATAAGTTAAACTATCTTCTGCATGTGCCTGCAACATCGCGCGTAATTGTTCTGGCGTGGTCTCATCATTAAGCGGTGTAACTTCATTTCCTGTAATCGCTTGTTGGTACTGTCTCTCTAAAATGATTTGATCGGCTTGATTATATTTCCATTCAGTCACACCACCTAAGGCATTGATCTGGAAACAACGTCGTCCTGCGGTGTCCAAAATGAATCTTGTCACATGACCATTCGCATCAATTTCAGCCAGCACGCTATTTTGGCCATTTTTATGTTGTTGGGTTTGGATGTTTAATGCGTCTTTACGTGCTTCAGTGAGCGGATCAATGGTGGTTTTGCATTGTCGATTCAAACCATCATAATCGAGTTGACGTGCGTATTGATCCGCAACGGTCTTATCACCCTGCGTTTCCTCGGTGAGTTTGCGTTGTCCGTTGTATTGGCGTGTTTTCGTCAGGTTTAAACCGGATGTTTGCGCATCCAAACACTCCTCAATGACTAATCCGCGTCTATCATATTTATTTTCTTGTACTATGCCTTTTGCATCGATGGTCTTAACACAGTGTCCTAAGAGATTATATTGATACTGCGTTTGGCGCTTTGCGCCATCTACATCTTGTATTTTTGTAATAAGATGTCCGATAGCATCATAAATATACTGCGTTTTACTACCGTTAAGGATCTGTCTTTCAGTTAAAGATCCCAATAGATTGTAAACAGACGCATAGCCTCTACCGAGTGCATCGGTAGTGCGACTAATCTGTCCATCGGCAGTATGTTGCCAGGTTTGGGTGTGTTGATTGGCATCAATTTCTTTGATCTTTTCTGCAAAAATATTGTGAATGATGGTGCGCTTATTACCTTGCGGATCAACAATAGTCTCGCTACGTTTAGTTTGTTCATAAAGATGTTGCGTGGTTAGCCCCAAAGCATTGGTAATTTTTGTGGGTTTATCCCAAGCATCATAAGCAATGCTACTACGCTGTTGTTGTAATGGATTTTGTGTCCAGATGAGACGTCCTTTGCGATCATAACCGCGCTGATAATCGCCTTTTAATTCATCTGCGAGATGAGTCAGCTTGCCATAAAGATTGCTGTAAGCGCGTTTTACTTTCGTGTTCAATGTATCAGTCTGGCGCTGCGTACCTATTTCTAAGCCGCGTGCATCATATTGATGTTGGATAACTAAGCTGGGTTGTTTAGTTTGAACCGGTAAACTCGTTTGACTAATTTCAGAAAAAGCATTCGGAATATATTGTGTTTCAAAACCTTCTGCATCGATAAGTTTGATGACTTCGTCGCGTTTGTTGTAGAACTTCTGCGTAATCACATCCAGTGCGTCATCTTGTAGGGCATCTAAAGCTATACGCAACGAATCTGGTAGAAAACCGCTGGCCAGTGGTAGCTTAAATTTGTCCGCTAATGTTGCTTTAACTTGGCTATAATCGCGAATCTTAACAATATTACTAAAATTATCGCGCGTATATTCGCGGATCTGCGCTCGTTCACCACCAACGACTTGCATCGTCAACACCAACTGTCGTTCGGTATTGTAATAAAAATAGGTTAATTGATCGTTTGCTTCCGGGCTCGAACGAACTGCAGTCGATAATTTTAAGCCGCTGGCATCATAGACATGACGTCGGGTATTTTCATTCCATATTTTTTCTTTTTGCTGTTGTTTTTCATCAGGTTTTAAAGTGCTATCGGCATCAATACGCGCCAGCAATTCACTATTCTGTGCCGCTGCTTCGGCAACCGTTTGCCCCCAACCATCAAAACGCGATTCATTAGCCCGATAGCTATCGCCAGTTATCTCCGTCGTTAGCGCATCGCGCACACCTTGTGCGGTAATTTCACCCATATTATCGTAATAGGTGAATGTTATCTTGCCATCGGACTGACGGTTTTCTATTTCACGGTTCAGTTTATCGTATTGGTAATTGATGGTTTGATCTTCAGCTGACGCCGCAGGCAATGTTGGAGCAAGCTGAGTATTGTTATACCAAGTTGAATCGACTGGATTTGCATAACGTTTTTCGCTATGCACTACACCATTCAATAAATAATCTTTAGTCGTGATATAGCCTTCGGCATCAACTGTTAAAATTAGCCAACCACGTGGATCATAAAAACAATATTCATGTGCATCATCGGCACTCACATCAGGACGAATTTTGTCAAAGCTCTGTGTATTGATACTGATCATTTGCTTTTGCGCATAGCGAATGATTTCAGTCACCCAATTTGCACCATTACGTTTATATTCAGTCACGTAACCTGCAGCGTCTTGCGTACCGATCTTATTCTTATCGGCGTCGTAAAAGATATGTTGTGTTCGATCGCGTTTAGGATCGACGGAGAGAGCAATTTTTTTTCCTTTGAGTAACGCAGCTAATTGTTCGGCTGATAATCGTGCTTCATATTGGATCGTCACAATAGGTTGATTTCGATCGTTATAAATGGTTTGAGTTAGATAAGTTTCTTCATCCACTTGGTAACTTAATCGATCCGACTGATCATAAAACTCATAACTAACGTGATCCTGCGTCGGATCACTGATAGCCATTTTGGTCATTAATGTAAATAAGTCGTTAGCGGATGGTTCGGTTCCTTGCGCAGGAGTCGAAGCGAGTTGCAGTTTATCGATAGCTTTTGCATAACGAACGGTGGCTTTATAGCGACTTTGTTGGTTGTAACGAAATTCGGTAAGGCTACCACTGGGATGCACAATAAATCCTAAGCGATTTTGTTTATCATAAAATCGATAACTAAATTGTCCATCTGCTGTCGTGCATTTTTCTGTCATACAGCCAACGATATTTCTGCTGTAGATAGTTTCCCGTGTAACGGGTTGATTATTTACTTGAACAACTTGTTGCTGTTTAGCTATCCATCCTCGCGTATCCAATTCAGTGATCTCTTTACGACTATTAGGTCGAGTAATTTCGACATGTCGATCAGTATAAAGATAAGATGTTTTTTCTTCGGCAGCATTTTTTAATGATATCAAGCGACGCAAGTTATCAAATTCTGTAATGGTATCCAGTGTAGGCTGATCTTTTTTCAGAGTTTCGCTGTGGTAACACAAATCGCCAAAAATATTATAGTCAGTATCCAGTTGACTCAACCGATCATCGCTAATGCCCTGTCCTTTAGCATCGATCGTAGCATAGCGGTAAGTATGTGAAGGTAGACCTGATTGATCATTAATTCGCTGGGTTAAGCTCACACGCTGTGGATTTTGTTGTGCCACCCATGGCGCCATTTCCGCTAAACTAGGCGCAGTACTTTTGGTATAATTTTCAACCGGAAAAAGTCCATCTAAATAAATCACGGTAAATTGAATAAAACTCGCATCTCCAACACGGTATTCAGTGACGCGACCTTCTGGGCTGATTACAAAGCGTAAATATAAACCTTTACCACTGTCACCATAGGCTTGATCGTAAATATGTCGGGTAACTTGAGCCTTATTATTGCTATAACTAACTTGTGTGATTAAATTATGTCTAGGGCTGGTTTGATCGTAAAAATATTCCTTTACTTGACCATTGGCATTTTGCTGCTTAATTAAGCGCCCATCATCACTATATTGAAAGCTTTGTTTACCTTGTTCAGCTGAAGTCAGACTGGATAGTTGGCCGTTTTCATTATAGGTGTAATAACTACTATCGACAGGGAGACTTTGTGAAACTATAGGATAGCCTTGTTCTCGATCGATCTGTGTAATAGATCCTTTTTGATTAAAATATAATTTCGTGGAAACCTGAACATTATTTTGAATAATGGTATTTCCCTGTCCATACCTAAAATTTGCCGATAAACTGCCAACATCGCTAGGATTTTGATAACTAAAAGCAGCAATCGGTTTAGGCACCGCATCACTGGTCGTACCATAGTTAAAAGACAAACCACTGCCGTCGCTCTGCTCGATCTTATCAAGATAAGCTAGGGTATAAACGTCCTTATCCGCTAACGTCGCTTTACTTTTTGGAGGAGCAAGATATTTATACTCTATACTTGGCCATTTCGACCGATCGGGACTATCTAATGCGATAGTAGTTTTAGCTAAACGGCCGTCAATATCAAAGCTTGAAAATTTTAATAGCGTAGCCTCTTCCATTTTGATAGCGTAAATGGATTCTTGATGACTGCCATCAGCCAGTTGCTGACGCCGAATTTCATAATTACAGCCTGGTGCTTCTATAGTGGTCAGTTGCCAAGGGGTGGTTTGATCATATCGATAATTCGTTGCTTCATTTTTACTATCGAGTCGTTGAAGTAAATAACCACTTTCATTATAAATTTCTGTGATCTGGGTTTTCGGATCAAACCATATCCACTTTTTCGCTGTCGTATCATGAGAAAGATAAGATCGACTATCTGACCAATACGGAGACATCCATCGATTAGTTTTACTATCAAATTGATAGGATGTTTCATGACCATCTTCTTCAACTAAAACCGCTGGAGATGCCGTGGATGCAGGAATGGTTTTAAAATATTTATGTGCTAAACGCCAAATACTAGAAACTGTTTGCGCGTGACTGTTATAGACATAAGACAACTCAACTGGAAAATTTCTTTCATGTAACACGAGCTTGTGATCAAAAAGCGTAAGATTTCCGGTGTTAACATTCACAAAACTTTGGATTTTTAAGGGCCCAAAATCTCGGCTAGCTAAGGCCGCACCGATCTGCGTAAAAGAAGAATACGAAATTCCAAGACCGAGCCCTGAAATAAGATTAAAAGGATATGCTAAATTCATAGGAATATTTCCATTTTTTAAATTTATTTAAACAAAAATCATCTTGCAATTCCCTTTAAGGACGCGATGATCTTACGTTATCATTGTTTATATCAGCGGATTCGGCCTCAATTAATGGTAATCTCGGCGGCGCTGGACGAAAAAATCGATAGGTTGATTGGCTTGCACGATAACCTCCATATAACAAAGCAATAAAACATAAAATGCCTCCTGCACACAGCAAACTCATTAAAAATGGGCTACCCAATAACAGAGTACCCTTCACGGATGGGGATTGATTAGATTGCGTAACATTGGTTTGCTCTAAGCGCACCACCGGTATTACATTCGTTGGCAACATGTCACAGGTTTGCCAATCGAGTTGTTGCAACCGCTCAGGTTTTATAAACTGTATGTCTGGCAACGATGAAGCAACGCGACAAAAACTTCTTATTGTAGGCGCATCCAAATTATCATGAATTACATTAAGTTGCTTTAGCTTGGTATTAGCTTGCATCGGATAAAAAACGCGTTTTTCCTGCCTTGAAAGTTGGGTTGTATTCAAATCATTGGCATGACATGACACCTTGACCAGCTCTTTTGCAAAATTATTCAGTGATGCTTCTTCGACACGATTGTCGTTGAGTATTAACTGTTGTAAGCGCGATTGCTGTAATACCGGTGCGAGTGCGTTAAAAAAATTACCATCCAGAAGATTGCTGCTTAAATCCAGCAACGTTAGCTCGGTTTTAGTTAAAGATTCTGCTATACCAGGCGCCATCTGATTGCTGATATGATTTTTATTAAGATGTAATTCACGTAAATGGGTATTAGGAAGTACATCTAACCAATTTATTAATGTGGTATGAGTTATTTGGTTGTCGTTTAAATTTAACGACCGTAGTAATAAACTGTGATTAGAAAAAACACTGGTTAAATCAATAACGATATGATCATTGAGTCCAGCTTCTTTGCAAGTAAAGCTCAGCAATTGTGTATCAGGAAAAACATTTACCAGTGCTGAAAATCCATGCTGAGTTAATCCACTGCCTGAAATATCAAGATGTTGCAACGAGGTAGCAGGCAAGTGTTCTGCGATCATCACTCCATCTTGATCTGTCAATTTATTTCCGGCGATGTTCAAAGTCGTTAAGCGACTATCGCGAGCTTGCGTTATCAAAAATTGGACGCCTCTATTGCTTAATTTATTATTTGAGACATCTAAAGACTCTAAATTTTTTAGACAACCCTGCAGCGCGGTGACATGCTCACCTTTTAATCCAGCATTACTTATTTTCAATACTCTTAAAGAGGAATTTCCTTTTAAGGTATCACTAAAAACTTGAAGTGCATTTGCTGAGAAGTGTTGATGGGATAAATCAACTGTATGCACAAAACTTTGTTGAATTCCATCTGCAAGCTTTTGCAGACCTAAATCAGAAAATGGATTCTTGGCCAGATTGAGTATGAGTAATGAACTATTAGAGAGTGCTTCACTAATATGCTGCATACCTAAATCAGTTATTTGATTACCTGCTAATTGCAAATTGTTTAGATTTTGCAAGCCTTCTGACATTAAGTTAGCTAATGTTATCGCGCTAACATCAGTCATATTGGTATTGGCTAAGTTAAGTTCACTCAGATTTATCTCTGCTAAAGAATTTAATAATAAGTTAAACGACTCATTATTTAACGGTTGGTTGCTGATATCAAACTCAGTGACATTAACTCTTGTTAAGAACCGAGTTAATGCTTGAATATGTTGTTGGCTAGGCACTACACCATTTTCAGGACCAGAAACATTGATTAACTCCAACGGCGATGTCACCATCGATTGCAAAATAATCAAAAGTTGTTCCCAGATTGAAACGGGCCAGCTTGACCAAGCTTGTTGAGAAAAATCAATGCGAGTAATTCCAAGCGCGCTTGGAAGCTGGTTAAGATGATGAAGTAATTCTGAAGGCGACATTCTTTGTTGTAGCAAGCTGTCTAAACACGTTTGCGCGGAAAACATATTTTGATAGTTTACAAATGACCAGTCACACGCAACACACTCATACTGTTCATTTTGTTGTAAAAAAGTAAAACTATTACCCTCTGCTTCACAATTTGCTTGAGCCTGATGATGTCCAGCTAAATCCGTTGCTTTTTGAATAATTAGTTGTAGATATCGACCGACGGCATACAGTGTGTAAAGTGAAGATAGCAGCGATGGAATAAAAAATAAGGGTCTCAATGGACGTGCAGTTTCACCTAAGGTCCAAGTAAAATAACGATTCAATCTGCTCGACGTAGGGGTTCGTTCAATAAGAGGCGCAAATGCTTGATCCTCTTCTGCTACCGAATCATCAATAGGCGCTTGAATTCCCTCAATAGGAAGAAAAGCCAATGATGGTTCAGCCAAAGATTCTGATTTTAATGCGCTTAAAATAGTTTCTCTAAGTTGCAATAAATTAGTTTTTTGCAATGGATCTTCGATAAAACATTCTAGATTATCTGTATGGAGACTTGCTGCAATTTGTGCGAGCAAACGCAACACCTGAAAACGTAAAGGAAAACCCCGCGATGGATGCGCTAACTCAATCAGTTTATCGACTAATGCTTGTTTTAAAGCAAAGGAAACCAAAGGAGTATTTTCATCATGTTTTCTACCCTCCCATAAAATTAAAAATTTTGCATGCGCTAAAGCTCCACGCAATGAACTCCATGGAGACAGTGCAACAAGCGTATCGTTATAAAAACTGGGTTCTCTATCAAATACAGAAAAATTATCTAGGTTTACTTCATGGTTGATATCGCGCCAACGCATGCGCCGTTTATCTTTGAAAAAGGCTGTCATAAGACTTGCAACAGGCGGTAATAATAACGCGCCTGTCCAAGTCCAATAGGCTGCTTCATGCAAAACATCACTACCAAAATGGTTAGTCCAGGTTATTTGATTGGTTGCTGTTCCACCTAAAATGGCTGAGAATGAAGTGCCACAACGTTCTTCAGGATAAAAACCATACTCAATCAAATCGTGCAGTAACAATTTAGCTAAAATGGCTGGTTCCAATTCACACACAATTAAGCTTGCGTCGTTAAAAAAATCTTTAATGAAATGAGCAATCCGAATCTTGGACCAGTTTTCCAATGGGATGCCTTCACCATTTAACCAAAATAATCGCGTTGGATTTTTGTCTGCTGCTGATCCAATAAGCGTTTCAGGCTTATGTTTTATTCCCCATAAAGCAAAACGCGCTGCAAAATTAGTATAGTGCCAATGTCTTAATAAATAGTTTTGTATTGCGGAGGGTGTTGCTTGGATGGGATTTAAATTAACTGAAGCTTCAGGCGTATCTTCTCTCACTAAGTCTTCGATTGACCGATAATTAGTTTGATTTCCACCACGAATTCGGTGCATGCGTATCATCCATTTTTCCTTTTTTTCTTGTTGTAAAAACTTTTAAATTACTTATAAATCCCATAATAAAAAATAATTTTTTTATTGGCAAGCTAATTTATTTTTTAATTAAATTTAAATTAAAAACTATCCAATACCAATAATTTCTGCATTATTTCATTTTTTAAATATAAAAATACTCACTGGCTATTACCTAAAAACTAAACAGTCCATTTTAATCCAAGGCGGATAAAAATATAGCGATAAACATCCAAATAAGTTAAATTAATTTTTTTTAAAATTAAATATATATTTACGATGACCGATAAACTTAATATCAGTGAACTGAAAAAAACCTTAGCTGAGTTTGCTAAACTTAGAGAATGGGAAAAATTTCATAGTCCTAAAAATTTATCTATGGCTATTGCAGGTGAAGCAGGAGAATTGCTAGAGATTGTGGCAATCACTCGCCATGGTGAAACTGTGGGTTATTACATTCCAACACGGCATCATACCGAAAAGTCCGAGTTAAATGCTTTAAAACATGCCGCTCATCAACTTGAAAAATTACTTAAATCTCATGGAATAACAGAAAACGAGCTACTAACTGAATTTAGAACATTAAGAAAAGGGCAAGGAAAATAATGTCTTCTCGTATTCTGGTATTAGATGCAAATATTCTAATTCGTGCAGTTTTAGGAAACAAAGTTAGAGACTTACTTATAACTAAAGCTTTAGATTGCCCAATTTAGACTGAGGATAAAGATTTTTTTGGTTCAGGATTTCCAACATGGACTACAAACAAAATACATATTTTTTTTGAAATATCATAGTTTTAAATATAATAAAAGTAATTTTTTCCGACTTTGTGCAACGGCTACATTAGCAACTTGGGCTTGCACTAAACGTTACAAGCTACCGTTTGTAAAAATTGGAAGCTTAGTCAAGTATAGAAGATCCGACTTAGAAGCGTTTATCGATGAAAGAAGTATTAAGATAAATAAGTTTCAATCCTAGCATTATCATAGCACCAGTAGAATTTCACTCAAGGGGTGAATTCTACTTAGAGGTGCGACAGTCTCGCGGATAGTTATAAACTAGCCG
>JBHGAL010000018.1:0-14513 GCA_041949685.1 Wolbachia endosymbiont of Folsomia candida
TGCCGGACATAGCCGTGTAGAAAATAGTAGTGGTTTTTGGATAGTGAGTCCAGGCATAGAGGCATTAGGCAGTCGTTGGGATGCGCGGATTAATGCGTATATTCCGGTAGCAGGGCGTAGTAATGAGGTGGGGAATGTTGACTTTAATATTGTCAGCGAACCCTTTTTTACAGGCCATACCGAAGTTATTAATAGTCAATTTAATGTAGAGAATGAGATCCAACAAATTGGTAATGGTGCCGATGCCAGAGTGGGTTATCAATTGTTTCACCAAATCCCATTAAAAGGCTATGTAGGCACGTATTTTTTTGCCATTCCGAATACCAATAATGTATTTGGCGGAGCGGCGGGATTAGAATATTGGTTTGATGATAATATTCGTGTGTTTGCAAATTATAGTTATGATAATTATCAGCATAGTAAGGTGGTTGGTGGTTTAGGGATTAGTTTTGGTGGTGTGAGAAAACACTGGGCGGACCCTAGTTTATCCGAGCGATTAATGGATCCAGTGGATCGTTATTTAGCAAACTTAGGTCATGGTTCAGGCATTCCTAGCAAAACACTTTTATATGGAATGGGTACCGGCAGTAGCTCGCAACTGATCAGTACTGATATTGCATTCTTTAGTCAAACCGGTACACCGAATACAGGTGGGAATGCTTTAACCCCAGCGAGCTGTACGTTTGAAAATCCCTGCGGACCTACCGATTTTAGTCAACTAGGTGTAGATCTTTTAAATGGCTTCTTACCCAATACTATGTTCTATTTTAATGGTGGTACTTATCCAGGAAGTAACGGTTCATTTGGTCCTCTTGAGTTGAATAGCGGTCAAAGTGTATTTTCCAGGACTGCCGATTACTCAGCCGCTGCGACGGGTGCAGCACGTTCTACATTCAATGGGGCATTTTTATTATTGGGTAACAACCAATTAGAAGGCGTCATTTTAAATAATACCCTCGGTGCTGCAACCAATGGTATTTCGAGCAACGGCGGTCAAAATATAACCATTAGTAACAGCCAAATAGGAAGTGCAGGTTTGCCTTATAATAGCGGAGTTTTGATTGATTCCGGTTCTATAACTATAGAAAATACCAGTGTTTTTGGGGTTAATTTTGGAGTAGGGGCTCAGAACGCTGCATTGACAATCGAATCGAGTCAAATAAATGCACAAGGTACAGATACGGTAGGTCTGTCAATGGTCAGTTCGAATGCAGAGATTAATAATAGTCAAATCAATGCACAAGGCATTAATGCGATTGGCGCATTGGGAGTCAGCGGCAATACTGCGACTATTACTAATAGTCAAATCAGTGTCCTTGGAGTATCTGGAAGCACCAGTGTAGCAGGACTTACTGCAACGATAAATAGTGTTTTCAATCTTCAAAATAGTGGAGTTACTGTACAGTATGTTAGTCCTCCTCCTGACACTTCAATTGGTTTAAGAACTACAACTGGTTCTCAGATAGAAATGCTAGGAGGAAGTTTGACTGTATCAGGTGATAATACTTCAGCATTGAGCACGGGTTCCGATATTACACTTGCCCTTGTTTCTTGTAATTTAAATGGGGTAGCAGGGTGTTAATTATTTGACGATGTTTGTGAGGGGTATCGACCAGTAGTACTGGAGCTAGCAATTTATTGATTAGTAACAGTCAAATTGGTGATGTTCTTGACCTTATAAGGGTGTAACTGAAACTTAAAGGAATAGACTATGCACCAGGATATGCAATTATTTAAATTCATAATTTTTCTTTTATTTCCTTCTATACTATTTTTTATACCGAATCTAGAAGCGCGCGAGTCTTTACCGCCACGATTTTCTGCGAATGCATATACGGGAGTGTATACGGTAGGACAAGCGGATTTGATGGTTTCTTTGGATGGGGATAATCAACATAATTTCTATGTGGATCCGCAAGGCGCCTATGGTAGTGACCAACAATGGTACGGCGATCTCGGTTTAGGTTATCGCTGGATCAAGAATGATGCGACAATATTAGGTGGGTATCTATTTGCAGGTCGCACGCGCGTGGCGAACAATAGTAGTTTTTGGATAACCAATCCTGGTTTGGAAGTTATGGGTAGTCGTTGGGATGCACGGATTAATGCGTATATTCCGGTGGGGGGTCGTAGTAATGAGTTAGGAAATGTGGACCTAAATGTCGTTAGCCAACCTTTTTTTACTGGTCATACCGAAGTCATCAATACGGTATTTAATATTGCCAATGAGATCCAACAAATTGGTAATGGCGCCGATGCAAGAGTGGGTTATCAATTTTTTCATCAAGTCCCCTTAAAAGGATATGTAGGTGCATACTTTTTTGCCATTCCTAATACCGATAACGTGCGTGGCGGTGCGGCAGGCTTAGAATACTGGTTGGATGATAATATTCGCGTGTTTGCCAATTATAGTTATGATAATTATCAACACAGTAAAGTAGTCGGTGGTTTAGGCATTAATTTTGGCGGCATCAGAAAACACCGGGCAGATCCTGGCTTATCAGAACGCTTAATGGATCCCGTGGATCGTTACTTAGCGAACTTAGGCCATGGTTCAGGCATTCCTAGCAGAACCATTTTATATGGAATGGGAAGTGGTAGTACTACGCAGTTAGTGAGCAACGATATTGCATTCTTCAGTCAAACCGGCACTCCTAATGATGGTGGAATAGGCTTAACGTTAGCGAATTGTACGTTTGAAAATCCCTGTGGACCGACGGATTTTAGTCAAACCGGTGTAGACACATTAAACACCTTATTACCTGATACCGTTATGTATTTTAATGGTGGTAGTTACGAAGCCAATGATGGTGGAGCCCTCGCTCTCACGCTTAATAATGGTCAAAGCCTTCATTCCAGGACAGCAGATTATACAGCCGTCGCATCGGGTGCAGCGCGTTCTACATTTATTGGTGGATTTATTTTACCGGGTAATAACCAATTAGATAGCGTTATTCTGGACCATTCCGGCGGGATAGTAGATGAGGCTATTTTTAGTCAGGGTCCAAATATATTAATTAATAATTCTCAAATTGGTGTTTCTATGATCAACCCTTATGAATCGGGGCTTGATCTGGATAATGCGAGTGTGACGCTTACTGACTCCACTGTCATTGCAGAGACAGGGTTTACCTTATCCACTGCTTCCTCACTTCTAGTCCAATCAAGTAACATTACTATTGTTAACGCGGTAGATCCTACGGTCAATGGCATGAATCTATCAGGAGGTTCTAATGCAGAGATTAACGACAGTCAGTTGACGGTAGCTGGAGATGTGACTGTAGAAGTATTTGGGATTTTAACGGGTGATACTTCCACAGTGCTTATTAATCGCAGCGATATTAACGTGATGGATATTCATGCTCCACCACCTGTATTGCCAAACGCAGTAGGGTTGGATACAACAGGTTCTAGTCAGATACAAATGAACGAGGGCAGTTTATCGGTATCGGGTAATAGTACTTCTGAATTGACTACGGGTACAAATATTACGCTAAACGGTGTAGTGTGTACGCTGAATGGAGTGACAGTGAGTTGCCCATAATTAATAATAATTTATAAACATTTATGCAAAAAAATTGGCAAACCTTATTAAAAGAGGTCATCAGCGATCCTGCCGAATTATTAGATCGATTGGCATTGGATGCAAGTTTATTACCTGCAGCACAACGCGTAGCGAAATTATTTCCATTGCGCGTTCCGACAGGCTTTTTGGCGCGCATGCAAAAAGGTTGTCCAGATGACCCACTGTTACAACAAGTGCTTCCTTTAGCGGCAGAGGAAATAGTCAGTGTTGGTTTTAGTCAGGATCCTTTACAAGAACACACCGCTAATCCATTACCAGGTTTATTACATAAATATCATGGCAGAGTACTGCTAACGATTACCGGTGCGTGCGCTATCAATTGTCGTTATTGCTTTCGACGCCATTTTCCTTATGCAGAAAATATTCCCGGCGGAAAAGCCTGGCAGAATATTTTAGCGTATATCCAAGCAGATACTTCAATCAGTGAAGTTATTTTAAGTGGCGGCGATCCCTTATTAGCGAATGATCAGTATTTGGGAAAATGTGCCGATGATCTTGCCAATATTGCACATGTTAACATTTTGCGCATCCATTCACGCCTGCCAATTGTATTGCCGGAACGCATCACTACTGATTTTTTAAATTGGCTTAGTGCTATACGACTACAGACTATCTTGGTTACGCATAGTAATCATGCTAATGAATTAGACGATACAGTGAAACGCGCAATAGAAAATCTCCGTCAACGAAAAATTAGCGTATTAAATCAAACGGTGTTATTAAAAGGCGTCAATGATAATGTTGAGGCCTTAGTTAATTTGAGCCAACGTTTATTTGCTTGTGGGATTTTGCCGTATTATTTGCATCTATTAGATAAAGTGCAAGGTGCGGCACATTTCGCTGTAGCTGAAGAAAAGGCTAAACAACTGATGACTGCATTGCGCGAGCGATTACCCGGTTATTTGGTACCGAAATGTGTGTATGAACTAGGTGGCGCTTTATCCAAATTACCGGTATTTTAGCGGTAGTATTAATCTTTTGAAGAAGAGCATAGGTGTTATATGTCAAAAAAAATGCGTGTTGAAACCGATAGTATGGGATCGATTGAAGTCCCAGCCGATCACTATTGGGGTTCGCAAACACAACGCAGTTTGCATCATTTTGACATAGGTCACGAACAGATGCCCTTGGCGGTGATTCATGCGTTTGCTATTTTAAAAAAAGCCACTGCCAAAGCCAATCAAGAATTGGGTTTATTGGCCAAAGATAAAGCCGATTTAATTATTCAAGTGGCTGACGAAATAAAATCCGGACAGTTCGATGCTGAGTTTCCTTTACGCGTCTGGCAAACCGGTAGTGGCACACAAACTAACATGAATGTTAATGAAGTGATTGCCAATCGAGGCATAGAATTGTCTGGCGGTGAGCGTGGCAGTAAAAATCCTATACATCCTAATGATCATGTCAATAAATCACAATCGTCTAATGATACTTTTCCAACGGCGATGTATATTGCTGCCGTTTTAGCGATAGTTAAACAATTGCTGCCAGCAGTGCAAACATTGTATGGTGCTTTAACCGAAAAAGTTCATGAGTTTAAAGATATCATTAAAATCGGTCGTACTCATTTGCAAGATGCCGTTCCCTTAAGTTTAGGTCAAGAGTTTTCGGCGTATGTCGATCAATTAGAATCGGCTTTAGCCAACATCGAACAAACCTTACCTGGACTTTACCAGCTGGCAATAGGCGGTACTGCCGTGGGAACAGGTTTGAATACGCATCCTAAATTTGCGGAATTAACCGCAAAAATAATCGCTGAAGAAACTAAACTGCCTTTTGTTTCTGCAAAAAATAAATTTTCAGCTTTAGCGGCACATGATGCATTAGTCTTTGCTAGTGGTGGATTAAAAACTTTAGCGTGCGCTTTAATGAAAATGGCGAATGATATTCGTTGGTTAGGTTCAGGTCCGCGTTCAGGTTTAGGTGAATTGATTTTGCCTGAAAATGAACCAGGTTCTTCAATTATGCCGGGTAAAGTCAATCCCACACAATGTGAAGCGATGACCATGGTGTGTGTGCAAGTGATGGCGAACGATACAGCGATAAGCATGGCAGGTAGTCAAGGTAATTTCGAATTAAATGTGTTTAAGCCCTTGATGATTTATAATTTTTTACAATCGGTGGATCTATTAAGCACGGCATGCCAGTCATTTGCTAAATTTTGCGTTAAAGGTTTAAAAGCCAATCAAGCAAAAATTAAACATTTTTTAGCAAATTCGCTCATGTTAGTGACTGCATTGAATCCTGTTATTGGTTACGATAAAGCAGCTAAAATTGCTCATAAAGCTTTACATGAAGAAACCAGTTTACGTGCCGCGTGTTTATCATTGGGTTATTTAAGTGCAGAGGAGTTTGATAAAGCCGTCGATCCCAAAAAAATGTTGGGACCGAATAATTAGAAAAATTAACGTTCGTTTGGATTGCCGCGCGCCTTTGGCGCTCGCAATGACGGATGTTCTTTTTAAAAATTAATCTATTACGCCATCATAAACTTTAGCAGGTGTGCCACGCAAAAATACTGGTGACTCCTCACCTTCCCAACGTACCGTGAGTAGTCCGCCGGGTAGATTGACATTGACCTTTTTGGCGAGTCGATTTAATAAACGTCCGGCAATGACAGCAGCGCAAGCACCACTACCGCAGGCTTGGGTTTCCCCAACACCACGTTCATAAATACGCAGATCGATTTGTTTCGGATCGCGAATTTTCATAAATTCGACGTTACTTCCTTGTGGAAAGTAAGGGAAGGGATGTTGATTAAGATAGGTGCCCAAGTCTTCTACCGGCGCTTGATCTAAACAATTGACTTGTATCACACAGTGCGGATTTCCTAAGGACAAAACGCAGCAATCAAAACGGCCAAAAGGGGTATCTATAGGATAAATGGGCGGTGAAGACAAATTAATAAATGGAATTTTTTCCGGATCAAAGATGGGTAGACCCAAATTCGCTGTTACTTTTCCATTTTCTTCAATGTTTAATTCCAAGAGATTATTCATGGTCATCAGATGGATGGGATTTTCTTTGCTCAGTTTTTTTTCTAATAAAAATTTTGCAACACATAATGCACCATTGCCACATTGTGCCACTTCATTGCCGTCGGCATTAAAGATACGATAATAGAAATGCGCGGATTTAGGACGGGGTTTTTCTATTAGCAATAATTGATCAAAGCCAATACCACGATGTCGATTGGCCAACTGGCGTATTAATTTACCACTAGGTTTAAAATTTTGTTGTATGGCGTCGATAACAACAAAGTCGTTACCTAATAGGTGCATCTTAGTGAATTCAGTTTTCATTGAATTAATAGCATTCTCAGCACAGGACAAAAATTAATGGGCTCGTCATGGCGAGGCCGAGACGTTAGTGAGGCCGTGGCCATCCATGGATTGCCGCGCACCTACGGTGCTCGCAATGACAAAAAGTGCTCGACTACCGGTCGAAAAAAATTAGTTGTTTTTTGCAATGGCTTAAGTTTGGTCATGACGTTTTTTATCCTGTGTGAGAATAGCGTTAGTTTGAAATTATTTTTTCATTGGTCCATAATTGATCTAAGGTTTCACGCGAGCGAATTAAATGGACGCGATGTTTATCGACCATAACTTCTGCGGCTCTAGGTCTAGAATTATAGTTGGAACTCATAGAAAAACCATAGGCGCCACTATCCATGATCGCTAAGTAATCACCGGCTTGTATTGCTAGTTGCCGGTTTTTACCTAAAAAATCACTGCTTTCACAGATAGGTCCGACGACATCATAATTTTTTTCGGGTAGTTCGCAACGTTGGATTATGGGTAATATGTTTTGTTCTGCATGATACAGAGCAGGGCGGATGAGATCATTCATACCTGCATCGACAATAGCAAAATTTTTATCAGTATTTGCTTTAAGATATTCAATTTGTGTCACGAGTATGCCTGACTGGGCAGTGATAACACGGCCTGGTTCAATTATTAATTGCAGTTTAGAGTTTCTCTTTTTCAACGCGGATAAAATTTGTTGACAGTATTCTTGCGGAGTGGGAACTTTTTCTTGTTGATAGGAAACTCCTAATCCTCCGCCTAAGTTAATAGTTTTTAATACGATGCTTTCTTTTTCTAATTGTTCGGCAAGATTTAACAGGTGATCGATGGCTAGTAAGAAAGGATCAAGTGTGGTGAGTTGAGAACCTAAATGACAGCTAATACCCTGAATTTTGATATGCTTAAATTTTGCGGCGCGACGATAGAGTTGTAAAGCATCTTTTTCACTCATTCCAAACTTGGTTTCTTTTAGACCCGTCGTTATATAGGGATGAGTTTTGGCGTCGATATTAGGATTGATACGTAAAGCGATAACGGCAGATTTGTGCAAATTCTTAGCAATGGCTTCGATACGAAGTAATTCTTCTTCAGATTCTACATTGAAGCAGCCAATATTCGCTTGTAAAGCGGTTTTTATTTCCTCACTGGTTTTACCTACGCCAGAAAATACCGTTTTTTTAGCGTCTCCGCCCGCTTGCAGGATACGCCCTAGTTCTCCGCCTGAAACTATGTCAAACCCTGCTCCCCATTCTACTAAGCGAGCTAAAATAGCAAGATTTGAATTAGCCTTAACCGCATAACAAATTTGCGAGTTTTTTAATAGCTGCTTAAATGCGCACCATTGGCGGTGTAATAGGGCTTGGGAATAGATATAACAAGGCGAACCAAATTTGGCTATGATGCTAGCAATAGGGACTTCTTCTACATGTAATTCTCGATTCGAATAATGAAAAGACATTATGAGGATTTAGCAAAGTGATGAGGTACATAAACCGGTGGTTTTTGATCAGGTAAATATAAAGGACCCATTTGTCCGCATCCGGTTAAAAAAAATACAATGCTTAAATAAAGGGTATACCAGCAGGTTTTTTTTCGCATAAATATTTAAAAAGGCTAACAATGTGTGCAGTGATGAAACTCCTAGTATATAGTATTCGCGATTGAAATTGCGAACGGTTACGAAAATTTAAAAATAGTAGGGAGCGGTATATACTGAAAATATAAATGATTTCTTCTGAAAGTATTCTAGCAAAAAACTGTCTTAATTTTTATGAGGTTCACAATGGAAAATCCGAAGCCATTAGATTTTTTAGAGTTTAATCCGATCAAATCCCCCTCTGCCAGTATCATTTGTCTACATGGTCTAGGGGCAAGCGGTCATGATTCAGCCAATATGGCAAGAGCGGTTGCATTAGGAACAGGATTTCGTTTTGTATTTCCGCATGCGCCAGTGCGACCGATTACTTTGAATGGCGGATTAAAAATGCCAGCCTGGTATGATATACACGGCCTTAGCTTTGGCTCAACTGAAGATGAGACCGGTATTCGCGCTGCGGCACAAAGCTTATTTGAATTAATGCAAAAAGAAGTGGCAAGAGGTATTCCAGCTAATCGCATTGTTTTAGCCGGTTTTTCTCAAGGTGGGGCGATGGCGTTGTATACCGCTTTACGCTATCCGCATGCTTTGGCAGGTGTTTTGGCTTTATCAACCTATTTACCGTTACATCACTTTTTAGAAAAAGAAGCCAGTGACGCGAACAAAACCACACCCATTTTTATGGCGCATGGTGATGAAGATAACGTGGTTGCACCGGCGTTAGGCGAATTTTCTTATAACTGTTTGAAAAAATTAGCCTATCCAGTACAGTTTAATCGTTACCCCATAGGCCATAGTGTTTGTCCACAAGAAATCATGGATATAACGCAATGGTTACAACAACGTTTACAAAAATAAGGATACAAAAATCCAATTGCTGTGAGTATAAATCCGTTATACTCTTTCGCCTTATCCTGTAAAAGTGACATTTAATCGTAGGCGATACAATACCAACATGAAGAATATTCGTAACTTTTCTATTATTGCTCATATTGATCATGGAAAATCGACCTTGGCCGATAGGCTAATACAAGTTTGCGGAGGCTTGACGGAAAGGGAAATGTCCGAGCAAGTACTCGACTCTATGGATCTAGAACGCGAACGTGGGATTACTATCAAAGCCCAAAGCGTTACGCTGCATTACACTGCTCGCGATGGACAGCGTTATCAGTTGAATTTTATTGATACGCCCGGCCATGTAGATTTTTCTTATGAAGTATCGCGTTCTTTAGCGGCTTGTGAAGGCGCATTATTGGTGGTGGATGCGGCTCAAGGTGTTGAAGCCCAAACCGTGGCGGTTTGTTATACCGCTGTCGAACAGGGCTTAGAAGTTTTACCGGTATTGAATAAAATTGATTTACCCCAAGCCGATCCAGAAAATGTCATTCAAGAAATTGAAGAAATCATCGGCATTCCCGCTCAAGATGCAGTTAGAGTGAGTGCAAAACAGGGTCTTGGGATTTTAGAATTGCTAGAACGACTCATACAGGTTATTCCACCACCGCAAGGTGATTTGGAGCAGCCCTTACAGGCCTTGATTATCGACTCTTGGTTTGACACTTACTTAGGTATCGTTTCTTTAGTGCGCATAAAAAATGGCAGGGTTAAGGTGGGTGACAAGATCCAAGTCATGTCCACAGGCCGCAGCTATATTATTGATAAATGTGGGATTTTTACCCCTAAGCGGCAAGAAATGGAAACATTGAGTGCCGGTGAAGTAGGTTTTGTTATTGCCGGTGTTAAAGATATTCATGGTGCGCCGGTAGGAGACACTTTAACCCATACCTCTAAGCCAGCCAATGCACCTTTACCGGGTTTTAAACGCGTTCATCCGCAGGTATTTGCTGGTTTATTTCCGGTCAATACCGAAGAATTCACTGATTTCCGCGAGGCTTTAGAAAAGCTCAGTTTAAATGATTCATCACTGTTTTATGAGCCTGAAACTTCAGAAGCCTTAGGTTTTGGTTTTCGTTGTGGTTTTCTAGGTTTGCTGCATATGGAGATAGTCCAAGAGCGCTTAGAACGGGAATATGATCTCGATTTAATTACTACCGCGCCCACCGTTGTTTATGAGATAGTGACAACGCGGGGAGAAACGCTGCATGTCGATAATCCGGCTGATTTACCGGTTGCTAATTTGCTTAGCGTGATGCGTGAACCCATCGTTTTGGCGAATATATTGGTGCCACAAACTTATTTAGGTGCTGTGATCACACTGTGTAATGAGCGTCGTGGCGTGCAAACTAAATTACTTTATACCGGAAAACAAGTATCTATCGCTTATGAATTACCGATGAGTGAAGTGGTGTTAGATTTTTTTGATCGCTTAAAATCTTTGAGTCGAGGTTACGCCTCGCTGGATTATCAATTTATCCGTTTTCAAGAAGCAGATTTAGTCAAGTTGGATATTCTAATTAATGGTGATAAAGTCGATGCGCTTGCCTTAGTGGTACACCGCAGCCAATCACAATATCGAGGCCGTCAATTGGTGGCTAAACTTAGAGAACTCATTCCTCGTCAGATGTTTGAAGTTGCCTTACAAGCGGCGATCGGCGGCCACATTATTGCAAGAGAAACCGTTAAGGCCTTACGTAAAAATGTTATTGCTAAATGTTATGGTGGCGATGTGTCGCGTAAGAAAAAATTATTAGAAAAACAAAAAGCAGGTAAAAAACGCATGAAGCAAGTGGGTCGCGTGGAGATACCACAACAGGCCTTTTTAGCAGTCTTGCAACTAGAAAAGAAATAATCCTACACTATAGAGTGACTATGATGAGCTTTAATTTTGAATTTTTTTTGACGACGGCGGTAGTTATTTCGGGCGCCATTGCTTTGGTGGATAGTCTGATTTTTGCGCCGATACGAAAACGAAAAAAAATTGCTCATCCTTCGGTGTTAGTTGAATATGCGCGTTCTTTTTTCCCTATTTTACTCTTGGTTTTATTATTACGCTCTTTCTTGGCCGAACCTTTCCGTATTCCTTCGGGATCAGAAAAACCTGATCTATTGATAGGTGATTTTATTGTTGCAAATAAGTTTAGTTATGGCATACGCTTACCGGTATTACATAAAAAAGTGATTTCCATCGCTGAACCTAAACGTGGTGATATTGTAGTGTTTTTATGGCCTAAAGATACATCTACTTATTTTATTAAACGCGTGATTGGCTTACCTGGCGACGTAATTACCTATAAAGATAAAGTATTAACTATCAATGGTCAGCTTGCTCCACAAACCTTACTCGGTGAACAAACCGATCAAGATGGTGCGAATGAAAAATGGCCGGTATTGCTGAAACGTGAAAATTTATTAGGTATTCAACATGATATTTATTTGCGGCCTGATCAATTAGCTACAGATTTTTCAGTGTATGTACCACCAGGAAGTTATTTTGTAATGGGTGATAATCGAGATAATAGTTTGGATAGTCGTTATTGGGGTTTTGTGCCTGAAAAAGATCTCATCGGCAAGGCTATGTGGGTATTTTTTAGTTGGGATAATGAGCGGCATCGAGTTCGTTGGAATCGATTGGGTATGCGTATCCATTAGTTATTGTTTCATATTTTTAAGAGGAAGCAGTGAGAGCAGAAATAGAAAACTTATGTGAAAAATTAAATTACCGATTTAAAAATCCCGAATTATTGGAAGATGCACTCAGCCATCGTAGTTTTCGTGGCAATAAAAATAATGAACGATTAGAGTATTTGGGCGATGCCGTACTTAATTTTGTCATAGCGGCGGCTTTATTTCGTCAAAATATTAAAGCACGCGAGGGTGAATTAAGTCGATTACGTGCTAATTTGGTGCGCGGAGAAACCTTGACTGATCTTGCGCAAGAGTTTGAATTAGGAAAATATTTACGCTTAGGTGCGGGTGAATTAAAAACCGGTGGTGCGCAACGTAAATCTATTTTAGCTGATGGTATGGAAGCCGTTGTCGGTGCCATCTATCTCGATGGTGGTTTTCAGGCTTGTGAGAACTGCATCCTGTGTTGGTATGAAAATCGTTTGGAGAATGTCGAAACCCTTCCCGATCTTAAAGATCCTAAAACTCGTTTACAGGAATACTTGCAAGCAAAAAAATTACCTTTACCTGTTTACACCATTTTGGCTTTGGAAGGACCCGCTCATCAGCAGTCCTTTAAAGTAGAGTGTCAGTTACATGGCTTACCTAATAAAGCAGTAGGTATCGGCAGCAGTCGGCGTCGCGCCGAACAAAAGGCGGCAGAAAAGATTTTAGCAGAATTAGAATCAATTTATAAAACCTAATAAAAGAAAAAGTATGGAAAATTTAGCTACTCATTGCGGTACCATCGCCATTATTGGACGACCAAATGTCGGTAAGTCTACTTTATTGAATAAAATCTTAGGTGAAAAATTAACCATTACTTCATCTAAACCACAAACTACTCGGCATCAAATTTTAGGGATTAAAACCGAAGGGGATACGCAATCCATTTACATCGATACGCCGGGCATACACCCCAATACACAAAGACGTTTAAGCCGAGCGATGGTTCGATCGGCGATTAATGCCTTAATCGATGTCAATATCATAGGTTTTGTTATCGAAGCCAATCGTTGGACCGCTGACGATGACGCTATTTTAGAACGTTTAAAACAGCAAGAACACCCGGTATTATTAATAGTTAACAAGATGGATAAAATAAAAGATAAGAGTCGGCTACTGCCTTTTTTGCAATCCTGTTATGAAAAAATGCCTTTTTTAGCGGTTGTTCCTGTTTCAGCGCAAAAAGGCAAAAATATTGATGAATTAGAAAAAGTGATCGCGGCAGCATTACCTATCGCTGAATTTACTTATCCGCCCGATCAGTACACGGATCGCAGTCAGCGTTTTTTAGCAGCGGAATTTATTCGTGAAAAATTGATGCGTAGTTTATACGAAGAGTTGCCTTATTGGTTAACGGTTGGCATCGAACAATTTGTCGAACAAAAAAAAATCATTAAAATCTCCGCGATTATTTGGACAGAACGATCCAGTCAGAAAGCCATTATTATCGGTAAAAATGGAGAATTGCTTAAAAAAGTCGGCACTGAAGCGCGTATGGATATGGAAACCTGTTTTGGTAAAAAAGTTTATTTAGAGCTTTGGGTCAAAGTAAAAGCGGGATGGTCAGAAGAAGAGGGGAGTTTATAGAGCGCTTTATATTAGTTGTTCGCCTAATTAGTGTTTATAATTAGATATCTATTTTATTATTTTAATCAGGGAGGATGTAAAAAATGCATGATGCAAATGTCTGCGCAAAAAAGCAAGCCGGGGATAATCGTCTATCTAAGGATAATGCGGCATTATTGTTGGTCGATCACCAAACAGGTTTGTTTCAATTAGTCAGAGATTATAATTTTGACGAATTCAAGAATAACGTTTTAGCTTTAGCTGACGTAGCTTTGTTGTATAAGTTGCCAGTGGTATTAACCACCAGTCAAGAACAAGGCCCTAATGGTCCAATTTTTCCCTACTTGAAAGAAAAATTTCCTAAATCAGCATATATTGCCAGACCCGGTGAAATTAATGCGTGGGATAATAAAGATTTTGTTGACGCAGTTAAAGCAACCGGACGAAAAAAACTTATTATAGCCGGAATAGTCACTGATGTGTGCGTCGCATTTCCAACCATCGCTGCGTTGAGTGAAGGATATGATGTTTATGTCGTCGTGGATGCTTCTGGAACTTTTAATACTGCTGTACGTGATGCTGCATTAACGCGGATGGTTCATGCCGGAGCCATATTAACTAGTTGGTTTGCTCTATCCGCAGAATTACAACGCGATTGGCGCCAGCCAGAAGGTAAAGCCTTAGCTGATTTATATGAAGAACGTTTAGTGCCGTATGGAAATCTGATTATTAGCAAGCACGCAAAATAAATCCTCAAACACGATACAAAAAATATCATAAAAGCATTTTCGTCATTGCGAGCACGTAAAATATTAATCGTCATTGCGAGCACCGTAGGTGCGTGGCAATCCATGGATGGCCACGGCCTCACTGACGTTTCGGCCTCGCC
>JBHGAL010000019.1:0-12834 GCA_041949685.1 Wolbachia endosymbiont of Folsomia candida
CCCCGGAATTCCGGGAATTGTGCAGAATATCAATAATAGTCACACTATAAAAAAACAACACTTTTCAGGAGAAATTTTATGACTCATGACTTTGCAAACACTTCCCTTACCCCTCGTATCTTGGTTGTTGAAGACGACCCAATTATTCGAACCATCCATCAACAAGTCCTTGCAAATTTAGGTTGTCAGGTTGACTGTGTTAGCCGAGGACAAGCTGCAATCCGTCAGCTTTATTACGATATGGTTTTGCTTGATATGGGCTTACCTGATATTTCCGGAGCAAATGTCATAAAAGCAGCGCGCACGAGAGAAATACAACGAAAACCCCTTCCTTTCATTGTAGTAACCGCCCATGACAAAGAAAACGAAGCAACTTATTTAGCGCTCGGTGCCGATCGTGTTTTTCGAAAGCCATTAGCAAGAGGACAATTACACTCTCTTTTAGTAGAGTATGGCTTACTGAAAAATAAACAATAACTTTATTTAATAAATTGAAATAGCAGAAACTTTAGTAAAATTATGGATTGGACACCTAGCCTAACCACTATTAAAATAAATCTCTGCTATCTCTACAAATCGTTTCGAGTTAGCACTACGTTTTAACTGGATAATGATTGGAATAATCGATTGAATATAAGTACGTAATTTTTCTTCACTCGAATTTGAACCTGCTTGTTGCATCATAAATACGAGTTGATCAAAACAACCTGCCGGTGTGTCAGCATGCACCGTACTGATGCTCCCTGGATGACCACTGTTTGCTGCTCTCAGAAATGACCATGCTTCAGCACCGCGCAATTCAGACAGCAGTATCCTATCCGGCCTTAAACGTAAACATGCCTTAAATAATTTTGCTGCGGTAATAGCTTTATCATCTTCATTAAACAATAAATGGACTTTGTTTGCCTGACCTACCTTAACCTCTCGTGTATCTTCTACCGTGAGCAAACGCTCTGTATCTGGAATAAGTTTTAAACACGCATTGAGAAAGGTTGTTTTACCGGTACCAGTCCCGCCGCTAATGATCATGTTTTTTTTAGCATTTATGGCTAACTTCAGAAATTCAGCAATATTTTTTTGCGCATGAAACTTTTTTAAAGAAGCTACTGTTTCTTTAGTCGCATCTTTGCTTACAGCAGAAAATTCATCAAAAACTCCTGTTTTTTGATAATCATCTAGACTCATTTCATGACGTGAGTGGCAACGAATAGAATAAATCGCATTATTTTTTTCACAAGCAGGTGGCATAATACATTGTATGCGTTCACCCGCCGGCAAATAACCTGAAAGTAAAGGGTGCGGAAATGTTTTATGGTTAAACTCTGCAATCAGATTAGCCAATGCTTCAAGAAAGCTAAATTCTAAAATTTGTATTTCATGGCAAGTAAACTCCCCATTTTTTTCAACAAATACTGAACCAGGCTGATTAATGCAAACTTCAGTTACACCTGCTGTCTGTAAGAAAGGTTTTAATGGTTCTATGTGTTTTTCTAACGCTTTTATGGACATTTTTTCTGCATAATTTTAGAAGACATTGACTTTACCTTTTGCTTTTTGACGAACCGATCGAAAATCTAAGTCCTGAGCTACAAACACTTGGATAGGAGATCCTTGATTTACCCATAAGGTCGGTGGAATCGTCGTTTGTTGTTGCAATGTTTGCTGTGCTGTTTGATTCAAACTATTTGCCATAGCCATACGATAGGCTTGTGCTGCATTATAGGATGCGTTATTAGTAACACCCATATTAGATGTACCCGCTCCCAGAATCGAAAGGAGTGTAGCTGTTCCAAATCGTTGCCAAAAATGTCGATCAATAACATCAGCAGCCCTTCCTGCCATACCTAATGAATCGACACCCGGCGAATCTAAATTCAGACTCAGACCATCAGGTGTTATCAACCGCGTCCAAACAATAAAAATTCGTGATTGCCCCTCCAATAGGCCACTTTTGTATTGTCCGATCAAACGACTACCTGGTGATATAAGCACTTGCGAACCATCTTCTGCATAAACCGGCTGATCGATGATTGCCCGCAAGGAACCCGGTAAATCAGAATTAATCGCTGTTTCTAAAATAGCATGCATGATCTGGCCCTGAGCTATCAACTTATTTAAAGGACCTAATGAATTTGCCTGAATCTGTTTATTTGTGTTCGATCCACTAAGCTGCTGTAAAAATTGACTGTTGGGATCAGTAGATAGCGTTTTAGATTTTACGGGTGTCGTGGAATTACTGGATTGATTACCGCTTTGTTCAAGCAACATAATAGGCGCAGATAAACGCTGTTGTAATTCTTTTTGTTTAGCTTGTAATAAAGCCAATTGTTGTTCTGATAGTTGTTTAATTTCTGGTTGCCCTTTTAATGATGACGATTTTGATGACTCTCCCTCGGTGTTGGGTAGTGTATAAGATTCTTCTACTGCAAATTTGGTTTTAGTTTCAGTTTTTTTAAAATGAAACAGAAAATGTATTCCTAATAAAAGAAATAAACTTAACAACAGGATAAGAAGAGCCGGCTTTTTACGGCTTGGTTCAGTAATCTCGGGCAATCCTTCAGGTGGGGAAGTTTTTTGTTTTACCATGACGTTACCCCTATTTATTTTATGTTCTGCCAATCACCGATGACGGCATCGTTATACACACTCGTCACATCACTTCCGCTTCGTAAAGTAAACTGGGGTGCTGTTGTATTCACAACGACATAGTTTCCTTTCATGTGATAATTCACTAATGTTTCTTGCCGATTTTTATCAACAATAAAAATGGCAGGCAAGCTATTGTTGAAGCGAAAATAAGTAAACTGACCATTACAATCAAAAGCCTCTCGTGGAGCTAACCGTTTGTCACCGGTAAAACTATATTTCCAGTTAATTTTGGTCGGATCACAAACACCAATGGCATTGGTTTGTCCACTTCGATCGTAGCCTGCACTCGGATAGATAAACTGTAATTTATATGTCGGTGAAGTTTTTGTATCATTCGAATCTAATTGAAAATTATAGCTATTAACATTGGTCAACACGGTCATATTAGTCTTTGATGCGGCCAAAGGCTTGATAAACAGATTATTTTTAACCGATACCGCTTGCCACGCTAAGCTATCGCCAATAGGTATACTTTGTACTTCCTCATCTGCAGCAAATACTATTTGCGTCTGATAACCATAATGTCCGTGGATAATAACCACGTTATTCGGATCATAGATAACTGTTTTAACATGTCGATCCGCTGCAACCTCCCGCGGAAGCAAAGCTGCTTGCACCATGCTATGGCCCATGGTAATGATAAGAGTAGACAATAAAAGAAAAATAATTCGTTCACTCATGACGGTTCTCCTCATTTAAATTAACCGGGGTCACTTGGTAATAAATCACCGTAAACCCGAGTGGATTCCTATCTAGTTGGATTTGAGTTGCTTTAACCGATTGATATTTCCATTTCACAATGGCTTCTTGATTCGCCACTTGTTGTGTATTAGCGGCTTTATCACGCATTCGCTTTTCGAAGCGAATGGTTGCAGTGTTTTCATTTAAAGGTGAAACGGATAATACGCGAACGGTAATTGCTTTATCTTTTCCATATTTTCGATACGGGGAAGTTGGTACATTACTATCTACTTCTGCATCGTATTGTTTTCGGATCATGACATCCGATTGAGCCCAGGCTAATTGGTAAGGAATTTCTAAGTTATCGTTATCATAGCTTTCTCGATTCATCACGTAATGAATGAGAAAATAACGTGTCATTTGCCAGTTAGCCGTTAGCTGCGAAGGTTCTAATTTACCCAGCTTGGTTATTTCACCCGTCGCGTTATTAAACGCATACAGGTAAGGTACTTTTTGTTTGAGTGGGATCAAACAAGTCAGCATGATTAATGTAAACAATAAACAAAGTAATAATCCTATATTTCCAATCAACGAATAACGTAACCAAATGGCTTTGCTATGATAAACGTCATAACGCCAATCAGCGGCTGTTTGATAAAATGCTTCACGCGTATTTGTTTTCATTTTTTTCCTTGCTCTACGGCTGCATTGACGGTTGATTTTTTTTGACTTGCCGCTTTGTTAGCCATCGCGTTCCCTAACGATTTAATTCCTTTTCCAACCAAACGCCCTGCAGCATTCATGCCAGTTGATCTGAGAGCAGAACTCACCATACTGCCTACTTGACCTAAAGCGGCCAGCGTAAGCCCGCCACTTAAACTGCTTGCGATCGGTAAACTTTGTTTTAACAAAAAAGCGGTCACTAAAGATAAGCCACCAAACAATCCCATGGTAAAAAAATCGGGATTTCCTTGTGCCGCTTGGCTATTTAGGTCAGGTAAAACCAGCTCCATCACCGACAGCATGAGCGATAAAATACTGGCTGTTACGATAGGGATTAATGCGAAATTAAATAATTTTCTCAGCCAGCTGACAAACCAACCTCGTGTTGATTCCCAAAGAATAAAAGGTAGAAAAATTGGGCCGAGCGCTAACGCAATGGCCATCGCGAGCTTTGCGTAGATTAAAAGCCCTAGCGCCGTCAAACAACATACAAAAGTAAAAGCAAATATGAAAATACTACAGAAAAAAAGCTTAATTCCTCCACTAAATGATTTTTTTGCAGCTTCCATCCCTACGCTGTAAACATGATTTAAGGCTTGTGCAATCGTTTCACTGGGAGCCAGTTGATTCGACGCATTAACCATCACTTGGGCGATGTGACCAGGTTCATTCGTAAAAAGGTTATAAACAAACAGATAATATAAAGACCAATTGGTAATTAATCCATAAACTATGCATAGAACAATTAAATGTCGGCTAATAGTGCTGAAATCAGCACTCAGGGTATGCATAGTAAAACGATAGCCTAGCAATAGGATATAGAGTGTACACAACAGCAAGAGTGTACTGTTGTACTGTACTGCTAACTGCAGATAGACCGTTTGGACATAGTGGCCAATCACACCATCTACCGCCGTTAACGTATCCGTAATAAAACTCTGAACAGAGAGTATCATTTTATTTGCTCTATAACAGAGAAAATGCTTTTATTTTTTTCCAGAAATCAGGATCTCTAAAATCGTTTAACGTCGTACTAACAGGAATAAAATGCCTATCCATTAAGCTACGGTAATATTTTTTTGTCCAACATTCACATTTATTTTTTAAGGATAAATTTTGTTTGGGATCGATGAAATAGTGAGCGCATTCATTGATAGGCTGACCATCTCCTTTTAAAAAGAAATCTTCATCCATCGCGCGAATTATTTTCTCATCCACTAAAGGATTTTTATGACTACATGCTGCTAAAAAAGAAAAACTGGCTATTAAAACACTGAATAAAATAAATCGTTTGTAAAGTACTGGCATAAATAGCTCCTTTTACCATGAATTAATTTTTGTTTTTGTGCCACAAAAAGTAGCGTTTGCATCACAAGGCGCCTTTAATGGTGTGTTCGCACAACTAGCTAGGCATAATGCTGAGAATAAGATGAGTATGCTTAATAAGTGATTAGGTAAATTTTCCACTGTTTTTTTCTCCTTTTTTTCATTTTTATTTATAGTTTGCATTAAGAAAATGGGCATTCTGTACAGCCTCATTCACTTCTGCTTGCGCATCAATGGCGTGTTGCTGATTAATAAGTGCTAACTGACGCAACATTTCCAACTGAATTAAATTATTCTCCAGTGTAAGGCGACTTTCTAAATCAACTGATTGTTTTAAGGTAGCCGTTGTTCCAATCTGCTGGCGTAATTGATTGGCATAGTTAATCTGATCTTGAATTTTATCGTAGCTCAATTGACTCGCCGCTCTAGCGGCTAAAGCAGTCTTAGCTTTTAAGGCATAATATTTTTGATCCATTTTATTCGGATTCACGCTGTTATACAGTTCGGTTGCTACAGGGAATTCTTCAGCTAATGAACGCAGCGTTCGTCCTAATTGACTATTATTTCCGCCGTTTCCCGCCATACTTAAAACAGAACCCCAACGATCAGTGTTTTCACCCCAAGATTGATGATCGGTAAATTGCCAATACGCCCATTCTGATTGACCCGATACGGCATCTTGTATTTGGTGAGTTAATCCTTGTATCGTATTTTGAATACTCGAAATTTGTAATTGATAGCCTTGGATTTGTGCTGCAATATTGACTAAATCACTAATAGCATCGGCATAACTAGGAAACGATAGAATCATTAAAAAACTAAGAATTACAGTTTTGTAAATACAGTGATTTTTAATTGGGTTTAGCATATGCTTTTCTCCCTCTTTCTGCGTTGCTGAAAAATAGGTAGCCAAATCTTTGGATCATCTCCTACTTCAGCACGAATAGTATCCAATAAACTTACGGTTTCTTGTCGTCCAGAAATAATGGCAATTTCATCTTCTAATCCTTTGAGATTAACTCTTAGCACAACGGATTGCTTGCCACGACCGTAATTCAATAAAAAATAATGACTGTCATCGGGTAAGGTTTTTATTAACTCAAATTCTCGCTCTGTTAAACCGAAACCGTCGATATAGGTTTTTCGATCGGCCATAGGATTAGGAAAAAAGATCTTACACGCAGCTGCTTCGTTAATCGGTGCTTGAATGGATGAAACAGATGTATCCTGTGCCGCTTGAGTGGCTAAGCCAAAAAAATTATTTTTCTTGCGGGGTGTACGCGATAAATCATTGATAATATTTTTGAAATAGTCATCTTGTAGTGCTAACCAACCTTCATCGAGAAAGATCATGCCGCGTTGACCTTCGAGTTGTTGACTAAAGCGATGCAGTAGGTACATTAGCGTGGGTGTTTTACACACTTCATCTTTTAAAAGATGGCTTAAATCAAGACCGATAACATCGGTATTGTATTGCTGTTGTTCAAAGCAATCGCTGACATTATCAAAAACCCAAGCCTGTTCACGATGACTATGCCAACATTCAAATCGTGCACGCAGCGAACCTGGACTATTTTTACCAAAAAATGGCGCGATATGACAAAACTGTCTTTCTGCTGGATTTAAGCGATACATCCCTGCGATAGCATCTTCAATGATTTTTATTTCCTGTTCATCGAGAGGCTTATGTTGAGATTTTAGAAGTTGCTTAAAAAGATAAAGTAAGAAAGTACGGTTTTCTGACGTATCCTTCAGTTGACAAGGATTAAAACCAGTAGGCTTCCCTGGTTTTAAAATTTCATAAACACCGCCTAACGCTCTGACTAAGATTTCCAAGCCGCGATCTTTATCAAAGATGACTCGTTTCCCGCCAAATTTCATACTTTGTGCGATAAGGAACCCCACTAATACGGTTTTACCACTGCCGGTTGCACCCACAATAATGAAATTTCCAACATCTTTAGTATGAAAATTAAAATAAAAAGGACTGCCAGAAAGTGTTTCTAATACCGTGACAGCATCGCCCCAAAAATTACCTTGCATTTGACCTAATGGATCATTATGCAAACTAGCAAAGGCCGCCATATTTTTTGTTGAGATTTCCGCTGCTCGAACAATGTAAGCAAAATTACCCGGACATTGCGCCCAGAAAGCACATTCGCAACCGACATCTTCGCGAATACACACGATATCTCGATCAGAAAATAAAGCGATGATTTCGCCCACGTGTTGATTCAACTGCTCCTGACTGTCGGCATAACACACCAAACTAAAATGATGTTGGCCATAACCCGCATCACCACTTGCGGCTTCTTCAAAGGCTTCATCGATTTGCTCTGTTTGACGATTAGATTCTTCTTTTGTTTGCTGCATATCTTGCTGTTGATCACGTAAACGAGTTTTAGCCAAATAACGATCATAAAATCGAAATGATTGTGTGATGGTGTATTCCATGCGTAGTGAATTTAAACTATCTAATAGACCCTGATACGTCATCGCTGGATAGGCCTTGATAGACAATGCAGTAGCAAATTGTTTACTGTGATCACCTGTACGATATTCAATCGTTCCTGAACGATGACTAAAGAAGAGTCGTTTCCTCGCTAAATAAATCGAGGCATCTTGCGCCACTAGCGGTACAGCCTGTAGATCGTAATTAATCAGTTGATCCACAAAAGCTAATGGTTGCGAAAAATAAAGCTCATCCTTTTGATAAACCGTTAACAATTGCGGTTGATAGTCAGACAAGACTTGCAACACTTTTTGTGTGGTTGCTTCAAGCGCTTGATAGGTTTTAGCCAGTTGCTGTTGTTGTGCCTCTTTATCGAGTTGATGCCTTAATTGGTTAATCCAATTAAAACCTTGATTGATAACACCCGCTGCCGGTTTAGTAACGATTGCTAAATAAAGCGCATTCTGAAACAGTGGATTCATTTTGATTTGCTCTCTATATTTTTCATTCAACTGCTGAGCAAATCCTGATTTAAATTCACCGTCTGGATACTCAGTAGTTTGGCGACGCAGGGTCCAGAAATAAACTGCGTATTCAGAAGAAAAACTTTTTAATAAACCATTGCGACGATTTTTATAAGCGTCTAAGTCCGCTTCACTTTGAGTGAGTCCATTAATCCCAGCCAATTGAATAATTTGAATGAGCTTGCCACTTTTATCGATCAAGGTATCGTTATTGTAGTGTCCTAAGATATTAATATGCCGTGAAGCATTGGCTTCTTTTCTTAATAAACTACTTGGTAGAATATTTTTTTGTTTTATCTTCTTAGTAAACATTCGCTTCACCCCGGCTGATAACTATTCGTTCCGCCCCAAAAACCACTATTCAAAACCGGCGGTGTTTGTGTGAAGTATTTCAACCACAAACGAAAAAACTGCAGATCTTTCGTTGCAAGCCGAAATAAAACCAGATGAAATAGCCCAAATAGAGGAATACCCATGAAAGTATGAAAATCAATACAAATCAGAATATTGATGCCTAGATTCGCAAAGAAAAAACGTAGGGGAATTCCCATAAACAACGGTGGACGTGTTAAAGCCAATGCGAGCGGATCGACTTCGAGTGGGTAATCTTGCATATTAATTCCCTCTAAACTTATTATTTTTCTTCAAATACTTTACTATTTACGAAAAAAAACTACGTAATGCTAAAGCAATAGCAGGCGCACCAAATGTTACAGAAATACCTAATAAAGTATAAAAAAAGTACTTCCATTCCACATAATGACCTACACACAATAATCCCACCCCCATAACAGCGAGTGTAGCGATGGATAAGCCTGTTGCACCCAACATAGCATCAATCGCATAATGAAGACCTTGATTAACTGGAGTATCTCCACCACTCGCCCAGCACAGCGGAGAAAATACAAAAAGAAGAACGATAAAATCAGTGAATTGAAATATTTTTTTAGCGCTTCCACATTGCATATTTTTATTCGAATAAAACATAATTATTATGCTATTATTTTAACTTATTTTCTTCAAAAAATCACTATAAAAAAGCTGTTTTTTATTATTTTGTAAAAATAATTTTTACTTTTTCTTGCTGAAATTTATTTACTTTACTGATGTAAAAAGCTTCTCCTGGCTGCAATGATTGCTTAATTTCATCTGGATGAATAATAAATGATTTATTACGTTTTACACTGCCCATTCCCGTTGATGCGTCCTCGCTGATCTGTGCCGTAATATCAAACCCATCTTGCGTCCCTACCCAACTCGCAACAGTTTCTGCGCTTTCATGATCATTCAGTCGATGACAGATCAATGTGTTGACACAATTTAATAGTTGATTTTCAAAGTTAATATCCACTCGTTTCAAATCCGCTAAACCTTGTGTGCCAAAAATTGCATGAATACCTTTGCCACGACCCATATTCACCAAATTCAATACTTGTTCTCCTGCGAATACGGAGAATTCATCAAAAACAGTAAAAATAGGTTGTTTAGAATCTAATCGATCAATCACGGCTTTGATATCATTAATAATTAATTTCCCCAAGACCTTAGCAAAACTTGGAAAACGCAACGCTGGTAAAGCAAAATAAACTACACTGCCTGATTTAATTATTTCTGCTAAATTAAAGGTATTATTTGTTTTTTCAAAAAATGTACCTAGTTCAGAATGGACTAATAAATTTAAATGGGCTTGTAATCCAGTAATATCTTTAGCGTCATAACGCTGTAAACGCTGCACGCGCGCTTTTAATGATTCATCAGTCAAAGCACGCGCTTTGAGAGCCAATTCTTCATATTCTAAACAACGCACCGTCGTTTTTAAGTCGAAGCCTTCTTTCAGAGTTAGCAGCACTTCAAACGTAGTTTGCAAATAATCTTCGGCTATTGACCGGTAATAATCATTTTCCCAATGATCTTTTAAACTAATAAGTTTGTCTTTGAGTTCTGTATAGCCGCCATGCGCTAAAGGATCATAATGGTGATACTCAGCACAATTAAATCCATAAAAAAAACGCTGATAATGTTGGGATCTTTTTTGAAGCCACGCACTATTTTCTTCCGTGGGTTTACCATCAATAATAATCAATGGATAAGCTTGCTGTAATGCACGTTGATAAAAACGACGTAGCGTAACCGTTTTACCACCACCTGTCGTACCTAATACCAATACCATTTGGTTGATTGCTTTATCGGGAATAATAACCGCTTGATGGGTGGTAGAAATTCCTAATAAGGTTCCATCACTGTACTGATTAAATCGCTTATTCCAACGCTGAAATTGAATTTTCCAATGTCTACGCGAAGAAAATTCCCCACCACGTTGAATCGCTCTTAGTTCCCATTCATGTGTTGAATTAGGAATCCATTCGATCATGCCTAATAAACCGGCAAACAATAACGGAAATCCCAGCAAATAATAAAATGTTTGCAGATAGATAAATAGTAATGCCGCTTTTAAACCTTGATTAAACAAAGTTTTCCAAAAAACAAAATGACTAACAAAACCAAGATGAATGATTTCAAAAAAGGAGAGTGTTAACGGTGCCTGCAGCTCAATCAATAAAACACTAAAAAGAGCTAATAGAATACCCAGCAAAAAAATCTGCCAAGCAGGATATTTTAAACCTCGAATAAGAATCAGAAATAGGACTAAGCCTAAGAGCCCCACAACCCATTGCCACACAAAGCAAATTCCAATCAATAGGCATTGCATAGCTTCACGTGGTCGATGTAGAAAACCATCATTTTGCATTGACATGCAAATCTGTTGGTTGTTTTTCTAAAAACTCATTCAGCGAATGAACCTTAATAAATGACATGCCCTTAGCAGCCTCTTGCAATCGCGGCAACATACTTTGCCTACAAAAATACCAAACCTCCTGCAACGAGAACTGAGCCGCGTATGTTTTTAAAATAGCCTCCAAACGATGCTTACTCTTGCAAGAAAGTTCTACTTCGATGGCAGTTTGTTTACCATCCGGGAAAACTAATATCCCATCGGGCAGATGCCCCTGCTGGCCGACACCCAATTTATACTTATCATGTTTTAACTTCCGTTCGCTAATCCATGTTGTATCCGGATAAAAAATTCTTAACTTTAGATATAGATTTAATAAGGCAAGATCATGATGGTAGTTGGCCAACGGTACTCGGTGTAGCGGAGGTAATGAAGTAAAACGAGAGCCAGCTTGAGTTAAACGAAATAGACCATGACGACGATAAAAAATCCGCTCATGTTGTAATAGATTATGCTGTATTAATTTATTAACTATTTGGTAGTTACGCGGTTTTCGTAAAGCAAAACGTTCGTTGATCTGGGGTATTTCGCAAAAACCAAATTCATTAATAAATTGTAAAATGGCTACATCACGCGATGTTAATTTCAAAAAGAATCTTCCTAATTATTCTTATAATTAAAAAGTGGACCCCATTTTACGAAAAGAAGCAAGTTATTTAGAATAAAAAATTTAATCAAAAACAGAAGTTATCCACATGAGGGGATTCCTCAAAAAATCCAACGATTGTGGGTAACTTCTGTCCTTCCTTCAGTTTTATTATTATTATTTTTCACTTTTTATTTTCTAATTTATCTTCGCTCACCCGCCCAATAGCCATGACCTCAGTTTTACAAGACTCGAAGAGACGATGGAAAAGTGAGGTCATGGCTAGTTTTCACCGCGTGAAATGGGCGGGGATTCCCGGTATATCAAGTAAAAAGGTATTTGGAGTCTACTCTAATTGAGTTATAGAACTCAGTATAGGCCGCAATTTCAGCCAATAAGTATGACCTAATTTTCAGACAATTTCAGGATCATCGTAGTAAGTATAGTCTCCTACGAGAATGTTTGGATTCTTCACAATATTCTTTAAAAAGCACAGTCGAGTTATATCAGCCAGAGGAAATTTAAAATTTGGATTAATCATATTCTCTTTTTTCTTGTAATTCACTCGCTCCTCCGGTTCAATCGATATAAAACATGTCGACTAAGAGGGCTATTTTTTGGTAGCTTTGGGTGATCAAAATCGTCTTGTGGATTATGATGCATGCCGATCTTTTCCATTACCCTGCGAGATCTTATATTGTTTTCTGCTGTAAATGAAACAACCTCTTCTAACTTCAATGTAGTAAAAGCAAAATCGATTACGGCTTTTGCAGCTTCGGTTGCATAACCCTTCCCCCAGTGTTGAAAACCTAAGCGCCAAGCAATTTCAACAGCAGGTGTGAAATGCGCCTCAATTGAAGGAATCAACAACCCAACAAAACCTATAAATTTACCATTTGATCTTAATTCCATAGCATATGCAGTAAAACCATACTTTTCATAGTGATTATTAAAAAGTTGAATTAAGTTTTTTGTTGCAACTCGATCTCCAATTTTAGGCAGAAATTCACAAACTAAAGGATCTTGATTAATCGCTGACATGGAATCAAGATCTTGTTCTTTCCAAGTTCTAAGTATTAAACGCTTTGTTTTTAAGATA
>JBHGAL010000020.1:0-9418 GCA_041949685.1 Wolbachia endosymbiont of Folsomia candida
CTTCAAATTGCTGAATTTCTTGATTATAACGTATTTCTAAACACTCAGGCAGCGTTAGCACCCAGTCCATAAACGTAAGCAGAGCGACCACCATGTCACGACTAAAATCATGATCATATAATCGACGAACTAGACTAAATTTTTGTTGAAAGCGACTATTGGGATCCTGCTTGGTCTTTATTGCGGCTAACTGTGCTAATACTACCCAAGCAAAGGGGTTGTTACTTTTTTCCAAAACTAGCTCTTTATCCTGATAATCCAGTAACTTATTTGTACAAAAATTAAACTGAATAATCGTCTTATCCCAAACGATCGATTGATAACTTTCAGGTTTCCAATTAGGGCTATCATCTGTCAAGATGGCTAACACAATAATGGGTTGTTGATAACGTAAATAGAGTCGACAATAATACTCAAATAGGCGTTGAGAAAACTGTAATTGGCGAGCGTTTTGTATCTCTAAATGAAGTAATACAACCGCTTTTTTACCTTCATAAGCATGAACTTGTACTAATTTATCAACACACCGTTTACCAATACGTGCTTGACGCATAATCGCGTCTAATTCTCTATCTAAGAATTGATAACCTTGTGGCCAATCAATTTTTTCATATAAATGTGGATAAAAAAATTCGATTAATTGACGGAAGTAAGCATCTAAAATTGCTTTCCAGCCAGAATCGCTTTCACTAGGAGGCCTATTTAGCTGCATCTATTAAGAAAACTTCCTAAAGATATCGCCTTCTGCCTATTTATTTTAAATTTTAATAAATTAATTTAATTTAAAATAAATAAATAAATTTATACAAAATATATAATTTTGGATCTAGTCAATTTAAAAAATATAGATTAGACTAAAAAAGCTACGAAATAATAGGAAACAACTACAATAAAAGGAGTCATTCATGTTTCAAGAAGCTAATAATCCCAATTCATTTGATCTCGCTTTCAATCGATTTATACACGATGGTTTTTTTGAGTTAAATAATTCAATTTTACATTTAGGACAACTTAATCAACTTCAAGAATATATTTTTGGTGAACGTAATCCAGAAATTCCTTACTATCAATTTCATTTAAACAACGTTTATCTTATTCCACATTATATCTTTGAAGATGTCATCGCCGGTGCAATTACAGAGCATGAACATGTGGTTGGGAATGATCATCGTGATAAGCATGTTGATGCTCATTTGGTCAGGATGCTTGCTCCTACGAATAACTTTAATTTGGGGCTACCTATTACAACTCAAATCACTGATTTTAGTAGTCAAAAAAATCATTTTGAAAGAACATTATTTAGTTTATTAACGCTTCCTTCAACCTGGGATGAGATTCACTTAAATGGCGCTTATTTTTCTTACGAGAATAAAGATCCGCCATTGAGCTTTAATTTTTCAAATAATTTGTTAAGAAAATTGGAAAAAACAGAAACTATCTTAAAAAAATTGAGTTTAACCGGGATAGGCTTTGAACAAAAAATATTGATTGAAACACTAGCAAGGGCTTCAGAATTAGAGTTCTTAGGTTTAAAAATAGATTGGCAGCATGAGTATGATTTCCATTGGTTAGTCCCTGAGCTAGCCAAGCATCCCAGTCTAGTGATGCTGGATTTAGGAGATGTTCCGCTTCAAAGAATGAGTTATAACAGTTTAATTTCATTACTTTCTAAGAATTATCGAATCAGTGAAATTAGATTTACAGAGCCAGTAGCTGAACAGTTTATTGGATTAGAAGGCGTTCACGAAGCGATCAGACAACGGTTAGCAGGAGATAGAGAAGAACAGTTTAAATCGGAACAATTAAGCGAAGATAAATTGGTGTCTTTAGCTGAAGAAGCCATCCAATTCAATCATGTAGAGTATCTACAAATCGTCTTAAGCTATCAACTGGGTTTAGGTAGGATTACTGCGGAAGATAAAGAAGAAAATAAGGAAATTTGGTTGCAAAGGGCTTGCAGTATCTTACCTGAAGTCTATAAAAATCATCCCGAGTATTTGCAAGAAGTTTCGTCTCTGTTTGCGCTTGATTTAAGCCGACCTTTTAAAGCTACGGGTAAAACCATTGGCTATTATTTATTAGAAAAGGCTTTTAGGATAAAAAGTGGGGGAAGTATTCAATTATTGTTACAGGCGGGAGCTAATATATTTGAGACGCCTAAGGATCAAAGAATATTTTTATTAAAACGCTTATTTGATGGAAACGAATGCCCACCCTGGAAAGAAGCGGTGATAGAACATATCCAGCAAAGCCTAACTATTTTAGCACCGGGAATCTCAAAGTTACATCGCTTTTTTGATTTATATGTCACATTTAACAATATAAAAAAGCATCTTGATAACTATTTAGATAAATTAAAAACTCGAATGACGCACCCAGTTTATTTACAGGTGATTACCGGCGTGCATGCATTTTTAGGCGAAAGGTACCAACAATACATCCAAAGTTTACATAGTTTAGTGGATTCCATTGCAGCCGTTACCAGCAAAGGACTCAATGCAGAAGGAAATATTGCCTATGAGTCTATGGTGGAGTTGATGGACTATAGTAGAAAAATGATAGAAGATGCAAAAAAAGCCAATCGAGGTTATTTAAATCGCTCTGAATTCAACGATGGTTTGATAAGCTTAGGAGAAGAATTACATTACGAAATCGATCGTTGCAAAGATATTCTCCATCATCGAGAACTCACGCTGGCTAAAGCTATCAGTGTCTCTCCTCAACTCGAAGAGATCCAAGCACAAAGAGAGACAAATCAGGAAGAAAGAAGAGGCCAAGGGAAACAATTAAATATTCAAATAGAAAATAATAATATTTTACAAGCTCAGTTAAACGAACAAATAAGGGAAAATAATTTTTTACGAGAACAAGTTAATATTCAAGGAGCTCAAATTAAAGAATTAAGTAAAGTAATAAACCCACTCGTAGGTAAACAGGTTAATCCGGTGCAGGAAGAAACCAATAGGGCTGGGCCAAGTTTATTTAAACGCTAGCGTACCATGGAGGGTTCATGAAAGAAGTAATGCTGACTATGCTATTGCAAGACATTGGCCAGCGACTTTCTCATAAACCCTTTAAATGGATGTCCTGGTGGTGGGGACTAAGATGGGGAGCTTTTATAGAGATCCATCCCCCACTAACCCAAGAAACGCCTTTATGGAATCGAGACGATACTAGCCTAAAGAGCATACGACTCTTTGGACTTACTCCTAACCAATTACAGAGCGAGATCACTTATTATTGGAAAAAACCCTTTTGGCACAAATGGTTATCACGGTTATTTACCTCCATTGGAAGTAAGATGACGATTTGGGCTTATTACCAGCGATGTCTTTCACTTAGAGCTATACAGAAACAAAATCCAATTGTCGACCAACCTTTACTATCCTATAAACCGGAACAAAAAATAATTACCGTGTTAGTCACTGCATTAAGCCGGGACAGTTTAGCCTTGGAGCAGCGTTTAGAAAAATATTCCGGTAATTTAGAGTGGATGCAAAAAAACTTTAGCTCGGTATTAACAAATCATGAGAAGAAAAAACGTCGTTCTTTTTTAAGCTTAATGGAAAAACACTTAAAAAAATTACCCACGGAATATGATCTGTATTTAATAAGAAGGAAATTAAAAAAAGAATATCAGGAGATTGAAAAAATGCTAAGGGCTTATTTAAAAGATGGTCAAAGTACTTTCAGTGAGCAGCATACATCAACACAATCTGAAGCCGGTGACAATGCATTGGTTTATGTAGGACCTACAATAAGAACAGAAAGAGCCATAAACCTCTCCTCCGAAAGTGATCTAAGTTGTTCCATGAAATCAATTAATCTTTGGGTTAATCGTAGACGTCAAGTTATTGATGCTCTTTTACAAGAAGAATTATCCGAAGAAGAACAAACAAATAAAATAAAAATAGTTTTGGAAGAGAGTCTAAACAGTTTAAGTTCACATATAGATCCCCAGGTAGAAGGTTATCAACGAATCGTAAAGGAAGCTATCCAAGGAAAAGTTAATTATCGAGAAGTTATCGAATGGTCAAAATCTCTGCAATCCAGTTTATTAAAACTTTATCGAAATGGCGTTCGTCTGTTTCATCCAGATAAGATCAATGGTTCGGTGGGTTTACAAATGTTGTTGACGGATTTATTTCAACAATTTAAACGATCCTCAGAATCTGCCATGGAGAAAATCCAACGAGGACAAGAATCCTTAAAAGAATGGTTCGGCTATTCACCTGAATTAGAATTAAGAATTGGGCAGCTATTACAAGAAATGACAGAAGAGCGGATACGACATAGTGAATTCATGAAACAAAAACTTAATGAGCTTGGAGAGTTACAAAAATCTAATATAGAGCAATTTAATGTCCTAAAACAACAAGTTAAGGATAATAAAGAGATTGTTGATGCTAATGGTGAAGAAATTAAAAAATTAACCAAGTTAGTAAAACAGTTTCTGCCTATCTCTGAAAATCAAGCACAGGAACAAGAAGAAAATGAAAAAGCTACCACAAGTTTTTCACCTAGGCCGTAAATAGCATTCACCTACCCCTGGGCTTTAAAGCTAGGCTTTTTCTAATTCGATTAATTCTTGCTCAGAAAAGCCACCGGCACTTTTGATAAGATCCAAATCGATCCCTCGATTAAGCAGTTTTTTAGCAAGCGATAATTCGCCTTCATGCTGGCCTTGTTGTAGACCCTTTTGTCCTAATTGTTGCGCTGCGTTCATAACATCCTCACGGTAATCTTCTATAGTTAAAAGGATTTCAATGACCTTTTCGACGTTGGCCGCCTTTCCTTATTTAAGCATATAATACACTAAGCCATTAAACAATTCATGGGCTGGATGGTCTGGCTGTCCTCATTAATTGAGCCAAGGAGCAAGCAATACTTTCTAGATCTGTAGTAAAAATATACTTTTGTACAATCTCTAAGGGGCCTAACGCTTTATGGCTAATAAACTGATCCTCAGAAACTTGGCTAATATCTACTAATAGCGGAGGATTAAAAAATGGTTTTTAGCAAATTCCTTGTCTTCAAAGCAATCAATAAGCTCTAACTGTAGGGTGGCTTGGGGAGCCGATGGTGTTTTAATTAAGGCTTGTGGAATTAAAGACTTAAAAAAATCTATTCAACAATGTTTATTAACACCTCGATATGAAAGAAAATTGTATTATCAATTAAGGAATTTTAAAAAGAAATGGGAACGCTTCATTAAAAAGGCAGAAGAATTAAAGGATATTGAAGGTGTTAATCAATTTAAATATGGCATACATGAAGTACTAATAACCATAGAAGAATATTGCCAATGGTTAGATTTTCATGGTAAGCGAAAAGAAACTTAGCTGAAAAAAGTATACATGGCTTATCTATACAATATTACCAATCAAGAATAATGGGTAATGAAAAAGTAACACAGATTTATGCTTTAGCTTAAAGCCTATGTTTTTTAATTATAAAATTTTGTGGTTGAGTAGGATTTTTGGTAGAAAAAACTTCATTATAAACCGTTGCGCGATATTGTTTAAAATGTTATAAGCTGAAAATAGCGCATTTATATAATTTTTTGGGAATTTTAAAAAATAATAAAAACATAGGAAAAAAAATGTATAAAAGTTTTAATTCTGATAATGATTTGTCTATAAAAAATATTACTTTAATGGACAAATATTCTGAGCTTGATAAGCTATCTCTTCTAGTTCTATGTTCGTTATAGAGAGAGAAATATCCATGAAAATAGAAAATTATCCTCTCCCAAAAATAGAAGTTGCTATCATCGGCGGCGGGTGGTACGGATGTGAAGTTGCTAAGTCAATAAAAACAGAAAAACCAGAATCTTGCGTTACAATTTTTGAAAAAAGCTCTGAGATATTTAGTGGGGTTTCTGGCACTTTTGGCAATAGACTTCATGTGGGTGCTCACTATCCTCGCTCTTCAGTTACAAGAGAGTTTTGTCATGAAGGGTATAAAGAATTTTATGCAACTTATCCTGAGTTGATAAATGAACATAGCCACTCAATCTATGGATTAGGCATTACCGATTCTGAAGGTAATCAGTCAAAAGTGAGTAAAGACGAATTTGCAGCAGTTTGTCGCGAATTTGGAGATGCAAAAGAATTGCCAATTAGTAAATATCCTAATCTGCATTATGTTGCAGATATTAAGGAGCCTAGCCTTGTGATGGGTACTCAATTGCGCAATTTTTTTAAGAAAAAATTACAGAGCATCGGAGTACATATACGTTGCAACGTGACTATTGTAAATATAAAAAGTGTTGATACTAAATTGCTTATCAAAACCATCGATGGAGAAAAACTTGCATTCGATCACGTTATCAATGCTACAGGATTTCAAGCGTTACTACCAAAAGAGCCCTTGAAGCTTAATATTTTTTATCAAGCATGTTTTGCTTTAGTTTATACACAAAATATACCTTCAACTAAACCGTTTTCTTTTATCGTAATGGATGGCAAATTTCCCTCGTTAATGCCCTATGATGATCGTATCGATAAAAATTGCCCCGTCTCAAAATACGTGTTGACACATGCATCTATTACTCTATCTGAGAAATGTCCTACTTTAAAGGATGCCGAAAATATATTTGCACAAATGGCGGCTTCTATGGACAGTTCGTTAAAAACGAAATGTGAAAATGAAATAAAAAGATTTTATCCAGAATTTGAGAAAGAATTTACATATGATACCTATATGGGCGTCATTTTAGCTAAGCTTCAAACAACAGAAGACTTTCGCGGTGCGATTACCTTCAAAGCGGAAGGGATCATTTATTTTATTCCAGGAAAAATATCTAACGTTTTTCAAGTATCGCGAGAAGTACTTTCTTTTATAAATTCAGAAAATATTATCAAAGAAGAAAATTATTCTTATATTAAAGATGGAATATTTGATCGCGCTAAAAAATCATCTTCTCAGCAAGCACCCGTTTCAAAAGTTTCTTTTTTTAGAAATCAAGCTTCAAATGAAGTTATATCCTTATCTGAAATAGCTCAAAATTCTGTTTGCAAAAAATAATAAACATCTCTTTAAAAGGTATTTTTATGAAAAGTAAAAAAAATTGGTTAAATAATAATTTAATTTTGCAGTTAGTGGATCTTTTACCTGTTTCTGTCTTTTGGAAAGATAAAGAAGGTGTTTATTTAGGATGTAATATCAATTTTGCTAGAGCACTTGGTTTTAGTTCCGTAGAAAAAATTCTAGGCAAAACAGATGATGATCTTGCAACAAGGGATTTGAGTGAGCATTATCGGAAAGATGATAAAGAAGTTATTGTTTCGGGTGTTCCAAAATTGAATATCGAAGAAGAACAAAACTTTCCTGATGGTAGGAAACTAACTATCTTAACAAATAAAGTCCCTCTTTTTAGCAAAGACAAGGAAATAATAGGAGTTTTGGGTGTTTATAATGATATTACGCCATTGAAGCGGGCTAAAGAAAAAGCAGAAGCTGCGAGTAAAGCAAAAACTGAATTTATTATGAATATGAGTCATGATCTTCGCACCCCTCTGTCAGGAATTATAGGACTGTCTAGTTTACAAGCCAATGATGCAACCAGTGCTCAGGAGAAAAAATATGGTGAGTGGATTCATAGTGCAAGTGAGCAGCTGTTAGAATTACTCAACTCAGTAATCGAGGTAACTGCCGCTGAACATCAAATAGAACACATAAAAAAAGAGAGCATCAATTTACAGCAATTTGTAGAGGAACTACAAGGACTGATGCAGCCTGCTGTTGTAGTTAAGAAATTAGAATTCCAAATAAAATTAGATAAGAATTTGCCCATTGTTCTCACTGATCGAATTAAGTTAAAACGACTTGTACTTAATCTTCTTTCTAATGCAGTAAAATTTACTAAAAAAGGAACGATTTGTTTAGAAATAAAACAATTAATACTTGATAATGAAGAAGTTAAAATTGAGATAGTTATATCTGATACAGGTATTGGTATCGCAAAGGATAATCTTGATAAAATATTTGATCGTTTTTATCGTGCCCATCCTTCCTATCTCGCGGAATATACGGGTTATGGTATTGGTTTATATTTAGTTAAGAAAATTACAAACCTATTAGGTGGAAAAATAAAAGTTTCTAGTGAAGAGGGTAAAGGGAGTTGTTTTGTTTTGGAATTTATTTTTCCTTTAGCTGAAGTAATCGTTGACCAAACAGTTTGTACAACTTTGCGGCCATCTTCTTTGAGACCTTATTCTGAGACAGAAAAGTATTCGGTGCTAGTGGCTGAAGATAATACTTTAGTCTTGCATGTGGTAAAAAATTTACTCGTTAATTTAGGTTATGAAGTTACCATGGTAACGGATGGTAATGATGCGCTATATGCCTTACAAACTCAGGATTTTCATTGGGCGCTATTAGATATAGGTCTGCCGAGTTTAGCAGGAACAGAAGTTGCAAAATGTTATCGTCAATGGGAGAAAGAACATAATAAACCTCGACTTCCACTCTTTGCATTAACAGCCCATGCGATAGATGAAGTTAAAGAAAAATGCGAAGAGGTTGGGATTGATTATATCCTTAATAAACCTTTTACCAACAAAGATATTCAAATTATTAAACTGTTTATGGAGAATAATGTGTAAACCTTTTAGGATATTTCAGACCCATCAAGCAATTGCTCATCGCCTTCAGCAATTGCTTTTGCATGCTCGGTAATTTTTTCAAAAGACCAATTCCACCAAGCTAGAGTAATTAATTTCTGAATCGTTTCATCATCAAATCGTTTGCGAATCAATTGCGCAGGATTTCCGCCAATAATGGAATAAGGTTCTACATCTTTGGTTACAACTGCTCGCGATGCAATAATGGCTCCATCACCCACTTTTACTCCAGGCATATTCTCTTTTTTCTTGTAATTTACTCGATCCGGCTTAGTCGATATAAAACATGTCGACAAAGAGAACTGTTTGTTAGTAGCTTTGGGTGATCAAAGTCGTCATGTGGGGTATGATGCATACCGATCTTTTCCATTACCCGACGCGATCGTATATTTTTTTCTGCGGTAAATGAAACAAGTTCTTCTAACTTCAGTGTAGCAAAAGCAAAATCGACTATGGCTTTTGCAGCCTCGGTAGCATAACCCTTTCCCCAACATTTAGAATCTAATCGCCAAGCAATTTCAACCGCAGGCGTGAAATGCGCCTCAAATGAAGGAATCAACAACCCTACAAAACCTATAAATTTACCATTTGATCTTAAATCCACAGCATATGCTGTAAAACCATACTTTTCATAGTGATTAATAAAAAGTTGAATTAAAGCTTTTGTTGCAGCTAGATCTCCAATTTTAGGCAGAAATTCACAGACTAAAGGATCTTGATTAATTGCTGACATGGGATCAAGATCTTGTTCTTTCCAAGTTCTAAGTATTAAACGCTTTGTTTTTAAGATA
>JBHGAL010000021.1:0-4012 GCA_041949685.1 Wolbachia endosymbiont of Folsomia candida
CGCCTATACTGCACTTAGGAGAAATATTTTAATTGCACTTCTTAAGAAGAAAAAAGGATTAAATTTAGAACAATTTACAGATACATTATCCGAACTTATTGCTCTTTATGAAGAAGCTGACCGAGCAGTTCTTGCTTATTATGGCAATTAATAAATTTTAGATAACTATAGATAGTCTTTTAAACACAACCTCTTATACAGAAATCGCTTTCAGTTGAATTGTTTGTTCTTTTACGGTGGTATTAAGATCAAACTCATAACAAATTTCATTAAATTCAAATCCATATATCTGTTTGACTCTTTCTGTTTGACCAAGATAACCCTTCATTAATTTATAAAGAATTAAATCATTTTTATTTTCCTTAGCAATGCAAAAATGAATTTTTGAAAATCCTAATTCAATGACTCTTTTAGATACAAATTCAAAGAGTAGTTTTTGTAAATTACTAAATTTATATTTATAGGCAACGTAAATAAACTGTATTTCTGGATATTTATTAACAGTTACATCCAAAGTAATAAAACCTAACAGGAAATTTCCTTGTACTGCAACATAACTAATTTTATTTTTTTTATTTAACCAGGATTTCCATTTATGTATAAAAAATGAACGGTTTATTTTTTCAAAAATAGTATTATCTATATAGCCATTTATTGTTGATTTCCATGAAGTATGATGGAGCTTAGCAATACTAAGTGCATCGAGTGAAATTGCCTTTCGTATATGGATCTCATCCCTATTCAAGCTAAATTGAGTATTTAGCATAAATGAAAACTCTTACTTTACCTCAAGAAGAAATAGTCATTTTTTTATTGATATAATAATCCATTAAATTTTTTAATTTTTCTTGAGAAATAGGTTTTGTAACAAAAGCATTAATACCTGCATCTATGCAGTCTTGATAATTTTTCTTATCACTAAAAGCTGTTAATGCAATGATTGGTAAATTTTGATATTCAAGTCGTCGAATTTGGATAGCAGCATCGATACCGCTCATACCAGGTAAATTGATATCCATCAATATAACATCATACGTAGTTTCACTAATCTTATATAATGCTTTTTCTGCGCAATCTACTAATTCAACGTGATACCCTAAATTCTCAAGCATTCTTTTATGTACGACTTGTATAATTGGAGTATCTTCTACTAGTAAGATTTTAAAAGGATATGTATTAAGCGATATAGTATTTACTTCATCATGACTGTTCTCTGTAAAATTGATCTCTTGCACTAAGCCTGACCATCGATTAATAAAGTTTAATATGCCTTGAGCACATTTCTTCAAATCTTGTAAATAAATCTTTTGATTAGAAACAAGCACTTCCTTATCCAATAGTACGGCTAAGCCAAGCATGGTTTTCAGCGGTCTATGTAGTTCCTGTTTTAGCTCGTTTAAAGTAATAGATGATGTAAGCATTTTTATTATATCTCCTTATTTTTGTTAACTTTGAAATTATTTAATACTTTGCTTATAAATTATAAGCAATTTATAAGCATATTACATTAAACTTTTAAGGCAAAATAAGGTGATTTTCTTAATTTTATGTAAGAAATTATCTATACTTTATTAATAAATTATTAGAATACTTAAAATTTTGTTACACTACCCCCAATAAAAAAACCTAATATTTAGAAAAAATTTAATGCGTAGTATTTCAATTATTGGTGCTGGACAAGCGGGACTACAACTAGGAATAGGACTTTTAAAGCTTGGTTACAAGGTATCAATTTATACTCGTCAAACTGCTCAAGAAGTATTAAATGGATTTATTTTATCAAGCCCTAGCATGTTTCATTCGGCTCTACAAAATGAACGCAACCTAGGTCTTAATTTTTGGGATAAAACATGTCCTAAGAATAAAACGGTAACCTATACCCTATCTAAACCAACTAAACCAGAAATAACTATCAATTGGCGAGGAAAAACATCCCAATTCTATCAAGCTATTGATCAGAGACTTAAATTTTCCCGTTGGATGGAAGAATTTACCCGATTAGGAGGTCAACTTATCGTTCAAATGGTTGAAACTCAAGATTTAAATCATATTATACAACATCAAGATTTAACCATAGTTTCGGGTGGGAAAGGTGAAATTAGCCAATTATTTCCAGTAGACAAAACCCGATCAAGCTTTAATAAAGTTCAACGAGTACTTTGTTGCTTATATGTTAAAGATGTAGAACCAATAACGAATAGTCAAGGAGTTAGAGCGAATGTCATTCCTGGTATTGGTGAGTACTTCATCACTCCAGGTTTAACACTAACAGGTCCTTGTGAAATGATGTTATTTGAAGGATTGCCAGGGTGCCCTTTTGATTGTTGGAAAGATATTTTAAACCCTGCTCAGCGTTTAGAAAAAGCATATGAATTATTGAAAAAATTTGTTCCCTGGGAAGCAGAATTATGCCATAAAGTTAAATTAACGGATGAGAAAGCCACTCTTCAGGGAAGCTATATCCCAATAGTCAGGAAACCAACATTTTGTTTATCACCTGGTAAACCCTTGTTAGGTCTGGGGGATTCTATTTTATTAAACGATCCCATTGGCGGCCAAGGGGCTAATAATGCCAATCACTCAGCTACTTTCTATCTGAATAAAATTAAAGAACATAAGAATCAATTTTTTAATGAAAAATGGATGCAAGAAACTTTCGAAGATTATTGGAAACAATCTGCTCAATGGGCTACAAAATGGACTAATTTAATGTTACATCCAACAAAGTCATTTGCATCTTTACTTAAAGCAGCTAGCCTTCAACCTAATGTTGCGAATTGGCTAGCCGATGGATTTAATACCCCAGAAAAAATATTGGCCGAAATAGAATATAAAAAATGAAAAACAAAAGAGTAAAAATAAAAAACTATGCTAATTAACAATACTTCATGGACTTTGGATAAATTATTAGAAAACAATAAAATTTTTATTAGTGAATATACCAATAATAGACTTATGAAACTAATAAAAAGCGATGATATGCAAGAAAAAAATACAAGAAAGCGTTTGCTAGATTGTATCCAAGTTTTCTCTGATTATTTTCAAAAAGTAGTGATGTTGCGTTATGTTTTTTGCGATAATTTTAAATTTTTGACGGTGACTCAGTTACATTTAACTGAAGAATATGGTCATAATATTTCTTTGAAACAAGATCGAAATCATAGACCCTCCATTTGGGATCCTATATTGGAGTCAACCAGCAGCTGGTTTGCTTGGAAAATGCTTACTTTAGATGAAGAAGAAAAAACCGTTTTAGTGCACCTTGTTTTAGAGGCTAGTGCTCAGCTTTTTTTCACCCAAGCTCATCAAATCATGGCAAAATATCAAGAAACTGAATATTTTAAGATTCATTTTGATGTAGATGAAGAACATGAAAAAATGGGCGTTAATCTTTTAAAAGAACTCACTACTGAAAAATATCAGCGATTACAAAAGATACTTTATCAAGGATGGGATATTCTTAATACTGCCTGTAATCAAATTGCGTTAATAACACAACAGAAATCTTTTTAAGAAAATAGCAATTTACCAGTTTTAGATAAATAGGTTAAGCATTCAAAATGTTTTTCTATTTTTCTTTCTAAGTCTTTACGAGGAGAATAATCAATAGGATTTCCTCTGCCTAGAAGTAGCCAAGTTATAGAGATGTTAAGTGCAATACAATATTGACTAATGTAACTAGCACCAATTTTATGTCGCCCAATTTCATGTGAATTATAGGTGCTTAATTTAAAGTTAAATTGCTTTACAAAGGCTAATCGAGAGCGATAACCACGTGCGATTCGAGCTATTTGCAATCGAGCTGCTATTTCATAAGTTTCTTTCTGAGGCGAAAGAAAATATTTATTCATCTGAAGCTTTTCATTTTCCATAGTAAGCTAATACTGCTCGGTCAGCTTCTTCGTAAAGAGCAATGAGTTCGGATAACACACTCGTAAACTGTTCTAGATTCAATTCTTTTTTCTTCTTAAAGAGCTCAATTAAAATATTTTGCCTGAGTGCAGTATAAGCA
>JBHGAL010000022.1:0-3448 GCA_041949685.1 Wolbachia endosymbiont of Folsomia candida
CTTCGCACTTGAATTTTTGTCTGCGTTGCCGCTCAATTCGCAATCCTCATGTATCGTGTATACACTCCGGTTGCTCATCTTCGCGACGCCTTGCCAAAAATCAAATTGCTGTGAGTATACCAACTAAAATGAGTTAATTTATATGGAACTGGCTCGTGTTTTTTTATTAGGCGCCCTGTTTTTAATTGCATTTATGTTATGGAATGCATGGCAAAATGAATACCCGCCTAACAATCAAGAAATAGGATCTGCAAATTTTATAAAAAAGCAGTTGGTGGATACTAAGGCGGTAAAACTACCGACGTCCCTGACTGAAACAGCCGTTCCGATTAAAAACGTTCAGCAACAACGTTTTATACATGTAAAAACAGATGTCCTTGATATTTGGATAGACACATTAGGAGGGAACATTGTCAAAGCTAATCTTTTACAATATCCACAACATCCAAGTCAGGTCAGTTCTTCTCCATTTCAATTACTAAGCCCCGATACAGGTAATTATTATGTTGCTCAAAGTGGATTAGTATTATCGGATAAAAAACAGGTATTTCAATATTATAGCCCTAAAAATAACTATAGTTTAGATCCAGGACAATCAGAGCTTAAAGTTAATTTAATTTGTAATACTTGTGGAAAAGCCCAGGTTCAAAAACAATTTACGTTTAAAAGAAATGATTATTTAATCCCAGTTAGTTATCAAATATCGAATCATTCGCCTTCTATTTGGGAAGGACGAGTTTATATCCAATTCCAACAAAAGAAAATTGCTCAATCACATAGTTTATTTAATATCAGCTCTTATACGGGCGGGGCGATTTCTACTCAAGATAAGCCTTATCAAAAGATTAGTTTCGATAAAATGGGGCAAGGAAATATCTCTTTGGCTACTCAAAGTGGTTGGGTAGCCATGTTGCAGCATTATTTTTTAAGCGCTTGGATACCTCCAGTTGGACAGGAATTCCATTTCTATAGCTATGCAAAAGGAGATATTTACACATTGGGTATGGTGGGTGTGCCCTTTCAGGTTCGGCCAGGTATGGAATTTATCAGTCAGAGTAAGCTTTACTTAGGTCCTGAAATTATGGATCGATTAAAAGCGGCAGCTCCTCACTTGGATTTGACCGTCGATTATGGAATTTTATGGTTCATTTCGATGGCTCTTTTTTGGTTACTAAAACACATCCATCAATATGTTGGAAACTGGGGGTGGTCGATAGTTATAGTAACAATATTAATCAAATTAGCTTTTTATCATTTGTCGGCTAAAAGCTACCGTTCCATGGCTAGTATGCGTAACTTACAGCCACGCCTACAAGCCTTAAGAGAGCGTTACGCCGATGATAAGCAAAAGTTAACCCAAGCTACCATGGAGCTCTATAAAGCCGAAAAAGTGAATCCTTTAGGGGGTTGCTTGCCTATATTGGTGCAGATCCCAGTATTTATTGCGCTGTATTGGATGCTATTAGAGAGTGTCGAGTTACGACAAGCGCCATTTATACTCTGGATTCATGATCTATCGACCAAAGATCCTTACTATATTTTACCTATTTTAATGGGTATCACTATGTTTGTTCAACAACGCCTCAATCCACCGCCGCCGGATCCAACCCAAGCTAAAGTGATGCAGTTTCTACCTATTTTCTTTACCGCTTTGTTTTTGAATTTTCCTTCGGGATTAGTATTGTATTGGGTTGTGAATAATACGCTCTCAATTTTACAGCAATGGTTTATTATGCGTCGGGTGAGTATTGATTTATCAAAAAAAAAACGATAACAGTGGTTAGAAGTGATTGAACAATTTTGAAGAGAGTTTAGATCAGCACAGCGAAACTATTGTAGCCCCTGCCACCCCTCATGGTAGAGGAGGAGTGGCTGTGATTCGTGTTTCAGGTTCTAATGTTCAAAGTATTGCCACTCAATTACTGGGACGTGTGCCTAAAAAGAGATATGCAGAGTATCTTTCATTTTTGTCAGAAGATGGAAATGTTATCGACGAGGGTCTTGCTTTATATTTTCCTGCTCCGAATTCTTTTACAGGTGAAGATGTTCTCGAGCTACAGGGACATGGAGGCCCTGTTATTGTAGATTGCCTATTAAGGCGGGTAATACAGTTAGGCGCTCGATTGGCACGACCTGGGGAGTTTACAGAGCGAGCATTTTTAAATTCAAAACTCGATCTTGTACAAGCTGAAGCTATTTCTGATTTAATTGATGCAGAATCAGAACAAGCAGCGCGTGCTGCTATGCGTTCATTACAGGGAGATTTTTCGCAACGCATTAACCAGATGAGAGACACCTTAATAGGTTTAAGGACCTGGTTAGAAGCAGCAATAGATTTTGCTGATGAAAATATAGATTTTTTAAAAGAAACTGAAGTTGTAAATAAATTACATTCTATTCTTACGGATATTCGAGAAATAAAAAATTTAGCTAAACAAGGCACTTTATTACAAGAAGGATTAAGCTTGGCTATTGTTGGCCCGCCCAACGCAGGAAAATCGAGTTTATTAAATAAATTAAGTGCGCAAGAATCTTCAATTGTAACCTCTTTTGCTGGGACTACTCGCGATGTTATTAGGGAAAAAGTTCAAATTGAAGGTTTGTTACTCAACGTTGTTGATACTGCCGGATTAAGAATTACCACCGACGAGATTGAAAAAGAAGGTATTAAAAGAACATTAGCCGAAATAGTCAAAGCAGATTTAATTTTATGGGTAGTCGATCATGCGAGAACTTCGATTGGAGATTTAAAATTTTGGAAAGAACAACAGACTTTTTTAAAAGATATTTTTATAGATAAACGCATAATTATTATTAGAAATAAAATTGATCTTAAGCAAGAAAAAGCAAGTATAGATAGAGAAATGGGTTTTGATGTTATTAAATTATCGGCAAAAACTGGTGAAGGCTTAACATTACTTTTTGATTTTTTAAAAAAATCTGCTGGCTATACTATTTCTTCTGAAGGTAATTTTAGTGCTAGGCGTAGGCATTTGGAAGCTTTAAAGAATACCGAAGTTGCTCTTTGTAATGGATTAATAAAGTTAAAAGAAAATCATTTCCCTGAATTGCTCGCTGAGGATTTATCCATAGCACAAAATTGTTTAGGAGAAATCACCGGTCAATTTACGACAAATGATCTGCTAGGGAAAATTTTTTCAAGTTTTTGTATTGGTAAATGATACTTCATTTTTTAATAAATCATCGATAGCATTTAGAACAATTCGTGGTGTTAATTGTTTTAAACAATTGAAATGCAGAAGTGGACATTTTCTTTCAAAGCAAGGACTACAGCTAAGTTTTAGGTAAATTATTTTAGCTTTTATTGATAATGGAGGCGTAAATTCTGGACTACTTGAGCCATAGAGTGCAATTAAAGGCCGCCCTAATGCAGCTGTTAGATGCATAAGCCCTGAGTCATTACTAATAACCAATGTGGCAAAAGATA
>JBHGAL010000023.1:0-3230 GCA_041949685.1 Wolbachia endosymbiont of Folsomia candida
CCGGTTGCTTCATTCTCGCGGCGCCTTGCCAAAAATCCAATTGCTGTGAGTATATATTCTTCATATGGTGGGGGATGATGAATTATAAAATTCATCTATAGTTTTAACCAAACGTTGACAAATTTCATCTGCTTCAACTTCTTGTAAAATTAAAGCAGGTAGTAGGCGGATGGTGTTATTAGAAACAACATTAAAAAGTAAACGATGTTTTAGTCCAATTTTTGGGATACTACGACATTCTGCATCGAGTTCGACACCGATCATAAGCCCTTGCCCTTTTATAGCGAGTACATGTGGATGTTTAGCAAAAATACTTTCTAGCTTAGCGCTTAAATAAGCCCCAATTTTTTTTACATGTGCAGACAAATTTTCTTTTTCTAAAGTATTAATAACAGTGATTGCGACAGCACAAGCTAACGCACTACCAGCAAAGGTAGAGCCATGTTTGCCGATAGGAAAAATATTGTTTGCTTTGCCGCGAGAACAATAGGCTCCAATAGGAAAACCATTGCCTAAGGTTTTGGCAATAGTGACTATATCAGGAAAAATATTATAGGATTGATAGGCGAACCAAGGTCCGGTACGGCAAAGTCCCGTTTGTATTTCATCGAGTATCATAAGCCAATCGTATTGATCACAATAATTTCGAATAGCTTGTAAAAAATTAGGCGTGGCTACTTTAATCCCACCATCTCCTTGAATAGGCTCTAACATAATGGCAACAATATTTTTTTTGTGTTCTTTTATAGCATTTTCTAATGCAGCAACATCATTAAACGGAATATGAATAAAACGTTCTAGTAAAGGTTCAAAGCCGATTTGTAAACGTTCACTACCCGATAGGCTAAGAGTTGCCATGGTTCTACCATGAAAGGCATTTTTCATAGCAATAACGATGGGTTGTTCGATTCCTTTTTTACGCGCATAAAGTCGCGTCATTTTGATAGCCGCTTCGTTAGACTCTGCACCTGAATTAGAAAAAAAAACCTGATCCATTCCTGATACGCGTGCCAAAGCTGAAGCTAATATTTCTTGTTCGGGAATATGGTAAGTATTAGAAGTGTGAATTAATTTTGCAGCTTGACTGGAAATTGTTTCAGTGATTGCTGGATGAGCATGCCCTAAACCGCATACTGCTATACCCGCTAAGGCATCTAAATATTTTTCTCCTTGGATATCGGTAAGCCAAACTCCTGAGCCTTTTTCAAAGGCCACAGGCAGTCGATTTGGGTAAATGGGCATCAAGGCAGATGTCATAGTCATTTTTTTATTTTTCTTGTTATTTCTCAAAATTTTCGGTTATAAAACCCCAGTTCACTACTTCCCAAAATTTTTCCAGATATTTTGGACGAGCATTACGGTAATCGATATAGTAAGCATGCTCCCATACATCACATGTGAATAAGCAGGATTCTCCATCACGCATCGGGGTTTCAGCATTACCGGTGGTTACTATCTTCAACCCCTGAGCACCTTTTATTAACCAGGCCCAACCTGAACCAAATTGAGCGATAGCTGCTTTAACAAAAGCTTCTTTGAATTTGTCGACAGATCCAAAGGATTGCTTAATAGCCTCTTCTAAAGAACCTTTTAATTGGTTTTTTGATGCTTCTGGTGTCATACAATGCCAATAAAAGGTATGATTCCAGACTTGAGCGGCATTATTAAAAATGGGGCCTTTAGGGGCTTTTTTAATGATATTTTCCAGGGATAAAGATTCAAACTCCGTGCCGGGAATCAATTCATTTAGTTTGTCGACGTAAGCTTTGTGATGTTTCCCGTAATGATATTCTAAGGTTTCCTTTGAAATAATGGGATCCAGGGCATCTAGGGTATAAGGTAAAGGGGGTAACTCATGTTTCATGGGAGTATCCTATTTTTATCGATTTGCTAAAATGGCTTGCGCCAGTTTAAAATCCGGAAAATGATAAGGCAAGCTCAAATGCGGCATATTATAAATTTTGTTTGATCGTATGTGTTATAAAGGAAATCTAAGTGGTAAACAACAAAAAATTCAAGTGTGAGAAGTATATAAGCGAGGAAAATAAATGTCTATTATTGAAACGAATACACTAGAAACAATCAAGCAACAAATTGCGAAATATCCCCTGATTCTCTATATGAAAGGAACTCCGGAAGAACCCTGTTGTGGTTTTTCGGCTCGAGTAGTACAAATATTAAAAGCATGTCGTGTAAAATTTGCACATGTTAATGTGCTTGAAGAGAGTGGGATACGTCGTGATCTACCAAAGTTTGCTAATTGGCCAACTTTTCCACAACTTTATTATAAAGGTGAGTTAATGGGTGGATGCGATATAGTTGAACAACTTTACAAAACCGGCGAGCTACAAAAAAAATTATCAGAAACTTGATTTAAATTGATTTAGCATCTATTTTCCTTTAATTGGTACGTTTTCTTTATAGGCTAAGGTAGTAAGGCGTATTTTATAATGAAACCATTGACATAGGTCATGGTGTTAGGTATAAAATGCAATAGCTATCGAGTCTTTCAAGAGAAGCTATTTTCAGCACTAATAACAAAGTCTTGTACCTTCCAAATCGCTGAAATTTAAAAAAACAAATATAATGTCTGTAAAACGGTTCTGGTAAACCGCTAAGCAAGTCTCCGTTTAGAGTTTGCGAAACTGTAGATTGTAAATTTACAGCGGTGCCAAGACCAGGGTTGTTTAATTTTCGCCGATATCGCTTTTAAAAGGCAGGAATGGAAATTAAACAGCCTTGGTAGGAAATAACAAGGGATAAATATAAGTAAATTGTTTTTGAATTATTTTTATGAACGTAGCATATTCCAACTTTTATCGGTGTGTTGCGGTCATGAAATTAAAGAAGTAATAGATTTTTGTAAAACTAATTTTTTGTTTGAGTCGACAAACTAGTTTGCCGATGAGAGAGCAAAAATATAGCTTTCAAACAATCTAATGTTGATTTAACAACCTATTAAGGAGATGGATGAGTATGAAACTCAAAGCGATTGTTGCTTCACTCGTAACACTTGGGCTTAGCGGGCCCGTATTGGCGATGCAGCCGTACATGATGGATACATCCTATCAAATGGATGTGATGCGCGATCAAGTCAATAAACTTGATATGATCCTTGACCGAAACCAGCCTGGTGGGTTTGATCAACCTTGTGGTTGGACTTGTCGCATCAATATCAGTGGTTGGATCAATACCGACGCTTATTTAGCCAATAAGCCACCGGTTTTCTG
>JBHGAL010000024.1:0-2654 GCA_041949685.1 Wolbachia endosymbiont of Folsomia candida
GTTGAATGTGTGTAAAGGACGTATCAATAAAGACATTAGGAGTAATGTCATAGGTCAGACCTATACCCGCTTCAGGAGCCCAATTGTGTTTAGCAATCGGAGCGATTACTGAAGTAACTTTTCCGTTTATTTGGGCACTATCCCCGCTTACGTTGCTGATCACATAAGCCATACCGGCTTTAGCATAGACATTGAATTTATCATTAATGGGAATAATACCTTTACCTACCACATCAAAAGCATGTTGCTTAAGCGTAACAACTTGAGTTGATGTTTCTGTGGTAACTTGAGCTGGGAAAGGCAAAAGTTGTTGTGTAGTAGCGTTGGTGATGTTGATACTAGAAGTTTCTTTACTTAATTGTAAATAACCTAATTCCACTGCCCAATTGGGTGTGAATTGATAACCAATCGCTAACCGACCCATTAGATTTTTTGCAGAAGTTTCAGACTTTCCAAAGCTGACGTCTGACTCAGAAAAGCCTCTTATAAGACTGGAATGAAAGCCTTGCGCACTGTTAAGCGTTCTGTGTGCATAGCCCACTTGTCCGGTTACATAGACTCCGTTAGATGTTGCATTAGCAGCCATCATACCGAGCGCCGAAACGCCGAGTACGCTTACTGCGATTATTCTTTTAATCATATTATTATTTTCCTCGTAAGAATTTAACTAGTTAAACAGGTTCTTATTTATCATTTGTATAAATAACTGTCAACTTTCTTATCAATTTAATTGATATATCTGGGTAAAATTGGCCTAAAAGCGGGTTTTTGCCAAAAAAAAACCCCTAGAACAGGGGTTTTTTAACAAACAGTTAGCTTTAAAGCTAAGGATTAGCCGAAGCTGTAACCAATACCTACCGCAGCAAAGTCTATATTGCGCGGCTTGTTTTTACCCATAGGTTGAATATGAGTAATGGAGGTATCAATGAACACGTTCGATGTCACGTTATACGTGAAACCAAGACCGGCTTCAGGAGCCCAATTATGCTTCGCAATCGGAGCCATAATTGAATTTTTACCCATTTTATCACCTTTTACAGTGGTGACTAAGTAAGCCATACCTGCTTTGGCATAGACATTGAACTTATCATTAATTGGATAAATACCTTTACCAACCACATCAAAAGCATGTTGGCTGATGGTGATTTCTTGAGTGCTAACGGTATTCTTTACAAAAGTTTGCGGTGCATCCATTGGCACAATATTCGCCATACCTGGAATTAGCACAGACGCGCTAGACTTTTGTTGACCAAATTGTGTATAGCCTAATTCAGCTGCCCAATGGGGAGTGAATTGATAACCTATGGCGATACGACCAGCTAAGTCCTTTTTGAGTGACTTTTTATCTTTGCCGAAGGTGACATCAGATTCAAGGCCTTTAGCGGCTTGGAATTGATTCCCTGTATGGGCAATGCCTAGTTGTCCCGTCACATAAACTCCATTCGATGTAGCATTAGCAGCCATCATACCCAGCGCCGAAACGCCTAATACGCTTGCTGCGATTATTCTTTTAAACATATTATTATTTTCCTCTTAATAAGTTTAACTAGTTAAACTGATGAACTTGTATATCATTTGTTCAAAAAACTATCAATATGTTTGTATGAATAATGATCGGAAATAGGCCTAAAATTGTCATCTATTTGACTACATTTACTAAAAATCCTTAAAAATAAGCCTTTTTTCAATCTGGAAAAGAAAAACCCCTTAAAAAAGGGGTTTTTATGGAGCTAAGGGTTAAACGAAGGTTTAACCGAAGTTGTAGCCAAGACCGACGGCAACAAAGTCAATATTGCCTGGTTTGTTGTTTCCTAAAGGTTGGATGTGTGTCCATGAAGTGTCGACTGACACGTTGGGCGTGATGTCGTAGCTTACACCTAAGGCTACTTCAGGCGCGAATTTATGTTTAGTCAAATTCGAGTTTTTGTTTAAGTCTGCTGTCATCTCAGGTTTGGAATCAGTTCCAGCTATTTTTCCTTCTACGTCAGTGGTTAAGTAAGCAACACCGACTTTACCATACAGATTAACATTGCTACCCATAGGAACGATGCCTTTACCGACTAAATCAATCGCATTTTGATGGAGTGAGAGCGTGTCATTGCGATGATCTTTTGCAATGGTGCCATCTACTTTTTTACTACCTAAGTATAGGTAACCGGTTTCAACGGCAAAGTTTTGATTAAATTGATAACCCAGAGCAATACGACCAGCTAAGCCATTGTTTGCCAAGTTGCTATCTTTAGCGTTGTTAGCGGTAAAGTTGAAATCAGCCGGTGTGTTTTTGTTGATATCTGCAAAATTGGTTTTGCTACCCATATGCGTATTCGCATAACCGAGCTGACCGGTGACATACACGCCGGGTGCGGCGGCATTGGCTGCCATTACCGTCAATGCAGAAACACCTAACACAGTAGTAGTTAGAACTTTTTTAAACATTATTATTATTCTCCTAAGAGTTTAACTAGTTAAACGAGTGTCTATTTAACAAGCAGTTTCATTTATTGTCAATGTGTGTCAATAGTGAATATCTTATAGAGATATAATAAAATAGATTAATTTATGATTGTGTCCATGGCGAGCGAATGGAATGAGCGTGGCCATCTATAGCTTCATATTTCTCATGGATTGCCGCGCGCTGCGCGCTCGCAATGACG
>JBHGAL010000025.1:0-1603 GCA_041949685.1 Wolbachia endosymbiont of Folsomia candida
AGTTTACACAGAGATTACGAAGGAAACCAGGTTATAAAACTGGAAATTGTGTAAATTTGTACAGATCAGATTTGGGACTTGAATTTTCTTCGCAATCTTTTCAAAGTAGTAAATAAAAGGCAGAAATTTGGACCAAGTTTTTTACAGTTTTCTAAATAATTTATAGCAACTAGATCACACAAATCTGTAAATTGTTACAAAATCTCTATTTTTCTCGTTTTAAAACATGTAAGTGCAAATTCATAGAAAAATTTGAAAAATAAGAAAAACTTAAAGTTTGCACTCCTACAAATTTTGGGTTCAAACAAAACTTCATCAATTTTCCAGAATTTTGCGCACTTCACAAATTCCACGTCAATACCCTCGCCCACCAAATATTTACAAACATTCAATCCAACCAAACTAAAATATCTGCATCGTGTCAAATAATTCAGAAAAACAAAAAAGATCGCATAATTTCTACTCAATTCTTTCCCCTGCGTAAATGCATTTTGATTATGAATACGATTTTAAATCTGTTATTTTTTGTCAATCAATTTGTGACATTCTGAATTGCAAAAATGTGTCAAAATCGTATCAAAATCTGACTTCACACACGATACAAATTGAAATAATATCATTTTAAGGGACAAAGTCAGGAAAATGGTTTGTTTTCATTTATACATTTTTGGTTCCGTTTTGTCTCCTGCAAATTGTTGAACTTCAAAATCATCTAATTCTTAAATACATACGTCTCTAAATGTAGAAAAAATGATTAACGGGTTTAAAAACTGCGGATGAATTTCTTTCTGTTAAAAAATCAAGTTAGCAAAATCCTGACTTTTTTTAAAACAAATTTTGACGCCAGCGTTGCAATTAATAAGAGGAAAAGATTTAAATTCTCAAATAGATACTTGAATAATTAATTCAATCATTCCAAATTTACTACGATTCAAAAAATTGTAGAATTTTGCTTTTCAAGAAATAATGAATCTTTGAGATTTCCTCAATTTTCTCGTCTCAAAAATACAAACTTTATTTTTTAAAATTCTAAATTTTCTAGGACTCAAAAATCGTAAAATATCTTTGAGAATCTATATTTTCACTATTTCTGCACAGTGAAAAATACAAATTTTCCTCAATCTTCTCGCCACAATTTCACGCCACAATTTTCATTTCTTGACAAATTACACAAGTTCCAAATCTTCTCCGACTCTTAAAAACACAAGTTTTCCTCAATTTTCTCCAAAATTTTCACCTCTAATTTTCCCCACTATTTCTAATTTTGTCAAAACTTCAAATCAGACACAAATTCTTCTCGTTTTCTCCACAATTTTAACTCCAATTTAAAAACTCCAATTTTCTTGGAAGATTTCTCCAAAATTTCTACCTGTAATTTTTCCCACGACTTTTTAAACTGTCTTCAAAATTTCCACCTCACTGTTTAAATTTTCTCTGAAATTCCAATTTCTCCAAATAAGACACAAATTCGTCTCCTTTTCTCACACAATTTTCACCTCGATCTCAAATCCTCTCTAAAAAAATCCTCAAAAAAATTTCTCCTTACTTTGGCCTAGATGCACCCTCTTCATCCATGGATAGATCTGTGGAGGATTCCCCGTCG
>JBHGAL010000026.1:0-1428 GCA_041949685.1 Wolbachia endosymbiont of Folsomia candida
GTACCGACTGCCACCACAAACTCCTCTAAAAGATGCGCAGATTGTAGAATTCTTCCGTCGAATTGGGGTCTTCCCACGCGCAGAAAATGAGCACGGGATTTGGTGTTGATTTTTAATTGCATCATTGATTAGTTGGGCGTAATCGTTGATTGGCACTCTTGCTTTGGCGTCATAATATTTTTCCCATTCCTCCTTTGGTATAACTAGGGTCACGAATTTTGGAATTGTGTAGTTCAATTCGTGTTTGTCAATTCCCTTAATGTTGCATATTGTTTCGGGAGTGAGTTTCGTTTTCAAAATTTCTTGGGATTTTGTCGACGCCGTCCCGTGTTCATAATCGTGTTCATAATCCTCACTGCCACTGAAGGTACGAGCAAAATTTGGTGAAGAAAAACTGCTATCTGAAATAATTCGGTATTTAATGTTAGTTTTATTTTGTTGCATGAAATTTGTAATACGATTAAGAAATCTAATCAGTTTTGGTCGATACCACAGTTGATTCGTGGCATGTTAAAATATTGATTAATAACGAAAAAAGCTATCTATAAAGTTTTACTTTTACCTGGATAGTGACGGAAATATTTCTCGTTATGTGTACTGGTTGGGGAATTGGGTGGAGTCATGTCAATCGTAGTACCTACAATTTTATGTAATTTTTGTAATTTACAAATAATGACACTATTGATATTCGTGTTAAACGCTCAAAAATCTGTATTAAAAAAATTGTTTTATAAACAACGGAGTACACTACCAGAGTAAAATGAGCATTCACTAGTAGACCGACCTAAACAGAGGAAGAAGAGATTCATATTTTTAATTTAAATATTTTCATATTTAACATGAATTCGTCTTTAGGAATAAATTGTCAAATTTACTTTCTGAATTCTCGAGGACAGTATCTGGATCAGTTGGTTCGGGTGAATATCTCATTTGTTGTGCATTAGAATTTAAAATTTCTTTGGAATTTCGAATTCGTGACTCGTGCTGTCCAATTAGACAGCTTGAGGTGTGCACATCTATAACATTTCATAAGAATTTACACAATTAGTGACCAAGGCCAATTGAATTGTGAGTAGGAATTGTTGCTTTTTTACCAGTCCCCTTTTTTAGCTTAAATCGACAAGCATAATGAGACAAAGACATGCATATCCGCTCCCTTCGAAACTCCAAGCCCGGACGAGCGTCAAAGAATGAGTCGATAAAATCTCTGAATACTTCCTGTCCAAGGTCTGATAAAAATCGATGAAAATTTGCGATGTCTCTATTCCGATTCGCCAAGTCATTTCCGAACAATATCAACGGGTTGTCAATATCAATTTCTTCTTCTCGGTGTCTTGTGACAACGTCTAGGAGATGCTTAAGCCTGCGTAATTTTGCGAGCACTAAATATGATAAATTATATTATTAATTACCGCATTTTTATCAAAA
>JBHGAL010000027.1:0-1384 GCA_041949685.1 Wolbachia endosymbiont of Folsomia candida
TATCATCATTTAAGAATGAGTGGGGGTGCGAAATAAATGATTTGAGAACTTTTGGCCCAGTAATGTGTGTCAACCTCATCAGTCTTTCCACAAAGATCTTTTCACGAAGGAAAAGATCTTCGAGTTGACCCCTGTGGCAACGTCCCTACATATATTCAAATAGAAAATTTTTCTGGGCATGTTGCAGGAAATCTTATCAATGCCTTGTTAATTTTAGCATAACAGATATTAAACGGATCACATTAAATATTTTAGCCAAAACTTTTCGGTAACGTAATTCACGTGTGAACCCCAAACTTGGGTCGTTATTTTTATCCAAAACTGATGTAATTTTTCACCCTTTCCTTCATCTCTTGCATGCCTGGTGGCTGTGTTTGAGAAATGCAACACTTTTCCAACAACACAAACCACCATTTACCATTATTATCCATCCATAATAACACTTATAATTGTGTAAGCCGTCCAACCAAAAAACACGAGGCCAATGAAAAACAATAACAATAGAAATCTCGTAATTATTTTCCACGTGATATTATTTCCCAACGTTACTCAGTGTCGTAGTGGAAAAGTACTGCATCTATTTTTAATCCAGTTTACCTTATTCATTGCACATTACACAGTTTCTCAGAAAAACAAAAAGGGAGGGGACGGAGACTTGGGGAGAGGGACTTCCAGGAATTTCCAGGAAATAATTTCAACCCTTTTAAGTACGTTGATTAATTCAGCCTAAACGTATATGTCACATTCTCTTCTTGACAATGAGTTCTCATTCTGCAATTTGAGCATATGTATCCACATTTTGAAAGTCACTTAACATCATTGTTCCACTTATTTTGATTTGTAATATTTAAGTCACAAACAAATTGTGAACCCAAGTTTGGTCTTTATTTTTATCCAAAACGATCGGAATTTTTCTGCCATTGTACTTCTCTTGCATGCCTCGTGGCTATGGGTGAAAAATGCTACACTTTTCGAACCTCACAAAACCACCATTCCGCATTATCCATCAATCATAACGTTTTTTTAAGCAGTCCAAACAACATGACGTAAGGCAAGGTTAGAGGCGAACTTTAACACACTGCAATAAATTGGGCTCACATCCGGTTTATAATCCGGCTCATAATGCGGTTTACATACATTTCCAGTAACGCCATCCGGCTAAAAATTTATCTAAATTAATTTGGACTACTAATAACTAGTGATTAATAAATCATACAATTAATTACAAGGAAAATCTAATATGTAGCAAAAAATCTAAAAATCCATAACCGTCTCCAGTCTCCTCCTCCTCAAGTCGTTCATACATAGAAGAACATGGCTCCCTCCAAAGCTTCCCCATACCTCAAAAGAACGCTTACTTTCGACGAGAAAGTTGCGGAAGTGG
>JBHGAL010000028.1:0-1232 GCA_041949685.1 Wolbachia endosymbiont of Folsomia candida
GTTTTGGACTTGACTGGATCACTCAGGACGATATTTTGAAATTTTTTATTTAGCTTTTAAATCTATTGAGTAAAAATAATGTAATTTAATGTATAATAATTATAAGTATAATATAATGTAATATAAAAATCTATTGTGTGGTGGAATACACAGCGTAACATGTGAGGAAATTTGGTTTGTGAATATATATTTACATATACCTATTCTTACCTACATCTAAACAGATCGTATTATCCACAAAGTCTTACGTTGCTGCATGTCTCTTCTGCCCATTAAATCGCTACTCTTGTAATCTCGCGTGAACCTTATCGCCTCGGACTCGCCTTGCTATGCATGAATCAATAATTGCTCGACATTTCGTCCACAACGTCCTAATTTTATACCACGTCACCCGCAAAATATGTCCGGAGAAAGCAATAATAATTTCTCTCATTTCAGCTGCAAACACTACAACCCCCAAAAGTAAAAGTGCTCCAGATCCAATAAACAAATACTCCGTTACGTTCAGAGATACTGGATTTGCTTCATTAAATACTACGTTGCTTTTCAAATTGTCTCTTTTTCTCCTGAAATACTGTGAATTATTAGTGCCTAATTGAAATCCTGCATCAAAATATAATGCCCGGAGTGCATTCAAGGCTTCCCACCGTTTTAGCAACCCTGCCGAGAGAAATTGTCCTGTGGCATGATGGATCAATGGGAATGCATAATTTCTAGTGATATCACTCACTAACGTAATTCGCAAGTTAACATCTTCCCGATTTCTCACAATCAATGCGCCCTCATCTAATTCTGCGATGTTTGCCATTTCTTCTGCTGGATCCTTTAACTCCATATAAGCAATGGGACTAGTCGTGTCTACTATCAAACCTTCACTGTTGTACCACGGATTAAAACCATTCGATTCGCAACTATCGAAAGTTTCACACGTGAAGACCGGAGTAATTCGATTCATTATTCTGGTGAGAAATACGGCCGAAGGACTACCTGCTTGCGACGCGTCTAACATCAATTTCAAATTAATTTCCAAATATGTCATCCGTGCGGGGGAATTTTTTCGTCGAGTCCCTGCAGAGAACCAGGTCAAAATCTTAATCCTGGAGTCGATCAATTCGTGCACAGTTTTTGGCAAGGAAGGAATTGTTTGAGCAGTCAGACGTGAATAAACTTCGCCTTGATAAAAATTGCCGAGCAAAATGCAACCAAAATACCAACATATCAACCAAGGAAAC
>JBHGAL010000029.1:0-1197 GCA_041949685.1 Wolbachia endosymbiont of Folsomia candida
TAAACGTAACTTTCTCCGGTCCTCAATTATATTATACTTATATGACCAATTGTATTTTGGCAATTCAAATGGATTCAGGTATGACAATTATGATTAGGTAGGTCCATGATTTAGTGTGTAATTCATAAAAAACCACACATAATAATTCGTCTTTGACTCATTCAGAGTTATATACAGTATAGTTAATTTAATGTACCAAGGAACAAATTATAACAATTACAGGAGACCCACAGTATTTGATTTTTCATATATGTCTTAATTAATTAAACCAATGTGGTATGAATATTCCTTACATTATTTACATAAAATTCTAGTTTGAACTGATACACTGGATTTTAGGAATTCGTAAATTACAAAAAATTATGACGTAAATTGGTATTTAGAGTGAAAGCACTAAGCACTATCTCATGTTATATGTGTCTATAATGTAATTTGGTCAATATAGTATGGATATACACTACATTACTTTCATTAATGTTCATATTTCGCAGCATGGAGATTTAGACAGATTCATGAGTTATTATTAATTTGTACATATGTTGGAATTAAGACGAAGAGAATGAAAAGGAATTTATTGAAGGATCAACTACTGACCATTTCTTACCATTATTGACCTTCACATAGGCCGTCACATTATTTAGCTCAGTATTTACTTCCTTTTCCCTGTCTTTTTCGCCAATTTAGCCTCCTCCTTCCTTTCTAACGCGTATAATTCCCGCTGTTTTTTTCCATCAGCGACTAAGGTTGGTGCAGGTAATGTACCGTTAAAAAAATGCCGGTTGAACTCGCCATATACGCGTTCTCGTACCTTGTCTCTAGCTTCTAAATTATAGGTCATGTTCAACTTTTCCCCTAGTAAATCATACAAACTAAGGAGAATTATTCCGACTCCACAGTCATCTGTGTTAAGATTATTAGTCATAATACTATTTTTCCTAATCTTTTCTGGTCCCTTAAAATAAACTATTCTGAATTCTCTACCCTCTCTTTCACTAAAAACCTGCTGAATCTTGTGGGTTAGATCTTCGAAACACTTTAAACCGGGAGCACTTCGGGACTGATAATAAGAATTATTAAAATCATACAAAGTAATGGTTCCATTGGCTCGATGAATAGCGATCATGATAGCGTGCGCATCGGCACCTAAAAAAACAATAGAATGCATGGTATAAACACATAAGGTAACCTTCCACGGAT
>JBHGAL010000030.1:0-1072 GCA_041949685.1 Wolbachia endosymbiont of Folsomia candida
TACACAATTAGTTGTGTTAGTGGCAATTTTACTCAAAATTGAGTAAATTTTAATCAAATTTATTTAGAGTGTACTTTACTCTGTATGTGTAGGACCATCCCTGGGTAATTGTAAACCATTCATGCTTAGCTTCAAAAATTGTCAATGGGTCGTCTTGTCGCCATACTCCGTGCTACACTGGTTTCCTGGTCGATATGTTGAAAGAAGTTGATAAAAAAGTGGGAGGGAATCTGGAAAACTGCACGATTCAAGACGTTTCGACCTTTGGAAACAATTCGAACTCGAATCGAACTTTCACGAAGGATGACATCCTCAATATTCTATCTGAAAATGTAAGCCCATACAATTATGTTTTTTTAAATAAGATCTTTTATATATTTCAAATCAAGAAACGGGTCTAATTATCAAATAGAAACGTTGGATTGTAGATGTGACTATGATCTTAAATGTGGTTTGATTTTTAAATAAAGATACCTTTTTGACATGCAAACCTTATGTCGAGCGGGTGCGTTCTTTTAAAAATCAAACCATAATTGAAGTGAGAGATGTTCTAAACAGTAATTCCGCACGTTTTGTTGTAGCGCTTGACTTTCTTGTAACAGTATAACAATTAATAATTCGACATAATAATTCGACATTTTAATTACCTAACTTCACATATATTGTAAGGTTAATTAGCTTACATGCATATTTCCGGAACTTGGTTGGCATTGATTTATTCCAGATTCATTTGAAACACTTTTGCTTTTAGGGAACAGACCTCGGTTTGGCTGCATTCAGCGGATTTATTTACTTACAATTTCGTAAAGTAAAGACGTCATTTCCATTCATTTTGAATTTGAGACCACAACGTAGACGTGACGACTTTTGGGTTGGATTCCCGAAGGGATCTAAGCAAGAGGACTCGGTGTCTTCCGGGTAAGTCGTTCCTTATGCTTTAGTATTTATGTAGATACGTGCAGGTTAAAGAAAACCCGGAGGTTTTGCATATATTCAAATCCCATACCCGCGGTTTTAGTTTAGTTGGGGTATTGGGGGCAGGGTTTCTGCGGGTCTCTGGACAGCCTATCCT
>JBHGAL010000031.1:0-998 GCA_041949685.1 Wolbachia endosymbiont of Folsomia candida
AATTTAAAATGAGTACAAATCTGCGGATTATGTTCACATCTCAAAAATGTATTTTTTATTAAATTTATAAATTATTATTATCGATATTTGCATACTCGTATATCTGCACCGACGGAGAACTTATCTTTTAACATTTTGCTAAAGAAATCAATACAAAGAGTAGGCAGTTCAACTCTGTGTGTCTGCTTTTTTGACTCCCGGATCGTGTACTCTATGACTACGTACCATGTGATACGTCATTCGACAGATCATTTTTATTACGAGGGTGATTTAGTTACCGTGGCTAACTAAATCAGCCTCGGTAGCGCAGTGCGTCCATTGTAAAGTACGAAACTCTATGATGGTGCGAGTTCGACTCCTCGCCCGTTCTTCAGTGGCTGCCCAAATTTTTTGCGCATTTTTTTGGAATGTACATTACACATTTATTTAACTTCTCCAAATTTATTGAAACTTAAAACCAGCTTAACATCGTTATTTTAAATCTTCATCATCATAAACTTGCGTACTTTACAAATGTAAAGTATGAAACAATGATGTCATCCACCTGATTTCTGCTGCCCCTCGAATTCTGCCAATCGTTTTTTTAGCACCTCTGCTTCCAGATTGGCACTTTCGACTTTTGCCTCCAACTCCTTTTTTTCTTTTGCTGCTCTTTTTCTTATTGCGTCCGGGTTGGTGAATTTACAAATTTCACAAAATTGGTGTAGGACTACATACAATCATAAAGTTATGTACTTTACATTTTTGCAAAAAATAAGTGCGTTACTAATATACAATACCATGAATGAAGCCATCGCAATTCGGACACCGTCCCCACCCGTGGCCTGACCATTTGGCACTTCGTAACGGTCCAGGTCGTTCACAAAACTCACAGCTCCCTATAAATGACAATAGTTTTTCATAATCTATTATGTAAAGTACGTAACTTTATGAGTGTAAAAACATACACGATTTCCGCTTATTCAGGAGTCCGCACCAGCAGCAGAAATTCATTTCCG
>JBHGAL010000032.1:0-982 GCA_041949685.1 Wolbachia endosymbiont of Folsomia candida
CCCCCCACCCCTTAATTAATAAGACACAAGATAAGACAAGAACTGGGGCCGACATACTCCCAAATTTACAAGACTTTTCCACTAAAGTAAACAATTCACGGAGGTCTTGGTAATTTCGTAAATTTTGTAAAATTACAAAGCAAAGAGAAATATTTGACTTACAATAATTTGTAAACCAATTTTCCTTAGAAATATGTATGTATTCCTAAAAGTTTATCAATTTACAGAATTTACCGATTTTTACAAGGTTACTAAGACCCGCGTGAATTACCTCAATCATACAAGTACGATTCCAAATGTATTTTTACATGAAAATCTGTCTAATACGTAAAATGGGGCGTGGTTTTAATAATATTTATTAATTTTTTGTTATACGAGTAAAAATAATAATAAATGCATTTCAATAAACAATTTCGATTTTAAGACCAGAAGTAGCACGGGATTAGTAAATAAATAAATAAATTCAGGTATTTTACCCCAATTAAACCACTATTTAAAGTCTTATTATTCAAATTGTAGGGCATCCATCCATGTACATAATTTCCATGCAACATGCCAAAATCTCTGAAAATAACCCTTTTTTCATAAAATGTGTTTACCTTTTTTATACATAAATACATACCCAGCCCCATTTGCATAATAATTAATTCATTCATTTAATATCACGTCAATTCTTTTTAAGAGTAATTTCATTCTCCAGTTTAGAAAACGCATCCGTCAAATTTCCGCTCGACTAAATAGTTATTAAGCCAATGCCCGTAAACCATGGCCCACTCTTACCCTGCATTCGCAAAGCGAGCGCACTAACTCCGCACCCTCCCGCAATGCAAGACAGGATAGGAAATCTGCTCGTAAGCTCAAGCTTGATGGCAAAGCTGTAGCGGGATCCACGACGTGACGCTGTTTAGGCTGCAATTCCCGGAGAAGCCTTCGCCTGGTTGTAGAGCTCGCGCTTAATATGCACGTGCATGAAATGAATATT
>JBHGAL010000033.1:0-950 GCA_041949685.1 Wolbachia endosymbiont of Folsomia candida
ATCATATGAAAATTGTGAGGTAGTAAATAGTGAGATCAGAGTAAGTATTTCGTCAGTTGATGATGAGAGTGGTTTGGGTCGTGGAGAAAAGAGAACTTCTTTCACTGGGAAGATTCAGGGTCACCCTTCTCCTCCCGAGATTCGTCACCATCTTTACGTCCGGCCCGGGCGACGCAATCAGTGCCCTCCATTTGGCCCTCATTTTTTGGAGTTGCCTCCTTTTTGATGGGTTTTTCTGACCCCTGCAAAAATATAATGAGTCAAATTAACGAGTTTAGAATATGCATATCACTTAAAATGGAACTTTTTTTTTTAAAAAGATACGCTGGGATTTTGGACCGAGTCATGGGGAAAAAAATCCATAAGTGCCAAAAAAAAAGTTGGCACTTATCTTTCCCCTGAAGGAAAATATTGGGGGGCGGGGGGGGGCGCGGTTCCCAGTGGGGTTGAGGAAAAGGGAGAGAAAATTTACACAAAAAGAGAACCAAGATGCCCGATTTTTTCGTATGACTCGTCCCTCTAAAATCCTGGCGTAGGTCGAAAAATGGTTGCATTTTTAATTGTTATGTTGGAATTTCTTACGGAGGGCGGGGACGTTGCCGTTGCCGTGGGCTTGACGAAGGAGGCGTGATGCTTCATCCCCCATTCGTAGATTTTCCGCTCTTGTGCGGCCTGGGGAGAGAAAAGAGGATAAATTATGGCACGTTTTCTTAATAAAGTCAGATTTCCTTACCATCGGGTCAACGTCCCCCTCGTACTCCTCGACATCGGGATACCAATCATATTCGATGATGAGCTCCTCCTTGTCTCCTTCCAAGTTTTTGATGGATTGATTGACGGGGGGTTTTCCGGCGATGGTTCCATCATCCTCAGTGTCAGTGTCGAAGAAATCATCGCAACCCCGCCACATCTTTCCTTTCTCAGAGGGGAGATGAAATCCTAAAAAGGGG
>JBHGAL010000034.1:0-906 GCA_041949685.1 Wolbachia endosymbiont of Folsomia candida
CACTTATGCCCTAGCTACACTACGATCGTAAATGACGTCATTTACATTGCGAGATAGCCTATCTCGCAATGTAAATGACGTCAGTTACGATCGTAATGTAGCTGGGGCATAAGGTGAGGATTATGGAAAGTCCTGAAACCACTAGCGGAACTATAAATTTGGGGCCGGAAGGCACAAGGTTGCGGGGGCCCCTGTCCCTGACAGATTTGACAATACTTACAAAAATGGTTAAATTGTATAGTTTTTAGGAAAGCATAAATTTGATGCAGTGCAAGGTAATATTGCGTCTTATTCGTATGGTTAAATGACAAAGGTTGGATTGGATTGAAATATTGTTCTAATAAAGAGGGACAATATTGAAAAACTTAATTACTTCGTATAAATAAAATTTTGGCTTGGATGAGATTCTCTGGGTTTGTAAAGTTGATTTCGGAGAGTCCAACGTTTCTACTCTGCCCGACACGGAGTTGTGGGTGGAGCTCAAATTTGGAAAAAATGACAGTTTGCGATTTTTAGCTCAACGACGGGCCAATATTTTAAACCCATTTTCACCTAAAGTTTTCTCATTTTTCCATACAAACCTTTTCGAACGTTTTTGGAAATTCGCAAAACAAATGTGATTGTGGGCAGTTTCTAAAGGCGAGACCCAAACGTAACCATGCACCCAAAAAAATTACGTGCATGGTTACGGCGAAGCCATGCGTAGTACATCTGTTAAAGTGATGTGTAACCGAATAATTACTTATCTATCATAGTTATGTACATTAATTAAAATTTGAACCCGATTTAAATTGTGAAATTTTGCTTGAAGAGCATGTATTTGGATATTGTGGTGAATTTCGTGAAAGAGCGGATGAGTAGGTAAAATTGAAACTTTTGTCATTATGTAGTAGAACCCCTTGTCAC
>JBHGAL010000035.1:0-888 GCA_041949685.1 Wolbachia endosymbiont of Folsomia candida
AATTTCTTCGTCGTAAATTAATTTGCAAAGATGACGAGATTTGTGACCACTTGTGACGATTTTAGACTGAAACTTTTACCTGGTTTTCGATCCCGGTGGTGGTGTGACTAATGAAATGAGAAGCCCACGTAGACGACGTGGACTATTTAGTAGTTACCCGTCTCACCTCCAACCCCATTCGGAATTAATTATTCACACCATTTCTTTTTCCCTATTGTGGCCAATTTGACAGTGATATGAGGACACGCAGGTACATGATACACTGTGTCAATCACTTCCGGATAATTGCAGACTTGCAGCAGGTGAAACAGGGAAAGAAACAATCAATCTTGTCCAATTTACATTTAAAACCCCTGTGTCTCACCTAAATATTAACATCAGCAAAAAAAAGTGTGCAAAAAAATTTGCACACTACTTCCATAGTTATTTATGCATGAAGAAATAACAACATTATTATGTAATAATTTATAAATTAAAATTGAGTCGCAAAATATTGATTTTCAGACAGAAATCTGCACATTTTTCTCTGAGTGTGCTGTTTTTTGAGAAAGATTGGCTAACACCATGAACCCTTCTTCTGAACGGAACCCGTGTGGGTAAGGAAAGTCAAGGGGGTCAAACTCATGCATATGTTTTGTCAGTTCAACAGGTGGATCACATTTATGTAGAATTTGGGGTGGTTTTGTAATCAGGGGTGGATTTCTTGGGTTAAAAAAAAACAGCCACAAAATGACGAGGATCTACAATGATGAAGAATACAAATACAGCAGTCATTACGAAAATGCAGGTTTTGTGAAGAAATGAACTTTTCATCGGGGTCAAAATGCTTAAAAAATCGCAAAAAAATTGCATTATGACAGCGATAAAAGGTTAATTTCTTAAAAAACA
>JBHGAL010000036.1:0-842 GCA_041949685.1 Wolbachia endosymbiont of Folsomia candida
CTTATGCTGCTCTTCATCATCATCATCATCATCAATCAAGTCCTGAGTGTCGACACCTGGTATGTACTTCGTATCAGCTTGAGTGTTGCTTGCGCAACACAAGTCTGCATCCACTTTTTCTTGTTTCACTACAAGTAATGTAGTAGGCCTAGCATTGCCCATGGTCTTAGTCACTTGTACTTTGTCGACGGCCTGAGAGTCGTTCAAAAACTCAAATAGATTATTCGATCCACCACGACACAAACCCTTAAATTATTATTATAAAATCAAAATTACTAGATACACTTACTTCATCCCGATCCACAATGTCAATAACTTGTGTATCCTCATAATCATCATCATCATGTGTCGTCTCGTCATAAAGCTTCAACATACGTTTGGTCCTGTGTACATCTTTGGTGATAACCCGAGTTTGTCGATCCATCCAATTGTATGCAGCTTAAAATCCTTTTCCAAATCAGCTGCAGAACGTGCATCGTGACCCTAGGATTGCACATTTAAATTTGCGGTTCCTTCTTGAACTGGTACAATTATAAGGCGAATATTATTATTATTACATACCAACTGTTCTTTTACTCCTACCCAATATTCCTTTTCCTCCCAGTTGCAAGGTCCAGTGGCATGCAATTTTAGCATGGCCAAAGCAACACCTCTTCTTGTTTCAGTCAGATACTTGTCGTCAGCTACAGCCGATTTCATGCTTCGTTCAGGCATTCCGTGCATAATTATTCACCACCGACAGAATCCAAAATACCTTGTTACTTGTGTTAGGGCTTTTTATTAAACGATTGGGGTAGATTGATCACCAGTGTAACTGAAATCCAGTTAAAATGCCTTTTTCA
>JBHGAL010000037.1:0-841 GCA_041949685.1 Wolbachia endosymbiont of Folsomia candida
TAAATTCTATTTCTATATTTCTACTGGAAAATGCCATTCTGCAACCCTGCAGTAAATATCCGAGAAAGAAGGTAATATCGTTAGTAGCATAGACAATGTTGCGCAGATGTAATGATACCTCTTCATTTGTGACTCCAACTTGTTCCATGTTGTCCTCCTCTCCTCCTCCATAGGACGACAAGAACATCAACTCAATGTATTTAGTTGATGAGAGAGAATGAGATAGGCTTAACTGGACGGCTGGAGGACTCAGAATTCTTACTGTTGAAGATAAAATGATAAAATGTAGACCAATTACAGATCACCGTATGTAGGTTTACCTTCGTCAGTCTTATTTGTCTCGGTCAGGGGGACCTCTTGATTTCTCAGGGACTCCACGGTAGGAAACTTGTCGGATTGTGTTGCCAAACTTTCAACGATATTCTGCCCCTCTTTCTGCGCTACATGGAGTTTACTCGACTCATTCGCTCTCTTAGATTCAATTTCGAGTGAACGACGTTTTATAAACCATCTCATAACCTGGAATTTTAGTAAGAAAACTTGAATGCTTGTGTAAGTCAAAATATGCATTTAATTCAGCGACACCTCTTTTATACATGCTCACAAACATACATATCACCCATACAATCCTCAAAGTTGTTTAATTCAAGAGACCTGTCAAATTGTGATGCTATAACCAATTTGCGAGGTATGTTAAGATGGACTTGAGCACGCACAATAGGGAAGTGCCTCTAGCGGATGGAACTGGTGCAAAAAAATGCCGTAGGGCTGCGCATGCGCGACTTAAAAAATGTATTTCAAATAATTTTTAGACGAAGTTTGGATCTTTCAACAACTATAA
>JBHGAL010000038.1:0-819 GCA_041949685.1 Wolbachia endosymbiont of Folsomia candida
CAACAAGTCTGTTTTGTTTCTAAAACAAGTCGACTTGTTTCAGTTGAACCATGACAACAGCTTGTGTAATAATAATACGAATTTTATTTCATTTCAGATCAAAATTTCTAAGAATGTCGATTAAGAAATATATACTTCGAAAATAATTAAATATCCAATTAATGAATTTGTATAGGTTGGAAAATTCGCGATAATTCTGACACAGCAGGTTTATTGGTATTAAGTAAAGGTGTACTTCCCGCCGTGACTCCTACCAATAAAAACAATTGATCCGGATACAGCGACCGGGACGGTATGCGTGGAACGGGGTTCGGCGGACGCGAGGGTTCGCGACTTCGACAACGCCGGCGTCCCCATCATTCGCCTCCGCCACCTCGGCGACACCGCCTGCAAAACATAATTTCGAAATTAATTCCTCCCCTTGAAAATTAATAAAGGTAAAAGAAAGTATCCAAACCGTCGTCTAGGGGGAGCGCCTCGATTACACCGCCAAATCCAGCCATCACGAAGAGTGCAAGTAAGAAGAATATGCGAGGACCCATTCTAGATTTCGTAAAAAAAATCATTTCGAAAATACAAATTGCTACCGTTTTTTTAGTTTCCTTCATACCTTTCTTCCAGTTAAGAGGATGGGTGATTTTCGGAATGATTTCAACTCAAGATCGTGCCCCTGTTTTATAGGGGATGCGTGTCGCACGTTTGCATTTTCACTGTTGTAATTTACCAATGTCATAATTCGACTCAAGGATGCAGAGCATTGTGAATTTGCAGAAAACAATCGATCTGAACAATGTTAATTGTCTTTTACGCGTTAAATTT
>JBHGAL010000039.1:0-809 GCA_041949685.1 Wolbachia endosymbiont of Folsomia candida
CCAGTCGCGGTCGAGGATCTCTCCATTTTTTAATTTTCTGGTAAAATGGGTAGCAGAAAACCGCCTGCCATCAGTCACTGGAAACTCAAATCCTTGATCATTGATTCGTTGAGGACCGTGCTTCACGATAAAATTCCGATGAGAATAATTCAAAGGAGTCACCCATGTTGCCGGATCTGACCAGAAATAAAATGAATTTCGCTATTTTACAAATAATTTTCATGAATTTCCAAAAACCTACCAGGGTCAATCGAAGCATATTCTGTAGGAATTATGCCATCAGTTTCAACTGGGGGGAACACCATGGAGCCTATTTTAATTTTTATATTATGAAAACGATTACAATTCAATCATTGTTTAAAATTCAGATAAGGATTTTTCATGGTTCACCAGAAACATCTTGCATTCCTGCTGGTTTGATAAATTCGTCCCTTGTGTCGTTCTCATGCTCTTCGTCGTCGTTCCAGTCTTGTGTTTCGATTTCAGATTCCAGAATTTGCAATGCAGACAGGTTTCCGTCTACGCTGTCAGCCAGCCAGTCTTGAGTTTCAATTTCCGACTCCTGTAATTCTGTAATTAAGGTTTAAATCATTTACTATTTATGTAGTACGAAAAAGTTATGACACGATAATATTTTGAATCGGAGATATTTAAAAATACACTTACCAGGGTTAGTTGGATCACCATCAGAAGGAACCTGGACATTTTGTTCACTAACCAAAGAATTTGTCGGCACTGAGGAAACAGATCCCAAAATTTCAAGCGATGGGGCAGGATTATCTTCTGATGGGCCAGGTCCAGGGAAAAAT
>JBHGAL010000040.1:0-714 GCA_041949685.1 Wolbachia endosymbiont of Folsomia candida
TAGGAAATTAGATTTGTCGGCGGCGGCGGCGCGTAAAATCCTATCGGCGTCTGGCGGCGCGGCGGCGTGAGATCGGCGGCGTCGAAATCAGAAATTTATGCTTTTTTTAAATAAATCCCATCACTTCAGGAAAATTCTTTAAAGAAAAATCGCTTTGAACTCCATTTGCATTTCCATAAATTTTAGCAACGTCGAATCTAGAATGGTTTAATATTAAAAATTTCACTTGTTTTAATACTATCACCAGTTTTTCAAAAATGTTCCACTGGACAAAATCACTGTACATCAAACCATACCATTTTTTAACAAGCTAAAATTTGCTATTGGACTAACCCTAAGAAATAAAACATGAATTAAAAAATGCCATGGAATTTTAACTACTACTTTTTTGCCAAATCAGAATATAAATTATTCAACAAAAACTAACCCATCCGCCATTGATTTAATAATATCACCAATTCTTCTCAAATTTCAGAACACAAATATGTATTTATTTTGTATGTACATCTGCAAACTCATTCAAAAATTTAAAATATTTCAAAATTCTCTATTGCGGCATTAAACCAGAACATTGCTCATGATTCTCTGGAGTAGCCAAATTTTATTATTGGATCTTAAAAAAAATCGCTTTGAACCAGGTAAAATTTATCATTGGAGTAATAAGAAAAAAATGACGATTTCAGAAATACCATGAAATTTCAGATATTATTCTTT
>JBHGAL010000041.1:0-711 GCA_041949685.1 Wolbachia endosymbiont of Folsomia candida
TTACATAGTTCTCCTTAGTTCAGGATGGCATGGCTGGATTGAGGGGTGAAAGTGGTTCCGTGCCGTTGTCATGCAACACGTCCGAATGGGATCTTCTTCTAAATTCGGGCATTTGTATGATTTATCATTTAGGGTGAAGATTCATTTCAATAGCTCAATTGCATGGATATGTCATCAGAAATGCCACAGAGATGGGAACAAATGGTGTCATATTTCAGGATAGAAACCTATGAAATTCAAATTAATCTTCATATGTATTTACATCACCTTAACTAATTTTGCGACACGTAAAATTCGACTAATTGGGGACAAAATTGGCATGAAACTCTATCAATTAAATTGACGAATAAATTGGTTTGAAATTAATAAATGTGTAAAATCTGTATTACTTAAATGTTAATATCTAGCCGTTTAAAACCGGGTTTTACAGTATAAAAAAACAATCTGTGAATTTTGCATGGGCTACTTTACTGGGTACAACGTGTGCAAAAAATTTGCCATTTCAGTTCATCCAAGCCAAGGAAATGCATACCCCTCTCAGCCGCACAAGTATTTGCACATAAGTATGTGCGAAATTCAATTCCGCCAATACTTAAAGGTTTTCTATCTTTCTTTCTTGATGCAAAAATATCTTCGGCGAAAATCGGCTTGTCAGGTATCCAAGCAATTTCCATGACGCACACGAATCCTGGTCGCCATATTGCGAAATAT
>JBHGAL010000042.1:0-710 GCA_041949685.1 Wolbachia endosymbiont of Folsomia candida
TACGGTGAATTTTCAAACTCTACATGTTATTGCTTATGGCGAGGTCGGCCATTTAGCCTCCCGAGAATTCCCTTGCTCTACCTTTTCCAAATGAACGATAATCGTGATTTTTTACGTCACAATATCGTCATTGAGGAGGGATGATGGTTGACCAGGAAAGAGTTAGCCTGTTCTTTTAACGTTCGCACCATAGTGTTCTTCAGGATTTAGTATAGTTTGCTTAATTTAAAATACTCCAAGATAATATAAATCGTAACAATTTCAATGATAGGTTTCGGTTGAGCAAAAAAATTGAAACTCTTGAATGTTTCATAAAATTCATGAACAAAGACAAATGTTTCTAATGCACATTTATTACGCATCACTGGAACAGGAACCATGGTACAACTCTACCACGTATGTATAAGTTGCTTAATAGTTATATACGAAGTATTTATGCAATACATACATATGTGCATTATTTACATATAAATGCAGTTTGGATCCCTGAAAGTCCAGACGGCCAGATGTACGTACATAATTTAAACAATAGATTATTTACATATGTAATTCATTGCCTGAGTCAGGGCTGATGCACCAGTCTGTTTGTATGTCTTGCTATAACACGTTGTAAAACCAGCCTGATCGACTCGAAATTTGGTGTGCATATCTAGGCAGGCATAGTGTAGGCAGTGTTTCTTTTTGTGCGCACGAAATTATTTTTATGCATG
>JBHGAL010000043.1:0-649 GCA_041949685.1 Wolbachia endosymbiont of Folsomia candida
AATGATCGTGACGAGATCGCCGTCGGGTGATTCATCCTGCTCCACCTCTACCAACATTGGGGAGTCGGTATCGCATTTTGATTGATTTTGACATTTTGACCTGGTTTCAAGGTTGAGGTCAAGTAATTTTGAAATTTGGATTCTCTGCTCCTCCTTGAGAAGAAACGTTTAAATATAAATTTGCATAAATTTTCAGACAGGATTTTTTACGTGAATATGGAAACCTTTGACTCTTGACTGGACGAAAGTGTACTTTCTCCCGATTTAATTAGATGATCTTGTCCAGCATGATTTTTATCCGCTGACGGAGAAAGTCCGATTTCTCCCAGTTTCAATTTTTTATCAGCATTATCACAGTGCCCTGAAGACTGGTCAACTACATGAGGTGGATCCATAACTGCAAAATACGACAATATGAATTTAATTAAATCGCAGATCCGATTATGTAAATTAATTGAGGTATTTCAAGAAATGCTTAAGAGATGACGAACATGTGACTAGATATTACTTAATTGATTACCTACAAACTTACCATTAATTAATAAACCAGGTTTATTAAACCTGCAATTTTATTACTTTCACTCCAAAACAGATTTCATTGCATGTGCCATGTGCCTGTGTGATTTAAATCGCGGTGTCGCAAAATTAA
>JBHGAL010000044.1:0-641 GCA_041949685.1 Wolbachia endosymbiont of Folsomia candida
TATCCATGGTTACTCAACAAGCAAGAAACAAAACTTCCAGTCAAATAATAGCCTTCAAAAATGTTAAATTTCTACTCTCTCCATCCCGATAAGTTCTTATCAATCGTCACCAAATCGTATTTACAAAATGCATCCCGTTTACAATAATTCTTCGCCGGAAGTGCGTCGTCGTGAACGGTCAACAACTTCAGGTTCATCATCATCATCGTCTACGAGGTCGTCTTCTTCGACGATACGGTGTTCTTCGGCAGGTTGGGGGTGACTTCCGGTTGATAATTTGCATAATTTATTTTGCATAAAATAAGAGTTATACATACTGCATAAAAACAATGATAATTTGCCTAATTTTAAATCAAAATTATGCAAAAAAGACAACAATTTCGCACAATTGGTATTATCTGTATGTCAGGTTCGGATCGGGGTGACTTCTGGTTGATTTGCATAATTTATTTTGCACAAAAAAATATAATTTGCCTAATTTCAAATTATGCAAAATAACAGGTTCGGGTCATTCGGAGGTGAAAAGTGGACCTGAAAATGGTGCCGGTGGCGACCACGAGGATTCGGCGACCTCCTATTTGGCCAAGGACGCCGCACTGCACGCCATGAACGCCGAGTTGGAAAAGCGATCCACCCAGATC
>JBHGAL010000045.1:0-630 GCA_041949685.1 Wolbachia endosymbiont of Folsomia candida
ACAATTGATTGTTCTTCGTTGTACTAAACCCCAGATAAGCCTCTCCTTTCATCCTCTTCGTCTTATCTTGCTCCACTTTCCAGTTAGATTTATCTGATTTTTTTTACCGTTTCCTTCCGAGTCTAAGATTCCCGTGAACCTCCCTTAGCCCGTCATCCAATACTGCAACCTGAACAATACGACGGAATTAAGCCACCCAGAATTCAACATAAAAAATCATTTTATTACTTGTAATTCGGAAGTGGCACTGTCTCCTTCAATTGTACCGAATATTTCCAGAGGAATCTAAAATAATTATAAATTACACTTATTTAATTATTGCGTCCGAGTATCAATCTCAAATTTTTCACATAAATATATCCAGCTTAAATTACGCACAAGAGCATTTAAAATTCCGGTTTTATGCAAATATTGTTGTTACCTCTCCCGAATCAGTTAATTCAGCTGCAGAATGGTTAACATTTTCTGTAATTAAAGTAAAAGTTTCAGTAACAGTATTTACTAGTATGTTTTTAAACCATTTAACACTTACCAAAATCACCACCTCCGGCTGCGATAACCTCGTCGAAAGAAAACGCATCGTCTCCGTCACTTTCTTCATCCTCGGTCGTCCCTTGATCAGACCAATCA
>JBHGAL010000046.1:0-623 GCA_041949685.1 Wolbachia endosymbiont of Folsomia candida
CAACTTTTCCCTGGACCTCAACTTCTTGTGGGACAGACCTGAGCCTGGTAAGAAACTAGCCGCCATTGGATGAAAGTTTGGGTACATGGGATTAAAAATATCGAGTCCATCGCTACTCTCGTCACCGACTCTAGTTCGAACGTCTGTATCCTGACACTAATAAATGAATCGGTAATTAGAACTTAGTATATATGTACTTACATGTCCATGTAGAGCAGAATTATTATTTGATTTCACTAGATAATGGTCTGATGTTTTGTTTAGGTACAGATTGTGCACAGCAAAGTTAAGGTTGGAGATTTTTTAATAATTAACAAGGCAGCCTTCAAGTCCTGCAAACAATCCAGGACAAAGTTTCTTTACCCATTTCACGACTTTCTAGTTGATATTGAACTAAAAATTGAGAGATACTCAGTACGGCAAATTCAATATGTACCACTTGCAAGTCAACCCACATGGAAACCAAAGATCCCTCATGCTCTCCTCTCACAAGAAAATACAACATTGTGGACGCCTATGGACTTTGAGCCTTGCAAGGAGCGCCCCGCTTTGCCATACTACGATGTCATCGGCGTCGTAAACTACGGAACTTGGCGGAACGATATGGATGAAAGGATCCAGCT
>JBHGAL010000047.1:0-613 GCA_041949685.1 Wolbachia endosymbiont of Folsomia candida
AAGAAGGTACACACATTAACCAATCGACCGACCAACTAAATACCTCTCCTCACTTTTATACATTCAAATTCTGATGAAGTTTTTTACTATTTGCTACTTGTTGAAAATGTCCGTCTTTTTTTTCTTTCGTAGCAGTGTTTCGGGTGAAAGTTAGTAACCACTTGCAAGAAATGTTTTTAACAGCTACGTATTTTGCCCTGCAAGAAATGCAAGAAAAAAATATAAGAAATCATGTCCCTCTGCGATTCCTTCTTACGACGCGTGGCTAGATATTTCTTACACTTTCTCCCAGTTTCTTGCACTTTCTCCCATTTTTCCCATTTCTCCCTTTCCAAGGCAAACAATCTAGCAAAACCCGCAAGAAACGAAACACTGCTTGCAAGAAATAACGGGAAGAAAGTGTTTTTTGCGAGTATTTTGACCTGCAAGAAATAATGCTTACTTCTCGAACTTTCTCCCATTTCTCCCGTTTCCTCCTTCCCAGGGCAAGAAATCTAGCAAATTCCGAAACACTGCTTCTCATAAAGTTTTATATTATTTGCTACTTGTTGAAAACGTCCGTCTCTTTCTTATCAAATAAAAACTTGTCCATCCACGATAAACACTGATAAAC
>JBHGAL010000048.1:0-596 GCA_041949685.1 Wolbachia endosymbiont of Folsomia candida
TTTCTTGCTCTTACATATGTACATGCAAATTGTTGACGCAATTAACTTACATAAATGAGGTTCATTTTAAACCAATAATTATCTGCTTTTACATAATTGGTTGACATAACTACGCAGCTATAAATAAATTATGTGCCACCTTGTGTAATTGTTTTGTCTCCTTTTCTAGCATATATCTGTATTTTGTTTGAAAACTGATTAAAACTTGTATTCCTAACCGCCTGATTTTTAGCATCATGTGAAATAAAGCTATCAGTGTGAGTGGGTGGTCCGGCCACCCTCCTCGTTTCCATTTCAAGTTCGACACTCAATTTCTTATCAATAAAACTCATAAATAAAAGCAGAATATGTCACCAATCAAGATTATATCGGCTGGCTATGCAGTTGATACATAATATCGAACGGAATGTGGATTACACAAACATTTAAACACAATATATATGTATGTATGCACATATGTATACAAATACGATAGATTAAATAGCGATCCAGGCAAAATTTTGTCCGATTTTTTCGAACAACGTGGAATTGTGGTGGTAAATTTTTGTGAGTTACTTTTTTAAATGAATTTCGGTTTTACTAAATGACTCCGATAT
>JBHGAL010000049.1:0-588 GCA_041949685.1 Wolbachia endosymbiont of Folsomia candida
CTTAGGATATTAAGCAAAAAAAGTCTCGTGTACCAAAAGCACTACGTGGTTATTTAAAAAAAGTTCGATACTTTCACGCATAAAAATCTTATGTATATTCAGATATTTAAAATGTTGAATTTTTTTAAAACAACGACATCACGTGACTTTGTGGCATGAATTTCTAACTTATTTCCCATTTTAACAAAAACTCTGCTGGTGACGATTTGTCCACAAATTATTGAAGGTGCACTATTCCACCAATAAAAAATTGAGGGACAATTACGTATGTACTTGCAAATGAAAGAAATCGTAACAAAATGATTATAATTTTCTGGTAGATATGTAAATATATTCAAATTCCAATATTCTAGTGATTCTTACCCAAATTTCCATCATCTTTTCATCACTATCTTCCCCGTTTCCTTCTATCTTGACTCGGGACATTGCGCCACCAAGTTCATCAAAACTTGGGCTGCATTCCATTTTGAACTCGTGCGAATAAATAATCTGCAAACTTTAGTTAATGAAATGTAGATTTTTTTTACTTTTTAAGCAACCTTTAAATTATTTTGAGTCAACTATAAATTTATGTAAGTAAAATTTACG
>JBHGAL010000050.1:0-568 GCA_041949685.1 Wolbachia endosymbiont of Folsomia candida
CTGTAATACAATGCATGCATTACCTAACTGCTCCTCTTGAGTTTGTATGAATTTGGAAATTTCGAAACGAATTGGTGGAAATTCCAGACAGCCTCGCCAAATTCAATCCATCAAAATCTACTCCATGGAATGGATCAATATCGTCTGCGTCTCGTATCTGCTTACCAAACTTATCACCAATTATCCAATCCCATTTCATAGATCGGATATCTTGCGTACCGGCCAACTTCACGTACTCCGTAACCCAGTATGTAATTTTTTTTTACTCCAGCCCATGGGAACATCCCTGGCTGTATTTCGTTCTTAAACAACATTTATCGTAATTTTCATTAAAAGAAAAACGTTGTTTAATGTTTTAAGCCGTTACATTTGAAAAGCAAGCAAAAATTGATTACAAAATTTCTCACATTAAAACATAATCGTGCACTCCAGCCACTGCGTACTGCGATCTATGCCCCTTGTACCATTAACAATGCCATTAACAGTATCCATCGTTGCGTCTGCATGTGTTACCCTTGTTCCAGTTGACCAGTTTTAAAAATAGCATACAATAGCATATTGGTTCACA
>JBHGAL010000051.1:0-527 GCA_041949685.1 Wolbachia endosymbiont of Folsomia candida
TTATTGTAAACAACCATGAACGAATAACATGCGGCATTAAACTACTCAATAATACACCGTTATAATTAGTACAATTACAGACTTTGTTTGAAGTTATAGGGACTTCATCCTTCCTGCGCTAAGTCGCTAAATTTTTAATGCAGTATTGAATTAGTAACAAGCGAGATTATATATCGCGTGACCATAAACACTGTTTTGAGCACTCAAAGCCTAACTACTCAAAGCCCGCAAGTTGTTACAACTGTTTGATAATTTTTCTCCTCCACACTTATGCACACTAGTGAGATGTTCATAGCGTGTAAGAAATGTGAATTGCAGAAACAACAATTTTTAACCGAATAACTAATACATAAGTACCTTCAGCTACTGTTTGCCAAGAGTGTATAGTGTATAGAGTGTACACTGCTGACAGCAGTGTAACTGTAGCACGCATCAATATTTGCGGATATTCGGATATAATTTTTAAGGGGCGGACAAGTTCGAAAATGAGGTAGTAAAATCAATTGTTTTTTTTTCATTTGTCAAAA
>JBHGAL010000052.1:0-516 GCA_041949685.1 Wolbachia endosymbiont of Folsomia candida
CATTTTACCCGGAACAGAGATGCTAGTAAAAGTATGTTCAGGGCATTGTGCCAGATAGAGAAAGCTGCAATGCAAAGAGGGTCTCGCAGTATATATGAACTTTCTCCGCGATTTGTGCAATGGCGAGAAAAATAATTTAGGATTTTCTTGCACTGCACAATACGACTAAGAAATTAAGTCCACGAGGAAACTAATTTAGATAAGCCACAAATTGATGTGACAACCGTAAAATCTTATGCACCTAATGTACATACAGAAATTTATCCTTACGTACATACATACATATCGTAAAAACTGTGTGTGTACGTTCATAATGTACATAAGCCTTATTATTTGTGCATGTCCGACTGAATATGTATTTACATATGTATGCATGACGTGGTGAAGCGGTGATCTTAGCAAAAATTAAAGCTGAAATTACGTGTTTTGCAAAATTACTTACTTGTGTTTTGCGATCTGGATATTTTTTAAATGTTAACAATGTTAACTTAACATGATACATTCAAAGCTACATTG
>JBHGAL010000053.1:0-514 GCA_041949685.1 Wolbachia endosymbiont of Folsomia candida
TTACATAAGGTTAACCATAAAGTATTAGCCACTCGTACCTTCTGCCTTAGCCCATGCAGTTGATGCTAATTGAATCAATGAGAGGAATGTTTCCCTACTAACCACTTTGTCGTACACTGATTCAACAAAATCTTTAGTAAATCCAGGGGATTCAGGATACAACCATCTATTACTGGGACGTAACTCATTGTTGGTAACGTCAAAGCGTCCCATGGCGGCAATCCCTAAGATGATGTCAATTATTTTGCTAGCGTTGAACATTTCTGAGTGACTTTGTGATGCAAAAGGGTTAAATGGTCAGGTTATACTGTCTGAATCTCAGCATCTGCCGGCTTATATATATACATATATAGGTGACGCATTAATGTTTGCATAACCTCTGTTGGGTCACGGATGTAAATAACCATACAATCTTTAAATTGCTACTTTCGATTTCTTTGCACTTTGCCAAAAATGCACTTTCAATATCTGCAATATTCGCTTTTGCAATACTTGTTGCTTGTCTAGATTAATC
>JBHGAL010000054.1:0-485 GCA_041949685.1 Wolbachia endosymbiont of Folsomia candida
AATTATCAATTTACGATTTTTTTGTTTGGTTAAATTCATATCATTCCACCCTAAATTTTCTTGCGAGTGTAAGCAACCTGATTTTGAAGAGTATTTATTTGTAAAACACTTAACTCATCCTCAACTCGTTTACTACTCATCGGCAACGCTGTATTAAAAATCATATTTTGTACGCATACCTTCTCCACGTGATCTACACACTCGCTTAGGTCGACATCTATCTGAGCTGCTATGGGGCCAGCAACAATCACCCACAACAGAACCGTCGACAATACACAACTCCAAGTGATTTGTGTGAAGGAAGCCCTGCATAGTTTAAATTGAATTGTCATACAGATATGTGGATCAAACTCATTTGGACATTTTTTTTGTCAAAATTCTGGGTGAAAATATTGTAGAAAGTACTTACATTCCTCTCCGTGGGTGAAATCCACGCTAAATATTCTATAAAATTATTTTGATCTTGCCCAGACGACAGCTCGGGT
>JBHGAL010000055.1:0-481 GCA_041949685.1 Wolbachia endosymbiont of Folsomia candida
AAGAAAATCCGGTTGTATTTGGTAAATACTACAAATTTATTGGTGTGAATTTGTGAATTTATGTATGAATTTCATTATTGCCAGTAATACAAATTATTTTACTTTCCAGGTGATAATCCCCAATCCCTATTGGTAAGCTGCACAAGTCCACCACTTGTCAGCTATAAAAAAGGAAGGAGAAATATGCAGATAGTTTTAAACAGGTGAGTTACTCACCGTGAGTATTAATAGCAACACTTATATTCGATTTGAATATTAATTTCCTTGACATCAAGGTCATAATAGCAACTATTTTATATTCTATGCTCCCACCAGAAGAGGAACCATTTTTATAGGACACAAAAAATCCACCCCTTAATTCGTCACGAAATCGCACAGGGAATCGTCCAGCTCCAAGGACCAACACCATTTTTATGCCGTGGCATTATATGTAAACTTTTAAAAATTATAATAATTTATGATTAATTATTTAATTAGTGTC
>JBHGAL010000056.1:0-461 GCA_041949685.1 Wolbachia endosymbiont of Folsomia candida
ATCTACTACCGGTCTTGAAGTCAGTTTTTGAAATTGCAGTAGGATATCTCAAGTTCAAGAAGCCTTCAGAAAAATTGAAATCATAGAAGAAAGTAGAATCGAAATCATAGAAGAGACTAGACTATCTTAATTTTAAAAACTCTCCGTCATTATATTCATCAACTTGCTAGAAATTTTTCGTCCAAACTTTCAAAATACATTCCCAAGGCTGCAAAATGATTAAAAATGTGTTGATTTTGGCATTTGTGTACACAAGTTTGTGATTAATACTCGATTTCTTCCTTCATTTCTTAGAATCAAGAAGGATAAGCCGGAACTATGATTTTGAGTTTGGCGACGACATATATCAACTCCTTGGAGACTTTCACGTACAAAGTTATCAACACGGCGGCCACTTCTAACGAAAAGATCAAAACGTGGACCTTTACTCTGGAGTTGAACGAAATATAATCCTGGCATCC
>JBHGAL010000057.1:0-452 GCA_041949685.1 Wolbachia endosymbiont of Folsomia candida
CTTGTCCACGATCGTACATCTTTTAAACTAAACGATAATTAAGCAATGTTGGATATTTTTTAATGGCGAGTTACTTTAACAGTTTAATTTGTTAATACTTAAGTCAGATTGTGCGATTTGGTGGCAATTCCCCGCCATCAAATCTATACACACCTATCATGAAATGTCAAAAATGTACTAAAAAACGGCCCTTTCAAACTCAACTTTTTTGAAATTTCGATTTTTTGAAAGTTAAATTATAAGTCGGCGGCATGGTACAAAAATCTTTCCCGATCTGGAACGATAATCTAAATAGATTACAACTATTCCATTTTTCTGCAAGTTTTTTAAATGGTGTCGAAGTTGTGAGAAATTTTGTAAAATGTGTAACTTTTGTGCAATAATTTTCTGAAATGTTTGTAAAAGTCAGATTTTGTGATGTCATTTTAACTCCTATTTTTCAAATATTTGCA
>JBHGAL010000058.1:0-435 GCA_041949685.1 Wolbachia endosymbiont of Folsomia candida
AATATTAGATATATGCCATTGTACTCAATCAACCCTCAAAATCAGAGAGATAATAATGTTCGGCTGTAATTTTTAGTTCTCCAAAAAGTTACGATATGAATAATTAAATACATACCGACATACATTGGGAGAAAAATGAATGGAGTAAATTTGGAGTTAAGTTGGATTATCAGTATTAAGGTCGTGTTTTGCAGCAGATGATTCATACTCATAAGATTGCATACTCCATGCAAAATCTTCGATACTTCGTATCTTCCACTTTCTTGTTAATACAAATATGTGCATACTTATGTACATATCTATTGCTTTAGGAAATATGTACATATAAATATTAAAAATTGACACTATACATGTCAAACAATTCAATCAGCTAATAATGCCTTCTTCGCTCTTGCTGGTCGATCCCTGTGTCGCTTGTCGCCAATAGGAATAGTC
>JBHGAL010000059.1:0-425 GCA_041949685.1 Wolbachia endosymbiont of Folsomia candida
TTGAACTGTGTCATTTTGTCGCGGTGTCGTAAATTATTTCGGTATTTGAGGTCTTTTTTGCAGTGAAATTCCAATCAATTCACAAATACGATAAACCACACTGACGACGGAGAATAGCACGACGACGGAGCAAATCACGCCGGGGAGAACCACGACGACCATGACGGAGCAAATCACGACGACCACGACGGAGCAAATCACGACGACCACGACGGGGCTAATCGCGACGACCACGACGGAGCAAATCGCGACGACCACGACCACCTCATCGCCACCAATTGTCCCGCCAATGTCAACCACTCTTTATTTAGCTCCAAGCACACCTTCACCACAAACCACTACCACGGCATTTCCTCCTTCCAGACACATTATTCCATTCAATCGTTTTCCAGCGGAAGCGCCAATCTCACCGCCAACGACCACGA
>JBHGAL010000060.1:0-421 GCA_041949685.1 Wolbachia endosymbiont of Folsomia candida
ATTAAGAATCAGGTTCAAAGATGAGCAAAATGTGTCGAAAAATAAATAAAAAGTGGTCGTGGTCTGGTCGTGCCACCCACCTCAATTCTGGCTCAGGCTGCATGCACTGTGGTTTTAATACCTTACTTATCCTTCGATTTGCAGGATTTGCCCTCATCATCTAAGAATTCGAGTTGGGAGGCGTACAGGAGCTCGGCGTCATCCAACCACCAAAAGATTATGTTCCCACTAAAGCCGGCCGCGTAGACGCCGTGGTCGAGGACGTAGTCGAGATAGGCCGGTGTCCAGTACAGGCTAGCAAACCCCACAGAGTACAGTTCACAGATCGTGTGGACCTCCACAATCGAGGGCGAGTACATGGCCTAGAAAAAATTGAATTGAACTCATAAATTTCAAAATGTTGATTAATTATTTACGGCAA
>JBHGAL010000061.1:0-391 GCA_041949685.1 Wolbachia endosymbiont of Folsomia candida
AAAAGCATATTTTATTGGTTCTCTTTCATTTTTCATGGTTTTCAATTTTCATTTAATTTTCGTGTCTGAGTTTCAAAATATGTCGCTCCACTGTCAAAGAATTTCGTCATGGCCTGTAGCATCGTTTGTTCCTGACCGTGGCGCTCCGTGGCTAACTGGAGTGCGTCCTCTTGGATTTTGACCAATTTCTGTCTCCAGTTCCTCTTTATTGGCCCATGTCCGCATTCGTCTGACAATTTTAGGACATGTGCATCTTGTTAAGATTTTTACTTTTAGCATAATTTGTATGTACGTATGTATTACTTTTTTGATGATTCCGACGATTTTGGAGTGGCTGTATTTGTAGCCGTTTCTCGAGAATCCTCCAAGACTCCCGAGTCATCTCGTTGTT
>JBHGAL010000062.1:0-371 GCA_041949685.1 Wolbachia endosymbiont of Folsomia candida
CTTCCAAACTGTACAAACAGAAAAAAGCATATGAATTTGATTAAAGTATACGAATAATTCTAATGATGATTATTTATATGTAATTACGTTAGATTGTCTTCATCCAACTCGCCTTCGGATAAGTCTGCCTCCTCATTATCCTCCTCTTCCTCATGATCACTTTGTTGGTTATATTCATCTAAATCGTACAACTCGTCCTCGTCTTCTGAATCATCGTCATGTGATGTCCGTTTCGGGGTAGGTTTGATGATCTGAAGAGTCATCAAAATGATGCTCATTATTATTTGTTATTTATGCGTATATTTGATATTAATTGGTACAAAATTATGACTGACCTTTTTGACAGGTTTAGATTTCTGTGCTGGAGGTGT
>JBHGAL010000063.1:0-361 GCA_041949685.1 Wolbachia endosymbiont of Folsomia candida
ATAGAACCCTTGACTTATGCACCTTTTCATAAGGAAAGGGTCCCGTTTAATGCTTGAGCTTCTTTACATTGTGTATGTATGCCGAAAATAAGTTTTCGATTATAGCCAGCCTTCAAATGTAAATTATAGTCTAAATATGCTATCTTAGACCCATCGGCTATAAATAAAGCTAGTACGGTATTTATGGTGGTATTTATGGTGGTCAGCATGCATTTTCCACACAACTGAGGATGAGATATTGCTAGCAGTTGCTTGAATGAAACCAAGGCAAAGTTTTTTATTGGTTTAGGTATTTGGTCCTGGCAAGAGCTAGATTAAACACGTCGACGTTTATTACCAAGACAATCAAATACTACAGAAG
>JBHGAL010000064.1:0-356 GCA_041949685.1 Wolbachia endosymbiont of Folsomia candida
GCCTGCATTACTGTTCGGCCCGCAGGGTACCCTGCTCTTCACGGCCTGAACGATGCGCACTGCTCGACCCTACTTCCGTGCGTGTGCGAAACCATAAACGAAGGTTAAATTGGGCCAGATATTTGATCCACAAAAGAGACCAGTCTACTAAATTTTCATGAATCATATTGTATTAATACATATGTACGCAAATATTGAAATAAATGCAAGACCCTATAAATGTGTTCATAGTTGTTTCATGCAAACCAGCTCATCTTTAGGTGGGAGAGGCTTATTAAGACTAAATGTTGAAAAAGTAACTCTTTAATTCTTTCAAAAACTTCAAGAAATGTGTATTTACATTAGTGGTCGTGGAG
>JBHGAL010000065.1:0-356 GCA_041949685.1 Wolbachia endosymbiont of Folsomia candida
ATTTTTAAGGATGTGTTAATCAATTAAATACTGCATTATTATTTATCTTTACTTTAAAAGTGAAGGTCGCAAGTCCGCCAGAACCAGGGTCGTTGCGATGTTTGGCGAAGGCCAGTTTGTCGCCAAAATCGAGCCGGGTGTCTACGTCTTGTTTGATATTTTCGCCATTTTTCAAAATCATGTTCTCCTACCGAAATAAAATTGAGGAATTATGGGCAACCATTAATTAAATTAATTGTACGACCCATGTATTTACCTTGTCTGGTCTGACCCAGTAGGAGCCAAGATCGCATACGATGTCCACCCCGAAACTCCAGTTCCACTGGGGACGGTTAGCCTTGACGAAGATGAAATCG
>JBHGAL010000066.1:0-351 GCA_041949685.1 Wolbachia endosymbiont of Folsomia candida
TTACTGAATCATGCGAAATTCCACAGAAATCGTTGGGGAAACGAGTTAGCAGCGTTAGCAAAAAAAGCAAAGTTCGCATGGTCCTCAGTTTTCCCACTTTAACATTTATAAATTTTTCACAATATGACCACGTGGTCTCCAATTCTTAAACTCACCATCATCCACAATTTTTCTACACAAAATACTACAAACCCCAGCACACCTAGGGCCCCAGATAGCATAAAAATCGTCACTATCCCCCCACTCAGACCGACCGATCCAGTAACCGATCCGTCCCCCAATTTCATCCGCTTCCTCTTCCTTAATTTTCTCCGTACGACTTCCTCCATCAATCTCCCCTCAATTCCAGAT
>JBHGAL010000067.1:0-345 GCA_041949685.1 Wolbachia endosymbiont of Folsomia candida
TACATGTCAAAATTTCTGAAAAATTGTATCATGCGGTACAAACTGTCCATGAAGAAATTCTTGCATCATATTTCTACCTCTGTGACTATCACATCCGAACGAACAGCGTTTTCAGCGTATATGTCTCTATTTCAAAAGTGCAGCGTCAGTCAGCCGATCACCTTGGAGATGGAGGGGAGTCAGTTTTTCTTCAAGTACAATAAAGGACCAGTTCAAAACTTCAAATGGTTCGTGTTCCGCAATGTCGCCATTATTTTGGCATCCGTTAGTTTCCTTTATATCTTTGTCGGGAAACTGCATGGTCACTTCGGTTCAATTAAATTCTGGATTTTTATTATTCAAGTA
>JBHGAL010000068.1:0-340 GCA_041949685.1 Wolbachia endosymbiont of Folsomia candida
TATGTGAGGATGTCCTGATAAATTATGTATGCATAAATGTGTAGTGAAAGGTATCTTTTATGGGTGTTATGAAGTATGCATTCGTGGACAGATGGATGGGATTAGGGAGTAATTGTGACGTAGATTTTATTCAGGGGGGAGAGAAAAGTGTCATATTTTTTATAAAAAGTGAAAGTATGAAATTTGATTAATTTAGGAAAGTTTGACGTAGAAAGTAATAATTTGTAGGTGATCTTGGGGGTGAATTTTGCAAAAAAAAAATTGGCAAATTTGCACCGTATATTTTTTCGCACTAATTACTTCTTACCAATTAATTAGTTATCCATTTTTTGAATCAAGT
>JBHGAL010000069.1:0-338 GCA_041949685.1 Wolbachia endosymbiont of Folsomia candida
ATTTCGATTCTTTTTACAAATGGGCAAATTTCCAAGAATTTGTCAAGAAAATGGGGATTTTTGAAACTCGAAATTAAATCGTCACATCGATTCCAAATGTAAATATCATCCGTACGTACCTAATTATCAGACAAGCGACATGTGCTACTGATGTCCCTTGTCTGCTTTTATACATAAGTGCAAATCGACCTTATGCAATGTACATATTTGCCTCGAAACTAAATCCATGCAAACTTTGCATATCATGCCCATTAGAAATTGCATCGTCACGATCACGCCCGCCATTTGCACACAATACATTAAATCTAAACATAACTTGAATAATGGATTACGTAAGA